>NZ_CP029043.1:2762205-3981911 GCF_003074055.1 Streptomyces nigra | reverse complement strand
CTTCACGAGCCTTCCCCGTCACGTCCTTCGGGACACTCACCTCGACGGTGATCAGCAGGTCCCCGCGGGTGCCGTCCTTGCGGACCGCGCCCTTGCCCCGCGCCCGCATGGTGCGCCCGTTGGGCGTGCCCGGCGGCAGCTTCAGGGTCACGGCGGGACCGCCCAGGGTCGGGACCCTGACCTCGCCGCCGAGGGCCGCCTCCGCGAACGTCACGGGGACGGTCACCGTCAGGTTGTCGTCCTTGCGCCCGAAGACCGGGTGCGGGTCGACGTGGACGGTGACGTACAGGTCACCGGCGGGGCCGCCCCGCTCGCCGGGCGCGCCCTTGCCGCGCAGCCGGATGCGCTGCCCGTCGGACACCCCGGCGGGGATGCGGACCTGCATCGTCCGGGACGACTTGGCCCGGCCGCTGCCCTTGCACTCCGCGCACGGGTGCTCGGCGATCAGACCGCGGCCCTTGCAGTCCGGGCACGGGTCGGTCAGCGAGAAGCCGCCGCCCGAGCCGCGGGCCACCTGGCCGGTGCCGACACAGGTCGGGCACACACGCGGGGTGCCGTTCTTGTCACCGGTGCCGGCGCACGCCTTGCACGGCGACTGGGAGGACATCCGCAGCGGGACCGTCGCACCCTCGATCGCCTCGGTGAAGCTGAGGCTGACCTCGGTGTCGATGTCCTGGCCGCGCCGGGGCTGGGTACGGGTCGTCCCCGGTCCGCCCCGGTTGAACAGGCCACCGAAGACATCGCCCAGCCCGCCGCCGAAGCCGCCGGCTCCGGCCTGGCCGCCGCCCTGCGCGCCCCCGAAGAGATCGCTCAGGTCGAAGTTGAACGAGCCGCCCGCGCCGCCCGGGCCCGGGCGGAAGCCGCCGTTGCCGAACAGGGCGCGGGCCTCGTCGTACTCCTTGCGCTTCTTGGGGTCGCCGAGGATGTCGTTCGCCTCGGAGATCTCCTTGAAACGCTCCTCGGCCTTGGCGTTGCCCTTGTTGGCGTCCGGGTGGAACTCGCGGGCGAGCTTCCGGTACGCCTTCTTGATCTCGGCCTCGGTGGCGTCCTTGGGGACGCCGAGGACCTTGTAGTAGTCCTTCTCGATGAAGTCCTTGGTGCTCATCCTCGACGTCCCTCCTTCCTCATCGGTTCAACGTCAGCCCTCGTCCGGGCCACCGCTCTCCTTGTCGTCGGCCGCCTCCGCGGACTCCTCCTTGACGGTCTGCGCGCCCGGCTGGGGCTCGGCTACGGCCACCCGCGCGGGGCGGATGGTGCGTTCGCCGATGCGATACCCCGGCTGGAGGATCGCGACGCAGGTCGTCTCGGTGACGTCCGGCGCGTAGCTGTGCATCAGCGCCTCGTGGATCGTCGGGTCGAAGGGCTCGCCCTCCTTGCCGAACTGCTGGAGGCCCATCTTCGCCGCGACGGTCTCCAGCGACTCCGCGACGGACTTGAACCCGCCGACGAGCTCGCCGTGTTCCCGCGCGCGGCCGATGTCGTCGAGCACGGGCAGGAGCTCGGTCAGGAGGTTCGCGACGGCGATCTCCTTGACCGTGATCCGGTCCCGCTCCACGCGGCGGCGGTAGTTCTGGTACTCGGCCTGGAGCCGCTGGAGGTCCGCGGTGCGCTCGCCGAGCGCGGTGCGCACCTGGTCCAGCTGGGCCACCAGGCCCGGGTCTGCGTGTCCGTCCCCGGCCGGGGCCGTCCCCTCGTGGGGGGCCGCCTTCGGCTCGGCGTCGTCAGGGGTGGCGCCGGAGGGGACGTCGGGCTTCTCCTCGAAGCCCGGGGTCTCCTCCGTCATTACGCGGCACCGTCCTTACGCTCGTCGTCCACGATCTCGGCGTCCACCACGTCGTCGTCGGCGGCCTTGGCGCCACCGGCCTCGGCACCCTCGGCGCCGGCACCGGCGGCCTGGGCGTCGGCGTACATGGCCTGGCCGACCTTCTGGGAGACCGCGGCGACCTTCTCGGTGGCCGTGCGGATCTCCGCGGTGTCCTCGCCCTTGAGCGCGGCCTTCAGCTCCTCGACGGCGGACTCGACCTCGGTCTTGACCTCGGCCGGGACCTTGTCCTCGTTGTCCTTGAGGAACTTCTCCGTCTGGTAGACGAGCTGCTCGCCCTGGTTGCGCGCCTCGGCGGCCTCGCGGCGGGCGTGGTCCTCCTCCGCGTACTTCTCGGCCTCTTCGCGCATCCGGTTGACCTCGTCCTTCGGCAGCGAGGAGCCACCGGTGACGGTCATCTTCTGCTCCTTGCCCGTGCCCAGGTCCTTGGCGGTCACGTGCATGATGCCGTTGGCGTCGATGTCGAAGGACACCTCGATCTGCGGGACGCCACGCGGCGCCGGCGGCAGACCGGTCAGCTCGAACATCCCGAGCTTCTTGTTGTACGCCGCGATCTCGCGCTCGCCCTGGTAGACCTGGATCTGCACGGACGGCTGGTTGTCCTCGGCCGTCGTGAAGATCTCGGACCGCTTGGTCGGGATCGTGGTGTTGCGCTCGATGAGCTTGGTCATGATGCCGCCCTTGGTCTCGATACCGAGGGACAGCGGGGTCACGTCGAGGAGCAGGACGTCCTTGACCTCACCCTTGAGGACACCGGCCTGGAGCGAGGCGCCGATGGCGACGACCTCGTCCGGGTTCACGCCCTTGTTGGCCTCCTTGCCGCCGGTCAGCTCCCTCACGAGCTCGGCGACCGCGGGCATACGGGTGGAGCCACCGACGAGGACGACGTGGTCGATCTCGTTGATGGAGACGCCGGCGTCCTTCATGACGTTGAAGAACGGGGTCTTGCAGCGCTCCAGCAGGTCGGCCGTCAGCTGCTGGAACTGAGCCCGGGTGAGCTTCTCGTCCAGGTGCAGCGGGCCTTCGGCGGAGGCGGTGATGTAGGGCAGGTTGATCGAGGTCTCGGTGGACGAGGACAGCTCGATCTTCGCCTTCTCGGCAGCCTCACGCAGACGCTGCAGAGCCATCTTGTCCTTGGACAGGTCCACGCCGTGACCGGACTGGAACTGCTTCACCAGGTAGTCGACGACACGCTGGTCCCAGTCGTCACCACCGAGGTGGTTGTCACCGTTGGTGGCCTTCACCTCGACGACGCCGTCGCCGATCTCCAGGAGAGACACGTCGAAGGTGCCGCCACCGAGGTCGAAGACGAGGATCGTCTGGTCGTCCTTGTCGAGGCCGTACGCCAGCGCGGCCGCGGTGGGCTCGTTGACGATGCGCAGGACGTTCAGACCGGCGATCTCGCCGGCCTCCTTCGTCGCCTGGCGCTCGGAGTCGTTGAAGTAGGCGGGGACGGTGATGACCGCGTCCGTGACCTTCTCGCCCAGGTACGACTCGGCGTCGCGCTTCAGCTTCTGGAGGATGAAGGCGGAGATCTGCTGCGGGTTGAAGGGCTTCCCGTCGAGCTCCATCTTCCAGTCGGTGCCCATGTGACGCTTCACGGAACGGATGGTCCGGTCCACGTTGGTCACCGCCTGACGCTTGGCGACCTCGCCGACGAGCACCTCGCCGTTCTTGGCGAAGGCGACGACGGACGGCGTGGTCCTGGCGCCCTCGGCGTTGGTGATGACGGTGGGCTCGCCGCCCTCCAGAACGCTGACGACGGAGTTAGTCGTGCCCAGGTCGATGCCGACCGCACGTGCCATGGTTGATTCCTCCAGCTGACTTGAGTGGAACGGACTCAAGTGTGCATGACCGCTCGCGACGGGTCAACAGAGCTGAGTCGACCTCACTCAAGTCTTATCCGTTCCTTACACGCAACTGCGCGCCTACCTGCGAGGATGCCATACGCCGGGATGCATGAACGGAGTCCTGCACCGGCACACGAGGTTGACGCCTGGGGCCGTAGGGCTTGATGTGCAGCAGCGCGAGGACGACGAGGGCGGAGCCCGCCCCGACCCACCACGCGGCCGTCGCGCCGAGCCGCCCCAGATGCACCAGGACGCCGACGACGACCCCGGGCAGCGCGGCGGCGCCCAGCAGGACGGTCGTGCCCTGCGGGGTGAGCCCGGCCCGGCGCAGCCGGTGGGCCAGATGGTCCGGCGCGCCCCGCAGCAGCGGCCGTCCGGCCAGCCGACGCGAGACGGTGACCAGGACCAGATCGGCGACGGCGAGCGCGGACAGCCCGTAGAGGACCCCGGCGCTTGCGGCCGGGTCGTGCCCGGCCCGGGTGATCACCGCCGACGACGCCAGTACGAACCCGACGAAGAGCGAGCCGGTCGCGCCGAGTCCGACCCGCGCGGGATGCCAGTTCGGCAGCAGGAAGCCGGTCAGGGCGGCGGCGAGCACGCTCAGCAGCACCGCCAGCTCGTCCATCACCTCGGCCGCCGCGCAGACGCCCACCCCGAAGGCGGTGAGCACTCCCACGGTTCCGGCGAGCGCGTCCGCGTGGTCCAGCGCCTTGAAACCGACGGCGACCAGGACGATCCAGGCGACGGCCGACACCCCAGCCAGAACCCGGTGTCCCCGTACGGCACCACGCAGGCCGCCGCGACGGCCGTACCGCCGACGAGGAATCGCGCCTTCACCCGCCGTACGTCGGCGACGAGCCCGAGCAGGGCGACGGCGCCCGCGGCGACCAGCAGCCGCATGGTCTCCGAGCCCAGCCGGGCGTACCCGGTCCACTCGCCGGCGGCGGCGACCAGGCAGGTCACCAGGGCGACCGCCACTCCGCCGAGCAGGGGCAGGGGTCGCTGTCGGCGCCGGTCGAGAATGCCGAACCGCAGAGCGGGCAGACGGAGCAGCGCCGCCAGCAGGGCGGTGACCAGGAGCGCGGTGGTGGCGGCGGTGATCCCGTAGAGCACGGAGCCAGATTAGTGCCGTATATACCATTTCGGCATGAATAACACGATCGGTTCATGATCGGATCGCAATCGGTTCCCGATCGGGAACCGATCGGTTCTTAAGGCAAGCCTCAGCGATCCAGATCACCCCGCCCCTGGCTACAGTGCGACGGAGGATGCGGGTAGTCTCAGAGGACTGCATAAGTTACCGCTTAGTAATGTAGCCAGTAATGTCGAGGGACCCCCTCGAACCACCCCTCGCAGGCCCGAGGAGCCCCGAAATGCAACTCGCCGCGATCATCGTGTCGCTGGTGCTGACCGTGGTCGGCGTTGCGCTGCTCGCACGCGCCATCGGCCAGTTCGTCCGGTACTTCAAGCTCGGCCAGCCGGTGCCGGCCGGCAGCCGCACCGACAACCCCTACGCGCGCAGCGTCACGCTCGTGAAGGAGTTCCTCGGCCACACCCGGATGAACCGCTGGGGCATCGTCGGCGTCGCCCACTGGTTCGTGGCGGTCGGCTTCCTGACGCTGCCGCCCACCCTCGCCCAGGCGTTCGGGCAGCTCTTCCAGGCCGACTGGACGCTGCCGGTCATCGGCACGTTCCTGCCGTTCGAGATGTACATCGAGTTCATCGGCCTGATGACGATCCTCGGCATCGCCGTGCTCATCGTGATCCGGCTGCTGAGCCTGCCGTCCCGCCCGGGCCGCAAGTCCCGCTTCGCCGGCTCCAAGGCCGGGCAGGCGTACTTCGTCGAGTACGTCATCCTCACCATCGGCCTCGCCATCTACGTGCTGCGGGGCCTCGAGGGCGCGCTGCACCACGTCGACAGCTACGAGCCCGCGTACTTCGCGTCGTACCCGCTGGTGCTGGCCTTCAAGGGCCTGAGCGTCACCGCGCTGCAGAACCTCGTCTACTTCGTCGCGATGATCAAGATCGGCACGTCCTTCGTGTGGATGATCGTCGTCTCGCTGAACACCAACATGGGTGTCGCCTGGCACCGCTTCCTGGCGTTCCCGAACATCTGGTTCAAGCGCAACGCCACCGGTGAGACCGCGCTCGGCGCCCTGCCCGCGATGACCTCGGGCGGCAAGCCGATCGACTTCAGCGACCCCGGCGAGGACGACGTCTTCGGCGTCTCCCAGGTCGAGCAGTTCTCCTGGAAGGGCCTGCTGGACTTCTCCACCTGCACCGAGTGCGGCCGCTGCCAGTCGCAGTGCCCCGCCTGGAACACCGGCAAGCCGCTCTCCCCGAAGCTCCTCATCATGTCGCTGCGCGACCACGCGCACGCCAAGGCGCCCTACCTGCTCGCGGGTGGCGGCAAGACCATGGAGGGCGAGGAGAAGGCGTCCGAGGAGCAGCTGAAGGACGTCCCCGCCGCCGCCCTCGCGGAGGCCGAGCGTCCGCTGATCGGCACCGCCGAGGAGAACGGCGTCATCGACCCGGACGTCCTGTGGTCCTGCACCACCTGCGGCGCCTGTGTCGAGCAGTGCCCGGTGGACATCGAGCACATCGACCACATCGTCGACATGCGCCGCTACCAGGTGATGATCGAGTCCGCGTTCCCGTCCGAGGCGGGCACGATGCTCAAGAACCTGGAGAAGAAGGGCAACCCCTGGGGCCTGGCGAAGAAGCAGCGCCTGGAGTGGCTCAAGGAGGTCGACTTCGAGGTCCCGGTCGTCGGCAAGGACATCGAGGACCTCACCGAGGTCGAGTACCTGTACTGGGTCGGCTGCGCCGGCGCCCTGGAGGACCGGGCCAAGAAGACCACCAAGGCCTTCGCCGAGCTGCTTCACATCGCGGGCGTCAAGTTCGCGATCATGGGCGGCGACGAGAAGTGCACCGGTGACTCCGCCCGCCGCCTCGGCAACGAGCCCCTGTTCCAGGAGCTCGGCATGGAGAACGTCATGGCGCTGAACATGGCGTTCGGCGAGGAGATGGACGACGAGGGCAAGGTGACCGAGGAGTCCCGCAAGCCCAGGTCGGCCAAGAAGATCGTCGCCACCTGCCCGCACTGCCTCAACACGATCGGCAACGAGTACCCGCAGATCGGCGGCGACTACGAGGTCATCCACCACACCCAGCTGCTCCAGCACCTGGTGGACGAGGGCAAGCTGATCCCGGTCACCCCGGTCGAGGGCATCATCACCTACCACGACCCGTGCTACCTGGGCCGGCACAACAAGATCTACACGCCCCCGCGCGAGATCATCGCCAGCGTCCCGGGTCTGCGGAACGAGGAGATGCACCGGCACAAGGAGCGCGGCTTCTGCTGCGGCGCCGGTGGTGCCCGGATGTGGATGGAGGAGCGGATCGGCAAGCGCATCAACAACGAGCGCGTCGACGAGGCCCTCTCCACCAACCCGGACATCGTCTCCACCGCCTGCCCGTTCTGCCTCGTCATGCTGACCGACTCGGTCAACGGCAAGAAGAACGATGGGAAGGCCAAGGAGTCCATTCAGGTCGTCGACGTCGCCCAGCTGCTGCTGGAGTCGGTCAAGACGCCGGTCACGGACGACGAGCCGCCCGCGGGCGAGGCCGGAGCCGAGAACGAGCCGGAGCCGGCCCCGGCGAAGTAGCCGCGAGCTCAGGCACACGACGAAGCCCCCTGGACCCGTACGGGACAGGGGGCTTCGTCGTGGGGCAGGCTGGAGGAGGGCACCCGTTCGAAAGGAACCGTCGCGTGATCATCTTCGGCACCAAGGGCTACCTCTACCAGCTCGCCGTACTGACGCTGGTGTGCGGCCAGTGCGGCAACCCCTCGGCCCATGCGCTGAGGAAGCGGATCACGAAGTTCACGCTGTTCTTCGTGCCGCTCTTCCCCGTCTCCACCCGGTACGCGACGCAGTGCACGTTCTGCGGCGCGGAGCAGAAGGTCACCCAGGAGCAGGCCGACCGGCTTCTGGCGCAGGCCGCCCCCGGGGGCCCCGGTCAGCAGGCGTACGGCGAGCCGCGGCAGCCGTACCGGCCCTGACGAGCCCGGCGGCCCGGGTACCGGGACCCCCGGCGGAGGCCTAGGGGGTGTCTTGTCGATCAGGCCGGATCGGCCCGCGGTGTCTGGTGCCGTGCATCGCAAGGCGGAGGAGGGAGTCGATGCGGCGCGGTGGGGGTGCCCCCGCGGGAGCTCGTTCGAGCGTGGGGGAGAGTGACGACAACGCGGCGAGCACGGCACCAGGCGCCGCGAGTCCGGCCTGATCGACGAGACACCCCCTACCCCTTCGGCGGCTGCTTCTGGGCGCCCACCGCGTCGGCGGCGTGCCGGGGGCCGGGCCGGGACGAGAACTGCCCGATCAGCTCGCGGAAGCACACCAGGGCGGTGATCGGCGGGATCCCCACGACCACCATCGCCAGCAGCGAGTGCGGCGACTGCCCGATGCACAGCGCCACGGCGGTGCCGGAGGCGATCAGCATGACGGCCCAGGACTTGCGGGCGGTCCGGCGCTGGACCGACGCCCGCAGGATGGACAGCCCCGCCAGCAGCCACGGGCCGTAGACGGTCAACGGCCACCAGTGGGCCAGCTTGGGCGCCACCACGAGCAGCGCGATCGTCCGGAGCTGGTCGTACGAGTACGAGATGGACCAGGTGAGCATCGTCACCGCGCACAGGGTGATGAGGGTGACCAGGATCGAGACGGTGAGGACCTTGGGGTTCTTGGTGAGCGAGTGCGCTCCGGGCTGCGGCCGCTTGCGGTGCACCGGGCGGGGCGCGGGGCGGCGGTCGGCCTCCTGACGGGGCGGGGACGGGTCCGGGGCGCGGGCGGCGCCGAGCATCTGCGCCAGCTCCTCGTCCAGGTCCCAGGCCTCAGGCGACATGCTTCCGTCCGACGGCTGCCAGAGGTTCTGCATATCGAGCTGCTGGGTGTAATGAGGCTGCTCGCCCACCGGCTCATAGTCGGTCCTCATTTCCTACGACCCCTCCCCTTCGCGCACCGCTCGCAGATATTCACGCTCCATCCGGCCGATGGTTCTCAGGAAGTCGTCGAGCAGATCAGAGCAATAGGTGATGCTCTCCGCAGTGATCTGATCAGCTGCCTGACGCGTGCGAAGCGCGCACTCCTCAGCTGCGTGTTTCTCCTGCCAAGTCACGCCCACCTAACGAGCGCCATCCAGGGCAGGACATCTGGCATTCGGGGGAATATGCGTCAACGGTGATGATATGGAATATCCCATGACCGCCGCCGCCCGATGAAATTCGGAATATCGGAGACGGCACTTTTCCTTTGCGGATCATGGCCGAATTCCACACACCGCGGCCGCCGTCCGGTCAGGGGTGCACGCGCCCGGTGGTGGAGGCGAAGCCCAGCCAGGTGTGGCGGTTCCCCCACCAGCACCAGCCGACCTTCGGGGCGTCCTTGCGCTCACGGCCGTCACGGCCGGTGCCGTTGCTGATCCAGATCGCCGGGGTGCGGGCGTCGAAGGTGCCGTCGGCCTTGCGCAGCCGGGAGGCGATCGTCATGAAGCAGCGGCCGCGCTCCAGGGCCGCCGGCTGCTGGAGCACCCAGTGCAGGCCCTCGGTGAGGGTCAGCGGCGTACGGCCCCGCCCGGTGAGCTCGGGCAGCGCCTCCTCGGGGCTCCAGTTGGCCAGATCGTCCCCCCGGTCCACACCGGTGACGAGGTGGAAGGGCCCCTCCTCGGGCCCGCCGGGGAGTTCGACGCCGACGGGGGCGAAGTCGTCGACGTCGGGCATGTCGACGACCACGAAGCCGGGCTTGTCGCGCCGGCGCAGCAGCGGCGCGAGCGCGGAGGCCGGGACACGGTCCGGGTGCACGGTGAGCAGGGCGCCGGGGTGGGCGTCCCCGGCCCGCCCGGCGAAGGCGCGCAGGTCGTCGGCCGGGGTCTTGGCGAGGTCGTGCACGCCCAGCTCGATCAGGCGCTCCGCCTGCGCGGCGAGCGGCGGCAGGGCGGTGACGGCGGCGGTGGACGAGGTCTCGGGCACGGCTCTCCTCAAGGTGCTCCGCGGGTGGACCCCGGATCAACGAAGCGGTTCGCACGGGCGTTCCCGCGCGGACGGCGCACGGCGCGACTCGGGCGTATTCAAGCCACATCCGCCCATCCCGCCACCGCGTCCGGACCCAGGGCTGTCGCCGCCTCTCGAACGCGTGCATCATTACCCAGTTGTTGTCCCTGGTAATGACGAGGTGAGCGGTGCGCGCGCGACGAAGCGGGTGGGGTACGGCGGCCGTGGCCGGCACCCTCGCCACCCTCACGGCCCTGTCCCTGACGGCGTGCGGCCCCACCGCCCACGACGACGCGAAGGCCGAGCCCAGCCCGCTGCGGGTCGCCGACGCTCCCGCCGAGCTCCCCGTCCCGCGGGGCGACGGCAGCAAGGTCCCGGACGACTTCAACGGGGACGGGCACCGCGACCTCGTCCTGAACGACCTGGTGAAGGCGCAGGCGCACACGGACGACGCCGGCATCGGGATCGTCTACGGAAGCGCCCGCGGACTCGCGCCCGGCGCCCGGCAGCTGCTCGACCCCCGGCGGAACGCGGCCGCCACCGACGGGCAGCAGCCGGCCGTCTTCGACGCGGAGGCGACCTGCGACCTCGACGACGACGGCTTCACCGACCTGGTGGTCTCCACCGACCCGCCGTTCGACGGCCAGGGCCGGCCGCCGGTCCCGCTGCAGATCCTCTTCGGCTCGCCCGGCGGCCTGACCGGCAAGGGGGTCAAGCTGACCGTCCCCGACAAGGCCCGTATCGGCAACGACTGGCCGGACCAGCCCGTGTGCGGCGACTTCGACGGCGACGACGCCCAGGACCTCGTCGTGCACGCCTCGGGCGGCCGGCTCAGCTTCCTGCGCGGCCCGTTCGACCGCGACGGCGCCCCCCGCGCGGCCGGCGCGCCCCTGCCCTCGCCCGGCAACCTCCCCACGGGACCGGCCGCCGACGTCGACGGCGACGGCTACGACGACCTGATCGTGCGTACGGCGGAGGGCTCCGGCAAGTCGGCGGTGGTCCTCGGCGGCCCCGACGGCCCGAACCGCACGGGGGTCACCCTGCCCGCCGGCATCGACCTCGCCCTCGGCGCCTTCGGCCGGGGCAAGGCCCTGGACGCGGCGGTCGGCGCGATGGGAGGAACGTCTCTGCGCTACGACCTCCCGGCCGTCGCCGCCCGCGCGTCGCTCGGCACCTCCGGCTCGATGCTGGACGCGGCAGACTTCGACGGCGACGGACTGAGCGAACTGCTGTCCAGCGGCTCGCAGTTGCGGGTCTTCCCGGGCCGCTCCGGCGGGCTCCGCACGGCCGGCATGGTCACCGTGAAGCCGCCGGCCCGCGGCACCACACGCGTCCTGGCCACCGGCGACTTCGACGGCGACGACCGGGCGGACCTGGTCGTACGGACGTATGTCGGCGAGACCAAGGACACGGTGGCCGTGTATCCGGGCCGCGCGGCGAAGGACGGCCTGCTGGCGGCCGAGCCGACGGTGACGTTCTCCAGCTCGGAGTTCCTGGCGCCCTGAGCGGTGCCGGTGCCCTAGGCCGTGTCCGCAAAGTCCCGCCTGCCGTTCGGCGTGCCCTACGGGCGGACGACGCGACTTTACGGACACGACCTAGAGCTCCGAACAAAAGTGGAGTCCGATCAGCTCGCGACGTCTGGTGCGTGCGATCGCAAGGCGAGCGTGCGGGCCAGGCGTCGTGAGCCGGGCTCCACTTTTGTTCGGAGCTCTAAGCGGTGCCTGTACCGGTGCCGCTGCCCTGCGCCTGCTTCGCCGTACGGCCCAGGAGCCGTGTCATGGCCTCGGCGGCCCGTACGGCCGCGTCCCCGCAGCAGTTGTTGAACAGCACATGCAGGGCGTCCACGCGGCCGGCCAGCGCCTCCAGCCGGGGCAGCCACTCGCACAGCTCGTCCTCGTCGTAGCAGTGCCGGAAGCGCTCCTCCTTGCTGCCGGTCCCCCAGTGCGCGCTGCGGCCGTGGAACCGTACGACCGACAGCCCGGGCGAGGTGACCGGGGCGACCGGTGGCACGGACGCGGGCAGTGTCTGCGCCATGTCCACGGCGACCGCCGCCATCCCGTGCCGGGTGAGCAACGCCCGGGTGACGTCCGCCTGTTCGCCCCGCCACCACGCCGGATGCCGGAACTCCACGCTCACCGGCCACCCCCGCGTCCGCCGCGCCGTCTGCTCCAGAAACGTCTCCGCGCGCGCCCCGGGCCGGAACCACGGCGGGAACTGGAACAGCACCGCACCCAGCCGCCCGGCCCGCCGCAGCGGCGCGATCCCCGCCGTGAACCGCGCCCACACCTCGTCCAGGATGCGCGGGTCCCGCGCGTCGGCCGGCCAGCCGCGCGGCATCAGGGCCGGCCGGGTCGGATGCCCGGTCAGCAGCGAGAAGGCCTTCACGTCGAACACGAAGCCGTCCGGCGTCCGCTCCGCCCACAGGGCGCTGTTCCGCTCCCCGGGCAGCGCGTAGTACGTGGCGTCGACCTCGACCACCGGGAAGCGCTCGGCGTAGTGCCGCAACCGCCCCTCGGCGTCCCGCCGCCCCACCGGGTACCAGCCGCTGCCGACCAGCGCCCGGTCCGTCCACGAACACGTGCCCACCAGGATGTCGCCCATGGGACGGCGGTTACCCGCACGCCCGGCGGCCAGACGTGCGGGCCATCCGTCTGCGGATGTGGCCTCCGGGGCTCGCGCGTAGTCTGGTCCGCGTACATCCGACGCGCCCCCGGGCGCGAACTCGCAGGTCAGGTGTGCCCCCACCCGTCGTTGTGGCCGAGGCGCGCCCGGACGAGCGGAGGACCAACGATGGGTACAGTCACCACCGACGACGGCACCACGATCTTCTACAAGGACTGGGGTCCACGCGACGGGGAGCCGATCGTCTTCCACCACGGCTGGCCGTTGAGCGCCGACGACTGGGACAACCAGATGCTGTTCTTCCTGTCGCACGGCTACCGGGTCATCGCCCATGACCGGCGCGGCCACGGACGGTCGACGCAGACCTCCGAAGGCCACGACATGGACACGTACGCGGCCGACGTCGCCGCCCTCACCGACGCGCTCGACCTGCGCGACGCGGTCCACATCGGGCACTCCACGGGCGGCGGCGAGGTCACGCGCTACGTCGCCCGCGCCAAGCCCGGCAGGGTCTCCAAGGCCGTGCTGGCGGGCGCCGTTCCGCCGATCATGGTCAAGTCGGAGAGCAACCCCGGCGGCACCCCGATCGAGGTGTTCGACGGGTTCCGCGAGGGTCTCGCCGCCAACCGGGCGCAGCTCTACATCGACGTGCCGTCGGGGCCGTTCTACGGCTTCAACCGTCCCGGCGCCGAGGTCTCGCAGGGACTGATCGACAACTGGTGGCGGCAGGGCATGATGGGCGCCGCCAACGCCCACTACGAATGCATCAAGGCGTTCTCCGAGACCGACTTCACCGAGGACCTGAAGCGGATCGACGTCCCGGTGCTGGTCATGCACGGCAGCGACGACCAGATCGTGCCGTACCAGGACTCGGCCCCCCTGTCGGCCAAGCTCCTGAAGAACGCAACGCTCAAGACGTACGAGGGCTATCCGCACGGGATGCTGACGACGCACCCGGACGTCCTCAACCCGGACATCCTGGAGTTCGTCCGGTCCTGACGCCGGTGGCGTCCCCCGCGGGTCACCGCACCGGGAAGCCGCAGGTGTAGCCCTGGGCCGCGAGCCACGGCAGGACGCGGCGCAGGGCCTCGACGGTCTGGGAGCGGTCGCCACCGGCGTCGTGGAACAGCAGCGTCGGCCCGTTGGCCAGCTCGCGCCGCACGGTGGCGACGATGGCGTCCGCGCCCGGCCGTTCGAAGTCCTTGGTGTCGACGTTCCAGCCCAGCGGCCGCATACCGCGCGAGGCGGCGAGCTTACGGCTGTACGGGGTGAACGCCCCGCCCGGTGCCCGGTAGTACATGGGCCGTACGCCCCCGGACGCCTCGGTGATCATGCGCTCGGCGTCCAGGATCTGCTGCGACTGGTAGGTCTGGGAGTTCTTGTCCATGGCGGTGTCGTGGGACACCGAGTGGTCGCACAGCCGGTGCCCCTCGGCGACGACCTTCTTCACGAGGTCCGGGTACGCCTTGGCCTGGGTGCCGACCATGCAGAACGTGGCCTTCACCCCGTGCTCGCGCAGCACGTCGAGGACCTGCGGGGTCCAGTCGGGGTCGGGGCCGTCGTCGATGGTGATGTTGACGCCGCGTGCCCCTTTCTCAGAGGCGTGCGCGATGGTCACGGCGACCGGCTCGACGGCACGTTCCGCCGGCGCGGGCGCCTTGGGGGCCGCCCCGCCCGTAGCCCCTGCCTGCGCGGTCCACACCGAGGCCCCCGTGGCCAGGATCGTCACGCCCAGCGCCGCCCCGATCAGCTTGCCGTACCAGCCCCGCCCGCCCCCGTGCCGTGCCATGTCCGCCCCACTCTCCCGCAGTTCCTCGCCGATGCCCGGTCACTGACGACCACCTGGCATGACGAGGGACGGCGGCTCGGGGATCCGTCCGTTACCGATCACGGACGATCCCGGGGGAGTTCGGGGACAACTCGGCGGGGCGCAGGGCCCGGCGCCGTCGTGCCGGCCGCTCTCGGGCGGCCGTGGGAAGCGGGGCTCAGGCGGGGCGCGTGGGGTGCGTCAGGCGGGGCGCGTGGGGTGCGTCAGGCGGGGCGCGTGGGGTGCGTCAGGCGGCGCGCCGGCGTCGCGCGCCCCGGTTCTGCTGGGCGCCCCGGTTGTTCTGGGCACCGCGGTTGTTCTGGCCGCCGCGGTTGCCCTGGACGCTCTGGGCGCTCTGGGCGCTCTGGACGGCGATCAGCTCGTCCTCCCGGTCGTCCTCGTCCTCCTCGGTCCAGACGCCCTCGTCGTCCCCGAAGTCGGGGGCCTGGAAGGGCGTCGTGGTGGGAGGCGGAGAGGCCGCGCCGGCCGCGCGGGGCTGCCCTTCGAGGGCGGAGAACAGCGAAGTGGTCGATTCGATGGGAGTTCTGCCTTTCGTGCAGGTCCCACGACGGGACCTGGGGTGCCGTGACCGGGCACCGGCGGCTACTAGAGCTTGGTCATCTTGGCGTACGGGCTCACGATCCGCATCTGAGCGGAGCCGAAATCCACAAGAGCCGCGACCCCGTCCTCGATGCCGACCACACGGCCGAGGCCGTACACATCATGGGTGACCTGATCGCCCATGGCGAAGTGTTTTGGAGCCGGCACGACCGGGGCCTTGAAGGGGCTGGTGGGCAGATGACGCTTCGGCGCCGGAGGCTTTGTCATGGCTCAGTATGCGCCTTCGGGCACCCGGCCCGCTGTGGCCCCGGGCACAAGAAAGCCACAGATGGTGTCACGTACGTCCCTGACCTGCGGTTTCACAAATCCATATCGTCGGCCGGATCAGAACGCACGGGCGGTGATCATGGGGTTTCCGAACACGTCGTACACCGCCGCACGCCCCTGCTCCGCACCCTTCCACGCGGCGAACGCCTCGGCGACCGCGCCGGCGGTCGCGAGGGGGTCCCGTACCGGGGTCGGGCCGCCGTTGATGTCGGTGGAGACATGGGCGTCGCCGCTCTCCCCGTCCCCCGCACGGATGATCCGCCGAACGCGCCCGACGGCCTCCTTCTGCCGGGCATTCCCGTGCCGCCGGACCCAGTCGCGCAGCTCCTCGGCGGTCTTCCTGGACTTCGCCTGGTCCGGATCGGCGGGCATCCGCTCCCCCGCGGGCCGCGCGTCGTCCTCGGCCGTACAGGCGGTTCCGCCGGCGAGCAGGGCGACACCGAGCACGAGCAGGGCGGCGGTGCGGGGCGTACGTCTCACAGGGCTCTCCGTCGGTGGGCCGGGCGGGTGTCCGGACGGCAGGGTAACGGGCCCGGTGTGGCGGGTTGTTGAGCTTTTCACCGACTACAGGGCACGCCGAGGGCCTTTCCCCCCAAGCAGGGAGCAAGGGGACGACTAGGCTTGTCCGGCATGGAGCCGCCCGAGGGACCCGAGTCCGGTGGGGAGAAGGCGTACTACGTCACGACCCCCATCTACTACGTCAACGACGCCCCGCACCTGGGCCACGCCTATACGACGCTCGCCGCCGACGTCCTCGCGCGCTGGCACCGGCAGCGCGGTGAGAAGGTCTGGTTCCTCACCGGCACGGACGAGCACGGCCAGAAGATCCTGCGCACCGCGACCGCGCACGGCGTCTCCCCGCAGGAGTGGTGCGACCGGCTCGTCGAGGAGGCGTGGCAGCCCCTGTGGCGGCACCTGGAGATCGCGCACGACGACTTCATCCGCACCACGCAGCGCCGGCACACCGACCGCGTCCAGGAGTTCGTCCAGGACCTGTACGACAACGGCGAGATCTACAAGGCGGACTACGAGGGCCCGTACTGCGTCCACTGCGAGGAGTTCAAGATCCCCGCCGAACTCCTCGACGGGGAGGGCGAGTACGCGGGCCAGAAGCTGTGCCCGATCCACCGCAAGCCGGTGGAGCTCCTCCAGGAGGAGAACTACTTCTTCAGGCTGAGCGACTACCCCGAGCGGCTGCTCGCCCACTACGGGGCCCACCCGGAGTTCATCCAGCCCGAGTCCGCGCGCAACGAGGTCGTGAATTTCGTCCGGCAGGGCCTCCAGGACCTCTCGATCTCCCGCTCGACGTTCTCCTGGGGCGTCCCGGTGCCGTGGGACGACCGGCACGTCATCTACGTCTGGGTGGACGCGCTGCTGAACTACGCGACGGCGGCCGGCTACAACGAGAACCCGGCCAAGTTCGCGACGACGTTCCCGGCGGACGTCCATCTGGTCGGCAAGGACATCCTGCGCTTCCACGCGGTCATCTGGCCCGCGATGCTGATGGCCAACGGCCTGCCGCTGCCCGGCCGGATCGTCGCCAACGGCTGGCTGCTGGTGGGCGGCGAGAAGATGAGCAAGTCCAACCTCACCGGCATCAGGCCGCAGGACCTGACCTCGCACTTCGGCGTGGACGCGTACCGCTGGTACTTCCTGCGCGCGATCGCCTTCGGCCAGGACGGCGCGTTCTCCTGGGAGGACTTCTCCGCCCGCTACACCAGCGAGCTGGCCAACGACTACGGCAACCTGGCCTCCCGCGTGACGGCCATGATCGGCCGCTACCTCGACGGCGAGCTGCCCGCCTCCACCGCCGAGGGCGACGCCGAGCAGGCGATCCGCACCGGCCTGACCAGGACGGTCGCGGAGGCCGACCGCAGGATCGGCGAGGACCTGGACTTCCAGGGCGGCATCGCCGCGATCTTCGACTTCGTCCGGCAGGTCAACGGCTACCTCACCGAGCAGGAGCCGTGGAAGGTGGCCAAGGACGACAGCGAGGCGGCCCGGGCCCGGCTCGCGACGATCCTCTGCACCGCCGCGGAGTCGCTCCGCGCCCTCGCGGTCCTGCTGCACCCGGTGATGCCGGAGACGTCGCGGCGGCTGTGGACCTCCCTGGGCGCGGAACCCGCCCTCGGCCCGCTCGCGGACCAGAGAATCCAGGCGGCCGGGGACTGGGGCAGGCTGCCGGCCGGGACGAGGGTGGTGAAGGGGGCGGCGCTGTTCCCTCGGCTGGAGGAGGGGGAGCGGGGGGCCTGAGCCGGGCCGCACAAACGCTCGACACCCGCTCCGCCCGACCGAGTTGCGTGGGCCGATGGGCTGACGGCCGAGTCGATCATGCTTGGCGACACGCCGGCTCCGCCACGGTGACCGGGCTGAAGGCGGACGTGGCGAGCGACGCGGGCAGTGGGGCGGCGGATGCGCGCGGAAGGCGCTGAAGTGCACCAGGCGTCCGGCGGAGTGCGGGTAGCGGGATGGGCGGTGCGGCCGGCCGGGGTCCGATGTCCGAGCCGACTGCCATGATCCCCGTATGCCGCTGATACCGGGATACGAGTACGGCCCCCTGGCCGACGGGCACGCCTACCTGGACGATCCCCTCTTCTGGCCGGTGCACCTCGGCAGTTGCCTGCGGGGCGAGGCCGCCGAGGAGGCCGCGTTCGGTGCCGACCGGGACGCGGCGATGGAGCTGTACCGCACCCTGTCCTCCGACCACGAGTGGCCCGTGTTCAGCGTGCCGTTGCGCTCGGGCCACATCCTGTACGTCGTCTACCGCAACCTCGACGGGGAGTGGGGCGTGGACTATCTGGTGCATCATCCGTCCTGGCCGAGCGCCGAGACGCTCGCCGTGGACGACGGTCACTTCATGGGGCCGGGGACGGCCTGGCACGAACTCGCGGGCGCAGCCGGTCAGTCGGTGTCGACGGGCGTCACCGATGCCGATGCCCGGCTGCTGCTTCTCTTTCCCACCCTCGGCGACGCGGACCTCCCGGACGACGCCGCTCCCCGGCTCGCGGCCGCGCTCGACGCGCTGACCACGATCGAGGAGCCCGCCGAAGTGGCGCGCATGCTGCTGGAGCACCAGGGGCAGTGGGGGCCCGCCCACTGGCGCCACAGGGACGGTGTCTGGATCAACGACGGCGGGCACTCCTACCGCAACCCGGGCAACCCCTTCGCACTGCCGGAAGGGCGGTTGCGGGAGATCGGGGCGGCGCTGGACGGGGAGGGGCCGGCGCCGGGCGGGACCGGGGGCACCGGCACCTCGTGAAAGCGGCGATTGCGGCGATCGGGCGCGGTGGAGGAGTGCCAGGGGGCAGGATTCCCGGGGGTTCGGCGACCGTCAGGGGGACCGCTCATGCCGTACGGCTCCGTGGAATGGCCCGCGCGCAGTCTGCTGGGGGTGCTGTCGCCGCAGGCGCGGCAGGAAGTGCTCGGGCTGGGCGTGCGGAAACGGTTCGAGGCCGGGGAGGTGCTGCTGCGCGAGGGGGCGACCGACCGGCATGTGCTGGTGCTGCTCTCCGGCTTCGCCAAGGTGACGGCACGGGTGGAGAACGGCGAGACCTCGCTCCTCGCGGTCCGCGTCGGCGGTGACACCGTCGGCGAGATGGCGGCCGTCGACGGCTCGGCGCCACGCTCGGCGACCGTGACGGCCTGCGGCCCGATGACGGCCCGGGTGGTGCAGCCCGGCCCGCTGCACGAGCTGCTGATGCGGCGGCCCGAGGTGTCCGTGGCGCTGACCAGGATCATCGCCGACCGGCTCCGCTGGGCGAACCGACGCCGTCTGGACTTCCGCGGCTACCCGGCGAAGGTCCGACTGGCCCGCCTCCTGGTGGAGCTGGCCACCACCTACGGGCACCCGGTGGACGGCGGAGTCGTCGTCGGCTGCCGGCTGACCCAGCCGGAGCTCGCCGCGCTCACCGGCGCCGCCGAGACCACCATCCACAAGGGCCTGAGAGAACTTCGCCTGAACGGGCTGCTGGAGACCGGCTACGGCACCACGACCATCCGTGACCTGCCCCGGCTGACGGAGCTGGCGGACCTGACCCACGAGTGAGACGCGGCGGGTCAGGTCAGCAGCGGGCGGGCCGTCACCAGCAGCCCGGCGCTCACGCCCATCACCGCCGTGCACACCACCGCCACCGTCAGACACCGGTACTTGCGCACGGCCACTCCGGCGAGGAACCGGATCGTGCAGGACAGCTCCTGGCGCAGCCGCTCCTCCTCGCCCTCGGCGCCGGCCGGCGGCAGAAGATCGGGACCGGCCGCCAGATGCGCGAAGCTGTAGCGGTTGACGCCGTGGGGCCGCAGCACCCGGGGGCGCAGCGTGGCCGCCAGTGATCCTGCGCCGCCCAGGAGCGCGCAGACGAACAGGACCAGCAGACTTCCGGCCACTACGCCCCGTAGACCGCCGTTCTGCGCGGTGTGCAGGGCCTGTCCGCTCCATGATCCCGCCGTGCCGACCATCGCCGCCTGGGCGGCGGCCAGGATCCCGGCCTTCATGTCGGCGTGCTGGTGTGTGGCCTGCAGGGCGTCGAACATCGCCTGCTCGGGACGGCTCTGCGGTTCGGCGCCGATGGGCGGCATGCGCGTTCCTCCTGCGGTGGACGGTGCGGTCGGAACATCAGTAGGCACCCGGGCCGTGGCACGGCACCTCGCATTAATGCGGGATCTCGTATGACCGGATATCACCCTCGCCGGACATGTACCAGCCCGTAACTTCTGTCACCCGCAGTATGTTTCCGCCCCTTCCGCATCCCGTACTTCGACGGGGTCTCCCCACTCATGAGGCGTGTACGACTGGCGTGCCGGCGTCCGCCTGTGGGGGAAGCGGACGCCGGCGTGTCCGGTGCGCGCCCTGGACGCACGGGCACGGAGCGCGACTCCAAGCAATGAGCGGAGATTTCGATCATGGAAACGTTCGGTCGCAGACTGCTGCTGGCGGTCGACGCCAAGGGATACGGCGGTGTCGACGTACTGACGCAGCGCCAGTTCCAGGAGGCGATCCAGCGACTGCTCGCCGAGGCCGCCGAGGCCGCCGGCCTGGAGCGGGAGCGGTGGGACACCCAGGAGGGCGGTGACTCGGTGCTCGCCGTCCTGCCGGACGGGGCCTCCGAGCCGGCCCTCGTCGACCCCTTCATGCGGCGGCTCGACGCCGGGCTGCGGGCCTTCAACCACGGGCGGCTGCCCGAGGCGTGGCTGCGGCTGCGGGCCGCCGTGCACTTCGGTACGGCGTCGCCGGCGCCGACCGGCTTCGTGGGCCGGGCGCCCGTCGAGATCGGGCGCATCCTGGACAGCGCTCCGCTGCGGTCGGCCCTGGCCGCGGTGCCGGACGCCTGTCTGGCCGTGGCGGTCTCCGCGACCGTCTTCAACGACGTGGTGCGGGAGGCGTACACGACCTTCCGTGCGCAGGAGTTCGGCGAGGTGCGGATCGCCGAGAAGGAGTACGCGGGGCGGGCCTGGATCTGGGTGCCGGGAGCCGACCTCCAGGCGCTCGACCTGGGCAGCGGCGGGGACGACGCCGCCGGGAGGGCACGTACGTCCGGCGACGGGGGTGGTGAAGCCGTCGGCGCGCGCCCCCCGAGTGCGCCAACTGCACCGAGCACCACGGTGGTTACCGTCAACACCGGAACCATCCACGCGCAACGTGCCGTCTTCGGGATCCACAACTGAGTCCGCTGGAACCGAGTGACGGCTGAGTATGGACGAGCAAGCAAGCGCACAGACCGGCCGGGACGACGCCCCGGACGCCCCGGATCCGGCGGAGTCGGAGCGACAGGCTCCGCAGCCCGGAACCGGGCCCACCACTTCCGGGACCGAGACCGGGTCCACCGGACCGACCCCCGGAACCGCACCCGGCGAACCGCCCCGGACGCCCGAGGACTCCGACGAGACCCCTGACAGCGACAGCGACGGCACCGGTGACGCCCCCGAGCGGACGACGGCCGAGGAAGCCGCCGACGACAACGCCCGGGCCGACTCGGCGAACCAGGTCCACCACAACAACGTCAACCAGTACTTCCTCGGCGCCCTGGACGCGCCGGAGATGCACTTCGGCATCGGCGCCGCCGACTCCGCCCACGCCCGGCGCCGTGCCGTCGGCCGCCTCGACGCCGGCGAGGCCGACGCCGTCCTCGCGTCGTACGTCGAACCCGACTGCTTCGAGGAGGCCGTGACCGCGCTGCAGCGCGACGGTGTCGTCGTCCTCGTCGGCCCGTCCGGCACCGGCAAGCGCGCCGGGGCCGTGGCGCTCGTCGCCACCGTCGCCGAGGGCAGCGACTACGTCGTCCTGTCGCCGGGCCGCAGCCTGGAGGAACTCGCCAACGGGCGCGTCGAGTTCACCAAGGGCGTCGGCTATGTGCTGCTCGACCGGATGCACGAGGGCACCACCGCCACCGCCGACTTCGACTGGCGGCGGGTCCGCGACACCGTGCGCGAGCACGGGGCGCACCTGGTGGTGACCACCGTGCACGAGCCGCAGGGCCGGGCCCCCGAGGCCGTACGCCATGTGGCCTGGCGGGCGCCGGACCCGGCGGCCGTGCTGCGGGTACGGCTCACCCGGGCGCGGTGCGTGCCGGAGACCGTCGAGCGGGCCGCGCAGCTGATGCCCGAGGGCTGCCGGACCGCAGAGGTCGTCGCGGCGGCCGAGCGGATCGGCGCGGGCGCCGAGGCCGACGTGGTCTGGAAGGAGTACGGCTCCAACGCGGCGGCACCCGTGCGAGAGTGGTTCGCCGCGGAGCGCACCCCGCAGGAGTGGGCCGAGGTCACCACGCTCGCCTTCGTCACCGGTGCGGGCTTCCGCGACTTCGAGACCTGCCAGCAGCGGCTGGAACGGCATGTGGCGCGGGCCTTCGCCGAACCGACCGAGGAGGAGGCCGCCGAGGCCGCCCGGCGTGCCGCCGACCGACGTCTCGCGCTGGCCCGCAACGCCCTGGTCACCGTCGAGGAGCGCGAGAACGGCGCGCTCACCCGCACCGCGCTGGTCTTCGCCCACCAGCAGCACCGGGCGTGGGTGCTGCGCGAGCTGTGGACCATGCGCTCGACCGTGTACTGGGACGGTGTGCGGGACTGGCTGACCGAACTGCTGAGCGACGGCCGGACCGACCTGGAGCTGCAGCTCTCCATCGCCCAGGGGCTGGCCCTGCTCACCCCCTCCGCCTTCGAGGAGGTCGTCCAGAACTATCTGCACCCCTGGGCGTCCGGTGTGGCGGGCCCCGCCGGGCAGTCCACCGCCACCCTGGTGCTGCACTGCATGTGCCTCGACGAGAGCCTCGCCGCCGTGGCACTCGGCGTGGCCCGGGACTGGTCCCGCTCCTACGACCCGGTGGTGCGCTCCACGGCCACCGCCGCGTTCAGCGGCCAGCTCGGCGTACGGTTCCCGACCGACGCCGTGCACACCCTGCTGCGACTGACCGGGCGGGGCGCCGGGGCCGCCTTCGCGCTGGCCGGGCTGGTCGCCGTACTGGCCGAATGCCGGCAGGACACCGGCGCGGTGTTCCGCCCGCTCGCCTACCGGCTGCGCGCCCAGCGTGATCTGCCGGCGGACCGCTCCAAGGAGGGCGTCCTCGACGCCGCGCTGACCGTCCTGCGGGCACGCGACGCGCGCACGGGCCGCCCCGTCTGCGCCGACGTCCTGGTGCACAGCCCCGCGCAGACCGAGAAGGTCGGCGAGCTGTGGGCCGGTGTCCTCGGCAACCTGCCCCGCCGGCGGCGGGCACTGGACGGCCTGTACGCCACGGTGGCCGCCCTGCCCTCCGCCTGCGAGAACCCCGACCCCGCCGCCGTCCGTCTGGGTACGGCCGTCGGCACCGCCCTGCGCCCCCATGAAGGACCCGCGCTGCGGGCCGGCTTCGAAGCGGCCGTCCGCCGCGCCGAACGGACCGGACCGGCGCCCACCCATCTGATCCACCTCTTCCTTGACGCCGTACTGAGCACGGAGGAATGACAGGTATGGCCGAGAATTACCCGCTCGTCGAGCAGCGGGAGTACACACGCGCCGGAAAACGCGGAGGCTTCCTGAGCCGGCGCGTGTCCCGCACCGACGACGAACTGCCCACCGTCGCCGCGCACCATGTGCGCGTCTTCCGGGTCGGCGAGGAGTACGTCGAGGACCACGGGCAGCTGCGATCCGACGACCGCACGGTGGTCGACGCCAGTTCCGTCACGGTCGTCGACCGGCGGGTCGAGAAACCCGTCGTGGTGGAGACCAGCATCCCGTCCGGCGAGGTCGGCGACTTCACCGTACGGACGACCTTCTACTGCACGGTCGTCGACGCCTGCGCGGTCGTACGCGACGGCGTCACGGACGTCGAGGCGCTGCTCCTGGGCCATCTGCGCTCGGTACCCGGGTTCACCGAGGACGGCAGCGACCGGCCCATCGTCGACTCGCTCGCCGTCCGCGACCGTATCGACGCCCGGCTCACCGCGTACCAGGAGATGCGCCCGGCCGTGCTGTCCGGGATGCGCGTCCGGCACGGGGCGGTCGAGGTCCTCACCCCCGCGGAGCTCGCCGAGGCCCTCGCGAAGGAGGAGGAGAGCCGCCGCGTTCTGGACTGGACCCGCGAGCGGGAGGAACGGGAGCAGGAGGCCAACCTGCGCCGGGCCCTGCTGGAGACCGAGCTGGAGATCCGGCGCGAGGAACTGCGCAACATGAGCGCCGTGAGCAGGGAACGCAACCGGCAGGAGGAGGAGCGGCTGCGCAACCGCTACCAGCGCGACGAGGACGCCGTCCAGCAGGAGCACGAACTCGAACGGCAGCGCGCGCGCAACCGCGCCACCCGCGCCGAACTCGTCGAGGACCTGCAGATCGTCGGCACCGACCCCAGCGCCGCCGACTTCCTGGCCATGCGCTCCGGCGACATCTCCTCCGACGACCTCGCCCAGCGGCTGGACGGCAGGCGCCGGGCCGACCACGAGGCCGCGCTGCAGCGGCTCTCCGTCGACCGGGAGGACGAGCGCTGGAAGCTCGAACGCGACGACCGCCGGTACGAGCTGACCCGCGCCGACCGCCGCGAGGACGCCATCGAGGAGCGCCGTGCGGAGCTGCGCCGCTGGGAGGCGGAGCGCGAGGACGAGCTGCGCAGCCGCCAGGAGGCACGGGCCGACGCTGAGCGGCGCCGGCGCGACGACCGCGAATGGGCCGGCGAGGTGCTCAAGGCGAAGACCGCGCTCACCAAGGAGGCGTTCGCCCGCGGTCTGTTCGACGGCGTGGCGAGCGGCCCCGGCGAGTTCATCAACGGCGTCAGCGAGGTGACCGTCAAACCGCAGTCCGACGGGGACGCGCTGCCGGGCCAGGACGAGGCCTCGGGCGAGCTGGAGGGAGCCGCGCGGACATCCGTCTCCGGCGACCGCGCCCGCCGAACGGCCGCGGCCGACCTCGACGACGACCTCGACCTCGGCGGCACCGACTCGGAGGCGAGCCTTGGCCACTGACACCCCGCTGCGCCCGTACGACAGCGCCCCACCGGACGACGACCGGGGCTCCGTACGCCCGATCCCGCCCGGCACCGGAGCGGCCGCGCGGCTGCGCCGGCTGATCGGCATCCGCGAGGAGCTCCTCGCCTGGGTGCCGGAGGAGCGCACGCGCTACACCTGGTACGGCGCGATCGTCCTCAACACGGCCCTGGTCGGCGCCCTGTCCATGTCCCTGGCGCTCGGCAGCTTCCGCTCCGACCTGCCGCTGGTGGTCGTGCTCCTGGTCGCGGCGGTCTGGTTCTGGGTCGTCCTCGTGATGGACAGCTGGCTGGTCTCCAGCACCCACGGCACCAAGGTCAAGAAGTGGTCGCTCGGTCTGCGCCTGCTGCTGTCGGTGCTGCTGGGCCTGTTCATCGCCGAGCCGATCCTGTTCCAGATCTTCGACAAGGAGATCCGCCAGGAGATCGCCGTCGGCAACGAGCAGAAGGTCGCCGACTACCGGGGCATGCTCGTCGCCTGCAACCCGACGGACGGCGCCTCCACCGCCGACCGCGCGGAGTGCCGGCGCTACCAGCTGAAGATCGCCGGGTCCCCGGCGGAGCTCTCCCAGCAGACGGAGAGCAACGCGTCCCGGGCGAAGGCGCTGGAGACGCAGGTGGCGTCGATCAACCGGACGCTCAAGGACCGGATGGCGGCCGAACAGCGGCTCTGCGGCCGGGACAACTGGATCTGGCGGGGCGGCGTCAGGGACGTCACCATCACCTGCGAACGGGCCCGCGAGGACTCCTCGTCGTACCGCGAAACCAGCAAGATCGACACGTACGAGAAGCAGCTCGCGGCCCTCAGGGCCGAGGGCCAGACCCTCGCGGAGAAGAAGAACAAGGCCGCGGAGACCTACCAGCCGCTGCTCCAGCGGGCCATCGACACCCGGACGAAGGAACGCGAGGCCGCCCTGGACACGGACGGCATCCTCACCCGGGCGCACGGCCTGAAGACGGTCGCCGGCTCCGACGGCTTCGCCTTCTTCCTGACCATCGTCCTGCACCTGCTGCTTCTGGGCTTCGACGCCCTGCCCGTCCTGGCCAAGTTCATGAGCGGCAGCACCATGTACGACAGGATCCTCGGCTCCCGCTTCGAGGCCAGCCGCCGGCTGCACGCCGAGGAACTCCAGGTACGGCACGAGTGCGCGCGGATGGAACACGACGTACAGCGCCACCGCGTCGAACTCGACGCCAACGACCGGATGCAGACCCTGGACCACCGGTACCGGACCGCCCAGGCGGAACGCGCCGTGAAGGAACGCGCCGAGCTGGACGCCCGGATGAACCGCATCCTGCGCACCCGCCACGCCTGAACGCGGACGGGGTGGTGTGCCACCGGCTTCCGGCAGCACACCACCCTGTCCGGGCGGTATGTGTCCGTCAGTCGAAGGGAACGGCGTCGGCCGCGGCCGTGTGCCAGTTGGTGACGATCGGCTTGTCGACGGAGATCGTGCCGACCTTCAGGGAGACCGGGTCGGCGTCGGAACCGTCGACGGCCACGATGATGGAGTCCAGCTCCTTGCCGTCGTTCGTGTTGGTCGTCTTCGGGTTCACACCGGCGTAGGCGGTGGTGCCGCCGGTCAGCTTGATCGGCTCACCGACGGACTGCTCCGCCGGGCCGGCCTCGGTACCGTCCGACCCGAACGCCACGGTCGGGTGGGTGCCGGGCAGGTAGCAGGTGATCCCCGGCTTCGCCTTGGCGACGACCAGGATGTATCCGCCCGCCTGCGATTCGGAACGGGTGCTCCAGGTGATGTCGTTGGCCCCGCAGCCCTGCTCGACCGGCACCCGCGTGCCGTCACCGGTGTCCACCCCGGACCCGCTGTCCTCCGCGTCGCCGGTCCCCTTGCCCTTGGCACCGCCCGCCTTCTCACTGTCCCCACCCGCCGAGCCGGACGAGGCGGCGGACGAACCCGCCGTGTTCGAGGCGGGCGCGGAGCTCTGCGCGGCACCGGTGTCCTTGGCCGCGTCCCCGTCCTCACAGGCGGTCATCAGCAGGGCCCCGCCCAGGACGGCGGCGGAGAGAAGAAAGGCCTTGCGGTGGTTGCGGAACATCGGATCCCCCTACATCACAGTGGTCAGTGGTGATTCATGACGAAGCCGCTCTCGGCTTTGCGGTCACTCGATCACTATGAGGGCCTCCGGAGCCCGAAGGCTCCCACCGCAGTCGTTCCAGGACACCGTTGTCACAGGCTGAGGACATGGTGAAGGAGGCGTGGGGGAACGCGCCCACGGCGATCGCCGAAGGTGGCACTCCCAGTGACAGTCTCCCCAGGAGTGGCGTCAGGAGGGGTCTGGCTGGGGTCGGCCGGGCGGCCGAGGGTGGGGGCATGACCACCGCTGACACCACCACGAGTTCCCCAGCCGAGCAGGCGAGTCCAGTCAGGATGACCGGCCGTCAGGTCGCCGCCCTGGTGGTGCTCCTGGCCTCGCAGTTCATGATGGCCGCCGACTTCTCCGTCCTGAACGTCGCGCTCCCCGAGGTCGGCACCGCCCTGGGGTTCTCCACCGGCAGCCTCCAGTGGATCACCACGACGTTCGCGCTGTGCGCCGCCGGCTGCACCCTGGTGTTCGGGCGCGTGGGCGACTACGTGGGGCGTCGGCGCATCTTCACCGCGGGGATGGCCGTCCTCGCCGTCTCGTCCCTCATCGGCGGCATCGCGGACTCCCCGGGGTTGCTGCTCGTCGCCCGTACCCTCCAGGGCCTGGCCACCGCCGCGGTCACGCCTGCCGCGCTCGCCCTGCTCACCACCGCCTTCACCGAGCCCACCCTGCGCACCCGTGCGCTCGGCCTGAACAGCGTGATGATGAGCTCCGGTTTCAGTGTCGGCGCGGTCCTCGGCGGTGTCCTCACCGACGTGTTCTCCTGGCGCTGGGCGTTCTTCATCAACATCCCCGTGGCCATCGCCGCCATCCTGGTCGTGCCGCTGGTCGTCGACGAGAGCAGGGCCGCGCAGCGCACCCGGATCGACCTGCCCGGTGCCGTCCTGATCACCCTCGGCCTCTTCTCCGGCATCTACGGCGTCACCCGCGTCGGCGAGGAGGGCTTCGACCTGATCGCGGGCGCCGCCCTGATCGGCGGTGCCGTGCTGCTGGCCGTGTTCTGGGCGGTGGAGAGCCGTACCGCCGACGCCCTGGTGCCGGTGCGCGTCCTGAAGAAGCCCGACATCGCGTTCGGCAACCTGGCCGCCCTGTTCATCTTCGGCGGCGAGACCGCGCTGATCTTCTTCACCGGCCTGTACGTCCAGGACGTGCTCGGCCTCTCCTCCCTCGTCGCCGGCCTGGTGCTGCTCGGCATCGGCGTGGGCCAGATCATCGCCGGCACGGTCGGCCCGCGCATCCTCCAGCGCGTCCAGCCGCGCACCCTGCTCGGTGTCTCGCTGTTCCTGCAGGGCGCGTTCATGCTGCCCGCGCTGTGGGCGACCGCGGACTCCCGCTGGCTGATCCCGCTGATCGCCACACAGTTCGTGAACGCCTTCTTCTCCATGACGGCGGCCCTGTCCTTCATGGTCATCGCCACCTCGTCCGTCGACTCCGACCTGCAGGGCATGGCGACGGGCATGGCCACGCAGAGCCAGCAGGTCGGCATCGCCATCGGCATCCCGCTGATCAGCGCCGTGTTCGCGGCCGTCATCGGCCACGGCACGGTGACCGCGGCCGAGGAACTGAACGGCATCCACACGGCCATCGGCATCGCCGGCGGCTGCCAGGTCGTGGTGGGACTGCTGCTGGGGGTGGCGTTGCGCCGCAGGACGGCCCTGTCCGGCTGAGTCACGGACAGCGGCCCCGGACGGCCAGGAGGGCGCATCCCCCGTCACCTCGCGGCACCGCACGGCCGGGAAGACGGATCCCCCGTACCGCCTTCCCGGCCGTCGCGCATCGCCGTCCCGTACCGGACTTCCTCCTCCTAGAGTCGTGAAGGTGGAGCACATCGTGAACACGGACCTCGGCAGCTACCTCCGCCAGATGCGCGAACGCGTACGGCCGGAGCAGATGGGCCTTCGATCCAGCGGCTCCCGGCGCGTCCCGGGCCTGCGCCGCGAGGAGGTGGCCGCGCTCGCGGGAGTGAGCCAGACCTACTACACACGGCTGGAGCAGTCGCAGACCGCACACGCCTCGCCCCAGGTGCTGCTGTCCATCGCCCGGGCCCTGCAACTGACCGCCGACGAGCGGGACTACCTGCTCAAGATCGGTACGCCGGTGCAGAACCCCCATGAGCCGGCGCCGAGCGGCGACCGGATCAGCCCCTGCACGAGGATGCTCGTCGAGTCCCTCGGGAACGTGGCGGTCGCCGTCCTCAACTACCGCTGCGACATCCTCAGCTGGAACGCCCTCTACCACCGGCTGTTCGCGCCGCACCTGGACTTCGACGCCCCGGAGCAGCCCGAACAGCGCCCGAACATCATCAAGATGAACTTCCTCGACGACAACGTCCGGACGCTGTACGCCGACTGGGGCGCCGAGTCGGAGGCGAACGTGACGTATCTGCGCTTCATCTCCGGCAACCACCGGCACGATCCGCGCCTGGCCGAACTGATCGGCGAACTCACCATTCGCAGCGAGGAGTTCGCTGCCCTGTGGTGCCGCCAGCGGGTGTCCAACTGTGTCGAGGGCACCAAGCTCTTCGATCATCCGGTGGTCGGCGAACTGGAGCTGATGTACCAGTCGGCGGACCTTCAGGACGGCAACATCCTGAAGTTCTACCACGCGGAACCAGATTCCCCGCATGAGGCGGCGCTGCAACTGCTGATGGTGGACGTGGACGCGGCACACCAGCCCTGAACTGCGAGAAAGACGGCACCCCGGCCCTGGTGGACCGGGGTGCCGTCGCCCTCGGCGGGCGGCGGACGCGCTCAGGACCGCCGGAGCGCCGTGACTCCCCACGGCGTCGCCTTCCTCCGGACCCGCCGGACCCGCCCGTCCGGCGGGTCCCGAGCCGTCGGGGCCGCCCGACGCGCCCGCGCCCGGCGACTCCGCCGCCCTCGGGGGCGCCGGCCGGGAGGGCCGGGAGCCGCCCGGCCGACCGGCCGACCCCTCCGGCTCGCCGTCCTCCACGGGCCCGGTGAAGCCCGCTCGTACCACAACGGCAACAGATGAGGAGCCGGACGAGGTGGGCGATGCGGTACCCAAGACGGACGCCCCGGCCGCCGAGAGCTTGCCCGCGGAGCAGTCGACGGCCGCTCACGGGAGGCGGTATCGAGGCCCCCC
This sequence comes from Streptomyces nigra, assembly GCF_003074055.1. NCBI lineage: Bacteria > Bacillati > Actinomycetota > Actinomycetes > Kitasatosporales > Streptomycetaceae > Streptomyces > Streptomyces nigra. The sequence goes on along the minus strand of NZ_CP029043.1, from coordinate 3,952,225 downwards.
TCGGCCTCTCCGACCGGCGGATTCCCGCGTTCACACCGGGCGTGGGGCCGGCTCCGGTGGGCCCTCGGCATCGGCTGCCTCGGGGTGCGGATGCGCCGCCGCCGAGCGACTCGTGACGGCCCGGGTCCCCCTTGAGTCGGACCTCCGGCGTCCGCCTCAGGTCGGTTGTCCACCGCGGACTTACTCGGTATACATACTCGGTATGTCCATCCGGCACGGGCTTCTCGCCCTCCTCGAACGCGGCCCGCGCTACGGCTCACAGCTCCGTACGGAGTTCGAGTCCCGCACCGGCTCCACCTGGCCGCTCAACGTGGGTCAGGTCTACACGACGCTCAGCCGGCTCGAACGCGACGGCATGGTCGTGCAGGACGGTGAGGACGAGGCCGGCCACGCGCTCTACGCGATCACCGACAGTGGTCGCGACGAACTTCGCAGCTGGTTCGAGCACCCCGTCGACCGCACCAGCCCGGCCCGTGACGAGCTGGCCATCAAGCTGGCCATGGCCGTCGGGGCGCCAGGGGTCGACATCCGTGACGTCATCCAGTCCCAGCGCCGGCACACCGTGAAGGCCATGCAGGACTACACCCGGCTGAAGGCGCAGGCCCTCACCGCCGTGGAGAAGAACGGGGACCGGGAGCGGGACGACATCGCCTGGCTCCTCGTCCTGGAGCAGCTGATCTTCCAGACCGAGGCCGAGGCGCGCTGGCTCGACCACTGCGAGTCCCGGCTGATCCGGCTCTCGTCGACCGCCCAGGCGGTGGGGCCGGAGCCGGCCTCGCCAGGGGCGGTGGCGGGAGCGGCGGGGACGGGGGCGCGGGCGGCAGGCAGGGCAGAGAAGACCGCACGCCACCGCCCGTGACGTCCGACCTTCACGAGCGGCCGCCCTCGCCGAACAGCGCGACGGAGCAGGCCACGGCCGCGACACCTTCGTCCTGAGCGCCCGAACGACCGGACCCACGGGGCCGACCGAGTCCACCCGCTCCACCCGGCCCACTCGTAGCACTTGAAGGCTCCGAACCACCCGACCAGACCCATACCGTACGCACGGCGCTGCCAACGACCGTCCGTCGCACCGACGTCCGGCCGCTCGCCGGCGTACGCCCGAGGGGAAACCATGTCCACACCACAGCAGCAGCCCGTGCTGAGCCTGCGGAACCTGACCCGCGTGCACGGCTCCGGCGCCACCGAGGTGCACGCCCTGCGCGGCATCGACCTCGACGTCCACCCCGGTGAACTCGTCGCCGTCATGGGCCCGTCGGGCTCCGGCAAGTCCACCCTGCTCACCATCGCCGGCGGCCTCGACAACCCCACCTCCGGGCAGGTCTTCGTCGAGGGCACCGACATCACCGCCCTCGGCATCAAGGGGCTCGCAGCCCTGCGCCGCCGCAGCATCGGCTACGTCTTCCAGGACTACAACCTCATCCCGGCCCTCACCGCCGCCGAGAATGTGGCCCTGCCCCGCGAACTGGACGGCATATCGACCCGCAAGGCCCGCACCGAGGCCCTCGCCGCCCTCGCCGAGATGGACCTCGGCCAACTCGCCGACCGGTTCCCCGACGAGATGTCCGGCGGCCAGCAGCAGCGCGTGGCCATCGCCCGCGCCCTCGTCGGCGACCGCCGGCTCGTCCTCGCCGACGAGCCCACCGGCGCCCTCGACTCCGAGACCGGCGAGTCCGTGCTGGGCTTGCTGCGCTCCCGCTGCGACGCCGGAGCCGCCGGCGTCATGGTCACCCACGAGCCGCGGTTCGCCGCCTGGGCCGACCGGGTCGTCTTCCTGCGGGACGGCGCCGTCGTCGACCAGACCCTGCGCAGCGACGCCGACTCGCTCCTGACCGGCCGGGCGGCCCAGCGGTGACGACCTGGTTCCACTCCTGGCGGGCCGCGGTCCGCATCGCCCGCCGTGACGCCTGGCGCTCCAAGGGCCGCAGCTTCCTCGTCCTCGCCATGATCGCGCTGCCGATCCTGGGCGTGAGCGCCCTGGACCTGACCGTACGCAGCGCCGAACTCACCCCCGCGCAGCGGATGGAGCGCACCCTGGGCGCCGCCGACGCCCGCTTCTCCGACGCCCGAACGGCCGGCGTGGCCATCCTGCAGGACCCCGCGGGCGAGCAGAGCACCCCGGCCGGGGACTACTCCTCACCGGGCGCATCCTGGCCCGACGGCCCGACCGATGTCACCAAGACCATCCCGGCCGGTTCGACGGTGCTGACCGACAGCAGCGGCACCGCCAAGCTGACCACCACGCACGGTCTGCTCCAGACCGAGGTCCGTGAGCTGGCCGCCGCCGATCCCGTGGCCCGGGGCATCATGCGGCTGCAGGAGGGCCGCTTCCCCGAGAAGAACGACGAGATCGCCGCGACCACCCGGTTCCTGGAGAGCAGCGGGCTGTCCGTCGGCTCCACCCTCACCGCCCGCGGCTTCGACCGCACCTATGTGATCAGCGGCTCGTACGAGCTGCCCAGCGACCTCACGGCACAGCAGGTCAACGCCCTGCCGGGGGCCTTCCTCGCGCCGTACGCCAAGGCGGTCGAGAAGGCCGGGCTGCCGAAGCCCGACATCTCCACCACCTACCTGGTGAAGAAGGCCGGTGGTTTCACGTGGAACACGGTCCAGGGGATCAACGCCAAGGGTGTCCTGGTCGCCTCGCGCGTCGTGGCACTCGACCCGCCCGCCGACTCCGAGGTGCCGCTCTACCAGAGAAAAGACTGGGCCAACTACAACAGCGGGGGTACCGACGCCGCCGCGCTCGCCGCCGTGGGCACGGTCGTCGGCTTGGCGATGCTGGAGATCTGCCTGCTCGCCGGTCCCGCCTTCGCCGTCGGCGCCCGTCGTTCCCGCCGCCAGCTCGGCCTGGTCGGCGCCAACGGCGGTGCCCGCAGCCATGTCCGGGCCATCGTGCTGAGCGGCGGCCTGGTCATCGGCGTCGCGGCGGCCCTGGTCGGCATCGTCCTCGCCCTGGTCCTGACCTTCGCCCTCCGTCCGCTCCTCGAGGACTACATGGGGCAGCGGTTCGGCGGCTTCACCGTCAGGCCGCTGGAACTGCTCGCCATCGCCGCGCTCGCCGTCCTCACCGGCCTGCTCTCCGCGGTCATCCCGGCCGTCACCGCCTCCCGGCAGACCGTCCTGGCCTCCCTCACCGGCCGTCGCGGCGTGCGCCGCAGCAACCGCGTGCTGCCGCTGATCGGCTTCGGCGCCGTCCTGCTCGGCGCGACCATCGGCCTGTACGGCTCGGTCGTCTCCGACCAGTTCGTCCTGGTCGCGGGTGGCTCGGCCATCGCCGAGCTGGGTGTGGTCGCCATGACGCCCGCCCTGGTCGGCCTGTTCGGCCGGGCCGGCCGCTGGCTGCCGCTCTCGCCGCGCCTCGCCCTGCGGGACGCCGTCCGCAACCGGGGCCGTACGGCACCCGCTGTCGCCGCCGTCCTGGCCGCCGTCGCGGGCACCGTCGCCGTCTCGACGTACGCCGCGAGCCGCGACGCCCAGAGTCTGGCCGAGTATCAGGCCAGCCTGCCGCACGGGGCCGTCGCCGCACTCGTCACCGAGGAGGGAGGCCGGGACGTCCCCGCGGTCCGCGACGCCGTGCAGCGGACGCTGCCCGTCGACGTCCGCGCCGACGTGTTCCGGATCGCCGTCGGCAAGCCCGGCTGCGCCCCGTACGGCGAGGGCGAGGGCTGTGGCCGCTTCGACGTCGTCATCCCGCCGGCCAACGAGTGCCCGCTGTGGGCCGTCTCCCCCGACGGCTCCGACCCGGCGGAGAAGTACACCAAGGAGCAGCGGCGCGCCCTCGCCAAGGACTGGCGCTGCCTCTCGCACGCCGGCAACGGCATCTACGTCGAGGAGGGGCTCCTCGTCGCCGACGCCCCGCTCCTGAAGGTCCTCGGCATCGACGACCCGGGTGCTGCCAAGGCCCTCGCCGACGGAAAGCTCCTCAGCTTCCACAGGCCCCAGGTCGACAGGAACGGCACCGTCGGCATCAAGCTGATCACCGACCCGAAGGCCGCCGACCGCGCCGTCGAGCAGAACAAGCCGGTCCCGGGCGAGCTGAAGTCCTTCCCCGCCTACCAGGTGCCCGGCTCGCCCGACTCCTACGGAGTGGAGAGCGTGCTCAGTCCCGCCGCCGCCGAGGCCGCCGGACTGACCACCGTCCCCCTCGGCGCCGTCTTCAGCACCGACCGGATGCCCAGCACCGAGCAGCGGCAGAGGCTCGACGCCGAGATCGCCAAGCTCGGCAGCAACGTCGAGCTGACCGTGGAGGAGGGCTGGGTCGACGAGAACAAGCTCGTCCTGCTCGCGCTGACCGTCTTCGCCGGCCTGGTCACCATCGGTGCGGCCGGCATAGCCACCGGTCTCGCCCAGGCCGACGCGGAGGCCGATCTCAAGACGCTCGCCGCGGTCGGCGCCCCGCCCCGGGTGCGCCGCACGCTCAGCGGCTTCCAGTGCGGTGTGATCGCCGCGATGGGTGTGGTCCTCGGCTCGGCGGCCGGTCTCCTGCCCGCGGTCGGACTGCGGCTCACCGAGGAGCGTGAGCGGATGCGCTCCTACCAGGAGGCTCTCGACCAGGGGTGGGGCGGCGTCGGTGACGCCCCGCCGTACGTGCCGATCGTCGTCCCCTGGGAGACACTCGCCGCCCTCCTGGTGGCCGTGCCCCTCGGCGCCGCCCTGCTGGCCGCACTGGTGACCCGCTCGCGCGGGGCGCTGGCCCGCCGCGCCGCGCACTGAGCCTCCGTCGCCGGACCGGGCCCCTGGACGAGGGTGGATCACGATCACCCTCGTCCAGGGGCACACCGTGTGGGGAAGCACGCGGTCGAGGATCTGCTCCACCGCATGAGCACCGGCCACTGTGTCGTTTGTGAGCCGCGGGTGGAAAGACGGGAGCTGAGATTGCTGACGTCCGGTGGATCCGCGGGGCCGCAGAGGGCGGTGAGGTCGAGAAAATCGGCCAACTGCGCACGGGACCAGGGGATATCGACAGCCATCGCGTCCTGGTGCCCCACGCCACCGACAGTGCCTGGCCCCGACCGCGGCCTGACCTCAGGCCGCGGTCGACGCCTTGATCAGCAACTGGCCCATGGCGGCCAGGACGGACGGCTCCACCCGGTAGTAGACCCATGTGCCGCGGCGCTCGGAGGTCAGGAGACCGGCTTCCTTGAGCTTCTTCAGGTGGTGGGAGACGGTCGGCTGGGAGACGCCGACGTCGGAGATGTCGCACACGCACGCCTCGCCGCCCTCGTGCGAGGCGACCGCGGAGAACAGCCGGAGCCGTACGGGGTCGCCCAGCGCCTTGAACATACGGGCGGCGGTCTCGGCCTCCGCGGCGTCCAGGGGCCGCTCGGTCAGCGGCGGGCAGCACGGCGCCACACTCTGGCCCTCGGGTTCCAGCAGCGGCAACACCTTCGCGTTCGACATGCGTCTATGTTGACACATGTCGAACCAAGCGGGCCAGGGTCATCGACGCCCGAGGCGGGCCGACAGGTGACGGGCGACGCGGGCGGCGTCCCGGCCTACGCCGCGCAGGGAGTTCGACGACAGGGCGCGCTGCCACTCCAGCCCGACGAACGCCAGACCCGGAACCGTGAGCGCCGCGCCGCCGCGGTGCCGGGGGTGGCCGCCGGCATCGAGGGCGCCGTCGAGGTCCGCGAGGTAGGGGACGTCAGGGCGGTATCCGGTGGCCAGGATGATCGTGTCCACCTCCTCGCGGGTGCCGTCCACCCACGCCGCCTCGGCCCCGTCGAGGCTGGTGAACATCGGCTGTCGGTCCGGCCGCCCCTCCCTCACAGCGCTCCGGTAGCGGCCGTCGTCGAGGACGGGCTGAGTCGGCGGTTCGCGCAGGACGCTGCCGAGAGGCACTGCGTCCAGACCGGTGTACCGCAGCCAGAAGTGCAGGTCGCGGCCGAGGATCCGCCGGCGGGCGAACTTCACCGGTTTCCGGCTGGCGAGCGTGGCGCGTGATGTTCCGGCGAGCTCGGCGGCGATCTGCACCGCGGAGTTGCCCGCACCGACCACTACGACGCGCCGCCCGGTGAACGGCCGGGGTGTGCGGTACTCGGCGGCGTGGAGTACCTCACCAGGGAAATCGTCAAGGCCTGGAAGGGTCGGACGGTACGGGCGGCCGAACGTGCCGGAGGCGGCGACCACGGCCCGCGCCGAGAGGCTGTCGCGGTCCTCGAGCTCCAGCTCGAACCGGGCGTCGCCGGTCCGGTGAACCACGGTGACGCGGTGGCCGGTGCGGATGTCGGCGCACAGATGGGCGGCGTAGTCGGTGAGGTACGAGATGACTTCGTCGCGATGCGGGTAGCGGTCCGGATCTCCCGGGAAGATCAGGCCGGGCAGTGCGCTGTACCGGGCGGGCGAGAAGAGGGTCAGGCTGTCGTAGTAGCGCGGCCACGACCCCGCCGCCCTGTCCGACGCCTCCAGCACCACAGGTGTCACACCCTCCCGCAGCAGGGCGTGCGCCATCGCCAGGCCGGCCTGACCGCCACCGATCACCGCGACGTCGACGTGCTCCATCATCGGGCTCCATAATTCGATAGCTGTCTATGTTGACGCCCATCAATACAGGTGCCATGCTTGATCCCGCAAGACATCGACAACAATCGAAACAGGGAGTCCCTATGCTCGCCTGGATCCGGGGCGCTCTGGCCCGCTCCACCGCCCGCCACCTGGCCGGCGTCCAGTTCTGCGACAGCTGCGCAGCCGTCTGCGACGCCGCGTGCCGGGCGGATGCCCGGCGCCGCAGTACGCACCTCGCACTCACCACCCTCCGCTGACCCACCCGCGCCGCAACGACATCGAGGAACAGCCGTCATGGACAAGCTGGAAGAGCAGAACCTGCCCGTCGTGGTCATCGGAGCCGGACCGGTCGGCCTGGCCGCCGCCGCCCACCTGGTCGCACGAGGCATCGAACCGCTCGTGCTGGAGGCCGGCACCGCGGCCGGCAGCGCCGTGCGCGAGTGGAGCCATGTCCGGCTGTTCTCCACCTGGAGCGAACTCACCGACCCGGCAGCCGAGAAGCTCCTCGCCCCGACCGGGTGGGTGGAGCCGGACCCGGACTCCTGTCCCTCCGGTGGCGAGTGGGCCGACCTGTACCTGCGGCCGCTCGCCGACGTCCTCGGTGACCGCGTGCGCACCGGCGTCCGGGTGACCGGCGTGTCCCGCACCGGTCGTGACCGGGTCGTCGACGCCGACCGTGAGGCGCAGCCCTTCGTCATCCACATCGCTCACACCGACGGCCGGGAGGAGAAGCTGTTCGCCCGGGCGGTCATCGACGCCTCCGGCACCTGGGCCGGCCCCGGCCCGGCCGGCGGCAGCGGACTGCCCGCACTCGGCGAGCGCGCGGCCGCCGACCAGATCACCTACCGGGTGCCCGACCTGAAGGACCCGGCCGTACGGGCCCGGTACGCGGGCAGGCGCACCGCCGTCATCGGCTCCGGTGCCTCCGCCTTCACCGCGCTCGCCTACCTCGCCGACCTGGCCGAGGCCGACGACGGCGCCGGCACCCACGCCGTGTGGATCCTGCGCCGAGGCATCTCCGGCTCGACCTTCGGCGGCGGCACCGCCGACCAGCTCCCGGCCCGCGGCGCGCTCGGGCTCGCGGCCAAGGCCGCGGTGGACGACGGTCACGCGGACGCCGTCACCGGCTTCCGCACCGACGCGATCGAGCGCACCGGCGACGGCCGCCTGGTCCTGGTCGCCGAGGACGGCCGCCGCCTGGAACCGGTGGACGAGGTGATCGCGCTGACCGGGTTCCGGCCGGACCTGTCGTTCCTGTCGGAGATCCGGCTCGGCCTGGACGAACGGCTCCAGGCCCCCACCGCGCTGGCCCCGCTGATCGACCCCAACCAGCACTCCTGCGGCACCGTCTACCCGCACGGCCACCGCGAACTCGCCCACCCGGAACAGGACTTCCACCTCGTCGGCATGAAGTCCTACGGCCGCGCCCCGACGTTCCTGGCGATGACCGGATACGAGCAGGTCCGCTCCGTCGTGGCCGCCATCGCCGGGGACACCGACTCCGCCGACCGCGTCGAACTCACCCTCCCCGAAACCGGGGTGTGCGGCGGAGCAGGGCTCTTCGACGCCCCCGAGGCGGACCGTGGCGACGACGGCTGCTGCGCCCCGACGCCGCAACTGGTCCAGCTCGGCGCGAAGGCGCCTGCCGAGGAGGCCTCCGCGGGCGGCTGCTGCGGCTCGTGACCACTCTCCACACCCGCAACGACGGGGCCGCGACCGGAACAGGGGACCGGTCGCGGCCCCGCGCGGTCATGACCGCCGGATCGGTGCTCGGAACCACCAGCCTCGTCGTCATCGCCGCCGCCCCGAACGAGGACCGGCAACGGGAGGTCGCCGCCGGGCTGGACGACCTCTACGCGCCGAGCGTGCGCAACACCACCCCGACGACCGGGCGCACCACAGGGAGGAACCGTCGGCGGACTCATGGTGCGGTGGTGGTGCGGCGCCCGCTCACCGGCCTGGACAACAAAGAAACCCCCGGGTCACTGACCTGGGGGTTTCGCATGGAGCGGGTGACGAGAATCGAACTCGCGCTCTCAGCTTGGGAAGCTGATGTTCTACCATTAAACTACACCCGCGTAAGACGCCCGATCCGGGGTAACCGGAGGGGGTGTCCGATCGCCTCGTCACTGTACCTCATCTCCGGGCCCGGGCGCTGTCGCGTCGGGGCCTGAGTGGTTTTCAGGGGGGCGTTTTCAGGGGGTGGACGCGACTGCGGGGCGCCGGAGTTGGGGCGTACCGTGGAGGGGTGGAAGAGGGTCCGGGCGGGGTCGGAGTGCCGCCTGGAGAGCCGTCCCTTTGATCCCGTAATGTGGCCTATCGTCGTCCGGCAGGCAGCAGCCGGGCGCGGCTCTTGGGGAAGGGACTTCAGGACTTGATGGAGCGCACCGTCGTCCAGTGTGCCGAAGGGCACGTGTTCAGCACCGCCTCGTTCCCGATGCAGCAGGCCGAGCGGCTCGGCCCCGGCCGGCTCGTGCGATGTCCCCGCTGTGCCCGGCTCCGCAGCGCGGTGCCGGTGCAGGTGGAGAAGCGGTAGCCGGCGGCACGGACAGGCACGGCGTGGGGCGCGCGGACGGTGCGGTTGTGGCCGGTACGCGCGCCTTGCGTATCCTCGGGGCGTGCTTCTCTCAGACAAGGACATCCGGGCCGAGATCGACGCCGGGCGGGTCCGGATCGATCCCTACGACCACTCCATGGTGCAGCCGTCCAGCATCGACGTACGGCTGGACCGGTACTTCCGGGTGTTCGAGAACCACCGGTACCCGCACATCGACCCCTCGATCGAGCAGGCGGATCTGACGCGGCTCGTCGAGCCCGAGGGCGACGAGCCGTTCATCCTCCACCCCGGGGAGTTCGTGCTCGCGTCGACGTACGAGGTCATCACCCTCCCCGATGATCTTGCTTCCCGGCTCGAGGGCAAGTCCTCGCTCGGGCGGCTCGGGCTCGTCACGCACTCGACCGCCGGGTTCATCGACCCGGGCTTCAGCGGGCACGTCACCCTCGAGCTGTCGAACCTCGCCACGCTGCCGATCAAGCTGTGGCCGGGCATGAAGATCGGGCAGCTGTGCATGTTCCGGCTGACCTCGCCCGCCGAGTTCCCCTACGGCAGCGAGCGGTACGGGTCGCGGTACCAGGGGCAGCGCGGGCCGACCGCGTCCCGGTCCTTCCAGAACTTCCATCGGACCCAGGTGTGAGGACGGCATGAGCGACGCCCCCGTGCGGGAGAACCTGACCTACGAGGCCTTCGGCAGCGCCGTCCGTGAGCTGGCGCAGACCATCGCCGACGACGGCTACCAGCCGGACATCGTGCTGAGCATCGCCCGGGGCGGCGTCTTCGTGGCCGGGGGGCTCGCCTACGCGCTCGACTGCAAGAACCTGCACCTGGTGAACGTCGAGTTCTACACCGGCGTCGGCACCACGCTGGAGATGCCGGTCATGCTGGCGCCCGTCCCGAACGCGATCGACTTCACCGACAAGAAGGTGCTGATCGCCGACGACGTCGCCGACACCGGCAAGACGCTCAAGCTCGTCCACGACTTCTGCGTCGAGCACGTCGCCGAGGTCCGCTCCGCCGTGATCTACGAGAAGTCCCACTCCCTCGTGAAGTGCGAGTACGTCTGGAAGCGCACGGACGACTGGATCAACTTCCCGTGGAGCGTTTTGCCTCCAGTACATAAGTCGGGCGAGGCGGCAAAGGCGAACAGGGAGGCGCTCTAGGTCCCTTGAAGATCGGCACTGGTTCGGGCGCACCCGTGGTTGTCAGTGCCGACCGATATGCTTCTGCCGTGCACTTCCGGTCCATCCTGAGCTTCGGCCCTAAGAGCCGAGGGCCCCACCAGTTATGGGGGGTTGGCGTCACCGGATTGGAAATGCACATGGCAGATCTGCGGAAGCCGGACGATCGCGAAGAGCACCAGCGAGACCCGAGGCGATGGCTCGTAAAGGCTGAGGTCTTGGTCGCGTTGCTCACCGCGATTGCGGCGGTCGCAGGCTGTGTGGAGCAGCTGGCGCGATAGGGCGTCGACGTAAGTGGTGAGCCGGACGACGGTAGGGCAGCAAAGCGGGCCCGGCCGTTAGCTAGTCGGCCGGACCCGCTTAACGACTCCACGCGGGGGCCCGGACCCTGGCTGCAACCAGGGCCGGGCTCTTTCGCGTAGAGCCAGCCATGGAAGCTGAGCCCGTTTGCCGTGCTCAGCGGCTAGGTATGCACGTGTGCATGCGTGCACATCCCGACTATAGCTCCACGGCCTAGGCCGTTCCTATCTGGGGAAGACCACGCCTTGGCGGTCCTCCGTTCGGTGATTACTCCGCTCCCTCGCCTCAGCCCCCACTTTCCCCAGCTCCCATCCCGTCCGCCGTCGACCCACACACCGTGGAGCGGGCGTGGTTCAGGGCGTCCAGGTGGAGCGCGCCACTGTACGAACGACCTGGACGCCCTGGGCCGCGTCTGCTCGGCTCTGCCTGGGTCGGCGGTGGACGGGATAGGAGTTCCCCGCGCACGCCACTACGCGCCCGCGGCCGGGAACGGCGCCCCCTCCATCCCGGTGCCGGCCGATCCCCCGCCGGAGGCATCGTCTTGACCTTGGGCCGCTCTCTGCGGTGATCGCCTCATGGCATCCGGCCCTATCCACTCGTGGGCGCGCGTCGGCGCAGCGCGGGGCGGAGCGGGCCGAAGGCAGGAGCGTCGCCCGGAGCGGAGCCGGGAAGCGCGCCCGGCGGAGCGGAGCGCAGCCGGGGCTTGATGAGGTAGAGAAACCTGTAACAGCTCTGGTCAGGCGGTCGGGGAGACGTAGCACACGGCTGGGATGGCATCGCCGTTGCCGAAGTGATGAATGGTCTCGCCGATCTTCCGCCAGCCAAGCCGTTCGTAGAGGCGGATAGCGGATGCGTCCTTGACCATGACATCGAGGACTAGGCGAAGCCCCTGGGTGCGCGCATAGGACACAGCGGCTTCCATGAGGCGTTGGCCGGCTGCTTGCTTCCTGGCTGACTGCACCACGAACAACCGTGCCAGCACGCCTACGTGGTCCGCGTCGTCGTTGCTCTGCTTGACCCAAAGGTCTACGGCGGCTTCCCCCTGCGGCTTCATCACCGCCACGTGACCCACGATCCTGCCGCCACTCTCTGCGACCCATGCGGCCAGGACATCCTCGGATTTGATCCAAGCTTCCGGGTCGTCGACACCTTCCACCGGATAACCGTCCGTGTCGTGGACCTCGACCAGCGCCGCCGCGGCGCCGGCCAGATCGTCATCGGTGAACGGGCGGGTGATCACGGATTCCAAGGTCAGTCCTCCTGCTCGACGGGCAGTTCATAGAGCAAGCCGGTTTGGTCGGCTCTATGGACGTACCGCGACACCTCGAAGGGAATGCCGTCTTGATCGAGACTGGTGTGTAGGACTTCAAGCACTGGCACCCCGGGCAACAGTTGCAAGACTGCGGCCTCTTCCGGGGTCGGCATTCGAGCGCTGATCTCGTCACGGACGCGCGTCATGACGTGCCCAAGGTCCTGGAGCCGTCCGTAGATGCCGTCCTTGCCGGTCTTGGCCTGCATGAGAAGCGTTCCCTGGGCCTCATCCCATCGAAGGTACGTCGAAACGATCTGTACCGGCTCGTCGTCGGCGAAGTAGTGGTTCTCCCGGTGGACGACACTCTCATCGTCCGCTGGCACACGCAGACGCTCGGCTACGTCCGCCGGCGGCTTCTCTCGCGTGATCGACGGAACCTCGATCCTCGCCACCTTGCCCTGCCGCTTCGCCTCCAGGCGGAACGGGGTCAGTCCCGTCTCCCGGTTCTTGAGCGAGTAGCGATCGCTGCCGAAGCGGAAGAGACGTTGTGGAGTCCGGACGAACACTCCGCTGCCCTGCTTGGCGGTGACGAGTCCCTGTTCGGCGAGGATGCGCACCGCTTCACGTGCGGTGTTGCGCGCCGACCCGTACTGCTCGGCGAGCTTTCGTTCAGACGGCAACTTGTCGCCGCTCCGGAGTTCTCCGGTCTCGATCTGGCGGCGTAGGTCTTCGGCGATGCGCCTGCTCGGTAGCTGTTCAGCCGAGGCGCCGGACGGGGTCATGCGGACCACTCTAGCAACTGGCTCAAGCCAGATGCTTGACCCGCATTGGCCGCTCATGCTCAACTGGCTTAAGCCAGCAGGTGGCTCAAGCCAGTTGGGCGCACAACACTCGTGCGCCCTCGACTGAGGGAGTGACGCATGCCGTCGTTCAAGATCGACCTTTCGACCGCCGTGGTGTTCGTGGCGACCGCGCCCGAGCCGAAGATGGCCAACAAGAAGACCGGTGAGCGGGCCGTGGACCGGGACACCGGTGCGGGCCTGTCCACCGTGGGCCTGCTCGTGTCGGACGAGGGGGAGGGCAACCTCTACCAGGTCACCATCCCGGAGACGGGCTACCCCGAGGGTCTGGCCCCGGGCATGCCGGTGCGGGTGGTCGGCCTCAAGGCCCGTGACTGGGAGAACGAGTTCAACGGCCAGAAGCGGCACGGGATCTCGTTCCGCGCCGTCGCGATCACGGCGGCGGCTTGATCATGAGTGACCTGACCCTGTTACTGGAGGCCACGGGCGCCTTAGCGGGCGCCGGCGGTCTCGGCTACGCGAAGCACCGGGCGCCGCGCGTGTACTGGTCGACGGTGGGCCTGCCGCTCACCTGGGGCCGGTTCACCTTGTCCTACCGGTCCACGATGGAGGTGTGCGGGCTCACCGTGCAGCCGACCGGTCTGCGGGCGCTCATGACCCGCAACCTGTCTCGTCGTGAGGTGCGGCCGGTGCCGCCGAAGGTCCGCCGAGTCCGCCCCACCTCCACCGGGCTGCGCATCATGCTTCGGCTTCCGGCCGGCCTGGAGCCCGCCGACGTGGCCACCTCTTCGGAACGGCTGCGCCACGCCTTCGGTGTCCAGTCGATCACCGTGGCCGAGACCAAGCCCGGCTATGTCGAACTGCGGATGACGGGCTACGACGTACTACGCCGCGTCCGTCTCCCCCGCTCCGCACAGCCCCGCGGGCTCGTGGTCCCGGTGGCTCTGCGCGAGGACGGCACGGTCTTCGAGCGGGATTACCGCGCGATTCCGATGGCACTGACCCTGGGAGCGAATCAGTCCGGAAAGTCCGTGTACCAGCGGAACTTGGTCAAGGGTCTGGCGAAACTCCCGGTGGGTCTGGTCGGCATCGACTGCAAGCGCGGTGTCGAGCACAGCCGCTACGCGCCTCGCCTGTCGGCCCTGGCCACGGACCCGGACATGGCCGGGCGGCTGATAGACGCGCTGGTCCTGGAGATGAGTGAACGCTTCGATCTCCTCGCCCTGCACGGTGTCTCGGACATGTGGGACCTGCCTGCGAAGCTGCGGCCGGTGCCGCTGGTTGTCCTGATCGACGAGGTGGCAGAGCTGTTCTTCGTCACCTCGAAGAAGGACGAAGCGGCCCGCGACCGGACGGTCATGCAACTGGTCCGGCTCGGTCAGATGGCCCGCGCGGTCGGCATCTACCTGGAGGTCTGCGGGCAGCGCTTCGGCTCCGACCTCGGCAGGGGCGCCACCGCCCTGCGCGCCCAGCTCACCGGCCGTGTGGTCCACCGCGTCAACGACAAACAGACCGCCGAAATGGGCCTGGGCGACATCGCCCCGGACGCGGTAATGGCGGCGACCTCGATCCGCGCCGACCGCCCTGGCGTCGCGGTGGCCGGCGACACCTCTGGTGGGTGGTCCCGCATCCGAACCCCGGAAACCACGCCGGCCGAAGCGGCGGCCGTGTGCCGGGAGTTCGCGCACCTCACCCCGGAGCTGCCGTTCCTGGCGCCGTTCCGGCCCCCGGCCCGGCAGGTGGTGCCGCCGATGCCCACCGTCCCGCCGCTGGTCACTCCGCAGCCCTGACCTCTTGGAAGGGGGGTTCGCTCGTGGCTCCGCGCAAGACCGCCAAGCCCCAGACCACCCCGTGTTCGCCCTGCAAGGGCACGGGGGAGGTCACCCGCCCCGTCCGTGTCGGACGCAACCGCAGGACGGTCGGCCAGCAGGCCGGCCTATGCCTGAACTGCTTCGGTGCCGGCGAGGTCCCTGCCGACGCCTTACCCCCAGAGGGGAGGTGAAATGCCCGTGTTCCGCTCGATCCGCATCGACGCCGTACTCATTCAGGCCGTGATCGCCGGTGCTCTGTCCTTCGCCCACCTGCACGACCTTGCCGAAGCGGCCGGCCAAACCGGTTGGAAGGCGTGGGCCTACCCCGTCTCCGTCGACCTGCTCCTGGTCGCCGTGTGGCGCCGACTGCGCACCGAACGCTCGAAGCTCGCCTGGTTCTGGTTCCTGGTCGCGCTGGTCGCCTCCCTCGGCGCGAACATTGCCACCGCGGGACTCCTCGACCTGAACCACGTCCCGGCCTGGCTGCGCATTCTCGTCGCCGGCTGGCCCGCCCTGGCCTTCCTCGGCGGCACCCTCCTCGCCCACACGCCCACCGACCCGGCCCCCGCACCGGCTCCGGAGCGTGCGCCACGGCCAGCACCGGCCGTAGACCGCCCCACGGCGCCCGAACCAACCCCGGAACCGGCCCCGGAGATCCCGACGCCGGAGCCTGCCCCGGCACTGCCGCAAGCCCCGGCCCCGACTCCCGCGGTGCCTCCAGCGTTGATCGACCACGCCCGGAAGGTCGCCACCGAGCACCGCACACGTACCGGCTCGGACATCGACACGGCCACCCTGCGCGCTCGCCTCGGCGTCCCGGAAGACCTTGCCGGCGCGATCGTCGCCCAACTCGCCTGAAAGGAGGTGACCCGCGTGCGCCCGAACCGCTTCTACGACGTGATCCGCGTCGGCCCGGTCCGCGTGGCCTCGTTCAACAACGGCCGGGGCCAGACCCGACACACCGCCGCCTGCACCGCCCCGAAGTGCGGCTTTTCCAACGAATACGGCGACCGGTCAGCCGCAGAACTCGCCGCCCGCACCCACCGCTGCGCCTGAAAGGAGGCACGCCGTGCAGTTACCCGAAGACCAGATCCGCGCCGGTCACATCCCCGCCGACCTCTACCGGCAGCTCCCGCCCGGCACCGACGTGCGAAGCGTCGTGATCGGCCAACAGGCCCCCCGCTCCTACACGGGCCCGATCGTCCTGACGCTCGTCGTCCTCACCGGATCGGTCGCGGTGCTGCTGGTCATCGCCTTCGTCGTCCAGGTCATCGCCGGCGCCGCCGTAGCGGTCCTGTCGGCCACCGGCGGCCTCAGCTACACGATCAACCGCACCGCCAAGCGCAAGAACCTGCGCAGCAAGTAACGCCCTCCGGGGCGGCCTCAACCGCCAAGTTTCCGCCGCCCCGGACGGCTCGCCCATCCAGATCCAACGGACCCGAAAGGGAAGCCTCATCATGCCCCAGCACGCCCAGAACACGCGCGTCTGCCGCGACTGCGACGGCTTCGCCACGGTCGCCATCACCACCGGCACCCGACACGACGACGGCTCTCGCGTCACCCTCCGGATCACCTGCACCGGCTGCAACGGCACCGGCCACACGGTCCCCGCGGCCCTTGCCCGGACGGGCCGGTGACTGTCGTGAGCCTCCTGAACTGGAACTCCGGCCAGCACTACGACCACGGCGGCGACTGCCCGTGCACCCAGTGCGGCAAGCCCACCCCGCTGCGCTCCCACGCCGGCGAACCCGTCCACAAGGTCTGTGCCGAGGACTGGAACGAACGCAACCCGAACGCCCCGCGGCATGAGCACGACGGCCGCGACCTCGGCACCCAGCGGTTCCACTCCGACCCCCCGCGCAAGAGCAACAAGGGCGGTGCCCGATGACCACCCCCGGCCGGGTCCTTGATCTGTTCTCCTGCTCCGGTGGAGCCGCCATGGGTTACCACCGCGCCGGGTTCCAGGTCGACGGCTGCGACATCGCCGACCGCCCCCGCTACCCCTTTTCGTACCACCGGGGCGACGCTTTGGAGTACCTCGCCCGCCTGATCGCCACGGGCGAGATCGAGCGGTACACCCTCGTGCACGGCTCCCCCCCCTGCCAGGCCAGCTGTGCGTTAACCGTGGGCACGAACGCCTCCCAGGGGTGGGGCGGCTCGCACGTCGACCTCGTGGCTGCCACCCGTACCCTCCTCGACGCGTCGGGCCTGCCGTACGTGATCGAGCAGCCCAACGGCCGGGCAGAGATCCGCAAAGACCTCTCCCTGTGCGGCGAGATGTTCGGGCTCGGCGTTTTGCGTCACCGCAACTTCGAACTGGGCCGCTGGGCCACCGCGCAGCCGGCGCACCCCCGGCACCGGGGTTACGTGCGCGGCCACCGCCACGGCGTCCGTCGCGACGGCCCGTATGTCGCCGCGTACGGCAACGGCGGCGGCAAGGCGACCGTCCCGGAGATGCAGCGCGCCATGGGCATCACCTGGACCGACGTACGCGAGGAACTGACCGAGGCAATCCCGCCCGCCTACACCGAGTGGATCGGTCACGCCTTCCTGACCGCCCGGCAGGAGGTCTTCGCGTGAGCGACTCCGCCACCATGGCGGGCCTGGACCCGGCCACCCTCGCCGACGTGCTGAGGCTGGCCGGGTCTCCCGGCTTCGACCGCATCCGAGAACAGATCAAGCGCACCGGAGGTTGCACCGACCCCATCCGCCTGATGGGCTCAACCGTCACCCGCGATGTGGCCACCGGGCAGGTACTGCACACGTACTCGACCGACACCGAACCCGGAGGCGTCCTGCGCGTCGCCTGCGGCAACCGCCGTGCCTCGCGCTGCCCGGCCTGCGCCTGGACGTACGCGGGCGACACCTACCACCTCATCCGGGCCGGACTCGTGGGCGACCCCGCCAAGGGCACCCCGGAGACGATCCGGGATCACCCGCGGGTCTTCGCCACCCTCACCGCACCCTCCTTCGGCCCGGTCCACAACCGGCCCGGCAACCGCCCCTGCCGATGCGGCACCCACCACGCCGAGGACGCCCCGGAGTTAGGCACACCGCTCGACCCTGACGCCTACGACTACGCGGGCGCGGTGCTGTGGAACAACCACGCCTCGGACCTGTGGCGCTACTTCACGATCTACCTGCGCCGAGAGATTGCCAAGCGGGCCGGACTGACCCAGAAGGCAGCACGCGAGCAGTCGCGGGTGTCGTTCGGGAAGGTCGCCGAGTACCAAAAGCGCGGAGCCGTGCACTTCCATGCCGTGATCCGCTTCGACGGCCCGGCCGGCCCCGACGACCCGCCGCCCGCGTGGGCCACCCTCGACCTGCTCAACGACGCCATCCGTGCCGCTGCGGCCCGCGTGGAAGTCGACGTGCCCCCGGCCGGCGACCAACCGGCACGGACCCTGCGATGGGGCACACAGCTCGACGTGCGCCCGATCCGGGCCTTCGGAGACGGCGAGGACATCACCGAGCAGGCCGTCGCCTCCTACGTCGCCAAGTACGCCACCAAAGCCGCCGAGACTACCGGCACCGTCGACCGCCGCATCGGCAACAGGGAGGCCCTGGTCCTCCTCGACGTCCCCGAGCATCCGGCCCGGCTCATCGCTGCGTGCCTCGACCTCCACCCGCTCTACCCGGACCGCAAGCTCCGCGACTGGGCACACATGCTCGGCTTCCGCGGCCACTTCTCCACCAAGTCCCGCCGCTACTCCACCACGCTCGGCGCCCTCCGCCAGGTCCGCGCCGACTACCGCGCCGCCCAGCAACGCGCCGCGCTCGGCCTGCCCGACCCCGACGACGAGGAGGTAACCACCCTGACCCTTGCCCACTGGACCTACGCGGGGCATGGCCACACCCCCGGCGAATCCTGGCTCGCCGCCACCATCCGCCGGGACATCCAGCACAACCGCGAACTCGCCCGCGAAGCGCTGGCCGACTGGGAAGGGGGTGACTCGGATGCCGAGTAAGACTCAACCGACAACGCGTAAGCCCGCGATGTCCAAGGACGAATGGATCGCGAAGCACCTTCGCCACGCGCCGGCGAGGGATGACGAGTGGGTGCGTCGCCTTCTGGTCCTCCAGGGGAGGGCGTAGTCGTGGCTCTCAGGGTTGCGGTCTACACCCGCATCTCGCGTGACGACGAGGGTGACGGCCTGGGTGTCGCACGTCAGCGCGAGGACTGTGAACGGCTGGCTGATCTCCGAGGCTGGGCCATCGCGAAGATCTACGAGGACAATGACGTCTCCGCCTACAAGCGCAACGTGCGACGGCCCCAGTTCGAACTGATGCTGAATGACCTGGCGGACGGTCTGATCGACGGCGTAGTGGCCTACGACCTCGATCGGCTTGCCCGTCAACCGAAGGATCTGGAACGGCTCATCGATCTCTTCGACGAACGGCGACGGCGCGTCTTCGCCACTGTCACCAACGACGTCAATCTCGGTACAGCCGATGGTCGCACCATGGCTCGCGTGATGGTCGCTTTCGCCAACAAGTCCTCCCACGACGCATCTCGGCGCATCCAGCGCAAGCACCTCGAACTGGCGCTACAAGGTAAGTCCAACGGCGGGCCGGCCCCCTACGGCTGGCAATCCGACGGACGGACCGTTGATCCGATCGCTGCGGAGCACATCCGCGCCGCACAGAAGCAACTGCTGGCCGGCGTGCGCATCGGAACCATCCGCACAGACTGGCAACGTCGCGGCCTCGGGCATCCCCGTGAAGGCACTACGCGGCTCCCGCATCACCTGGTCGAACGGATGCTCACTAATCCTCGGCTGTGCGGTTACCGCACCTATCACGGTGAAGTCCTTCTCGATGATGACGGCCAGCCGGTCATCGGTCAGTGGGAACCGATCAACACCGTTGAGGAGTGGGAAGCGGTCTGCGCCGTGGTCGCGGAGCGCAAACAGAAGTACCCCGGGCACTCGCTGGCCAGGAAGTACCTGCTGTCTGGGATCGCCCGCTGCGGCTTGTGCCACTCCAAGATTCGCGGACAGGTCAACAGGCGTCGATCCCCGAACTCCAAGGGGGCCACGTTCAGCTATCAGTGCTCCGTCGTGAACGGTGGCTGTGGCAAGGTCGGACGGGCCGGCGAATCCGTTGACGAGTTCGTGATCAGCTTGGTGCTCGCAGAGCAACGTGAGAGGGCCGCGAGCACGACAGTGCCGGGGGAAGAACCATGGCCAAGCGCGTCCCTGCTTGATGACGTCGAGGCGGACATCACGGCCTTGACGCAGGCTGCGAAGGCCAAGGAGATCACGGTCTCAACGCTGCTTCAGCTCCTGCCGGACCTGGAGCGAAGGCGGGACGAGCTGAAGCTGGAGCGAGGGCGCCACAGCAAGACCCGGCAGCAGCCGGCATCCCTGAGCGTCGACACCATCGAGGACTTCCGCGCGCTCCCGATCGAACGCCAGCAGGCATTGATCTTGCACAGTCTCTCGGCGGTGCTGATCCATCCGGCGGGAAGGGGAACGCGCAGGTTCGACCCGAGCTTGATCGAGCCTGTCTGGCGCTGACAGGGCAAGACTCAGAACGCGAGGCTGTGCATCCGCCGGCCTCGCGTTCCTGCATGTTCGCGAAACGTCCTGACCAGGCAAAAGGCAGCGAGCCAACTACCCTCATCGGGTCAACGACGCCTGGAGTGTCCTGCCTCCAGTACATAAGTCGGGCGAGGCTCCGAAGGAGAACAAGGAGGCGCTTCAAGACGCTCCAGCCCCGGATCACGCGGGGAAGTGACGCCACTTCCCCTCGGAGACCACCTCGACCTCACCGTCGACGACCGTGATGGCGGTGTCGTCGTCGATCGCGTACGCGGGATTCGGGAGGCCGGCCGCCCACTTCTCCGCCTTCGCCATCGTGTTCTCCGGCAGGTCCGGGTGCTCCAGGTGCGGGAAGATCGAGAAGTCGACGACACCCAGCCCGCTGTCGTCCCCGGTGGGCGCCGTCCACTCGACGAAGTACTCGCCGATCCGCGGGGCCATCGCCATGCTCCCGGCGCTCAAGCCCACCCAGACCTTCTCGCTCAATGACGGCAGCAGGTCCGCCAGACCGGACTGGCGCATCCAGTGGGCCAGATACAGGGCGTCCCCGCCGTTCACCAGCAGGACGTCCGCCTCCTGGACCCAGGGGACCCAGCGCTCCGCACCGATGCTGGGCAGCGCCGTGAGCTCCAGCACTCCCAGGGACTTCCACCCCAGGCCGCACATGGGCAGGGGCGACCGTCCGCTGATGAACCGCCAGGCCCCGGCAGGACTGCCCATCGGGTGCCCGTAGCCCGCGGTGGGAACGCACAGGGCGTCGGCCTCGGCGATCGGCTTGCCCAGCAGGCGCACGAGCGCGTCCCGGATGCTCGCGTTGGTGATGCCCGCCGCCGTGAGAAGAAGCTTCAAGATGACTCCCGACACGTGTGCGATGGATGCGATGGAGTGGTCTTTGGCCTGCGATCTGTGTGATCTGACCCGGTGGACAGACCGGGGACCGCCCCGGAACTCATCGCTGTGCGGCGTGGCAGGACCCGTGACTACGCGCCGGGGGCCCGGTACCCGACCTGGCCTGCCTTCTGGAGGGCCTCGATCGTTTCGTCGACCGTCAGGAGCACCGTCGTCTCGAACGAGCTCAGGGCGCCGCCTCCGCTGATCGCCAGGGCGACTGCGGCCATGGAGACGTTGTCGGGGGCCTCCCACAGGTTGTAGCCGTCGCGGGTGCCGAAGGCGTACCAGAAGCCGTGGAGCCTGCCGCCGACGGACTCGATGTACGCCTGGGCGGCCTTCGCGCGGTCCTCGGGGTGGGCGATCAGCCGCGCCCAGGTCTCCGGCGTGTAGCTGAACCTCGACAGGTAGAGCGGCATCGTTTCTCCCCTTTCGGGCCAGTACGTTCTGTGTGTACCCGTACCCCTACCGGTCGGGGTTTACGGAAAGGGCCCCCGCCGGCGATGCGGCAGGGGCCCTTTTCCGTTGGCTGGGGGCTAGAACGTGCCCAGTTTCACGATCGACAGGAGGGCGACCAGTTGGATCGCGCTCGCGCCCAGGGCCTTCGGCCAGGGGAGGTCGTGGGACTTGGAGACCATCAGGGTGAGCAGCGCGCCGCCCGCCACCCAGGTCGCCCAGCCGAGGATCTGGACGAAGGGCGCGTCGCCGCCCGCGAACATCGCGACGACCAGGCGCGGGGCGTCCGTGAGGGACATGATCAGCATGGAGAGGCCGACCGTGGGCTGCCACGCTCCGTCGCCGCCCAGCTGGCGGGCCAGGGTGTGGGTGACGACGCCCAGGACGAAGGCCGACAGGACCATGGCGACGGCGGTGGTCAGGACGATCGGGACCGCGTTGGAGAGGGTCGCGTTGATCGCGTCCGCGCGGGCGCCGTCGAAGCCGAAGACCGCGAGCAGGCCGTAGAGGAACGTCACGATGAGCGCGGGGCCCCACATCGAGTAGTCCCGCATCTGCAGGAAGGTCTGCGCGGGCGAGAGGATCACGCCGCGCAGCAGGTCCTTCCAGTGCAGGCGGGGGCCGACCGGCCCGGCCGGGGCCGTGCCCGCGCGGTAGGTGTCGCCCTGCGTGTACGGGTCCTCGCCGACGGAGAAGGCCTGGGTGTGACCGGGGTTGTTCGCCGCGTACGGGTCGGCGGGGGCGCCCGGGTAGCCGCCGTCGCCGAAGTACTCCGGCTCGCCGTGGTTCGCCGGACCGGGGCCGTGGGCGCCGGGGCCGCCGTGCCCGCCGCCGTGCGCCTGCGGCCAGCCGCCTCCGCCGCCCGAGCCGGTGTACGGCTGCTGCGGCGGCGGAGGGTAGCCGTACGACGGTCCCTGGGGCGTCTGCTGCGTGTGCGGGGTGCCGTTGTTCCGGCTGCCCCGTCCGATCCTGAATCCAGCCACGTCTTCGAACGTACCTGGTCCTGGCAAACGGCGTGCCGGGCCCCGGGGTTAGGGCCCGGCTTTGCTGCCGAGCTGTGACATCCCCTAAGGGTGCCCCCGAGGGGGGGCGGAGCAGCAGGAGTCAGCTGAGCATGTTCTGGCCCAGGCGCAGGTAGCCCGAGGGCAGGCCGAGGGAGCCGGGGCCGAAGCTGCTCGCGTTCGTGGTGGTCACGCCCGTGGCCGAGCCGCGCAGGCTGTAGATCGAGCCCGCCGGGTGGTTCTCGCCGTCGGCGCCGACGGACAGGTCGGCGCGGCCGTCGCCGGTCAGGTCGGACAGGCGCACCGAGGCCCCGAAGCGGTCGGCGGACTCGGCGGTGCCGGGGACGCCGGCCGTGTTCTGTGTGAACGCCTTGGCGCCGGTCGCGGTGAGGCCGGCGGCGGAGCCCCGGAGCACGGTGACGCTGCCGGCGATCTTCGCGTCGCCGATCGTCTCGTGGATCGTGCCGACGGCGAGGTCGGCGTAGCCGTCCTTGTCGATGTCGCCGAGGGAGAGGTCGTTGCCGAACCAGTCGCCTTCCTCGTCGGAGCCGGGGACGCCGGCGGTGT
The DNA here is from genome assembly GCF_003074055.1 of Streptomyces nigra. NCBI lineage: Bacteria > Bacillati > Actinomycetota > Actinomycetes > Kitasatosporales > Streptomycetaceae > Streptomyces > Streptomyces nigra. Next base: position 3,929,365 of record NZ_CP029043.1, on the reverse strand, counting down.
CCTGGGTGATCGTGGTCTGGGCGCGGGTGCCGACGCCGTTCGGGCTGCCCAGGTAGGCGTTGACGGAGCCGCCGAGGCTCTTCACGCCGTCGCCGTACGTCGAGGTGACGATGTCGTCGTAGCCGTCGCCGTTGAGGTCGCCGGTGGCGGCGATCTCGTAGGCGCCGTCGACCAGGATCGTCTGGCGGGTGAAGCCGGACGAGGAGCCCAGGTAGACGAAGGCGCCCTCGTCGTAGGTGCCGGCCTGGGTGCCGCTGACGACCAGGTCGTCGGTGCCGTCGCCATCGACGTCGCCGGCGGCGAGGTTCTGGGAGCCGTAGATGGCGCCGGTGTTCAGGTCGGTGGTGAGGACGTCGCGGGACGCGGCGCCCGAGGCCTTCAGGAAGCCGCCCTTGTGGATCCAGACGTCCTTGCCGGTGCTGCCGACGGCGAGGTCGGCCTTGCCGTCGCCGGTGAAGTCGCCGACGGTCAGCGACATGCCGTACTCGTCGTGGGCGGAGGGGGCGCCGTCGGGGACGGACTGGCCGCCGGACAGGCCGTTCTTGCCGCCCCAGAGGATCGTGACGGAGCCGCCGTCGACGTCGGAGCCGACGTCCTCGCCGGGGCTGGCGACCACGAGGTCGGCGTAGCCGTCCCGGTTGAGGTCGCCGGAGGTGAGGCCCCGGCCGAAGCGGTCGCCCTGCTCGGCGGTGCCGGGGACGCCGGTGGTGTCCTGCGTGATGATCGCGCGGCGGGAGGCGCTGATGCCGCTCGCGGAGCCGTAGGTGACCACGACGGCGCCCGCGTCGGTCTTGCCGCCGACCGGGGTGTACGGCGCCGCCGTCGCGAGGTCGCGGTAGCCGTCGCCGTTGAAGTCGTCCGCGTACTTCGCGGGCGCGGCGGCCGCCGGGGCCGCGGTCAGCAGCGGGGCGGCCGTCAGGGTGGCCGCGACGGTGGCCGTGGCGAGCGCGAGGGAGTGGAGGCGCGTGCGGTGGTGCCGGAGCATGTGGGGTCTCTCCTGCGGTGTCGGGATGGTCCGCGGGGCCGGCCGCCGCGGGTCGCGGGCGGCCGGTCCCCTCGGGAGGTCCGGGTGGTGCGGTGGGTCAGCCGGCCAGGACGTCGCCGAAGTAGGCGAGGCCCGAGGCGCCACCGACGGTCGCGCTGCCGAAGGACTTGGCACCGGTGGCGGTGATGCCGGAGGCGGTGCCGCGCAGCGTCCAGACGGAGCCGGCGCCGTCGTTCTCCCCGCGGGCGCCGACGACGAGCTCGGCGCGGTTGTCCTTGCTGGCGTCGGTGAGCAGCACGGAGTGGCCGAAGTAGTCGTACGACTCGGCGGTGCCGGGGACGTTGGTGGTGTCCTGCGTGAACGCCTTGGAGCCGGTGCCGGTCAGGCCGGAGGACGAGCCGCGCAGGACGACGACCGATCCGGCGTCCCGCTTGCTGCCGAGGTCCTCCTCGGCGACGCCGACCGCGATGTCGGTGTAGCCGTCGCCGTTGGTGTCGCCGGCGTCCAGGCTCCAGCCGAAGGCGTCGTTCTTCTCGGAGGCGCCGGGCACGTTCGCGGTGTCCTGCGTGATGCGGACCGGGGTGCGGGTGCTCAGGCCGCCGGACGCGCCGTAGGTCACGGTGATGGCGCCGCCGAGGCCGCCGTTGGGCTCGTCGGTGGACTTCTCCATGAAGTTGCCGGTGACGATGTCGCCGTAGCCGTCCTTGTTCACGTCGCCTATGACGGACGCGTAGCCGCCCGCGACCTTGGCGCCGGGGGTGAGGCCGGACGCCGAGCCCTTGTAGAGGACGCCGCGGGTGCGGTAGCCGCCGCTGTACTCCTCCTGCCCCATGACGAGCAGGTCGGTACGGCCGTCGCCGGTGACGTCGCCGGAGGTGATCCGGTCGGCGTTGATGCCGGTCTGCTCGTCGGTGTCGATGCCGGTGAGCGCGGCGGCCTTGCCGGTGCGGGTCAGCGGGCCCTTGAAGATGTTCAGCTCCGGGTAGGCCAGGTTCACCGCGGCGAGGTCGGTGGCGCCGTCGCCGTCGAAGTCGCCGGTGGCCACGGACCAGCCCAGCTCGCTGCGGTACTCGGGCAGCGGGGAGGACACGTCGGTGCCGGACGTCACGCCGTTCGCGCCGCCCCACAGCACGGTCAGGGCGCCGAAGTCGTCGGTGGAGCCGATCCGTTCGCCGTGCACGCCGACGACGATGTCCGTGTAGCCGTCGCCGTCGAGGTCGCCGGTGGTGACGCGGTCGCCGAAGTAGTCGCCGCTCTCCGGGACGCCGGGGATGCCGGCGGTGTCCTGGCTGATGATCTGCCGCTTGCCGGTGTTCGGGCCGCTGGAGCTGCCGTAGACGACGGCGACGTAGCCGGCCTTGCTCTTGCCGGCCACCTTGGCCAGGGGCGCGGCGATGACGGTGTCGCGGTAGCCGTCGCCGTTGATGTCGCCGTCCAGGCCGGAGGGCGCGGCGGTGGCCGCGGTGGCCGGGAGCGCGGTCAGCAGGCCCGTGGTGACGGCCGCCGCCAGCAGAAGGGTGCGCTTGCGCACGGTGAGGTCCCCTTTCAGGTGGGAAGGGTGCGGAAGTCGAGTGCGGGGTGGCGCGTCACTGGGCGATGTCCGAGCCGAAGTAGTAGCCCTTCACGGAGACGGCCGTGGCGGTGATGCCCTGGGCGCCGCTGGTGGTCAGGCCGGTCGAGGCGCCGCGCAGGGTCCAGACGCCGCCGGTGCCGTTCTCGTCGACGCCGACGGTGAGGTCGGCGCGGCCGTCCTTGGTGACGTCGGTGAGGTCCACGGAGGTGCCGAAGCGGTCGCCGCTCTCGGCGGTGCCGGGGACACCCGCGGTGTTCTGGGTGTACGACTTCGAGCCGGACGTCCTCAGACCGGACGCCGAGCCGAACAGCACGGTGACCGAGCCCGCGTCCTGCGCCTTCTCGAGGTCCTCGCCGGGGGCGGCCACGACGACGTCGGCGTAGCCGTCGCCGTTGATGTCGCCGGTGCTCACCTCGGAGCCGAAGGAGTCGCCGGTCTCGCCGGAGCCGGGGACGCCGGTGGAGTCCTGGTGGACGACGGTCGGCTTCTGCGCGGGGTCGGGGCCGGTCGGACCGCCGTACCAGACGGTGATCTGGCCGCCCTTGTGGCCGCCGGGCTTGTCGGCGCTCGGGTCCGAGGCGTCGCCCAGGACGAGGTCGCCGTAGCCGTCGCCGTTGATGTCGGCGATCGAGCCGCTCATGCCGTCCGCCTGGGTCAGCTCGCCGAACTTGTAGCCGGTGCCCGTCCAGCGGTAGGTGAGGACGGTCCCGCCGGTGTCGCCGTCCACCATCATCGGGTAGACGCGTTCGGCGGCGCGGTCGCCGCTCAGGTCGCCGGCGATGACGTCGTACGTGGTGCCGACCTCGCCGACGCGCTGGTGGCTGAGCGGGCCGCCGGTGCGGGTGAACGGGCCCTGGTAGAGGTGGGTGTGGTTCTGGCCGGTGAGCGTGACGTCGGTGTCGCCGTCGCCGTCGAAGTCGGCGGCCGCGGCACCCCACGAGTAACCGCCGTACCGGGCGAGGCCGGACGGCTGGGGCAGGCCCTTGCCGCCGCTCGGACCGGACTTGGAGCCCCACAGGACGGTGCCGGAGCCGACGCTCACATCGGTGCCGACGGTCTCGCCGGACGCGCCGACGACGAGGTCGGAGTAGCCGTCGCGGTCGAGGTCGGCGGCGGCGATCGAGGAGCCGAAGAGGTCGCCGGACTCGGCGGTGCCGGGGACACCGGCGGAGTTCTGGGTGATCACGGCCTTGCGGCTCGCGGAGAGACCCGAGGACGAGCCGTACAGCACGACGACGGCGCCCGCGCAGGACTCGGCGCCCACCTCGGCGCACGGTGCGCCGACGGCGACGTCCCGGTAGCCGTCGCCGTTGAAGTCGCCGGCCAGCTTGGACGGCGCGGCCGAGGCGGCGGTCGCCGGAAGCGCGGTGAGCAGTCCCGTGGTGAGGGTGGCGACGAGGAGGAGGGGGCGCTTGCGCAAGGTGGTTGCTCCTGGTGAGGCGGGTCGGGGCCGGGCCCGTGGGGACGGTGAGGAACGGGCCCGGCGGGCGGCGGGACACCCGACCGTGCGGGTGACGCGGTACGGGCGTGGGGTCCGCCGCGGGGGTGGCCGTCCGTCTCCTCCCGCCGGCCGCCACCGCCCGGTGGGCGGGGGGTCGGCGGGGGGACGGGCGGCCGGTGGCCGGTGATCGGGGCCGGTGGCCGGGCTTGGGTCAGGCGGCGAGGAGGACGCGCGGGGTCGGGCTTCCGGCGGCCGGGACGGCCGGGACGCCTGTGGCATCCGGGATGCGGCGATCGGTCCCGCGCGAAAAGACCGGGCGGGCGGCCGCGGTGGCCGTCCCGGGGGCACGGCGGAAACCGGCGGGCCGACGCGGGCGCGCGGCCGCGAGCACGGGTACGTGTGCGTGGTGCATGCGAAATCTCCTGCGGCATGCGGGATGCCCCGCGGGGCATCGCAGACGGGGTGCGACCTGCCTCGTTCACCTGGCTTTGGCCATGGCTTTACGAACAGTCGACTCTCAGGAGACCTTCAGCGGGGTCCAAGGGTTGTACGCGAGTTCAACGAATTTCCCCGGGGCCCGACGGGTGAAAGCGCGGGCACCGGGCGGTGGGCGTACGGCCGGGCGGGAAGGTCCTCGGCCGTAGCACGGTGACAACGAGCGAACGGCGAACGAGGTCAGGAGCGTCCGATGCCGAAGTTCCTCATCCAGGCCACCTACACCCCCGAGGGCACCAAGGGGCTGCTCAAGGAGGGTGCGAGCAGCCGCCGTACGGCGGTCGAGCAGGCCGTGGCGAGCCTCGGCGGGACGGTCGAGACGATGTACTTCGCCTTCGGCGAGCACGACATCGTCGTCGTCGTCGACTTCCCCGACCCGGTCGCGATGGCCGCCGTCAGCCTCCGGGTGAAGGCCAGCGGCGCCCTGCGCACCCAGGCCACCCCCCTGCTGAGCCTGGACGAGATCGACGAGGCGACCCGCCGCCAGGTGTCCTTCCGGGCACCCGGCGCGTAGAAGTCCCGCACAGTCCCGTAACTCAGCCGTCGGACCGCTCGGCCAGCGTGTGGGCGACGAGCGCGTTGGCGTGGCCGTGCCCGAGGCCGTGCTCGGTCTTGAGCCAGCCGACCAGCTCCATGTGCCGGGTCAGCGGCGAGGTGCGGATGAGGTCCTTCCAGTGCTCGACCGGGCGGCCGTACTTCTTCTCGATCGAGGGGAAGTAGGAGGCGGGGCCCTTCACCGGTGCGCTCATGTCGTCCGTCCGTTCCGGTAGGGGAGTGGCTGTGTCTGTCGTCATGGAGGACCGGCGGCGACGGTGGAACTGATCGCCCAGCGCATGTGAGCTGCATCACCCATCCCTGCACGTCACCTGACGGGGTGACGGCTTCCTGGAACTTCGCCGGAGCGGCGGGAGTTGTCACCGTGACGTGCGGGAGCGCGCGGCGACCGAGCCGACCGATACGAAGCCGAGGTGGCACGCATGGCGATGTGGGACCGGATCAAGGACCAGGCCAAGGGATTGCAGCAGGCCCAGGGCCGCGGCTCCGGCGGGCACGGACGCCCGGGCTCGGGGTCCGGGGGTTCGAAGGCGCAGCTGGTGAGCGCGCTGAAGTCCCAGCTGACCTCGCTGAAGACGGAGTTGAAGAGCGGCGCGTACAGAGACGCGAGCATGGCCATGTGCGCCCTGGTGGCCGCCGCCGACGGGCACGTCGACCCGGCCGAGCGGCAGCATGTGGAGTCGCTGATCCTGAACAACGACGTGCTGCAGAACTTCCCGTCGGAGCAGCTCCGTCAGCGCTTCAACAAGCATGTGGACCAGATGGCCGCCAACTTCCAGCAGGGCAAGGCCGACGCGCTCCAGGAGATCGCCAAGGCCGCGAAGAAGCCCACGGAGGCCCGTGCCGTCGTGCAGACCGGGTTCGTCGTGGCCGGCGCTGACGGCTATGTGGCCCCGGCCGAGGAGCAGGTGCTGCGCGAGGCGTGCGGCGTGCTCAACCTGTCGCCGCAGGAGTTCGGTCTCTGACGACTCCGGCGAGGTCGGTGCTGCTGCGGATCCTGCGAGACCGATGCTGCTGCGGGCACGGCGAGGTCAGTGCGGCGGCGCCCCCGGCATCGTCGTGAGCCCCGGTGCCGGCTCCGGCCAGACCAGCAGCAGCGGGCATGGGGCGTGGTCGACGACGAAGCGGCTGGCGGGGCCCAGGCTGTGGGGCCCGAGCCGGCTGCGGTCGCCGTCGCGGGCCAGGACGAGCAGGTCGGCGCCCTCCGCGGCGGCGACGACCTCGCGTTCGACGCGGCCGGTGCGCTCGGTGCGGGTGCAGGGCCGGCCGAGCCGTTCGGCGGCCGCGCCGAGCAGGCCCTCGGCGGAGGCTGCGGCGAGGTGCTCGACCCGGGTGCCGGGGTCGCGTTCGGGATGGCCGCGGCCCAGCAGCCCGGCGAACGCGCTGTGCGCGGCCTCGGCCACGTCGTCCCCGGTGACGTGCAGCAGGACGATCCCGTCGCCCTCGGACGTGTGCCGGCGCGCGGCGTCCACGCAGGCCGGCCAGGTGCCCTCGACGATCCAGACGACCACGGCCATCGGCTTCAGCCTCCTCCGATCACGGCCAGTGAGGCCCACAGTGCCACCACGGCGGCGCACAGGCTCGCGGGTACGGCGTACAGGCCGAGCCGGGTGAACTCCCCCAGCCGTACCTCGGTGTCGTGGGCGTGCACGATACGCCGCCACAGCAGGGTGGCCAGCGACCCCGCGTAGGTCAGGTTGGGGCCGATGTTCACGCCGAGCAGCACCGCGAGGACCGCGCCGGGCCCGGAGCCGGCGGTCAGCGGCAGCAGGACCAGCACCGCCGGCAGGTTGTTGATGACGTTGGCGAGCACCGCGGCGAGCACGGCGATGCCGAACAGGGCGGCCAGTCCCGTGCCGTCGGGGACGAGGCGTCCGAGGGCCGTGTCGAGCCCGTTGTCCACGACCGCGCGGACGACGACCCCGAGGGCCAGGACGAACGCGAGGAAGGGCACCGACGCGGCGTTCAGCAGCGCCTTCGCGGTGGTGCGGCGCCGTAGCAGGGCCCGTACGGCGAGCACGGCCGCGCCCGCGAAGGCCGCCCAGGCCGGGTCGACGCCGACGGCCGAGGTCACCACGAACCCGGCCAGCGTGCAGCCCACCGTCACCAGCGCGAACAGCGGCAGTGCGGGGGCGTCACCGGCGGACGGGGCCTGCGCGCCCGCGTCGAGGTCGGTGGCGAAGAAGCGCCGGAAGACGGCGTACTCGACGGCGATGGCGGCCAGCCACGGCAGCGCCATCAGCGCGGCGAACCGGGTGAAGGTCAGCCCGCTCGCCGCGAACGCCAGCAGGTTCGTCAGGTTGGACACCGGCAGCAGCAGGGACGCCGTGTTCGACAGATGGGTGCAGGCGTAGACGTGCGGTTTGGGACGGGCGCCGAGCCGGGCGGCGGTGGCGAACACGACGGGGGTGAGCAGGACGACGGTGGCGTCCAGGCTGAGCACGGCCGTGATCGCGGACGCGGCGAGGAACACCTGGCCGAGCAGCCGGCGTGGCCGGCCCGCCGCCGTTCGCGCCATCCACGCCCCGCACGCCTGGAACAGCCCCTCGTCGTCGCAGAGCTGGGCGAGCACCAGGACGGCCGCGAGGAAGCCGATCACCGGGCCGAGGCGTTCGGCCTCGTCGAGCGCGTGGGCGGGTGAGAGGGCGCCGGTGGCGACGACCAGTGCCGCGGCCGGCACGGCGATCACCGCCTCGGGCAGTCCGAAGGGCCGGACGACGGCACCGGCCAGCACGAGCACGAGCATGGCCACAGACAACGTCTCCGCGAGCGAGGCGTTCAGCTTCCGGTCCTTCCGGGCAGGGCGGAGGGTCCGCCGGTCGATCTCGCCGCACGGTACTCCGCGCGGCCGCCTCCCGGCCCGCCCCACCCCGATCCCCACCAGGTGTTCTACCCAGCTCCTACCGGCGCTCGGCCGTCTCGCGGCCCGGTGCCACCGTCGGCACCTCGCCCCGCGCGCTCGGGGACGCCGTGGGCCGGGCCGCCTGGTCCTCCACGGGTGCGTCCGTCACCCGTCGCCGGCTGTCGGCGGGCGCCGAGGTGCCGGTCCTCGACGCCTCGGACGGCGGCGCCGACGGCGTCCGCCCGGCGGACGGCTCCGTGCTCGGGCTCGGCACCGGTTCCGGGGTCGCCGGTGCCGTACGGCCGCCCGTGGGCGGCGCGAGCGGCGGGGCCGGGGACGTCGGCGTGTCCGGGCGCTGCCCGGTGAACGGCAGCGCGGCCAGCAGCGCCACCGCGCAGGTCACGCCCACCCCGGCGGCCGTACGCGCCAGGCGGCGGCGGGACGCGCGGCGGCGGATCGCCTCGTAGTGGCCGGGCGGCGGGGCCAGATGCTCGGACGGCGGGCGCAGGACGACGAGCAGCGGGTCGTCGTCGGCGAGGGCGCGGCCGTCCGGTTCGTCGCCGTCAATGCGAGTGGTCAAGGCTTCTCCTCAGGTGGACGCGGAGCAGTTCGCGGGCCGCGTGCAGGTCGGCCTTGACGGTTCCTTCCTTGCGCCCGGTCAGCACGGACACCTCCCGGATCGGCATGTCAGCGTAGTAGTGGAGAAGGATGGGGATGCGCAGCCGTTCCGGCAGCGACTGGACCAGCAGCCGGACCGACGGGTCGGCCTGCTCGGGGTGCGGTGCGACGGCGGCCTCGGTGGTCGCGCGGCGCACGGCCCGGCGTTCGCGCTCCAGCTTGCGCCAGTGGTCGCGGACCAGGTTGGCGGCGGTGACGTAGACGAAGCCGCGTGGTTCGTCCACCTTGCTCCAGCGGGCCCAGAGCCGGGTGAAGGCCTCCGACGCGATCTCGTGGGCCGTCTCGTCGTCGTCGACCAGCCGACGGCACCAGCCGGCCAGACGGGGGTAGAGGGCGGCGAACAGCTCGGACGCCGCCTCGTCTCGGGACCGTTTCAACGCTCTCCATGGTCGGGCCGGCGACCGGGTCGCCGGCCGGGGTGTCACGGGGGAGGATGCCGGTCCGGCCGCGCGCGTTGCGCGGTCCGGACCGGTTTCCGCCCCGGCGGCCGGTCAGAGGGACGGTGGGCCGGTCACGGGGACGACGGGCTCAGCACCGCGAACACGATCACGTTGTCGCGGTACTCCTGTCCCTCGCGGGGCCCGCCGCAGGTGATCAGCCGCAACTCGGGCCGGTCCACGTCCCCGTAGACGTCGTCCGAGGGGAACGCGGCCTTGGCGACCGTGCGGACGGAGCTGACCGCGAACACCGCGGTGCTGCCGTCCTGCCGGCGCGCCTCGATCCGGTCCCCCTTGCGCAACCGCCTGAGGTCGTGGAAGACGCCGTCGCCGTACTCGCCCACGGTGACGTGGCCGAGGACGACCGACGGGCCGACCTCGCCGGGGGTGGGCGAGTGCCGGTACCAGCCGGCGCGGTCGTGGGCGGTGATGGGCGGCACCTCGACGGTGCCGTCCTTCTCCAGGCCCAGCCGGATCAGCGGGGTGTCGACGTCGATGGCGGGGATGCGCAGCCGGACGGGCGCCGAAGGGCCCAGGGCGCGTGCGGCGTTCGCGGACGACCCGGCGGACCGGTCGCCGCTCCCTGCGGCGCCCCCGGTGCCCCGCGTCCGGCGGGCGGGCGCGCTCGCGGACGACTCCGAGGCGCCGCCGCCGCAGCCCACCAGGACCGAGGCGAGCGCGGCCGTGCCGAACGCGCGCCGGGACAGCGGCGTCATGCGCCGTGCGTCCGCCGGCGCCGGACGACGAACGTCGCGCCTCCGGCGAGGAGCACCGCGGCGGCGCCGGCACCGGTCAGGGCGCCCGTGGAGGTGCCGGAGGACGAGTCGGCCACGCCCGTGTCGGGCGCGCCGGACGGGCGGACGGCGACCTGGCCGCGCTCCGCCGGCACCGGCGAGGCGGCGTCCCGCGCGGGCTCGCTGGGCACGGGCGAGGCGGCCTCCTGCGCGGGGTCGCTCGGCACCGGGCTGGGGGTGCGGGTCGCGGTGCTGGGGGCGGTGCTCGGGGCGGAGCTGTCGGCGAGGGCCGGGGCGGCGCTCGCCAGCAGGGCGGTGCAGGTGAGTGCCAGGGCACTGAACACGGTTCGGCGCATCGGTCGCTCTCTTTCGTCGTTCGCCCGGTGGAACGCCGGGCGGGTGGTGACGGGTCGAGCGGAGAGACGACGCGGCCCCGGGCCGGGTTGTAAAGAGTCGGCAAAGCCGGTGCGGGGAGCGTGCCACGGGCGGGTGATGGAACGTCAGTCCAGGGAATTCCACGGCTGTCAGGGGAAGTTGACGGGACACAGCCCTCCGACGAAGGAGAACGCCATGCCCGAGGTCCCCGCCGAGCAGCCCGGCCGGGTGCGTGAGCTCCGGCTCGTCGTCACGGCCGACGACTACGACGAGGCCCTGCGCTTCTACCGGGACGTCCTCGGCCTGCCCGAGCAGGCGGCGTTCTCCTCGCCGGACGGCCGGGTCACGATCCTGGACGCCGGCCGGGCCACCCTGGAGCTGACCGACCCGCACCACGCGGAGTACATCGACGAGGTCGAGGTGGGCCGCCGGGTCGCGGGACACGTCCGGGTCGCCTTCCAGGTGGACGACTCCCCTGCGGTCACCGCCCGGCTCGCGGCGGCCGGCGCCGAGGTGCTCTCCGAGCCGACGCGCACGCCCTGGAACTCCCTGAACTCCCGGCTGGAGGCGCCGGGCGCCCTGCAGCTGACGCTGTTCACGGAACTGGGGGAGACGCCGCAGGAACCGACGAAAGGCGATTCACCCCAGGCATAGCCTATTCGTCCGTTTTGGTGATAATTGAGACATGACTACGGCGACGCTTGAACTGGCGGCCACATCCACCGAGGTCCTGCGGTGGATCGCCGCTCTGGCGGGTGGGATTTTCATCGCCGGCGCACTGGTGTGGGCGGTGCAGTTCGGCATGCGGGTCCGCGACAAGGAGTCGCCGCGGCCCACTCCGGAGGAACAGACGCATCTGCCCGACGGCGGTGCCGTCCACGAGATCCGTGAGGTGCGGGAACCCGACGAGGTGCCGCACGGCGAGGGCGGGGAACGACTCCTGCCGCACGAGCTGCACGCCGCGAGCAGCAGGCGCAGCGAGGACCAGCACCGAAGGCGCTGGGATCCGGGGCACAGCGGGTCCTTCGGGGGCGGCGGCATCGGCCACCGCTGACCGTCGATCGCTCCTGACCCGGCCCGCGCGCCGGGTCAGGTGGGATCGGGCGCCAGGGCCAGTGCCATGATCACGAAGAAGTCGACGGCCACCATGATCACCGACCAGACCGGCGCGTACGGCAGGAACAGGAAGTGCGCGACCATGCCGAGCGACGCCAGGAAGATGCCGGTGAGCCGGGCCCACCAGGCGCCCCGCAGGATGCCGTAGCCGACGGACACGGCGACCACGCCGAGGGCGAGCAGCACCCAGCCCCAGGTCGTGAGGCTCCCCTTGAAGACGTAGTCGCCGACACGTGCGTACACGTCGTCGGCGGCGAGGGCCGAGATGCCCTGAAGGATGGCGAGCACCCCGTCGACCAGCATCAGCACACCGGCGAAGACCAGTGCGCCGGTCAGCCCCCCGGAAGGGCGACGGGGCCCGTACGACGGGGAGGCGGCCCTGGACGCGGACGGGCCGGCGGCGCTGTGGGCCGCGTCGGTGGCGTGCGCCTGCGACTGCTGCTGGGTCATGGCTGCCGTACCCCACTTCTCGCGTGGAACGCGATCGGTCGTGCCAACGGGTGCTGCGGTCGCTATGACGATCCGGGCGCCCGGGGCCGCCCACCAGGGGGCACGGGCCGATCGGGTGACGGCCGGGGTGCAGGCGGGGCCGTCGCGGCCTTCACTGGAGGGACCGCCGCACCTCCCTGGAGCCGTCATGCCCTCTCCCCGCACTCCCCGGACCCGGACCGCCGTGCTGCTGACGGCCGCCGCGCTCACCGTCGCGACGCTCACCTCGTGCTCGGACGGCGACACCCCCGCCTCGGTGGCCAGCAAGGCGGCGTCCGCGTACGCCTCGGCGACGGCGGAGGCGGGCCGCGCGCTGGACGAGATCAAGGGCGGGGTGAACGCCAAGGACGCCGTACGGGTGGGCGCGGTGACGACGAACGCGGACGGGCGCGCGGAGGCGGAGATCTCGGCGGAGAACACCACCGACTCGAAGAAGTCCTTCGCCGTCCAGGTCGACTTCAAGGACGACGACGGCAATCTGCTGGACGCGGCGGTGGTGACCGTGTCCGACGTGGCGGCGGGCGCCACCGGCAAGGCCACCGCCCGCAGCACCCGCGACCTGAGCGGCCAGGTGCGCGCGGAGGTGGCGCGGGCGGTGCGCTACTGAACCCCCGCGGCGGTCAGCCGGCGACCGTGATGGCGATCTGCTCGCTCGTCGCGGACACCCCGTTGAGCGTGGCCGTCGCCTGGAGCAGGCCCGGACCTGCGGGCAGCGCGACGCCCGGCACGCACGACCAGGTGCCGTCCGGCGCGGCGGTGGCCGAGCAGACCTCCTGCTCCAGCGCGTCCACCACGGTGACCTGGGCGCCCGGGTAGGCCGTGCCGGAGGTCTCGGGCGCGCTGCCCAGGGCCACTCCGGAGGGGGGACGGGACAGGGTCGGCGCGGGCAGGCCGACCGTCACCGCGCAGCCGCCGCGCTGGTGCACCGTGCCCTTGGCGTCCTTGAGGGCCAGGGTGCAGTCGGGGAGCCGGGTGCCCGGCTCGGCGTCCGGGGCCACCGTCAGCACGAACGGGAACGTCCGCCCGTGCCAGGCGGTCGCCGCGGCCGTCCCCTCGAAGGCGTACGAGGCGCTGGCGCCGCCCACCGCCACCGTGCCCCGGTAGCCGGTCGCCGCGAACGGCATCCCCGTCACCCGGGCCCCGGCCGGTGCCGTCAGCGTCAGCACGCTGCCGGCGCCCAGCGGGGCGCCCTCGTAGCCGCCGACGTGGACGATGCCCGCGCGGCCGGGCTCGATCGTGGCGCTCGCCCACAGCTCGTGCCCCACGGGGTCGGGCGAACCGCCGGCCGCCTGCGCCATACCGGTCGGGCCGGCCGCGAGCAGCGCGCCGGCGACGGCCGGCGCGGCGAGGATCGTCGTCTTCCAGGTCCTGCTCATCGTCGGGGGAGCTCCTCACATACCTCGGCGGTACCCCACCCTCGCCCGCGATTCTCGCGGCCGGAGCCCCGCCCGGCCCGCGCTCGGCGGCCGGACGGGGCCGGAGGGACGACAGCTACCACCCGTCCGGGCGCGGCGGCGGGCGCCTACGCGAGCCAGGCCGTCGTGTCCGGGGCGAGCCGGCCCGACTCCAGTGGGGCGCTGCTGAGCAGCACCTCCCCCGGCGGCAGGTCGACCGGATCGGCGGAGAGGTTGGCGACACAGCGCCAGCCGTCGGAGCGGGCGAAGTGCAGCACTCCGGCCGGGGCGTCCGGGATCCAGCGCAGCTCCTCGCCGTCCAGGAGCTTGCGGCGCAGCCGCAGCGCCCGGCGGTACAGCTCCAGGGTCGAGCCCTCCAGACCGTCCTGCGCCTCGACGGCGTACGCGGCGAAGCGCTCCGGCTGCGGCAGCCAGGCCCCGCCCGCGCCGAAGCCGTACGACGGGCCGGTCGTCGTCCACGGCAGCGGCACCCGGCAGCCGTCGCGGCCCTTGCGCACCCGCCCGGTCTGCTCCCACACCGGGTCCTGGAGGACCTCGACGGGCAGGTCGGCCACCTCGGGCAGCCCGAGTTCCTCGCCCTGGTAGAGGTACGACGAGCCGGGCAGCGCCAGCATGAGCAGGGTGGCGGCGCGGGCGCGGCGCAGGCCCGCCTCCTCGTCGATCTCGGGGGCGTGACCGCCCGACAGCAGCCAGGCGTTGTCGTCGGTGCCGGGCGGCAGCATCAGCCGCGAGGTGTGCCGGACGACGTCGTGGTTGGACAGCACCCACGTGGCCGACGCGCCCGCCGAACGGGCGGTGGCGAGCGAGTCGGTGATGATCCGGCGCAGCTCCTCGGCGTCCCAGCCGGCCTGGAGGTACTCGAAGTTGAACGCCTGGCCGAGCTCGTCCGCGCGGGCGTACAGCGCTCGGCGGGCGGCCGGGTTCACCCAGGCCTCGGCGACCGCCATGCGGGGCGGGCGGTAGGAGTCGAGGATCTTGCGCCAGTCGCGGTAGATCTCGTGGACCTCGTCGCGGTCGTAGAAGGGGTGGCTGCCGGGCGGGAGGTCGGGGAGCGCGTCCTCGCGGCTCAGCTCGGGGGTGCCGAGGTCGCGCAGCGGTTCGCTCAGGTCCTTGGCGAGCGCGTGGGCGACGTCGACGCGGAAGCCGTCGACGCCCCGGTCGGACCAGAACCGCAGGGTGGTCCGGAAGTCGGCGCGGACCTCCTCGTTCTCCCAGTTGAGGTCGGGCTGCTGCGGGGTGAACAGATGCAGGTACCACTGCCCGTCGGGCACCCGCTGCCAGGCGCTGCCGCCGAACACGGACTGCCAGTCGGTCGGCGGGAGTTCGCCGTGGGCGCCGCGTCCGTCGCGGAAGACGTAGCGTTCACGGGCGGCCGAGCCCGGTCCGGCGCGCAGCGCCTCCTGGAACCAGACGTGCTGGTGGGAGGTGTGGTTGGGGACCAGGTCGACGATGACCTTCAGGCCGAGGCGGTGGGCCTCGGCGGCCAGGGCGTCGAAGTCGTCGAGGGTGCCCAGGCGCGGGTCGACGTCCCGGTAGTCGGCGACGTCGTAGCCGCCGTCGGCCAGCTCGGACGGGTAGAAGGGGCTCAGCCACAGGGCGTCCGCGCCGAGGGCGGCGATGTGGCCGAGGCGCTGGGCGATCCCCTTCAGGTCCCCGAGCCCGTCGCCGTCGCCGTCGGCGAAGCTGCGCGGATACACCTGGTAGATGACGGCCTGGCGCCACCAGTCGGGGTTGCTGGACGAGAGGTCGGGCGTGGTGGTGCGGACGGTCACGCGGTCTCCTCGTGGATCGGTACGGCGACATCACCAACACTGTCCACTTGGCCGGAAAAGCGAACACCGCGCAGAGCGGATCGAATCATTCCTCCTGTGACGGGATCGTGATGGACGCTTGAACTCCCTTTACGTTTCCGCAGGTTGACACGGGTGATCCGCCCCAAGACGATGTGCACACGCTGTGGCGCATGTGACCAATGGGCCCAGTGTTTTCTTCTTCGACCACTCTCCACCCCACGAGGGGATACGCATGTCCATAGCGAGACGTGTCATCGGACGGCGCCTGCTGGGGGCGGGCGCCGCGTCGCTCGCCCTGTGCGCCGCCACCGTCGCCGCCGCGCCCGGCGCCTGGGCCCACGGCTCGGGCGGCGACGGCTGGAACTCCGGCGGCAGCTACCGGCCCGGCACCGGCGCCGGCACCCGGACGGCCACCGACCGCTGCGAGTTCTCCCTCGACGGCACGCACTTCACCGCCTCCGTCAAGGTCGACGACCAGAATCTGAAGGTCACCGGGGACGGCAAGGCCCACATCACCGTGCGCGCCGCCGACGACGCCACCACCTGCACCGCCTCGCTCGCGTCGTACCTGGCCCACGGCCCGTCCTTCGCCACCTCCGGCGAGCAGGTCTTCGTCGACTTCGACACCGTGACGGTGAAGCCGGGCACCACCGACACCCTCGACATCGCCGTGCCGGACGCGGGCTGCTTCGCGCAGATCGACCTGTACCGCGGGGCCGTGAAGTTCGACGGGAAGCACGACGCGAACGACGGCTTCGAGCACGGCGACCTGCCCAAGGGACCGGACCGCCCGGTCATCAAGGACAAGCTGATCGCGGCCTGGAACGGCGGCACGAAGGACTGCACCACCGAACCGCCGGCCACCGAGGAGCCCCCGACGACACCTCCGGCGGAGCCCTCCGAGCCCGCGACCGACGAGCCGTCGACCCCGGCCGACGAGTCGACCCCGCCCGCCTCGGACACCCCGTCGACGGAGGCCCCGTCCCCGGAGCCCTCGGACTCGGCGTCCGCGGCCGCCCCGTCCCCGAACGGCGGCGGCGACCTCGCGCAGACCGGCGGCAGCAGCGCGACCGGGCCGATCGCGCTCGGTGCCGTGGTGCTGGTCGCGGGCGGCGCGGCGTTCGTCGTCGCCTCGAAGCGGCGCCGCTCGGCCCGCTCCTGAGCGAGCCGCCGACGGGGGCCCGGGGACCACTCCCCGGGCCCCCGTTCACGTATGCGAGGGAAGCCGACGGGCCGTCAGACGCCCGCGACCGTCTCCAGGTACAGCTTCACGAACCGGTCGACGTCCACGTCCAGCGCCACGTCCACCAGCGACTGCTCGCGCAGCCCCGCGTGGATCTCGGACTCGCCGGGGCGGGGACGCCGGTCCACGAGGGTCTGGCCGCGGGTGGGTCCCGGCGCCAGGGACACCTCCACGGGCAGCAGCCGGGTCGCGATGCCCGCCGGGTCCACGACCGCGCAGACCGCGCCCGCGTCCCCGATGCCGCCGGCCTCCGGGTCGCCGTCGACGTCCGGCGCGGCGGGGCGGTGCGCGAGCAGGTCGCCGGCGAGCCGGGCGCCCGGCTCCGTGCTCTCCCGCAGTGCGCGGACGTCCGCGCCGGGCACCACGACCCGCTGGAAGACGTCCAGGCCGTACATGGTGATCGGCACCCCGGCGGTGAGCAGGATCGCCGCGGCCTCCGGGTCGTGCCACACGTTGAACTCCGCGACCGCCGTGGCGTTCCCGCAGGCCACCGCGCCGCCCATGAAGACGATCCGCTCGACGTTGTCCGTCACCTCGGGGTGGGTGCGCAGCAGCAGGGCGATGTTGGTGAGGGGCGCCGTCGGGATCAGGGTCACCGGGCGCGGGGACGCCAGGATCTCCCGGCGCAGCAGGTCGACCGCGCCGAGGTCGGAGGGGACGCGGGTCGGGGCGGGCAGGCCGATGTCGCCCATGCCGTCGTCGCCGTGCACGTGCCGCGCCGAGCGGGACGGCTCGATCAGCGGACGGGCGGCCCCACGGGCCACCGGGATCTCCGGGGCGCCGGCCACCTCCAGCACGGTCAGGGTGTTGCGCACGACGCCGTCCACGTCCGTGTTGCCGGCCACGCAGGTCACCGCGCGCAGGTCCAGCCCCGGATGGCGTACCGCGAAGAGCAGGGCGAGGGCGTCGTCCACGCCCGTGTCACAGTCGATGATCACCGGGATCGGCCGGCCGTCGTTCGTCACGGCGGGTCTCCTGTCTGGAGCAGTGCGGTGGCGGGCCCTACGAACCGACCTTACGGTGTCGTACAGGTGGAGTGCGTCGCCGTATGACGTCGCCACGCGGAAGCGTGTGCGCGGCGTCATGCGGCGTCTCCGCTGTTCGGGCCTCATGTGTGTCGGGCCGGGCGGGTGTCACCCGGACGGACCGGCGCGCTGGTGGGCCGGGGCCCGCGGTGGTGCCTTGGGAACACGTGCCGATCTTGAGCGCGCCCCTCACCCAGCCCAGGGAGGCCCTGCGATGCCCCGTCCCCCGGCCCGTGCACTCGTCGCCCCGGCGCTCTCGGCCGCCGCCCTGCTGTCCGTCTCCGCGTGCGCGCTCGCCGGTCAGGAACAGGCCCCGCCCCCGCCGGTGAACGCCCCGGCGTCCGCCGCCCAGTCCCCGGCGGCAGCCCCGACGCTCACCGAGGCGCAGGCCCGCGCCGCACTCGTCACCGAGGCCGACCTCGGGGAGCCGTGGGTGCCCACCCGGGGCTTCGCGACCTGGCGGGAGGCCATGCTGAAGGCGACCGCCGAACCGGCGGAGTGCGCGGACCTGCTCGACGCCCTGTACGCGGAGGAGTTCTTCGGCGCGGACGCCACCACCCGGGCGTCGGTCGGCCTGGACGACGACTGGGGCGGCGCCCAGCTGCGCTACCAGGTCGTCGCCCATCGCCCGGACGCCCTGGACCGGGCGATCGAGCGGCTCGGCGACTTCCCCCGGCGGTGCGGCTCGTTCACCGCCACCGCGCCGGGCGGCCCGATGTCCGTCGAGGTCAGGGCGGTGGGACTGCCGAAGCTCGGGGACGCCCGGCAGGCCCTGCGGATCGTCCTGAGCGCCGTCTCCGAGTACGGGGACGGGCCACGGCTCACCCTGGACGTGGCCGCCGTACGGGTGGGCGACGACGCGATCGCCGTCACCAACGGCAGCCTCGGCGAGGTGCCGTCCGACGCCACGCTGACGGCCGTCGAACTGGGCACGAGCCGGCTGGAGGAGGTCAGGAAGCGGGGCCGGGCCGAGGTCTGAACCGGTCCGGGCCGCGCACTACGCCATACGCTCCACGGCGCGCTTGGCCTCCGCCAGGCCCGCGCCGGTGACCTCCCGGTAGACCTTGATCGCCTGGATCTTCTTGTCGTCCCGCAGCAGCGCCGCGACCTCTTCGAGGCGCGGGTCCTGCTCGCGCAGTCCCAGATGCCCGAGGACCAGGTCGAGCTTCTGCTCGATCCGGGCCGCGCGGCGCTCCGCCCGGGACATCCGGCTCTGCAGGCTCAGCAGGAGCAGGACAGCGGCGGCCACCGCGAAGATCATCGCCAGCGTCTCCATACAGGGGAGGACGTCTCCGGGACCGCCGGGGTTCACTCGTCGTCGTCGAAACGCAGCCGGTGGGCCACCACGTCGTGGGAGACGTCCAGCGCGGTACGGCCCTGTGCGAAGGCGTGCGCCCGCAGCCGGGCCAGCGCCTCGTCCGTGCCGACGGCGAGCTGGGCCATGATCACGCCGGCGGCCTGGTAGAGCGGGTCGTGGTCGGCGGCGAGCCCGCCCAGCCACACGTCCTCGTCCTGCTCGCCCGTCGCCTCCTCGTGCGGCAGCGCCATCAGCGCGGTCGTCATCATCCCGGCGACCAGCCGGGCCGTGCGCAGCTCTCCCCGGGTCAGCGTGCCGGGGGTGTCGCCGTAGAGGTCGAGGGTGCCGACGCAGACCTGGGCGTCGCCGAGCGGCAGCGAGTAGACGGCGCTGACGCCGGCCGCCGTGGCCTGCTGGGCGAAGACCGGCCAGCGCGCCACGTCCCCTCCGGTGGTCAGATCGCCGGCGAGCACGGGCGAGCGGCTGCGCGCGGCCAACTGGCAGGGGCCGTCGCCCAAGGTGGCCTGGATCTCGGTGACATACGCGGCCCGGGGGCCGCTCGCGCCGAGCTGGACGGGCATCCCGTCGCAGTGCAGCGACACGCTGGCGCCGACCACGGGCAGCAGGTCGACGGCGGCCCGGCACAGCCGCTCGGGCACCTCGCCGGGACCGGCGCCGGTCATGCACGCGGCGATGGCGTCCGCGGCACTTCGGGGTTCCGGGTCCGGTTCCCCGCGGTGCTCGTCTCCGCGCCGCACGACTGCCTCCCGGTAGGGCCGCACAGGGGCGGCCCGGTGACTCCCCCTGCCGCCCGCCCCGGACGCGCCCCGACTACCCCTGCACCTCCGCGCGAAACCCGCCGGGGGTTCCGTCAGAGCGGCGGCTGTGCGGGTGCCGGGCCCAGGGTGGTCGTACCGGGGGCCGTGCGGTGGCCAAGGCCCGTGCGGTAGGCGTCCAGGGCCGCCTCGACGCGGCCGGTACGGCGGAGGAGGTCGCCCAGGAGGCGGCACAGGTCGGCCAGGTCACCGGCCGCGCCCGCGCGCTCCAGCAGGCTCAGGGCGCGGACGTAGTGCTCCTCGGCGGTGTCGGTCTCGCGGGCGTCCTCGGCGATGATGCCGAGCAGCCGGTGGGCGGCGGCGGAGTGCAGCGCCCCCCGCTCGGAGCTGAGGTCGCTGAGCACCTCGTGGAGGAGGGCGGCGGCCTCGGCGGACTTGCCGCGCCGGTGCAGGACGTCGGCCAGCTCGACGGCGACCTGGCTGGTGTAGAGGGCGGCACGCTGGGCCGTGAGCATGGTCTGCGCCTCGCGCATCTCCGCCTCGGCGCGCTCGAGGTCGCCGTTCTGGGCGTAGACGTACCCTCGCATCCAGTGGCAGTTGGCGAGTTCGGTGCGGATCTGGAGCTGCCGGTACAGCTCGGCGGCCTTCGCCAGGGAGGCGTCGGCCTCGGCGATCCGGCCCTCGGCGAGCAGGGTGCGGGCCACGGCCCGGTGCATCCGCGCCACCAGGGCCGGGTCGCCGGCCTGCGGGGCCAGGGCGAGCGCGTACTCGGCGGCCTGGGCCGCGCGGGCGTGGGCGCCCATGTCCATGTAGGGGCCGATGACGCTGGCGTACAGCATCAGCAGGGCGTCCGGGTCGTGCAGTCCGCCGCGGTTGAGCTCGTCGAGGGCGGACTCCAGGAGGTAGACGGCGTACCGGAGTTCACCGGTGAGGTAGTGCGCGACGGCCCGGCCGCGGACGGCCGGGGCGCGGGCGGGCAGCGGTGCCCCGGCCGCCGTGAGGACCTGCTCGGCCTGCTCGAAGTGGCCGCGCGCTGCGTCCAGTTCGCCGGCGTCGAGGCCGCACTCGCCGAGTCCGAGCAGGGCGGCGGCCCGCTCCTCGGCGAGGTCGTGGGCGCTCGCCTCGCCGAGCAGCGCGGTGAACTGCCCGGCCGCCGCGGCGGTGTCGCCGGTGGCGAGGAGGCGCTGGGCCTCGGTGAGCCGCAGCCGCAGATCGGTGCCGAGATGGGCGGGGCGGCCGGTGGCCAGCTCCTCGAAGGCGACGCCGAGCCGGTCGGCGATGTGCCGCAGCGCCTCGTCGGAGGCGCGGACCCGGCCGGCCTCCAGGGTGGAGATGTAGGCGGGGGTGTACGCCGGCTCGGCCAGCTGCCTCTGGGTCAGGCCCCGGTCGGCGCGCAACTGCTGCACCCTGCGCCCGATCGTCCCCGGATCGTCACGTTCCGACACGCTCAACTCCCCCTGGGGCCCTTGCCGTTCGAGTGCGACAGCCCCTAGGTTAAACCGCGTATTAAACGTGGTTAACCCTTGGCTGTTGCGAGGTCGCCGTGCAGCAACGCACCAGCACCACCGAGCGCTACACCCGAGGCGTCGCCGCCGCGGTGGTCGCCGTGACGACCCTGATCCTGGCGGCCAACGCGGGTCCGGCGAGAGCGATGGAGCCGAAACCGGCACAGCAGCGGACTCAGCATGTCATTCCGGCGGCCCCCACGCCGTAGGTCTCACACAATCGCCGTGCCCGTCCGGGTGTTCACCCGCTGACCTGGAGCTGGCGCAGCTGACGGTGCACGTTCTCCAGGGCGCCCCGCCGGCGCCCCGGCACCCGGCCGCGCAGCTCCATCAGGATCGGGCCGAGCTCCCGGGCGAGCGCCGGGTCGTCGATCCGGCCCCACTGGTGGTGGGCGTGGTCCACCGCCGACTCCACCGCGGGCGCGTCCGGCGACTGCCCCGCCGTCAGCCGCGCCGAGGCGACCGTCAGCCAGGTGCGGCAGCTGCGCACCGGGTCCCCCGCCAGCATCGCCAGGTCCGCGCGGACCTCGATCCAGTGCAGCGCCTGCTCGGAGGCGGGCCCGTGGGTGTGCACGGCGGTCTGCTCGTGCCGGGCGGCCAGCGCGTCCGCCTCCGTGTGCCGCCCGGCCCGCGCGGCGGCGGCGATCTCGGCGTGCGGGTCGCCCGGCGCGGGCGGACACGCGCTCAGCACCAGGTCGACGCCCAGGCCGGCCTCCGGCGCGATCCGGGCCAGCGCCTGCTCGTGGAGCCGGTCGAGCGGCGGCCGCAGCCCGCTGCGCAGCAGTGTGGCGACCGCCCTCATGTACACCGGGCCGGCCGGCGCCCGGCGGCCCGGGGGCGGTGCGATCCGGCCGAGGACGGTGGTGCCGCGCCCGCAGTCCAGGGGCCGGGTGCGCAGATGTTCCCAGGTCTCGGCGTCGGCGTGCAGATCGAGGATCAGGGCCGTCGACCCGGGCGGGCGCAGCCGCAGCTCCTCGCCGATCCAGTGCCAGGGGAGCCCGGTGTAGCGGACGGTGGCCGGTGTCGAGCGGGCCAGCGCGAGATGCGGCAGGCGCTGGCGCCGGTCCAGATGCAGCTGGCCGGTGACGAACACGGTGAGCGGGCCGGGGGAGACGGCGGCGGCCCGCAGCCGGGTCAGCACGGCCTGCGGTTCCAGGGGGTCGGCGAGCTCGACGACGTTCGCGGTGTCGGTGCCGGCCAGCACCGGCGGCGGCACGGCGGCCAGCACGGGGAGCACGGAGGCCGCGTCCACCAGGCGCCCCCGGCCGGCCGGAGCGGCGGCGAGCAGCAGCACTGTTCCGGGCATCGGTCCCTCCCCGTCCCCCGTCGATCACGTACGGCAGCACCGTAACCGCTGTCCGTGCGGGACGGGCATCTCAGGGCGGCTAAGGGCCGTCCCCCGGTGGCTCGTTCCCCCCTGGGGGGATGCGCCGGACCGCGAACACCGTGGTGTCGTCGCCGAGATGGCCGCCGCTGTGCCGCAGCGTGCTCTCCCGGACGAAGTCGACCAGCCGCCCGGGCTGCGCCACGCCCGGGTCGGCGGCGACGGCCTCGGCGACCGCGCCGGCCAGCGGGAAGAAGACGCCGTGCGCGTCCCGTGCCTCGGTGACCCCGTCGGTGGTCATCAGCAGCGTCTCGCCGTACCGCAGGGGCGCCCGCAGCACCGGCGGCGGCCCGGCGGACGGGTCCAGCTCGCTCAACCCGACGGGGAGACGGGGGCGGCACTCCAGCGCCCGTACCCCGTCGGGCCCGACGACGAGGGGACTGTCGTGACCGAGCACCACGGCCTCGACGGTCTCGGGTTCGGCGTCGGGGAACCCGACCAGGACGACCGTGGCGAACCGGTCGCCGTCCGCCCGCCCGAGCGCGGCCCGCATCCGCACATGCCGCTGGAGGCGCAGCTCCAGCCGGGCGGCGATCGTCGGCAGATCCGGCTCGTGATAGCCGGCCTCGCGGAACGTGCTGAGCAGCGCGGCGGCCACCTCGACCGCGCCGAGCCCCTTGCCCTGGACGTCACCGAGGATCACGCGCGTGCCGTGCAGACCCGTCTGGATGTCGTAGAAGTCGCCGCCGACCCGGGCCTCGCTGTCGGAGGCGAGATAGACGGCCGCGTGCTCCAGACCGCCCCAGCCCGGCGGCAGCGGGCGCAGCACGGTGCGCCGGATGGTGGCCGCCACGTCCTCGATGTGCAGCATCCGCTGCTCGCCGCGCACCCGGACCACGCAGGCCAGCGTCGCCAGCACCCCGCCGATGGCGGCGAGCACCAGGTCGGGCAGCCCGGCCTGGAACTGGTGCGGCAGCACGGCGTCGGCGGCGATGTACGTCAGGGGCGCCAGCACCGCGTACACGGCGGTACCCCACACTCCGCAGATCGCGGCCGCGGTGCCCGGCACCAGCACGATCCAGGACAGGATGCGGAAGTCGCTGCTGGTGCGGAAGTCGACGGCGACGATCGCGACGAGCAGCAGCAGCGGCGGCAGCCAGGCCACGCTCCGGCCCCGCACACGCAGGGGCCGCGCCCGGCGCGCGTCGCCCAGCGGGCTGACTTCACCGTCGCTGACGGCCCTCATCCGCTCAGCGAAACACGGTGTCCCACGCCCCGCATCCGGGTCGCCGACTTGCCGGGCCGCCGCCCCAGGTGTGCTCTGGAGTGCGGGGGCGGAGAGGAAGGAGTGCTCCCATGGCTCATGCGGCACCCGCGTCCCGGCGGCGGACGGCGCGCCCCCGCCCGTCGACCGACGTCTTCAGCCCGCGCGCGCACCGGATCGCGAGCATCGCCGTCCCGGTCGTCCTCGGACTCGTCTACGGCTACTGGGTGGCGGCCGACCGCCGGTCCGGCGGTGAGATCACCGGCTGGAACCTGCTCCTGGGGTTCGTCTCCGCGGCCGTGTTCATGCTGCTGTTCGTCGCCGTACGGACCGTCTCCCGCCAGATGCCGCGCGAGACGCACGCGATCATGTGGGCCGCCTTCACCGGCTGCGCGGTGGGGTTCCTGTACAGCCAGACCGGCCACAGCGTGGTCAGGTCGTCGCTGATGGGGCTCGTGTTCGCAGCGGCCTGCTTCATCGTGCTGTTCTACCGCTACTACACGCACGAGGACGCCAAGGGCCGGCCGACGTCCTGACCCCGCACATGGTTCGGCCCCGGCCGCGCGCCGGGGCCGAACCCTTTCCCCTGTATCCGCCCACCCGGGGGTCCGGGGGTTTCTCCTCGCTCCCCATCTCTCCATGACACACCCGTTCGGGTGAACCCTCCACCGGAGAGGGAACGGGCGCGCCCGGATGCAGGCGCCCACCGCGCGCCCCGGACCGCCCGGCCCTTGGCTTGAGGGGTGTCCACCCGGCTGCGCGACGCCCTGTCGGCAGCGCTGATCGCGCTGTCGTGCCTCCTCCTGCCGTGCGGCGCCACGGCGGCGTGGGCCGCCTACGGGCTCGCCGACACCGGCCGCTATGTCACCGCGATGGCGCCGCTCGCCTCCGACCCGGCCGTGCGCGGCACGGTCGCCGACGCCCTGGGCACCGGCATCCTGCGCGAGGTCGACCGACGGCTGGGCGGCGCCCCGGGAGCACCCGAGCCCCGCACGGTCCGCCCCTTCGTCCGGGACGCCGCCGACTCCTTCACCCGCACCGCGGCCTTCCACGCCGCCTGGGACGCCGGCAACCGGGTCGTCCACGAGGCCGTCCTGGACGCGCTGCGCAGCCGCCGCACCGGCCCCGTCACCGTCGATCTGGCGCCGGTCACCGCGCAGGTCAGACAGCGGCTGCTGGACGACCACGTGACCGTCGCCCGGCACATCCCGGTCGAGCACACCGAGGTGCCCGTGCTCGGTGCCGACGAGCTGGCCCGGCTCAGAAAGGGGTACGACGTGCTGGAGGTCGCCGGTCTCTGGCTGCCCGTCGCCGCGGGCGTGCTCGCGGTGACCGGCATCGCCGTCGCCGCCTGCCGCCGCCGCGCGGTCACCGCGACCGCGCTCGGCACCGCGCTGGGCGGCGCCCTCCTGGTCCTCGCCGTGTCCCTCGGACGCCGGCTGACCCTGGCCGATCTGCCCGAGGCCGTCCATCGCCCGGCCGCGGGCGCCGTCTACGACGCGCTGACCGGGCCGCTGCGCTCGGTGGCCTGGTCACTGGTCGCCCTCGGCCTGGCCGTCGCCCTCGCCGCCCGTCTCACCGGGCACCTGTCCCGGCGCCGCCGCCGGCCCGCCGAGCCGGCCACCGACCCCGCCCACCGGCCGACCCGCGCCCGGGTCTGACGAGGCCCGACGCTCCTGGCACCGGCGGACCCGACCTCGTAACGTCGTCGCCGTGACAGCACGGGGGACACATGACGGACACGGACGCCATCGCGCCGGGCGACGGCTCGCCGGGCTGTTCCTGCTCGGCGTCACCGTCGTCGGCGCCTGCCGGGCCGCCGACACCGACGCCCTGACCCCCGTCCCGCAGGCGCTCGCCTTCCTGCCGTGGCTCCTCGTGCCCACGGTGACCGCTCTGCTGCTGGCGCTGCTCGCGCGCTGGTGGACAGGGCTGGTCTGGGCGGTCGCCGTGATGGGCCTGCTGGCCTGGTACATCGAGCCGTACGGCAGGACCCGCCTCCCGGACGGGCCGCCGCTGGCCTCCCTGCGGATCCTGACCGCGAACGTCGAGTTCGGGCAGGCGGCCGGCGCGCTCGCCGCCGCCGTCGGCGACGAGAACGCGGACCTCGTGTTCGTCCAGGAGTGCGACCAGCCCTGCGACGCGCTGCTCCGACGGGAGCTCGGCACCAGTCATCCGCACCGGGTGGCGGAGCCGGCCGCCGGGTCCCACGGGTCGGTCCTGCTCAGCAAGTTCCCGCTGACCCCCGCCGAGGGTGTCGACGGCACGATGGCCATGCCGGGCGCCGTCGCCGACGTCCGCGGGCAGCCCGTACGGCTCCAGCTCGCGCACCCCATGCCGCCGCTGCCCGGCCGGGCCGGGCCCTGGCGCCGCGAACTCGGCGCCCTGCGCGACGTCGCCGCCGGACGCGGCCGCACCCCGCTCGTGCTCGCCGGGGACTTCAACGCCTCGCAGGACCACGCCGCCTTCCGCCGCGTCCTGGACACCGGCCTCCAGGACGCCGCCCGGCTCGGCGGCCACGACCGCACCCCGACCTGGCCCGCCCGCACGACCCCGGCGTTCGGCGCGCAGATCGACCACGTGCTGCTCTCCAGGGACTTCTCGGTGCGCACGATCCGCTTCCTCGACCTGCCCGGCACCGACCACCGCGCCGTGCTCGCCCACGTCACCCTGCACCGCCCGCAGGGCTGACCACATGGGCGCGGCCGCCCTGTGCAGGAGGGCGGCCGCGTCGTGTGGGGGGTGGAACGAGGAGGAAGCTCCTCAGCGGAGGGCTCCCTTTTCGAGGGCCTTGTCGAGGGCGGCGGCGAACCCGTTGGCCCACAGCTGGTCGACGCGGGCCCGCTCGTTGGCGTCCGGCTGGGAGTTGGTGCACGAGGTGCCGGGGCCGCCGCCCGACATCAGCTCGCTGCACGGGCCCTCGTAGTGGTCCGGCAGCCCGAGGACGTGGCCGGTCTCGTGCGCGGTGACGCGGGTGGAGTCGTACTGCTGGTTCTGCGCGTAGTCGAGGAAGATGTAGCCGTTGCCGTGCCCGTCCGTCGACGCGTACGAGCCACGCGAGTCGTTGCCCTCGCGGTAGCTGAAGTCGGCGTTCGAACCGGCCTGGAGCTTGACGTTGGAGACCGAGCTGTTCCAGATCTGGGCGCTGCGGGATATCTGCGCGCTGAACGTGGGGGCGCCCGAGGCGTCGTAGACGACGGTGACGGCCGCGGCGGCCTTCGGACGGACGGCCTGCTTCTCGGCGACCGACTTCAGCACGGCCTGGAAGAAGGCCCGGGTGGCGGCGGAGTCGGCCGAGTCGGCGGTGAAGCCGGCCTGGACGGGAGCGGGGGCCGCGGTCGCCGGGGCGACCGTGCCGAGGCCGAGGGCCGCGACACCGAGAGCGGCCGCCGCCGTCGTGCGTGCGGACAGGGCGAAGGACATGCGCATCGAGGACTCCTAGGTGGGGGGTGAGTCGTCAAGGCGAGTGTCCGCGTCCGAAAGGCCGCTGTGATGATGGCAATCGGCGATAGCACAGGCCTATCAGGGCCCCGATTCGCCGCGTTCCACGGGGATTTGGGTGGCTGGTGAAACCAGTCCTTCCGCTTTAGTCTCCCAGGGCATGGAGCTCGAGGTGAGACACCTCCGCGCGCTGTGCGCGATAGCCGACACCGGCAGTCTGCACCGGGCCGCTCGGCAACTGGGCGTCGCCCAGCCATCGTTGAGCACACAACTGCGCCGGATCGAACAGGAGCTGGGCGGCGAGCTGTTCCTGCGGGCCCGCACCGGGTGCCGCCCCACCCCGCTGGGCCGGCTGGTCCTCAGCCGCGCCCGCCCCCTCGTCTCCGACATGCGGGCCCTGGTCGCCGAGGCACGGGCGGCCGCGATGGGCGGCGCCGCCCTGCGCGTCGGCTCGACCGCGAGCGAGGCCCTGGCGGGCTGGCTGCGCCGGCTGCGCGGCCACGGCCAGGACCCCACCCTCCATATGAACGTCTCCCCGAACGCCCTGCTGCGCATGGTCGCCGACGGTCAGCTCGACGTCGCCTTCGTGCACGAGGTGGAGGGCTGCCCCCTGCGCATCCCGCCCGAGCTGCGGATCCGCGTGCTGATGGACCGCGAACCGCAGTTCGTGTCCCTGCCCACCGACCACCCGGCGGCGGCCCGGCGCGAGGTCGACCTGCACGACCTCGCCGGCGACCGCTGGATGGTCGACCCCACGGTCGACGGCGAATGGGACGCCGTGCAGCGGATGTTCCGGGCGGCGGGCGTCAACCCGCAGGTCCTGCACGGCGACTACTACACGGCCGACGCCCTGGTGGCCACCGGCGAGGTGGTCGCCGTCTGCCAGCCCACCCACGCCGACAGCCCCACGATGGCCGTACGGCGGCTGCGCGGCGACCCCCTCGGCGTACGGCTGCTGCTGGCGGCCCGCACCGAGACCGATCTGGACGGCGTCTACCCCGCGCTGGAGGCGGCGTACTGGGAGGCGGCCCGCCAGGCACCGGCGTACCGGGACTGGCTGGAACACGACGGCGACCGCCGCCCGCCCAGGGTCCCGGTACTCCCCTGACGGGCCTCAGATACCGATGTCCCGCCCGTCCGCCCGCCACACGGCCACCACCGCGGGCCGGTTGACCCGCCCCGGCCCGTCGGGCCAGGCACTCAGCGGCTTCTCGGCCGTCGCCCCGTCGATCTCGCCCGGGTGCTGCACGGCTACGAGCACGCGCCGGTCCTGGACCAGCGGGCCGCAGGTCTCCGCGCCGTTCGGCATCGCCAGGAACTGCTTGAGCTCCCCGCGCCGGTCCCCGCGCGTGGCGACGCCGAAGAGGCCGTCGTGGTGGCCGAGGGCGTTGCCGTCCGTGGAGATCCACAGGTTGCCGTGCGGGTCGAAGGCCACGTTGTCCGGGCAGGAGATCGGCGAGACCTGGTCCTTCGGGAACCCGGCGAAGTAGGTGGCCGGGTCGTCCGGGTCGCCCGCCACCAGGAACAGCGACCAGGCGAACCGCTCGCTGTCGGCCCGGTTGCGGTGCTCGGTCAGCTCCAGGATCTGGCCGTGCTTGTTGGCGACGCGCGGGTTGGCCTCGTCGGGCTTGGGGTTCGACCCGACGCCCCGGTTGCTGTTGTTGGTCAGGGCCACGTACACCTTGCCGGTGTGCGGGTTGGGCTCGATGTCCTCGGGCCGGTCCATCTTGGTGGCGCCGACCTTGTCCCCGGCGAGCCGCGTGAAGACGAACACCTCTTCCGCGCTCATTCCCTCGACGTGCGAGACGGCCCCGTGCGCGGTGGCGGTGGCCAGCGGGATCCACTCACCGCCGCCGTCGAACTCGCCGTCCGCCGGGAGCTTGCCGGTCCCGTCGATCTCGATGGCGGGGGAGTCACCGGTGAGCCGGGCGACGTACAGCGTCCCCTCGTCCAGCAGGGACAGGTTGTGCTCGCGGACGGCCCTGCTCGAACCCCTCCGCATCCGCTTGCTGCCGACGAACTTGTAGAAGTAGTCGAAGCGCTCGTCGTCACCGGAGTACACGACCGGCCGTCCGTCGTCGGTCAGCCGCACGGTGGCGCCCTCGTGCTTGAACCGGCCCAGCGCGGTGCGCTTGCGCGGCGCGGAGGCCGGGTCGTACGGGTCCAGCTCGACGACCCACCCGAAACGGTGCGACTCGTTCGGCTCCTGGGCCACGTCGAAGCGCCGGTCGAACCGCTCCCACTTGCGCTCGGTCGCGCCGCTGCCCAGCCCGTACCGCTTGTCGGTCGCGCGGGTGGCGTGGGCGAAGTACTGGTTGAAGTTCTCCTCGCCGTGCAGGGTGGTGCCCCACGGGGTGACGCCGCCGGAGCAGTTGTTGAGGGTGCCGAGCACCTTGGTGCCGGTGCGGTCGGCGGAGGTCCTCAGCAGCTCGGACCCGGCGGCCGGCCCGGTCACCCGGAACTCGGTGGTCGCCGTCACGCGCCGGTTCAGCGGGTGCCGGGGCACCGGAGTGAGCTTCCCCGACCGGCGGTCCTCCTCCACCACGACCGCGGACAGCCCGTGGGCCGCCCAGGCGACCTCGACCTGCTGCCGGGTCGGGTTCTCGGGGTCGTAGCCGCGGAACATGAGCACCTCGTCGGTGTACTCGTGGTTGGCGACGAGGATCTGCCGGTGGGGCTCGCCGTGCAGCGGGAGCAGGGCGAGGAAGTCGTTGTTGTAGCCGAACTGCTTCGCCTGCGCCTCCGCGGTCTGGCGGTCCGGGTCGAAGGCGGGCGCACCGCGCAGGATGGGCTCGCCCCAGCGGATGACGACGTTCTGGGCGTACCCGTCCGGAATCGTCACGGTGTCGGCGGTGTTCGGCGCGACGGGCGTGAACCGCAGCCCGCGCGCACCCCGGTCCCCACGGTGCCCACCCGCGGCACTCGCCTGAGGAGCGGAGACGGTCGCGGAGGCCCCGACCGCGGCGGCGGCCGTGACGACGGCGGCGGCCCGCATCACGGTACGACGGCTCAGGGCCCCGGCGACGACGTCCCCGACGTACGGGTTGGCACTGGTGTTCGGAACCTCGTGGAAACAGGCGTCCCCACATCGGAAACGGCAGGTGAGGGCTGCTCGGCCCCCGTGGTGCGCGGCGCCGTCGACGCCGACGATGGGCAACTGGATACGCATGGCTGCTGGTACTCCCCTTGCTTCCCCTGGAGATGCGGCGTGGGGGACGCTAGGGGCGCGGCCGAGCGGACGCGGGGCGCGCGCGTGAACACAGAGTGAACCGAAGGTGGCTGTCCGAGACGCCGGGAGGCGGCTCGATGCGACCTTGACGAGGGGGAGCGCTTGTGTTCACCCCTCCCCAAGATCACCACCAGGGGCCGCTAACCTTACGTGTCCGTCCTGGCCAGGGATCTACGGGCATCAACTCACGCGAAGGGTTGCGCACATGGGCATTCTCACTCTCCTGCGGAACGCGTTCGGCCGATCACGCAAGGGGCGGACCGCCGAGGCGGAGGGTGCGACTCCTTCCCAGGAACCGCAGCCGACCGCCACCGTCACCGTCCCGGAGCCGCGCTCGTCCGAGCCGGAGAAGACCGACACCGAGAACGAACACGACCTGGTGTCGGCGGCCTTCGACAACGTAACGGTCCCCAAGCAAACGCCTGCGGCAGCAGACCCGACACCCTCTGCTCCGGAGCCGACCCACCAGGCCGAGGAACCGGCCACGGAGCCGAAGCCGACGGCCGAGGCGGCCACGGAGGCCCCGAAGCCCGAGGAGCCGGCGACCGAGGAGCCGAAGGCCGGGGCGGAGGAGCAGCAGGAGCCCGCCACCGAGCCGGAGCCCGAGCCCAAGCCCGCCACCGAGCCGGAGCCCGAGCCGGCGGCCGTGCCCAAGCCCGTCGCTGAGTCGGAGCCCGAGCCGGCGGCCGAGCCCAAGCCCGTCGCTGAGCCGGAGCCCGAGCCGGCGGCCGAGCCCAAGCCCGTCGCTGAGTCGGAGCCCGAGCCGACCCCGGAGCCCGAGGCTGCCCCCGAGCCGGCCGCGGAAGCCGAGCAGCCGGAGGCCCCCCAGGCCGAGGAGCAGCCCGAGCCCGCCACCGAGCCCGCCGCTGAGTCGGAGCCGGCCGCTGAGTCGGAGCCGGAGACCGCACCTGAGCCGGTCGCCGAGCCCGAGCCGGAGCCGGTCGCAGAAGCCGAGCCCACCCCCGAGCCGGTCGCCGAGCCTGAGCCCGAGACCGCGCCCGAGCCGGAGCCGGTCGCCGAGGCCGCCCCGGAGCCGGAGGCCGAGGAGCCGGAGGCTCCGAAGGCTGAGGCAGAGCCGGAACCCGCCGCAGCCGCCGACGGCGAGGAAGCCCCGCAGGGGCCACCCGCGGCCGACGACGAAAGCAGCACGGGCGGTGCGGGTGGGAACACCCAGGCCGAGGCCGACACAGCCGTCCCGGCGAACCTCCGCACCGCCCACACCGCCGCCGCCAAGGCCCTCGCCACCCACGACCTGACCGGCACCCTCGCCAAGACGTACCTCGTCCTCGACCGCTCCGCCTCCATGCGCCCGTACTACAAGGACGGCTCCGCCCAGGCCCTGGCCGAGCAGACCCTCGCCCTCGCCGCCCACCTGGACGACAAGGACCCGTCCGTCCACGTCGTCTTCTTCTCCACCGAACTCGACGGCACCGGCGAACTCACCCTCACCGAGCACGAGAACAAGATCGACGAGCTCCACGCCGGCCTCGGCCGCATGGGCCGTACCAGCTACCACGTAGCCGTGGAGGAGGTCGTGGCCCACCACGCCAAGACGGCCCCCGACACCCCCGCCCTGGTCGTGTTCCAGACGGACGGCGCCCCCGACGCCAAGACCCCGGCCAACCAGGCCCTCACGGACGCCGCGAAGAAGCACCCGAACGTCTTCTTCTCGATCGTCGCCTTCGGAGACCCCGAGCAGAAGGCGTTCGACTACCTCCGCAAGCTGAAGACGGGCAACACCGCCACGTTCTTCGCAGGCGAGTCCCCCCTGGAGCTCACGGACGACCAGCTCTACGACGGCATCCTGTCGTCCTGGCGCCCGTAGGACCCCCAGGCACCCGAGCCGCCCGCTTCCCACCCCTTAGAACGGGAGACGGGCGGCTCGCCCATGTCGGCTACGATTTCAAGGTTCGAAAGTGACGGCAGCGGCCGCAGAACCCGGCACCCGTCACCCCACGTAACGACCTGGGAGCAGCCCGCGATGGCTCGACACCTCATCACCAGCGCCCTTCCGTACATCAACGGGATCAAGCACCTGGGCAACATGGTGGGGTCCATGCTCCCGGCGGACGTGTACTCCCGCTACCTGCGCCAGCGCGGCCACGACGTCCTGTACATCTGCGCGACGGACGAGCACGGCACCCCGGCCGAGCTGGCCGCGAAGGAGCAGGGCCTCCCCGTGGACGTGTTCTGCGCCCA
Source organism: Streptomyces nigra (assembly GCF_003074055.1). NCBI lineage: Bacteria > Bacillati > Actinomycetota > Actinomycetes > Kitasatosporales > Streptomycetaceae > Streptomyces > Streptomyces nigra. Next base: position 3,897,134 of record NZ_CP029043.1, on the reverse strand, counting down.
GGCGCACGACGCACAGAAGGCGGTCTACGACGGCTTCGCCCTCGCCTTCGACCACTTCGGCCGCAGCTCCAGCGCCGAGAACGTCGAGATCACCCAGCACTTCGCCCGCAAGCTGCACGAGAACGGCTTCATCGAAGAGCGCGCGATCCGCCAGGTGTACAGCCCGGCCGACGGCCGCTTCCTCCCGGACCGCTACGTCGAGGGCACCTGCCCGCACTGCGGCTACGACAAGGCACGCGGCGACCAGTGCGAGAACTGCACGCGCGTCCTGGACCCGACCGACCTGATCGAGCCGCGCTCGGCGATCTCGGGCTCCACGGACCTGGAGGTCCGCGAGACCAAGCACCTCTTCCTCCTCCAGTCCAAGCTGCAGAACGAGGTCGCGGAGTGGGTGACCCGGCACGACGGCGTCTGGCCGCACCTGGCCTCCTCCATCGCCCACAAGTGGCTGACGGAGGGCCTGCACGACCGGGCGATCACCCGTGACCTGGACTGGGGCGTGCCCGTCCCGGCGGACACCTGGCCGGAGCTGGCGGCCGAGGGCAAGGTCTTCTACGTCTGGTTCGACGCCCCGATCGAGTACCTGGGGTCGACGAAGGAGTGGGCCGACCAGGACCCGGAGAACCGTGACTGGAAGTCGTGGTGGTACGACGTCGACACCGAGGTCCGCTACACGCAGTTCATGGCGAAGGACAACGTCCCCTTCCACACCGTGATGTTCCCGGCGACGGAGCTGGGCATCCGGGAGCCGTGGAAGAAGGTCGACTTCGTCAAGGCGTTCAACTGGCTGACGTACTACGGTGGCAAGTTCTCGACGTCCCAGAAGCGCGGTGTCTTCACCGACCAGGCGCTGGAGATCCTGCCCGCCGACTACTGGCGGTACTTCCTGATCGCCAACGCCCCGGAGTCGGACGACGCGTCCTTCACCTGGGAGCACTTCACCGCGACGGTGAACAAGGACCTCGCCGACACCCTGGGCAACTTCGTCAACCGCGTCCTGTCCTTCTCGAAGAAGCGCTTCGGCGAGGAGGTCCCGGCGGGCGGCGAGCCCGGCGAGGCGGAGACGAAGCTGGGCGAGCAGATCACGGAGCTGCTGGCCGAGTACGAGTCGCACATGGAGTCGCTGCAGTTCCGCAAGGCGGCGTCGGCCCTGCGGGCGCTGTGGTCGGCGGGCAACTCCTACCTGGAGGAGAAGGCCCCCTGGCTGGAGATCAAGACCGACAAGGACGCGGCGGCGCTGACGCTGCGCACGGCGATGAACCTGATCCACCTGTACGCGGTGGTGTCGGAGCCGTTCATCCCGACGACGTCGAAGGCCATGCGTGAGGCGTTCTCCCTGCCGGACGACACGGCGACCTGGGTGACCCCGGAGGAGGCCCGGTCCCTGACCGCCGTCCCGGTCGGCACCCCCTTCATCGTCCCGCCGGTCCTCTTCGCCAAGCTGACGGACGACGACCTGGAGCTCTACAAGGAGCGCTTCGGCGGCGAGTAGTCCGACGCCGGCCACCCGACGAAGCCGGCCCACGCCTCCGCCCCGAGGGCGAGGCGCGGGCCGGCTTCGCCGTACTTGGAGTCCCGCACGTGGACGGTGCCGGGGGCGAGGGCGAGCTCGACACAGGAGTTGCCGTCCGTGCCGCTGCTGTAGCTGCTCTTGAACCACTCCAGCTCGGCAGGGGTCTCGCGGGTCATGTCTCTCCCAGCAGTCTCTCGATGAAGGCCAGCGACTCCCTCGGAGGGAGTGCCTGCGCCCGGATCGTGCCATACCGCAGCTCGAGGACGCGCAGCTGTTTCGGATCTCCGGTCGGCCGCCCGTTGAACGCGCCGTCGGAGCGGCCCACCGCCGTGCCGTCCGGGAACTTCAGCAACTCGATCTTGCCGTCCACCCCTGGATGAGCGTCCGTGTTCGTCGGCATGACCTGAAGCGTGACGTTGTTCAACCGCCCCACCTCCAACAGGCGTTCGAGCTGCCGTCGCCACACCATTGTGCCCCCGACCTCTCTGCGTACCGGTGCCTCTTCCAGGACGAAGTGCAGCGACGGGGCGGGGTCCCGCTGGAAGACGGACTGGCGGGCCAGTCGCGCGGCCACCATGCGTTCCACGTCGCCCGCCGAGTAGGGCGGTTGGGCCGCCTCCATCAGGGCCCGGGCGTGGTCCGGTGTCTGCAACAGCCCGTGCACGCTGTTGCACTCGTACACCCCAATTTCCACCGCCCGCGCCTCCAGCTCCCCCAGCTCGCGCACGCGTTTCGGGTACCGGACCTTGGCGACGTCCTCCTTCATCGCCGCGAGCAGCCCACCCGCCCCCAAAACCTCGTCCGCCCTGTCCAGATACTCCTGCCGGGGAATGCGCTTACCGCTCTCGATCTTGTAGACGAGGTCCTCCCCGTACCCCACCGCCCTGCCGAACTCCCCGGCCCGCATCCCCACCGCCTCGCGCCGGAGCTTCAACTGCCGCCCCACGGTGGCGACCACGGCCACGCCCCACTCGTCGTCCGGGTCCACCTCCCACCCCGGTTCGTCGGCCTCCGTCCTCAGCATGCGCACCCCTCCGTCGTCCGCCTCGCACCGCTCACGCCCTCCCCGTACGCAACGCCCCGACAGGCCCGGACAGCACCGGACAACGACTGGACAGTCACCGTACGCAACCGCGGTGTCACTCCTCACGGTAGGCACATGCGGCCACTCTGAGTGACGTGAATCAGAAGCCCGACTCCCCCGGACACCCTGTCCGCAACTTCAGCGTGCTGCTGTCCCCGACCCCCCGGGGTGCCCGCCTCGCCCGCCTGCTCGCCACGGAACAACTCCGTCGCTGGGACCTCCCGTTGGACCCGGCCCGGCTCATCGTGGCCGAACTGGCGAACAACGCCGCCACCCACGGTCGCGTCCCCGGCCGGAACTTCCAGCTCCTGCTCTACGTGGTCGGCACGACGCTCCGCATCGAGGTCACGGACACGTGCGGTGACGAACTCCCGCACCACGAAGCCCCCGACCCCACCGCCGAATCCGGCCGCGGCCTCACCCTCGTGACCGCCCTCGCCGACCGCTGGGGCGTCTCCCGCAGCCTGCCACCCCGTAAGACGGTCTGGGCCGAACTCGCCGTCCGCGCCGCTCAGTCACCGGAACGTGACCGCCCACACTCCGGTCCCACCTGCGCTCCCTATGTACTACCCACTGGGGAGAAAGCACCCCGCCAAGCCCCACCCCTCCCTCCCGCCGGGCAAACTCACTCCCGCGAGTGAATATGCCCAAGTGGGCTGGATATGGGCCCGGTTGCCTGCCTTACGCTCAGCGCCGGCAGCACAAGCGCAAGACAACCCCAAGACATGCGACGGCCCTCGCCGGGACTGACATTCCCAAGGCGAGGGCCTGACCACCGAGGAAGAAAAGGGCCTTCCCGATGGATACCGAAAACCCTAGCGCGCCCGCGCGCCCCCAGTCCCGTATCCGGGGCAAGAACCACCCCGACGGGCACAGGACCGCCGGCATCGTCCACGACCACGTCCGCCACACCGAGAACTTCACGGTGATCGGCAACGACCTGGCCCAGCACCCGGAGCTGTCCCTTCTCGCCATCGGACTGGCCTGCCACATCCAGTCCGTGCGGCCGGGCACCGCCGTCGACATCAAGACGCTCGCCGCCCGCTTCCCCGAGGGCCCCACGAGGATCGCCGCCGCCCTGCGCGAGCTGGAAGAGCACGGCTACCTGCGCCGCACCCGCGAACGTACGGCGACGGGCCGGATCGTCACCCGCACGGTCTCCTGCAACCGGCCGGGCCACCGGGGCGCCCGCGAGCAGACCACCCGCAGGCCCGCCCGCCGCACCTCCCTCGAGGAGCCCGCACCCCGCAAGCGACTGCCCGCCGTCCCCCAGCCGTCCCGTCCCTGGACCGCCCTCCTCCAGACGGCCGTCGACGTCCTGTCGGGCCTGCGCCGCGAGGACCCGCGCCTGCTCCTGTCCGCCACGGACGCCGAGCACCTCGCCCCCGGTGTCGCCGCCTGGCTGGAGCGCGACATCACCCCCACCGCCGTACGGCGTGCCCTCACCGACAACCTGCCGCACGAGCCCCTGATCCGCCCGGCGGCCTTCCTGGCCCACCGCCTGACGGCCCAGCTCCCGCCCCCACCCCCGCTCCGCCCCCCGGCGCCACCGGCCCCTGAACCCCGCCACCGGCTCCAGACCTGCGAAGGCTGCGACCGAGCCTTCCGCTCCCCCACCCCAGGCCGCTGCCGCGACTGCCGATCCGCTGGACATGTCGCAGGGCGCCTAGCATGAAGGCGACGATCCTTGCCCCTGGGCAGAGACGACGAGGAGCGAGCGCCATGACCATCGCACCGGACAACGCGCAGCGGGGCGCTTCCCTCCTGTACCGGGCCATGCGCGACTTCGTGGAATCCACGGCCGGCACCCTCCCGGGAAAGTTCGAGATCACCAAAGAAGGAATCGTCGTCGACATGATGTCGCCTGTGCGGCCGCACGAGCTCACCGCGCTGCGTCTTCGGAAGCGCCTGGAGAAGGTGATGCCCGAGGAGATCGTGGCGCACGCGGGCGAACCCGACGTCGAGATGGTGCCGGAAGGCATCATGCGCCGCCCCGACCTCATGGTGATCGCCGAGGCCGACATGGAGGGGCAGGGCTCCTTCGATCCTCGTACGCTCATCGCCGCCGTCGAGATCGTCTCGCGCTCCAACCCGGACAACGACTGGGTCACCAAGTTCCGGGACTACCCCCTGATCGGCGTCCCGGTCTACGCGATCTTCGATCCCCGCACGGGGACGGGCGCCGTCCTCACCGACATCCACGCCACCCCCGACGGCCCCCGCTACGCCACCCGCAAAGATTTCGTGTACGGCGAGGACGTCACGATCGCCGGCTGGACCATCTCCACCGACGACCTGCCCCGCTACGAGGACGCCAACTCGGGAGCTTAGAGAAGAATCGCCCCGCCACTCGGCAACGATCCGACCCCACCGCCACCACCACCCCCGTTGCGACCGTATGGTTTTCGCCATGGCAGTCCCAGAGGTCATTCCGATCGCCTACGAGCCCCACGGCCGCACCGAGGCGATCGGCTGTTACGAGGACGGGCAGTTCATGGGCTCCGTCACCTACGCCTTCCCCAAGGGCTTCGAGCTCGGTCCCGGCTGGGAAGAACAGAAACGCCTCTACGCGGTGCTGCACACCTTCGAATCCGACGGCACGTACCGCGACTCGGAGATCTGGTGCGCGGGCACCTGGGCCGAGCAGCAGCGCGACCCCGACGGCCCGGACTCGGTGCTCTCCCGGGCCCGGGTCCACCTCGCGACCCGGCTGCGCGGCCTCCCCCGGCGCACGTACACGAACATCGCCGTACGGCCCTTCCAACTGACCGTCGACAACGTCCTGTTCGGTCTCGTGACCGGGGACGACGACGGGGAGGGCTGGGCCGAGCTGTACCCGGACCACCTGGGGTTCGGCGAGCCGTGGGACGGAACGTACGACACCTGACGGGCACCTGGTTCCGACCCCCGTCGCCTACGATGGCTGGCCTACCAAAGGGGGGTCATCCATGGCACTGTTCGGCAACGCCCACACCATCGACCAGGGGCAGGCGCAGCAGGACTACGCGCGGCTGCTGGGGCACGGGGAGCAGGTGCACGCGGCGTACCTGCTGATACGGGACACCATCCTGTTCACCGACCGGCGGCTGATCCTGGTCGACAAGCAGGGGATCACCGGCAAGAAGGTGGAGTACCACTCCATCCCGTACCGCAGCATCACGCACTTCGCGGTGGAGACCGCCGGGACCTTCGACCTCGACGCCGAGCTGAAGATCTGGGTCTCGGGCAACTCCGTCCCGATCGAGAAGACGTTCACCAAGGGCGTCGACATCTACGAGGTGCAGGCGATCCTGACGCAGTTCGTCGCCGGGTAGGACCATAATCGGCGGATCATGATCCCGAGCCGCCGTCATCTCACCACCGACGTCCTGACCGTGGGCGCCCGTTACGCACTCGTCCTGGCCGGCGAGTGCGCCGTACGGGCCCACGGGCTCGCGCCCGCGCCGCGGCGGGAGGCGCCCCCGCGCGACGTGGGTGCGGAGGCGTTGGAACTGCCGGGCGCGGAGGTCCACCGGCGTCGGCGCCGGCCGCGCCCGCTGGAGTTCGCCACGCAGGCCGCCGAGCCCATGGACCGGCTCGCGGCCGTGCTCCGCGCCGGGCTCGCCGAACGCGGTTGGGACGTACGGCCCGTGGAGACCGACCCGCTGTCGGCGCGGCTGCTCGTCACCGACTCCGACACCGGCGAGGAACGCACGGTCGACGTCGTCAAGGAGACCTTCTGGCGGCCCCCGGTCACCACCGACCTGGGCCCGGCGCTCGCCCTGGAGGACGTCATCGGCACCAAGGTCCGGGCCCTGACCGACCGCGGCACCGCCCGGGACGTCGTCGACGTGTATCTGGCCGCGCCCGGCTGGAGCTTCCCCGACCTGGAGGAACAGGGCCGCCGGCACGCCTGGGACACGTTCGACCCCGCCGACCTGCAGTCCCGGCTGGAGGCGACGGACCTGCTGGACGACCGCGAGTTCACCGCCCGGGGCCTCGCCGAGGACGCCGTGCCGGAGCTGCGCCGCTGGATCCGTGCCTGGGCCGACGACATCGCCGAACGCCTGCTGGAGGAAGAGGCCCTGCGGCCACCCCCCGAGGAGTGAAAACCGGCCAGGCGCGCCTCGCCGTTCACCCTCCTTCACCTGCGCAAACGCCCTCCCGGGAAGATCCCTGCCACTGGTAGCATTCGGCCACTTGTGCGAGGGCAGGGGCCCTCGTAGGGGAGGGAACCTCACGTGGGCAGACACGCCCTGAGACGGGGCGGTCGCACCGTCCTCGTCTCCACGCTGACGGCCGCCCTTGCGGCCGGCACCATCACCTTCTTCTCCGGGGCGCGGGACGGCCGCGCCGAGGCGGCCACCACCAACGCGGCACCCGCCACCACGGAGATCGTCCTGGACGCCCCGCGCAACGAGACCCGGCGCAGCGACCGGGTGCTCGTGGCCGGCGAGACCGGCTTCCTGCACCGGCAGGCCAATGTCGCCGGGCTGCTCTGGACGGACTACGACGACGGCACCACCGTCACCGTCGAGGACGCGTCCGGCGTCTACAAGCCGACCACCACCAGCTGCTACGACCTCGGGTCCCGCTGCGCCTCCGGCGTGTTCGGGCAGGGCGCCGACACCGTCGCCCTGCCGCACCGCAGCTACGGCGACCCGGTGACCCTGTGGAGCCCGGGCGGCGGCGCCCTGCGGACCGTGGACCTGCGCTCGTCCGCGTCCCGGATCGGCACCTACGGCACGACCACGGTCGCGATCGAGCGCGAGGGCGAGGGATACGTCCCGCACCTGGTCGACCTGGTCGACGGCGTCCAGCGCGACCGGGCGGTCACCGGGTTCCCGGCAGGCGGGGTATGGGAGAACAACTTCGGGCGGACCGGTGATGCGAAGGGCGCGCTGCTGACCTACCCGGACCGCGACGCGAACGGCGACCTCACGACGTACACCGTCGCCTACCTGGACTTCGCGGCCGCGCACCTCACCCCCGTCTTCACCGGCCTGTCCCGCGAGACGACCCCCGAGGTGCTGCTCACCGAGGACCGCGTCGGCTGGTACACCAAGGCCGCGGGTCTGCACCTCAAGCCGCGCGCCGACCTCACCGCGGCGGAGACCGTCCCGGTGCCCGGCTCCGCCGACACCACCACACCTGTCCCCACGCCGGCCCTGGTCGGCGACTGGCTGGTCCTGGCGGGCGCCCCCGGCGTCAAGGCGGTCTCGCTGACCGACGGCACCAGCAGAACGCTGCTCAGCGCGTCGTACGGCAACCCCGTCGCCACCCCGGGCGGCGGCGCCCTCGTCACCGGCGGCACCACCTCCGCCGACTGGTGGGTGCAGCGCGTGAGCGCCGGACCCGACGGCACCCCGCAGCTGACCAAGCTGCTCAAGGTACCGCCGTACGAGAACACCAAGACCGGCATCGCCCTCGCGCGCGGCAGTCTCCGCGTCGCCGAGGACGACCCGAACCGCTCGGCCGACAGCACCTCCGTGCGCACCCTCACCACCGACGGCGGCGCGAAGCTCACCGCGTCCGCCGCCACGGCGAGCACCTCGATCGTCGCCAAGTGCCCCTACCCGGACACCGCCTGCTCGGCGCTGTGGGGCCGCTACCGCGACGGCCGCTCCAGCGACGTTCACCTCAGCACGTACTACGACGGCGACGAGGGCGGCAGCGGTCTGGAGAACGCCGACCGGATCGACTCGATCGGCTCGCACACGCTGGAGTTCCACACGGCGGGCGGCACCCTCGTGGACGTCTCCGACGACCACGCCGTCTACAACTCGGGCGGCTCCTCGCCGACGCAGTACGTCGGTGAGTTCGGCCAGGGCCAGAAGCTGAAGCGGTCCGTCCGGGCCGCCGCGCTGAACGGCCCCACCCTGTGGAGCGCCACCACGACCTCCGGGCAGCTCACCTCGTACAGCATGACCACCGGCAAGACCCTCGCCACGGTCACCGTGCCAGGCCTGTCCTGTGTGCCGAGCGAGCTCCAGGCGGCGGGCCGCTGGGTGTACTGGGCCTGCGGAAGCGCCTCGGGGGGCGTGTACGACAGCACGGCCCGCACCTCCCGGGCTGTCACCCCCGGCGACGTACTGCTCGGCGACGGCTTCACCGTCCGCCACGACCACGCGGCCGGACGGCTGGTCCTCACCGAGGCGGCGACCGGCACCAGCCGGATCATCGCCTCCGGCCTGCCGGACCACGGGCCCGTCGACCGGCGCTACCGCTGGACCGTCGACGAGTACACCGGCCTGGTCGCCTGGTTCGACTCCTTCGAGCAGACCCATGTCGCGACGACCGGTGTCACGCCGTCGCCGCTCACGGCCTTCGAGACCAACGTGTCGAGCTACGTGGACAGCGCCGAGCCGCTCACCGGCTTCTGGTACCTGTCCCGTCCGGTCGGCTCGTGGTCGCTGACCCTCACGTCGCTGCAGAGCGGCGCCGCCGGCAAGGCCACCCGCACGATCACCGGTGGCGCCGCGCAGGATCTGGTGTCGGCCACCTGGAACGGCAAGACCTCGGGCGGCAGCTGGTTCCCGACCGGGAAGTTCACCTGGACGCTGAAGGCGACCGCCCAGGGGACGTCCTCCGCGCTCACCGTGAGCTCGGGCTCCGCCTTCCTCTCGCGGGGCGCGGCCGTCCGCCACGACCACACCAGCCCCGACGGTCCCGACGGCCGCGGCGACCTGCTCACCCTCAACTCCTCGGGCGGGCTGACGTTCCACAGCGGCACCGGCACCGGCAAGTTCAGCTCGAAGTACACCGGCAGCGGCTGGGCGACCAGCGTTCTCGCCGTCCCGTTCGGCGACCTGAGCGGGGACCGCTGCAACGACGTCCTCGTCCGCTACAGCAGCGGCGCGCTGCGGCTGTACAAGCCGGGCTGCGGCAAGGCGGTGACACCCTCGACGTCGTACACGACGCTGGCGAGCAGCGGCTGGACGCAGTACAACGTGCTCACCTCGCCCGGTGACGTCACCGGGGACGGCCGTCCTGACCTGATCGCGCGGGCGTCCTCGACCGGCACGGTCTATCTGTTCAAGGGCACCAGCACCGGCAAGCTCTCCTCCCGGGTCACGCTCTACTCCGACTGGAAGAGCCACCGGAAGATCGTCGGCGTCGGCGACATCACCGGCGACGGCAAGGCGGACCTGCTCGTGCAGGACTCGGCGAACACGCTGTGGCGCTACAACGGCAAGGGCGACGGCACCTTCGCCGCCCGCGTGAAGGTCTTCTCCAACTGGGGCGGCTCCTACAACACCGTGGTCGGCGTCGGCGACATCACCGACGACGGCAAGCCGGACCTGGTCTCCCGGGACAGCAACGGCTACCTGTGGCGCAACAACGGAGACGGCAAGGGCTCGTTCGGCTCACGGACGCAGATCGCGACCGGCTGGAAGGGCTACAAGTTCGTGTCCTGACCCTTCTCGGGTCGGCCATGCGAAAGGGCGGTGGCCCGGAACCCCGCGGTTCCGGGCCACCGCCCTTTCGTGCGTCGCGACTACTTCGGCTGGGGCTTGCGCACCGACAGGTGCAGCTCCTTCAGCCGGGCCTCCTCCAGCTCCGTCGGCGCGCCCATCATCAGGTCCTGGGCGTTGCCGTTGAGCGGGAAGGCGATCGTCTCGCGGATGTTCGGCTCGTCGGCGAGCAGCATCACGATGCGGTCGACGCCGGGGGCGATGCCGCCGTGCGGCGGGGCGCCGAAGCGGAACGCGCGCAGCATGCCGGCGAACTTCTCCTCGACCGTCTCACGGTCGTAGCCCGCGATCTCGAACGCCTTGAGCATGATCTCCGGCTCGTGGTTCCGGATCGCGCCGGAGGACAGCTCGACGCCGTTGCAGACGATGTCGTACTGCCAGCCCAGGATGTCCAGCGGGTCCTGGGTCTCCAGGGCCTCAAGACCGCCCTGCGGCATCGAGAAGGGGTTGTGCGAGAAGTCGATCTTGCCGGTCTCCTCGTCCTTCTCGTACATCGGGAAGTCGACGATCCAGCAGAAGCGGAAGACGTTCTCCTCGAAGTGGCCGGCGCGCTTGGCGGCCTCGACGCGGACCGCGCCCATGATCTTCGAGACCTCGTCGAACTCGCCCGCGCCGAAGAACACCGCGTGGCCGGGGGCCAGCGCGAGGCGCTTGGTCAGCTCGGCGACGTTCTCCTCGGTGAGGAACTTGGCGATCGGGCCGGTCAGCCCGCCGTCCTCGCCGACCCGCACCCAGGCGAGGCCCTTGGCGCCCTGGGAGACCGCGAAGTCACCGAGCTGGTCGAAGAACTTGCGGGGCTGGGCGGAGACGTCCGGCACCGGCAGCGCGCGCACGTGCTTGCCCGCGAACGCCTTGAACTCCGAGCCCTCGAAGATGTCCGTGATGTCGGCCAGTTCGAGCTGGGCGCGCAGGTCCGGCTTGTCGGAGCCGTACTTGAGCATCGCCTCGCGGAACGGGATGCGCGGGAACGGCGAGGTGACGTGGCGGCCGTTGCCGAACTCCTCGAACAGCTCGGTCATGAGCTTCTCGATCGGCTGGAAGACGTCCTCCTGCTCGACGAAGCTCATCTCGACGTCGAGCTGGTAGAACTCGCCCGGCGAGCGGTCGGCGCGGGCGTCCTCGTCACGGAAGCAGGGCGCGATCTGGAAGTACCGGTCGAAGCCCGAGATCATCAGCAGCTGCTTGAACTGCTGCGGCGCCTGCGGCAGGGCGTAGAACTTGCCCGGGTTCAGCCGGGACGGGACGACGAAGTCACGGGCGCCCTCGGGGGACGTCGCGGACAGGATCGGCGTCGCCATCTCGTTGAAGCCGAGGGCGACCATCTTCGAGCGGATCGAGGCGATGACCGACGACCGCAGCATGATGTTCTTGTGCATGCGCTCGCGGCGCAGGTCCAGGAAGCGGTACTCCAGGCGCCGCTCCGCGTTGACCCCGTCCTCGGTGTTGATCGTGAACGGCAGCGGGGCGGCGGCGCCGAGCACCTCGACCTCGCCGACCTCGACCTCGATCTCGCCCGTGGGCAGGTCGGGGTTCACGTTCTCGGCGCCACGGGAGACGACCTTGCCGTCGATCCGGATCGTGGACTCCTTGGAGACCTTGTCCAGGGCCTCGTAGGAGGGGGTGCCGGGGCGGGCCACGAGCTGCGTGATGCCGTAGTGGTCGCGCAGATCGATGAAGAGGATGCCGCCCAGGTCGCGCCGATTGTGCAGCCAGCCACTCAGCCGGACGTCGGTGCCGACGTCAGAGGAGCGGAGCTCGCCGCAGGTGTGGGACCTGTACCGATGCATCGTCGTTCATCCAGTCTTCGCGGATCGGGGGCGTGGTTCCCGTGAAGGAGAGGCTTTGTTTCACGTGAAACTCCACCCAAGCCTACCGGGCAGCCCGTGATCGCCTCCCCACCGTTTTCCCGCGCCCCGAAGCGCCGGACCGCGACGGCTTCGGTGGCAGTGTGCGATCAGCTCTTCTTAGAGTGGGGCCATGCGCACTGGTGAGGCCCTGCCCGCCGTGGAGGAGGTCCTCACCGTCCTCGCGACCGGTTTGTGGCACTGGGACACCGAGACGGGGCTGGTCACGGTCGACGCGGAGGCGGCACGGCTGCTCGGGCTGCCGGCCGAACCCCGCACGCTCAGTCAGGCCCAGGTCCGGTCGCGTCTGCATCCGGTGGACTGGAACGAGATCACCTCCGTGATCCAGCTCGCCGTGGCCGAGGGCACGCTCGGGGAGGCGCGCGTACGGATCATGGACGACCGGGGGAGGGTCGTCCGGGTCGGGCGCAGCCGCTTCCACGCCGCCTTCGACCAGGAGAAGCACACGTTCGAGGTGACCGGCTCCCTCCAGGAGGTCACCGAACCGGCGCCGGGCACCTCCTCGGAGCGCACCGCCGTCACCGGTGACTGGCGGCGCTCACGGGAGGCGTTCCTGCTGGACGCGGGCCGGGCGCTGGCCGAGGCACGCTCGACGTCGGAGGTGCTGCGGGTCGCCGCGGGCCTGGCCATGCCGGGCTTCTCCCCGGACGGACTCGCGGTGTTCGGCGTGACGGGCGACCGGCTGACGGTCATCGGCCACCACGGCTACGAGCCCGGCGACGAGGACCCCTTCAAGGGGCTGACCCTGGAGTCGGACTACCCGGCCTCCGAGGTCATCCGCACCGGCCGCGCGGTCTATCTGTCCTCCCCCGAGCAGTACAAGGAGCGCTATCCGGCGACCTGGCCGATGGCCGCCCGCTTCCACCGGCGGTCCTGGGCGTTCCTGCCGCTGGTCGTGGCGGGCCGCACGATGGGCGCCTGGATGGCCGCGTTCGCCTATCCGGTCGCGTTCACCCCGGACGAGCGCTCGGTGCTGACGACGGTGGCCCGCATGCTCGCCCAGGCCCTCTCCCGGGCCGAGGCCGCCGAGACCGCGCGGGAGCTGACGGACGGCCTCCAGCGGTCGATGCTGCCCCGGCTGGGCCCCGAGATACCGGGGATGGCGGTCGCCGCACGCTATGTCCCGACCGGTGGCGGGCTCCAGGTCGGGGGCGACTGGTACGACATGATCCCGCTGCCCGGGGGCCCGTCCTCCGGCGCCGGCCGCTTCGCCCTGGTCATCGGCGATGTGCAGGGCCACGACGTACGGGCCGCCGGGCTGATGGGCCAGCTGCGGATCGCACTGCGCGCCTACGCCTCCGAGGGCCATCGCCCCGACGCCGTGCTCTCCCGCGCCTCCCGCTTCCTGCACGGCATGACGTTCGGCACCGCCGAGGAGGACCCTGCCGCACTGCGCTTCGCGACCTGTCTGTATGTGGAGGTCGATCCGGTGACCGGGGTGCTGGAGGTCGCCCGCGCCGGTCACCCGGACCCGGCCATCCGGATGGCCGACGGCACGGTGCTGAACCGCTCGACGGCCGGCGGGCTGCCCCTGGGCATCGACCCGGACGCCGACTACCCCACGACCACGCTCGCCCTTGAACCCGGCGAGACCATGCTGATCTGCACGGACGGCCTGATCGAGACCGGCGGCCACGACCTGGGCACCGGCTGGCGCCGGATCCGTACGGTCCTGGAGGGCCACGACGGCGATCTGGAGTCCCTCGCCGACGCGCTCGTCCAGGCCGTCCACGGCCCGTCCTCCCATCACACCCCCGGCCCGCTCGCCGACCGGCGCGAGGACGACATCGCGGTCCTGCTGCTGCGCCGGCAGGGGGACGGCCCGTCCGGCACCCGGGCCCCCGGACGGCCCTCGGTCCGCCGCACGATGATGTCGGTGGCGCAGGCGGAGCCGGAGCGCGTGGCCGTGGCGCGTCAGCAGCTGCGGGAGCTGCTGCACGACTGGGCGGTGCCCGACCAGGTCGACTCGGCGGTCCTGCTGCTCTCCGAGACGCTGACGAACGTCCTGGTGCACACCGACGCGGACGCCCTGCTCCGCGCCGAGGTGCGGGGCGGGACGGGGGAGCGCCGGCTGCGGATCGAGGTGTCCGACCCCAGCGACGATCTGCCGCACATGCGCCGGCCCGGAGAGCTGGCGTCGTCCGGGCGGGGACTGGTCCTGATCGAGCTGCTGGCGCACGCCTGGGGCGTCGACCCCCTGGGCGAGGGCAAGACCATCTGGTTCGAGCTCTACGAGTCCGGCGGCGGCGACGGCTCCGGCACGGCCGTGGCGCCGGGCGGGTCGGGGCGGGCGTAACGCTCTCTCAGTTCATGGGCGACGCCGGTGGCGGCGGCCGTCAGGGGCACGGCGAGCAGCATCCCGAGGATGCCGGCCACGGACGCGCCCGCGGTGATCGTCACCATGACGAAGGCCGGGTGCATCTGGACCGTGCGGCTCTGGATCATCGGGGTCAGCACATGCCCCTCCAGCTGCTGCACGGCGAGCACGATGCCGAGGACCCACAGCGCGATGACGAACCCCCGGTCGGCGAGCGCGACCAGCACGGCGACGGCACCCGAGATGAACGCGCCCAGATAGGGGATGTACGCCCCGATGAAGACGAGCGCGCCGAGCCCGACCGCGCCCGGTACGTCGAGGATCAGCAGGCCGACGGTGATGCACAGGGCGTCGATGAGGGCGATGAAGGTGGTCCCCCGCATGAACCCCTCGACGGCCCGGAAGGCCCGCCGGGCCATGGCCTCGGCCATGTCGCCGCTGTGCCGGGGCACCAGGGAGCGCAGCACGCCGGCGGCCCGGTCGGAGTCGCGCAGGAAGAAGAAGACGAGCAGCAGCGCGAGCACGCCGATCGCGATGGTCTCGCCGACCACGCTGACCCCGCTGATGACACCGGAGGCGGCGGTCCCGCCGAACTTGGAGAGCAGTTCGCGGGAGTTGCCGGCGAGGTCGTCCAGCGAGGTCCCGGCGGGCCCGAAGCGCTCGGTGAGATCGCGTCCGGCCTGCTGGAGCGAGGCGACGATCTCGTCGCCGCTCTCCACGACGGCGGCGGCGACGATGTAGACGGCCCCGCCGACCACCGCCACCACGGCGACACAGGTGAGCCCGGCGGCCAGCGACCGGTTCACGCCCGCCTTGACCAGCCGCCGGTGCAGCGGGCCCAGCAGCGCGGTCCCGAGCAGCGCGAGCAGCACGGGGACGACCGCCGTGCTCAGCTCCACCGTCAGCAGGATGCCGACGTAGACGACCCCGGCGACGAGCAGGAAGACGGCACACCACGCGGCGAGGCGGCGGACGGGCCCGGGCAGCAACGGTGGGGGAGCCTGCACCCCTCCAGCGGATCATGAGCGGGGCCGGGTGTCGTGCGCGGCGATCCGGGCGGGTGACGGACGGGAGGAGGCCCGCGGCCGCACCGTGTCGGTGTGGCCGCGGGCCTCTTCGTGCGCCGTGTGCCGGTCAGTCCTGGTCGGGACCGTCGGCGCTCATGCCGTGCACCGCCGGGACCGTTCCGAGGCGGCCCTTCTGGAAGTCCTCGAAGGCCTGCATCAGCTCGTCCTTGGTGTTCATCACGAACGGGCCGTAGTGGGCCATCGGCTCCCGGATGGGCCGGCCGCCCAGGAGGACGACCTCCAGGTCCGGCGTGTGGGAGTCCTGCTTCTCGTCCGCGCGGACGGTCAGCGAGCCGCCGGCGCCGAAGACCGCGGTCTGGCCGAGATGGATCGGACGGCGCTCGGCACCGACCGAGCCCTTGCCCGCCAGGACGTACGCCAGGCCGTTGAAGTCCTCCCGCCAGGGCAGGGTGACCTCGGCGCCCGGCGCCACCGTCGCGTGGATCATCGTGATCGGCGTGTGCGTGATGCCGGGACCGGCGTGCCCGTCCAGCTCACCGGCGATGACACGCAGCAGCGCGCCGCCGTCGGGCGTGGTGAGCAGCTGGACGCTGCCGCCGCGGATGTCCTGGTAGCGCGGGGCCATCATCTTGTCCCTGGCCGGGAGGTTCACCCACAGCTGCAGGCCGTGGAAGAGGCCGCCGGACATGACGAGGGCCTCCGGCGGCGCCTCGATGTGCAGGAGGCCCGAGCCCGCGGTCATCCACTGGGTGTCGCCGTTGGTGATCGTGCCACCGCCGCCGTTGCTGTCCTGGTGGTCGAAGATCCCGTCGATGATGTAGGTGACGGTCTCGAAGCCGCGGTGCGGATGCCAGGGGGTGCCCTTCGGCTCGCCCGGCGCGTACTCCACCTCGCCCATCTGGTCCATCATGATGAACGGGTCCAGATGGCGGTAGTTGATCCCGGCGAACGCGCGGCGCACCGGGAAGCCCTCACCCTCGAAACCGCTCGGCGCGGTCGTGACGGTGAGCACGGGACGGGCCACGGCCTCCGCGGGCGCGGCGACGCGGGGCAGCGTCAGCGGGTTCTCGACGGTCACTGCAGGCATGTCGGTACCTCCTTGTGCGGCCAGTTTAGTTGAGCGTTGAACTTCTTGCCACCCCGAACGCACAAAGCCCGGAGGGCATTCCCTCCGGGCGCTTGATCCGGGAAAGCGGCTCAGTGTGACAGCAGGCGCGCGGCGGGCGCGCCGGGGTCACCCGCTCCGGACCACCTGGTCCGGTGCGTTCCGGCCGTGCGGGCGGGCCGTACCGGCGGTCACTAGCCGTACATACGGCGCATGGCGAACTCGACCATCTGCTCGACGGCCTTCGCGTCGAAGACCATGCGGTGCTCGCCCTCCATGTCGAGGACGAAGCCGTAGCCGGTCGGCAGCAGGTCGATCACCTCGGCGCCGGTGATGACGAAGTACTTGGACTCCTTGCCCGCGTACCGGCGCAGCTCCTTCAGCGAGGTGAACATCGGGATCACCGGCTGCTGGGTGTTGTGCAGGGCGAGGAACCCGGGGTTGTCGCCGCGCGGGCAGTAGACCTTCGACGTGGCGAAGATCTGCTGGAAGTCCTCGGCGGCCAGCTGGCCCGTGGTGAACGCGCGCACGGCGTCCGCGAGGGACGGCGCGGACGGCTCGGGGTAGAGCGGCGGCTGCTGGCCGTACCCGCCGACACCACCGGCCATGGGCTGCTGCGGCGGCGGGGCGTACTGCTGCTGCGCAGCACCACCGTCCATGGGCTGGCCGTATCCATACATGCGCGCAAGCGTACCGACAGCGACCGCGCCCGCGGAGGGGTACGGCCACCAAGGTCGATCCGGTGGGACCTGTCACAGATCCGGGATCGGGGTTGCGTCTTATTACTGGCGGGTAGCATCATCGTAGCTACTTGTTGGTACGTGAACTAGCGCGAGGATCCAGTGCCTCGCCGACCCGCTACGGAGCCGTGACCATGGGGCACTACAAGTCGAACCTCCGCGACATCGAGTTCAACCTCTTCGAAGTACTCGGACGCGACAAGCTGTACGGCACGGGTCCGTTCGAGGAGATGGACGTCGAGACCGCGAAGAGCATCCTCGAGGAGCTGACCCGCCTCTCCGAGAACGAGCTCGCGGAGTCCTTCGCCGACGCCGACCGCAACCCGCCGGTCTTCGACCCGGAGACCAACACCGCGCCCGTCCCGGCGTCCTTCAAGAAGAGCTACCAGGCCTTCATGGACTCCGAGTACTGGCGTCTCGGCCTGCCCGAGGAGATCGGCGGCACCACCGCGCCCCGCTCCCTCATCTGGGCCTACGCCGAGCTCATCCTCGGTGCGAACCCGGCCGTGTGGATGTACTCCTCGGGCCCCGCGTTCGCCGGCATCCTCTTCGAGGAGGGCAACGAGGTCCAGAAGCACATCGCGAAGTTCGCCACCGAGAAGCAGTGGGGCTCCACCATGGTCCTCACCGAGCCGGACGCCGGCTCGGACGTGGGCGCCGGCCGCACCAAGGCCGTGCAGCAGGAGGACGGCTCCTGGCACATCGAGGGCGTGAAGCGCTTCATCACGTCGGGTGAGCACGACATGTCGGAGAACATCCTCCACTACGTGCTCGCCCGCCCCGAGGGCGCGGGCCCCGGCACCAAGGGCCTGTCCCTCTTCCTCGTCCCGAAGTACCTCTTCGACTTCGAGACCGGCGAGCTGGGCGAGCGCAACGGCGTCTACGCCACGAACGTCGAGCACAAGATGGGCCTGAAGGCGTCCAACACCTGCGAGATGACGTTCGGCGACAAGCACCCCGCCAAGGGCTGGCTGATCGGCGACAAGCACGACGGCATCCGCCAGATGTTCCGCATCATCGAGTTCGCCCGCATGATGGTCGGCACGAAGGCGATCTCCACGCTGTCGACGGGCTACCTCAACGCGCTGGAGTACGCCAAGGAGCGCGTCCAGGGCCCCGACCTGGCGAACTTCATGGACAAGAGCGCCCCCAAGGTCACCATCACCCACCACCCCGACGTGCGCCGCGCCCTCATGACGCAGAAGGCGTACGCGGAGGGCATGCGCGCCCTGGTGATGTACACGGCCTCCGTCCAGGACGCCATCCAGGTCAAGGAGGCGGCCGGCGAGGACGCCAAGACCGAGCACGCGCTCAACGACCTGCTCCTGCCGATCGTCAAGGGCTACGGCTCCGAGAAGGCCTACGAGCAGCTCGCCCAGTCGCTGCAGACCTTCGGCGGCTCCGGCTTCCTGCAGGAGTACCCGATCGAGCAGTACATCCGGGACGCCAAGATCGACACCCTGTACGAGGGCACCACCGCCATCCAGGGCCAGGACTACTTCTTCCGGAAGATCGTCCGCAACCAGGGCGCGGCCCTGAACTCGCTCGCCGAGGACATCAAGAAGTTCCTGGCGGTCGGCGAGGGCGGCGAGGAGCTGGCGGGCGCCCGCGAGCACCTGGCCAAGGCGGCCGTCGAGCTGGAGGCCATCGTCGGCCTCATGCTCACCGACCTCGCGGCCACCGAGCAGGACGTCAAGAACATCTAC
This sequence comes from Streptomyces nigra, assembly GCF_003074055.1. NCBI lineage: Bacteria > Bacillati > Actinomycetota > Actinomycetes > Kitasatosporales > Streptomycetaceae > Streptomyces > Streptomyces nigra. The sequence goes on along the minus strand of NZ_CP029043.1, from coordinate 3,878,322 downwards.
AAGGTGGGCCTGAACACCACCCGCCTGCTGATGGCCTCCGGTGACGTCGTCGTCGGCTACCTGCTGCTCAAGGGCGCCGCGATCGCCGCCGAGAAGCTCCCGACGGCCTCCGCCAAGGACAAGGCGTTCTACACCGGCAAGATCGCGGCGGCGAAGTTCTTCGCGGCCAACGTCCTGCCGGGCGTCACCGGCGCGCGCAAGCTCGCCGAGAACGTCGAGCTGGACCTGATGGAGCTGGACGAGGCGGCCTTCTAGTCCTTCGAAGGACCCGCCGGGCGCGGGAACGGCTCACCGGCAACGGGCTGTTCCCGTCACTCACGGACAATCCACATCGCCCGCACGAGGGCCCGCTCCCCTTCACGGGAGCGGGCCCTCGCACGTCGTTAAGGTGAACCCATGAGCGCACCCCCCCGCTTCGACCGCGGCCACACCGACGACCTCATGTCCTTCCTCGCGGCGAGCCCGTCGCCGTACCACGCCGTGGCGAACACCGCCGAACGGCTCGAGAAGGCCGGCTTCCGCCAGGTCGCCGAGACGGACGCCTGGGACGGGTCGAGCGGCGGCAAGTACGTGCTGCGCGGCGGGGCGATCGTCGCCTGGTACGTCCCCGAGGGCGCGGCGCCCCACACGCCGTTCCGGATCGTCGGCGCCCACACCGACTCCCCCAACCTCCGGGTCAAGCCGCTCCCCGACACCGGTGCGCACGGCTGGCGCCAGGTCGCCGTCGAGATCTACGGCGGACCGCTGCTCAACTCCTGGCTCGACCGCGACCTCGGCCTCGCCGGCCGGCTCACCCTGCGGGACGGCTCGACCCGGCTGGTCAACGTCGACCGGCCGCTGCTGCGCGTCCCCCAGCTCGCCATCCACCTCGACCGCGCGGTGTCCACGGACGGCCTCAAGCTCGACAAGCAGCGCCATCTGCAGCCCGTGTGGGGCCTCGGCGACGTCCGCGACGGCGACCTGATCGCCTTCCTGGAGGAGACCGCCGGCATCGCCCCCGGCGAGGTCACCGGCTGGGACCTGATGGTCCACTCCGTCGAGCCCCCCGCCTACCTGGGCCGCGACAAGGAGCTGCTGGCCGGCCCGCGCATGGACAACCTGCTCTCCGTCCACGCCGGGACCGCCGCACTGACCTCCGTGGCCGGCTCCGGCGCCGGGCTGCCCTGCATCCCGGTGCTCGCCGCCTTCGACCACGAGGAGAACGGCTCCCAGAGCGACACCGGCGCCGACGGCCCGCTGCTCGGCGGCGTCCTGGAGCGCTCGGTGTTCGCGCGCGGCGGCTCGTACGAGGACAAGGCGCGCGCCTTCGCCGGCACCGTCTGTCTCTCCTCGGACACCGGCCACGCCGTGCACCCCAACTACGCCGAGCGGCACGACCCCACGCACCACCCGCGCGTCAACGGCGGCCCGATCCTCAAGGTCAACGTCAACAACCGCTACGCCACGGACGGTTCGGGCCGTGCGGTGTGGGCGGCGGCCTGCGAGAAGGCGGACGTCCCCTTCCAGTCGTTCGTCTCCAACAACTCCATGCCGTGCGGCACCACCATCGGTCCGATCACCGCCGCGCGGCACGGCATCCGCACCGTCGACATCGGCGTGGCCATCCTCTCCATGCACAGCGCACGGGAGTTGTGCGGCGTCGACGACCCGTGGCTGCTCGCGAACTCCCTGGCGGCGTTCCTGGAGGGGTAGTTGAGGACCGCGCGCCGACGCCGCGGTGTGAGCGTCTCCGACCGGGGTACCCGGACGTCCGGACCGGATCGTCCGGACCGGACAGGAGGCGACACTCATGGGCCTCGGCGGGTGCATCATCCTCATCGCCGCGGGAGCCATCCTCACGTTCGCGACCGACTGGGAGATGGACGGGGTGAACCTCGACCTGGTCGGGGTCATCCTGATGATCGTGGGCCTGATCGGCGTCACGACCTTCAGCAGCATCGCCCGGCGCAAGCGCGTGGTGGTGCCGCCCGCGACCCCGGTCGTCGGCGAAGAACCCCACCGGCGGGACGGCTACAGCGACGGCTACGGCGTCTGAGCGTCCGGCTCCGCGAACACCAGTGGCAGACGCTCGGCGCCCCGGGCGGCCGGCCGGACGGGGACGTCCCAGTCGCGCCGGTGCACATGGCAGGCCGGATACGGGATCTCGGGGTCGTCGTCGCAGGACACGACCGTCGCCGAGACACGCAGGACGCCCGGCCCGGCGGACGGGTCGAACACGAGGGCGCGGGAGAGCGACGTCCCCGCGCCCTCGCCCGTGCGCAGCAGCTCCGGGGGCGTCGCGGACACCAGCAGCCGGGCCGGCGGCCCGTACCGGTCGTCCGCCCGCTGCCCCGCCGGGGCCTCGAAGACCACGTCCAGCACGACCTCGCCGGCCACGTCCATGACGTCCCGCCGCGTTCGGCGTTCCGCCGCGCCCTCCAGGGCGTCCTCCGGCAGCCGCAGCCGGGTCAGCCGGTGCCGGGCCGACTCCACGACCACGATGTCCGCGCCCACCGTCACCGCGTCCGACGGCTCCCGCAGATCCGTGGCGAGCGTGGAGAGTTCACCGGTCGCCGGGTCGTAGCGGCGCAGCGCCTGGTTGTAGGTGTCGGAGACCGCGACCGAGCCGTCCGGGAGCGCCGTGACGCCCAGCGGATGCTGGAGCAGTGCCTGCCCGGCCGGGCCGTCGCGGTACCCGAAGTCGAACAGCCCGGTGCCGACCGCCGTACGGACCACGCCGTCCCGGTCCACCCAGCGCAGCGCGCTGGTCTCCGCGTCGGCCACCCACAGCCGTTCGCCGTCCGGTGACACCGCGAGCCCCGACGGCTGGGCGAACCACGCCTCGTCCGCCGGGCCGTCGACCAGCCCCTCGTTCGCCGTCCCCGCCGCCACCGCGACGGTGTCCGCCGCCGGGTCGTACGTCCACAGCTGGTGGACGCCCGCCATCGCGATCCACACCCGCCCGGCGAACACCGCCACGTCCCAGGGTGAGGACAGGTCCGCCTGCCGCGCCGGGCCCGTCGTGGCCGCGCCCCGCCGCCACGGGCGTCCGGTGCCCGCGAGCGTCGTGACGGCGCCGGTCGCGAGGTCGAGGCGGCGCAGCGCGTGGTTGACGGTGTCGGCGACCACCACCGACCCGTCGGGCAGGAGCGCCAGGCCCTGCGGCTCGGCGAACGACGCCGCCTCCGCGGGGCCGTCGGTGAACCCGCGCGCACCGGAGCCGATCCGCCGTACGACGCTCTCGCCGTCCTCGGCGAACTCCACGAGCCGGTGCCGGGTGGTGTCGCTGACCAGGAACCCGCCGCCGGGCAGCGCCATGACCTTGCCGGGGTAGCGCAGCACGGTCGGCTCCGGTTCCGGCGCCACGTACGGCCCGTCCCCGCGCCGCAGCGTGCCCTTCGCCGTGTGCTCGGCCTCCAGCTCGGCCACCAGCCGTCCGATGGCGTCGGCGTGTCCCTCGCCGGAGAGCTGCGCGACGACGTACCCCTCCGGGTCGATCACCGCGAGCGTCGGCCACGCCCGCACCGCGTACTGCCGCCAGGTCACCAGCTCCGGATCGTCCAGGACGGGATGCTCGACGCCGTACCGCTCCACGGCGTCGGCGACGGCGGTGTGCTCGGCCTCGTGCGCGAACTTCGGCGAGTGCACGCCGACCACGACGACGGTGTCCCGGTGCTTCGCCTCCAGCTCACGCAGTTCGTCGATGGCGTGCAGGCAGTTGACGCAGCCGGACGTCCAGAAGTCGAGGATCACGATGCGTCCGCGCAGCTCGGCCAGGGTGTAGGGGCGGCCGCCCGTGTTGAGCCAGCCGCCCGCGCCGGTCAGCTCGGGGGCGCGGACGCGGGCGTGCCGGGGTGCTCGGTCGGTCATGTCCCCAGGGTGCCACCGGCCGCGCGGAGTCAGCCCGACGGCCTACAGGCGTGGTTCCGGGGCCGGTGGCGGGGAAGCCCTCGTGGCATGAGATTTCTCGTGCGGGACCGGCTGCTCGGCTTCGGTGACGACTACTGGATCGAGGACGACCGGGGAAACAAGGTCTTCCTCGTCGACGGCAAGGCCATGCGGGTGCGGGACACCTTCGAGCTGAAGGACGTGCAGGGCCGCGTCCTCATCGACATCCGGCAGAAGATGTTCGCCCTGCGCGACACCATGGTGATCGAGCGGGACGGCCGGCCGCTGGCGACGATCCGGCGCAAGCGGCTGTCGCTGCTGCGCAACCACTACCGGGTGGCCCTCGCGGACGGCAGCACCGAGCTCGATGTCAGCGGCAGGATCCTCGACCGGGAGTTCGCCGTCGAGTACGACAGGGAACTGCTCGCCGTGGTCTCGCGCCGCTGGCTGCACGTCCGGGAGACGTACGGCGTGGACGTGGTGCGCGAGGACGCCGACCCGGCGCTGCTGATCGCGGTGGCGGTGTGTGTGATCCACCTGGCGGAGAAGGAGCGCGGGGACGACTGAGGCGCGGCCGGCACCGCGCGGGGCTCACCGCCGGGGCGCGGCTCAGCGCCGGGGCGGGTCGAGCCCGAGCACCCGGTCCTTCAGGGCCGGGAACTGATCCCGTGTCACCGCGACCCGGCCGGGGTCGAACTCCACGGTGAGGACCTCTTCGCCGGGTCCGGCCTGGGCCAGCACCTCGCCCCAGGGGTCCACGACGATGGAGTGGCCGGCCTGTGGAACTCCCGCGTGCGTCCCGGCCGTTCCGCAGGCGAGCACATACGCCTGGTTCTCCACCGCGCGGGCCTGGGCGAGCAGCGTCCAGTGCGCCCGGCGGCGCTCCGGCCAGCCGGCGGGGATCACAAGGGTCTCGGCGCCGGCGTCGACGAGGCCGCGGAAGAGTTCGGGGAAGCGCAGGTCGTAGCAGGTGGCGAGGCCCAGGGTGGTGTCGGGCAGCCGGACCGTCACGAGATCCCGGCCGGCGCCCATCAGGACGGCCTCGCCCTTGTCGAAGCCGAACCGGTGGATCTTGCGGTAGGCGGCGGCGAGGTCGCCGGAGGGGGAGAAGACCAGCGAGGTGTTGTAGAGCGGACCGTCCGGGTCGCGCTCGGGGACGGACCCGGCGTGCAGCCAGACACCGGCGTCGCTCGCGGCCTTGGCCATCGCCTCGTACGTGGGTCCCTCGAGCGGTTCGGCCTCGGTGCCGAACCCCTCGTAGGCGAAGGCGCCGGTGGTCCACAGCTCGGGCAGGACGACGAGATCCGCTCCGGCTTGTTCTCGTACCAGGGAGGCGACCCTCACCCGGCGCGATTCCACCGATTCGTCCTCATTCACGTCGATCTGGAGCAAAGAGGCGCGCACACTACCACCGTCCTGGCATTCGAGCCGTCCACACGGGCCTACGATCGTCACACGAAAGCACTGCCGGGGTGCCTCACAGCAGCGTAACTTTGGGGGTCCCCCCTGTTCGAGCGCAGCCGAGAACGTGGGGGGACAGCCGAGACACCCGCCGACAGCCGCCGCCGCCCACTGGCACCGCCGCCAGAACCTGCCCGCGAACCGACGTACCAACCGCCGAGGGGTCCCGTTCCGTGAGTCTGCATCCCACCCTCCAGCCCTACGCCGACGCCTGGACCCACTCCATCGACGCGATATCCGAGCTGGTCACCCCGCTCGTCGAGGGGGAGTGGAACCGGCGCACCCCCTGCCCCGGCTGGTCGGTGCGCGATGTCGTCTCCCATGTGATCGGCCTGGACTGCGAGATGCTGGGCGACCCGCGCCCCATCCACACGCTGCCGCGCGACCTCTTCCATGTGACCAACGACCACCAGCGCTACATGGAGATGCAGGTCGACGTCCGCCGCCACCACACGGCGCCGGAGATGACGTCGGAGCTGGAGTACACGATCATCCGCCGCAACCGCCAGCTGCGGAACGAGAGCCGTGACCCCGGCACCAAGGTGCGCGGCCCGCTGGGCGCGGAGCTGACCCTGGAGGAGGCGATGCGCACGCACGCCTTCGACGTGTGGGCGCACGAGCAGGACCTGCGCGCCGCGCTGGGCCGCCCCGGCAACCTGGACTCCCCCGGCGCGCTCGTCGCGCGTGACGTGCTGCTCGGCCGGATGCCGGAGGTCATGGCGAAGGTGGACGCGCCACGCAGCTCGGCGATCGTCCTCGACGTCCACGGCCCGGTCGAGTTCCTGCGCACGATCCGGATCGACATCCAGGGCCGGGGCACCCTGGAGACGGCCCCCGCGCTGGGCCCGGCCGCCTCGCTGACCCTGGACTGGGAGACGTTCGTACGGCTGGCCTGCGGCCGGGTGACGCCGGAGGCGGTGGCGGACCGGGTGAAGACGGAGGGCGACCCGGATCTGACGGCGGCCATCCTGCGGAACTTCACGGTCACCCAGTAGCCCGTCAGGGGCGCGGCGGGAGAAGGCGGCTTGCCGAAATCCGGTGTCGCCGCCACCCGGCCGCGGCTAGCGTCCCGCCGTGACCGAAACAGACACGCACCTCTCCGCCGGCCCGCCTCAGTCGACCCGGCTGACCTTCCACGGCCCCCTGTCCGAGCAACGCGCCGGCCGGCTCGTCGAGCGGCTGGCCCGGACGGAGCCCGCCACCGTCCTCGACATCGGCTGCGGCTGGGGCGAGTTGATGCTGCGGGTGCTGGAGGCGGCGCCCGGGGCCACCGGGGTCGGGATCGACCTCAAGGCCCAGGACCTGGCCCGGGGCCGACGTGCCGCCGAGGAGCGCGGGCTGGCCGGCCGCGTGGAGTTCGTCGAGGAGTCGGCGACGGGCACGACCCGCGGCCCGGCCGATCTGGTGCTGTGCGTGGGCTCCAGTCAGGCCCTCACCGCGCTGGAGCCGCCCGCGCTGATCACCGACGCGCTGCGCGCGCTGCGCGGCCTGGTCGCCGACGGGGGCCGGGTGCTGCTCGGGGAGGGCTTCTGGCAGCGCCGGCCGACCGAGGCCGAGCTCGCGGGCATGTGGCCGGGCGCCTCCGCCACCGACCATCACGACCTGGGCACCCTCCTGGACCTCGTCGTCGAGGCCGGTTTCCGTCCGGAGTGGACGGAGACGGCGGACGCCGGCGAGTGGGAGGAGTTCGAGTCGGCGTACCAGGCGGACGCCGAGGTGTGGCTGGCCGACCACCCGGACCACCCCCTCGCGGCGGAGACGCGGGAGCGCCTCGACCGGCACCGCGCCCAGTGGATGGGCTACCGCGGCATCCTGGGCCTCGCCTACCTCACGCTGGTGCCCGTGCGGTGACTCAGGCGGGGACGTGCACGGTCTCCACCCGGCTGGCGACCAGGCGTTCCCGCTCCCGGCGGGCCGCCCGCCCGCGCAGCCGCAGGATCTGGCTGACGCCGAGGGCCTGGAGGACGAAGACCGCCGAGAAGGCGATCCGGTAGTCGTCGCCGGTGGCGTCGAGCAGCACCCCGACCGCGAACAGCGTCGTCATGGAGGCGATGAAGCCGCCCATGTTGGTGATGCCGGAGGCGGTGCCCTGTCGCTCGGGCGGGTTGGCCGGGCGGGCGAAGTCGAAGCCGAGCATCGAGGCCGGGCCGCAGGCGCCGAGCACCACGCACAGCACGACGAGCAGCCCCATCGGCGCCGTCTCGCCGGGCCAGGCCAGGGTCGTCGCCCACAGGACGGAGGTCGCGGCGACGGTGCCGAGGGCGAGCGGCAGCCGGGCCCCGTGGTGCCGGGCGACGACCTGGCCGTAGACGAGGCCGACGGCCATGTTGGACAGGACGACGAGGGTGAGGAGCTCCCCGGCGGTGGCGCGGGTCAGGCCCTGCGCCTCGACCAGGAAGGGGAGCCCCCATAGCAGCAGGAACACCATCGCGGGGAACTGCGTCGTGAAGTGCACCCACATGCCGAGCCGGGTGCCGGGCTCCCGCCAGGACGCGGCGATCTGCCGGCGGACGTAGGCGGCGCCCTGGTGCGGCACCGGCTCCGGTTCGTGGCCCTCGGGGTGGTCCTTGAGGAACAGCAGGGTCAGCACGAGCACCACGACGCCGGCGCCCGCGCTGCCCGCGAAGGCCGCCGTCCAGCCCACGCCGTGCAGCAGCCGGGCCAGGACGAGGGTGGAGACGAGGTTGCCCGCCATGCCCACGAGACCGGCGAGCTGGGCGACCAGCGGGCCGCGCCGGGCCGGGAACCAGCGGGTGCCCAGCCGCAGCACGCTGATGAACGTCATCGCGTCGCCGCAGCCCAGCAGCGCCCGCGAGGCCAGCGCCATGCCGTACGACGGGGAGAAGGCGAAGGCGAGCTGGCCCGCGGTGAACAGCACCGCGCCCATGGCGAGCACCTTCTTGGTGCCGAGCCGGTCGACGAGCAGGCCGACGGGTATCTGCATGCCCGCGTACACGAGCAGCTGGAGGATGGAGAACGTCGACAGCGCGGAGGCGTTGACGTCGAAGCGGTCGGCGGCGTCGAGTCCGGCCACGCCCAGCGAGGTGCGGAAGATGACGGCGACGAAGTAGACGGAGACGCCGATGCCCCAGACGGCGATCGCGCGACGGCCGCCCAGGGGTGCCCGCTCCGGGGCGGGACCGCCGGGCCGGGTGGAGGCGGGCTTCATCGCTCCTCACCCCGGGCCAGGTGGGAGAACCAGTCGATGTGCCGGTGGACCAGCTCGACGGCCGCCTGTGCGTCGCCGGAGCGCAGGGCCGTGAGGATCTCCTCGTGCTCGCCGAGGGTCTTGGCGATCCGGTCGGGGTGGGAGTGCATCACGGCGGCGCCCATGCGCAGCTGCCGGTCGCGGAGCTGGTCGTAGAGGCGGGAGAGGATCTCGTTGCCGCCGCTGCGGACGATCTCGGCGTGGAAGCAGCGGTCGGTGACGGCGGCCCCGGCGAGGTCCCCGGCGGCGGCCTGCGCCTTCTGCCGCTCGAGCAGCTCCTCCAGGCGCTCGAGCAGCCCGGGGGGCGCGGGGACGGCCTGGCGCGCCGCGTGCTCCTCGACGAGCATCCGCGTCTCCACGACGTCCTTGATCTCCTGCGCGGAGACCGGCAGGACCAGCGCGCCCTTCTTCGGGTAGAGCTTCAGCAGCCCCTCGGCCTCCAGCCGCAGCAGCGCCTCGCGGACCGGGGTGCGGGAGACCCCGACGGCGTCGGCGAGCTCCCCCTCGGTGAGCAGGGTCCCGCCCTCGTAGCGGCGCTCCAGCACGCCCTGTTTCACATGGCTGTAGACACGGTCGGCGGCGGGCGGCTGCTTCACGGGGGCGGGCGGGGCGGTAGGCATGCCCACAGCATAGATACAACACGTACGCAAGGCGGGCACGGTCCACGATGCGGACCCGTCCGGTGGAATCTCCCGGCAAAGAAGCAGCGTTCGGACCAGCGGCGGCACAACCTTGTGTGCTACTTACGTGTCACACACGTGCGGCCCCACTTTCTTCCCCTCCAACTCGGCCGCACCGCAGGGGCATAAGACGCAATCGGGGTAAATCAGTTGATAACTGCACACAAGGGCATGCGCGTTCGCAGAGCCGCCGCCGTCGTCCTGACGACCGGCGCCGTGTTCGCCACCGGCGCCCTCACCGCGGCGCCCGCGCAGGCCGTCACCACGCCCTCGATCAACGCCAAGGGCGGGTTCGTGATGAACGGCGCCACCGGCAAGACGCTCTTCTCGAAGTCGGCGGACACCAAGCGGCTGACCGCCTCGACGACGAAGGTCATGACCGCGAAGGTGGTGCTCTCGCAGTCGAACCTCAACCTCGACACGAAGGTCACCATAAAGAAGGAGGTCAGCAACTACATCGTGTCCAAGGGGGCGTCCTCCTCCAACCTGATCGTCGGTGACAAGGTCACCGTCCGTCAGCTGCTGTACGGGATGATGCTCAAGTCCGGCTGCGACGCCGCGATGACGCTCGCCGACAAGTACGGCACCGGCTCCACGGTCAACGCCCGCGTGAAGTCGTTCATCGGCAAGATGAACACCATGGCGAAGAGCCTCGGCATGACGAACACGCACTTCGACTCGTTCGACGGCATCAGCAACGGCTCGAACTACTCGACGCCGCGCGACCTGACCAAGCTGGCCCGCAGCGCGATGAAGTCCTCGACGTTCAAGACGATCGTGAAGACGAAGTCCTACACGGCGAAGACCATCACCAAGACCGGCTCCACCCGCACGATGGCGGCGTGGAAGAACACCAACACCCTGCTGGGCTGGAACGGCACGCTCGGCGTGAAGACCGGCTCGGGCTCCCAGGCGAAGTACTGCCTGGTCTTCGCGGCCACCCTCAACGGCGAGTCCGTGATCGGCACCGTGCTCACCGCCTCCTCGGAGGCCAACCGCACGGCGGACGTGAAGAAGCTCATCACCTACGGCTACGCCAAGATCAGCTGACCTTCGGCGAGCGGTCGGGCATGACGAAAGGGGCGGTCACCGCGAGGTGACCGCCCCTTTCAGCGCCTTCCGGGGCTCACGCCCAGGTGATCAGCCGCTTGGGCTGCTCCAGGATCGCTGCCACGTCCGCGAGCACCTTGGAGCCCAGCTCGCCGTCGACCAGACGGTGGTCGAAGCTCAGCGCCAGCGTGGTGACCTGACGCGGCTTCACCTTGCCCTTGTGCACCCACGGCTGGGGCTTGATGGCACCGACCGCGAGGATCGCGGACTCGCCGGGGTTGAGGATCGGCGTGCCGGTGTCGACGCCGAAGACGCCGACGTTGGTGATGGTGACCGTGCCGCCCTGCATCGCGGCCGGCGTGGTCCGGCCCTCGCGGGCCGTCGACACCAGCTCGCCCAGCGCCTCCGCCAGCTGCGGCAGTGTCTTGGCCTGCGCGTCCTTGATGTTCGGGACGATCAGGCCGCGCGGGGTCGCCGCGGCGATGCCCAGGTTCACATAGTGCTTGCGCACGATCTCCTGGTTGGCCTCGTCCCAGGTGGCGTTGACGTCCGGGTTGCGCTTGATCGCGACCAGCAGGGCCTTGGAGATCAGCAGCAGCGGGTTCACCCGCAGACCGGCGAACTCCTTGTCCCCCTTCAGCTCCTCGACCAGCTTCAGGGTCCGCGTCACGTCCACCGTCACGAACTCCGTGACGTGCGGGGCCGTGAACGCCGAGCCCACCATCGCCGCGGCCGTGGCCTTGCGGACGCCCTTGACCGGGATACGGGTCTCCCGGGCGCCGTCGTACGAGGCGGCGGTCGCCGGGGCGGCCGCCGCTGCGGGCGCCGGGGCCTGGGGTGCCTCGGGCGCCGGCTCGGCGGCCGGGGCCTGCGCCGCCACCGCCGCGTGCACGTCCTCGCGGGTGATGATGCCGTCGGGGCCGGTCGGGGTGACCGTCGCCAGGTCGACGCCCAGGTCCTTGGCCAGCTTGCGCACCGGCGGCTTGGCCAGCGGACGGCCCAGGGCCGGCGCGACCGCGGGACCGTGGCCGTTCAGCTCTGCCTGGAGGGCCTGCGCGGCCGGCTCGGGCTCCTCGCGCGGCACCTCGGCGCCCTTGCGCGGGCGGCGCTTGGTGGACGAGGCGGAGACGCCGTAGCCGACGAGCACCGGCTGGCGGCCCTGCGGCTCGGCCTCCTCCTCGGGCTCGGCCTGCGGCGCCGCTGCGGGCGCCTCGGCGGCCGGGGCCGCCCCGCCGGCAACGTCGACCGCGATGATCGACGTGCCGACGTCGACCGTGGTGCCCTCGGGGAAGTGCAGGGCGCGGACCACACCGTCGTAGGGGATGGGCAGCTCGACGGCCGCCTTGGCGGTCTCGACCTCGCAGACCACCTGCCCGTCGGTGACGGTGTCGCCCGGCTGGACGTACCACTTGAGGATCTCGGCCTCGGTGAGACCCTCACCGACGTCGGGCATCTTGAACTCGCGCACGGACGCGTCTGTCATCGTCGTCACGACCCTCTCCTCAGTACGCCAGGGCACGGTCGACGGCGTCGAGCACCCGGTCCAGGCCCGGCAGGTACTCCTCCTCCAGGCGCGCCGGCGGGTACGGGGCGTGATAGCCGCCGACCCGGAGCACCGGGGCCTCCAGGTGGTAGAAGCAGCGCTCGGTGATCCGGGCGGCGATCTCCGCGCCCGAACCGAAGAACACCGGGGCCTCGTGGACCACGACCAGCCGGCGGGTCTTCTCCACCGAGGTCTGGATGGAGTCGAAGTCGAGCGGGGAGACCGAGCGCAGGTCCAGGACCTCCAGGTCGCGGCCCTCCTCGGCGGCCGCCGCGGCGACCTCCAGACACGTCTTCACCATCGGGCCGTAGGCGGCCAGCGTCAGGTCGCGGCCCTCGCGGACCACCTTCGCCTTGTGCAGCGGGCCGGGGATGGCGTCGGTGAGGACCTCGCCCTTGTCCCAGTAGCGGCGCTTGGGCTCGAAGAAGATCACCGGGTCGTCGCTCTGGATGGCCTGCTGCATCATCCAGTACGCGTCGGACGCGTTCGACGGGGAGACGATCTTCAGACCGGCCACATGCGCGAACAACGCCTCGGGGGACTCCGAGTGGTGCTCGACCGCGCCGATGCCGCCGCCGTAGGGGATGCGGACGACGACGGGGAGCTTGACCTTGCCGAGCGAGCGGGCGTGCATCTTCGCGAGCTGCGTGACGATCTGGTCGTACGCGGGGAAGACGAAGCCGTCGAACTGGATCTCGACCACCGGGCGGTAGCCGCGCAGCGCGAGGCCGATCGCGGTGCCCACGATGCCCGACTCGGCGAGCGGGGTGTCGATGACCCGGCTCTCGCCGAAGTCCTTCTGCAGGCCGTCGGTCACCCGGAAGACACCGCCGAGCTTGCCGACGTCCTCACCCATCACGAGGACCTTCGGGTCCGTCTCCAGGGCGCGGCGCAGCGATTCGTTGATCGCCTTGGCCAGAGCCATCTTTTCCGCTGCCATGTCAGGCCCCCTCTACGTCCGCGAACGACGCCTGGTAGGCGGCGAACTGGGCGCGCTCCTCGTCGACGAGCGCGTGCCCGTCCGCGTACACGTTCTCGAAGATGGCGAAGTGGTCCGGGTCCGGCATGGCGCGGACCGCCTCGCGCACTCGTTTGCCCAACGCCTCGCTCTCGGTCTCCAGTTCCGCGAAGAATCCCTCGTCCGCGTGGTTTGCGGACTCCAGGTACGCGCGCAGGCGGAGGATCGGGTCCTTCGCCTCCCAGGACTGGCGCTCCTCGTCCCCGCGGTAGCGGGTCGGGTCGTCGGAGGTGGTGTGGGCGCCCATGCGGTACGTGAACGCCTCGACGAGTGTCGGGCCCTCGCCGCTGCGGGCGCGCTCCAGCGCCCACTTCGTCACGGCGAGGCAGGCGAGGACGTCGTTGCCGTCGACGCGGACGCCCGGGAAGCCGTAGCCCTGCGCGCGCTGGTAGAGCGGCACGCGGGTCTGCTTCTCGGTGGGCTCGGAGATCGCCCACTGGTTGTTCTGGCAGAAGAACACCACGGGGGCGTTGTAGACCGCGGAGAACGTGAAGGACTCGGCCACGTCACCCTGGCTGGAGGCGCCGTCGCCGAAGTAGGCGATGACCGCGCTGTCCGCGCCGTCCTTGGCGATGCCCATCGCGTAGCCGGTGGCGTGCAGCGTCTGGGAGCCGATGACGATCGTGTACAGCTGGAAGTTGTTGCTGTTCGGGTCCCAGCCGCCGTTGTTCACGCCGCGGAACATGCCGAGCAGATTGGTCGGGTCGACGCCCCGGCACCAGGCGACGCCGTGCTCGCGGTACGTCGGGAAGACGTAGTCGTCCTCGCGGGTGGCGCGGCCGGAGCCGATCTGGGCGGCCTCCTGGCCGAGCAGCGAGGCCCACAGGCCCAGCTCGCCCTGGCGCTGCAGGGCGGTGGCCTCGGCGTCGAAGCGGCGGGTGAGCACCATGTCGCGGTAGAGGCCGCGGAGCTCTTCGGGGGTGATGCCGGCGACGTACTTGTCGAACTCGGCGTTCTTGACGCGCTTGCCCTCGGGCGTCAGCAGCTGGACGAGCTCCGGTTCGGTGCTCGCCGTCTTCCTCGCGGATGTGGTCTTGCCGGCCGTGCTCTTGGTACCGGCGCTGCGTCGCGGCTTTCGCGCGGCAGTGCTCTCCACGGTCACGTGTGCTCCTCCGTCGGTCCGGCTACCCGGGTTCGCCGGGTGCTGGGGTTACCCCCTGTTCCGCGGTGGGAACGTGGGGGCGCGGCTCACCTGCGGCCCTCGGACGCACGGGGTGGGTGCGGCTCGTTGGGGACAGGCGTGACAGGTGCCCCGGCGAGCGCCCTGCAAAAGGCACGTTACCCAGTGCTCCACATTTCTGTGAAACCCCTCCTGACCTGCGATTTTGCTTGGAAATCCAAGTAAATCGCGAAAGTCGGGAACAGTCCTGGTCACAGCCTTGCAGGGGGCCGGAACAACGGCACGTTATATCGGTGAGCCAGGTCACGGGAAGGGTCGTCGTGTCACGTTCCGTGCCCGGTGGCCACGCGGTGTGACAAAGCGCAGCTCAGGGGTGTACCGGGGGTAAGAGAAGCGCGCGTGAGCCCGTTCGGGGCGCACGCGCGCGTGGGGTGGCTGGGAGCGCCGGTCGGTCAGAGACCGCCGCCGACAGTGGTCCCCGTCGAGGCCGTCGGGTCCGGCGGCGGCGTGGAGGGGTCCTCCGTGGCCGGGTCCGTCGGGTCGTCCGTCGGGTCCTCCGTCGGCTCCTGCGTCGTCGGGTCCTGGGTCGGCTCCTGGGTGGGCTTCTCCGTGGGCTGCTGCGTCTGGTCCTGGGTCGGCGACCAGTCCGGGTCGGAGCCCGGGTCCGTGCCGCCGTCCTCGTACTCGCCGGAGTCGTCCTCGGTGACCTCGTCGGTCGGCTGCTCGGACGGCTTGTCCCGGTCCTCGCTCTGCGTCGCGGTGGGCTTGGTCGGCGTGTTGTCGCTGCCGCCGCCCTTGCCGTTGTTGACGGCGAGCGCGACACCGGCCGCGATCGCGATCACCGCGAGGACGGCGAGGATCCACAGCTTGCCGCGGCCGCTGCCCCGGTTGCCGTGCCCCTCGAAGCCGCCGTCGTCCCCGCCGCCGTAACCGCCGGGCAGGATCGGCTGCGGGATCTGCGTCGTACCGGAGGCCGGGTCTCCCGGGTGGCCCATGACCGCCGTGTGCGCGAAGCCGCCGGCCGGGGTGTGCCGGCCCTCGTGCATCGTCACCGGGCCGGTGTTCCAGGTGCCGGTGTGGCCGCCCTGGTCGTACAGCATCTGCAGGGCGTACTGGACGAGGCCGCGCATCTCCTCGGCCGTCTGGAACCGGTCGTCCGGCTCCTTGGCGAGCGAGCGCATGACGAGGCCGTCGAGCTCCGGCGGCGCGGCGTCGGACGCCTCGGACGGCGGCGTCGGGATGTCCTGGACGTGCTGGTAGACCACCGACAGCGGGGTCTCGCCGGTGAAAGGCGGGCGCAGCGCGAGGAGTTCGTACAGCAGACAGCCGGTCGCGTACAGGTCGGAGCGGTGGTCGACCGCCTTGCCGAGCGCCTGCTCGGGCGAGAGGTACTGCGGGGTGCCCATGACCATGCCGGTCTGGGTCATCGTCGACTGCGCGCCGTGCAGGGCGCGCGCGATGCCGAAGTCCATCACCTTCACGGCGCCGTTGTTGGTGATGATGACGTTGGCCGGCTTGATGTCGCGGTGCACGATGCCGTGCTGGTGCGAGTAGGCGAGGGCCTCCAGGACGCCGGAGACGATGATGAGCGCCTGCTCCGGGCCGGGTGCCTCGGCGTTGATCAGGAGGTCGCGGATGGTGCGGCCCTCGACGATCTCCATGACGATGTACGGCACGGAGTGGCCGCCGACGACGTCCTCGCCGGAGTCGTACACGGCGACGATCGCGTGGTGGTTGAGGCCGGCCACGGACTGGGCCTCGCGTGTGAAGCGGGCCTTGGACACCGGGTCCTCGGCGAGGTCGGAACGCAGCAGCTTGACCGCCACCGTGCGGCCCAGGCGCACGTCCTCGGCGGCGAACACCTCGGCCATGCCGCCCCGGCCGAGTCTGCCGGTCAGCCGATAACGGCCGTCCCCGACAAGCCCGCCGTTACCCCACATCTCCGGCGCGTCTGACATACCGCCGCCAGCCGCCTCGGGGTCGGACGGGCCCTGAGCGCGCTGCTGCTGTGCCATCGGTCCTCGCCGTCGTTTCTGCCCGCGGTGCGCGCGGTGTTGTTACGGTCTCCGTCGGCCACGCTACAGCCTCATCGCAAGGCGCCGGTCCGGGACGGCCGCCCCGGTCCGACGAAGACGGACCGGTCATGAAACCTTCACCCGGCCCCCACGTGCAAATTGTGTGCACCGACGGTACGGCCCCTGTAACGCTTGGGCGACGCTGCCTTCGCGTACGGTCACGGAACGGGCACCTCGCTTGACCTGTCGGTGCCGTGGGGCAGACTTGGCCGGGAATAGCACATTGGATCAATCGGGATCATCGGATCCCGACAGCCGCAGGCGCCCAAGGGGCACGGGGGACGCAGAACATGAGCCAGGACGGCGCACAGAACGCGCACGCGGGACGGTCGCTGGCCGGTGGCCGCTACCAGTTGCGCGACCTGCTCGGCCAGGGCGGCATGGCCTCCGTCCACCTCGCCTACGACTCCGTGCTCGACCGCCAGGTCGCGGTCAAGACGCTGCACACCGAGCTGGGCCGCGAGCCGGCGTTCCGTGAGCGGTTCCGCCGCGAGGCCCAGGCAGTGGCCAAGCTCACGCACACCAACATCGTCTCCGTCTTCGACACCGGCGAGGACGAGATGGACGGCATGACGACGCCGTACATCGTCATGGAGTACATCGAGGGCCGTCCGCTCAGCTCCGTCTTCGACGAGGCCGTGCGGCAGTCCGGCGCGATGCCCGCCGACCAGGCGCTGAAGGTCACCGCGGACGTGCTCGCCGCGCTGGAGATCAGCCACGAGATGGGCCTGGTCCACCGCGACATCAAGCCGGGCAACGTCATGCTGAACAAGCGCGGCGTCGTCAAGGTCATGGACTTCGGCATCGCGCGCGCCATGCAGTCCGGCGTGACGTCGATGACGCAGACCGGCATGGTCGTCGGCACCCCGCAGTACCTCTCACCGGAGCAGGCCCTCGGCCGGGGCGTGGACGCCCGCTCCGACCTGTACTCGGTCGGCATCATGCTGTTCCAGCTCGTCACCGGGCGGCTGCCGTTCGACGCGGACTCGCCGCTGGCCATCGCCTACGCGCATGTGCAGGAGGAGCCGGTCGCCCCGTCCTCCATCAACCGCTCGCTGCCCCCGGCGGTGGACGCGCTGGTCGCCCGCGCGCTGAAGAAGAACCCGAACGAACGCTTCCCCAGCGCCGAGGCCATGCGCGACGAGTGCCTGCGTATCGCGCAGTCCTTCCAGGCGGCGCCGCCGAGCATCGTGCCGGGCGCGCACACCCAGAGCGGCCAGGGCGTCGGCGCCTCGGTGTTCCCGCCGGTCGGGCAGACCCCGCCGAGCACGGGCCCCGTCCAGACGCCGTACCAGCCGGGCCCCACCCCGTCCCCGTACGGCACCCCGGGCACCCCGCCGCCGTCCGGGCCGTCCCCTGCGTACGGCTATCCGCAGCAGTCCGGCTTCGCGACGCCGGCGCCCGCCTCCTACGGCGGCCAGCCCGGGCACCCGACCCCGCCGCCGTACACGATCGCGCCCCAGGGGCAGGGTCAGGGTGGATCGGGCGGTGGGAAGAGCAACCGGCCGGTGATCATCGGCTCGATCGTGGTGTCCCTGCTCGCCGTGGGCGGTCTGGTCCTGGCCCTGTCGCTGAAGGGCGGCGACGGCGAGGAGGGCAAGGGCGGCGGTGGCGGCGGTACGGCCGCGGCGACCGAGATCTCCAAGGAGCCCGGCTGGCGGCAGGGCGACACCTCGCGGACCGTCGAGACGAGCGAGTGCACCGAGCCGCGCGAGGCCTACCTCGACCCCGACAAGGTGACGATGCCGGATCTGACCTTCCGGTACTGGCCGTCGGTCGAGAAGTGCCTGAAGGCCGCCGGCTGGAAGTACGAGAAGGTCGACAAGAACGAGAACACGTACGGCCAGGGCACCGTCATGGAGCAGGACCCCAAGGTCCGCCAGGACTTCGACCCGGACAACCCCCCGGTGATGACGTTCACGGTGTCCACCGGCAATCCGGAGTGACGGACCGACGGAGAAGGGCCCGGCGGCATCGGCCGCCGGGCCCTCGTCGTCTCTGATCCGGGACGCCCTACAGGTACGGGCCGCCCGTCCGGCCGGCCTGCAGGTGGTCGCCGTCGTCGCCGCCGACACCGGGCGGGAGGGCCCGGCGCATCTGCTCCAGCTGGGCGCGCGCCGCCATCTGCTGGGCGAACAGGGTGGTCTGGATGCCGTGGAAGAGGCCCTCCAGCCAGCCGACCAACTGAGCCTGCGCGATACGCAGTTCCGCGTCGGACGGCGTCCCCTCGTCCGTGAACGGCAGGGACAGCCGCTCCAGCTCCTCGACGAGCTCGGGGGCGAGGCCGTCCTCCAGTTCCTTCACCGAACTGGCGTGGATCTCCTTCAGCCGGGCCCGGCTCGCCTCGTCGAGGGGAGCGGCGCGCACCTCTTCGAGCAGCTGCTTGATCATGCTGCCGATGCGCATGACCTTCGCGGGCTGCTCCACCTGCTCCGTCACCGGGATCTCGCGGGAGTCGTCGTCTCCGCCGCCGCCACCGAGCGCCATCCCGTCCTGGCCCACGACCAGGATCTGAGGGTTCTCGGGTTGCCTGTCGTTCCTCGGCATCTCCATGCCGCCATTCTCTCGCACGGGTACAGCACATCATCGGGGTGCCCCCGATGCGGGCTGATCCACCGTTCCCGCCAGGGGACTTTCCGCGGGGCGCGCCGGGCGGGTCGGCCGGGTGGCGGCGCCCGGAATGCCGGGTGCGCCGGGTCCTGTGAGGCTTGTCCCCAAGGGTGGGTTCTGGCTCGGGGTGCCGCGGACTCTTGGGTGGTGAAGGCAGTGGGAGCGATGGGGGTCATGCGCACGACCGGGCTGCTGGGTGTGCTGGTCGTCGGGCTGGTCACGGGAGCGGCCGGCTCCGGCCCGGCCTACGGCGCCGGACAGGGCCTCACTGCCGGTATGCGGAGTGCCACGGCGGACCCGTCCGACGGCAGGTCGGAGGGGCCGCACCGGCCCGGCACCGGACCACGGCCGTCCGCCGAGGGACGGGACGCCTCCGGGGCGCCCTCCGCCACGCCCGCGCGCCGCGGCGACCGCCACGAGCACCGCGGGCCGGGCGGGCGCGAGGAAGCCCTGGAAGCACGGGACGAGGAGGAGGTGCGGGAGACCTGGCACTCCGGGCGGCGGGAGCCGTCGCCCAGCGCCAGCGCCCACGGGCCCGGCGGCCGGACCGAGCCGTCCGGCGAACCGTCCCGGGCCGGCAGCCGCGCCGGTGAGGGCCGCGAGCGGCCCGGACGCCCGAAGGCGCCGCCGGAGGAGTCGGAGGCGACGGTGCGCCCGGCGGGCGACCAGGACGCCACGGCACCGGCCGAGGAGGACACCGCCCCCGTCGACCAGGACCCGGCCGCCGACGCCACCGCGCAGCCGTCCGGCCGGGCGGCGGACGACGCGGGAGGCGCCGGCACCGGCCAGCGGGCGCAGCCCGTCCTGCAGGTCCTGCCGCTCGGCACCGGCCTGGTGCTCATCGGGCTCGGCCTGGGCCTGGCCTTCGTCGGACTGCGCCTGCGCCGCGGCTGACTACGGCACCACCAGCAGCACCTTGCCGACGTGTCCGCTCTCCTCGACCACCCGGTGCGCCTCGGCGGCGTCGTTCATCGGGATCTCGCGGTCCACGACCGGACGGACGTGCCCGGCCTTCACCAGCGGCCACACGTGCTCGCGTACGGCCGCGACGATCGCCGCCTTCTCCTCCAGCGGGCGGGACCGCAGGGAGGTCGCGCTGATCGCGGCGCGCTTGGCCAGCAGGGCGCCCAGGTTGAGCTCGCCCTTCACCCCGCCCTGCAGCCCGATGATCGCGAGGCGGCCGTTGACGGCGAGCGCCCGGACGTTCCGGTCGAGGTACTTCGCGCCCATGATGTCGAGGATCACGTCGGCCCCGGCACCGCCGGTGGCCTCCTTGATCTCCTCGACGAAGTCCTGCTCGCGATAGTCGATCAGGATGTCGGCGCCCAGCTCGGCGCACCGCTCCAGCTTCTCCTTGCTGCCCGCGGTGACCGCGACCTTCGCGCCGACCGCCTTGGCGAGCTGGATCGCGATGGTGCCGATACCGCTGGACCCGCCGTGGATCAGCAGGGTCTCGCCCGGACGCAGATGGGCGATCATGAACACGTTCGACCAGACCGTGCACACCACCTCGGGCAGCGCGGCGGCCCGCGTCAGGGTCACGCCCTCCGGGACCGGCAGCAGCTGCCCGGCCGGCACGGCCACCTTCTCGGCGTAGCCGCCGCCCCCGAGGAGGGCGCATACCTCGTCGCCGACGGCCCAGCCGGAGACACCGGGCCCCACCTCGGCGATCCGGCCGGAGCACTCGAGGCCGGGGTACGGGGACGAGCCGGGCGGCGGGTCGTAGAAGCCCTGCCGCTGCAGCAGGTCGGCGCGGTTGACGGCACCCGCCACCACCTCGACCAGCACTTCGCCCTCGCCCGCCACGGGGTCCGGGACCTCCTGCCACACCAGGGCCTCGGGCCCACCGGGTTCCGCAATCGTGATCGCATGCATGCCCCGGACGCTACTCCCCGGCCCCCGCCCAGGTCAGCGTCCGCCCGCCGTGCGCCGAGGCGCGTCCCGCCGAAAATCCTGTGCGTCACCGATGAGTTTGCGGGACCGTAAAAGTCTCCCCATGCGTGACCCAAGAACGCGGAAGGACCCTCCGGAAGGACCACGAAGCATGAGCACGCAGACGACCGGTCTCGCCATCGAGACCGCGGGCCTGGTGAAGACGTTCGGTGAGACACGGGCCGTCGACGGCGTGGACCTCGCGGTTCCGGCCGGCACGGTCTACGGCGTCCTGGGCCCGAACGGCGCCGGAAAGACGACCACGGTGAAGATGCTCGCCACCCTGCTGCGCCCGGACGGCGGCGAGGCCCATGTGTTCGGCCACGACGTGGTCCGCGAGGCCGACGCGGTCCGCGGCCGGGTCAGCCTCACCGGCCAGTACGCCTCCGTCGACGAGGACCTGACCGGCACGGAGAACCTCGTCCTGCTGGCCCGTCTCCTCGGCCACCGCAAGCCGGCCGCACGCGAGCGCGCCGCCCAGCTGCTGGAGGCCTTCGGGCTGACGGATGCGGCGGGCAAGCAGGTCAAGAACTACTCGGGCGGTATGCGCCGCCGGATCGACATCGCCGCGTCCATCCTCAACACCCCCGACCTGCTCTTCCTCGACGAGCCGACGACGGGCCTCGACCCGCGCAGCCGCAACCAGGTCTGGGACATCGTCCGCGCGGTCGTCGACCAAGGCACCACCGTGCTGCTGACCACGCAGTACCTGGACGAGGCCGACCAGCTGGCGTCCCGGATCGCCGTCATCGACCGGGGCCGGGTGATCGCGGAAGGCACCAAGGGCGAGCTGAAGGCGTCCGTCGGCGCCGGCACCGTCCATCTGCGGCTGCGGGACCCGGCCCAGCGTCCGCAGGCCGCGGACATCCTGCGGCTGGCCCTCGACGCCGAGGTGCAGGCGGAGCCCGACCCCGTGGCCCTCACCGCCCGCGTCGGCGGCGCCGGCAACGGGCAGGGCGCGGCGGAACAGGCCGGCCGCGCGCTCGCCGAGCTGGCCCGCGGCGGCATCACCGTCGACAACTTCTCGCTGGGCCAGCCCAGCCTGGACGAGGTGTTCCTCGCCCTGACCGGCCACGACACCCACGAGACCGACGGCGACCAGGACGAGGTGGCGGCATGAGCACCGTGACACAGACCGAGAGCGGCGAACTCGCCCCTGTCAGCACCGAGTCGCTCGCCGCGCTGCTGATCGCCAAGGAGCGTCCGCAGCGGCCCAGCGCCTGGTCGGCGTCGATGACGTTCGGCTGGCGGGCCATCCTGAAGATCAAGCATGTGCCGGAGCAGCTCTTCGACGTCACGGCGTTCCCGATCATGCTGGTGCTGATGTACACGTATCTGTTCGGGGGCGCCCTGGCCGGGTCCCCGACGGCGTACATCCAGTTCCTGCTGCCGGGCATCCTGGTGATGTCGGTCGTGATGATCACCATGTACACCGGTGTCTCGGTGAACACCGACATCGAGAAGGGCGTCTTCGACCGGTTCCGGACGCTGCCCATCTGGCGTCCGTCGACGATGGTCGGCTATCTGCTGGGCGACGCCCTGCGCTACACGATCGCGTCCCTGGTGATGCTCACCGTCGGCATGATCCTCGGCTTCCGCCCGGACGGCGGAGTGGGCGGCGTGGTCGCGGGCATCGCGCTGCTGGTCGCCTTCTCCTTCGCCTTCTCGTGGATCTGGACGATGTTCGGGCTGATGCTGCGCTCCGAGAAGTCGGTGATGGGCGTCAGCATGATGGTGATCTTCCCGCTGACCTTCCTGTCCAACGTCTTCGTCGACCCGAAGACGATGCCGGGCTGGCTCCAGGCGTTCGTCAACAACAGCCCGATCACGCATCTAGCCTCGGCGGTGCGCGGGCTGATGGCGGGCGACTGGCCGGCGGCCGACATCGCCTGGTCGCTGGGGTGGACGTGCCTGTTCGTGCTGGTCTTCGGGCCGATCACGATGCGGCTCTACAACCGCAAGTAGACGAGACGGGGCGTCAGCCCTGGGGCAGCCGCTTGGCGTCGGGCGCGACATGCGCGCCCGGCGTCACCCGCACGATGGTGATGAGCCGGTCCGTCAGCTCCAGGGTGCCGACGGCCGGGTCGTCGTAGCCGAGCACCCGGTGACCGCGCAGAACGCTGATCACCAGGTCGTTCAGCTCCCGGAGGTTCTTGCCCACCTCGGCCTTTATGACCGGCCGTTCGACGATGTCGAGTCCGGTGCCCTGATGGATCAGGTCCTCCAGCACCATGCCGGCCGCCGGGCTGAGCACGGACAGACCGAGCAGCCGTCCGGCCGCGCTGGCACTGGTGATGACGGCGTCCGCCCCGGACTGCTTGAGCAGCGGTGCGTTCTCCTCCTCGCGGACCGCGGCCACGATCTTGGCGCCCCGGTTGAGCTGCCGGGCCGTGAGGGTCACCAGGACGGCCGTGTCGTCACGCTGGGTCGCGATGATGATCTTCCGCGCCTTGTGCACCTCGGCCCGCTTCAGGACCTCGCTGCGCGTCGCGTCCCCGGTGACCCCCGCATAGCCCTCGGCGACGGCGGCCTCGATCACCTTGGAGCTGGGGTCGACCACGACGACCTGGTCCTTCTTCAGCCCCGTCGCACAGACGGTCTCGATCGCCGACCGTCCCTTGGTGCCGAAGCCGACGACGACGGTGTGGTCGCGCAAGGTGGACCTCCAGCGGTTCAGGCGCCATTCCTCACGGGTCCGTTCGGTCAGGACCTCGAGCGTGGTGCCGACCAGGATGATCAGGAAGAGCACCCGCATGGGCGTGATGACGAAGATATTGGTCAACCGGGCCGCGTCGCTGACCGGGGTGATGTCACCGTACCCGGTGGTCGACAGCGTGACGGTCGAGTAGTAGAAGGCGTCGAGGAAGTCGACCGAGCCGTCGGAACTGTCGTTGTAGCCCCCGCGGTCGGCGTAGACGATCAGCGCCGTGAGCACCAGCAGGGCGAGGGCCAGCAAGACCCGCTTGGCCACCTGTCGGAACGGGTGCTCCACGATCTTCTTCGGGAGCTTGACCCGATAGGTCGCGATCCGCTCGTCCGCCTGACGGGCGATCGCGTCCTGACCGGAAAGTTTCACGTGAAACACACCTCGATACCGGCGGCCGCCCAGGGCAGATCCAGCAGTGCGGTCTCCTGACCGGCGCGGGCACCGCCGGGCGGTACGACGGCCAGGGCGTCGGCCGCCGCCATGCCCCGCAGCATGGCCGGACCGTGGTAGTGCAGCGGCACCGCGTGGTCACCCCGCAGGACCACCGGCACCAGCCGGGTGTCGTACGGGTGCCCGTGCACCGCTTCCTTCAGCGGGAGCGTGTAGGACTCCGGCGCGGGGCGTGCCGCGAGCGTGCGAAGCAGCGGCTCGGCGAGGGTGAGCAGCCCCGACACGGCGGCCAGCGGGTTGCCGGGCAGGCCGACGAGGTGCTGGTCCTCCTTGAGGCGGGCCAGCAGCATGGGGTGGCCGGGGCGCACCGCGACACCGTCCACCAGCAGCTCGGCGCCCATGCGGTCCAGTGTGGGGTGCACCTGGTCGACGGGTCCGGCGGCGGTGCCGCCCGTGGTGACGACGAGGTCGGCGGACGAGGTGCCGAGCGCCTTCTGCAGGGCCTTGGCGGAGTCGCCGAGCCGGCGCACGGCGACGATCTCGGCGCCGAGGGCGCGCAGCCAGGGCGGCAGCATCGGCCCGAGGGCGTCCCGGATCAGTCCGTCGTGGGGGAGCCCCTCGGTGAGCAACTCGTCGCCGAGGACGAGGACTTCCACCCGGGGGCGGGGCACGGCGGTGAGGGTGTCGTACCCGGCAGCGGCGGCCAGGCCGAGCACGGCCGGGGTCACGATGGTGCCGGTCGCGAGCAGATGGTCGCCGGTACGGCACTCCTGGCCGCGCGGGCGGATGTCCTGGCCGGGCTCGATGTCCCGGTCGGCGTGCAGCCGGCCCTTGGCGTCGGTGTGCCCGTGCTCGGAGCGCAGCACGGCGGTGGTGTCCGGCGGGATCCGGGCGCCGGTCGCGATCCGGACGGCCTCGCCGTCGGTCAGCGCGGCGGCGTCGGCGTGCCCGGCCAGGACGCCCTCCTCGCGGACCGCCCAGGGGCCGGGACCGGCGATCGCCCAGCCGTCCATCGCGGAGGTGTCGAAGGAGGGGAGGTCCGTCAGGGCGGTGAGCGGGGCGGCCAGGGTCAGGCCGAGGGCGGCGTCCAACGGCACCGAGACGGGGGCGCGGCGCGCGGCCTTCACCGCGGCGCGGGCCGCCTGGGCGGCGATCTCGCGGGCGTCGGGCCAGCGGGTGGCCCGGTGGCCGCCGTCCGTGCCGTGCCGTCCGGAGCCTTGGGGGCGTGGGACGGGCGCGGGTGCGGAGTCGCCGTTCGTGGGCGGGGTGTGGCCGTGGCCGTCGTTCACCAGGGCGAGCACCTCCTCGATGTCGAGGTCCTCCGCGTCCTCACCGGCACGCGTGCCGCCGGCGGTCATCCGGCGTCCGGACGGGTGCCGGGGGTGGTGTCGGGGGCCGCGTCGGCCTGGGCTGCCGCGGCCTCGTCCGCCCAGCGCTGGGCGAGGGCGGCGGCCTTGCGGGACGCCTCGGCGACGGCTTCGGGGCCTCCCTGGGCCCGGCCGGCCGCGTAGCCGACGAGGAAGGTGGTCAGGGGAGCCGCGGGCCGCGCGACGCCGTGGGCCGCGTCCCGGGCCAGGTCCAGCAGGACCTTGATGTCGACGTCGAGGTCGATGCCCAGTTCGTCCTTGGCTGCGGAAATCCATTCATCCAACACGTGCCCATGCTCCCTGATGCGTGCCCTGGCGGTGGCGAGGTCGTCCCAGGTGTCGCAGTCGAAGGACGCGACGGGGTCCGGGACACGGGTGAGGTCGAGGGCGCCGGTCAGCCGGCGCAGGGGGAGGCCGGTGAGAGCGCCGTGCTCCCGGGTGAGCGCGGCCAGTTCACGGCGCAGGGCCGGGGCGCGGTAGGCGGCGACGAGCGGCTGGTCGCGGCCGTCGGCGTCGGTGAGCAGCGCGCCCGCCGCGTCCGGGGCGGCGCCCAGGGTCGCCAGCAGGGTGCGCACCGTGGCCTCGTGAAGGAACGGCAGATCGGCGGAGAGGACGACGACCGTGTCGGCGTCGGTGTGCCGGAGCCCGGCGTCGAGGGCGGCGAGCGGGCCGCCGCCGGGCGGGTCCTCCCGCGCCCAGCGCACCGGCCGGGCGGTGGGGCGCGGGTCGGCCACGACGACGGTCACCCGCGCGTCGGCGCAGGCGCCGAGGACCCGGTCGAGCAGAGCCCGGCCGCCCACGCGCAGCCCGGGCTTGTCCACGCCGCCCAGCCGCCGGGCCGCCCCGCCGGCGAGCACGACGGCGTCGTACGCGGCGGGGGGAGCGCCCGGCGGGGGCGTGGGCTCGTACGCGGTCACCCCCCGAGTATGCGTGCCTCCGCGATCACAGGGAACGCACGGGGGGCCGCCCGTCGAGACGGGTGCGTCACAGGGTGCGCAGCAGCACCGCCGGGTTCTCGACGCAGTCCGCCACATAGCGCAGGAAGCCGCCGGCCGTGCCGCCGTCGCAGACCCGGTGGTCGAAGGTGAGCGCGAGCTCGACGACCTGGCGGACCGCCAGCTCCCCCTCGTGCACCCAGGGCTTGGGGATGATGCGGCCGACGCCGAGCATCGCGGCTTCCGGGTGGTTGATGATCGGGGTGGAGCCGTCGACGCCGAACACGCCGTAGTTGTTCAGCGTGAAGGTGCCGCCGGTCAGTTCGGCCGGGGTGAGGCTGCCGGCGCGGGCCGCCTCGGTGAGCCGGGCGAACTCGGCGGTCAGCGACTCCGCGTCCCGCGCGTGGGCGTCCCGGACGACCGGGACGACGAGGCCCCGCTCGGTCTGCGCGGCGAAGCCGAGGTGCACCTGCTCCAGCTGGACGACCTCCCTGGCCTCCATGTCGACCGTGGAGTTCAGCTCGGGGAACCGGGCGAGGGCGGCCGTGCAGATCCGGGCCAGCAGGGCGAGCAGGGAGATCTTCGGCCCGCCCGCGGCGTTCATCGCGGTGCGCGCCCGCATCAGCTCCGTGGCGTCGGCGTCCACCCAGCAGGTCGCGTCCGGGATCTCGCGCCGGCTGCGGGAGAGCTTGTCGGCGACGGCGCCGCGCACACCCTTGAGGGGCACACGGATACCGGCGGCGGGCGCGGAGGAGCGGATGGGGCCCTGCGCGGGCGCGGGCGCCGGAGCGGGGGCCGTCGGCTGTGCGGTGCGGCGGGTCTCGGCGGCCCGCAGGGCGTACTCGACGTCGGCGCGCAGGATGAGCCCGTCCGGTCCGGAGCCGTGCAGCTCCCGCAGGTCCAGGCCGTTCTCCCGGGCGAGACGGCGCACGAGCGGGGAGATCACGGGCACCGGGCCGTCCTCGCGGACCGGCTCACCGGCGGGCGGTGCCTCGGTGCCGTGGCCGGCGGCGGTCCCGACGGGCCGTGCCACGCGTTCGGCGTGCGGGGCGCCCGCGCGCGGGGCACCGTTCGGTGCGGCGCTCGGGCCGGTGTTCGTGCCGCCGCTCGCGGCGCCGTTCGTGCCGGCGTTCGGCGCGGCCGGGCGTACGCGGCGGCGGCGTGCGGGCGCCTCGGAGGTGCCGTAGCCCACCAGGACGTTGCCGGAGCCCTCGGAGTCCTCGCCGGAGGAATCGGGGGACGGCGCGCCGACGGCGACCGTCAGCAGCGGTGCGCCGACGGGCAGTTCGGTGCCCTCCTCGCCGAAGCGGGCGGTGACGACACCGCCGTAGGGGCAGGGCACCTCGACCATCGCCTTGGCCGTCTCGACCTCGACGACCGGCTGGTCGATCGCGACGACGTCGCCGACCTGGACCAGCCAGCGCACGATCTCCGCCTCGGTGAGCCCCTCACCGAGGTCGGGGAGCTTGAACTCCAGCACCTGTGCCATCAGCTCTCGGCCTCCCACTGCAGACGCCCGACGGCGTCCAGGATGCGGTCCACGCCGGGCAGATGGTGCCGCTCCAGCATCGGCGGCGGGTAGGGGATGTCGAACCCGGCCACCCGCAGCACCGGTGCCTCCAGATGGTGGAAGCAGCGCTCCGTGACCCGGGCCGCGATCTCCCCGCCCGGGCCGCCGAACCCGCCCGACTCGTGCACGACGACCGCGCGTCCGGTCCGCCGCACCGAGGCGGCGACCGTCTCGTCGTCGAACGGCACCAGTGAGCGCAGATCGACGACCTCCAGGTCCCAGCCCTCCTCGCGCGCCGCCTCGGCGGCCTCGAGACAGACGGGCACGGACGGTCCGTAGGTGATGAGCGTGGCACTCCGGCCGGAGCGCCGCACCACCGCGCGGCCGATCGGTTCGACGGACTGCGGCTCCTCCGGGTTCCAGTCGGCCTTCGACCAGTAGAGCCGCTTGGGCTCCAGGAAGACGACCGGGTCGTCGGAGGCGATCGAGGCGCGCAGCAGGCCGTAGGCGTCGGCGACGGTCGCGGGCGTGACGACATGGAGCCCCGGAGTCGCCATGTAGTACACCTCGGAGGAGTCGCTGTGGTGCTCGACGCCGCCGATGCCGCCGCCGTAGGGCACG
Source organism: Streptomyces nigra (assembly GCF_003074055.1). Classification (NCBI taxonomy): domain Bacteria; kingdom Bacillati; phylum Actinomycetota; class Actinomycetes; order Kitasatosporales; family Streptomycetaceae; genus Streptomyces; species Streptomyces nigra. The sequence goes on along the minus strand of NZ_CP029043.1, from coordinate 3,850,228 downwards.
CGGATGGTGATCGGGAGCGGCATCCTGCCGCGGGTGCGGTTGCGCATCTTCGCCACGTGCGAGACGAGTTGCTCGAACGCCGGGTAGGCGAACGCGTCGAACTGCATCTCCACGACCGGGCGCAGGCCGTACATGGCCATGCCGACCGCGGTGCCGAGGATGCCCGCCTCGGCCAGCGGGGTGTCGGTGCAGCGGTCCTCGCCGAACTCCTCGGCGAGTCCGTCGGTGACGCGGAAGACGCCGCCGAGGGTGCCGACGTCCTCGCCCATGACGTGCACGGACGGGTCGGCGGCCATGGCGTCGCGCATCGCGCGCGTGAGGGCCTGTGCCATGGTGGCCGGCTTGACGGCGACGGTGGTCATCGGTGCGCACCCCCGTGGGTGTCGTGCTCGGCGTCGAGTTCGGCCCGCAACTGGGCATGCTGCTCGCGCAGTTGCGGCGTGGGCTCGGCGTAGACGTGGGCGAACAGGTCGGCCGGGTCGAGCACCGCGTCCTGGTTCATGCGCTCGCGCAGGTCGGCGGCCATGGCCTCGGCGGCGTCCCTGGCGGCCTCCCGGCCGGCCTCGTCGAGCAGTCCGCGCGCGGTCAGCTCGCGGTCCAGGAGCGCGATCGGGTCGTGGTCGCGCCAGGCCTCCACCTCGGCGTCGCCGCGGTAGCGGGTGGCGTCGTCGGCGTTGGTGTGCGCGTCGATGCGGTAGGTGACCGCCTCGATCAGCGTGGGTCCGCCGCCCTCGCGGGCGCGCCGCACGGCCTCGCCGAGCACCTCGTGCACGGCGGCCGCGTCGTTGCCGTCGACCAGGCGGCCGGGCATCCCGTAGCCGACGGCCTTGTGGGCCAGCGACGGGGCCGCGGTCTGCTTGGCGAGCGGGACGGAGATCGCGAAGCCGTTGTTCTGCACGAGGAAGACGACCGGGGCCTGCCAGACGGCCGCGAAGTTCAGCGCCTCGTGGAAGTCGCCCTCGCTGGTGCCGCCGTCGCCGACCATGGCGAGCGCGACCACGTCGTCGCCCTTGATGCGGGCGGCGTGCGCGAGCCCGACGGCGTGCGGGAGCTGGGTGGCGAGCGGCGTGGACAGCGGGGCCACGCGGTGCTCGTAGGGGTCGTAGCCGGTGTGCCAGTCGCCGCGGAGCAGCGTCAGCGCCTCGACGGGGTCCACGCCGCGGGCGACGGCCGCGAGGGTGTCGCGGTAGCTCGGGAAGAGCCAGTCGCGCTCCTCGAGGGCCAGCGCGGCGGCGACCTCGCAGGCCTCCTGGCCGGTGCTGGACGGGTAGACCGCGAGACGGCCCTGCTTGGTGAGCGCGGTCGCCTGCGCGTTGTACCGGCGGCCGCGCACCAGCTCGGCGTACAGCCGGCGCAGCAGATCCGGGTCGGCCTTCGCGGCGGCCTCGGTGCCGAGAACGCGGTACGGCTCCGCGTCGGGCAGCAGGGGCGCGGGGTCCGTGCGGGGCTGCCAGGCGGGCGGCGGCGATGGCCGGTACGCGCCTCGCTGCTCCATGACCGTCATGACGGCACCTCCTCGTGGGAGTGGCTACAGGAGGCGCGGCGTCCGTGACGCGCCTCACCTACCGATTGTTCGGTCGCCGGCACATTTTGGCTACAGGCACCCCCAGGCTGTGGACAAACGGTTCTCCACATCCTCCAATGAACGCAGGACGTCCACGTGAGGAGGGTGGGGGGCCATGGAGTCTGAACAAATGGCCGAAGGCGAGGGGGACGGCCCGGTCCGGCCGCCGGCCCGTCCGCTGGACGCCATAGATCAGGACATCCTCCAGATGCTCCAGGCGGACGGCCGTGCCTCGATCCGGTCGGTCGCCGAGCGGGTGCACGTCTCCCGGGCCAACGCCTACGCCCGGATCAACCGCCTCGTCGAGGACGGCGTCATCCGCGGTTTCGGCGCCCGCGTCGACCACGAAAGGGCGGGCCACGGCACCTCGGCCTACATCACCCTGAAGATCGTCCAGAACTCCTGGCGCACGGTCCGCGAACAGCTGCGCCGACTGCCCGGCGCCTCCCACATCGCCCTGGTGGGCGGCGACTTCGACGTACTGCTCCTGGTGCACACCCCCGACAACAGGGCCCTGCGCGAGCTCGTCCTCACCCGGCTCCAGGCGATCCCGGAGGTGCTCAGCACCCGCACCCTGCTCGTCTTCGAGGAGGAGGACCTGGAGCCCCAGGGCTGACCCGCGCGCGTACGCCCCCGCCGCCGGTCAGCCGGCCTTGCGCAGTCCGTCGAAGACCAGGCGGACCACCGTCTCGGCGACCTCGCGCTGATTCATCCCGCGCCCGTCCGGCCGGTACCACTCGACGATCGAGTTGATCATGCCGAAGACGAGCCGGGTGGCCAGGCGCACCTCGACGTCGGCGCGCACCTCGCCGTCCGCCGCGGCCGCCTTCAGCAGCTCGGCGACCCGGTGGTCGAAGTCGCGGCGCCGCTCCAGTGCCCACCGCTCGGTGTCGGTGTTGCCCCGCACGCGCAGCAGCAGCGTGACGTAGGGCAGCTCGGTTATCAGCACCTCGACCATGCGCCGTACGACGTACTCCAGCCGGTCGGCGGCGTGGCCCGTGCGCGCGTGCTCCTCGTCGAGGATCCCGAACAGACCGTCCAGGGCGCGGCTGACGGCACGCTGCAGCAGCTCCTCCTTGCCGGTCACATGGTGGTAGATCGACGACTTGGAGATGCCGGCCGCCTTGGACAGGTGCTCCATGGAGGTGCCGTCGTAGCCCCGCTCGTTGAAGACCTGGACGGCGACCGAGAGCAGCGTCTCCGGCGTGTACGTGTCGCGCTTGGCAGTGGTCATGGGGTGCTGCCCTCCCGGGTCATGAGGAGCCGCCCTGGCGCTTGTCGGAGGCGTAGGCGTGGCGGTACAGCGCGAGGGACGGGGCGTAGCGGCCCGACGGATCGCGCAGGTGCAGGTCGTCGAGGAGGGCGTAGGCCCAGTTGCGTCCCAGCCGGCGGCTCCACTCGAAGGGGCCGAGCGGGTAGTTGACGCCCAGGCGCATCGCGGTGTCGATGTCCTCCTCGGTGGCGACGCCCTTGGCGACGGCGTCGTGCGCCAGATCGACGATCCGTGCCACGGTCCGGGCGACGATCATGCCGGGGACGTCGCCGATGACGCTGACGTCCTTGCCGAGCGCCTGGAAGAGCCCGACGGCCTCCGCGAGGGTCGTCGGCGAGGTGTCCTGGGAGGCGGACAGGGCGATCCGGGTGGCCCGGCGGTAGTCGAGGGCGAGGTCGAAGTAGACGACGTCGCGGAACTCCACCGAGGTCTGCCCGTCGGCGAGCGCGAGCTGGCCGCCGCTCGGCAGCACCAGCCGGGTGCCGTGGTCCTCTTCCTCCTCGCGCACCGGGATGCCGGCCTCGCGGATCAGCGCCAGCAGCTCGGAGGCCGGGCCGAGGTCGCCCTCGGCGACGACGTGGGCGGGGGTGCGGCCGGGCTCCGCGGTGTGCGGCTCGGGCCGCTCGGCGGTCCCGTCGGCGTAGTCGTACCAGCCGTGCCCGGTCTTGCGGCCCAGCCGGCCGGACTCGACCAGGCGCCGCTGGGCGAGCGAGGGCGTGAAGCGCACGTCCTGGAAGAAGGACTCCCACACGGAGTGCGTCACGGACTCGTTGACGTCCTGCCCGATCAGGTCGGTCAGCTCGAACGCGCCCATCTTGAAGCCGCCGCACTCGCGCAGCACGGCGTCGATGGTGGCCGGGTCGGCGCCCTGCGCCTCGTACACGGCGAACGCCTCGGCGTAGAAGGGCCGGGCGATGCGGTTGACGATGAAGCCGGGGGTGTCGGCGCAGGCGACCGGCGTCTTGCCCCACGCGCGGGCCGTCTCGTACGCGCGCGTGGCCGACGTGACGTCGGTGGCGAACCCGGAGACGACCTCGACCAGCGGCAGCAGCGGGGCGGGGTTGAAGAAGTGCAGGCCGACGAACCGGCCCGGGTTGGCGAGCGCGCCGCCGATGGCCGTCACCGACAGGGAGGAGGTGTTGGTGGCGAGCAGGCAGTCCTCGCCGACGATGCCCTCCAGCTCGCGGAACAGCTCCTGCTTGACGTCCAGGCGCTCCAGCACGGCCTCGACGACCAACGCGCAGTCGGCGAGGTCGGAGAGCGACTCGGCGGGCAGCAGCCGGTCCCGCGCCGCGTCGCGGTCGGCGCCGCTCAGCCGCTCCTTCTCGACGAGCCGGTCCAGGCGCGCGACGATGGCGTCGGCGGCGGCCCGGGCCCTCCCCGGAGCGGCGTCGTACAGCCGTACGGGATGCCCCGCCACCAGTGCGACCTGGGCGATGCCCTGGCCCATGGTGCCGGTGCCGACGACGGCCACGGGGCTGCTGAGGTCGAGTGCTGTCATGGGCGCGATCCTCCCGCACGGGGTTTTCCACAGATGCGGCGGACCCCCTTGAACCGACCGATCGTTCGGTTACTCTAACTCTGACCGCCTGTTCCTGCCCATGTTTCTGCCCAGGTCATGAGCTCGACGAAGAGCTCAGGAAACGAGGAGTTGGTCCCGCATGGCCACCGCCGAACTCACCGCCCACGAGCTGATCGCCAAGCACCGGCCCACTCTCGACCAGGCCCTGGAGGCGATCCGTACCCGCGCCTACTGGTCCCCGCACCCGGAGCACCCCAAGGCCTACGGGGAGAACGGCAGCCTGGACGCGGCGGCGGGCAAGGCCGCCTTCGACGCCCTCCTCGGCAGCCGCCTCGACCTCGGCCAGCCCGGCACGGACGGCTGGGTCGGCGGCGAGACCTCCCCGTACGGCGTCGAGCTGGGCGTGGAGTACCCGCACGCGGACCTCGACGAGCTGCTGCCGGCCATGCGCTCCGGCATGCGGCAGTGGCGGGACGCGGGCGCCGAGACCCGCGCGGTGGTCTGTCTGGAGATCCTCAAGCGGATCAGCGACCGGACGCACGAGTTCGCGCACGCGGTCATGCACACCTCCGGCCAGGCGTTCATGATGGCGCTCCAGGCGGGCGGCCCCCACGCGCAGGACCGCGGCCTGGAGGCGGTGGCCTACGCGTACGTCGAGCAGGTCCGCACCCCCGACAGCGCCGAGTGGACCAAGCCCCAGGGCAAGCGCGACCCGCTGGCGCTGAACAAGCGGTTCACGCCCGTCCCGCGCGGCATCGCCCTGCTCATCGGCTGCAACACCTTCCCGACGTGGAACGGCTACCCGGGCCTGTTCGCCTCCCTCGCCACCGGCAACGCCGTCCTGGTCAAGCCGCACCCGCGCGCGGTGCTGCCGCTCGCGCTCACCGTCCAGGTCGCGCGGCAGGTCCTCACCGAGGCCGGCTTCGACCCGAACCTGGTCGCGCTGGCCGCCGAGCGCCCCGGCGAGGGCATCGCCAAGACCCTGGCGACCCGCCCCGAGATCCGGATCATCGACTACACCGGCTCCACCGAGTTCGGCGACTGGCTGGAGGCCAACGCCCGCCAGGCGCAGGTCTACACGGAGAAGGCCGGCGTCAACACGGTCGTCGTGGACTCCACCGACGACTACAAGGGGATGCTGTCCAACCTGGCGTTCTCGCTGTCCCTCTACAGCGGCCAGATGTGCACCACCCCGCAGAACCTGCTCATCCCGCGCGACGGCATCCGCACCGACCAGGGCCCCAAGACCTACGACGAGGTCGTCGCCGACCTCGCGCGCGCGGTCGACGGCCTCCTCGGTGACGACGCCCGCGCCAACGCGCTCCTCGGCGCCCTGGTCAACCCGGACGTGAAGGCCCGGCTGGAGGCCGCCCCCGGTCTCGGCGAAGTCGCCCTCGCCTCACGGGAGATCACCCACCCGGAGTTCCCGGGCGCGGTGGTGCGCACCCCGGTCATCGTGAAGCTGGACGGCGCCAAGCCCGACGACGAGGCCGCCTACATGAGCGAGTGCTTCGGTCCGGTGTCGTTCGCCGTCGCCGTCGACTCGTCGGCCGACGCGGTGGAGCTGCTGCGGCGCACGGTGCGCGAGAAGGGCGCGATGACCGTCGGCGCGTACACCACCGACGACGAGGTCGAGGAGGCCGTGCAGGAGGTCTGCTTCGACGAGGCGGCCCAGCTGTCGCTGAACCTCACGGGCGGCGTGTACGTCAACCAGACGGCGGCGTTCTCCGACTTCCACGGCTCGGGCGGCAACCCCGCGGCCAACGCGGCGCTGTGCGACGGCGCGTTCGTCGCCAACCGCTTCCGTGTGGTCGAGGTGCGCCGCGAGGCTCAGGGCCTGTCCTGACCCGGGGCGGCCGCGCCCCCGGTCAGACTCCAGTGGTACAGCGTCATGGCCACGCTGGTGGCCAGGTTGTAGCTGGAGACCTGGGGGCGCATCGGCAGCGCCACCAGGCGGTCGGCCCGCGCGCGTAGTCCGGCCGACAGCCCGCTGCGCTCGGACCCGAAGGCGAGGACGGCGTCGTCCGGGAGCTCGACGCCCCGGATGTCGTCGCCCTCGGGGTCCAGCGCGAACAGCGGGCCCGGCGGCAGCTCCGCCACGTCCAGCCGCTCCACGGCCGTCGCGAAGTGCAGGCCCGCCCCGCCACGCACGACCGTCGGATGCCAGGGGTCCAGGGTGCCGGTGGTGACCACCCCGGTCGCGCCGAACCCCGCGGCCAGCCGGATCACCGCCCCCGCGTTGCCGAGGTGACGCGGATCGTCGAGGACCACGACGGGGGCGGTGCGCCCGGCCCGCGCCAGCCGCGCCAGATTGGCCTCTCGGGACGGGCGTACGGCGAGGGCGGCCACCGCGGTGGGATGCGGACGCGGCACGAGCGCGGCGTACTCCGCCTGCGTGACCTCGGTGAGGAGCGTGTCCAGGACGTCCCGCACGTCCGGGGCCAGTTCCTCGGCGAGGGCGAGCGCGGCCTTGCGGTCGACGGCCACCGCCACCGGGACCTCGGCGCCGAAGCGGACGGCGTGCTTGAGGGCGTGGAAGCCGTCCAGCAGGACGGACGTGCCGGAGAGACGGTGCCAGAGGCGCGAGGCGTCGGCACCCGTGGCGGGGTCGGTCATGCCGTGAAGCCTACGTGCGTGGGCTCGGGGTCCTCCGGGGCCCGCTGTTCCGGCACCGCCCGCCGGCCGTCGCCCCGCCGCCGGACAGCACCCGCCAGCCGGGCCCGCGCGCGGGCCGCCCGTCCGCCGAGCCGGCGCAGGAACGGCGTCGGCAGGAACACCGCGTCCGCCGCGATCATCGCCAGCGAGAAGAACGGCAGCCCGAGCACGACCGCGATCACGGCGTGCTCGGTGATCATCGCCGCGAGCAGGACGTTCTTCACCCTCCGGTGGAAGAGCGTGAACGGGAACGCCACCTGCACGAGAACCGTGCCGTAGGTGATGAGCAGGACCATCGTGCCGCTCGCGGACAGCAGCTCGGCGAGATCCGCCCACGGCGAGAAGTACTCGAGGTGCAGCGGGTAGTAGACGGCCGTGCCGTCCTGCCAGCGCGAGCCCTGGATCTTGTACCAGCCGGCGGTCGCGTAGATCAGGCAGGCCTCCGCCATGATCACGAACAGGGCGCCGTTGTGCGCGATGTTGCCGACGACGTCGAGCAGGATGCGGGGCTGGTCGGTGCGCGCCCGGCGGTCCACCACCCACCACACCGCCGTGCCGAGCCACACCGTCCACAGGATCACCGGGATCGTCGGGTCCCCGTCGAGCCGGCCGACGGCGGTGACCGCGCCCAGCACCAGGCCGAGCACCGCCCACAGCGCCGGGCCCACCCGGTCGGCACCGACCCGCTCCCCCCGCGCGCGGGCCGCCTCGGCGCGGCGCGCGCGGCGCCGGTCCAGCGACCAGACCTGGCCGCAGCGGGTGAAGACCAGGTAGACACACATCAGATGCAGCACGTTGTCGCCGCCGTCGCCCACGAACACCGAGCGGTTCTGCAGCGAGAGCACCCCGACCATGAACAGCACGGACATCGTGCGGGTGCGCCAGCCGAGCAGCAGCAGCACCGACGCCAGCACGGCGAAGGCGTAGACGGTCTCGAACCAGATCCGGCTGCCGGACCACATCAGGGCGGTGAAGGCCCCGTTCGTCCCGACCAGCTGCTGGGCGAGGTCGAAGTCCCACGGCCCGTCGGGCCCGTACAGCTCCCGCCGGTGCGGGAGCTCCCGCAGCAGGAACAGCAGCCAGGTCGCCGTGAACCCGATCCGGATGACGGCCGTCTGGTACGGGCCGAGCGCGGACTCGGTCACCCGGGCGATGGCGGCGGAGACGCAGAGCGCGACGCGGTTCACCGGGCACCCTCCTCCGCACGGGCCTCCGGGACCCGCCACCAGGGCAGGACCCGGTAGGTGGGCCGGTCGGAGACCTGCTCGTCGCTCCACTTCGGGGGGCGCACATTGGTGGTGCGGGAGCGCACCTGGACGCGTTCCACGACACCGCCGTCACCGGCCGCGTCCGCACGCTCAAGGCGCAGCTCCACGGTCCGCCGCAGATAGGACTCGGAGAGGGCTCCGCGCAGACCCACCGGACGGTTCTCGGCGTCGTGCGTGGCGACGAAGAAGTCCCAGGCCCGGCGCAGCGCGTTCTGCTGGGTGTGGCTGGGGATCGGATTGCCGTCGATGGCCCGGCCGTCCTCGGCCGACAGGTCGTACCAGCGGGGGGTGCGGATCCGGCCGTCGGCGGTCGCCACGCGGGCGCGGGCCTGGACGGCGATGTTCTGCTGCAACGGGTTCGGCGCGAACAGCTTCCAGTTCTGCTCGAACTCCGGATATATCCAGTCGTCTATCGCCTGCCCGTGCTGCTTGGTGACCGTGTTCGACGGCGCGACATGCAGGAAGACCATGGCGATGTGGACGCAGACGGTGATGGCGACGACGGCGAGAGCGAGGGCCGCGGCGATCTGGTACCGCAGCGAGAGGGCCGCCACCCCGCCCCGGGCCACTACCGGATCGGCTCCCGGCTCCGTTTCCGGCTCCGTTTCCGTTCGCGGGGCGGGCGGGGGCACGTCGGCGGCCGGAGCGTCATGCGGCTCCTCACCGGGCCCGTGCCGCACGGCCGAGCGAGCCTCGTGCGCGTCCATCCTGCCCCGTTTCCCGATTCCGGTCCGTCTTTCCCAGGCGTCGCACGGGAACGGTACTCAGGCTTGCCCGCCGGGCACACCCCCTGCCGGGCCGCCGTTGCCCACACCATACGGGGGTCCGGGCGGGGGCATTCCCTTCTTCTAGAACCTGTTCTATCTTGACGCTCCGTCAGATCACTGTGGACCTGGACCGGAACGTGTGGAAGGGCAGGGACCGTGGACTTCACCTTCACCGAGGAGCAGCAGGCGGCGGCCGAGGCGGCCCACGGGGTGTTCGCCGGGGTCGCGCCCGACGCGGTGCCCTCGCCCGCCCTCACCCCGGGCGCCGTCGCCGACGGCTTCGACCGCGCGCTGTGGGACCGGCTGGCCGAGGCCGACCTGCTGAGCCTGCTGCTCGCGGAGGAGTACGGCGGGGCGGGCCTCGACCCGATCGCGCTCTGCCTCGTCCTGCGCGAGTCCGCGAAGGTGCTGGCCCGGGTGCCGCTGCTGGAGAGCGTCGCCGCCGCGGCCGCCGTCCAGGCGTACGGCACCGGGGAGCTGAAGGACCGCGTGCTGCCCCGGGCCGGACGCGGGGAACTCGTGCTGACGGTCGCCGCGCACGGCCGCACCGGCCATGACCCCGCCGAACTCGCGGTCACCGCCCGGCAGGACGGCCGCGACTGGCTGCTGGACGGCACCCAGACCACGGTCGCCTGGGCCTACGACGCCGACCTCGTCGTCGTCCCGGCCCGCACCCCCGCCGACCGCACGGTCCTCGCCGTGGTGCCGCGCGAAGCTGCCGGGCTCTCGCTCGCCGAGCAGTTCTCCACCAGCGGCGAACGGCTGGGGGAACTGCGCCTGGACGCCGTGCGCATCCCCGCGCGGGACGTGATCGACACCCCGGGCGCCTGGGAGTGGCTACGGCATCTGCTGGCCACCGGGACCTGCGCGCTCGCCCTCGGCCTGGGCGAACAGGTCCTGAGCATGACCTCCGCCTACGCGTCCAGGCGCGAACAGTTCGGGCATCCCATCGCCACGTTCCAGGCGGTCGCGGTGCAGTGCGCCGACCGCTACATCGACCTGTGCGCCATGGAGGCCGCGCTGTGGCAGGCCGCCTGGCGGATCGGCTCGGGGACACCGGGCGCCCTGCCCGCCGCCGCTGACGTCGCCGTGGCCAAGATCTGGGCGTCGGACGGCGTACGCCGCGTCGTGCAGACCGCACAGCATCTGCACGGCGGCTTCGGCGCCGACGTCGACTACTCCCTGCACCGCTATCACGCCTGGGCCAAGCACCTGGAGCTCTCGCTCGGCCCGGCCGCAGCCCACGAGGACACCCTCGGAGACCTGCTCGCGGCCCACCCCCTGGGGTGAACGTGCCCTCGACGGCCGGCTGGCCCGCCGCGACGCCTCAGAGGACGAAGCCCGGCTGCCCCTCGTCGGTCACCACGGGACGCCCCGAGGCGGCCCACACCTGCATACCGCCCTCGACGTTCGCCGCGTCGACGCCCTGCTGGGCGAGGTACATCGTGACCTGCGCCGAACGCCCGCCGGAACGGCAGATCACATGCACCCGCCCGTCCTGCGGCGCGGCCTCGGTCAGCTCGCCGTAGCGCGCCACGAACTCGCTCATGGGAATGTGCAGGGCACCCTCGGCGTGACCCGCCTGCCACTCGTCGTCCTCGCGGACGTCGAGCAGGAAGTCGTCGTCCTTGAGGTCCGTGACCTCGACCGCCGGTACGCCAGATCCGAAATGCATACTCCGACGCTACCCGACCCGCGCCCCGCGCCGGGGCGCCCGCGTCACCGGGGGCTCAGACGCCGGTGCCGTCCGCCGAGCTGCCGTGCCCCTGCGCGAGCAGCCCCGCCAGCTCGTTCTCCCGCTCGGCGACCTGCGTCAGCAGCTGCTCGGCGATCTCGTCCAGCAGCCGGTCGGGGTCGTCGGGAGCCAGCCGGAGCATCGCCCCGATCGCGCTCTCCTCCAGCTCCCTGGCGACCAGGGTGAGCATCTCCTTGCGCTGGGCGAGCCACTCCAGACGGGCGTACAGCTCCTCCGCCGCGCTCGGCCCCTGCTCCTCGGGACCCGGCCCGGCGGCCCACTCCTCGGCCAGCTCCCGCAGCAGTGCCTCGTCGCCCCGGGCGTAGGCGGCGTTGACGCGGGTGATGAACTCCTCGCGCCGGGCCCTCTCGTCGGCCTCCTGGGCCAGGTCCGGATGCGCCTTGCGGGCCAGCTCGCGGTAGAGCTTGCGGGCCTCGTCGCTGGGACGCACCCGCTGCGGCGGACGCACCGGCTGGTCCGTGAGCATCGCCACGGCCTCCGGGAACAGCCCCGAGTCGTCCATCCAGCCGTGGAACAGCTCCTCGACGCCGGGCATCGGCATCACCCGGGCCCGCGCCTCGTCGGCCTTGCGGATGTCCTCGGGGTCGCCGGTGCGCGCGGCGACGGCCTCGGCGATCCGGGCGTCCAGCTCGTCGAGCCGGGCGTACATCGGGCCGAGCTTCTGGTGGTGCAGCCGGGAGAAGTTGTCGACCTCGACGCGGAAGGTCTCCACCGCGATCTCGTACTCGATCAACGCCTGCTCGGCGGCCCGTACGGCCTTCTCCAGCCGCTCCTCGGGCCGTGCCCCGTCCGCCTGCGCGGCCGCTCCCGCGGGCACCTCGGCGTCGCCGGGCGCCGCCGCGTCGGCGGTCTCGGCCTGGGACTGCTCAGCTTCCGGCGTAGTCACCCGCCCAGCGTAGGCCACCCGGCCGCCGGCTGTTCGAACACCGCCGCTCCGCCCGGCTCCCGCACCCTCACACCCCCAGCTCCGCCGCGATCCGCCCCGACCGCACGGCCGCCACCAGGTCGGCGTGATCCGCCTCGGTCCGGTCGGCGTAGGCGACGGAGAACGCGGCTATCGCCTCGTCCAGCTCCTCGTTCTTGCCGCAGTAACCGGCGATCAGACGCGGGTCGGCGCTGTGCGCGTGGGCCCGGGCCAGAAGGGCGCCGGTCATCCGGGCGTAGTCGTCGATCTGGTCGGCGGCCAGCGCCGCCGGGTCCACGCTGCCCTTGCGGTTGCGGAACTGGCGCACCTGGAAGGGCCGCCCCTCCACCGTCGTCCACCCCAGCAGGACGTCGCTGACCACCTGCATCCGCTTCTGCCCGAGCACCACGCGCCGCCCCTCGTGCTCCGGCTCCGGCACCTCGAACCCGGCCGTCGCCAGATGCGGGACCAGAGCCGACGGCCGCGCCTCCTTCACCTGGAGGACCAGCGGCTCGCCCCGGTGGTCCAGGAGCAGGACGACATAGGACCGTGTGCCCACGCTGCCCGTGCCGACGACCCGGAACGCCACGTCGTGCACCGCGTGCCGCGCCAGCAGCGGATGCCGGTCCTCGGGGAGCGTGTCCACGTAGCTCTCCAGGGACGCGACGACCGCCGCCGCCTCCTCGTCGCCGACCCGGCGCAGCACCGGCGGCGCGTCCACGAACCGGCGCCCGCCGTCCTCGGTCCGCTCGGTCGACTTCGCCGCGAAACGGCCGCTGGTGTTGGCCCGCGCCTTCTCCGCGACCCGCTCCAGGGTGCCGAGCAGGTCGTGGGCGTCGGTGTGGGAGACGAGCCGCTCGTCCGCGATGGCGTTCCACGCGTCCAGGGCGGGGAGCCGGGCCAGCAGCCGCATGGTGCGCCGGTAGGCGCCGGCCGCGTCCAGCGCCGCCAGCCGGCACACGTCTTCGTCCGCGCCGGCCTCCCGGCCCGCGAGCACCAGCGAGGTGGCGAGCCGCTTCAGGTCCCACTCCCAGGGGCCGATCAGGGTCTCGTCGAAGTCGTTCAGGTCGATGACCAGGCCGCCGCGCGCGTCGCCGTACAGCCCGAAGTTCGCCGCGTGCGCGTCCCCGCAGATCTGCGCGCGGATCCCGGTCACGGGGCTGCGGGCCAGGTCGTACGCCATGAGCCCGGCCGAACCGCGCAGGAAGGCGAACGGCGTCGCCGCCATCCGGCCCACCCGTATCGGCGTCAGCCCGGGGATGCGGCCGGCGTTGGACTCCTCGACGGCCGTCACGGCGTCCGGGCGGGCACCGTCCACGTCGAAGCGGGCGTGGTCACCGCGCTTGAGCCGCTCGCGCAGCGCCTTCCCCTCGGCCTTCGGCGCCCCACCGGCGTCCCGGTCGGCGAACCCGCGCACCCGCGGCAGCGAACGACGCACAGAGCCCGGACCCGACTCCGCCACGCCCGCCGAGCGCTCCGCAACGACCTCGGTCATGACGACCGCCTCCCCCACATCCAGCGCTGTGCACATCCCGCACGAACATCAACTCGTGCCGACCGTACAGCCGGTGGCCGAAACGCGTCAGTGCCTGTGGACAACTCCGGACCTGTGGAAAACGAACCCGGGTACCACCCGGAGAAGGGCGCCTCAGCAGCCCTCCGGCCGATCCCTCTCCGGCAGATGCTTCATCGCCCACCCGCCCAGCTCCTTGAGCGCGGGCTCCAGCGCGGCACCGGCCTCCGTCAGGCGGTACACCACGCGCAACGGCGGCCCCTCGTACACCTCACGCACCACGAGCCCCGCCGCGGTCAGCTCCGTGAGCCGGTCGGACAGCATCCGCTCGCTGATCCCGGGGATGGCCCGGCGCAGGGAGACGAAGTAGGCGGGGCCCGTCGTCAGCACGGACACGATCGGACCGGTCCAGCGCTTGCCGAGCAGCTGGAAGACGCGGGTGATGCCGTCGTCCACCTGCTTGCAGCTCGCTACGTCGTGACTCTCCTCACCCGCCATACCTCAAGGGTACTGGCCTTCCCGTGGGGGGATGAAAAAAAGTAAGCGACTGTGCTATCCATAGTTGAGTACGAAGTTACAGCCCCTGAGGAAAGCTTCACCCTCACGGCGGCAGCTCACCCCTATATGCCCTTTTGATCCTCTTCTTGGAGACGTCATGGCCACCCTGCTGCACATCGACTCCTCGGTCTTCCCGGCCGGAACCTCCTCGTCCCGCACCGTCACCGACGCCTTCCGGCGGACCTGGGAGGAGCAGCACCCCGGCGGCACGGTCATCCACCGCGACCTCGCCGCCCACCCGGCGCCGCACATCTCGGCAGCCGCCCACACCGCCGGCTTCGCGGACCCGGCCACGCACTCCCCCGAGCAGGCCGCCGCCTTCGCGGAGCGCGTGAAGCTGATCGAGGAGCTGGAGTCCGCCGACGCCGTCCTGGTCGGCGCGCCGATGTACAACCTGACGATCCCGTCGACGCTCAAGGCGTGGCTGGACAACGTGATCCTGGTCGGCCGCACCGTCGGCGAGGACGCGTCGCTGAAGGGCACCCCGGTCACCGTCGTCGCCAGCCGCGGCGGCGCGTACGGACCGGGCACCCCGCGCGAGGGATACGAGTACGTGCAGAACTACCTGTCGGCGATCTTCACGGACTTCTTCGGCGCCGACCTCACGTTCATCGTCCCGGAGCTCACCATGGCCCCGGCCGACCCGAAGATGGCCGACCTGGTCCCCCTGTTCGAGGCCTCGCACGAGCGCGCCCTCGACGAGGCCGCCACGACGGCCAAGACGCTCGCGCAGCGCCTCGTGGCCTGACTTCCACAGGCCTCTGACCTGAGAGCTTCATCACAGGACGGGCCGTCAGAGGCGGCCCTCCGCCCGCCCCTCGCGGGGGCGACGTGGCGAACACAACAGAAGAGGCGGCACCGTGTGAACGGTGCCGCCTCTTCGTCTGTGCGCGAGGGGGGAGTTGAACCCCCACGCCCTTGCGGGCACTGGAACCTGAATCCAGCGCGTCTGCCTATTCCGCCACCCGCGCATTGGGTGTGTCCTCAGGACCTTTCCGTGCGGTCCGGCGCCTTCCGACACCCAGAACATTAGCACGCTCGCCAGGGTGGATTCACATCCCTTATCCCCAGGCAGCCGCCGTGCGACCGGCGTACGGACGACATGCGCGCGCCGACCAGCGCAGTCGCGTCGTGACCCCCGCGCGGTGCCCCCGCGGCCCCGACGCCGGCGACGCCCCGCATCACACCTCACCAGGCCACAGCCACGTCCGCTCCGTATCGGGGAGAACTTGTTCACGTATCAACCTCGTACCGGTACCCGGCTTCTCCCCATGACCGGGCCGGGGTCCACGGTCAGGTGCGGGACACTGGTCTACGGCCCCCTCTACGATCCATGGCAGGACAGCGTCCACAAGGAGTTCGAAGGGGAGCTCCGAGGGGAACTTCGAGGGCGTCGACACCCGTCGACCGGGCCGACAGGGGGAACCAGCCGATCGACCGGCGCGTGGATACGATCAGTAAGCAGTACCAGGTAAGGCAGTGCCCGCCCCGCGGGATGCAGGACGCAGGCAACGACGGAGGAGGTGCCCCATGGGAGTCCTGAAGAAGTTCGAGCAGCGTCTCGAAGGTCTGGTCAACGGCACCTTCGCCAAGGTGTTCAAGTCCGAGGTGCAGCCGGTGGAGATCGCCGGAGCGCTCCAGCGTGAGTGCGACAACAACGCCACGATCTGGAACCGCGACCGGACGGTCGTCCCCAACGACTTCATCGTGGAGCTGAGCGCGCCGGACTACGAGCGGCTGAGCCCCTACTCGGGCCAGCTCGGCGACGAGCTCGCGGGCATGGTCCGCGACTACGCCAAGCAGCAGCGCTACACCTTCATGGGACCGATCAAGGTCCACCTCGAGAAGGCCGACGACCTCGACACCGGTCTGTACCGGGTGCGCAGCCGCACCCTCGCCGGTTCCACCGACCAGCAGGCCGGCGGCCCCCAGCGGCCCGCCCCGGCCGGACGCCCCGGCGCCCCGGGCGGCTACGGCTACCCGCCGGCCGCCGCGCCCACGGGCGCCCCGCCGATGCCTGCCGCGCCGCCCCCCGGCGGACGTCCCGGCGGCTACGGATACCCGCAGCCCGCCGGCGGCCCCCGGCCGCCCGCCGCACCGGCGCCCGGCGGACGCACCCGCTACTGGATCGAGATCAACGGCACCCGCCACCAGATCTCCCGCGCCACGCTCGTGCTGGGTCGCAGCACCGACGCCGACGTGCGGATCGACGACCCCGGCGTCTCCCGCCGGCACTGCGAGATCCGGACCGGAACGCCCTCGACGATCCAGGATCTCGGGTCCACCAACGGCATCGTGGTGGACGGGCAGCACACCACCCGCGCTACGCTCCGCGACGGCTCGCGGATCGTCGTGGGCAGCACCACCATCATTTACCGGCAAGCCGAAGGGTGAAGCGGGGGCAATGTCAGAGCTGACCCTCACGGTCATGCGGCTGGGTTTCCTGGCCGTACTGTGGCTGTTCGTGATCGTGGCCGTGCAGGTCATCCGCAGCGACCTGTTCGGTACGCGTGTCACCCAGCGCGGGGCCAGGCGAGAGGCCGGACGGCAGCAGCAGGCCGCCCGGCAGACGGCGCCGCCGCAGCAACGCGGCCAGCAGGGCGGCGGCCGCCAGCGCCGTAACGCCCCGACCAAGCTGGTCGTGTCCGAGGGCACGCTCACCGGCACCACCGTCGCCCTCCAGGGGCAGACCATCACCCTGGGCCGGGCGCACGACAGCACGATCGTGCTGGACGACGACTACGCCTCCAGCCGGCATGCCAGGATCTACCCGGACCGCGACGGCCAGTGGATCGTCGAGGACCTTGGCTCCACCAACGGCACGTACCTCGACCGAACGCGGCTGACGACCCCCACGCCTGTTCCGCTGGGCGCGCCGATCCGCATCGGCAAGACCGTCATCGAGCTGCGGAAGTAGTACGAACATGAGCGAGCGGAGCGAGCACGCAGCGGTGGCCCCCACCCCGGGCCCCGGCGCGCTCCCGACCGGAGGGTGGGCACCGTGCGGATGTACCCGGAGCCGACGGGCGAGGTGCGCATGAGTCTGTCACTGCGCTTCGCCGCCGGATCGCACAAAGGCATGATCCGGGAGGGCAACGAGGACTCCGGATACGCCGGGCCCCGCCTGCTCGCCATCGCCGACGGCATGGGCGGCGCGGCCGCCGGCGAGGTCGCCTCCTCCGAGGCCATCTCCACGATCGTCGCGCTCGACGACGACGTCCCGGGCTCCGACCTGCTCACCTCGCTCGGCACCGCCGTGCAGCGCGCCAACGACCAGCTGCGCTCCATGGTCGAGGAGGACCCGCAGCTCGAGGGCATGGGCACCACGCTCACCGCCCTGCTGTGGACCGGGCAGCGCCTCGGCCTCGTCCACGTCGGCGACTCGCGCGCGTACCTGCTGCGCGACGGCGTCCTCACCCAGATCACGCAGGACCACACCTGGGTGCAGCGGCTGGTCGACGAGGGCCGGATCACCGAGGAAGAGGCCACCACCCACCCCCAGCGCTCGCTGCTGATGCGCGCCCTGGGCAGCGGCGACCACGTGGACCCGGATCTGTCGATCCGCGAGGTCCGCGCCGGCGACCGCTACCTGATCTGCTCCGACGGCCTGTCCGGCGTCGTGTCCCACCAGACCCTGGAGGACACCCTCGCCAGCTACCAGGGCCCCCAGGAGACGGTCCAGGAGCTGATCCAGCTCGCCCTGCGCGGCGGCGGCCCCGACAACATCACGGTGATCGTCGCGGACGTCCTCGACCTGGACACCGGGGACACCCTCGCAGGGCAGCTCTCCGACACCCCGGTCGTGGTCGGCGCGGTCGCCGAGAACCAGCCGCACCACCTGCACGACAACGGCATCATGCAGACCCCCGCGGGCCGCGCCTCCGGGCTCGGCCGCCAGGTGCCCGGCCAGGGCGGGGGCGGCGAGTTCGGCCCGCCCGGCTCCGGCGACACCACCGGCTATGTGCCGACGGGCGGCTTCGGCGCCTACACCGACGACGACTTCGTCAAGCCCGGCAAAGGCCGCAAGTGGCTGAAGAGATCCCTCTATTCGGTCCTCGCGCTCGCCGTCATCGGCGGCGGCCTCTACGGCGGCTACCGCTGGACGCAGACGCAGTACTACGTCGGCACCAACGACGAGCATGTCGCGCTGTACCGCGGGATCAGCCAGGACCTGGCATGGGTGTCGCTCTCGAAGGTCGAGAAGGACCACCCCGAGATTGAACTCAAGTACCTGCCGCCCTACCAGCAGAAGCTGGTGGAGGCGACCATCGCCGAAGGCGGTCTGAAGGACGCGCAGACGAAGATCGACGAACTGGCGCTGCAGGCGTCCGCGTGCAAGAAGCGGGCCGAACGCCAGGCCGCCGAGAGCGAGAAGAACGCGAAGACGGGCGAGGGCGAGGCCGGAGGCACCACGGGAACCACCCGTACCTCCCTCACGTCCAAGGCGACATCGACGCCGTCGCCCAACCCGTCCACTTCACCTCCCTCGTCCACCTCCCCGACACCGACTGCGACGCCAAACCCCGGCCCGACCCTCTCGGAGGAAGAGCAGAAGGTCGTCTCGAACTGCGGTACGCAGTAGGCAAGCCGTGAGAGGCCCCGTCACACGATGAGCAGTACTACGAACTCGCCGACGCACCACACGTCCACGATCGGCGCCATCGGAGCGCCGAGCCGCCGCAACACCGAACTCGGGTTGCTGGTCTTCGCGGTCGTGATCCCGGTGTTCGCCTACGCCAACGTGGGTCTGGCGATCAACGACGAAGTGCCGGCCGGCCTGCTCGCCTACGGCATCGGCCTGGGCCTGCTGGCAGGCATAGGCCATCTGGGCGTGCGCAAGTTCGCGCCGTACGCGGACCCGCTGCTGCTGCCGCTCGCGACCCTGCTGAACGGGCTCGGGCTGGTCATCATCTGGCGCCTGGACCAGTCGAAGCGGCTGCAGGCGGGCAACACGTTCGTCGAGGCGGCACCGCGTCAGCTGCTGTACTCGGCCATGGGCATGGCCCTGCTGGTGGCCGTACTGATCTTCCTCAAGGACCACCGCGTCCTGCAGCGCTACACCTACATCTCCATGGCGGTCGCGCTGGTCCTGCTGCTCCTGCCGCTGGTGCCCGGGCTCGGCGCCGACGTCTTCGGCGCCAAGATCTGGATCAAGATCCCCGGCCTCGGCACGCTCCAGCCGGGCGAGTTCGCGAAGATCGTCCTCGCGGTGTTCTTCGCCGGCTATCTCATGGTCAAGAGAGACGCCCTGGCGCTGGCCAGCCGCCGCTTCATGGGCCTGTACCTGCCCCGCGGCCGTGACCTCGGACCGATCATCGTCGTATGGATGATCTCGATCCTCATCCTGGTCTTCGAGACCGACCTCGGTACGTCCCTGCTGTTCTTCGGGATGTTCGTCATCATGCTGTACGTCGCCACCGAGCGGACCAGCTGGATCGTCTTCGGTCTGCTGATGTCCGCGGTCGGCGCCGTCGGCGTGGCGAGCTTCGAGCCGCACATCCAGACGCGTGTGCAGGCCTGGCTCGACCCGGCGCGCGAGTTCGCGCTCAGCCGGGCCGGCGTCCAGGACGGCATCATCCACTCCGAGCAGGCCATGCAGGCCCTCTGGGCTTTCGGCTCCGGCGGCACCCTCGGCACCGGTCTCGGCCAGGGCAACTCCGACCTCATCGGCTTCGCCGCCAACTCCGACTTCATCCTCGCCACCTTCGGCGAGGAGCTGGGTCTGGCGGGCGTCATGGCGATCCTGCTGATCTACGGCCTGATCGTCGAACGCGGTGTGCGCACGGCCCTCGCGGCCCGCGACCCCTTCGGCAAGCTGCTGGCCGTCGGTCTGTCCGGCGCCTTCGCCCTCCAGGTCTTCGTCGTCGCCGGCGGTGTCATGGGCCTCATCCCGCTGACCGGTATGACGCTGCCCTTCGTGGCGTACGGCGGATCCTCAGTGATCGCCAACTGGGCCCTGATCGGCATCCTGCTGAGGATCAGCGATACGGCCCGCCGCCCCGCGCCGGCCCCGGCGCCCAACCCCGACGCCGAGATGACCCAGGTGGTCCGCCCGTCATGAACAAGCCCCTGCGCCGGATCGCGATCTTCTGCGGACTCCTCGTACTGGCCCTGCTGATCCGGGACAACTGGATCCAGTACGTCCAGGCCGACGAGCTGAGGACCGACAAGAACAACCGTCGCGTCATCATCGAGCGCTACAGCACGCCCCGCGGCAACATCATCGTCGACGGCAAGGCCATCACCGGCTACAAGGAGACGACGGGCAGCGACTTCAAGTACAAGCGGACCTACACCGACGGCCCCATGTGGGCGCCGGTCACCGGGTACGCGTCGCAGGCCTTCGGCGCCACGCAGCTGGAGTCCATCGAGGACGGCATCCTCACCGGCAACGACGACCGCCTGTTCTTCCGCAACACCCTCGACATGATCACGGGTAAGGAGAACAAGGGCGGCAACGTCGTCACCACGCTCAACGCCGCCGCGCAGAAGGCCGCCTACGACGGTCTGAAGAAGCAGGGCGGCAAGGGCGCCGTCGCGGCCATCGAGCCGTCCACCGGCAAGATCCTGGCGCTGGCGTCCTTCCCGTCGTACGACCCGTCGTCCTTCGCGGGCAACTCCACGACGACCGACACCAAGGCGTGGACGGGCCTGCAGAAGAAGAACAACCCGGCCGACCCCATGCTCAACCGGGCGCTGCGCGAGGTCTACCCGCCCGGCTCGACCTTCAAGGTCGTCACCGCGGCCGCCGCGCTGGAGCACGGCCTCTACACGGACGCGGACGAGAAGACGGACTCCCCCGACCCGTGGACCATGACGGGGACGAACACCAAGCTGCCCAACGAGGGCAACATCCCCTGCAAGAACGCGACGCTGCGGGTCGCCCTGCAGTACTCCTGCAACACCGTCTTCGGCAAGGTCGGGGCGGACCTCGGCAACGAGAAGATGCTGGAGACCGCGAAGGCGTTCGGCTTCACCGAGGAGCAGTTCACCCCGGTCCGCGCCACCGCCTCCGTCTTCTCCGACGACATGAACCCGTCGCAGACCGCGCTGTCCTCCATCGGCCAGTTCAACACCGCCACGACGCCGCTGCAGATGGCCATGGTGGCCTCCGCGGTCGCCAACGGCGGCACGCTCATGAAGCCGTACATGGTCGACGAGCTCCAGACGCACAACCTGGACGCCATCGAGAAGACCGACCCGGAGGAGCTGGGCAAGCCGCTGTCGGCGGAGAACGCCCAGATCCTGCAGTCGATGATGGAGACCGTCGTCGAGAAGGGCACCGGCACCAAGGCGCGGATCCCGAACGCGACCGTCGGCGGCAAGACCGGTACCGCGCAGCACGGCGTGGACAACAGCGAGAACCCCTACGCGTGGTTCATCTCCTACGCCAAGGTCGACGACAGCGCGCCCGTGGCCGTGGCCGTGGTGGTCGAGGACGAGAACGCCGTCCGTGACGACATCTCCGGCGGCGGTCTGGCGGCGCCCATCGCGAAGAGCGTCATGGAGGCGGTCATCAACAGCAAGAAGTGACCCCGCTCACGCCCCCTTCACATCGGTGCACGTTGCGATACCGGTCCTGTATCGGGTTACGGGCTTGGCCAGGTCACGCAGGATGAGCCGGGTACGGTATGCCCGGACGGACCACCGCCACACCCACAAGGGTGAGGGCGGGACCGACGGAGAGGGCTGGTAGGTAGCTATGGAAGAGCCGCGTCGCCTCGGCGGCCGGTACGAACTGGGCCAGGTGCTCGGTCGTGGTGGCATGGCGGAGGTCTACCTCGCGCATGACACCCGGCTCGGCCGCACCGTGGCGGTGAAGACGCTGCGGGCGGACCTCGCGCGCGACCCGTCCTTCCAGGCCCGGTTCCGCCGGGAGGCCCAGTCGGCCGCCTCGCTCAACCATCCCGCGATCGTGGCGGTCTACGACACGGGCGAGGACTACATCGACAACGTGTCGATCCCGTACATCGTCATGGAGTACGTCGACGGGTCCACGCTGCGTGAGCTCCTTCACAGCGGCCGCAAGCTGCTGCCTGAGCGGGCGATGGAGATGACCATCGGCATCCTCCAGGGTCTGGAGTACGCCCACCGCAACGGCATCGTCCACCGGGACATCAAGCCGGCGAACGTCATGCTGACGCGCAACGGCCAGGTCAAGGTCATGGACTTCGGCATCGCCCGCGCCATGGGCGACTCCGGGATGACGATGACGCAGACCGCGGCCGTCATCGGCACCGCCCAGTACCTCTCGCCGGAGCAGGCCAAGGGCGAGCAGGTGGACGCCCGCTCCGACCTGTACTCCACCGGCTGTCTGCTGTACGAGCTCCTGACGGTCCGTCCGCCGTTCGTCGGCGACTCCCCGGTCGCGGTCGCGTACCAGCACGTACGGGAGGAGGCCCAGGCCCCGTCGGTCTTCGACCCCGAGATCACGCCCGAGATGGACGCGATCGTGCTGAAGGCCCTGACGAAGGACCCGAACTACCGGTACCAGTCGGCCGACGAGATGCGCGCCGACATCGAGGCCTGCCTCGACGGCCAGCCCGTCGCCGCCACGGCCGCGATGGGATCCGTGGGCTACGGCGGCTACCCCGACGACCAGCCGACGACGGCCCTGCGCCAGCAGGACGCCGGCGCCACGTCGATGCTGCCGCCCATGAACCCGGACGACGGCGGCTTCGGCTACGACGACCGCGTCGACCGGCGCCGGCAGAAGAAGTCCAACACCTCCACGATCCTGCTGGCCGTCGCCGCCGTGCTGGTCCTGGTGGGCGCCATCCTCATCGGCAAGTGGGTCTTCGACGGCAACACCGCGAGCAACGACTCCGTGGCCGTCCCGAGCCTGATCGGCGAGAGCGAGAACGCCGCCCGGGAGCTCCTCGCCAACGTCGATCTGAAGCTGGGCGAGGTCAAGAAGGACGAGTGCGAGAACCAGCCCAAGGGCAAGATCTGCTCGCAGAGCCCCGACTCCAAGGAAGAGGTCGACAAGGGCTCCACCGTCGACGTCGTGGTGTCCACGGGCGCCCCGAAGGTGACGGTGCCGAGCGTGATCCGGATCAGCCTGGAGGACGCCCGGGAGAAGCTCGAGGGCGACGACTTCCAGTTCACGATCAAGACCGAGACGCGTGAGGTCTCCGCCGAGGAGCCCGGCACCGTCCTCGACCAGGACCCGCAGCGCGGCGAAGAGGTCGAGAAGGGCTCGACGATCACCCTGACCGTCGCCAAGGAGCAGGAGCAGTCGACCGTCCCGGACGTCGTCGGCCGTACCTGTGACGAGGCGAAGGCGCAGATGCAGGACAACGACCTCACCGGCAACTGCACCGAGGTCGAGACCCAGGACCCGAACCAGGTCGGCAAGGTCATTTCCACATCCCCGGCGGCCAACAGCAAGGTCGACAAGAACTCCACGGTGACCATTCAGATCGGCAAGCAGGCCGCGCAGAAGGCGCAGATGCCCAACGTCGTCGGTCAGACGCTCGGCCAGGCCAAGCAGACCCTGGCGCAGGCCGGGTTCACGAACATCCAGTTGGAGAACGGCAGCGACCAGAACGACAACGCCCTCGTCGTCCGGCAGGACCCCAACGCCGGCCAGCAGGTCGACCCCGCGAAGACCACGGTCAAGCTGACCACGGTCGGCTTCGGCGGCGGCAACGACAACGGAGGCGGCAACAACGGCGGCCCCTTCGGCTGACAGCACCGCATAGAAGAGCCCCGGTGTCCTCTCCAGGACACCGGGGCTCTTTCACGTCCGGATCAGCGCAGCTCCTCCGGCGGTGTGCGCTGCTCGTCCACCTTCTCGACGCGCTCCAGCTCGCCCCACACGACGTACCGGTAGCGGCTCGTGTAGATCGGCGTGCAGGTCGTCAGGGTGATGTAGCGGCCCGCCTTGGTCTTCCCGGACTCCTTGGGGACGTCACCGAGGACCTGGACGTTGTACTTCGAGGTCTCGGGCAGCACCGAGTAGACCTTGTAGACGTACCACTTGTCCTTCGTCTCGAAGACGATCGGATCGCCCTCGGCGAGCTTGTGGATGTTGTGGAACTTCGCGCCGTGCCCGTCCCGGTGCGCCGCGAGGGAGAAGTTGCCCTTCTTGTCCGACGTCGGCAGCGTCGCCTTGACCGGGTCGGTGTAGTACCCGGCCACCCCGTCGTTGAGGATCTTCGCCGTCGTGCCCTTCTCGACGAGGATCTCGCTCCTGCTCATCGCGGGGACGTGCAGGAAGCCGATGCCGGCCCCCGAGTCGAACTCGGCCGGACGCCCGGAACCGTCGTCCTGGTGCGCCCAGTTGTCCCGGACCTTGTCGGCCTCCTTGTCGGCCGCGCGGTCCGCGAGGACGTTCGTCCACCACAGGGAGTAGACGACGAACAGGCCCATCACCAGGCCCGCCGTGATGAGGAGTTCGCCGAAGACGCTGATCACCGCCGCGACGGGACCCAGCCGGCGGCGTTCCGGCCGGCGCGGGGACTGACGCGTCGCGGAGCGGTCCGCGTACTCGGTGTCGTCGGTGGTCGCTGCCACGTTCATCTGCCCTTAACTGACGAGCGCATCCGGCTTGCCCTTGCTGCGCGGCCGTTCCTCGACCATCTTGCCCCAGACGATCATCCGGTACTTACTGGTGAACTCCGGCGTGCACGTGGTGAGCGTGATGTAGCGGCCCGGTTTGGTGAACCCCGATCCCGGCGGGACCGGCTCCAGCACACTGACGTTGCTCGGCGAGGTCACCGGCAGGATCGACGCCATCTTGTACACGAAGAACTTGTCCTGCGTCTCCACGACGATGTCGTCGCCCGGGGTGAGCCGGTTGATGTACCGGAACGGCTCGCCATGGGTGTTGCGGTGTCCGGCCAGCCCGAAGTTGCCGGTCTTGGCGTCCGGCATCGCCGTCTTCAGCTTGCCCTCGCCGTAGTGGCCGACCATGCCCCGGTCGAGCACCTGCTTGTTGCTGATGCCCTCGGCGATCGGGACGACGACGTCCAGCTTGGGGATGTGCAGCAGGGCGAAGCCCTGGCCCGGCTCGAAACTGCCCGGGTTGCGCTTGCCGCTCGCCCAGTCGTTCTGGAGGCTGCTGGCCTCCTTGTCCGCCTGCGCGTGCGCCCGGATGTTCGTCCACCACAGCTGGTAGCTCACGAAGAGCAGCATCAGCACGCCGGTGGTGATGAACACCTCGCCGATGGCCCGGCTCGCCAGCGTGGCCGGGCCGGGCCGGCGGGCGCGCGCCTGCCGCCGGGCCTCCAGGCGTGAGCGGGGGGCTCCCGGGGCGTCCTGGTCCGCCTCCGCGGCCGCCGCGTCCGGCCGGTCGGCGCCACGGCGTCCGTGACGCCGCTTGGCGGCCTTCCTGCGGGCCGCACGGCCGCCCATGGGGGAATCGTCGGTGGTCTCCGCGGAACGGGCGGCAGAACGCGATCCGGCGGCGGCAGCGGTGTCGGCTATCCGCAGCGCCACGGTCTCGTCGTCCGGCGGCGGTATGTACGCCTGCTGCTCCTGTCGGACGTGCTGAGTGTGCTGGGGCTGAGTGTGCTGCGGCTGGGCGTACGGCTCCTGGTACGCCTCCGTGCCGTACGTCGTCTCCGCGCCGTACGTCTGCGCCCCGTACCGCTCGCTGCCGTAGCCGTCGGCGCCGTAACCGCCGCTCTGGTCCGCGGCGGCGGAGGCCGCGCCGCCGTACCAGTCCCCGTGCGCACCCGGGTCCCCGTACGGCTGCTGCCCGTACGGGGTGCCCTGGTCGCCGGCCCCGCCGTAGGAGTCCCCGGAGGACTGCCCGTAGGCGGTGCCGGACTCGCGCTCGGGGCGCAGCGCGGTCACGCCGTGGCCCTGCCCACCACCGGGGCGAGCCCCGCCGACCTCGCCACCGCGCCCTCGTCGCCGCATGCGGCCAGCCAGTTGGCCAGCATCCGGTGCCCGTGCTCGGTCAGCACCGACTCGGGGTGGAACTGCACTCCCTCGACCGCCAGTTCACGGTGGCGCAGGCCCATCACGATGCCGTCGTGGGTGCGGGCCGTCACCTCCAGCTCCGCCGGCACGGTCGCCGGCTCCGCGGCCAGCGAGTGGTAGCGGGTCGCGGTGAACGGCGTCGGCAGCCCCGCGAAGACGCCCTTGCCCTCGTGCTCGACGAGCGAGGTCTTGCCGTGCAGCAGCTCCGGGGCGCGGTCCACCACACCGCCGTACGCCACCTGCATCGACTGCATGCCGAGGCAGACGCCGAAGACCGGGACGCCGGTCGCGGCGCAGTGCCGGACCATGTCGACGCAGACCCCGGCCTGCTCGGGCGTGCCCGGGCCCGGCGAGAGCAGGACGCCGTCGAAACCGTCCTGGGCGTGGGCCGTGGAGACCTCGTCGTTGCGCAGGACCTCGCACTCGGCGCCCAGCTGGTAGAGGTACTGGACCAGGTTGAAGACGAAGCTGTCGTAGTTGTCCACGACGAGGATGCGCGCGCTCACTGGTTGTCCACCGTCACATCGTTGAAGGGCAGCAGCGGTTCGGCCCACGGGAAGACGTAGTTGAAGAGGACGTAGACCACGGCCATGACCAGCACGAGGGAGATCAACGCCCTCACCCATGCGTTCCCCGGCAGATGCCGCCAGATCCAGCCGTACATGCCGTCCCTTCCGTCGCACCACGGCACCAGAATCACGCCGTACGGTCACCAGACTAACGGCGCAGGGCCTTCGGTTTCCCGGCCTCCACAGGCTGCGTGGAGTCCAGGTGGGCCCACACGATCAGCCGGTGACTGTGCCCCCACTCGGGATCGCACGTGGTCAGCGTCAGATAGCGGCCCTCACGCGTATACCCCGACTTACGGGGCACAGGGTCGATCACCTCAATGTCGGAGGGCACTGTTTTGTAGGGGCCTTTGTCGATCCTGTACGTGAACCATGAGGTTCCGTCCGTCAGCACCACCGCGTCACCCGGGCGGAGCCGGGGGAAGTCCTTGAAGGGGTCGCCGTAGGTCCGCCGGTGCCCGGCGACCGAGAAATTGCCCTTCTCCCCCAACTGGGCGGTGTTCGCGTAGTGCCCGAGCCCTCTCTTGAGGGTCTTGGTGGCCGTGCCCTCGAGCACCGGCTTGTTCCACGTGAAACCAAGCCGCGGGATGTACATGATCGCGAAGGGCTTGTCCGCCGTGTAGGGGGCGGGCTCCGGCGGGCTCGCGGGCGTCTGCGGGGCGCCCGGGGCACCCGACGCCGAGGGCCGCACCGCGGCCTGGGCCCACTGCTCCTGTAACTGGTCGATCTGGTCGTCCATGACCGTGTCGGCCCGTACACCGGTCCAGAACAGCACGTAGACGACGAAGAGGACGATCACCGTGCCGACGGTGACGCAGAGCTCGCTGACGGTCCTGACGACGACGCGCACCGGCAGCTCCAGTGAGGCTCACTCCACGGGCTTGGCGTACTGCAGATCCACTGTGCCCGAGTAGCCCGGCAGAGTCACCGTCCCGTCCTCGGTGACTTTCCAGCCGAGTCCGTAGACGTTGACGTAGAGCATGTAGTTCTGGATCGCCGGCGAGGCCGCGAGGGCCTGCTGCATCTTCTCCGGGTCCCCGACCGCCGTGATCTTGTACGGCGGGGAGTAGACGCGGCCCTGGAGGATCAGGGTGTTGCCCACACAGCGCACGGCGCTCGTGGAGATCAGCCGCTGGTCCATGACCTTGATCCCCTTGGCGCCGCTCTCCCACAGCGCGTTGACCACGGCCTGGAGATCCTGCTGGTGGATGACCAGGTAGTCCGGCTGGGGCTCGGGATAGCCGGGGAGCTTGGCGGTGGCGTCCGGCGGGGCGTCGTTGAGCGTGACGGTGATCGCCTCGCCCGTCAGCTTCTGCGTCCCCGCACGCGCCTCCAGCGCGGTCAGCTTGGCGTCCTCGGCCTTGGTGCTGCCGTCGTCCCGCTCGGCGAGCGCCTCCACGTCCTCGCGCAGGGCCGCGTTGGTCTCGTCGAGCCGGCCGTTCTCGTGGCTGCGCTCCTGGATGAGGTCGGAGAGCTTCAGCAACGAGGCGTCCGTACGGATGTCGGTGCCCCTGGCGGTGCTGAAACTGGTGAAGAAGATGAGGCCCGCGAGGGCGAAGACAGCCGCGGTGAGCACGCGCACCGGACGGAATCGGCCACGGACAGGGCTGGATCCCGTACCGGGGGAGTCGGCAGAATTGCTCAACGTACCCTTATCTCCTTCGGCGCCGCGGAAGCACTACGCTAACGGACGCCCGGGGGAGCCCACAGTGTCCCCTTGTACGCTGCCCCGAGCCCGACCCCAGTTCTCTGCGCGGCCACGCAGCGCATCGACAGGAGAGACCCTCGTGCCGAAGTCACGTATCCGCAAGAAGGCCGATTACACGCCGCCGCCGTCGAAGCAGGCGACCGCCATCAAGCTGACCAGCCGGACATGGGTCGCGCCGGTCATGCTCGCCATGTTCGTCATCGGTCTCGCCTGGATCGTCGTCTTCTATGTGACCGACGGTTCCCTGCCGATCGACGCGTTCGGCAACTGGAACATCGTGGTGGGCTTCGGATTCATCGCCGCTGGATTCGGTGTCTCCACGCAGTGGAAGTGACGGCCCGAGAAGGGCGTGAAGCCGCGGTCGCCTCGCGGTGAACGCAGCTCTGCCCACGGCTATCCACTGAGTTATCCACAGCGGTTTTCCACAGTGTTGAAAAAGAACGACGATCTGTGGATAACCCACTGGGCATTGACGCCGGTGTGACGGAACTACCGGTGATCATGGCCTATCGAATGCTTGTTCGCCCCTTGCCTGACCTGCGGAAACGTTGGTTCGCAGCAGGGGGCGTCTCGCTGTCCGCACACTGTGCACAAGATCCGCCACCCGCTGTGGACAACAGTGCGTCTCAGGTGGCAGGAGCCGCCGCTCAGGTGAGCTGAAGGGTTCTGAGCACCGTCAGGAGAACGGCCACCGCGAGGACCCCGGCGACCGTGCCGTACTGGATCAGCGAGCGGCGCTCACGCGGGGCGTGGACCATGGCGTACCCGATGACGACACCGGCCACCAGACCGCCGATATGGGCCTGCCAGGCGATGTTGCTCCACCCGAAGGTGAAGATCAGGTTGATCACCAGCAGGGCGATGATCGGGCGCATGTCGTACTGGAGCCGGCGCATCAGGACGGCCGTCGCGCCGAACAGGCCGAAGATCGCGCCGGACGCCCCGAGCGAGGCCGTGGTCGGCGCGGCCAGCAGATAGGTGAGGGCGCTGCCGGCGAGCCCCGAGCCGAAGTAGAGCGCGAGATAGCGGGCCCGGCCGAGCGCCGCTTCGAGCGGGCCGCCGAGCCACCACAGGCTGAGCATGTTGAAGCCGAAGTGCCAGATCGCCTCGTGCGTGAACATCGAGGTCACCAGGCGGTACCACTCGCCGTCCGCGACCCCCGAGGTCGTCTGGAAGGGAGCGGGAGGCCAGGCCCCGATCAAGACGAGGTCGTTCAGCAGCGCTTCACTCGTCCGTACGGCGATGAACACCGCGAGATTGATCCCGATGAGGATCTTGGTGATCAGGCGGGGATCGGCGGCGATACTGCCGCCCGCGAGGGTGCGGGGCCGGGCGGCGTCCGGGGCATGGCCGGTGCCGGAGCCGGTGCGGACGCACTCGGGGCACTGGAAGCCGACGGAGGCGCTGATCATGCACTCCGGGCAGATGGGCCGGTCGCAGCGGGTGCAGCGGACACCGGTCTCGCGGTCCGGGTGGCGGTAGCAGACGGGCAGGCTCTGGGCGTCCTGCGGGCTACCCACCGGCTGGTCCATCGGTTCCCCTAGGTCGTCGTCCGCGGCGCACAGACTCATACACCGCCCCGCCCATCCTTACGGACGAGCGGGGCGATTGGTTCCCAGCGGGAGGTGTCGGGCGCCCACGCGGACGATGCCCGCCTCAGCCCTGGCGCGTCTCGATCACGACGGACTCGATGACGACGTCGTTCACCGGACGCTCGGTGCGCGGGTTCGTCTGCACCGAGGCGATCGTGTCGACGACCTTCTGGCCGGCCGCGTCGGCGACCTCACCGAAGATCGTGTGCTTGCGGTTCAGCCAGGTCGTCGGGGCGACGGTGATGAAGAACTGCGAGCCGTTGGTGCCCGGACCGGCGTTCGCCATGGCCAGCAGATAAGGCCTGTCGAAGGCCAGGTCGGGGTGGAACTCGTCCTGGAACTGGTAGCCGGGGCCGCCGGTGCCGTTGCCCAGCGGGTCACCGCCCTGGATCATGAAGCCGCTGATGACGCGGTGGAAGACGGTGCCGTCGTAGAGCGGGGCCGTGGACTTCTCACCGGTGGTGGGGTTGGTCCACTCACGCTCGCCCTGGGCGAGTTCGACGAAGTTCCTGACCGTGACCGGCGCGTGGTGGGGAAGAAGCCGCACCGCGATGTCGCCGTGGTTGGTCTTCAGGGTGGCGTAGAGCTGCTCGGCCACGATCTGCCTTCCGTCGTCGTCCTGTGATCCCTCGATCCTCGCACGGACGGCCCTCACGGCGGCCCGGCGCTCGGCAACCGGCACCCGACCGGGCAGATCGCTTGCGGAAAACGCGTCGAGTACTCCCGTGGCGGGGGCGCGACACGGCGAACCGTGGCATTGTCGACGACAAGCCACCGTTGCCCCATATTGATCTGTTATTCCGCTCGATCACTTTTCGACGGCACCCGAATGCCCGCCCACACATGCCGCTCCACGTCTTGGCAGGCATGATCCGTAAAAGGGTGGAAAGTCGAATTACCGTACGCCACCGAGGAGGAGGAACCCGTGACCCGCATCGACAGCGTGCGCGCCGCGACCGGCTCGGCGAAGGACAGCGTGCTGCACGCCGCGGAAGTGGTGGCGCCCTACGCCGACACCGCCAAGGACAGGGCCGCCCATTACGCACACGAGGCACGCGTACGGCTCGCGCCCAAGGTGACGCTGGCCACCGAGCAGGCCCGCGCGCAGTACGGCGTCCACGTCGCCCCGCGCCTGGAGCAGGCCCGCGCCCATGTGCCACCGAAGGTCGACCAGGCCGCCCAGGAGGCGGCACTCCGCACCCGAAAGGCGGCCCTGCAGGCCGCCGAGTACTCCCGGCCCAGGCTCGAGCAGGCGGTCGCCGCGGCCGGACCCGTCAGGGACGAGGCGGCCGCTCGTGGGGCCGCCGCACTGGCCGCGCTGCGCGGTCAGCTCACGGCGAAGGACGTGCAGAAGCTGGTGCGCAAGCATCAGCGGCGCGCCAAGGCCGGCCGCGTCGCGAAGGCACTGGCCGTCTTCGGCATTCTCGCGGGCGGCGCCTTCGCCGCCTGGAAGTGGTGGGACAAGCAGGCCAACCCGGACTGGCTGGTCGAGCCTCCCGCCGCGACCGAGGTACCGGAGTCCAACCGCCTGACGTCGGTGGACGGCACGGACCAGAGCGTGCTGGACCCCGAGGTCCAGGCGAAGGAAGCCGAGGAGGCGGCCCGGCGCGACGAGGGCAAGTGATCTGAGCGTCGGTCATCTCCGGCCCGTTCCATACGTTCCAACACCGCCAGGGGGCGGGAGACTTGAGTTCTCCCGCTCCCTGGCGGTGTTTCACGTGGAACATCGGCCCCCGTAGGAGACAACTCGTCGAAGATCGGCCGTCTTCGAGCGTCATCGGCCACCGCTCGAAGCGGTGAAGCAGCTGTGTTCGCACCCTCGCCCACGATGACGTTTGCAACGACTTGTGTGCGTGAGCTCCACACAAGCTCCCCTAACGGAACGCACCCTTCTGATTACCTGATCGCCTGAAGACCAGCTCACACGGTTGCCGGAACCCTCCGTACGACTGCCGGCGCCCTCTTGATCGAAGACGTCCACACCTGGGCCGAAGGCGACGAGAATGTTTGCGCAAATATGCGCAACGTTGCCACGGGCCTCACGCCGGTGACACACGTCACGGTGGAGCGGGTGGGGAGAAGGTGACTGGACAGACGAAACCGGCCAGCGCCCACGAGGGTGCCGGCCGGTCCGGGAAGTGGAGCCTAGGGGAGTCGAACCCCTGACATCTGCCATGCAAAGACAGCGCTCTACCAACTGAGCTAAGGCCCCGGAAGACGAGCATCCGTCCGGAACGAGCGCGTTCCGTCGGCTACCGCAGACCAGACTACCGGGTCGCGCCCCGTATCTCGCAAAAAAGATGGGGGGTCCCGATGCACAACCACTCTCCGTAAGATGCTCGACGTGGTTCGCTACAGCGAACCACGGTTTTGGGGAAGCGATGGGGAGACGCAATGGACGCCGCACAGCAGGAAGCCACCGCAAGAGCGCGGGATCTGCAGCGGAACTGGTACGGGGAGCCGCTGGGGACGCTCTTCCGTAGGCTCATCGACGATCTTGGTCTCAACCAGGCTCGTCTCGCGGGGGTGCTGGGACTGTCCGCGCCGATGCTGTCGCAGCTGATGAGCGGCCAGCGGGCGAAGATCGGCAATCCCGCCGTGGTCCAGCGGGTGCAGCTGCTGCAGGACTTGGCGGGGCAGGTCGCGGACGGCAGCGTGAGCGCGGCCGAGGCCACCGAGCGCATGGAGGAGATCAAGAAGTCGCAGGGGGGCTCGGTGCTCAGCAACACCACACAGACGACGAGCAGTTCGGGCGCTCCCACCGTGAAGCGGGTGGTCCGCGAGATCCAGTCGCTGCTGCGCTCGGTCGCGGCCGCCGGCGACATCATCGAGGCCGCCGACAGTCTCGCCGGGACCCACCCGGAGCTGGCAGAGTTCCTCCGGGTGTACGGCGCCGGCCGGACGTCCGACGCGGTCGCGCACTACCAGTCGCACCAGAGCTGAGCTGAGCCCGAGGCCCGGTCGCCGAAGGGGGTTCGGCGACCGGGCCGACGGCTACCCGGCCGACGACTGCCCTCGGGTGCGTGGGAGGGCCGCGCCCCACGGGAAGCCGCGCGGGAGGAGTCGTATCTCGCTTCGCGGGGGAGGCAAGGGGGATGACCGCAGGGGGAGGAGCGACGCACAGCCATGGGTGAGGTCTTCGCCGGCCGGTACGAACTGGTCGACCCGATCGGGCGCGGAGGCGTCGGTGCCGTCTGGCGTGCCTGGGACCACCGCCGCCGCCGGTACGTCGCGGCCAAGGTGCTCCAGCAGAGCGACGCGCACTCGCTTCTGCGCTTTGTCCGGGAGCAGGCCCTGCGGATCGACCACCCCCATGTGCTCGCGCCGGCCAGCTGGGCCGCCGACGACGACAAGGTGCTGTTCACCATGGACCTGGTGGGCGGCGGTTCGCTCGTCCACCTCATCGGCGACTACGGGCCCCTGCCGCCGTCGTTCGTGTGCACCCTGCTCGACCAGCTCCTGTCGGGGCTGTCGGCCGTGCACGCCGAGGGTGTCGTCCACCGTGACATCAAGCCCGCCAACGTGCTCCTGGAGGCCACCGGGACGGCCCGGCCACGCCTGCGGCTGTCCGACTTCGGCATCGCCATGCGGCTGGGCGAACCCCGGCTGACCGAGACCAACCTCGTGGTGGGGACGCCCGGTTACCTCGCCCCGGAACAACTCCTGGGCTCCGACCCGGACTTCCCGGCGGATCTGTTCGCCGTGGGACTCGTGGCGCTGTATCTGCTGGAGGGCGCCAAGCCGGATGCCAAGGCGCTGGTGCAGTACTTCACCGAGCACGGCACACCGGGTGCGCCCAAGGGGATACCCGAGCCGCTCTGGCAGGTCGTGGCGACGCTGCTCCAGCCCGATCCGGACGCGCGGTTCCGCACGGCCACCGGCGCGCGCAAGGCCCTCGCGTCGGCGGCCGAACTGCTGCCGGAACCCGGTCCCGACGACGAGCTGATCGAGATCTTCGACCAGCTCGGGCCGCTGCCCGCCGGATTCGGCCCGGACGGACCCCAGACGCGCGCGCCCGGCGTCATCGACGGAACGGGCACCGGCTCCGGTGCCCTCCGCGTGGACCGGCCGGCACCGGCCGGCACCGGCCACTCGGCATCCCTGACCGGGCATCAGCAGTCCTCCGTGCCGCCCCGTCCCGCCCCGTCGCCGCCCGCCTCGCCACCCCCCATACCGGCTCCACCGGCCGTCGCTCCCCCGTGCCGTCCGCCTCGGTACCGGCCCCGCCCCCGCACCGTCCCGAACCACCGCAGCAGGGCACCCGGACGCCCACGGACCCCTCGCCCTCCGGCGGCGTCCATCGGCTCCCGAACATGTCGGACACCGGAAGCTTCCAGCTCCCCCCGCCGGACCCCACCGTGAGTACCGCCCGCACCACGGCACCGGCGCCACCTCACGAGTACACCCCGAGCACACCCGCGACCTCGCCGCCCATCGATCCCCCGTCCCCCAGTACCCGTACCGGCCCCCGGCCCCGCGGACCCCCGACACCCACGCCCGGTCCCACATCCACACCCACGGCCACCCCGACACCGACGCCGTATCACCGCGTCGATGCCTCTACTGCTTCATACACCGCTCAGAGCCAGCAGGTTCCCTTCTCCTCGCCGCCCCTGCGCAGCCCCGCCCGCGTGGCGGCCACCGCGCCACCCGCCGTCCCGGTCCCCCGGCCAAGGTGGCCATCCCGCTCCTGCTGCTGGCGCTGGCCTGCTACGCGGTGGGATTCTGGGCGCTCAGCCAGATCTGAGGCCCCCGGGAGAGAGCTGCGCGCGCCCCCTGAACGCCCGAGCGCCCCTACGAACCCCCGAGCCTCCGGCGCGCGACCACGCTCCACACCCCGAGCACCCCCAGCAGCGCGGTCCCGGTGCCGATGCCGCTCACCGCCAGCACGGTCATCGCGGCATCCCCACGTCCGCTGCCGCCGCCCGCCGTACCGCCCGAAGACGCACCCCCCGTGACCTCGCCCAGGTCCAGGTCCACCGGCACGGCCTCGAAGACGTCGTCCGGCCGAGACTCCCCCGCATAGTCGGGCGCGGACTTCTCCGAGCCGTCCACCCGCACACGCAGGGCCACGTCGAAGGGCCCGTCGCCGAACTTCTCGGCCACCTCGGACGCCAGGTGCACCACGAGGTAGTAGGACCCGGCGAACCGCATGCCGCCGAGCCGGTCCGGGCCGGCGTACCGGTTCTCGTACGCGACCGGCGGCAGGGGCGGCAGCGAGGCGTCTTCCCGGCGCCCGGCGTAGTTGGCGGCCACGTCGTCGACGAACCCGCGGGCGGGGTTGTAGAGCTCAAGGCTCAGCGCGCCGGTCGTATAGCCGCCACGGCTGTCGGCGGCGGCCAGTTCTGCCGTGGCGGAGAGCTGTCCGCCCCAGCCGACGGGCACCCGGTAGAAGAGCGTGCCGCCGGGCTCGATGCCGGAGGTCCACACACCCGGGCCGACGGGCACCGCGGAGGCGAAGCCCGAGCCGCCCTCACGCGGAACGGCGTCACCGGTGGCGGGCCGGGGCGTCTGCGAGTTCCATGCCTCCGGGACCTCGGCGGCGACGGGCTCGCGCAGCGCCGGTTCCGAGACGACGGACAGCTCCAGGTCCCAGTCGTCCGCCACGCTCACGGGCGTACCGACGCGCTCGACGACGACGTGATAGGTGCCCGCCGTCTTGCAGCGGGGCCGATCGGCGGAGATCTCGCGGGCGCCCCAGGCGGCGATCGGGCGGGCGCTGCGGACGACGCCGAAGGTCTCGGTGTCGAAGGAGCAGGAACGTCCGGCGGCGTCCTGCACGGTCACCTTGATGCCCTCACCCGCGGAGACGGCGCTGCCGGGATCGGGGGCGGCGGTGGCGGAGACGTAGGTGTCGGAGGTGGCGTCGAGGTCGAGGGAGTAGTGCACGGGCCCGTCCCCGGGCAGCGAACTGCGGTACGTCGTCCCGGCGGTGAGGGGTTTCGCGCCGGCCGGGGTGGGGGCGCCGGTGACGCTGGTGGTGTCGGGGGCGAAGCCGTACGGCCCCGGTGACCCGGCGGCCAGGGCCGTGGGCACCGGAAGGGCGGCCGTCGCGCACAGCAGCAGCGCCCCTACGGCGGCCGACCGCGCACGGAGCGCGTGACGCACCGGACGCGCCCCCTGCCGTGCCCCCGTACGCCGCCTCATCACGCGCCACCCCTTCGCCGTCTTCCGGACCGTCGCCCATCCTGCCCAGCCCGGCCGCCCGGCGCCCCCGCATTGCGCACGCCCGTCCGAAACAGCGGCGTCTAGACGCAGTGATCGGCTTCCGCAACTCGAGGACGAGCCGCCACGCGTTGCTCCGAACACACGAAACCCCGGCCGCGTCGGCGGCCGGGGTCTGTGTCGAATCCGTTGTGACGGCTCACGAACCCGTGGGCACGGAGTCAGTCGCCTCCGTCCACAGATCCTGCTCGGCGCGATCCGCCTGGATCTGGCGGTACACGAGGAGCCCGCCGATGGCGGCCAGTGCGACCAGGAGAAGCTTCTTCACCGCGCGACCTCGTCTTTCCTTGACGTAGGGGACCTCTGGCGCCCGACTATACACACCGGCCGAGACCGATCGGTGACCTGCGTGGGGGCTCAACTGCCGCCCGGCACACCCCAGTAGATGGGGACGAACCGACTCCGGACCGGAGAGTGATCACCTCCGGACAGAGGGTGACTTTGTCGGCTTCCCACCACTTTTGCCACTCTTCGCGGCTCCTGCGGCCATTCGAGTGCTGTTCATCTGAAGATCGACGCGCCACGGGCGTCGGTCCATGACTTCGCGGCCCACATACACATCATGAGGAAAGTACGCAAATCGCCCAACCTGAAAGTGAGGGGCCATGACCAGGAACAAGGTCATGAACCTGTGGACCGCCATCGTCTCCGCCTTCCTGGCGCTGTTCACGGCGCTCGGCTTCGTCTCCAACACCGCCGCCGCGGCCTCGCCGCAGACCGAGACCTCCCGCAACACCGGCCGCGACGACAGCGACCGCAGCGCGGAGGTCGCGGTTCCGGCACCGCCCCACTGGGCCTGGTCCTACGCCAGGGCCCTGCCTCCCACGATGAAGCAGCGCATCCGGGCGGAGGCCCACGGAAAGACCCCCAGCTGCCGCCACCGGCCCCTCGCGGACACCGAATCGGCCGCATCGGTCCCGGCGACCCGCGAGTGCGCCACCGCCGCCTCGCCGGCCCAGCCCCTGGTGCCACACCAACGCTGACCTCTCGGCCCCGCCCGAGCGACAGCCCCTGCGACCGCAGGACAGCAGGAACAGACGTAACGCATCAGAAGCAACACCAGCAGCACGCAGTACGGACGCAGCACAGCAGTACGCAGTACGACGCAGCGGTGAACGACGCAGAACGACGCCCCCGGCTACGGCGGACGGACGTCATTCCGCCTCGACGATGTGCCGTAGATAGGCCCACGGGTCGTCGAGATACCGACGCCAGTGGTAGACGAGCTCCAGATCCCGCCACTCGGCGGGACGCATTCCGTGGTCACCCACCTCGATGATCTCGGCGCCGGGTAGCGCCGTGAGCACGGGTGAGTGCGTGGCGCAGATGATCTGCGCGCCGGAACGCCCCAGGTGATGCAGCAGCCCGACGAGTTGAAGACAGGAAGAGAAGGACAGCGCGGCCTCGGGTTCGTCCATGACGTACAGCCCGGGCCCCTCGAAACGCTCACGGAAGGCCATCAGAAAGCCTTCGCCGTGGCTCATCTCGTCCACGGCCCCCGAGAGCCTTCCCGTCGTCTGCTCCCGGCCCAGCGCGTCCAGCGCCGTCTCCGCCCGCAGGAAGAAACCCCTGCGGCGCGTCCGAGACCCGCGCAGCATGCGCCGGCCGGCCGCCGTCGCCTCGAATCGCACCCGCGCGCCCAGCTCCGAGGGCTCGCGGGCACTGGCGTATTTGTAGCCCGCGGACCCGCCCCAGGAGTCCAGGCCGAACCCCTCCGCCAGCGCCTCGACCAGCGTCGACTTCCCGGAGCCGTTCTCACCCACCAGGAACGTGACGGGCGCGGAGAACGTCAGTCCCTCCTCCAGCAGCTGCCGCACACACGGCATCGACCACGGCCACCGCCCCCCGGCCGCCTCGCCCTCGCTGACATGCGCATAGGCCCGTTCGACGATCACCCCGTCACCCTCCCACCCACCACTGACAACGGCCTCCACGGGCTGCGGTCGCGGTGCCGGGTGATCGCGGTGATCCTGACAGAGGAGCGTGGCCGACGTGGCACGGCTGACGAGCGCGCCGTACAGGAAGGTGACGGCTATGGCTGGATTGGCGGACGAGACACGACAAGGGGGCAGGGGGCCGGACGGCAGCGCGAGGCTCAGCGGCGCGTCCCTGTTCGCCGGGGCCGTGATGATGCTCAGCGGGCCGCTCAGCATCCTCATGGGGGCGTCCGGCATCGCCGCGGACAACCTGTTCGCCGCCTCCCAGTACGCCTACCGCTTCGACCTGACCGCCTGGGGCTGGATCCACATCATCGTCGGCCTGGCCCTCGTCATCGGCGGTATGGGCGTCGTGACGAACAAGAGCTGGGGCCGCGGAGTCGGCGCGGCCGCGGCGGGGATCAGCCTGATCACCCAGTTCATGTTCGTCCCGTACTACCCGCTCTGGGCGCTCCCCATGATGGTGCTGGACCTTCTGATCATCTTCGCCCTGACACGGTTCCACACGGGCCCAGAGGGCGGTTGGTGACCCTTCTCGGCACACACGGAAGGCCCCCGGTGCCCGCCCGGGGGCCTCTCTACGCGTGACGCGTGAGCCGCACGGCTCATAGGCGTGACCGCGGCATCAGGGAACCCTGTCGAAGGCGTCGAAGCAGACGCTGCGGTCGGCGTCGCAGATCTCGGCGTCCCAGGGGATCCGGCGATCGTCGTGCCTCCTCCCGTACGAGACGAAGGTGACGGTCCGGCCTGACGGAAACCGTACGGTTGCCTGCCTCACGGGGACGAGTGCCTTCTCCGATCGGCCGGTGTAGCCGAAGCGGCCCACCGCGTTCTCCACGACGGCCAGGTACCAGCCGTCGTCGACCTTCGGCGTCGGCGGGGTGTGCACTTGTTCGACTCCTGGCCGCGACGTCGGCATGGGGGAGCACTGGCTCGCGCTGCTCTCATGCTTCGACTCGTGGGCCATCCAGCAGAAGTGCCCGGAATCCGACATCCAGACCAACTGCGCCATCTGCCAGGGCTTTTCCCGTCCTCTCAGTACCGCCACATGTGCCGCGTCGGGATGGCCGCCCACCCTGCCCGGCTCATACTGCTCGTACTGCTTCCGCAGTTCGGCGTCCGTCGACGCGAGCAGCGTCGCCCCGAGTGGTTCGCCCGGCCCCCTCTCGGCCGTCGGCTTCGGCTTCGGCGTCTGCGAGACGGCGCTCGGCCTCTTGGCCTGCGGCTTCTCGCCGCTGCCCTCTTCCCCCGTGCATCCCGCGACCAGCAGCAGTCCTACGGCCGCGCCCACCACGATCTGTCGCTTCATCCCCGCCCCGATCCCCTGATCTTGGCGGATGAGGCTACCGGTCGGACGCTCGCAGAGCCGCCGGCGGAACCTGGGTGATGGCAAAAGACCCCCGGACCGATGGTCCGGGGGTCTTTTCGCTGGTGGGGCTAACAGGATTTGAACCTGTGGCCTCATCCTTATCAGGGATGCGCTCTAACCAACTGAGCTATAGCCCCGCCGCGCTCTGCGGTGTGTCTCCCGCGCGCTGACTCCTGAACATTAGCGCACGACACGGGCAGTCCCAAAATCGGTTCTCGGAGGGGCGGGGGGCAGGGCCGGAGCCCTGCCTCACTCGTCCTCCGCGAGGGTCAGCTCGACGCCGCCCACGAAGCCCGCGGAGAGGTTGTAGATGAACGCGCCGAGCGTCGCCAGCGCCGTCGCGAGGACGACGTCGATGACCGCGATGATCGACGTGAACAGCAGGACGTTCGGCAGCGACAGGAAGGACTGCAGGTCGAAGCCGTTCGACTCGTTCGAGCCGGTGGCCTCGGAGATCGTGCCGCCGACCGTGGAGAAGACACCCATGGCGTCCATGACCATCCACAGCACCGCGGCCGCGACGATCGTGCAGATGCCCAGCGCGATGGACAGCAGGAAGCTGACCTTCATCACCGACCACGGGTCCGCCTTGGCGACCCGGAGCCGGGCCTTACGGGTGCGCGGGGTCGTGCGCGCCCCGGTGCGCGGCTTGCGGACCGCGCCCGCCGGAGCAGCGCCCGCGGGGGCGCCGCCGGCCGGCGGGTAGGCCTGCGGCGGGTGGTACGGACCGCCTGCCTGCTGAGGCTGGCGCTCACCCGGCAGGGGCGACGCCTGCGGCTGTCCGCCCCCGGGGCGGCCGGGCCCCCACCGGCCGCGTAGGTGTCCGTCACGGTTCCCCCCTGGGATCCAGAAGCGTCGGGCGACGGCGCGCCCTTCGCGGGCGACGACTTGATCGCCTTCAGCTGCGTGGTGTGGGTGTCCGCCGCCTGCGCGGCGGAGCCACGACCGCCGCCGCCCGTCTCCGAACCGGCCGGAGAACCGGCCGGGATACCGGACGATCCGGTGCCCGTGGCTCCGCTCACGATGACTCACTCCTCGTGCTACTCGGCAGAGGGCGCGTCACCCTCGTCCGTGCCGGTGGTCGCGTCCCCCTCGGCGGTCTCGTCGACGGCCACGTCGCCGTCGACCTCCTCCGCCTCGCGTCCCGCCTCGGCGTTGCGTGCGATACCTACGACGGCATCGCGCTTGCCGAGGTTGATCAGTTGGACGCCCATGGTGTCACGGCCCGTCTCCCTGACCTCGTTGACTCGCGTACGAATCACACCGCCGCCGAGCGTGATGGCGAGGATCTCGTCGGTCTCCTCGACCACCAGCGCGCCTACGAGCGAACCGCGGTCCTCGACGATCTTGGCGGCCTTGATGCCCAGGCCGCCGCGACCCTGGACGCGGTACTCGTCGACCACGGTCCGCTTCGCGTACCCGCCGTCGGTGGCAGTGAACACGAACGTACCGGGTCGAACAACATTCATCGAGAGGAGCTCGTCGCCCTCGCGGAAGCTCATGCCCTTGACACCCGAGGTGGCACGGCCCATGGGCCGCAGCGACTCGTCCGTGGCGGTGAACCTGATCGACTGGGCCTTCTTGCTGATCAGAAGCAGATCGTCGTCGGCCGAGACCAGTTCGGCACCGATCAGTTCGTCGTCGGAACCGTCCTCCATCGAACGAAGGTTGATCGCGATGACACCGCCGGAACGCGGCGAATCGTAATCCTTCAGAGGCGTCTTCTTGACCAGCCCGGCCTTCGTGGCCAGCACCAGATACGGCGCCGCCTCGTAGTCGCGGATCGCGAGGATCTCGGCGATCGCCTCGTCCGGCTGGAAGGCCAGCAGGTTCGCGACGTGCTGCCCGCGCGCGTCCCGGCCGGCGTCCGGAAGCTCGTACGCCTTGGCCCGGTAGACACGGCCCTTGTTGGTGAAGAACAGCAGCCAGTGGTGCGTCGTCGAGACGAAGAAGTGGTCGACGATGTCGTCTTCCTTCAGCTTCGTGCCGCGCACGCCCTTGCCGCCGCGCTTCTGCGCCCGGTAGTCGTCCGTCTTGGTGCGCTTGACGTAGCCGCCCCGGCTGACGGTGACCACGATGTCCTCTTCGGCGATGAGGTCCTCGATGGACATGTCGCCGTCGTAGGGCACCAGCTTGGTCTTGCGGTCGTCGCCGTACTTCTCGACGATCGCGGCGAGCTCCTCGCTGACGATGCCGCGCTGGCGGACCGGGGACGCGAGGATCTCGTTGTACTCGGTGATCTTCGCCTGGAGCTCGTCGTGCTCCTGGACGATCTTCTGGCGCTCCAGGGCGGCGAGCCGGCGCAGCTGCATCTCGAGGATGGCGTTGGCCTGGATCTCGTCGATCTCCAGGAGCTCCATCAGGCCGCCGCGCGCGATCTCGACGGTGTCGCTGCGCCGGATCAGCGCGATGACCTCGTCGATGGCGTCCAGGGCCTTCAGCAGACCGCGCAGGATGTGCGCCCGCTCCTCGGCCTTGCGCAGCCGGAAGCGCGTACGGCGGACGATGACCTCGATCTGGTGCGTCACCCAGTGGCGGATGAACGCGTCCAGGGAGAGCGTGCGCGGGACGCCGTCGACGAGCGCCAACATGTTCGCGCCGAAGTTCGTCTGCAGGTCCGTGTGCTTGTACAGGTTGTTCAGGACGACCTTGGCGACCGCGTCCCGCTTGAGGACGATCACCCGGCGCTGGCCCGTACGGGACGACGTCTCGTCGCGGACGTCCGCGATGCCGCCGATCTTGCCGTCCTTCACCAGGTCGGCGATCTTCTGCGCGAGGTTGTCGGGGTTGACCTGGTAGGGCAGCTCCGTGACCACCAGGCACTGGCGGTTCTGGATCTCCTCGACCGCGACGACCGCGCGCATCGTGATGGAGCCGCGGCCGGTGCGGTACGCCTCCTCGATGCCCTTGCGGCCGACGACGAGGGCGCCGGTCGGAAAGTCGGGGCCCTTGATGCGCTCGATGAGCGCGTCCAGCAGCTCCTCGTGCGAGGCCTCGGGGTTCTCCAGGTACCACTGGGCGCCGGCGGCGACCTCGCGCAGGTTGTGCGGCGGGATGTTGGTCGCCATGCCGACCGCGATACCGGCCGAGCCGTTGATCAGCAGGTTCGGGAAGCGGGACGGCAGGACGGTCGGCTCCTGCGAGCGGCCGTCGTAGTTGTCCGTGAAGTCGACGGTCTCCTCGTCGATGTCGCGGACCATCTCCATCGACAGCGGCGCCATCTTGCACTCGGTGTAGCGCATGGCCGCCGCCGGGTCGTTGCCCGGCGAGCCGAAGTTGCCGTTGGAGTCGACGAGCGGCATGCGCATCGACCACGGCTGGGCGAGGCGCACCAGGGCGTCGTAGATGGAGGAGTCGCCGTGGGGGTGGTAGTTGCCCATGACGTCGCCGACGACGCGCGCGCACTTGTAGAAGCCGCGCTCGGGGCGGTAACCGCCGTCGTACATGGCGTACAGGACGCGGCGGTGGACGGGCTTGAGGCCGTCCCGGACGTCGGGCAGCGCACGCGAGACGATGACGGACATCGCGTAGTCGAGGTAGGAGCGCTGCATCTCCGTCTCGAGCCCGACGGGCTCGACACGCTGGGCGATGACGCCGCCCTCTTCAGGGGTGACGGGAGTGTTCTCGTCGGCCATTGCTGGTGAAGATCCTTCCTGGTGCGGTCAGCTGAGACCGACTCAGATGTCGAGGAAGCGGACGTCCTTGGCGTTGCGCTGGATGAACTGGCGCCGGGCCTCGACGTCCTCGCCCATCAGGACCGAGAACAGGTCGTCGGCCTGGGCGGCGTCGTCGAGCGTGACCTGGCCGAGGACGCGGTGCTCCTGGTCCATGGTCGTCACACGCAGCTCCTCGGCGTTCATCTCGCCGAGACCCTTGAAGCGCTGGATGGAGTCCTCACGGACCCGCTTGCCGCGCTGGCGGCCCAGCTCCAGCAGCGCGTCGCGCTCACGGTCGGAGTAGGCGTACTCCACCTCGTCGCGGCCCCACTTGATCTTGTAGAGCGGCGGACGGGACAGGAAGACGTGCCCGGCCTCGACCAGCGGACGCATGAAGCGGAACAGGAACGTCAGCAGCAGGGTGTTGATGTGCTGGCCGTCGACGTCGGCGTCCGCCATCAGGATGATCTTGTGATAGCGCAGCTTCTCGATGTCGAAGTCCTCGTGCACACCGGTGCCGAAGGCCGAGATCAGCGCCTGGATCTCCTGGTTCTGCAGGATCTTGTCGATCCGCGCCTTCTCGACGTTGAGGATCTTGCCGCGGATCGGGAGGATCGCCTGGTACTCCGGGTTGCGGCCGGACTTGGCCGAGCCGCCGGCGGAGTCACCCTCGACGATGAAGATCTCGCACTTGGTGGGGTCGTTCGACTGGCAGTCGGAGAGCTTGCCCGGCAGGGACGCGGTCTCCAGCAGGCCCTTGCGGCGCGTCAGATCGCGCGCCTTGCGGGCGGCCACGCGCGCGGTGGCGGCCTGGATGCCCTTGCGGATGATGTCCGCGGCCTCGTTGGGGTTGCGGTCCAACCAGTCCGCCAGGTGCTCGTAGACGACCTTCTGGACGAAGGTCTTCACCTCGGTGTTGCCCAGCTTCGTCTTGGTCTGGCCCTCGAACTGAGGCTCGCTCAGCTTGACCGAGATGATCGCCGTCAGGCCCTCGCGGATGTCGTCGCCCGTGAGGTTGTCGTCCTTCTCGCGCAGCAGCTTCTTGTCGCGCGCGTACTTGTTGATCAGCGAGGTCAGCGCGGCGCGGAAGCCCTCTTCGTGCGTACCGCCCTCGTGGGTGTGGATGATGTTCGCGAAGGAGTAGACGCCCTCGGTGTAGCTGCTGTTCCACTGCATCGCGACCTCGAGGGACAGGAGCTTGTCCTTGTCCTCCGCCTCCAGGTCGATGACGGTGGGGTGCACCACGTCCCCCTTGCGGGAGTTGAGGTACTTCACGAAGTCGACGATGCCGCCCTCGTAGTGGTAGTCGACCGACTTGACCTCGGCCTTCTCGTCGGCGCCAGCCTCGTCCGCACCGGAGGTCGC
The DNA here is from genome assembly GCF_003074055.1 of Streptomyces nigra. NCBI lineage: Bacteria > Bacillati > Actinomycetota > Actinomycetes > Kitasatosporales > Streptomycetaceae > Streptomyces > Streptomyces nigra. The sequence continues at coordinate 3,806,096 of NZ_CP029043.1, read as the reverse complement.
CTTCGCAGACTCGCGCTCGTCGGTGAGCCGGATGCGCAGGCCCTTGTTGAGGAACGCCATCTCCTGGAAGCGCCGCGAGAGCGTCTCGAAGGAGTACTCGGTGGTCTCGAAGATGTCCGGGTCGGCCCAGAAGGTGACCGACGTGCCGTGCTCATCGGTGGGCTCGTGCCTGGCGAGCGGGGCGGTCGGGACGCCGAGCTTGTAGTCCTGCGTCCAGCGGTAGCCGTCCGTCTTGACCTCGACGGCGACCTTGGTGGACAGGGCGTTCACCACGGACACGCCGACGCCGTGCAGACCGCCGGAGACCGCGTAGCCACCGCCGCCGAACTTGCCGCCCGCGTGCAGCACGGTCAGGACGACCTCGACGGCCGGCTTGCCCTCGGACGGGACGATGCCCACCGGGATGCCTCGGCCGTTGTCGACGACGCGGACACCGCCGTCGGCCAGGATCGTCACGTCGATCGTGTCCGCGTAACCGGCCAGTGCCTCGTCGACGGAGTTGTCGACGACCTCTTGCACGAGGTGGTGCAGTCCGCGCTCGCCGGTCGAACCGATGTACATACCGGGTCGCTTGCGAACCGCGTCCAGGCCCTCGAGGACGGTGATGGCGCTCGCGTCGTACGAGGAGGTGACCTCGGGGCTCGGCGAAGCGCCCGCGCCGTCGGCGCCGGCGTCGGTGGACGGAATGTTCTCGTTGGGGTTGCCGGAATCGGCCACGAAGCGCCCTTTCTGGCACAGCACGAGCCAAGCTCGTCGGCGGGTTGCCGGAGCGGCTGCGGCATGTTGCGTTGGTAAGCCTTGATCAGCGTTGCTCAGCGTGTCCCGGACGGTCCCCACGACTGGGGCGGGATTGTCCTCCAGTCTACCGGTAGCGCTGACAGTGATGGGGGTTTGCCGGTACCTGAGTCCGCATGTGCCGCCCTGAACCCGGCTCGGCCGACTCCCGATATGTGGAAGGGGGCTCCAAGAGGCTCACAGCGGCACTCAGCGCTTCGAGCCGTCAACCCTTGGCTACTTCGGAGTCACCTCACGATTCGCAACCGCGTGCGGTTGTACGACGAACGGCTCGCGGACGTCGTTTCGGGGCTGTGGAGAGGTGGTGATGTGATGTCTGTCACCTGCGCCGGAAGAGGGCGCCGGGACGCGTGTGACGGCTGTTTCGGGGGCTTTCAGCCGGGCGAGCCGGGCACTCCGGCGGGCCGGCTCAGCCGTAGGTGTCGCCCGGGCCCGTGCTGCCGGGTGCGCGCAGGGGGCCGTAGCGGCGGGCGGGGCCGCCGGGGCCCTGCACCTTGATCTGCCGGACGGACCCGTGGCCCAGGTCCTCGTTGAGACGGGCGACCAGGGTCGGCGCGAGGAGGCGCAGGTTCGTCGCCCAGGCCGTGGAGTCGCAACGTACGACCAGGACCCGCTCGTCCTCGTCGTACCGCTCGGGTACGCAGTGCTTGGCGACGTCCTCGCCGACGATCTCCGGCCAGCGGCCCATGACACCGCCCACGGCGGCCGGGGTCTCCCAACCGCGTTCGGTGATCAGGCGGTTGATGGCCGCGCCGAGCGCGAGGGGATCGCGTCCGTCGGCCCGCGCGCCGGAGCGCAGGCCGCCCCCGCGCCGCGCCTGCTTCTTCTGGTGGGCCGCGTCGCCACGCGCGCGTGCCTGCTCCTTGGCCGCGCGCAGCGCCACGCGCGCGAGGTCGACGCCGGAGGGCTCGGGCGTCCTGGCGGGCGCAGGGTCTCCGGAGGAGCCGGCGGGTTCCTTCTCGGACGGCCGGTCGCTCATACGCGCTCCACCGTCCCCTCGGACACGGCGTACCGCGCCCCCGCGAGGACGTGCGGTACGTCGTCGTCGACCGCGGCGGTCACGAGGACCTGCTCGCCGGGCGCGACGAGCTCGGCCAGGCGCTCCCGGCGGCGGCTGTCCAGCTCGGCGAAGACGTCGTCGAGGACCAGCACCGGCTCGTTGCCCTCGGCGCGCAGCAGGTCGTAGGAGGCCAGGCGCAGTGCCAGCGCGTACGACCAGGACTCGCCGTGCGAGGCGTACCCCTTGGCGGGCAGCTGACCCAGCTTGAGCAGCAGGTCGTCGCGGTGCGGCCCGACCAGGGTGACACCGCGTTCGATCTCCTGCTTGCGGGCCTCGGCGAGCGCCGCCATCAGCTGCTCGTACAAGTCTTCGCGGGTGTGTGCCTCACCGGGGGCGGACGGCTTGTAGTCCAGGGCGACCGGGCCGCCGCCGGGGGCCAGCTGCTCGTACGCCTTGTCGGCCAGCGGCTGGATCGCCGCGATCAGGTCGAGGCGCTGGGCGAGCAGTTCCGCGCCGGCGCGCGCGAGGTGCTGGTCCCAGACGTCCAGGGTGGACAGATCCATGGACCGGCCGCCGTGCCTGCGGGCCAGCGCGGCGGACTTCAGCAGCGTGTTGCGCTGCTTGAGCACCCGCTCGTAGTCGGAGCGCACGCCCGCCATCCGCGGGGAGCGGGCGGTGATCAGCTCGTCGAGGAACCGGCGCCGCTCGCCGGGGTCGCCCTTGACCAGCGCGAGGTCCTCCGGGGCGAACAGGACGGTCCGCACGATGCCGAGTACGTCACGCGGTCTGACCTGCGACGATCTATTGATACGGGCCCGGTTGGCCTTACCCGGGTTCAGCTCCAGCTCGACCAGCTGGGTGCGCTCGCCCTGCCGCACCTGGGCGCGGACGATGGCGCGGTCGGCGCCCATGCGCACCAGCGGGGCGTCGGAGGAGACGCGGTGGCTGCCGAGGGTGGCGAGGTAGCCGACGGCCTCGACGAGGTTCGTCTTGCCCTGCCCGTTGGGGCCGACGAACGCGGTGACGCCCGGGTCGAGCGGGACCTCGACCCGGGCGTACGAGCGGAAGTCGGCCAGCGAAAGATGCGTGACGTGCATGGTCGTTCGCCGACCTCCCCCAACGTGTGGTTCAACCGTCCCCAGCTGTGGACAACCGGGGGTGTCCAGGGTGCCAGATCGGCCACCCCGGACCATGGACCGCCTCCGCCCGCGGCCGGGACCGCGGGCGGAGGGCGGATCACTTCTTCTCCACCGCGTGCCCGCCGAACTGGTTCCGCAGGGCCGCGATCATCTTCATCTGCGGCGAGTCGTCCTGCCGCGAGGCGAAGCGCGCGAACAGCGAGGCCGTGATCGCGGGCAGCGGGACCGCGTGGTCGATCGCGGCTTCCACAGTCCAGCGTCCCTCGCCGGAGTCCTGTGCATAACCCCGGAGCCCGTCCAGGTGCTCGTCCTCGTCGAGGGCGTTCACCGCGAGGTCCAGCAGCCAGGAGCGGATGACCGTGCCCTCCTGCCAGGAGCGGAAGACCTCCCGGACGTCGGTCACGGAGTCGACCTTCTCCAGCAGCTCCCAGCCCTCGGCGTAGGCCTGCATCATGGCGTACTCGATGCCGTTGTGGACCATCTTCGCGAAGTGGCCCGCGCCGACCTTGCCGGCGTGCACCGAGCCGAAGTCGCCCTCGGGCTTGAGGGCGTCGAAGACCGGCTGCACCTTGGCGACGTCCTCCTCGGAGCCGCCGTACATCAGCGCGTAGCCGTTCTCCAGGCCCCAGACGCCGCCGGAGACACCACAGTCGACGAAACCTATGCCCTTGGCCGCCAGCTGCTCGGCGTGCCTCTCGTCGTCCGTCCAGCGGGAGTTGCCGCCGTCCACGACGACGTCGCCGGGCTCCAGCAGCTCGGCCAGCTCGTCGATGGTCGACTGGGTCGGCGCACCCGCCGGGACCATCACCCAGACCACGCGCGGGCCGGGGAGCTTGCCCACGAGCTCTTCCAGGCTGTGGACGTCCGCGAGGTCAGCGTTGCGGTCGTATCCGACGACGGTGTGGCCCGCGCGACGGATCCGTTCGCGCATGTTGCCGCCCATCTTGCCGAGGCCGACGAGACCGAGCTCCATCAGTTGTGTTCCTTCGGTTGCTGTGGCGTGTGAGGCACCTTCGTACCCGCGTACGAGCCTAAACCCGGACGTCCGCGCACAGCTGTGGGCATACGCGCTCATACGTACACCCTCACCTGGGAGGTTTCCCGGGGTGTCCCCACAGGCCGGAGCCGCTTCGTCCCCGGCCTGTGGACAACCCGCGGTGACCGCGGCCGGATCAGCCGCTCAGGCGCACCGGCATGATCAGGTACTTGTAGGCCTCGTCCGCCTCGGCGTCCAGGGCCGGCTTGCCGCTGAGCAGCGCGGGCTTGGTGGACGTCGTGAACGACAGCTGCGCCACCGGGGAGTCGATCGCGCTCAGGCCGTCCAGCAGGAAGGTCGGGTTGAAGGCGATCGAGATGTCGTCGCCGTCCAGCTGGGCGTCGACCCTTTCCACAGCCTGTGCGTCGTCGCTGGAACCGGCCTCCAGGATGAGCACGCCCTGCTCGAAGCTCAGCCGCACCGGCGTGTTCCGCTCGGCGACCAGGGCCACGCGCTTGACGGCCTCGACGAAGGGCGCCGTCTCGATCACGGCGACCGAGTTGAACTCCGTCGGGAACAGCGTGCGGTACTTCGGGAGGTCGCCCTCCAGCAGCCGGGTCGTCGTCCGGCGGCCCGCGCCCTCGAAACCGATGAGGCCCTCGCCCGCACCGGAGCCGGAGAGCGCCAGGGTGACGCTGTCGCCGCTCGTGAGCGCCTTGGCGGTGTCCAGGAGCGTCTTGGCGGGCACCAGGGCGACCGCGGACGCCTCGGGGTTCTCCGGCTTCCACAGGAACTCACGGACCGCGAAGCGGTACCGGTCGGTGGAGGCCAGCGTGACGGTGTCGCCCTCGATCTCGATGCGCACACCGGTGAGGACGGGCAGCGTGTCGTCGCGGCCGGCCGCGATGGCGACCTGGGCGGCGGCGGAGGCGAAGACCTCACCGGGGACGGTGCCGGTGGCTGTGGGCATCTGCGGCAGCGACGGGTACTCCTCCACCGGCAGGGTGTGGAGGGTGAAGCGCGAGGAGCCGCAGACCACGGTCGCCCGCACACCGTCTGTGGAGATCTCCACCGGCCGGTTGGGGAGCGCGCGGCAGATGTCCGCGAGGAGGCGGCCGGACACCAGCACGGTGCCCTCCTCCTCGACCTCGGCCTCCACGCCCACCCGGGCGGAGACCTCGTAGTCGAAGCTGGACAGGCTCAGCTGACCGTCCTCGGCCTTCAGGAGGAGGCCGGCGAGGACAGGCGCCGGCGGACGGGCCGGGAGGCTGCGCGCCGCCCAGGCCACGGCCTCCGCGAGTACGTCGCGTTCCACCCGGATCTTCACTGTTGCCGCCTCCTGCTGTTGCCGGCGCTTCTCGGCCTGCCTGGCTTCGTCGTCTGTCTCGGTGTCGTCGGCCCCAGTGAGGGGAAGGACACCGGGAACAGTCTGACGCACCCCACTGACAGTAGGTGCCTCTCGGGGTCAAGTCGTGACGTGGGGCAGCCGGGAGCCGGACAGCGAGTTGTGCACAGGGCCCTCTTCGAAACGAATTCCCAGCTCTCTCTAGTTGGGAGTAGTAGTAGGGCCTGTGGATACCGTGGATAACCTCGTTTTCCCAGCTCAGGGCCGAGATTTTGTCCACCGGTCCTGTGGGTGGAGGCCGTGGACAACCGGCCGCTTCTGTGGAGAACGGAAAGTTCTGCACATCCCGTGCACAGGCAGGGGCGACTTCTCCCCAGGGCCGTCCCCAGCTTTACCCGCCTTTCCCACAGGGCAACCCGGCACCTTCGTGTGACGCCTTTCACTCGCCCCGGTGAGGAGCCGCGTCGCGTTGCCGAACAGTGGACAGCGGTGTGGAGAAGCTGGGGATCACTGGGGACAACCGGCTCCAGCCTGTGGGTTGCCCGTGGACAACTCCGTGCACAGGCTGTGGATCTCCGCGTCGTCCACAGTCTGTGGAGATCGTTCGTCCACGAATCCACAACCGGTTGACCTGGCCGGATGGCCTTTCAACAGGCCGCCCTGTGGACGCAGTCTGGACAACTTTCCGGTCCCCAGGGTGTGGACGCGAGAAAGTCGCCGAATCTGTGGAGGAAGACCGTAACCCGGCAGGTAATCGAACAGCCTCCGTCGCGGGCCGGCACGCGCGGCATGCCGCCGGACATGACGAAGGGCGCCTCCGGATCTCCCGGGAGGCGCCCTTCGAGGGTGTGTGGACGGCCCTGGCGGGCCGGCGGCGGGCTGGGTCAGCCGTTCTTGATGCGGTTGGTGAGCTCGGTGACCTGGTTGTAGATGGAGCGCCGCTCGGCCATCAGATTGCGGATCTTGCGGTCGGCGTGCATCACCGTGGTGTGGTCGCGGCCACCGAAGAGCGCGCCGATCTTCGGCAGCGACAGGTCCGTCAGCTCGCGGCACAGGTACATGGCGATCTGGCGGGCCGTGACGAGCGCCCGGCCGCGCGAGGTGCCGCACAGGTCCTCGACCGTGAGCCCGAAGTAGTCGGCGGTGGCGCCCATGATCGCCGTGGAGGTGATCTCCGGGGCCGAGTCCTCGCCGCCCGGGATCAGGTCCTTCAGCACGATCTCCGTCAGGCCCAGGTCCACCGGCTGCCGGTTGAGCGACGCGAACGCCGTCACCCGGATCAGCGCGCCCTCCAGCTCACGGATGTTCCGCGAGATCCGGGAGGCGATGAACTCCAGCACCTCCGGTGGGGCGTTGAGCTGCTCCTGGACGGCCTTCTTGCGCAGGATCGCGATCCGGGTCTCCAGCTCGGGCGGCTGGACGTCCGTGATCAGACCCCACTCGAAGCGGTTGCGCAGCCGGTCCTCCAGGGTCACCAGCTGCTTGGGCGGCCGGTCGCTGGAGAGCACGATCTGCTTGTTCGCGTTGTGGAGCGTGTTGAAGGTGTGGAAGAACTCCTCCTGCGTCGACTCCTTGTCCGCGAGGAACTGGATGTCGTCGACGAGCAGGATGTCCATCTCGCGGTACCGCTTGCGGAAGCTGTCGCCCTTGCCGTCACGGATCGAGTTGATGAACTCGTTCGTGAACTCCTCCGAGCTCACGTACCGCACGCGCGTGCCGGGGTAGAGGCTGCGCGCGTAGTGCCCGATCGCATGCAGCAGGTGGGTCTTGCCGAGCCCTGACTCCCCATAGATGAAGAGGGGGTTGTACGCCTTCGCCGGCGCCTCGGCGACGGCCACCGCGGCCGCGTGCGCGAAGCGGTTGGACGCGCCGATGACGAACGTGTCGAAGAGGTACTTCGGGTTCAGCCGCGCGGTGGGCTCACCCGGGCCGGGCGCCGGCGCGGGCTGCGCGGCGAGCGGGCCGGGGGCACCGGAGGCCGGCAGGTTCGAGCCGACCGGCCCGCCGCGGTGCACATGACCGGAGCCGGGCGGCGGATCGGGCAGTTCGCGGCGCGGACCGCGGTCGTACTCCGAGCGCGGCTGGTCGTAGTCCGGGCGCTGCTGCTCGTAGTCGGGTCGCTTCTGCTCGTACTCGGAGCGGTGGTCCGAGCGGCGGTCCGACCGGTGATCCGAGCGGTGCTGGTCGTGGTCGGGGCGGTGCCCGTCGTACGACGACCGCTCCACCGGCTGCGGCCGGTAGTCCTGGGACGGGGAGCCGTAGGAGTCCTGGCCGTACGACTCCTGGCCGTAGGACTCCTGCGGCGAGGCGTACGGGTCCCGCTCCGGGAAGCCCAGGCGCTGCTGCTGCCAGCCGTAGTCGTCCTGGGACGGGCGCGGCCAGCTGCCCGGCGCGGGCTCGGACCGCTGGTACTCGCCCGGGTAGGCCGGACGCGCGTTCGGCAGCGGGTCGGACCGGTGGTCGTCGGCGCGGTGCCGGCCGTAGCCCTCGTACGACGGGAGCTCCGGCTCCTCGTAGCGGGGCGGGGAGGACTGAGGGGACTGCTGTGACTGCGGCGGCTGCTGGGACGAGGGCGTCGGCGGGGCCGGGGGCTCGCCCGCCGAGTCGTCGACGGTGATCGCGATACGGATCGGGCGCCCGCACTCACGGGTCAGGGTCTCGCTGACGACCGGGGCCAGCCGGCCCTCCAGTACGCCCTTCGCGAATTCGTTCGGTACGGCGAGCAGTGCGGTGTCGGCGACCAGCGCGAGGGGCTGGCAGCGCCGGATCCAGTGCTCGTCCTTCGCCTCCACACCCTGCCCGCGGCCCTCACCGAGGAGCTGCTCGAGTACTCGTGGCCACACTGCGGCAAGATCGGCAGGTACGTCAGCCACAGGGCACGCTCTCTCACGGGTCCCACGAACGTGTGATTGTGGGACGGGTCGGGATTCAATCGGGTGGAGTCAGAATCTGGGGGGACAAGGGAACGAATCGGAGTTCCGTCACGGTAGTCAGCGCGACGGGTACGGTTCAAGTCGTTGTCCCCAGCCTGTGGATAGTGTCCCCCAGTCGCGGCTGGTTTGACCGGATGGCGTAGCCGCGCGTACCGTAACCAGGTCGAGTTGTCGATGGCTGCTGCCGCCTGCCTCCGATGGGCACAGGTCACGTCAGGTGATCGGATAGCGGTGCACTCGGGCGTAACTGCGAGCTACTCGTGGGCGCACGGTGACAGCCAGGACGGCACCCGCCACCACCGATTGATTTCTGGAGCCCCCGAGTGAGCAAGCGCACCTTCCAGCCGAACAACCGTCGTCGCGCGAAGACCCACGGCTTCCGGCTGCGTATGCGTACCCGTGCCGGCCGCGCGATCCTCGCGTCCCGCCGTAGCAAGGGTCGCGCCCGTCTGTCCGCCTGATCCCGGTCAGGTCATGCCGTCGTGCTGCCCACCGAGAACCGGCTGAGGCGGCGCGAGGACTTCGCGACCGCGGTACGACGAGGGCGTCGGGCTGGACGCCCGCACCTCGTCGTCCATCTTCGTAGCGGTGCCACGGACCCGCATGCGCCTGGGGAGAGCGCTCCCCCGACGCGTGCGGGTTTCGTCGTGAGCAAGGCCGTGGGTGGTGCAGTCGTGCGGAACAAGGTGAAGCGCAGGCTTCGCCATCTGATGCGCGATCGAGTCGACCAGCTGCCCCCCGGTAGCCTGGTAGTCGTACGAGCGCTACCCGGTTCGGGTGACGCCGACCATGCACAGCTGGCCCGAGACCTGGACGCCGCTCTGCAGCGGCTCCTGGGAGGGGGCGCGCGATGAAGTACCCGCTGCTGGCTCTGATCAAGCTGTACCAGTGGACCATCAGTCCGTTGCTGGGCCCGGTGTGCAAGTACTACCCGTCGTGTTCCCACTACGGGTACACGGCCATCGACCGGCACGGTGCGATCAAGGGCACGGCGCTCACCGCCTGGCGCATCCTGCGATGCAACCCGTGGTCACTGGGCGGTGTGGACCATGTCCCGCCGCGCAAGCGTCCGCGGTGGCACGAGCTGCTGCGCAACGCATGGCGCGCACGCAAGGGCGGGCCCTCCGCCGCCGAAACGGCCATTGAAGAGAATGTTCCTTCGAGCCCGGCCGCAGAGACCTCGCCCCATGCCCAAGGAGCATGATTAGTGGACACGATTGCCAGCCTCTTCAGCTTCATCACGACACCCGTCTCATGGGTCATCGTCCAGTTCCACTCGGTGTACGGCGCCATCTTCGGCGAGGACACCGGATGGGCCTGGGGCCTGTCCATCGTGTCCCTGGTGATCCTGATCCGTATCTGCCTGATCCCGCTCTTCGTGAAGCAGATCAAGGCGACCCGGGCCATGCAGACGCTCCAGCCCGAGATGAAGAAGATCCAGGAGCGCTACAAGAACGACAAGCAGCGTCAGTCCGAAGAGATGATGAAGCTGTACAAGGAGACGGGCACCAACCCGCTCTCCTCGTGCCTTCCCATCCTGGCGCAGTCGCCGTTCTTCTTCGCCCTGTATCACGTGCTCAACAGCATCGCGAACAACGACACCGTCGGTGTCATCAACCAGAGCCTGCTGGAGAGCGCGCAGAAGGCGCACATCTTCGGGGCTCCGCTGGCGGCGAAGTTCACCGACAGCAGCTCTGACGTCGCCGCGCTCGACGCCTCGCTGACCACGGTCCGCATCGTCACCGCGGTCATGATCGTCCTGATGTCGGCGTCGCAGTTCTACACGCAGCGCCAGCTGATGACGAAGAACGTCGACACCACGGTGAAGACGCCGTTCATGCAGCAGCAGAAGATGCTCATGTACATCTTCCCGGTCATGTTCGCCATCTTCGGCATCAACTTCCCCGTCGGTGTCCTCGTCTACTGGCTGACCACCAACGTGTGGACCATGGGCCAGCAGATGTACGTCATCCACAACAACCCGACCCCGGGTTCCAAGGCTCAGGCCGCCTACCTGGAGCGTCTGACCAAGCGCGTCACGCAGCACGGCAAGGTCCGCGGCCGGGGCGAGAAGGCCATCGTCAAGGCGATCGTCGCCAAGGGCCGTGACCGCAACGAGTACGAGCGCAAGTTCATCAACAGTCTGTCCAAGGCGAACCTCGCGGCGCAGCCCGACGGCACCGTGATCAAGAGCGAGGGCGCCGTCGCCACCGTGACCGAGGACGGCACGCCGGCCGGTGGTGCTCCCCGGCGCCAGCAGCCGAAGCGCCAGAGCAAGTCGCAGCGCCAGGCCCAGAAGCAGGGCGACGAGCCGACGTCGCTGACGAAGTCCGACGCGCCCGAGGACGCCAAGCCCGCCGCGGCCAAGAAGCCCGCGCAGAAGTCGTCCGGCCAGGGCCGCAGCAAGGCCCAGTCCGGTCAGCGCAAGGGCGGACCGCAGCGCCCCAAGTCCCCGTCCAAGAAGTAAGAAGGAGCCCATCCCGTGACGGAAGGCACCACCTCCGCCGCCGCCGAGGGTGCAGACACCCTGACCCGCCTGGAGCAGGAGGGCGAGATCGCGGCGGACTACCTCGAGGGTCTGCTGGACATCGCCGATCTCGACGGCGACATCGACATGGACGTCGAGGCCGACCGCGCCGCTGTGTCGATCATCAGCGACGCCGGCGGCCGCGACCTGCAGAAGCTGGTCGGGCGTGACGGCGAGGTGCTGGAGGCGCTGCAGGAGCTCACGCGTCTCGCCGTCCACCGGGAGACCGGGGACCGCAGCCGCCTGATGCTGGACATCGCGGGCTACCGCGCCAAGAAGCGTGCCGAGCTCTCCGAGTTGGGTGCCAAGGCCGCCGCCGAGGTCAAGAGCTCCGGCGAGCCGGTCAAGCTGAAGCCGATGACGCCGTTCGAGCGCAAGGTCGTGCACGACGCGGTGAAGTCGGCGGGGCTGCGCAGCGAGTCCGAGGGCGAGGAGCCGCAGCGGTTCGTCGTCGTTCTGCCCGTCTGATCGGCCTTACGTTCTCCCGGCCCCGTCTGCCCGCAGGCGGGGCCGAACTTTGTCAGCGATAGTTCTCGTGGTTCTGGTGCAGGCGCCCGGTGCGCCGCACCGTACGGAAGGACGGTCCCCGTGACGGAGGCAGCGGAGCTTCCCCCCGCGCCCGAGCAGGCACGTGAAGTGTTCGGCGATCGCTTCGCGGACGCGGTCCGCTACGCCGAACTGCTCGCCGAGGCGGGTGTGCAGCGTGGTCTGATCGGGCCACGGGAGGTGCCTCGTCTGTGGGCGCGGCATCTCCTGAACTGCGCGGTGCTCTCCGAGGTCGTGCCCGAGAACGTGACGGTGTGCGATGTGGGCTCGGGTGCCGGTCTGCCCGGTATCCCGCTGGCCCTCGTCCGGGAGGACCTGAAGATCACCCTGCTGGAGCCTCTCCTGCGGCGGACGACCTTCCTGACGGAGGTCGTGGAACTGCTGGGCCTGGACCATGTGACCGTCGTCCGAGGCCGTGCCGAAGAGGTCATGGGGAAGCTGCAGCCCGTCCATGTCGTGACCGCCCGCGCGGTGGCTCCGCTGGACCGGCTGGCGACCTGGGGTATCCCCCTGCTGCGGCCCTACGGCGAGATGCTGGCCCTCAAGGGGGACACCGCAGAGGAGGAGCTGAAGAGCGCCGCTACGGCCTTGAGCAAGCTCGGCGCCGTAGGCACGTCCATCCTCCATGTGGGTGAGGGTGTCGTGGACCCGCTGTCCACGGTTGTCCGGGTCGAGGTCGGAGAGAGCCCGGGCGGTGTGCGGTTCGCGGCGAAGCGCGCCAAGGCCGCCAGGACGGGACGCACGCGCCGGCGCCGCTGATCCGTCCTGACGACGAGACGTACTCCACACAAGCTGGCCAACCTACCCATGCCGGAGTGTCGCGACAGTTCGGCCTCGGCTGCTGTGCATCGTGTTTCACGTGAAACGTCGCTCACTGTTGCACGGCATCATCAGCCGCGGCCGCGCTGCTGCCGAACCTCGAGATCGGAAGCCTCTCGGTTCTCTCGGAGAGGATGCTCCTGACAACAAACCGTCCCCCGCGAGGGGCACGGAGTTGTCCACAGAGGTGGATTTCTCCACAGAACACCAGGCCTCACTGGTTCACGACACCGAAGACATGGGAGGCTCTGTTCATTGCGAGCCTGAAGTCGAGGAGAGTGAATCCTTGCGGTCCGACGCCAACATCGCGGGACCGATGACCGATCCGGTCCCCGGTCCCCGTACCGAGTCAATGGGGGAGGATGTTTCACGTGAAACACCGCCCCCGATGGACGACACTCCCATCGGTCGTGCTGCCCAATTGGCGGTGGAAGCTCTGGGCCGCGCCGGCGAGGGTCTGCCACGGCCTGAGCAGACCCGTGTCATCGTTGTCGCCAACCAGAAGGGCGGCGTAGGGAAGACGACGACCACCGTCAACCTTGCCGCGTCCCTGGCTCTGCACGGCGGCCGTGTGCTGGTCATCGACCTCGACCCGCAGGGCAACGCCTCCACGGCTCTGGGAATCGACCACCACGCCGAGGTTCCCTCGATCTACGACGTACTGGTGGAGAGCAAGCCGCTCTCCGAAGTCGTCCAGCCGGTCCCCGATGTCGAGGGACTCTTCTGCGCCCCGGCCACGATCGATCTCGCCGGTGCGGAGATCGAGCTGGTCTCGCTGGTGGCGCGGGAGAGCCGGCTGGAGCGGGCCATCAAGGCGTACGAGCAGCCCTTGGACTACATCCTCATCGACTGCCCGCCCTCGCTCGGCCTGCTCACGGTCAACGCGCTGGTGGCAGGGCAGGAAGTCCTCATCCCGATCCAGTGCGAGTACTACGCGCTGGAGGGCCTGGGTCAGCTCCTGCGCAACGTCGACCTGGTCCGAGGACACCTCAACCCCGCCCTGCATGTCTCGACGATCCTGCTCACCATGTACGACGGCCGGACCCGGCTCGCGTCACAGGTCGCGGACGAGGTGCGCACCCACTTCGGTGAGGAGGTGCTGCGGACGAGTATTCCTCGCTCGGTCCGTATCTCCGAGGCGCCGAGCTACGGGCAGACGGTACTGACCTACGATCCTGGATCGAGCGGTGCCCTGTCTTATCTTGAGGCGGCACGAGAAATCGCTCTGAGGGGCGTCGGCGTGAACTACGACCCGACGCAGGCCCATATCGGGGCCCAGAGCAACCCGAACATGGTGGAGGGGATCCAGTGAGCGAGCGACGGAGGGGGTTGGGCCGTGGTCTTGGCGCGCTGATCCCTGCTGCCCCGACGGAGAAGACCGTGCCTCCGCCGGCGCTGGGTGGCAGTGCCGGTACGTCGGCTGCTGCTCCGGTGCTGAGTGACCGCGGTGTGGCCGCGGCCAAGGTGGCGACCTTGCCGCCTGTTTCACGTGAAACAGAGGAGCTGCCCTCGCACAGCTCCGCCGAGACGCCCTCGGCTCCCATGGGTGCCCACTTCGCCGAGATCCCTCTCGACGAGATCACACCCAACCCGCGTCAGCCGCGAGAGATCTTTGACGAGGACGCTCTGCAGGAACTCGTCACCTCCATCCAGGAGGTCGGTCTTCTCCAGCCGATCGTCGTACGTCAGCTCGGTCCCTCCCGCTACGAGCTCATCATGGGCGAGCGGCGCTGGCGGGCTTGCCGTGAGGCCGGCCTCGAAGCGATCCCGGCGATCGTGCGGGCCACGGACGACGAGAAGCTTCTCCTGGACGCCCTCCTGGAGAACCTGCACCGCGCGCAGCTGAACCCGATCGAAGAGGCGGCGGCTTACGACCAGCTGCTGAAGGACTTCAACTGCACGCACGACCAGCTGGCGGACCGCATCGGCCGGTCCCGTCCGCAGGTCTCCAACACGCTGCGTCTGCTGAAGCTGTCGCCCAAGGTGCAGAACCGTGTGGCGGCCGGTGTGCTCTCCGCCGGGCATGCCCGGGCTCTCCTCTCGGTCGATGACCCGGAGGAGCAGGAGCGGCTTGCCTACCGTGTGGTGGCCGAGGGCCTCTCCGTCCGGTCCGTCGAGGAGATCGTGACGCTGATGGGCTCGCGCCCGCAGAAGGCTCCTCGCTCCAAGGGTCCGCGGGCCGGGTCGGTGCCCTCGCCGGCGCTGTCCGACCTGGCGACTCGTCTCTCGGATCGTTTCGAGACGCGGGTGAAGGTCGAGCTTGGGCAGAAGAAGGGCAAGATCACCGTCGAGTTCGCCTCTCCGGAGGACCTGGAGCGGATCCTCAGCACGCTCGCTCCGGGGGAGAAGCTTGCGCTCCAGAAGAGCCTTCTCGGTGAGGACGACGAGGACGGCGAGAGCTGAGGGCGGGGCTGCTCTGGTAGGGCTCTCGGATCGGTTCTCTGATCGTGAGTGCGGGTCGTGTCCGGTGTGTACCGGAACACGGCCCGCACTTTGCTTTGATGCGGTATCGATGGAATCGCATCGTGGATACGATGCGATCGGGTATGGCGCATCCACTGGGCAAGACCTCTAAGGGGAGGCGGGGTCCATGCGAACGGTGAGCCGCACCGGACTGATGAGCGTGGCCCTGGGCCTGGGGGCGGTCGGCGGATTCGTCGGCAGTCTGCTCAAGGAGCGGAGCGCCTTGACAGCCGCCCGTGATGCCGCGGGCGAAGGAAGCGAGGAACAGCCTTCATGGGGCGTCGGCTCGTACCGCTCACGCTGGACAACCTTCCGGACCTTCCCAAGCGCTGCCGCTCGTGTGTCTTCTGGGAGCTTGACCCGGTCAGCGGTGAGGCAGCGGTAAAGGCGGGCACTGCCGCTCTGGAGAAGGAAGCCTGGATCTCCGCCGTCCTGCTGGACTGGGGCTCCTGCGGCCGTGTCGTCTATGTGGACGAGGTGCCGGTGGGCTTTGTGCTGTACGCGCCGCCGGCGTATGTCCCCCGCTCGAGCGCGTTCCCCACAAGTCCCGTGTCGCCGGACGCCGTGCAGTTGATGACCGCGTTCATCGTGCCCGGCTACCAGGGGCAAGGTCTGGGCAGGATGATGGTCCAGACGGTCGCCAAGGATCTGCTCCGGCGGGGCTTCAAGGCGATCGAGGCGTTCGGGGACGCGCGGTGGAAAGAGCCCGCGTGTGTGCTGCCCGCGGATCATCTCCTGGCGGTGGGCTTCAAGACCGTCCGCCCGCACCCCACGACACCCCGTCTGCGGCTGGAGCTGAGGACGACGCTCTCCTGGAAGGAAGACGTCGAGATGGCGCTCGACAGGCTGCTGGGTGCCGTGCAGAAGGAACCGGCACTGCGGCCTCTCTAAGCTCTACGGCGCCTGAGACTCCTTATGGCAAGCCGGCACACGAAAATGGGCCAACCCCGAAGGGCTGGCCCATTCGTGTTTCACGTGAAACATCACTCAGCGATGAAGTCCTCGAGGTCGCGGACGATCGCGGCCTTCGGCTTCGCGCCGACGATGGTCTTGGCGACCTCGCCGTTCTGGTAGACGTTCAGCGTCGGGATGGACATGACGCCGTACTTGGCGGCCGTACCCGGGTTCTCGTCAATGTTCAGCTTGACGATCTCGATCTTGTCGCCGTACTCGGCGGCGATCGCCTCGAGGGACGGTGCGATCTGGCGGCACGGACCGCACCAGGCGGCCCAGAAGTCCACCAGGACGGGCTTGTCGCTCTTGAGGACGTCCTGCTCGAAGGATTCGTCGGTCACGGTCTTCAGGGTGCCGGCCACTGCGGGCTCCTTAACTAGTGGTGCGTGGGGCGGGTGGGGTTCAGACTGCGGTCTTCTCGGGCTCGGCCTGCTCCTCGTCCGCCAGGGCGGCGAGGAAGCGCTCGGCGTCCAGGGCGGCGGAACAACCGGTGCCGGCCGCGGTGATGGCCTGGCGGTAGGTGTGGTCCACGACGTCACCGGCGGCGAAGACGCCGGACACGTTGGTGCGGGTGGAGGGGGCGTCGACCTTGAGGTAGCCCTCCTCGTCCAGCTCCAGCTGGCCCTTGAACAGCTCGGTGCGCGGGTCGTGGCCGATCGCGATGAAGAGGCCGGTGACCGCCAGGTCCGAGAGCTCGCCGGTCTTGACGTTGCGCAGCTTGAGGCCGGAGAGCTTCTGCTTACCCTGGACCTCGGCCACTTCGCTGTCCCAGACGAACTTGATCTTCGGGTCGGCGAAGGCGCGGTCCTGCATTGCCTTGGAGGCGCGCAGGGTGTCGCGGCGGTGCACGATCGTCACGGACTTGGCGAAGCGGGAGAGGAAGGTGGCCTCTTCCATCGCGGTGTCGCCACCGCCGATGACGGCGATGTCCTGGTCCTTGAAGAAGAACCCGTCACAGGTGGCACACCAGGACACGCCACGGCCGGAGAGGGCGTCCTCGTTCGGCAGGCCGAGCTTGCGGTGCTGTGAACCGGTAGCGACGATGACGGCCTTCGCCCGGTGGACGGTGCCGGCGGTGTCGGTGACGGTCTTGATCTCACCGGTCAGATCGACGTTGACGATGTCGTCCGGAACCAGCTCGGCGCCGAAGCGCTCGGCCTGGGAGCGCATGTTGTCCATGAGCTCGGGGCCCATGATGCCGTCCTGGAAACCCGGGAAGTTCTCCACCTCGGTGGTGTTCATGAGCGCACCACCGGCAGTGACGGCGCCCTCGAACACCAGCGGCTTCAGCGACGCGCGCGCGGTGTAGAGCGCCGCCGTGTAGCCGGCGGGCCCGGAGCCGATGATGATCACGTTTCGGACGTCGCTCACGGCTTGATTCCTCGTCTCTGGAATACGTCGTCGGACCGGTGAGAACTCCCTTGGAAGCTCTCACCCCACCCAACGGATCCTAAGGGGCGCGCATTCCCGCTGTGTCAGGGCACACGGTGATGCCCCCTTCACGGGTTGCCACGCCTGAGGTCGACCAATCGCGGGGCGTTCAGGAACGCGCGTAGGACTCGGTCAGAAGAACCTGGGCCTTGCTCGTCGTCGGGTGCTTCACACAGGTCGCGTCCATCAGATAGGCGGTGACCCGAGTGACATCGGAGGCGTCCGGGAGGACGACGAGCAACGCGTCCTTGCCCTTGTAGACGCCTTCCTCAGCGGCGAGTGCGCTGTCGTCGCGGCCGATGCCCTTCTGGACGCACTCCGGCACGTTGATCTCCCGCAGGACCCGCGGCCTCTTGGTGTCCGCGCCGCCTTCCACACCCATGCTTCGGTTGGGATTACGGGAGGTCGGTGCGGACTGCGCTGTCTTGTCGAGGAGGTCCGCGACCTTGCTCTCCAGCTTGTCCGCGGAGAAGGTGTCGGACGCCGTGTGGTCCCCTCCCGCGGTGGGGCTGGAACCGCCGCCGTTCACCGCGAAGACCAGCAGCACGGAGCCGAGTCCCAGTCCCACGGCCGTGAAGGCGGCGCCCAGGGCCGCCTTGCGGCTCCCTGCCCTCTTCCGGCCCTTGCGGCCGGGGCCGGTGGTCGACGAGCGCGGATGGCCCGCCGGACGGTCCACGGTGGGCGATGTTTCACGTGAAACATGAGAGTCGGCGATGTCCGCGCCGGTCTTCTCGCTCGGCGTCGGCTCCGCCGGATTCTCCGTCGCGGCCGAGCGAGCGAGGGACTCGGCGGTCAGGGCGGCGTCGATGCGTTCGGCCACATCGTCGGGCATCCGTGACGGGGCCGGCACCGAGCCGAGCAGTCCCTGGATCTCCTCCAGCGACTCACGGACGTCCGTGCAGAGCTCGCAGTCCTCCAGGTGCCGCTCTATGTCGGCGGCCCGGGACGGAGAGAGCAGGCCCTCGGTGAGGTCGGCGATCTCGGTGACGTCCGGGTGCCCGGCCTTGCCCGCCATGGATGTCACGCTCGCCCACCTCCGCCCTTCACTGCGGCTGAATCACTCGGACCGTTGTCGCGTGGCTCCGTGTCCTGACCCGTGGCACGTGGACCCACTGCCGGTGGGACGGATGTCCCCTGCGTCCGGTTCCGCCTCTCGCCCGGATCCTTTCCGCCGGCTCCGCGCTCGGGCCGCAGATGGGCGAGCAGAGGCAGCAGACGGGCTCTGCCCCGCGCACAGCGGCTCTTCACCGTTCCGGTGGGGACGTCCAGGACCCGGGCCGCCTCCGCGACGGGGTAGCCCTGCATGTCCACGAGGACGAGAGCCGCCCGCTGGTCGGGGGGCAGGGTGCCGAGTGCTTCCAGTAGTTGGCGGTGCAGATCGTTGCGCTCGGCGGGAGCAGAGGCCGACTCGTGCGGATCCAGGAGTTGCTCGAGGCGCTCGGTGTCGTCGACCGGCGAGGTCTTGCGCGAGGCGGCCTTGCGGGCGCGGTCCAGGCAGGCGTTCACCGTGATCCGGTGCAGCCAGGTCGTGACGGCCGACTGGCCCCGGAAGGTGTGGGCGGCCCGGTAGGCGGAGACGAGGGCGTCCTGGACGGCGTCGGCGGCCTCCTCGCGGTCCCCCAGCGTGCGCAGGGCCACTGCCCAGAGACGGTCGCGGTGGCGCCGCACGATCTCACCGAAGGCGTCGGGGTCCCCGGCCACGTGCAGGGCGAGGAGGTCCTGATCGCTCGCGTCGCCGTGAGCGGTGCGATCTGTCACACGGACCCCCTCCCCTGGGACGCAGTCAGCCGGTGAACTTCACTTCGGTGATGGCCTGCTTGTATCCAGGCTGACTGTAGTTGGCGGAGTCGGCGCCGGAGTACGGCATCGCGGTCAGCCACACCAGCACATAGCGGCTCTGGACCGGCTTCTCGACGGTCACCTTCGCGGAGATGCCGCTCGTCGTCGCCTGGCCCAGTTCCTTCATCGAGCTCAGCGGGGTGGACGAGTCGAGCGTGTCGGTGGCGTACAGCTTCACGGTGGTGTGATCGCCGCCGTACCGGAGGGACAGTGTCGCGGCCGACACCTCCTTCTCGGAGCCGAGGTCGTAGACGATGCCGACGCCGGGCTTGATCACTATCTTCGGACCGTCCTTGTAGCTGTTGGTCCGCCATCCCGTCGACGCGTCGTCGTCGTGCGTCAGACCCACGTCGTTGGGGTGCTGCGCGTCGCCCTCAGCCACGTACTCCTGGGCGCCGGCGATCGCGAGCGGCTTGGACGGCTTGTTCTTGCCGCTGTTCTTGTCGCCTTCGTCCGTCGTCTGCGTCCGGTTGGGGTCGTCGGACTGCTTGCCCCGGTCCATGAGGGCGTCGGCGAGCTGCCAGCTGCCGAGCCCCAGGGCGGCGATCAGGAGGGCCGAGACGCCCCACTTGAGGGCCTTGCCGGTGCGGCTCTGCAGCGGGGGCGGCGGGGTGGGCACCGGCTGGGTGACGCCGGGACGCGGCGCCGGACGGCCGTACGTGCCCTGCTGGTACGTGGTGCGCTGGTAGTCCGGCGGGGCCGTGAACGCGGGCTCCGGCGGGCGGATGCGGGGCATCTCGCCGATGGCCTTCACCAGCTCCTCCGGAGTGGTGCAGGCGGCCTCGTGGCGGGAGGCGGTGGCGCCGTCGTTGGCGAGCGCGCGCATGGCGAGTTCGGACAGCCCGCGGTGCACGCCGGCCCGCACCTGGTCCGGGGCGATCAGTCCGACGTCCTTGGGGAGCCCGGACAGGCCGTAGGCGTCGCTCTCGTAGGGCCAGCGCTGGGTGAGGCAGGCGTACAGCAGGGCGCCGATGGCCTCGGTGTCGGCGCGCTGCGGGGTGTCGGAGCTGATGCCGCGCAGCGCGGCGTTGACCGCGAGACCGCGGATGCGCCACTGCCCGGTCGAGGTGCGCAGTACGGCGTTCGGGTTGAGGCGCAGATGGGCCAGGCCCTCACGGTGTGCGGCCGCCATGGCGGCGGCCACCTGCGTGACCATCTGGTAGGCGTCGTACACCTCCAGCGGGCCCGCGGCGAGGAGGGCTGTCAGCTCCGTGGCGTCGGGCAGCCATTCGTGCACGACGTAGACGACGTCGTCCTCCTCGACGGCGTCGAGGACCTGGACGAAGCGGGGATCGCCGAGCAGCGCGGAGGAGCGGGCCGCGGCCAGCACGGCCCGGGCGCGCGCGTGATCCGCGGGCAGGATGTGGACGCCGACGGCGCGGCGCAGTTTCTCGTCGCCGGCACGCCAGCTGCTGAAACCGTCCAGACGGGTGACGCACTCCTCCAGGCGGTAGCGGCTGGCGAGCTTGTGTCCGCTGTGCAGCTCGGGCGCCGAGGCCTTCCCGGGACCCTCGGTCCCGCCACTCCCCTGTGCCTCGTCGATGTCCGTGCCCCGCTCCCGATTCGTGGCCACCCCGTCGGCCGTGGACGACTCGTCCGCCTGAGCGGTCAGCGGCTCGTCACCGCTGTTGTCTGCCACGTCGACGGCAGCCGTGCTCCGTTCCGCCACCGTCGTTCCAGCCTCCCCATTCAATGCGCGCCGCCACACCTCGTGCGCGCCGTCCGACGCCGAACCAATTGTGCCCACAGTCCGCCGCTATGCACGACACACGATGACGGACGATGGTTGTGCGCCTACCCCCACCTCAGCGACCCAGGCGCCCGCGGACCATGCCGACGAGCGAGTTCAGTTCCTCGATACGCATCCGCCGGGCGGCCACGAAGAAGACTCCGAGCAGGACCACCCCACCGGCCAGGACGGCGGTGAGCGAGCCGACGACACCCTGGCCGAGGGACCGGCTGATGCCGTAGCAGGCCGCGCCGCTGAGCAGCGCCGCCGGGACCGACGCGATGCAGAGCCGCGCGTAGGTCCGCGTCACGCGGGAGCCGTCCAGATCGCCGCCCAGCTTCAGCCGCAGCCGCCGCCAGGCCACCCCGACGCCGATCCCGTACGCCAGGCCGTAGGAGGCCGCCATGCCCACCACGGCCCAGCGGGCGGGCAGGACGAGGTAGCAGAGGCCCGAGGCGGCGGCGTTGCAGGCGGCGACGATGACCGTGTTGTAGAAGGGGGTGCGGGTGTCCTCGTACGCGTAGAAGGCGCGCAGGACGACGTACTGCACCGAGTAGGGGATCAGGCCGAGGCCGAAGGCCATCAGCATGAAGCCCATGTTCGTGGCCTGGTCGGCGCCGGACGAGCCGAACATCAGGGTGCACATCGGGATGCCGAGCGCGACGAACCCGAAGGCGAGCGGCACGATGGCCACCGCGGTGGTGCGCAGGCCCTGCGAGATGTCGTCGCGGACCGCGCCGGCGTCGTCCTCGGCGGCCGAGCGGGAGATCCGGGGCAGCAGGGCGGCCATCAGGGAGACGGTGATGATGGCCTGCGGCAGACCCCAGATGAGCTGGGCGTTGGCGTAGGCGGCGAAGCCGGTGCCTTCGTCGCCGGACGCGATACCGGCCGCGGTGGACAACTGGGTGACGACGAGGGCGCCGGCCTGGTTGGCCAGGACGAACAGGATCGTCCACTTGGCGAGCATGGCGGCCTTGCCGAGGCCGTGGCCCCGCCAGTCGAAGCGCAGCCGCATCCGGAAGCCCGTCTCCCGCAGGTACGGGATCATGGCGAGGGACTGGACCACCAGGCCGAGCAGGATGCCGATGCCGAGGAGCCGCTGGCCCTCCGGCGGGATGCTCGTGACGGACATCCCGGAGTGCTCGGCGGTGCCGTACACCCACAGGAACATGCCGAGCGTCACGATGATGACGACGTTGTTCAGGACCGGGGTCCACATCATGGCGCCGAAGCGGCCGCGGGCATTGAGGATCTGGCCCATCACGACGTGGACGCCCATGAAGAAGATCGAGGGCAGGAAGTAGCGCGTGAAGGTGACGGCCACCTCGTTGGCGGCGGGGTCGTCGGCGACATTGGTCGACAGCGCGCTCACCAGCACGGGCGCCCCGAGCATCGCCAACGCCGTGAGGGCGGCGAGCGCGACCATGACGAGGGTCAGCAGACGGTTCGCGTACGCCTCGCCGCCGTCCTCGTCGTCCTTCATGGCGCGGACGAGCTGCGGAACGAAGACCGAGTTGAGGCCACCGCCGACGGTCAGGATGTAGATCATCGTCGGCAGCTGGTAGGCGACCTGGAAGGAGTCGCCGAGCAGACCGAGGCCGAGCGCCGAGACGATCAGCATCGACCGGATGAACCCGGTGAGGCGGGACACCATCGTGCCGGCCGCCATGACCGCGCTCGACTTCAGCAGACCGCCGACGCGGCCGCCCTTCTTGGCGACGGGCGCGGGGGCCGGAGCGGGCGCCGGCTCGTCGCTCTCGGGTGCGGCGGCCGGGGCGGCCGTCTGCTGGGGACCCGGAGCGGGCGCGGGGGACGGGCCGGGGACCGTCGTCGGCTGGTACTGCTGCGGGCCGCCGCCCTGCTGCTGGTCCCGGAAGAGGTGCGCGAAGGCGTCGTGCTCGGGACGCTCCTCCGCCGAGTGCGAGACGAGGTCGTCGACACCGACGTACTGGGTCGTGCGGGGGTCGTCCCCGTACGGCAGGTACTGGGTCGGGCCCTCCGGCTCCGGTGCCGGTGTCTGCGCCCACACGTTCGGGTCGGGGGCGTACGGCGACTGCGGCGGCTGGGAGTAGAGCGGCTGCTGCGGCTGGTACGTGCCCGGCGGGGGCGGCGGGTGCGCGGCACGGTCGTACAGTGCCTCGGCGACCGGGTCCTGGGCGGTGATGTCCTGCCCCCGGTAGGGGTCCTGGTCGTAGGCGTCCTGGAGGTACATGTCCGCGGGGTGCTGCGGCGGTACCTGGCCATGCTCGGGCGGCGGGCCCTCGGGGTGCCCCGAGCTGCCCGCGGCCTGGCCGCGGTCACCGTCGTACGGCGCGTTCATGGCTACCCCACCTCATCGTCCCGGGCCCACCGGCCACGACTTCGCTCAACGGTCCACTCTCTCACCCGTGCCGGACGGGTCGGCGCTTTCCGCTGCGGTGTCCGGGGTCGGGTCACTCGGCTGCTCGGAGGTGCCTGCCCGGGCTCCGTCGCCCGGCTCCTCCTCGGTGAGGTCCTCGTCCGTGAGACGTTCCGCAGGGCCCTCCGGGTTCTCCGTATCGCCCTCGGACGGGCTCGTCCCCTCGGCCCCGTCCTCCGTGGCCGCACGGGCCGCCGCGCGCTTGCGCTGCGTGTACATACGGAACCCGGCGAGAACCAGCAGCAGGAATCCGCCGCCGATGACCAGCATCACGGTGGCCGTGAACTCGGTGACCTTCACATCGAACTTGACCGGGTCGCCGTACGCCCGGCCGTCCTCGGTGTACAGCTGGGCGATCACCGTCGCCTTGCCGTTGGCCTGCGCAGACGCTGTGAACTTCACCGTCTGGCTGTGGCCGCCGGAGACCGCGACCTCCTGCTCCTCGTAGGACTCGCCGCCGATCTCGAGGCGCCTCGGAGCGGTCGACCTGAGCCGCAGGACCAGGTGGTCGACCCCCTGCACCAGGTTGTTCTTCACGGTGACGGGGATCGTGGCGCTGCGTCCGGACAGCTTCGTCTCGGACTTGTCGATCAGTGTGACCTGGCCGGCGAGGGAGTCGACGTACGCCTCCACACCGTTGCGGAAGTCCGCCGCCGCGCCCGCGCGGCCCCGCCAGGACGTCGACATCATCCGGTTCATGGCCCGCCCGAAGGGGGTCACGACGCGGGACTGGTTGGTGAGGATGACCTTGAACCGGTCGAGCTTGTCCTGGGTGGTGGCGATCTGCGCGAAGGCGCCCCTGGGCAGCTCCCGCTTGCGCAGGGCGGAGGGGTACTTGGAGGCCGCCGGGACCCGTGTGGTGGCGGAGGCGTCCGGCTTGGCCGAGGCGGCCGCGGTGAGGTCCTGAGCCTGCGACCAGGAGCCGTCCTGCAGCGCCCGGACGGCCTGCGCCATGGTCTGGGCCTGGCTCGCGGTCGGCATGCGCTGCGGGGCGACGACGATGTTGCGCTGCTTGCCGGTCTGGAGGTTCAGGGTCAGGCTCTGGGCCAGGAACCGCTGCACCGCGAGCGTCGAGGTCGAGGCCCGGGTCAGATTGCCCTGGAACAGGGTCGACAGGCGGGCGTCCGCGACGACGGCGCTGGTGCCACCGCCGATCGGGCGGGCGGCCGACGGGGTGTACGGGAGGCTGTTGTCCTCCGCAAGGCTGTCGCTGCGGGCGATCACCTTGTCCGCGCCGGCGGAGGTGGCGACCTTCACGATCGAGGGGTCGACGGCGCCGTCCACGGGCCAGGCGAAGTCGGTCGCCGGTTCCACGTGGAGGATCGACTCGACGGTGTCCCCGGCGACGTCGGTCGCCTCCTTGTAATGGTTCAGGGACCCGGTGACGCTCGTGCCGTTGTGCGCGAGGGAGGCCAGGTCGGGGTCCCCGAAGGGCAGGGCGACGACCTCCTTGTCCTGGACGGCCTGCTGCAGGTCCGAGAGCCACTGCTTGGCGACGCCCTGATGGGTGCCGGGCGTCGTCGTGTCGCCCTCGCCCTGGATGCTGTAGCTCTCCGTCATCGCGTCCACGGAGGCGAGCAGGTCGGGGTCGATCACCCAGGTGACGTCGAGTTCCTTGCCGAGCGCCACCATCTGCTGGAGGCGGCCGCCGGGGGCGAGCTCCTTGGCGAGGTCGTCGTCGTGGAAGACGGGTGTCTGCGACTCGTCCGAACCGGTCTCGGCCGTCATGTGCGACGTCGAGATCAGTGGCCACAGCACGGTCGTCCGCGTCTTGGTCTCGGCCTCGTCGGGCTGCCACGGCAGGAACGTGCGCTGGATGCCGAGCACCTGCGGCCAGGGCTGGGCCGACGTCTCGCCGGACAGGGACACGGAGAGCTGGTAGACGCCCGCCTGGTCGAGGTCCAGCTTGTCGACGGGCACCGCGATGCTGAAGCGCTGGGAGATGCCCGGGGCCAGCTTGGCGAACTCCTTGACGTACTTCCCGCCCACCGGGTCGCCGTCGAGGCCGGGCTGGTAGGTGGTGCGTCGGGAGATCGTGTCGATGGCCGAGCGGGTGGCCACCGGTTGGCCCAGACGCAGGTCCACCTGGGCGTCGGTGACCGTCCGCTTCCCCTTGTTGGTCACCGTGCCGGTGACCGTGACGGTGTCGCCCTCTCCGGGGACGCCGGGGGTGAGGGAATCCACAGCCACATCGACCGATCCGGGGCCCGAGGCGGCGCTCAGAGAGCCCTGTGGGGCCGCCTGTGCCGAGGAGGAGGGCAGCTGGAGCAGACCGGCCAGCAGAGGCGCGCCGGCGAGCAGTGCCCCGGTGCGCCGCAGCCACCGGCGGGCAGGTGAGGGACTGGTCCCCTGGAAGTCTGCCGCCTCGGCCACGCGCTCGTCCGTCCCTAGTCGTCGTCAGTGGTCGTCGGAATGTGCGTCCAGGCATGGTAACGATGCCCGCTGAGGGGAAGTGCCGCGGTCTCCCTCAGCAAGATCGCTTTCGGCGACCGTTCTGTCAGATATGTGCCCGTATAAAAGGGAGGGATTTCGTACGGGGCAAGAGCAGATCTTGTGCCTGTATCGACGGAGGTGTCCGCGCCTCTCTCGGAGAGCCGGGGGCGCGCTGGGCAGGGAGCGGGCGCCCGCCCGGGCCACGTACCCTCTTCTGTTGTGCCGAACGCCAACGAAGACAAGCCCAGCGCCCTGAGCGAGGCGCAGCTCCGCGCGGTCAGTGAACTGCTGCGGGTCGCGCCCGTCGCCGACGATCTCGCCCGCCGATTCCAGGAGGCCGGGTTCTCCCTCGCCCTGGTCGGCGGATCGGTACGGGACGCGCTGCTCGGCCGGCTCGGCAACGATCTCGACTTCACCACCGACGCCCGTCCCGAGGACGTGCTGAAGATCGTGCGCCCCTGGGCGGACGCATTGTGGGAGGTCGGGATCGCGTTCGGCACGGTCGGGGCACAGAAGGACGGCTACCAGATCGAGGTGACGACGTACCGGTCGGAGGCGTACGACCGCACCTCGCGCAAGCCCGAGGTGTCGTACGGCGACTCCATCGAGCAGGACCTCGTCCGGCGTGACTTCACCGTGAACGCGATGGCCGTCGCCCTGCCGGAGAAGGAGTTCATCGACCCGCACGGAGGGCTCGAGGACCTCGCCGCGCGGGTCCTGCGGACGCCCGGCACCCCCGAGGAGTCGTTCTCGGACGATCCGCTGCGCATGATGCGCGCGGCCCGCTTCGCGGCCCAGCTGGACTTCGAGGTGGCGCCCGAGGTCGTGGCGGCCATGACCTACATGGCCGGACGCATCGAGATCGTCTCCGCGGAGCGGGTCCGGGACGAGCTGAACAAGCTGATCCTCTCCTCACACCCCCGCAAGGGTCTGACCCTGCTGGTCGACACCGGGCTGGCCGACCATGTGCTGCCCGAGCTTCCGGCGCTGCGGCTGGAGAGCGACGAGCACCACCGGCACAAGGACGTCTACGAGCACACGCTGATCGTGCTGGAGCAGGCGATGGACCTCGAGGAGAACGGTCCCGACCTGACCCTCCGGCTGGCGGCACTGCTGCACGACATCGGCAAGCCGCGTACGCGCCGCTTCGAGAAGGACGGCCGAGTCTCGTTCCACCACCACGAGGTGGTCGGCGCGAAGATGACGAAGAAGCGTATGACGGCGCTGAAGTACTCCAACGAGCTCGTGAAGGACGTCTCGCGCCTGGTCGAGCTGCACCTGCGCTTCCACGGCTATGGCACCGGGGAGTGGACGGACTCGGCGGTCCGCCGTTACGTCCGGGACGCCGGCCCGCTCCTGGATCGCCTGCACAAGCTGACCCGCTCGGACTGCACCACCCGGAACAAGCGCAAGGCGGCCGCGCTCTCCCGCGCCTACGACGGCCTGGAGCAGCGCATCGCTCAGCTTCAGGAGCAGGAGGAGCTCGACTCCATCCGCCCGGATCTCGACGGCAACGACATCATGCAGATCCTCGGGGTCGGTCCGGGGCCGGTCGTCGGCAAGGCGTACCAGCACATGCTGGAGCTTCGGCTGGAGAACGGGCCGATGGATCACGACGCGGCGGTGGCGGCACTCAAGGAGTGGTGGGCCGCACAGGACTGAGGTCCGGGGAGAGGTTGTGTTTCACGTGAAACACAACCGAGGACCGGCTGGGGACCCATTCAGGACGCACTGAGGGGCGATGTTTCACGTGAAACATCGCCCCTCAGTGCGTGAAGCTCAGATCAGACGTCCGACAGGCACAGCAGGAAGTTGTCGCCGTCACCGGTCTGCGCGTAGAAGCTCGTCGCACCACTGACCTTGCGGCACGCCGTCTCGGCGGTGAACGAGGTGTACGTGCCGTCGATCTTCTTCAGCACCTTGGCCTCGGCCTCCGAGGAGGTGCAGTCGACGACCTCCATCTCGTCGCTCGACGAGGAGGCGGACTTCAGGCAGTCGCCCACCTCAGCCTTGTCCGCGTCGTCCATGCTCGTTATGACACCGAGGACGATCGCCACGACGACGCCCACGCCCACGAGGACGTTCTTGATCGTCTTGAAGCTGACCTTGCGACGGGGCTGCTCCGGCGGAATGGGAGCGTAGGGGGCACCACCCTGCGGGGGAACGCCCGGGACGCCCGGCTGCTGAGGGTACGGAGCCTGGCCCTGCGGAGCCTGGGCGTACGGGTTCTGGCCCTGGGCGAATGGATTGCCCTGAGGCGGCGGAGTCGACACTTGGGGGTCCCCCTAGAACATGGGTGCTGATCGCGAGCTATGCGCGATGTAAGACGCACGTAAGCTACCGGCCCCCCCTGACAATTCCCCACCCGGGAGTGGCTCTGTGTCATTGCCGTGACACGGAGCGCCTCTCAAAATGGGCCATAGCAGCCGCAACCGCCGAGTAGATGACGGCGACCGTGACAATGAGCGGAGCCGAGCGGCCGTCCGGGGGCAGGATCAGGGCCGCCACCGCCGCAGCCCCGACGAACGCGACGTTGAACAGGACGTCGTAGACGGAGAAGGTCCGGCCGCGGAAGCCGTCGTCGACCGAGGACTGCACGACGGTGTCCGTCGCGATCTTCGCGCCCTGCGTCGTCACGCCCAGGACGAAGGCCGCCACCAGCATGGGGACGGTGGCGAAGGGCAGCCCGAGGGCGGGCACCAGGACGCCGGCGACGCCCGCGCAGACGGCGATCCAGCGCCCCGGGCCGAGTCGTCCCGCGGCAGCGGGCGTCACCACGGCCGCGGTGAAGAAACCGGCGCCGGAGAGCCCCAACGCGACGCCCAGCAGGGCGAGTCCGTCCTCCGTGTCCGAGGTGAAGGCGTACCGGCACAGCATGAGCAGGGTGACCAGCAGGGCGCCGTAGCAGAAGCGCATCAGGGTCATCGCCAGCAGCGCCCACGCGGCCTCCCGGCGCGGCGGGGCGGAGAGATGGCGTACGGCGGCCGCCAGGTCGCGCGTGGTGCCGGAGAGCGCCGAGGAGAGGCGCGGGCGTACCAACTCGGGATCGGGCCCGAGCAGGTGCGGTGCCATCCGCAGGGCCATCAGCCCCGCGCACAGATACAGGGCCGCCCCGAAGAGGACCACGGCGGCGTCCGAGTCCCACACCGCCAGCCGGACCACGAAGGCGAGACCGGCACCGGCGGTCGCGGCGAGCGTCCCGGCGGTCGGCGACAGGGAGTTGGCGACCACCAGCCGCTCACCGTCGACGACTCGCGGCAGCGCGGCGGACAGCCCGGACAGGACGAAGCGGTTGACCGCGGTCACGCACAGGGCGGAGACGTAGAACAGCCAGTCGGGCACGTCGGCGACGATGAGCACGGCCGTGACCGACGCGAGCAGGGTGCGCAGCAGGCTGCCGTACAGAAGGACCTGGCGGCGGCGCCAACGGTCCAGCAGGGCACCGGAGAAGGGGCCCACGAGGGAGTACGGCAGGAGCAGGACCGCCATCGCGGCGGCGATCGCGCCGGCGGAGCTCTGCTTCTCCGGTGAGAAGACGACGTACGTGGCGAGAGCGGTCTGGTAGACACCGTCGGCGCCCTGCGAGAACAGGCGTACGGCGAGCAGGCGCCGGAAGTCCCGGAAGCGCCAGAGGACCCGCAGGTCACGTACGACGGACATGGGGCACAGCCTCACATACGGCGAGGGCCCCCGGGACGACCCAGGGACCCTCAGCAGCTCTGGCAGGAGCGTTCCGGTGCGGCACCGCGCGCTCGGGGCGCGGTGCCGCCGTCGGGCGTGCCTAGGCCGTGTCCGCAAAGTCCCGCCTGCCGTTCGACGTCCGGCACTCCCCCAAGCTCTTCGAGCAGGGGGGACCCCCACTCGCCGCACCGGCCGGCCACCCGCGTACAACCAGTACGCGGGAGCCCGTCCGGCGCTCCCCCCAGCTCTTCGAGCAGGGGGTACCCCCAGAGCACGCGCCGGACGCCGCTCGGCCCGCCCTACGGGCGGACGACGCGACTTTACGGACACGACCT
The DNA here is from genome assembly GCF_003074055.1 of Streptomyces nigra. NCBI lineage: Bacteria > Bacillati > Actinomycetota > Actinomycetes > Kitasatosporales > Streptomycetaceae > Streptomyces > Streptomyces nigra. Next base: position 3,776,753 of record NZ_CP029043.1, on the reverse strand, counting down.
AGCGCTCGACCTCGCCCTTGATGAACTTCTCGACGTTCTCCCGGGCCTGGTCGTCGAAGTACTGGACCGGCGGGGACTTCATGAAGTAGCTCGACGCGGAGAGGATCGGGCCGCCGATACCGCGGTCCTTGGCGATCTTCGCGGCGCGCAGGGCGTCGATGATGACACCGGCGGAGTTCGGGGAGTCCCAGACCTCGAGCTTGTACTCCAGGTTCAGCGGAACGTCACCGAAGGCACGGCCCTCGAGGCGGACGTAGGCCCACTTGCGGTCGTCGAGCCAGGCCACGTAGTCGGACGGGCCGATGTGGACGTTCTTCTCGCCGAGCTCACGGTCGGGGATCTGCGAGGTGACGGCCTGGGTCTTCGAGATCTTCTTCGACTCGAGGCGGTCACGCTCGAGCATGTTCTTGAAGTCCATGTTGCCGCCGACGTTCAGCTGCATCGTGCGGTCCAGGACGACACCGCGGTCCTCGAACAGCTTCGCCATGACGCGGTGCGTGATGGTGGCGCCGACCTGGGACTTGATGTCGTCGCCGACGATCGGGACGCCCGCCTCGGTGAACTTGTCCGCCCACTCCTTGGTGCCGGCGATGAAGACCGGGAGGGCGTTGACGAAGGCGACCTTGGCGTCGATGGCGCACTGGGCGTAGAACTTCGCCGCGTCCTCGGAGCCCACGGGCAGGTAGCAGACCAGAACGTCGACCTGCTTGTCCTTGAGGACCTGAACGACGTCGACCGGGGCCTCGGCGGACTCCTCGATCGTCTCGCGGTAGTACTTGCCGAGACCGTCGAGGGTGTGGCCGCGCTGGACGGTCACGCCGGTGCGCGGCACGTCGCAGATCTTGATGGTGTTGTTCTCGCTGGCGCCGATGGCGTCCGCGAGGTCGAGGCCGACCTTCTTCGCGTCGACGTCGAACGCGGCGACGAACTCGACGTCGCGGACGTGGTAGTCGCCGAACTGCACGTGCATCAGGCCGGGGACCTTGGACGCCGGGTCGGCGTCCTTGTAGTACTCGACTCCCTGAACCAGCGACGCGGCGCAGTTGCCCACGCCGACGACGGCTACGCGAACCGAACCCATTCCGGTTGCTCCCTGTGTGTACGAGTGAGGTCCTGAGTGGATCTCACGTGGCGGTGTCGTCGGGCGTATCCGGTCGGGAGGTGTCTCCCGACCGGGGCAGGCCGCCCGGCGTTCCATGTGTGGTGTCCGGCGAGTCGGGCTCCCCGGAGGCGGAACCCTTCAGGTCCCGCCCGGCCCGCTCGCTCTCGATGAGCTCGTTCAGCCAGCGCACTTCGCGCTCCACGGACTCCATCCCGTGGCGCTGGAGCTCAAGCGTGTAGTCGTCGAGGCGCTCCCGGGTGCGAGCCAAGGAGGCGCGCATCTTCTCCAGGCGCTCCTCCAGCCGGCTGCGGCGGCCCTCGAGTACGCGCATGCGTACGTCCTGCGGGGTGCGTCCGAAGAAGGCGAATCGGGCAGCGAAATGCTCGTCCTCGTACGCGTCGGGACCGGTCTGCGAGAGCAGCTCCTCGAAGTGCTCCTTACCTTCCGCCGTCAACCGGTAGACGATTTTGGCGCGGCGACCCGTGAGTGGTGCGGCGAGGGCGTCCTCGGTGGTGCTCCCCGGCTCCTCGATCAACCAGCCGTTGGCGACCAGCGTCTTGAGGCAGGGGTAGAGGGTGCCGTAGCTGAAGGCGCGGAACACTCCCAGTGACGTATTGAGTCGTTTGCGCAGCTCGTAGCCGTGCATGGGGGACTCGCGGAGCAGTCCGAGGACGGCGAACTCGAGGATCCCGGAACGCCGGCTCATCCCCTCGCCTCCTCGCCTTGTCTCTCGCTGATGTATCGACTCGATACATCAGCACGATAGAACGGCCTTCCGGAAGCGACAAGTGGAGAAATGGTGAACGGGATCACATCACCGTCTTGTGTCGAGCGACTTGCCTGATTTGGGGTGAAGTTCGGGGTCGCGAGCACTTTGACGGTGCGTAGTCTGTGCGCCATGCACAGCACCGGGAACCAAGTGACGCCAGAGGACGTCGTCGTCCTTGGTGCAGTACGGATGAATGCGAAACCGCTCACATCCGTATGTCGGGGGGACCGGAAAACAGCCGCCGTTGCCAGGCGCGCAGGGGTGCGCCTGCCCGAGGAGTAGTCGTTCGATGAGCGAGCACCGTCGCAAACCGCCGCAGCCGCAGGGAGGCGGACGTGCCGCGGCCCGACGCGGCCAGTCCGGCTCGTCCACCGGCCGCCGTGCGGCACCGCGAGGCGCCACCGGATCTCCTTCCGACCCGTACGGGTCGGGTGCCACCGGATCAGGAGGCGAGGACCGTCTGTACGGCGGCCGCGCCGAGGCGCGACGCGCGGCCCAGAGAAGCAGTGGAAGCCGCCGCAGGGCGGCGGAACCGGCAAGGGGGGGCCGTCGCGCGGCCCCGGGCAGGGGACGTTCGGCACCACCCGCGGAGAAGCGGTTCATCGACTATCCGCGCGCCGGCAAGTACGGCGCGGCGCGATGGATGCCGTCCTGGAGGCTCGTGACGGGCCTCTTCCTCACCTTCATGGGAGGTCTGGTCGCGGCCGCGGGCATCGGATACGCCATGGTCGGCATCCCGAAGGCCCAGGACACGGCCCTCGCCCAGAACAACGTCTTCTACTGGTCCAACGGCAAGCAGATGGCCGCGACCGGTGGTCAGACGAACCGTCAGCTGGTGAGCGACGCGGAGATCCCGAGGGAGATCAAGGACGCGGTGGTCTCCGCCGAGAACGCGACCTTCTACGAGGACAAGGGCATCGACCCGGCGGGTATCGGCCGCGCGCTCTTCAACATGGCCAAGGGCGGCGAGACGCAGGGTGGTTCGACCATCACCCAGCAGTACGTGAAGAACACGTACCTGAGCCAGGAGCAGACGCTCTCCCGGAAGTTCAAAGAGCTGTTCATCTCCATCAAGGTCAACCAGAAGATGTCGAAGGACGAGATCCTCGCTGGTTACCTCAACACCGCCTACTACGGCCGCAACGCCTACGGCATCCAGGCGGCCGCTCAGGCGTACTTCGGCGTGGACGCCAAGAAGCTCACGCCGTCGCAGAGCATCTTCCTGGCCTCGGTCCTCAAGGGCCCGAACTTCTACAACCCCGACGGCGGTGTGGGCGCCAACGCCACGAAGGATCGGAACACCAAGCGCGTCAAGGACCGCTGGTCGTGGATCCAGGGCCGCATGGTCGAGGTGGGGCGCATGACGCAGGCCGACCAGGCCAAGGTCGGCGCCTTCCCCAAGCTGAAGAAGCAGAGCTCCAACCTGTCCGGTCAGACGGGATACCTCATCGACCTTGCCAAGGAGTACGTGGCGAAGAAGGCGGGCCTGTCTCCGGAGGACCTGGAGAAGGGCGGCTATCGCATCTATACGACCTTCGACAAGGACAAGGTCAACGAGCTGGCGGCCGCCGTCGACAAGACGGAGAAGAGCTTCCTCGACCCGAAGAAGCGGGAGAAGGACAAGTACGTCCAGTTCGGTGGCGCGTCGGTCGACCCCAAGACCGGAGCGATCGTCGCGATCTACGGTGGCGCGGGCTACAACAAGGGTCACTACTCCAACAACGCCAACACCCTGGGTGTACCGGTCGGATCGACCTGGAAGCCGATCGTGCTGGCGGCCGCGATGAAGTACGGGACGTACGAGACCGACGGCGAACCCTTGTCGCCGATGGCCCGGTACAACGGCAACGACCTCCTCGTCATCAGGGACAGGAACGGCGATCCGATCCCGGACGGCGACAAGCCGTTCCGTCAGAAGAACGAGGGCACCAAGGCCTGGGGCATGGTCACACTCCGCAAGGCCATGGAGCAGTCGATCAACAGCCCGTTCGCCCAGCTGGGCATCGACGTGGGTCTCGCCAACACTCAGGAACTCGCCCAGGACATGGGCATCCCGGCCAGCTCCTTCGACCAGGCCAACATCAAGAACGTGTCGTTCTCGCTCGGTACCTCGACCCCGAGCGCGATCCGCATGGCGGACGCGTACGGCAGCTTCGCCAACGACGGCATCCACTACGAGCCCTACTCCGTCACCAAGGTGATCAAGGACGGTGAGCCCCTCAAGGGCTTCGAGACGCCGGAGAAGGAAACCGCGATGGACGAGAACGTCGCGAACAACGTGACGGACGTCCTCGAGAACGTGGTCAAGAACGGCACCGGCAAGAAGGTCGCCGACATCGGGTTCCCCGTGGCCGGCAAGACCGGTACGACCGACGAGAACAAGTCGGCGTGGTTCGTCGGCTACACCCGCGAGCTGTCGACGGCCGTGACGCTGTTCCGGACGGATCCCGACAAGGGCAAGCTGCTCTCCATGAACGGCACCGGTGGCGTCTCCTCGATCCACGGTGGTGACATCCCGGCGGAGGTCTGGAAGGACTACATGTCCGAGGCCATGAAGAGCTACGGCACGCCGGAGCCGTTCCCGGATGCCGAGCCCATCGGTGAGATCGTCAACGACACTCCCTCGCCGACGGCGACGCCCACGCCCACCGAGACGGTCGAGGAGACTCCGTCCGAGACGCCGACCCCGTCCGACACACCCTCGCTGACCCCGACTCCGACGAGCACCTGCCGCCCGTTCGACTTCCGCTGTGAGGACGACAGTGGCGGTCAGAACGGAGGCACCGACGGGGGCGTGACGTCCTCCCCGACGGCCACCGAGACGGCGACGGACGACAGCGGCGGAGGCAATAACGGCGGCAACAACGGCGCCGGAGGCATCTTCGGTCGGCCGGAAGGCTGACCGAAGGGCTCAACCGCGATGAGAAGGCCGGTGGCCGGCATCCGAGTGATCGGATGCCGGCCACCGGCCTTTGGCGCTCTCACGGCCATGCAGAGGCTGTAGGAGCGGTGCCTGTGTCGATGGCGGCCCCTGTGCCGGGACGTCGGAGCTGAGCGCACTTCGGCTGATCCCTGTTTCACGTGAAACGTCGGTTTCACGTGAAACAGTCACCGGTCGCGCCCCGGCTTCCCGAGCCCGTTCTTCGACGCGTGCGGCAGGATGTGCCCCATGTCCAGTGCAGAGACGACGCCCATGAGCGCGCATGAGCCGGATCAGGTGCGGCCGACCAGGGAGGACGAGGTCGCCGCCCGTGGCAGTGAACTGATCGGTGGCCCGATCGGCCGGCGTGCCCTGCTCGGGACGTCCTGGTGGACGCCGGTACGGATCATCGCGCTGGTGGCCATCGGCATGTTCGCGCTCGGCCTGGTACAGAAGGCGCCCTGCTACAACGGCGCCTGGTTCTTCGGAGCCAGCTCCCAGTACACGCACGCCTGTTACTCGGACATCCCGCACCTGTACCAGGGGCGGGGCTTCGCCGACGGGCTGGTGCCGTACTTCGACAAGTTGCCCGGCGACATGCAGTACCTGGAGTACCCGGTGCTGACCGGCGTCTTCATGGAGGTCGCGTCCTGGCTCACCTCGGGCAGCGGCAGCATCCAGGACCAGGAGCAGTGGTACTGGATGGTCAACGCCGGGATGCTGATGGTGTGCGCCGCGGTCATCGCCGTGTGCGTGACCCGCACCCACCGGCGGCGGCCCTGGGATGCGCTGCTCGTCGCCCTGGCGCCCGCCTTCGCGCTGACGGCGACCATCAACTGGGATCTCCTGGCCGTGGCCCTGACAGCGGCGGCGATGCTGATGTGGTCGCGTGGCCGCCCACTCGCCTTCGGGATCCTGCTGGGCCTGGCCACCGCCGCCAAGCTGTATCCCGTCTTTCTGCTCGGTGCCCTCTTCGTGCTCTGCTGGCGCGCGGCCAAGTGGCGCGACTTCGGCCGGGCCCTGGGCGGTACCGCGCTCGCCTGGCTGGCCGTCAATCTCCCGGTCATGCTGCTCGCCTGGGACGGGTGGTCGCAGTTCTACCGGTTCAGCCAGGAGAGGGGCGTCGACTTCGGCTCCTTCTGGCTGATCCTCGTTCAGAACTCCACGGACCCGCTGAGCACCGAGACCGTCAACACCCTCGCCACGCTGCTGATGCTGCTGTGCTGTGCCGGGGTCGCGGCGCTCGCGCTCACCGCACCGCGCCGGCCGCGCTTCGCCCAGCTGGCCTTCCTGATCGTCGCGGCGTTCATCCTCACCAACAAGGTCTACTCGCCGCAGTACGTCCTGTGGCTGGTGCCGCTGGCCGCGCTGGCCCGACCGAGGTGGCGGGACATCCTCATCTGGCAGGCCTGCGAGGTGGCGTACTTCCTCGGTATCTGGATGTACCTCGCCTACACGACCAGCGGGGACGCCCACAAGGGTCTGCCGCCGGACGGCTACCACTGGGCCATCGGCCTGCACCTGCTCGGCACCCTGTACCTGGTCGCCGTCGTCGTGCGGGACATCCTCATGCCGGAGCGCGACCCGGTGCGCAGGGGCGGCGAGGACGATCCGTCGGGCGGTGTCCTCGACCGGGCGGAGGACGTGCACGTGTTCGGAGCGGCAGCCCATCCGCCACGCCATGCCGCCCATGACGAGGAAGGCCCGCAGGTGGCCTGGGGCGACCGGAAGGCCGTCGACGGTTCGCTCTGAGCGAACAAAGGGGCGGGGGTACCACGCAGAAGGCCGTACACGGAGGTTCCGTGTACGGCCTTTCGTCGCTCGAGGGGTCTCGACTCAGCGGTCCACGATGCGGTCGAACTGCGTGGTGGTGTGCCGCAGATGGGCGACCAGCTCGTCACCGACCTTCGGCTCGGGCGCGTCCGACGGCACGAAGAGAATCGAGACCTGCATGTGCGGGGGCTCCGCGAACCAGCGCTGCTTGCCGCCCCACACGAAGGGCGAGAGATTCCGGTTCACCGTGGCGAGGCCGGCGCGGGCGACGCCCTTGGCGCGCGGCATGACGCCGTGCAGCGCTTTCGGGGCCTCCAGGCCCACCCCGTGCGACGTACCGCCCGCCACGACCACCAGGAAGCCGTCGGAGGCCGTCTTCTGCTGGCGGTAGCCGAACCGGTCGCCCTTGGAGACGCGCGTGACGTCCAGGACGGCGCCGCGGTACTCGGTGGCGTCGTGGTCCCCCAGCCACAGCCGGGTGCCGATCCGGGCGCGGAAGCGCGTCTGAGGGAACTGCTGCTGCAGACGGGCCAGTTCCTCGGCCTTGAGGTGGCTGACGAACATCGTGTGCAGCGGCAGCCGGGCCGCCCGCAGCCGGTCCATCCAGCCGATGACCTCCTCGACGGCGTCCGAGCCGTCCGTGCGGTCGAGCGGCAGGTGGATGGCGAAGCCTTCCAGCCGGACGTTCTCTATGGCGGCGTGCAGCTGGGACAGCTCGTGCTCGCTCACTCCGTGCCGCTTCATCGAGGACATCACCTCGATGACGACGCGGGCGCCCACGAGGCCGTACACGCCGTCCACCGACGACACCGAGCGGATGACGCGGTCCGGCAGCGGCACCGGCTCCTCACCGCGGCGGTACGGGGTGAGTACCAGCAGGTCCCCGCCGAACCAATCCTTGATGCGCGCGGCCTCGTACGTCGTGCCGACCGCGAGGATGTCGGAGCCCAGCCGGGTGGCCTCCTCCGCCAGCCGCTCGTGCCCGAACCCGTAGCCGTTGCCCTTGCAGACCGGCACGAGGCCCGGGAACTGCTCCTGCACGTGCTTGTGGTGCGCCCGCCAGCGCGCGGTGTCGACGTAGAGCGTGAGCGCCATGGCCGGACCTGGAACCTTTCTCGTGGCTGCGGTGTATCAGAGGTATGGAAGCTATCGACGGTGCGGGTACTGACGGTATCGAAGCAGTGACCGCGAGGTCAGCGACGCGACATGTAGATGTCGAGCGCCTTGTGCAGCAGCTTGTTCAGCGGGAAGTCCCACTCGCCGAGGTACTCGGCGGCCTGACCGCCGGTGCCGACCTTGAACTGGATCAGACCGAAGAGGTGGTCGGTCTCGTCCAGCGAGTCGGAGATGCCGCGCAGGTCGTAGACGGTGGCGCCGAGCGCGTAGGCGTCGCGCAGCATCCGCCACTGCATCGCGTTCGAGGGCCGGACCTCACGGCCGATGTTGTCGGAGGCGCCGTAGGAGTACCAGACGTGGCCGCCGACGATGAGCATCGTCGCCGCGGACAGGTTCACCCCGTTGTGCCGCGCGAAGTACAGCCGCATGCGGTTGGGGTCCTCGGTGTTGAGGGCCGTCCACATGCGCTGGAAGTACGACAGGGGGCGCGGCCGGAAGTGGTCGCGCACGGCCGTGATCTCGTACAGCCGCTGCCACTCCTCCAGGTCCTGGTAACCGCCCTGGACGACCTCGACGCCGGCCTTCTCGGCCTTCTTGATGTTGCGGCGCCACAGCTGGTTGAAGTTCTTGTGGACCTCTTCGAGCGAGCGGTTGGCCAGCGGCACCTGGAAGACATAGCGCGGCTGTACGTCGCCGAAGCCGGCCCCGCCGTCCTCGCCCTGCTGCCAGCCCATACGGCGCAGCTTGTCGGCGACCTCGAAGGCGCGCGGCTCGATGAAGTCGGCCTCGATGTCGCGCAGTCGCTTCACGTCCGGGTTCTGGATGCCCTGCTTGATGGAGCCCGCGTCCCAGCGCCGGATGATCACCGGCGGGCCCATCTTCACGGAGAAGGCGCCCTGCTGCTTCAGGTGGGCGAGCATCGGCTCCAGCCACTCGGTCAGGTTCGGCGAGAACCAGTTGATGACCGGGCCCTCGGGCAGATAGGCGAGGTATCGCTTGATCTTGGGGAGCTGGCGGTAGAGGACGAGACCCGCGCCGACCAACTGGCCGCTGCCGTCGAACCAGCCGAGGCTCTCCGAACGCCACTCCGCCTTGACGTCAGCCCAGGCCGGAACCTGCATGTGGCTCGCCGACGGCAGGCTCTGGATGTATGCCAGATGCTGCTCGCGACTGATCGTCCTCAGGGTCAGGCTCATTCGGGGCGCTCCTCGGGCTGGTGTGTCCCCATGGGAACAGGGGCTCCGGCTCTAGCGCCGAAGCCTACTGCGCCCGGGAAGCGCCTCGACCGGGCGTACGAAAGCTGCGCCCCGGCTCCGGGTGCCTCCGAGACGTCCGCTGGGTGTTCTATGCGGTGTTGTGGCGATGTCGGTGGCCGGCCTCCCGGCCACCGGTTCGAGGAGGGCCTCCCAGGTGCGTCAGACGCCGCCGAAGAGCCCGCCGTGTGCCATGCCGAGGAAGAAGCCGACTCCCGATGCGCCGAGGCCCACGATCAGGCCGAAGCGCTCACGGGTCGTCACCGAGATCCATTGGCCGTAGGCACCGGTGGCGATGCCGATCAGTCCGGTCCAGGAGCTGAGCAGGTGCAGGTTGTGGAACTGGGCCGTGACGAAGGACGTGATGCCGAGCACCAGGGTCACCACGAGCAGGGTGTCCTGGAGGGGATGGGCCTTTCCGTCCGTGGCGAAGAGGCCTCCGGCGGTGTTGGGTCGCAATGCCTGTGCCATAGGGCACCTCCTGCGAAAAGCGGCGCATCGTAGCGCCATACACACCCGATGTGTACAGATTGTGGGTGACGGCGGCCGGATTTCAACCGGAAGCCGGTGTGCAGGTACTGTGTACCGTCTGCAGCGGTGTCTGCCCGAGCTCGGGAGAACCGCAAGGTCACCCCCGATTGTCAGTGGCGGCCGATACCGTTGCGTACGCATCACGACCCTCCTGCCACGGAACGACCGTGGCCGCTGAGTCCAAAGGAGGTGGGTTCCACATGCGTCACTACGAGGTGATGGTCATCCTCGACCCCGATCTGGAGGAGCGCGCTGTCGCCCCCCTGATCGAGAACTTCCTCTCCGTCGTCCGTGAGGGCAACGGCAAGGTCGAGAAGGTCGACACCTGGGGCCGTCGTCGTCTCTCGTACGAGATCAAGAAGAAGCCCGAGGGCATCTACTCGGTCATCGACCTGCAGGCCGAGCCTGCGGTCGTCAAGGAGCTCGACCGCCAGATGAACCTGAACGAGTCGGTCCTCCGGACCAAGGTCCTCCGTCCCGAGATGCACTGAGCTCCGCTCAGCTGATTTCGGGATTCGAGTAGCAAGCAGCCAGAGCAAACCCGCCGAGAGGTTCCCCCATGGCAGGCGAGACCGTCATCACGGTGGTCGGCAATCTTGTCGACGACCCCGAGCTGCGCTTCACCCCGTCCGGTGCGGCGGTCGCGAAGTTCCGTGTCGCGTCCACCCCCCGCACCTTCGACCGTCAGACGAACGAGTGGAAGGACGGCGAGAGCCTCTTCCTCACCTGCTCGGTCTGGCGTCAGGCGGCGGAGAACGTCGCCGAGTCGCTCCAGCGAGGCATGCGCGTCATCGTGCAGGGCCGGCTGAAGCAGCGGTCCTATGAGGACCGTGAGGGTGTCAAGCGCACGGTCTACGAACTGGACGTCGAGGAAGTCGGCGCCAGCCTGCGCAACGCCACGGCCAAGGTCACCAAGACCTCCGGTGGCGCTCGCGGTGGCCAGGGCGGTTACGGCGGCGGCGGTGGCGGCGGCCAGGCCGGCGGCGGCTGGGGCGGTGGCTCCGGCAGCGGTCAGCAGGGCGGCGGCGCTCCCGCCGACGACCCGTGGGCGACCGGCGCTCCCGCCGGTGGCAACCAGGGTGGCGGCGGCTGGGGTGGAAACTCCGGCGGCGCCGGCGGTGGCGGCGGCTACTCGGACGAGCCCCCCTTCTAGACCTTCGGGTCCAGGGGTGGGTCGTACCCACACTTCTTGATCACACAGGAGATACACCATGGCGAAGCCGCCTGTGCGCAAGCCGAAGAAGAAGGTCTGCGCTTTCTGCAAGGACAAGGTCACGTACGTGGACTACAAGGACACGAACATGCTGCGGAAGTTCATTTCCGACCGCGGCAAGATCCGTGCCCGCCGCGTGACCGGCAACTGCACGCAGCACCAGCGTGACGTCGCCACGGCCGTGAAGAACAGCCGTGAGATGGCGCTGCTGCCCTACACGTCCACCGCGCGATAAGGGAAGGGTGACCGACACATGAAGATCATCCTCACCCACGAGGTCTCCGGCCTCGGTGCCGCGGGCGACGTCGTCGACGTCAAGGACGGTTACGCTCGCAACTACCTGATCCCGCGGAATTTCGCTATCCGCTGGACCAAGGGTGGCGAGAAGGACGTCGAGCAGATCCGTCGCGCTCGCAAGATCCACGAGATCCAGACCATCGAGCAGGCCAACGCTGTGAAGGCCCAGCTCGAGGGTGTCAAGGTCCGCCTGGCCGTCCGCTCCGGCGACGCCGGTCGGCTCTTCGGCTCCGTCACCCCGGCCGACGTCGCTTCGGCGATCAAGGCCTCCGGTGGCCCCGAGGTCGACAAGCGCCGCATCGAGCTCGGCGCGCCGATCAAGACCCTGGGCGCCCACGAGACGTCCGTGCGTCTGCACCCCGAGGTTGCCGCCAAGGTCAACATCGAGGTCGTCGCGGCCTGATTGCCGCACTCGGCTTGATCAGCTGAGAGAAGGGGCCGTACCCGCCCGGGTACGGCCCCTTCTCTGTGAGTTGGGCTGGGTTCGCTTCGAGTTGGGCTGGGTTCGTTTCACGTGAAACACGCCGTTTCACGTGAAACGTCAGCGCGTCGCGCCCGTGACGACCCAGCGACCCGAGCGGGCCCGCAGCCAGAGCGTCAGCATGCGGACCGTCATCATCAGCGTCATGGCCGCCCAGACGCCGGTCAGGCCGCCTCCAATGACCGGGACGAGCAGGGCCACGGGGGTGAAGACGACCAGCGTGGCCACCATCGCCCAGGCGAGATAGGGGCCGTCACCGGCTCCCATCAGGACACCGTCGAGGACGAAGACCACGCCGCAGATCGGCTGGGACAACGCCACCACGAGCAGTGCGGGCAGCGCGATGTCCTGGACCGCGCTGTCGCTGGTGAACACGGGCAGGAACAGTGGCCGTGCGACCACCACGAGCAGCCCGAGGCCGATACCGGAGGCGATGCCCCACTCGACCATGCGGCGGCAGACGGCTCGGGCGCCGGCTGCGTCATTGGCCCCCAGGTACCGGCCGATGATCGCCTGGCCGGCGATGGCGATGGCGTCGAGCGCGAAGGCGAGCAGGCTCCACAACGACAGGATGATCTGGTGGGCGGCGACATCGGCGTCTCCCAGCCGGGCCGCGACGGCCGTCGCGATCATCAGAATGGCCCGCAGCGACAGCGTGCGGACCAGCAGCGGTACTCCCGCCTGTGCTGAAGCCCGTATGCCGGCCGCGTCCGGGCGCAGGGAGGCTCCGTGTGAACGGGCTCCGCGGATCACGACCAGGAGATAGACGGCGGCCATCGCGCACTGCGCCAGGACGGTTCCCCAGGCGGAGCCGGCGATGCCGAGGCCGGCGCCGTAGACCAGGCCGACGTTGAGCACGGCGTTGGCGATGAAGCCGCCGACGGCGACATAGAGAGGGGTCCGGGTGTCCTGGAGCCCGCGCAGCACTCCGGTCGCTGCCAGGACGACCAGCATCGCGGGGATGCCGAGCGCCGAGATCCGCAGATACGTGGTCGCGTACGGGGCGGCGGTGTCGGAGGCGCCGAAGAGTTCGACGAGGAACGGTGCTGTGGGCAGGACGACAGCGATGACGGCGGCGCCCAGGAGAAGGGCCAGCCAGATGCCGTCCATGCCCTGGCGGATGGCGGACGGGAGATCACCGGCGCCGACGCGGCGGGCGACGGCCGCCGTGGTGGCGTAGGCGAGGAAGACGAACACGCTGACGGCGGTCATGAGGAGGGCCGAGGCGACGCCGAGACCGGCGAGCTGTGCGGTGCCGAGATGGCCGACGATCGCACTGTCCGCCATGACGAAGAGAGGCTCGGCGACCAGTGCGCCGAAGGCTGGGACGGCCAGGGCGACGATCTCTCGGTCGTGCTGTCGTCGGGCAGCCTTGGGGGTCGCGGAGGCCTGTGTCATGGGCATCAATGTAATCGTCCACAGGTAAGTGATGCAATCTTTGAGTGACCCTTACGAAGCGTCCGGTGGTGTGTGGCGTCGCGCACCGTTCGAAGGGAACTTGGTCCGACCGGGAAACTTTTTCTTCTGCACAGCCGGTGGACGGTAAACGCTCAGGTCAGACGTGTGGTGTGGGGAAGGTTGCAGTCTTGTTCACAGGGCTGTCCACCGTGTCGTGCACAGGTTTCGCGGGGTTCTCCACAGCATCTGGCCCGTCGTCCACATGGCCTGTGGATAACCAGATTGGCTGACGCCCCCCGCACCTCTACCGTGGTCCGGCGCCCACTCCGCCCGACGGCTGGAAAACCGTCGCGGAAACCGACGTGACAGAACCGGAGGTGGGCCTCTCGATTGTCAGTGGCGTGCCGTAGAACTAGGGGCATGCGAGGTCCGCTCGGCGGACGGGAGGAGGTGGCTCGGTGAGTATTTCCGAGCCCTTGGACGACCCGTGGGCCGACAGCGGTCCTGGGGATCGTCTCCCCGCCTCCCGCCGGCGCAGCGACGGCATCCGTAGCCGTGACGAGCAGCATGACCGGGGCAGAGACACCGGGGAGTGGGACGGCGGAGGTACGCCCTTCGAGCGGGTCCCGCCCCAGGATCTCGACGCCGAGCAGTCCGTCCTCGGCGGCATGCTGCTCTCGAAGGACGCCATCGCCGATGTCGTCGAGGTCATCAAGGGCCACGACTTCTACAAGCCCGCGCACGAGACGATCTTCCAGGCGATCCTCGACGTCTACGCCAAGGGCGAGCCGGCCGACCCGATCACCATCGCCGCCGAGCTCACCAAGCGCGGCGAGATCAACAAGGTCGGCGGTGCCGCCTATCTGCACACCCTCGTCCAGACGGTGCCGACGGCGGCGAACGCCGAGTACTACGCGGAAATCGTCCATGAGCGGGCCGTCCTGCGCCGCCTGGTCGAGGCCGGTACGCGCATCACGCAGATGGGATACGCCGCCGACGACGACGTCGACGAGATCGTCAACCGCGCGCAGGCAGAGATCTACGCGGTCACCGAGCAGCGCACGAGCGAGGACTACCTGCCGCTCGGCGACATCATGGAGGGCGCCCTCGACGAGATCGAGGCGATCGGCTCCCGCACCGGCGAGATGACGGGCGTACCCACCGGGTTCACCGACCTCGACTCGCTCACCAACGGGCTCCACCCGGGCCAGATGGTCGTCATCGCGGCCCGTCCCGCCATGGGCAAGTCCACGCTCGCACTCGACTTCGCGCGTGCGGCCTCCATCAAGCACAACCTGGCGAGCGTCATCTTCTCCCTGGAAATGGGGCGCAACGAGATCGCGATGCGTCTGCTCTCGGCGGAGGCGAGGGTGGCCCTGCACCACATGCGCTCCGGCACGATGACGGACGAGGACTGGACGCGGCTGGCCCGGCGCATGCCCGAGGTATCGGCGGCACCGCTCTACATCGACGACTCTCCGAACCTGTCGATGATGGAGATCCGCGCGAAGTGCCGGCGCCTGAAGCAGCGCAATGACATCAAGCTCGTGATCATCGACTACCTCCAGCTGATGCAGTCCGGCGGCTCCAAGCGCTCCGAGAGCCGTCAGCAGGAGGTCTCGGACATGTCCCGTAACCTCAAGCTCCTCGCCAAGGAGCTCGAGGTCCCGGTCATCGCGCTCTCGCAGCTCAACCGTGGTCCCGAGCAGCGCACCGACAAGAAGCCGATGGTGTCCGACCTGCGTGAGTCCGGCTCCATCGAGCAGGACGCCGACATGGTCATCCTGCTCCACCGCGAGGACGCCTACGAGAAGGAGTCACCGCGCGCCGGCGAGGCGGACATCATCGTCGGCAAGCACCGTAACGGCCCGACCGCGACGATCACCGTGGCCTTCCAGGGCCACTACTCCCGCTTCGTGGACATGGCACAGACCTGACGGGAAACCGTGCATCGGCCCCGGCGCCGGCAGGGATACTCCCCTCGTGAACGCATCGAGGGGTTCCTGGGTCAACACCACGCACGACTGGGCTCGTCTCGTCGATACGGCGCATCTGTCGGATGTCCGGCGAAACAGTGGGGAGTTCGCTCCGGGTGGTCCCTGGCATCTCGTCCTCGAAGTGCTCGCCTATGCGGCCGACGAAGCGGCGAGCCGGGGCGAGGGGCGATGTGTCGTCGTGCTTCATTCCGACGGTTCCGTGTCCGTGGGGGACGACGGGCGGGGGACCGACACCCGCGTGGATGACTTCGGGCAGCCTGTAAAGAAGCCGGTCATGGCGACTGGGGATCTTCGTTTCTTCGACTCACCGGAGGCAGAGGCGCTCCCTGACGGGCATCCGCGGCGCGGTATGTCGGTGGTCGCGGCGCTCAGTGAGTGGCTCGTCCATACCAACCGTCGCCTCGACGGGGCCTGGAGTCAGCGTTACGAACACGGTGTCCCCGTCACTGATCTGGACCCGGTCGAGGTCGACGGCACGACAGGAACGCTGGTCCATTTCAAGCCGGACCCGTCGCTGGGTTCGACCTCGTTGCCCGAGGGCCGGGAACTCTCCCGGCTGAGCACGGCCTGGCCTGAGCTGGAGGTGGAGGTCGATGACCGTCGGGTCGGCTCGGGGTAATGCGCTCGACCCAGGTGCCGTCGGCGGGGTGGACTGGGGGGATGACGACATCTCAGGAAGAGCTTCTGCCGGGCACGCGGCGGGCGTTGTCGCACCGGATCGCCGTGGCGCAGGCCGAGGGGCGGGCGCCCTCGTTGGTCGCGGCCGTTGTACGGGGTGGGCGGGCGGTGTGGCACGGCTCGCGTACCTCGGTCGACGGGCACGGGCCGGACGAGAACGTGCAGTACAGGATCGGTTCGATCACCAAGACGTTCACGGCCGTGCTGGTGCTGCGCCTGCGGGACGAGGGGCTCATCGACCTCGGTGATCCCTTGGAGAAGCATCTGCCGGGGACCGGTGTGGGGGAGGTCACCATCGCCCAGCTGCTCACGCACAGCAGCGGGCTGGCGGCGGAGTCGCCCGGGCCCTGGTGGGAGCGGACCTCCGGTGCGTTGCGGCCCGAGCTCGCGGACGTTCTCGGTGAGCAGCCGCTCCTGCATCCGTCCGGGCGCCGGTTCCACTACTCGAACCCCGGCTACACCGTGCTCGGCGCGCTGGTCGAGAAGCTGCGTGGGGCGCCTTGGGCGGATGTGCTGCGCAGGGAGGTGCTCGAACCTCTCGGACTCGAGCGCACCGACACCCGGCCGAGCGCGCCGCACGCCGGGGGCTGGGCCGTGCACCCCTGGGCCGATGTGATGCTTCCCGAACCGGCCGAGGACCTGGGCAGGATGGCTCCCGCCGGGGAGTTGTGGTCGACGACCGGTGATCTGGCGCGGTTCGCGGCGTTCTTGGTCAACGGGGACGACCGGGTTCTGGGTGCCGGCAGCCTGCGGGAGATGCGGACGCCCGCGGCCCCGCAGGAGGCCGCGGATGTGGCCGGCGGCTACGCCTACTGCCTCGGTCTGGAGCTGCGGCACCAGGGCGGCAGGACGCTCGTCGGGCACACGGGGTCCCTGCCGGGCTTTGTCGCCTGCCTCACGATGAGCGTGGACGACGACGTGGCGGCGGTGGTCCTGGCCAACTGCACCTCCGGCCCGCTGCCGTTCACCGTCGCCGCCGATCTCGTCAGGATCGTCGCCGAGGCCGAGCCGCGCTTTCCCGAGCCCTGGCGTCCGATGCCGGATGTCGATCCGGCCGTGCTGGAGCTGACGGGGCCCTGGTACTGGGGGACGTACGCCTTCGGGCTGCGCCTCGGCGCCGAGGGGATGGTCACGCTGGAGCCGCTGTCCGGGAAGGGGCGCGGTTCGCGGTTCCGGGCCAACGGCGACGGCACCTGGACGGGGCTGGAGGGCTACTACGCCGGAGAGCTGCTGAAGGCCGTACGGCGGCCGGACGGGACCGTGGACCATCTGGACCTCGGGTCCTTCGTCTTCACCCGGCAGCCGTACGACGAGGGGGCGGCTGTGCCGGGCGGTGTCGACCCCGAGGGCTGGCGGGGGATGAAGGCCCTCTGACGGGCGCCCTCTGAGGACCGGAGAGCGCGGCCAGGGGAGTGCCTGTTTCACGTGAAACAGGCACTCCCCTGGCCGGCGGCTCCACAACGCCGTCAGAGCTGCAGCTTGAAGCCCGTGTGCGACGCGGTGAACCCGAGCCGCTCATAGAAGCGGTGCGCGTCCGTGCGGGTCTTGTCGGACGTCAGTTGCACGAGGTGGCACTCCTGGCGCCGGGACTCGTCCACCGCCCACTCGATGAGCCGGGTGCCCAGGCCGCTCCCGCGCTCGTCGGCGTGAATGCGGACACCTTCGATGATCGAGCGCGTGGCGCCGCGTCGCGAGAGGCCCGGCACGATCGTGAGCTGCAGCGTGCCGACGACGCGGCCTTCCCGGACGGCGACGATCACATGCTGGTGAGGATCACCCTGGAGGCGCTGCAGAGCGGCCAGGTAGGGCGTCAGATCGTCGGGTGACTCCCGCTGGGCGCCCAGCGGGTCGTCGGCGAGCATGGCGACGATGGCGGGGACGTCCTCGGCGACCGCGGGCCGTATCTCAAGATCTCCCATTCCCGCACCCTATGCGGAGGCCGGAAGCGACTCCACCACGCGCACGAGGGGGGCGAGTTCGGGGTTGCGGGCGGCTTCGTCGAGGGCTTCTCGGAGGGCCTTGTCGTTGGTGGGGCGGGCTTCGGCGAGGAGGGTGAGTCCGGCGTCGGTGACGTCGGTGTAGATGCCGCGTCGGTCGGTGGGGCAGAGGTAGCGGGAGAGCAGGCCGCGGTCCTCGAGGCGGGTGACGAGGCGGGTGGTGGCGCTCTGGCTGAGGACGACGGCGTCGGCGACCTGTTTCATCTGCAGGTGGCCGCCTTCTCCGTTGTGCTGGCGGCTGAGGACGTCGAGGAGGGAGTACTCGCGGACGCTGAGGTCGTGGTTGGCCTGCAGGGCGCGTTCGATGTGGGCCTCGATCCTGCCGTGCAGCAGGGAGAGGGCGCACCAGCCCTGGGCGAGGGCGGTGAGTGCGGGGTCCGTCGCTGTCATGGCATGTCCTCCCGGGGTGGGCTGAAACCAGAGTAGAGCACGCCTGCAATAGACCGCGCTTGCAATTAACGCGCGTCTGCAAGTATTGTCATCACTCGTAAAGCGCACCTGCAATCGTTCGGGAAGGTACCCCTTCATGCCTCTCGCGCTACTGGCCCTCGCGATCGGGGCCTTCGGAATCGGGACGACCGAGTTCGTGATCATGGGCTTGCTGCCCGAGGTCGCGGGTGACTTCGGGGTCTCCATCCCCACCGCCGGACTGCTGGTGACCGGCTACGCCCTGGGTGTGGTCCTCGGCGCCCCGCTGATGACCGTGCTCGGCACCAAGGTCACGCGCAAGCGGATGCTGATGCTGCTGATGGGTCTCTTCGTCGCCGGCAACCTGCTCTCCGCCATCGCCCCCTCCTTCACCGTCATGCTGATCGGCCGCGTGGTCGCCTCACTCGCCCACGGCGCCTTCTTCGGCATCGGCTCGGTCGTCGCGGCCGATCTGGTCGCCCCCGACAAGAAGGCCGGCGCCATCGCGATGATGTTCACGGGTCTGACCGTCGCCAACGTCGTCGGTGTCCCACTGGGCACGTTCGTCGGACAGGCCGCGGGCTGGCGGATCACCTTCATGATCGTCGCCCTGCTCGGACTGATCGGCCTCGCCGGTATCGCCAGGCTGGTCCCCGACATGCCCAAGCCGCAGGGCGTACGGCTGCGCCACGAGCTGGCCGCCTTCAAGAACGCCCAGGTGCTGCTCGCCATGGCGATGACGGTCCTCGGCTTCGGCGGCGTCTTCGCGGCCATCACCTACATCGCGCCGATGATGACGAACGTCGCCGGCTTCGCCGACGGCTCCGTGACCTGGCTGCTCGTCCTGTTCGGCCTCGGCATGGTCGGCGGCAACCTGATCGGCGGCAAGTACGCCGACCGTGCGCTGATGCCCATGCTGTACGTGTCCCTCGGCGCCCTCGCCGTCGTGCTCGCGCTGTTCACGGTCACCGCGCACAACAAGGTCCTCGCGGCGATCAGCATCGCCCTGATCGGTGCCCTGGGCTTCGCCACCGTGCCCCCGCTGCAGAAGCGCGTCCTCGACCAGGCGCACGGCGCCCCGACGCTGGCCTCGGCCGTGAACATCGGCGCCTTCAACCTCGGCAACGCCCTCTCCGCCTGGCTCGGCGGCATCGTCATCGCCGCCGGCTTCGGCTACACCTCCCCCAACTGGGTCGGCGCCGCCCTCGCAGCGGCAGCGCTGCTGCTCGCCTTCCTCTCGGCCGCGCTGGAGCGCCGGGGCGGGACCGCCGCGGACACCGCCGTCAGGGGCCGCCACGCCGCCGTCGAGCCGGAAGCCGCCGTCCAGCACTGAGCCGATACGGGTCGTCCACCACTGAGCCGATCCGAGTGCGGGGTCAGGGCCGCCCCCGCACCCCCGGCCACCCCGACCATCCCCCCTCGCAGTTCCCCCGCAGTACCGCATCACAAGGAGAACCCATGACCACCGCGACCGCAGTCACCCCCCTGACCAGCCAGGACGCCGACGCCCTCGTCATCGCCGCCCAGCACGCCGCCGAGGCGGCCGGAGTGTCGGTCAGCATCACCGTCCTGGACGCCGGAGGCGATCTGCTCGCCTTCCGCCGCGACGACCGCGCCGTGCTGATCTCGGGTGAGACCAGCACCCGCAAGGCCTACACGGCGCTGCAGCTGGACGCCCCCACGGCCGACCTCGTGGACGCCGTCCAGCCCGGAGCCCCCTTCCACACCCTGCCGACCGCACTCGACCGGCCGCTGCTGTTCATCGCGGGCGGTCTGCCGATCCACCGTGACGGCCGGTTGATCGGTGCGATCGGGGTGGGCGGTGGCGCGCCCGAGCAGGACCACCAGTTCGCGGCCACGGCCATCGACACCGTCCTCTGACGGCACGCGCACGCGCACGCACGAAGCGCCGGTTCCCCGCGGGGCACCGGCGCTTCCGCGTGCTGCTTCAGCCGGCCGCCACCGTCAGCGGGGCGAAGCGCCGGCTCCAGTCGCCGGGCAGCTCCGGGATGCCGTAGGTCATGACCGCGTTGAAGGCCACGGACCGCAGACCGTGCCGCTTCACCCAGGTCAGCAGCTCCTCGTGGCGTACGTCGATGTCGGTGCGCAGGGGACGGTCGGTGTGGGCGGCGAGGGAGGCGATCAGCGCTTGGGCCGTCTCGGTGTCCCGGGCGACCAGCGGGCCCACCACATGCGTGGCCATGTTCGGCCAGGCGCCCGCGTACCCGATGATCCTGCCGCCGTCCTCGGCCACCCGCAGCTGGTCGGCGAAGGCGGGCAGCCGCGTGATGATGTGCGTGCGATCCGCCCCGAACACCTCCTCGTCCAACCGCAGGATCGCCGGGAGGTCCTCGGCGGTCGCCGCGCGCGTGGGGACCGAGGGCCGGAAGTCGCCCGGCGTGAAGGGCCCGCTCACCATCTCCGCCCTTCCCGTGGTCTTGAAGCCCAGCTCCTCGTAGAGCGGGCGGCCGTTCGGGGTGGCGTGCAGGGTCAGGGGAGTCGTGCCCATCGCGGAGACGACATGGCGCATCAGACGCCGGCCGACGCCCTGGCGGGCGTACCGCTCGGCGACCAGGACCATGCCGATGGCCCCCAGGTCGGGCCGGTCCCGTGGTCCGTACTCGGTGACGACGCAGGCGGTGACAAGGCCGCCGTCGGGTGCGTCGATGCCGTATCCACGGCCGGCGGTCAGCAGCAGCCCCCACTTGTGTTCCTCGCGGGGCCAGCCCCGGTCCTCGGACAGATCGGCACAGGCGACCAGGTCGCGGTGTGTGAGACGGCGGATGGGCACAGCGGCGAGGGAAGGTGTCGGCACGCACGTCAGGCTGTCTGACGAGTGACCCGGTCGTCCACCAATTTCGAGTGACGCTTACGAGCTTTTTGGGCACACCTCGAGCGTTCGCGTCAGCCCAGATCAGGAGCGTGCAGGGCGCGTACACCCTCGATGTTCCCGTCGAGGTAGTGCCGCAGCGACAGCGGGACCAGGTGCACGGAGGCGATCCCGACCCGGTTGAACGGCACGCGCACGATCTCGTACTCGCCGATGGGCTCGTCCACCTCGGGGCCGTGCCGCAGGGCCGGGTCCATGGATTCGAGGTGGCAGACGAAGAAGTGCTGGACCTTCACTCCGGTCGAGGCCTCGTCGTGACCGATGTGCTCGACGGTGTCGACGAAGCAGGGCACCACATCGGTGATCTTGGCGCCCAGTTCCTCGTACACCTCGCGGTGCAGCGCGTCGACGACGGTGGAGTCCGTCGGTTCGACACCGCCTCCGGGCGTGAGCCAGTACGGATCCATGCCCGGCTTGGTGCGCTTGATCAGGATCAGATCGTCGCCGTCCAGAAGAACGGCGCGGGCGGTCCGCTTGACCACGGGTCGGACGGTCATGGAGGAAATGTGGCCCGGCTGGTTCCACGTGAAACATCGCGGGGCGTCACCGATCACGCCCACCGGGTGACCACCGCAAAAGCCCAGCTCAGGCCCAGTCCGCCGCGGCGCGGAGCAGCCACTCGTGAGCCCGTGCGATATGCGGCATGGCCAGGGTGCCGGTACGGACGACCAGGAAGTACGTCCGCAGGGGCGGCACCGGCGGATCGTGCAGGGCGACGGCCTCGCCCCGGTCGAGGGCGTGCGCGCAGAGATAGCGCGGCAGCACCGCCAGCCCGGCGCCCGCGACCGCGCACGCGAGGACCGCACGCAGATCCGGGACGATCACGGTGCCCGGCGCGGCGGGACGGGAATCGAAGACGGAGGCCCAGTAGCGGGAGACGAACGGCAGGGACTCGTGGACCTCCACGACGGGGACGTCCTCGAGAGCGTGCGCGCCCTTGTGGCGGAGATGGCCCGCGCCGATCCGCTCGACCCAGTGGGGAGCCGCGACCAGGACGTGCTCCTCGTCGCAGAGCGCAGTCGCCGTGAGCAGAGCGCCCCTCGGACGGGCCGTCGTGATGGCCAGATCATGATGTCCGGCGGCCAGCCCCTCGAGGGTCTCCTCGGCGGTGCCGAAGGAGGCGCGCAGGGCGAAGCCCTGGTTGTCGTCGCCGGTCAGGCCGGTGAGGGCGGGCAGTGCGCGCTCGGCGGTGAACTCGGGAGGCCCGGCGAGATGCAGCGACCGTAAGGAGGACTCGTCGTCGAGACCGGTCTCGGTGATCTCCACCAGGGCGTCGAGATGGGGGGCCGCCTTGTGGGCGAGTTCGTCGCCGATGGTCGTCGGGGTCACGCCGCGCGCCTGCCGGAGGAACAGGGGGCGCCCCAACTGGCGCTCCAGCGTGCGGATCTGCGAGGTCACGGCCGGCTGGGACAGACCGAGCAGTGCTGCGGCGCGGGTGAAGGAACCGGCCCGGTGCACGGTCACAAAAGTGCGCAGCAAGGCCAGATCCATGCCACCGTCCTCCCCTTCCCCGCCCTTCTCCCCACCCCCAGGGCAGGGCCCAACTATAAATATGTCGATAGGTCTCTGTCGCTACTGTGATTGGACACTGACAGAGAGTCAACTAGCCTTGTTCGTGCGGTTCTTCGCGAGCAGAACCGGGGCGGTCCGAGCCACGAGGGGGGAGGCTCGGACCGCCCGACCCTCCCCGGCGCAGCTCACCGCGCCGATTCCTCCAGGGCCCGCAGGACGTCCGCGACCAGGTCCTCCGGGTCCTCGGCGCCGACCGACATCCGGATGAAGCCCTCCGGCACGTCGTCCCCGCCCCAGCGCCCGCGCCGCTCGGCCGTGGAGCGCAGACCGCCGAAGCTGGTGGCGTCGTCGACGAGCCGCAGCGCCTCCAGGAACCGCTCGGCACGCGTGCGCGAGGGCAGCGTGAAGGACACGACACAGCCGAACCGCCGCATCTGCCGCGCGGCGACGGCGTGCGACGGGTCCTTGGGCAGCCCCGGATACCGCACCGCGAGATCCTCAGGCCAGTCCAGCAGCGCCTCGGCGACGGCCAGGGCCGTGGCGTTCTGCCGCTCCACCCGCAACTGCAGCGTCGCCAGGGAACGGTGGGCGAGCCACGCCTCCATCGGCCCCGGGATCGCGCCGACGATCTTGCGCCAGCGCCGTACGTCCGCCATGGCCTCCGGGTCGCGGCCGGTGACATAGCCCAGCAGCACATCGCCGTGACCGGTCAGCTGCTTGGTGCCGCTGGCCACCGAGAAGTCGGCGCCCAGCTCCAGCGGCCGCTGGCCGAGGGGGGTGGCGAGGGTGTTGTCGACGGCGACGAGCGCCCCGCGCGTGTGCGCCTCCTCGACGAGGCGCCGGATGTCGCACACGTCGAGGCCGGGGTTGGACGGCGTCTCGATCCACAGCAGCCGGGCGCCGTCGAGGACGCCGAGCTGGGCGTCGCCGCCGGTCGGCGCGGTGCGCACCTCGATGCCGTACGCCTCCAGCTGCTGGCGGACCAGGGGGAACACCTGGTAGCCGTCGCTGGGCAGGACGACGGCGTCGCCGGCCCGCAGCTGGGAGAAGAGCACCGAGGAGATGGCGGCCATGCCGGACGCGAACACGAGCGTCTCGACGTCGTCCTCCCCCGGCGCCTCCAGGCTGCCGATGGCCCGCTCCAGGTGCGTCCAGGTCGGGTTCTCGTCCCGGCCGTAGGTGTACGCGCCCGTGGGCTCGCCCGGCAGGTGGTAGTGCGCGGCGAAGACCGGTCCCGGCAGGGTCGGCTCGTACTTGACCGGCTCCGGCAGTCCGGCCCGCACCGCGCGCGTGCCGTCCCCCGGAACCGGTGCCTGTCCCTGCGTACCGCTCATGGCGTCCTGCCCTCCACCTCTTCGCGGACCGCTGTGAGCAGGCCCGTACTCGCCGACTCCACCATCGTGAGGCATTCCTCGAAGCCGTCCCGGTCACCGTAGTAGGGGTCGGGCACGTCGAGGTCCTCGCCCGCGGCGGGGTCGTAGGAACGCAGCAGCCGGACCTTCGCCACGTCGTCCGCCGTCGGGGCCAGCCGGCGCAGCGCCTTCATATGACCCGCGTCGAGGGCGACGACCAGGTCGACGCGTTCGAACCACGAGGTCCGGAACTGCCGGGCCGTGTGCTCGCTGTCGTAGCCGTGCTCCTCGAGGACGGAGACGGTGCGCGGGTCGGCCGGGTCACCCTCGTGCCAGCCGCCGGTGCCGGCGCTGTCGACCTCGACCAGGCCGTCGAGGCCGGCCTCCTCGACCCGGGCCCGGAAGACGGACGCGGCCATCGGGGAGCGGCAGATGTTGCCGGTGCAGACGAAGCAGACGCGATAGGTCATGGCGCGCTCAGTCACCGTCGGGCAGGACGACGTTCAGCGCCCAGGAGACGACCGAGATGATCAGGCCGCCCAGGACGGCCGTCCAGAAGCCCTCGACATGGAAGCTCAGGTCCACCTTGTCGGCGAGCCACGAGGTCAGCAGCAGCATCAGGGCGTTGACGACGAGGGTGAACAGTCCGAGCGTCAGGATGAGCAGCGGCAGGCTGAACAGCTTCACGACCGGCTTCACCACGAAGTTGACCAGACCGAAGATGAGCGCGACGAGCAGCAGCGTCGCGGCCTCCTTGCCCGTGCTGTCGCCGGTCAGCGTGATGTTGTCTATCAGCCACACGGCCACGGCCAGGGCGCCGGCGTTGGCGATCGTCTTGACTACGAAATTCTTCATGTGTCTGATCGTGGCAGACGAGATCGGCCAAGAGCACTGCGACGAGGGCGGATGACTGCGATGAAGGCCTTCCGGCTGGATGAACTGGAGGCGGAGCGTGCCGCCAACGACGGTGCCTACCTGCAGTTTCTGCGAGAGCGGAACATGTCGGTCGGGCTGTACGCGCTCGACGCGGGCGAGCACGATCCACAACAGCCGCACAACCAGGACGAGGTCTACTTCGTCGTGAGCGGCCGCGCACAGATCACCGTCGGCCTGGAGACGACGCATGTGGCGCGGGGGAGCGTCGTCTACGTCCCGGCCGGGGTCGCGCACAAGTTCCACCACATCAGCGAGGACCTGAGGGTGCTCGTGGTGTTCTCTCCGCCCGAGAACTGACCTCGCGTCTCGGGGTTCCCTCAGGGTTCGTTCAGGGGAGGACAAGGGCTGCGAGGCCCCCGCCGGACCACCTGCCGGTCCTAGCATCGGGTGCAGGGAATCGGATGGGATTCCCATCGACGGTCAGGACCCGCACTGGACGGGCGGAGAGGTAAGGAAAAAGGGCGATGCGTGAGATCTTCGCGGGACTGCCGTGGTGGGTGAAGTGGATCGCGGTGCCGGTCATCGCCCTGGTCGTGTTCGGCGGGCTGATAGCCAGCGTCGTCGGCTTCGTGATCGGACTGCTCTTCAAGCTGCTGGTCTTCGTGGCCCTGGTCGGCGGACTGATCTACGTCGTCAGGAAGTTCACGTCGAGTTCGTCGTCGCGCGGCGACTGGTGAGGTCTCCGGGGACCGGTGGGCGGTAACAGGAACCACCGGTTCCCTCGGGCGAGGGAAGTTTTCCCGGCCGTGCGGCCGTCAGGGACGACGGGCCAATAGAGTCCGTGAATCGACGCGGGGCCGTCCCCGCGAGCGGCGTGCACCCCTCCCCGTGTTCCCCCGCACGGGCTCCCCCTCGCCCCTCGGGAGTGACCTTGGCCACGGTTGACACCGCCCCACCCACACCGACCCACCACCCCCTGGAACAGCCGCGCCCCTGCTCGGTGCCCCAGGTCCCCCGGCAGACGTCGCCGGTCTCCGAGACGGCCCCGGCACCCCCGGAGCAGCCGCCGTCCGCGACCCTCATCGGATCCGTGCAGCGGGCCATGCGCCTGCTGGAGTGCGTCGCGGGTCATACGTACGGCGCTCCCGCCAAGCAACTCGCCCGGGAGACGGGCCTGGCGCTGCCCACGGCGTACCACCTGCTGCGCACCCTGGTGCACGAGGGCTATCTCCGCCGCGACAAGGGGCTGTTCTTCCTCGGTGACGCCGCCGTGCGGCTGAGCAGCAGCAGCGCCCAGCAGAAACGTCGCAGCACGATGGTCGACGCACTCGCTCAATGGCGTGACGCGATCGGTGTCCCGGTTTACTACGCCCAGTACCGCGAGGGTGAGATCGAGGTCATGTGCGTCTCCGACACCCACAGCAATCCGGCGGTGCAGGAGTGGGCCGACTTCCGTGAGACCGGCCATGCCCACGCCATCGGCCAGTGTCTGCTCTCCCAGTTGGACGAGGAGGCCCGGCGCGACCATCTGGACCGGCATCCGGTGCGCGCCATCACGCCCTACACCGTCCCGGACAGCGCCAGCCTGCTACGACGCCTGGACCAGGCAGGGCGGATGGCGCCGGTGACCGAGCGTCAGGAGTACGCGCTGGGCACGGTCTGCGCGGCCATCCCCATCACCGTGGGTACGACGGCCGCGACGATGGCCCTGTCCCTCCCCTTCCACCAGGCCGACCGGTTGCCGTCGGCGGTGCGTCAGCTCCAGGCCGAGATCGGCCGGCTTCTGGGGTCACTCGCGCTCTCTATCAGTATCTGAAAACTCACTCCTTGTGATCTCTCGTGTACGTTCAGCAAGATTCCACCAGTGTCGGGGTCCGTCCCGGCCAGTCGAAGGCAACCGACGGGGTAGGCGATGCGCGAGTCCGTACAGGCAGAGGTCATGATGAGCTTTCTCGTCTCCGAGGAGCTCTCCTTCCGCATCCCGGTCGAACTGCGCTACGAGACCTGTGATCCCTACGCCGTGCGGCTCACCTTCCATCTGCCCGGTGACGCACCGGTCACCTGGGCCTTCGGCCGCGAACTGCTGGTCGACGGGGTGGGCCGGCCCTGCGGGGAGGGCGACGTACGGGTCTCACCGGCCGGGTCCGACACCCTGGGCGATGTGCTGATCCGGCTCCAGGTGGGCCTGGACCAGGCGCTGTTCCGTTCTTCCGTCGCCCCGCTCGTGGCGTTCCTGGACCGCACCGACAAGCTGGTGCCGCTCGGACAGGAGGGGGCGCTCGCCGACTTCGACGCGCATCTCGACGAGGCCCTGGACCGCATCCTGGCGGAGGAGCAGAGCGCGGGCTGACGTGTCGCGCGGCGGTGGGGGTGGGGGTGGCGTAACGCTTCAGCGGAGGCGGGGCGCCTCGTGGGACGGCTCCCGGGATGCCATCGAGGGCGCCTGAGGGGGCGCCTCACGCCGGCGCCTCACCGCTTGCGGCGCCGCCCCCGTCCACCCCGTCCCACGGCCGGTGCGGGGCCCGCGACGGCCGGCTGGGCCCCCGCGGGGGTCGGCGCCTTGCCGGGCTCGGGACGGTCGGCCGACACCACCAGGGCGGCCAGGGCCGTGGTCACCGGCACGGACGCGACGAGTCCGATGGAGCCCACCAGCGTCCGCACGATCTCCTCGGCCACCAGTTCGCTGTTGGCGACCGTGCCGACACCGCTCTGGGCGATGGAGAAGAGCAGCAGCAAGGGCAGTGCGGCACCCGCGTAGGCGAGGACGAGGGTGTTGACGACGGACGCGATGTGGTCGCGTCCGATGCGGATACCGGCCCGGTACAGCCCGCGCCAGCCCATCGTGGGGTTGGCCTCGTGCAACTCCCAGACCGCGGAGGTCTGGGTGACCGTCACGTCGTCGAGCACACCGAGCGAACCGATGATGATCCCGGCCAGCAGCAGACCGCTCATGTCGATCGACGGGTACAGGCCGTGGATGAGGCCGGTGTTGTCGTCGGTGTTGCCGGTCAGCGCGGCCCAGTCGATGAACACCGAGCCCAGGACGCCGATCAGCAGGAGCGAGATCAGGGTGCCGAGGACCGCGACGGACGTCCGTGCCGATGGACCGTGACACAGATAGAGCGCGATGAGCATGATGGCGCTCGCTCCCACCACGGCGACCACCAGCGGGTTCGAGCCCTGCAGGATCGCCGGCAGGATGAAGAAGTTGAGCAGCAGGAAGCTGATCGCCAGGGAGACCAGGGCCATGACGCCCCGCAGCCGTCCGACGAGTACGACGGCCACGGCGAAGATCCCGGCGAGCACCGACAGCGGGACGCGCCGGTTGACGTCGGTGACCGCGTACTGGAGGTCCTTGGGAGCGGAGGGCTCGTAGGCGACCACGACCTCCTGGCCCTCGCTCAACTGCCGTGACTGGTCGGGCTGGACGACCTCCGTGAACGTACGGCCCTTGTCCTTCCCCGTGTCGACGCGGATCGTCGCCTTCTTGCAGGTGCCGCTCTCCTCGCGCACCGCGGAAGACCCCGAGGGGGTGGAGGTGTCCCCGGTCGGCGGTACTCCTCCGGCGCCCACCTCCTTGCAGCTCAGCTCGACCACCTTGGTGACCGTGGCCTGCTGGGTCTGCCGGTCGAAGCCGACCCCGGTGCGCTCGTGCGCCGGTGCGCCGCCCGGCCAGAGCACGGCGAGGCCGACCACGACCGCGGCGGCGAAGGGGATCAGGACGGCCGCGATGACCTTGCGGAGATGACGGGAGACGGGGGCGGCCGGACCGTGGGAGTGGCTGTGCGAATGCCCGTGCCCCGAGCCGTGTCCGGAACCGTGCCCCGAGCCGTGTCCCTGTCCGCGCCCGGGGTCGTGTCCGGGGTCGTGCCCAGGTCCATGCCCGTGTCCGCCGCCGGAGGCGCCGCCAGGCGCCCCTGAACTCCAGCCGCGCTGACGGTCGTTGCGTTGCGCGGTGCCGTTGTCGGGGCCTGAGCCTCGGCGCGGTTCGGGCGGAGGGAAGGGAGGTTCATGCATCGTGGTCACCCTGCGATCATCGCAAGAACGGTGGGGGCCCTCTGTTCACCGCGCCCGAACTGACGTTAGCGTAGAACCACCTTTGTACACGCGGGAGCTCGGAGCACCGGGCTGAGAGGGCGCTGACCTCCGTCCCAGCGATGTTTCACATGAAACATCGGCGGACGGACATCGCTGCGTCGACCGCCGAACCTGTTACCGGGTAATGCCGGCGTAGGGAGTAGGTCTCATGACCATCAAGGACGCGCGCACGCCTGCCTCGAACCAGGACGAAACGCCCGTGCGGGGCGAATCCTCCACCGAGGCCGGGAAGTCCATCGGCTGGCACAAGGCGTATGTCGAGGGCTCACGCCCCGACCTGCGGGTGCCGGTCCGCCAGGTGCACCTCACCAACGGGCAGTCGGTCACGCTGTACGACACCTCGGGCCCGTACACCGATCCAGCCGCCGAGACCGACGTCCGCAGGGGGCTGCCCCCGCTGCGGGAGAACTGGATCATCGCCCGCGGGGACACCGCGGAGTACGCGGGCCGGCCCGTCCGGCCCGAGGACGACGGCATCAAGCACACGGCGCCGCGCGGAGGTCTGCGCAACCTCGACGCGGTGTTCCCGGGACGGCCGCGTCAGCCCCGGCGCAGCCGTGACGGCCGGGCGGTCACGCAGCTCGCGTACGCCCGTCGCGGGGAGATCACCCCCGAGATGGAGTTCGTGGCGATCCGGGAGGACGTCGACCCCGAGGTGGTCCGTGAGGAGATCGCCGCGGGCCGGGCGGTCCTGCCCGCCAACGTCAACCACCCGGAGATCGAGCCGATGATCATCGGCAAGCGGTTCCTGGTGAAGGTCAACGCCAACATCGGCAACTCGGCGGTCACGTCCTCCATCGAGGAGGAGGTCGAGAAGATGACCTGGGCGACCCGCTGGGGCGCCGACACGGTCATGGACCTCTCCACCGGCCGCAACATCCACACCACGCGCGAGTGGGTGCTGCGCAACTCCCCCGTGCCCATCGGCACGGTGCCGCTCTACCAGGCGCTGGAGAAGGTCGACGGCAAGGCCGAGGAACTGACCTGGGAGATCTACAAGGACACGGTCATCGAGCAGGCCGAGCAGGGCGTGGACTACATGACGGTCCATGCGGGCGTGCGGCTGCCGTACGTGCCGCTGACCGCGAACCGCAAGACGGGCATCGTCTCGCGCGGCGGCTCGATCATGGCCGCGTGGTGCCTGGCGCACCACAAGGAGAACTTCCTGTACGAGAACTTCGAGGAGCTCTGCGAGATCCTCGCCGCCTACGACGTGACGTACTCGCTCGGCGACGGCCTGCGGCCGGGGTCGATCGCGGACGCCAACGACGAGGCGCAGTTCGCGGAGTTGAGGACGCTCGGCGAACTCAACACCATCGCCAAGCGGTTCAACGTGCAGACCATGATCGAGGGCCCGGGACACGTCCCGATGCACAAGATCAAGGAGAACATCGACCTTCAGCAGGAGATCTGCGAAGAGGCCCCGTTCTACACGCTCGGCCCGCTGACGACGGACGTGGCTCCGGCCTACGACCACATCACCTCGGGCATCGGCGCCGCGATGATCGCCTGGTGGGGCACGGCGATGCTCTGCTACGTGACGCCCAAGGAGCACCTGGGCCTGCCCAACCGCGACGACGTCAAGACCGGCGTCATCACCTACAAGATCGCCGCCCACGCCGCCGACCTCGCCAAGGGCCACCCCGGCGCCCAGGAGTGGGACGACGCGCTGTCCGACGCCCGCTTCGAGTTCCGATGGGAGGACCAGTTCAACCTGGCGCTCGACCCGGACACGGCCCGCGAGTTCCACGACGAGACGCTCCCGGCGGAGCCGGCGAAGACGGCGCACTTCTGCTCCATGTGCGGGCCGAAGTTCTGCTCGATGAAGATCTCCCAGGACATCCGCCGCCGGCACGGAGGCACCCAGGAGGAGATCGAGGGCGAGATCGAGCAGGGCATGGCCCAGAAGTCGAAGGAGTTCGCGGCAGCGGGCAACAGGGTGTACCTGCCCCTGGCGGACTGACCTCCTCCGTCACCGGACGGCCCGTGCCGCATCGAGCAGCGCGGGCCGTCCTCGCCCCTCCCGTTCGGCCGGTGTGGACGTAACGACCAGGACACGGCGCCGCCCGAGTCGATCAAGATCCGTAGGGTGATGGGTCTATGGCCGGGATCGATGTTGCCAACGGGGTAGTGGGCGCCGTCATAGGCATGCTGTTCGCCGTGCTGTTCCAGCAGCCGTTACAGGACGCCTGGTACCGCTTGCGGAAGCGTTCGACACGCGCGCTCCGCAGCCTCGGACGGCGGGAGGAGACGGGGCCCGCCTGGCGTACCTTCTCGCTCGGGCCTCTGCAGACGTCCGCTCTGATCGTCGAGGGGGACGGGGAGTCCCCGATACCTCCCGAGACCGTCTACGTGCATGTGCGTGACGATGAGATCGAGCTGCCTCCGGACATGCGGCCCTGGCGGAGCGAGATCGCCGCGGAGAGCGAGCAGTTGCGGGCCGAGGGGCGGACTCCGCTGTGGAACGGGCCCCGGTACGCGGTCGAGGCGTTCGACATCTCACGCACCGCTCTCGACGAGCGACCCGAGGTCCGTCTGAGGCTGCGACCGACCGACTACTACACCTTCCTGGCCGCTCAGCAGCTCGACCGCCGGCTTCCGGACGGCACGACGCCCCGGTCCCGCTATCTGGATCCGGACCGGCCCCTGGAGGCGCCGGCCTTCCTCCAGTGCAGCTTCGCCGTCAACATAGCCGTGGTCACCGCCGACGACATGCTCGTGGTCAGCCAGCGCAGCGACCGGGTCCGGATGGCCCCGGGCGTCTGGAACTCCTCCGTCAACGAGGGCCTGTCCCGGCACATCGACTCGTCGGGCCGGAGCGCGCCGGACCTGTATGCCGTGGCCCGCCGGGGGATGCGCGAGGAACTGTCCCTGGAGCCCCACGAGTACTCCCTCGACCTGCTGGCCTTCGTCCTGGACATCGGCAAGCGCCACTGGAGCGGTCACTTCTACGCCAAGCTGAAGGACCTGAGCAGCGCGGACCTGCAGGCACGCATGAGCCGGGGCGTGGCGGACCGCTGGGAGCACCAGACCATCGACTACGTGCCCTTCCGGCCCGCGGCGGTCGTCAAGTACATGCTGCGGGACGACCGCGTCCACCGCTGGGCGCCACTGGCGCCGGCACTCTTCCACCTCTCGCTGGTCCATGCCTACAGCCGCACGCTCGTCGAACGAGTCGAGGCGCAGCTCACCCGGCGCCTGTAGGCCGTGGGTCACTCCGGCTGGTGTTCCGGGCCTCCGAAGTCCGGGCTGGTGTAGTCCGGGCTCGAGAAGCGTGGGCGGTGGCCCCCGGCGGGGCCGTCGTCCGGGCTGCTGAATCCGGGGCGGCCGTAGCCGAGGTTCGGCATCCGGCCCGCCGGAGCGGACGGGGACGTGGGGTGCAGGGCCGACGCCGTGCCGGCGTCGGCGAGCGCGTCCCGCAGGAAGGGCAGGATGCCCCGTTCCAGCAGGGCTTCCCGCCAGGCCTCCCTGGCCAGGACCACTTCCTCGCTCAGTGCGCCGTACGGCGTGCCGTCGAGGGTGGGCCGGTTGCGCAGGGCGGTCAGCAGGAGGCCCACGGCGGCGACCAGGATGGCTGCCGCCGCGATGGCTCCGAAGACCCATCCGGTGGTGAGCATCGTCTGGGCGAAGGCCGGCTCGGGGTTGAACATCTTCAGGATGTAGCCGACGAGCAGGAATATCGCCGCGGCGGTGCCGGCGAGGACGGGCGCCAGGACCGCGAGGACGGCGACGACCCCGGGCCCCGCGGTCTCGGCGACCTCTCCCACGGTGGTGGCGAGTCCCATCGCGCCCCCGCCCGGCTCGGTGGAGCCGGATTCGCGGGACGACGACGAGGTGGACGGCGCCGGCTGGCGCAGTTCCTCGCGGACCTTCACATAGTGCTGGTACTCGGTCGCCGCGGCGGCCGTGATGAGGACGGTGGCGCTCAGCGCCATGGTGCGCAGTTGTTCCGAGTTGAGCCGCTGTCCGACCGCGGCCAGTTCCGGGCGGTGTGGGGCGGAGCGCAGCGCCTCGTCGAGGATCCGCTCGTAGTCCTGGCGGTCCTCGCTGAGCAGGTGCTGCGGAACGCTGTTCATGTGCATCCCCCGATGCTCCGTAGGGCTTGGGGCTCGCATGCCAACGAGCCGTCGGGCAGAAACGGAGGGGAGCCTGCTACGGATAAGCCGATGGTAGAGCGGTGACGGCACACGGTGACAGGGGGTTTGCCAAAATTGGGCCCCCGTCCGCGCCTCCGCGCGCCCCCCTCGACCGGGGGACGCGGCATCGGTGAACGGTCAGACCTGCAGCGGAAGTTGCTGGACCAACAGCTTTCCGGCCATGGTCACACCGCCGTCCATCGCGATCGCGAGGCCGTCCGCGTAGACGTGCGGGCCCTCGACCAGCGGACCCGAGTCGTCCTCGCCCTCCTCGGAGCCGACCTCGCCGAGCAGATACGGGATCGGGCTGTGGCCGTGAACGATGCGGGTGCCGCCGTACGTATCGAGCAGGGAGCGCACGGCCTGTGCGCCGCCCTCGTCGCGGAAGGAGAACCGCTTGGTGAACTTGCGGAACAGGTCCCAGACCTCGTCGGCGTCGTTGCGGGTCAGCGTCTCGCGGACGGTGTCGTTGACCTCCTCGATGGACCGGCCGTAGTCGAGGTAGGCGGTGGTGTCGGAGTGCACGAGCAGATGCCCGTCCACCTCCTCGACGGCGTCGAGCCGGGACATCCACTGCAGGTGGTGGTCCTGGAGGCGGTCCATGTCGGTCTTCTGCCCGCCGTTGAGCAGCCAGGCCGCCTGGAAGGTGGCGGTGCCCGCGCCCGAGTTGACGGGGGTGTCGCCGAACCGCTTGGCGCCGAGGAGCAGCAGCTCGTGGTTGCCCATCAGGGCCTTGCAGTAGCCGCCGGAGGCGGCGGCCTCCGCGGACAGCCGCATCACGAGGTCGATGACGCCGATGCCGTCGGGGCCGCGGTCGGTGAAGTCGCCGAGGAACCACAGCC
This sequence comes from Streptomyces nigra, assembly GCF_003074055.1. Lineage (NCBI taxonomy): Bacteria > Bacillati > Actinomycetota > Actinomycetes > Kitasatosporales > Streptomycetaceae > Streptomyces > Streptomyces nigra. Next base: position 3,743,114 of record NZ_CP029043.1, on the reverse strand, counting down.
GCGCGGTGCCCGCGCACCAGCTGCCGGCCGCGTCGATGAGGCCCTTCTCCCGCAGGGCGGCCGTCAGCTCGTCCAGATAGCCGTGCACGTCACCGACGACGAACAGCGGTCCGGGACCGGCGGTGGTCTGCCGGCCCGGGACGGCGGCGGGCTCGACCTGCACCTGGACCGTGTCACCGCGCTGGATGACCGGGAGGTCGCGCTCGGTGGGCGTGTACCCCTCGGGATAGGTCTCCGGGTACGTCTCGGCGGGCGGCGGCACCACGTCGGGGTGCGTGCTGTGGGCGTACGGACCGGTCTCGTGGACGTAAGCGGGCACCCGGAAGTCGCGCAACGTCGCCGTCCGCTCCACCTCGGGTCCCTGACCGGCCCCCTGAGTCATCAGACCCCTCCACCATCGCGCCGCAGCTGCACCGCTTCGGACTGCCTGGTCGCAGCGGCCCGCGGTGTCGTGGGCCCATCATAGGAATGCCGATCGCGCCATGTGATGACCCAGGGGTGGTGAATCGGAGCAGGACTCCCGTCCGATGCGGCTTTCGCACCGGTTGGACCGGAAATCGCCCACTCGACGACCGGCCCCGGACGCACCCCCGGACCTGTGTGCGACGTGCTCCGGGGCGCGTTTCCAGCGGTCCTGGCACTCCCAGCGGTCCTACCGGGCCGTAGGACCTATCGGTCCTCGGGGGACCTCGGCGGGCTGACCGTCGTGCGCGGCGGGCGTCGCTGGGACGAGGTGCGCACGATCAGCTCCGTCGGTATCACCTGCTCGACCGGCTGCTCCGAGTCGACCCCCTCGATGGCGTCGATGAGGAGCTGCACGACGGCCGTGCCGATGCGGCGGGGCTTGAGCGAGAGCGTGGTGATGGGCGGCTCGGTGTTCGCGTACACCGTGGATTCGCTGCAGCACACCAGAAGCAGGTCGTCCGGTACGCGCAGGCCGTAGCGACGGGCGGCGGCGAGCAGATCGGTGCCGTTCGGGTCGAAGAGGCCGTAGACCGCGTCGGGCCGGTCCGGGCGGGCGAGCAGCCGGTCGGCGGCGACGGCGCCCGCGCACGGGTCGTGCGCCGGGTAGGCCTCGTACACCGGGTCCTGGCCGACCCGCTCGCACCAGCGCAGATACGCGGTGGTCGACAGGTGCGTGTACGTGTCCGTGGTGGTGCCGGTGAGCAGGCCGATACGGCGGGCGCCGGCGTCGGCCAGATGGTCGAGGATGCCGAGCACGGCGGCCTCGTGGTCGTTGTCGACCCAGGCGGTGACCGGCAGCGAGCCGGCCGGGCGGCCGTCGGAGACGACCGGGAGCCCCTGCCGGACCAGCTCGCTGACGACGGGGTCCTGGTCGGAGGGGTCGATGACGACGGTGCCGTCCAGGGCGACGTTCGACCACACGTCGTGGCGGGAGGTCGCGGGGAGGATCACGAGGGCGTAGCCGCGGGCGAGCGCGGCGGAGGTGGCGGCTCTGGCCATCTCGGCGAAGTACGCGAACTCGGTGAAGGTGAAAGGTTCATCCCCGTAGGTCGTCACGGTCAGACCGATCAGGCCGGACTTGCCGGTACGGAGGGTGCGGGCGGCGGCCGACGGGCGGTATCCCAGCCGGTCGGCGACCTCGCGGACATGGCGTCGGGTGGCGTCGGGGAGCCGGCCCTTGCCGTTGAGGGCGTCGGAGACGGTCGTGATGGAGACCCCGGCGGCGGCGGCCACGTCTCTGATACCCGCCCGGCTGGACCGGCCGCCCCGGCGAGAGGTTTCCGCGCGGCTCACCTGGTGCTTCCCTGCTGCTGTCATGGCGAGCCGATAGTAGGGCTCATGGGGTGGGGTAGTGCGGACGCATATGCACGCGTTGACAGGCACGTTTCTGCATGGTCATCCGACGCCAATTCCCTTGGAAGTCAAGGAAGTTGAACGATCCAATAGTAGGACGTGACGCGTCGGCGGGTGTGAGCCTGCCCCGTGCCCGATGTTTCGAAGAGGTCTCAACTCACCTGCACGAGGGATGCGCGCCACGGCGCGAGCTACCGGCGCATAGATATATGTGCGGCGCGCCCCTGCTTTCGTACGCCTTCGTACGGCGATGCCCTGGATGGAGGCGTGACGCAGTGGTCGGGCAGTCGGTCCGTCTCCCCTGTACGCATCGGAGCCGAATCCTCATAAGGTGAGGAGTATTGGAGCCGGCGGTGGTGATGGGCCGCCGGTGGTCGCGAGGAGGACTGCGGTGAGCGAGACGAGCCCCAAGCTGCGCGCCGAGCTGGAGGGGATCCCCACCTACAAGCCGGGCAAGCCCGCCGCGGCCGGTGGGCCGGTGGCCTACAAGCTGTCCTCCAACGAGAACCCGTATCCGCCGCTGCCCGGTGTGATGGAGACCGTGGCCGCCTGTGCCGCGTCGTTCAACCGCTACCCGGACATGATGTGCACCGGACTCATGGACGAGCTGTCCGAGCGCTTCGCCGTCCCGGTGACGCACCTGGCCACCGGCACCGGCTCGGTCGGTGTGGCCCAGCAGCTCATCCAGGCCACCTCCGGCCCCGGCGACGAGGTCATCTACGCCTGGCGGTCCTTCGAGGCGTACCCGATCATCACGCAGATCAGCGGTGCCACGTCGGTCCAGGTGCCGCTGACGCCGGGTGATGTGCACGACCTGGACGCGATGGCCGACGCGATCACCGAGCGGACCCGGCTGATCTTCGTGTGCAACCCGAACAACCCGACCGGCACGGTCGTGAGGCGGGCCGAGCTCGAGAGGTTCCTCGACCGGGTGCCCAAGGACGTCCTGGTGGTGCTGGACGAGGCGTACCGCGAGTTCATCCGCGACCCCGAGGTGCCGGACGGCGTGGAGCTCTACCGCGACCGCCCGAACGTCTGCGTCCTGCGGACCTTCTCCAAGGCGTACGGCCTCGCCGGCCTGCGCGTCGGCTTCGCCATCGCCCATGAGCCGGTCGCGGCGGCGCTGCGCAAGACGGCCGTCCCGTTCGGCGTCAGCCAGATCGCACAGGAGGCGGCCATCGCCTCGCTGCGCGCGGAGGACGAACTGATCGGCCGCGTGGGTTCGTTGGTGTGCGAGCGCAACCGCGTCGTCGAGGGTCTGCGCGGGCAGGGCTGGACGGTCCCGGAGACCCAGGCCAACTTCGTCTGGCTGCGGCTGGGGGAGCGCACGGTCGCGTTCGCGCAGGCGTGCGAGCAGGCGGGTGTGGTGGTCCGGCCGTTCCCGGGCGAGGGTGTGCGCGTCACGGTCGGCGAGGCCGAGGCGAACGACATCTTCCTGAAGGTGACGGAAGGCTTCCGCAAGGAGAAGTAGCAGGTCGAGAGCCTGGCCGGGCACCGCTTCCCGGTCAGGCCCCTGGGTTGACCGCGGGTAACAGGACCCCCCGACGAAAGGGAACACGCGTGCTGCATAATGGCTTGTGAATGTGAACGCTTTCACAAGCGTAGGTAAGGAGCGGCGACGTGGACCTGGCTCTGGCGCCGGAGACGCTGGCGCGATGGCAGTTCGGCATCACCACCGTCTACCACTTTCTGTTCGTCCCCCTGACGATCTCGCTGGCCGCTCTCACGGCCGGACTGCAGACCGCGTGGGTGCGCACGGAGAAGGAGAAGTACCTCAGGGCGACGAAGTTCTGGGGCAAGCTCTTCCTGATCAACATTGCGATGGGCGTCGTCACGGGCATCGTGCAGGAGTTCCAGTTCGGCATGAACTGGTCCGACTACTCCCGCTTCGTCGGTGACGTCTTCGGCGCTCCCCTCGCCTTCGAGGCCCTGATCGCCTTCTTCTTCGAGTCCACCTTCATCGGGCTGTGGATCTTCGGCTGGGACAAGCTGCCGAAGAGGATCCACCTGGCCTGTATCTGGATGGTCTCCATCGGCACGATCCTGTCGGCGTACTTCATCCTGGCCGCCAACTCCTGGATGCAGCACCCCGTCGGCTACCGGATCAACGAGGCGAAGGGGCGGGCCGAGCTCACCGACTTCTGGCTCGTGCTGACGCAGAACACCGCGCTCGCCCAGGCCTTCCACACCCTGTCGGCGGCGTTCCTCACCGGTGGCGCGTTCATGGTCGGCATCGCCGCCTTCCATCTGCTGCGCAAGAAGCACATACGCGAGATGAAGACCTCGCTGCGGCTCGGCCTGGTCACCGTCGCGATCGGCGGCCTGCTGACCGCCGTCAGCGGCGATGTGCTCGGCAAGATCATGTACGAGCAGCAGCCGATGAAGATGGCCGCGGCCGAGGCCCTGTGGGACGGCGAGCAGCCGGCGCCGTTCTCGGTCTTCGCCGTCGGCGATGTCGACAAGGGCCACAACAAGGTCGCCGTGGAGATCCCCGGCCTGCTGTCCTTCCTGGCCAAGGACGACTTCTCCTCGTACGTCCCGGGCATCAACGACATCAACAAGGCCGAGCAGGAGAAGTACGGGCCCGGTGACTACCGGCCCAACATCCCGGTCGCCTACTGGGGCTTCCGCTGGATGATCGGCTTCGGCATGGCGTCCTTCACGATCGGGCTGGCCGGCCTCTGGCTGACCCGCAAGAAGTTCCTGCTGCCGCAGCATCTACGGGTCGGCGACGACGAGGTGCCGCATCTGGTGCTGCTGCCCCACAAGGCGCTCGGCCCGAAGCTGACCAGGTGGTACTGGCGCATCGCGATCTGGACCCTGGCCTTCCCGCTGATCGCCAACTCCTGGGGCTGGATCTTCACCGAGATGGGCCGCCAGCCGTGGGTCGTCTACGGCGTCCTGCGCACCCGTGACGCGGTCTCCCCCGGTGTCTCCCAGGGCGAGGTCCTCACCTCGATGATCGTCTTCACCGCGCTCTACGCCGTCCTCGCGGTCGTCGAGGTCAAGCTCCTCGTCAAGTACATCAAGGCCGGCCCGCCCGAGCTGACGGAGGCCGACCTGAACCCGCCCACGAAGATCGGCGGCGACTCCCGGGACGCCGACAAGCCGATGGCCTTCTCGTACTAGGCCGAGGGAGCTGCACAGTCATGGAACTGCACGACGTCTGGTTCGTCCTGATCGCCGTCCTGTGGATCGGCTACTTCTTCCTGGAGGGCTTCGACTTCGGGGTCGGCGTCCTCACCAAGCTGCTCGCCCGCGACCGGCCCGAACGGCGGGTGCTGATCAACACGATCGGTCCCGTCTGGGACGGCAACGAGGTCTGGCTGCTCTCGGCGGGCGGCGCCACCTTCGCCGCCTTCCCCGAGTGGTACGCCACGCTCTTCTCCGGCTTCTATCTGCCGCTGCTGCTGATCCTGGTCTGCCTGATCGTCCGGGGTGTCGCCTTCGAGTACCGGGCCAAGCGGCCCGAGGAGACATGGCAGCACCGGTGGGAGCAGGCGATCTTCTGGTGCTCACTGCTCCCGGCGTTCCTGTGGGGTGTGGCGTTCGGCAACATCGTGCGGGGCGTGAAGCTCGACCAGAGCCATGAGTACGTCGGTGGCGTCCTGGATCTGCTCAACCCGTACGCCCTGCTCGGCGGTCTGGTGACGCTGACCCTCTTCACCTTCCACGGTGCCGTGTTCACGGCTCTCAAGACCGTGGGGGAGATCCGGGAACGGGCGCGGGCCCTGGCCCTGCGGGTCGGTCTGGTGACCGCCGCACTGGCCCTGGTCTTCCTGCTCTGGACGCAGGTCGAGAACGGGGACGGGCAGAGCCTGGTCGCGCTGGTGGTGGCCGTCGCCTCCCTGGTCGCCGCGCTCGTGGCCAACCAGGCGGGACGCGAAGGATGGTCGTTCGCCCTCTCCGGCGTCACCATCGTGGCCGCCGTGGCGATGCTCTTCCTGACGCTCTTCCCGAACGTCATGCCGTCCTCGCTGAACGACGAGTGGAGCCTCACGGTCACCAACGCCTCGTCGAGCCCCTACACCCTGAAGATCATGACCTGGTGCGCGGTCATCGCCACACCGGTCGTCATGCTCTACCAGGGCTGGACCTACTGGGTCTTCCGCAAGCGGATCGGTACGCAGCACATCGCCGAACCCGTGCACTGAGGTGTGTTTCACGTGAAACCAATCGACCCCCGTCTCCTGCGGTACGCACGCGCCACCCGGCTGTTCCTGATCGCGGTCGTCGCGCTGGGTGCCGTGGGAGCGGGTCTGGTGATCGCCCAGGCGATGCTCATCGCCGAGACCGTGGTGGGCGCCTTCCAGCAGGGCCTGTCGGCCGCCGAACTGCGTACTCCCCTGGTGCTGCTGGTGGCGGTGGCCGCCGGTCGTGCGCTGGTCGCCTGGCTCACCGAGCTCGCCGCCCACCGGGCGAGTGCGGCGGTGAAGGCGGAACTGCGCGGGCGGCTGCTGGAGCGGGCGACGGAGCTGGGCCCCGGCTGGCTGGACGGCCGGCGGACCGGCTCGCTGGTCGCCCTCGCCACCCGCGGGGTCGACGCCCTCGACGACTACTTCTCCCGCTACCTCCCCCAGCTGGGACTGGCGGTCGTGGTCCCGGTGGCGGTGCTGGCGCGGATCGTGACCGAGGACTGGGTGTCGGCGGCGATCATCGTCGGCACCCTGCCCCTCATCCCCGTCTTCATGATGCTGATCGGCTGGGCGACCCAGTCCCGGATGGACCGTCAGTGGCGGCTGCTGTCCCGGCTGTCCGGCCACTTCCTGGACGTCGTCGCCGGTCTGCCCACCCTGAAGGTGTTCGGCCGCGCCAAGGCGCAGGCCGAGTCGATCCGCCGGATCACCGGCGAGTACCGCCGTGCCACGATGCGCACGCTGCGGATCGCCTTCATCTCCTCCTTCGCCCTGGAACTGCTGTCGACGCTCTCGGTGGCCCTGGTCGCCGTGTCCATCGGCATGCGGCTCGTCCACGGCGAGATGAGCCTGTACGACGGCCTGGTCGTGCTGGTGCTGGCGCCCGAGGCCTATCTGCCGCTGCGCCAGGTCGGCACGCAGTACCACGCGGCGGCCGAGGGACTGTCCGCCGCCGAGGAGATCTTCGAGGTTCTGGAGACCCCCGCACCGGCCACGGGCGGAGCCGCGGTCCCACCGGGAGCGGTGACCTTCGACGGCGTCTCCGTCCGCTACCCCGGCCGGTCCACCGACGCCGTCTCGGACGCGTCCTTCACGGTCGCGCCCGGTGAGACGGTCGCTCTGGTCGGCCCGAGCGGCGCCGGCAAGTCGACGCTGCTGAACGTCCTGCTGGGCTTCGTACGGCCCACCGAGGGCCGTGTCCTGGTCGGGGGAGCCGATCTGGCGGACCTCGACCCGGCGCAGTGGCACGCACGCGTCGCCTGGGTGCCGCAGCGCCCGCACCTGTTCGCCGGGACCGTCGCCGAGAACGTCCGGCTGGCCCGACCCGATGCGGACGACGACGCCGTACGCCGGTCGCTGCGGGACGCCGGGGCGCTGGAGTTCGTCGACGCGCTCCCCCAGGGCGCCGCGACCGTGCTCGGCGAGGACGGGGCGGGGCTGTCCGCCGGGCAGCGGCAACGTCTCGCGCTGGCGCGGGCGTTCCTCGCCGACCGGCCCGTGCTGCTGCTCGACGAGCCCACGGCAGCCCTGGACGGCGCCACTGAGGCCGAGGTCGTGGAGGCCGTACGACGGCTGGCCGTGGGCCGGACCGTCCTGCTCGTGGTGCACCGCCCGGCGCTGCTCGGCGTGGCCGACCGGGTCGTACGGCTGGCGGCACCCGAAGCACCGCTCAGGTCCGAGGGCAGCACACCGCACCAGGCCGCCGCCGGCCGTCCGGCCGTGCCGGCCCACCCCGTGGAAGCCGCCGACAGTGAGGCGCCGCGGGACACGGCCGTCGGGCGGGGCGTCCTCGGCCGGGTCCGGGCCATGTCCGGGGCCCGGCGCGGCCGGCTGGGGCTCGCGCTGCTGCTGGGCAGCCTGGCGCTCGGCAGTGCCGTCGGGCTCATGGCCACCTCCGGCTGGCTGATCTCACGCGCCTCGCAGCAGCCGCCCGTGCTGTATCTGATGGTGGCGGTGACGGCGACGCGCGCCTTCGGTATCGGACGGGCCGTGTTCCGCTACGCGGAGCGGCTGGTGTCGCACGACGCGGTGCTGCGGATGCTCGCCGACACCCGGGTCGCCGTGTACCGGCGGCTGGAGCGGCTGGCGCCCGCCGGGCTGCGGCGCACCCGGCGCGGCGATCTGCTGACCCGGCTGGTGGCGGACGTGGACGCGCTGCAGGACTACTGGCTGCGCTGGCTGCTGCCCGCGGGCGCCGCCGCGATCGTCTCCGCCGGGGCGGTCGGCTTCACGGCGTGGCTGCTGCCCGAGGCCGGTGCCGTGCTCGCGGCCGGGCTGCTCACGGCCGGCGTGGGCGTCCCGCTCGTCACGGGCGCCGTGGCCCGCCGCGCCGAACACCGGCTCGCCCCGGCCCGGGGCGTGCTCGCCACCCGGGTCACCGACCTGCTCACCGGCACCGCCGAACTGACCGTCGCCGGGGCCCTGCCCGGCCGTACCGCCGAGGCCCGCCGGGCGGACGGCGTGCTCACCCGGATCGCCTCACGGGCCGCCACCGCGACCGCCCTCGGCGACGGGCTCACCGCGCTGGTCTCCGGGCTCACCGTCGCCGCCACCGCGCTCGTGGGCGCCCAGGCCGTCGCCGGCGGACGGCTGAGCGGTGTGTCGATGGCCGTCGTCGTCCTCACCCCGCTGGCCGCCTTCGAGGCTGTCCTCGGGCTGCCGCTCGCCGTGCAGTACCGGCAGCGGGTGGGCCGCAGCGCCGAGCGGGTCGTCGAGGTGCTGGACGCGCCCGAGCCCGTACGGGAGCCGTCGGCACCGCGGCGGGCGCCCGACGCGCCCTTCCCGGTGATGCTCAGCGGTCTGACCGCGCGTCACGAGGGCCAGGAGCGGGACGCGCTCTCCGGCTTCGACCTGGTCCTGGAACAGGCCCGCCGGGTCGCCGTCGTCGGCCCGTCCGGCTCCGGCAAGACGACGCTGGCGCAGGTGCTGCTCCGCTTCCTCGACGCGGACGCCGGCGCGTACACGCTGGCCGGTGTGGACGCGGCCGCGATGGACGGGGACGACGTACGGCGGCTCGTCGGCCTGTGCGCCCAGGACGCGCACCTCTTCGACAGCTCCGTGCGGGAGAACCTCCTGCTGGCCCGCAAGGACGCCACCGAGGCCGAACTGCGGGACGCCCTGGAACAGGCCAGGCTGCTCGACTGGGCCGACGGGCTGCCCGACGGACTGGACACGCTCGTCGGGGAGCACGGGGCACGGCTGTCGGGCGGCCAGCGGCAGCGGCTCGCGCTGGCCCGCGCACTGCTCGCCGACTTCCCCGTCCTCGTCCTGGACGAGCCCGCCGAGCATCTCGACCTGCCGACGGCCGACGCCCTGACCGCCGACCTGCTCGCCGCCACCGAGGGCCGTACGACCGTGCTGATCACTCATCGGCTGGCCGGGCTCGAGGCCGTCGACGAGGTCGTCGTCCTGGACGCGGGACGCGTGGTGCAGCGCGGCCCGTACGCCGAGTTGGCGGCCGTGGAGGGACCGCTGCGGGCGATGGTGGAGCGGGAGGCGGCGGCCGATCTGCTCGTGGGAGCGGTGTGACCCGGCGTCAACGCCCGTACTGCCCCGTCCGCAGCAACGGTTCCCCCGGCCGGCGGACCTGAACAGGACCGCCCACGGGTGACGGGTCCAGGATCGCTGACATGCGTTCACCTCACCGTCGCCACCGGGTCGTTCCGGTGCTGATGTGCGCGCTCGTCCTGCTGATGTCCCGGCCCACCGTCTCCGTCGCCGACGACACTCCGACTGGGGACGGCCCCGGCGCGCTGGGGCTGAGCGCGCAGGTGGTGCGGCTGTACGAGGACGCGGCCCAGGCGACGCGCCGGTACGAGCGCGGTCGGCAGGAGGCCGAGGCGCACCGCGCGCAGGCGCTGCGGATCGAGAAGCTGCTCGACCGTGAGCGGCGCGAGCTCGGGGTGCTGCGCGAGGACCTGGGCCGGATCGCCCGGGCCCAGTACCGCACCAGTGGTGGGATGCCGCTGACCGCGCAGATCGTCCTCGCGTCGAGCCCCGAGGAGCTGATGCGCGGTCAGCATGTGTTCTCGCAGACCAATCTCGCGGTCAACAACGCCATCGAGAAGAGCCGGCGCGCCGAGGACCGGCTGGTGAAGGACGAGGCGAAGGCCGTGGCCGCGTGGGAGGGCCTCCAGAAGCGCAACACCGAGCTCGCCGAGCTGAAGAAGACGGTGGAGCGCACCCTGGACGAGGCGCGATGGCAGTTGCAGGGTGAGGCGGACACCGCCGTGGCGGCCGGCTCCTGCCCCGGTGCCGTACGGCTCGACCAGAAGCGGAAGAAGCTCTCCACCGCCTGGGTAGCCCCGGTGGAGACCTACGCCCTGTCGGCGTCCTTCGGCAGTGGCGGGCGGCGGTGGGCCCACCGGCACACCGGGCAGGACTTCGCCGTGCCGATCGGCACCCCGGTGCGGTCGGTCGCGGACGGCCGGGTGGTCAAGGTGGCGTGCGGCGGGGCCTTCGGGATGGAGGTCGTCGTCCTCCACACCGACGGCTACTACACGCAGTACGCGCACCTGGCGTCCGTCGCGGTCGACCAGGGCGAGCGCGTCGACGCCGGCCAGTGGATCGGCCAGTCGGGCACCACCGGCAACTCGACGGGCCCGCATCTGCACTTCGAGGTGCGGATCACCCCGGAGCTGGGGTCGTCGGTGGATCCGGTGCCCTGGCTGGTAGAGCGCGGCGTACACCTCGGGTGACGCGCACCCCGGTGACGACCGTCAGTAGTGCTCCGCCAGCAGCTGCTCGATGACGACGGCGACGCCGTCCTCGTTGTTGGCGACCGTCCGGCCCGAGGCGGCGGCGATCACGGCCGGGTGCGCGTTGCCCATCGCGTAGGAGCGGCCCGCCCACGTCAGCATCTCGACGTCGTTCGGCATGTCCCCGAAGGCGACGACCTCCTCGTGCGAGATGCCGCGCTCGGCGCAGCACAGGGCGAGGGTGCTGGCCTTGGAGACCTCGGGGCCGCTGATCTCCAGCAGGGCGCTGGGGCTGGAGCGGGTGACACCGGCTCGGTCCGCGATGGCGACCCGGGCGAGGGTCAGAAAGGCGTCGGGGTCGAGCGTGGGGTGGTAGGCGAGGATCTTCAGCACAGGCTCGGCGGCACCGGGACCGTCCGCCGCGAGCAGGTCCTCGGCCGGGGCCAGCTCGTCCGGGACCTCCATGTGCAGCTTGGGATAGTGGGGCTCCTGGTGGAAGCCGTAGGTCTGCTCGATCGCGTAGACGGTGCCGGGCGCCGCGTCCCGCAGCAGCTGTACGGCGTCCAGCGCGTTCTCCCGGGCCAGCTCGCGGACCTTCACGAACCGGTGGGCGCCGGGACCGCCGTGCAGATCGACCACGGCGGCGCCGTTGCCGCAGATCGCCAGGCCGTGACCGTGGACGTGGTCGCTGACGACGTCCATCCAGCGTGCGGGGCGGCCGGTCACGAAGAACACCTCGACGCCCGCCTTCTCGGCGGCGGCCAGCGCGGCGACGGTGCGCGGGGAGACCGACTTGTCGTCCCGCAGCAGGGTGCCGTCCAGATCGGTGGCGATGAGCCGGGGGCGGACGACCGGCCCGCCGTTCGGCCCGAACGAGGCCGAGAGCGCGGGGGACGCCGGGTTCTGGGGCTGTCGAGTCGCTGAGGTCACGCGTTCATTCTCCCGCATATGCCAGCTCGCCCGTGCAGGAGTCCGCACATCTGATGCGGCACCTGAGGAGATCCGGTCCCCGCAAGCACCAGCGGCAGCCTCACCGGAGCTGCGTCCCGGCCTCCATGGCGATCTGCTCGAAGACCTTCACATCGGCCGCGAAGTCCGAGTCCGGGATCGGCCAGTGCACCACGATCTCCGTGAATCCCAGCTCCTGATGGCGGCCCGCGAAGTCCACGAAGGCGTCCAGCGACTCCAGCGGACGTGCGCGGTCCGGGGTGAACCCGGTCAGCAGCACCTTGTCGAGCGAGCCCGGATCCCGGCCGGCCTCCGCGCAGACGTCGCCCAGCTTCTCGATCTGCCCGCGAATGGCTTGAACCGACCGTTCGGGAGTGCCGTGCTCGTACAGCTTCGGGTCGCCCGTGGTGACCCACGCCTGCCCGTACCGCGCCGCCAGCCGCAGCCCGCGCGGTCCCGTCGCCGCCACCGCGAAGGGCAGCCGGGGGCGCTGCACACACCCCGGGATGTTCCGGGCCTCGTGGGCCGAGTAGAACTCGCCCCGGTACGACACCGAGTCCTCGGTGAGCAGCCGGTCCAGCAGCCCCACGAACTCGGCGAACCGGTCGGCGCGCTCACGCGGGGTCCAGGGGTCCTGCCCCAGCGCGGTGGCGTCGAAGCCGGTGCCGCCGGCGCCGATCCCCAGGGTGATCCGTCCGCCCGAGATGTCGTCGAGGGAGATCAGCTCCTTGGCGAGGGTCACCGGGTGCCGGAAGTTCGGCGAGGTCACCAGCGTCCCCAGGCGGAGCCGGTCGGTGACGGCCGCGGCGGCGGTCAGCGTGGGCACGGCGCCGAACCACGGGCCGTCCCGGAAGCTGCGCCAGGACAGATGGTCGTAGGTGTAGGCCGCGTGGAAGCCGAGCTGCTCCGCGCGCTGCCATGCCTCGCGGCCTCCCTCGGACCAGCGGCGGTACGGGAGGATCACGGTGCTCAGGCGCAGACTCATGGGTCGAGCGTATGCGGCCGGTCGGGTTTCACGTGAAACGGTCACCGCACGCGTGTGCTCAGCCACGGAGTGAGACTGAGCGGCGGCATGAACTCCCGGTGGGTCCGGTCGCCCGGCAGCGGAACGATCAAAAAGTGGCCGGGCGGGAAGCGGCGCACCCGGACATGGGCGAGGCCGTCGTAGAGGGCGCGGACGAAGGCGGTCACGTCGTCGCGGTCGACGTCCGGGCAGTCGACGCCCTCGACGGTGATGAGCGCGTCGTCGTCCGGATAGAGCCGCACGCTCACCCGGGGCGAGCCGCCCAGCTCGACATAGGCCTCGTGCGGCAGCGAGCCGTCCGGGTCCGTGGTCACCCCGACTCCGGCGGCACTGCGGCGGGAGGTCTGGTCGGCGCCGATGTCATGGGTCACCTCGATGGCACGGCCGTACTCGGCGGCGAGGGCGCGCAGCGCGGTCACGGCGGACTCGGTGGTGGGGAAGTGGTCCATACCGCCGATCATGCAGGAGGAGCCGGCCGCCGGAGCGGAATCGAGGTCAGTGCGCCTCGGGGAACCGCAGATACTCCGGCGGCACGGCCTTCGTCAACCAGACCCCGTTGGCGCTGACATGGAAGACATGCCCGTCGCGATGCATGGCACCGGTGTCCACGGAGAGCACGACAGGACGGCCGCGCCGGGCGCCGACCCGGGTGGCGGTCTCACGGTCGGGCGACAGATGCACGTCGTGCCGGTTCATCGGCCTCAGCCCCTCGGCGCGGATCGCGCCCAGATGGGCGGCCACGGTCCCGTGGTAGAGGTACGGCGGCGGGGTGGCCGGGGGGAGGCCCAGGTCGACCTCGACGCTGTGCCCCTGGCTGGCGCGGATCCGGGTGCCGTCCACGGCGAAGCGCTTCTTGTCGTTGGCCGCCACCACGTGGTCCAACTCGTCCCGGGTGAAGGAGAAGCCGTGCGCCCGCGCGGCGGCGATCAGCGTGTCGATCTCCACCCAGCCGCCCTCGTCCAGCACGAGACCGATCCGCTCCGGCTGATGGCGCAGATGCTTCGACAGATACTTGGACACCTTCACGGTGCGTCTCTCGTCCATGCCTCCCAGCCTGCCGGGAGCGAGAGGAATCACGCGAACGATTTCGCGAAGCAGGTTTGGTCCACAGCCAAGTCCCCTTATCCACAGGGAAATTGGCGATCCTGTGGAGAAACGGCGCCCAGTGGCAACCGAGTCGGCAGGCGAAACCGGCCACCCGCCTACAACCGGGGCTCCACCCGCGCGAGCCTGCGCACCGCCCTCGGGGCGAACCGCGCCAGCAGATACGTCCCGCGTGCCTCCGGTGTCACCGGGACCACCGCGTCACCGCGCACCACCGCCCGCAGGATCGCGTCGGCGACCTTCTCCGCCGGGTAGTTCCGCCGCCCGTACCAGCGCGCCGACCGCTTCCGGAGCCGCTCCTGCTCCTCGGCGTCGACGCCGGCGAAGCGCGCCGTGGAGGTGATCGGGGTGTTGATGAACCCCGGGCAGATCGCGGTCACTCCGATGTCCTGTCCCGCCAGTTCCGCGCGCAGGCACTCGCTCAGCATCAGCACGGCCGCCTTGGAGGTGCTGTAGGCGGGCAGTGCCTTGGACGGCTGGTAGGCGGCGGCCGACGCGACATTGACGATGTGCCCGCCCTGCCCCCGCTCCGCCATCTGTTTCCCGAACAGCCGGCAGCCGTGGATCACGCCCCACAGATTGACGTCCAGGACCTCCTTCCAGTCCTCCGGGGTGGTGTCGAAGAACGAGCCCGCCAGCCCGATCCCGGCGTTGTTCACCAGGACGTCCACCACGCCGTACTCGGCGGCGACCTTCGCGGCCAGCTTCTCCATGGCCGGCCCGTCGGAGACGTCGGCCGTCTCCGCCCAGGACTCGGGCGCCCCCATCAGCCGGGCCACCTCGGCGGTCGTCGCGGCCTCCGCGGCGTCCCGGTCCACGGCCACCACCCGCGCCCCGGCCGCCGCGAACGCGTACGCCGTCGCCCGCCCGATGCCGCTGCCCGCGCCCGTGACCAGCACGAGCTGCCCGCCGAAGCGGTCCGCGTGCCTCCCGGTCGCCGGCGCCCGCTTCGGCCGTCCGTCCTCCACCGACGTCACGAACTCCGTGATCCACGCGGCCAGCCGGTCCGGCCGGGTGCGCGGTATCCAGTGCCGGGCGTCCAGGGTGCGCCGGGTCAGCCGCGGCACCCAGTGCTCCAGCCCGTCGTACAGCCGCTCCGAAAGGAAGGCGTCCCCGAGGGGGGTGATGAGCTGCACGGGCGTGTGCGCGTAGGCGTCCTCGCGCGGGCGGCGCAGCCGCGCCCGGACGTTGTCCCGGTACAGCCACGCCCCGTGGGCGGCGTCCGACGGCAGCGACGCGGTGGGGTAGCCGTCGCCGGAGACCTTCTCCAGGCGCTCCAGGATGCGCGGCCAGCGCCGGCCGAGGGGGCCGCGCCAGGCCAGCTCGGGCAGCGCGGGGGTGTGCAGCGCGTACACGTACCAGGACTTGGCGCCCTGCCCGAGCAGCTGCGCGAGCCGGCGCGGGGTGGGACGGCGCAGCCGCCCGTTGATCCAGTGCCCGAAGTGGTCGAGGGACGGTCCCGACATCGAGGTGAAGGAGGCGATCCGGCCCTCGGTGCGTCCGACCGTGGCGAACTCCCAGCCCTGCACCGAGCCCCAGTCGTGCCCGACGAGATGCACCGGCCGGTCCGGGCTGACGGCGTCCACCACGGCCAGGAAGTCGTCCGTCAGCTTCTCCAGCGTGAACCCGCCGCGCAGCGGCCGGGGCGCCGTGGACCGGCCGTGCCCCCGGACGTCGTACAGCACGACATGGAACTGCCCGGCGAGCCGCTCGGCGACCTCGGACCACACCTCCTTGCTGTCCGGGTAGCCGTGCACGAGGACCACCGTCGGCCGTGCCGTATCGCCGAGTTCGACGACGCACAGCTCGACCCCGCCGGTCGCCACCCGGCGCTCACGCGCACCCTGAAGGGTCACTTCTCCTCCGCCCCGCACCCGGTCCCCGTGCCCTCCGGTCGCCGTACGTGCCCGTAACGTGACACCGGCGAATCTGACATCTGCCGGAGATCGCGTCAACAGGGTCACCGGCGCCTGTGGAAAAGCCGCACGATGGGGAAATTCAGGGCCAGGCGCCTTCGACCTCAGGGTGATCCCCAGGGCCGAGTAGTCCTGGAGTCTGACCCCGAAACAGCTCTGCGGGGTGACGACCGGCGTGGCACGGGTCACTACCTTCGTGGTGTGACTGTGATCGCGACCGAAAGCCTGAGCAAGCGGTTCCCCCGGGTGACCGCGCTTGACCGGCTGACCATGGACATCGGGCCCGGGGTGACCGGACTCGTCGGGGCCAATGGAGCCGGCAAGTCCACCATGATCAAGATCCTGCTGGGTCTGTCCCCCGCGACCGAGGGCCGTGCCGAAGTGCTCGGGCTCGACGTCGCCACCAAGGGCGCCGCAATCCGTGAGCGCGTCGGGTACATGCCCGAGCACGACTGCCTGCCGCCCGACGTCTCGGCCACCGAGTTCGTCGTGCACATGGCCCGGATGTCCGGCCTGCCGCCGACCGCCGCGCGCGAGCGCACCGCGGACACGCTGCGCCACGTCGGTCTGTACGAGGAGCGCTACCGCCCCATCGGCGGCTACTCGACGGGCATGAAGCAGCGCGTCAAGCTCGCGCAGGCGCTCGTGCACGACCCGCAGCTGGTCTTCCTCGACGAGCCGACCAACGGCCTCGACCCGGTCGGCCGCGACGAGATGCTCGGCCTGATCCGCCGGATCCACACCGACTTCGGCATCTCGGTCCTGGTCACGTCCCATCTGCTGGGCGAGCTCGAGCGCACCTGCGACCACGTCGTCGTCATCGACGGGGGCAAGCTCCTGCGCTCCAGCTCCACCACCGACTTCACCCAGACCACCACCACCCTCGCCGTCGAGGTCACCGACAGCGACGAGCACCCCGACGGCACCCGCGCGGTGCGCGACGCGCTCCACGCGCGCGGGGTCGACGTCCTCGACGGCAACGCCGGCCTCCCCGGCGCCGGGCACATCCTGCTGCTCACCGCCGAGGGCGACGAGACGTACGACCTGGTGCGGGACGTCGTCGCCGACCTCGGCCTCGGCCTGGTCCGCATGGAGCAGCGCCGGCACCACATCTCGGAGGTCTTCCAGGACGGCGAGCAGACCGCCGACGCACAGCGGAAGGAGGCGGTCGGCCATGGCGGTTGAGCAGCCCACACGGACACCGGCCCCGCAGCCGGGCGACCAGACCCGGATCCACAACATCGGCTACCGCAGCTACGACGGCCCGCGCCTGGGCCGCTCGTACGCCACCCGCTCGCTGTACTCGCAGTCCCTGCGCGGCGCCTACGGCCTGGGCCGCTCGGTGAAGTCCAAGGTGCTGCCGATGCTGCTGTTCGTGGTGATGTGCGTGCCCGCGGCCATCATGGTGGCCGTCGCGGTCGCCACCAAGGCCAAGGACCTGCCCGTCGACTACACGCGCTACGCGATCATCATGCAGGCCGTCATCAGCCTGTACGTCGCCTCGCAGGCACCCCAGTCGGTCTCCCGCGACCTGCGCTTCAAGACCGTGCCGCTGTACTTCTCGCGGCCCATCGAGACCGCCGACTACGTCCGGGCGAAGTTCGCCGCCCTGGCCTCCGCGCTGTTCATCCTCACCGCGGCCCCCCTGCTGGTGCTGTACGTGGGCGCGCTGCTGGCCAAGCTGGACTTCGCCGACCAGACCAAGGGATTCGCACAAGGACTCGTCTCGGTGGCACTGCTCTCCCTGCTGTTCGCCGGCATCGGCCTGGTCATCGCCTCGGTCACGCCGCGCCGCGGCTTCGGCATCGCGGCCGTGATCGCCGTCATGACGATCTCCTACGGCGCGGTCTCCACGCTCCAGGCCATCGCCCACGCGCAGAGCCTCGGCGACGACGGCGGCAGCAGTGGTGCCATCGCCTGGATCGGGCTGTTCTCGCCCGTCAGCCTCATCGACGGCCTGCAGTCCGCGTTCCTCGGGGCCACCTCGACGTTCCCGGGCGGGAACGGACCCGGCACCGGCGAGGGCGTCGTCTACGCCGTCGCCGTCCTCGGCCTGATCGCCGCCGCCTACGGCCTCCTGCTGCGCCGCTACAAGAAGGTGGGACTGTGACCACGCTCCAGATCGACCACGTCTCCCGCTGGTTCGGCAACGTGGTCGCCGTCAACGACATCACCATGACGATCGGCCCCGGCGTCACCGGCCTGCTCGGCCCGAACGGCGCCGGCAAGTCCACCCTCATCAACATGATGGGCGGCTTCCTCGCCCCCTCCACCGGCACCGTCACCCTCGACGGACAGCCGGTCTGGCGCAACGAGGCCATCTACCGGCACATCGGCATCGTCCCCGAACGGGAGGCGATGTACGACTTCCTCACCGGCCGCGAGTTCGTCGTCGCCAACGCCGAACTGCACGGACTGGGCGCCAAGGCCGCCCAGAAGGCACTCGCCACGGTCGAGATGGAGTACGCGCAGGACCGCAAGATCCAGACGTACTCCAAGGGCATGCGCCAGCGCGTGAAGATGGCGAGCGCCCTCGTCCACGACCCCTCGCTGCTGCTGCTCGACGAGCCGTTCAACGGCATGGACCCCCGGCAGCGCATGCAGCTGATGGACCTGCTGCGGCGCATGGGCGACGAGGGCCGCACCGTGCTGTTCTCGTCCCACATCCTCGAAGAGGTCGAGCAGCTGGCCTGGCACATCGAGGTGGTCGTGGCCGGACGGCACGCGGCCAGCGGCGACTTCCGCAAGATCCGCCGGCTGATGACCGACCGGCCGCACCGCTACCTGGTGCGCTCCAGCGACGACCGCACCCTCGCGGCCGCGCTGATCGCCGACCCGTCGACGTCCGGCATCGAGGTCGACCTGACCGAGGGCGCGCTGCACATCCAGGCCGTCGACTTCGGCCGGTTCACCGCCCTGCTGCCCCGGGTCGCACGCGACCACGGCATCCGCCTGCTCACGGTCTCGCCGTCCGACGAGTCCCTCGAGTCCGTCTTCTCGTATCTGGTCGCGGCGTAGGAGGCCAAGATGTACGACCCCACAGTCGCCCGGCTCACATACCGAGCCCTGCTCGGCCGGCGCCGGGCCCTCATCCTGGGCGCGCTGCCGCTTCTGCTCATCGTGATCGCCGTGGCCGTCCGCGGTCTCGCGGGAGCGGACGACCAGACGGCGTCCGACCTGCTCGGCGGGCTCGCGCTGGCCACGATGGTGCCGATCATCGGCGTCATCGCCGGCACCGGCGCCATCGGCCCGGAGATCGACGACGGCTCGGTGGTGTACCTGCTGTCCAAGCCGGTGAAGCGGCCCACGATCATCTTCACCAAGCTGATCGTGGCGATCGCCGTGACCATGGTGTTCTCGGCGCTGCCGACGTTCGTCGCGGGCTTCATCCTCAACGGCAACGGCCAGCAGATCGCCGTCGCGTACACGGTGGCCGCGCTGGTCGCCTCCATCGCCTACGCCGCGCTGTTCCTGCTCCTCGGCACGGTCTCCCGGCACGCCGTGGTCTTCGGCCTGGTCTACGCGCTGGTCTGGGAGGCGCTGTTCGGCTCCCTGGTGCCGGGCGCGCGCACCCTGAGCGTTCAGCAGTGGTCGCTGGCGGTGGCGGAGAAGGTCGCGGGCGGGGAGATGGTCACCTCGGACGTCGGCCTGACGACGGCCACGGTGCTGCTGGCGCTGGTGACCGTGCTGGCCACCTGGTACGCGGGCCAGAAGCTGCGGTCGCTGACGCTCGCCGGCGAGGAGTGACGCCTCTGCTTATTCGGTGGCGCCCAAGTCGGCGTCCCGGCACCATGGTTGTGCCGAGGACGCTGGCCGGGTCCGGCGCCACCGTCTGGGAGAGGAGCTGAGCGATGTCCCTGCACGACAGTCCGTTCGGCTCCCGTCAGGGCGGACCGCGGCGGGTTCCGGTGTAGTTACCCCACCGTCGAGCCCGCTTCCGCACGGGAGCCGCCCGGGGCGGCCGCTTCGAGCACGCGATGTCGCTCTCGCGTGGGCCGCCCACCCGGAGGATTGGCCGAGAGGTAAGGCACCGGCTTGCTGAGCCGTGGTCGGGGGAGACCCCGCGCACGTTCGATCCGTGCATCCTCCGCGAGACGTTTGTCACTGGGACTGAGCCACGTACGCCGTGGGGGTGCGGTCGAAGGTCGGCCGCGGGCCGGCTGTGGCTGGTCGCGCGGTTCCCCGCGCCCCTTGGGGCGGAGCAGTTGCCGTGGCCCCGGGGCGGGGCGGTCAGCCGAGCAGGCGCTCCAGGACGATCGCGATGCCGTCGTCCTCGTTGGACGACGTCACCTCGTCCGCGACCGCCTTCAGCTCGTCGTGGGCGTTGGCCATGGCCACGCCGTGCGCGGCCCACGCGAACATCGGGATGTCGTTCGGCATGTCGCCGAAGGCGATGGTGTCCGCGGCCTTCACACCCAGCCGGCGGGCCGCCAGGGACAGCCCGGTCGCCTTGGACAGCCCCAGGGGCAGCAGCTCCACGATGCCCTCACCGGCCATCGCCACCGTGACGAAGCCGCCCGCGGTCCGACGGGACGCCTCGGCCAGCTCGTCGTCCGACAGCTCCGGATGCTGTATGTAGATCTTGTTCAGCGGGGCGCTCCACAGATCCGACGCGTCCGTGAACGGCGTCGAGGGCAGCGCGCCCGTCAGCGCGTAACCCGGGCCGACCAGCACGTCCCCATCCAGGCCGTCCCGGCTCGCCGCCAGATACAGCGGGCCGACCTCGGCCTCGATCTTGGCCAGCGCGACCCCCGCCAGCTGCCGGTCCAGCGTCACGGACGTCAGCAGACGGTTCTCACCGGCGTGGTAGACCTGCGCACCCTGACCGCACACCGCGAGGCCCTGATAGCCCAGGTCCTGAAGGATGTGCCGGGTCCACGGGACCCCGCGGCCGGTGACGACGAGGTGCGCGGCACCCGCTTCGGTCACCGCCGCGAGGGCGTCACGGGTGCGCCGCGAGACCGACTCGTCGGAGCGCAGCAGCGTCCCGTCCAGATCGGTCGCGATCAGCTTGTACGGCAGACCGCCGCGGCCGGCCGGAAGACCGGCCGCGGAGCCCTCGGTGTCGTCGGCGCAGGCGGTGCCGCTCACTTGGCCACCGGCTCCAGGACCTCGCGGCCGCCCAGGTACGGGCGCAGGACCTCGGGGACCCGGACGGAGCCGTCGGCCTGCTGGTGGTTCTCCAGCAGGGCCACGATGGTGCGCGGGACGGCGCACAGGGTGCCGTTCAGCGTGGCCAGCGGCTTGACCTGCTTGCCGTCACGGACGCGGATCGACAGCCGGCGGGACTGGAACTCGGTGCAGTCCGACGTGGACGTCAGCTCGCGGTACTTGCCCTGCGTCGGGATCCACGCCTCGCAGTCGAACTTGCGGGCGGCCGAGGAGCCCAGGTCGCCCGAGGCGACGTCGATGACGCGGAACGGCAGCTCCAGCGAGGTAAGCCACTGCTTCTCCCACTCCAGCAGGCGCTGGTGCTCGGCCTGGCTGTCCGCCGGGTCGACGAAGGAGAACATCTCGACCTTGTCGAACTGGTGCACACGGAAGATGCCCCGGGTGTCCTTGCCGTGCGAGCCGGCCTCGCGGCGGAAGCAGGGCGAGAAGCCCGCGTAGCGCAGCGGCAGCTGGTCGGCGTCGAGGATCTCGTCGCGGTGGTACGAGGCGATGGCCACCTCGGAGGTGCCGACCAGGTAGAGGTTGTCCTTCTCCAGGAAGTAGACGCCGTCGGCGTCCTGTCCCAGATAGCCGGTGCCGGCCATCGCCTCGGGGCGCACCAGCGCGGGCGTCAGCATCGGCGTGAAGCCGGCCGCCGTGGCCTGGGCGATCGCCGCGTTCACCAGGGCGAACTCCAGGAGGGCGCCGACGCCGGTGAGGAAGTAGAAGCGGGAGCCGGAGACCTTGGCGCCGCGCTCGACGTCGATCGCGCCGAGCAGGTTGCCGAGCTCCAGGTGGTCCTTCGGCTCGAAGCCCTCGGCGGCGAAGTCACGGATCTCGCCGTGGGTCTCCAGCGTGACGAAGTCCTCCTCGCCGCCGACCGGGACGTCGGGGTGCACGAGGTTGCCGAGCTTGGCCAGCAGCTCCTGGGTCTCGGCGGCGGCGGCGTCACGCTCGGCGTCGGCGGCCTTGACGTCGGCGGCCAGCTGGCTCGCCTTCTTCAGCAGCTCCGCCTTCTCGTCCCCGGAGGCCCTGGGGATGAGCTTGCCGAGCTGCTTCTGCTCGGCACGGAGTTCGTCGAAGCGGACGCCGGACGACCTGCGCCGCTCGTCGGCGGCCAGGAGGGAGTCGACGAGCGCGACGTCCTCTCCACGGGCGCGCTGCGAGGCGCGCACTCGGTCGGGGTCCTCACGGAGCAGGCGAAGGTCAATCACGTGCCCCAGGCTACCGGGGCCCGGTGCGCGCCCACGACTCACTATTCCGATACGCGCCTTACGTTGCGTTATGAGGGAATTGCGAGCCGTGTCAATAAAGTGTGTCCAGCCCCCTGGAAGAAGCAGCTGCGGGGCGGCTCGTTGACCTGATTCCCTTGTGGGGAACGGGACTTGGGGTCGTGTTGTCCACAGGGATCCCCGACCTCTGAAAAGTTATCCACAGGCTGTGTGGAAGAACTGTGGATGCCGGAATCGATCACTCCGCAACCTGTCGATCACCTCGTGGATTCCCGGAGCAAACCCGCCTCACCCTCACCTTTGGAGGGACATTGCAGAGACTTCGAGGGAAATGGGTCGCCCCAAAGGATTGCGCAAGGGAAAAGGATGGACGAAGGGTGATGTGCACGAAGAGGGCTGCGAAGAGGTCCTGAGGACCGATTTGTCGACAGGCTCACCCATGTCTGTCGACTTGTCCCCAGGTCGAGAAGCGGACCTGTGGAAAACTCCTGTGGATAACGACTATCAGCAGGTAGGACCGGCGCGGCGCAGAACCGACGCCACGCAGAACAGGCGCGGCTCAGTACCAGCGCGGCGCGCAACCGGCGCGGCTCAGAACCGCCCGTCCTGGCAGCGCGCCACCCAGTCCGCCGCCGAGACGAACTCCTCGTCCGACGTCCCCAGCCGCGGCGCGTCCACCTCCGAGGGCTTGAGGTCCGCCCGCGGATACGACCCCAGGAACCGCACCTGGAGACAGATCCGCTTCAGCCCCATCAGAGCCTCGGCGACCCGGCGGTCGGAGATATGCCCCTCGGCGTCGATGCAGAAGCAGTAGTTGCCGATGCCCGCGCCGGTCGGACGGGACTGGAGCAGCATCAGGTTGATCCCCCGGGTGGCGAACTCGCCGAGCAGATCGCGCAGCCCACCGGGATGGTCGTCCCGCTGCCACAGCACCACCGACGTCTTGTCCGCCCCGGTCGGCGCGGCGGGCCTGGCCGGCCGGCCGACCAGCACGAACCGCGTCTGCGCGTTCTCCGCGTCGTGGATCCCGGTCTCCAGCGCCACCAGCCCGTACCGGGCGGCTGCGAACTCACCGGCGAAGGCGGCGTCGTACTGGCCCTCCTGGACCAGCCGCGCGGCGTCCGCGTTGGACGCGGCGGACTCCCAGTGGGCGTACGGGAGATTGTTCTTCAGCCAGTTGCGCACCTGGGGCTGGGCCGCCGGATGGGCGGAGACCGTCTTGATGTCCGACAGCGCGGTGCCGGGCCTGACCAGCAGCGCGAAGGTGATCGACAGCAGCACCTCGCGGTAGATCATGAGGGGCGCGCCCGCGACCAGCTCGTCGAGCGTGGTCGTGATGCCGCCCTCCACGGAGTTCTCGATCGGTACGAACGCGGCTTCCGCCTCGCCGGCGCGCACGGCGTCGAGCGCGGACTGCACGGACACGTACGGGATCAGCTCCCGGGTCGCGGCCTCGGGAAGCGTGCGCAGGGCGACCTCGGTGAAGGTGCCCTCGGGGCCCAGATAGGCATAGCTCGCTGGCATGACCTCACCCTAATGGGCCAGGCGGAACCGGGCGGGCGCATACGGCCCCGGCCACCCGGGAGAGCGACTGCCCCGACCGATGCTCCCGGTGGAAGATCAGCCCTCCAGCAGCCGCTGCCCCACGTACTCCCCCTCGGCCGCCCCGCCCGGCACCGCGAACAGCCCGCTCGCCTCGTGCCGGATGTACCGCGACAGCGCGTCGCCCCGGTCGAGCTTGCGCTGGAGGGGGACGAAGCCGCGCAGCGGGTCGGCCTGCCAGCAGATGAAGAGCAGCCCGGCGTCCGGCACCCCGTCCGGGTCGATACCGTCGTGGTACGAGAAGGGCCGCCGCAGGATCGCCGCCCCTCCGTTCTGGTCGGGCCGGGTGATCCGCGCGTGCGCGTCGAGCGGGACGACCAGGTTCCCCGCCCGGTCCGTCTTCTCCAGGTCCATCTCGGTCGTCTCGGTGCCGCCGGTCAGCGGGGCCCCGTCGGCCTTGCGGCGCCCGATGACCTGCTCCTGCGCCCTGACGGAGAGCTGCTCCCAGTCGTCGAGGAGCATCCGGATCCGGCGTACGACGGCGTAGGAGCCGTTCGCCATCCAGGCCGGGTCCTGCGCGCCGGACTCCGGCACGAAGATCCGCCGGTCGAAGTCGGCGTCCGTCGGCTTCGGGTTCCGGGTGCCGTCCACCTGGCCCATCAGATTGCGTGCCGTCATGGGGTGGGCGGTGGCGCCGGGGGACCGGTTGAAGCCGTTCATCTGCCAGCGCACCCTGGCCGCCTTGCCCGCGTCCTTCTGGATCGCGCGCAGCGCGTGGAACGCGACCAGCGCGTCGTCGGCGCCGATCTGCACCCACAGATCGCCGTTGCTGCGCGCCTTGTCCAGCCGGTCGGAGGAGAACTCCGGCAACGGGTCCAGGGCGACCGGCCGCTGCTCCTCCAGGCCGGTCCGGGCGAAGAAGCTGTGCCCGAAGCCGAAGGTGATTGTCAGGGAGGACGGTCCGGCGTCCAGGGCGACCCCGGTGTCCTCCTGCCGGGCGGCCTCGCCCGCCATCAGCCGCCGGGCCGTCTCCGACCAGCGGCGCAGCAGCGCCGCCGCCTCCTTGCGCCCGGCCCCCGCCGCCAGGTCGAAGGCGACGAGATGGCCGCGCGCCTGGAGGCGCTGCACGATGCCGGGCTGATGTTTCCCGTGAAACATCGCCTCCCCGGCGCCCAGCGAACTGAGCGGTGTCGCCTCTGCCGGGCGGGCCGCGTATCCGGCCGCCCCGCCGGCCGCGCCCAGCGCCAGACCGGTCGCACCGGCGGTCCCGAGCAGCCGGCGCCGCGAGATCCCGCCCGTGACCGTGCCGCCGGCGGCATCCGTGTCAGGGGCGGCGTCGGCGGCTCGCGTACGGGCCTGGGGGATGGACTGGTCGGTCATGGTGCGGTTCAGCCGATCTGCGCGTTCTTGGAGACGGTCGCCTGGTCGATGTCGGAGGTGCGCACGGTCACGGCGATCTTCCAGTCGCCGGCCATGGGGATCTGCACCCCGCTCGCCGACCAGTGTCCGGTGGAGATGTGGTCGGGGACGACGGGCAGCGGCCCGATGTCCTGCGCCTCCAGCGTGAAGGCGACCTTCACCTCGGGGATGTCGAAGGCACGTCCGTTGGGCCGCAGGACATAGACGTGCATCTCGTTGGCGCCCGAGCGCGCCGGGTCGAGATCGATCCGTACGACGCCCTTGCCGTCCTCGCCCCCGGTGTCGAAGGACATGTCCAGGGTCAGTGCCCCGGCGGCGTTCGCCTCGGTGGTCGCGGACGAGGAGGCCGCGGCGGCCTGCTCCTCGGTCCGGCCCGGCTCGGTCGACGTCAGCATGGTCGTGACGGCGAGCAGAACGACGGCGACACCGGCCTCCGCGAGCACCGAGCGGCGCAGCCCGAAGCGGTTGGGGTCGGCGTCCCGTTCCCGCTTGCGCCGGGCGGTGTCCACGGCGGCCCGCTGCCGGGCGAGCTGCGCGGCCCGCTCGGAGCCGGCGCCCGCGTCGGCGGTACCGGATTCCGCCGTCGCGGCGGAGGCGACGGCACCGCTGGTGACGCGCTCCTTCTCGACGTCGGCGTCCGCGTCCCCCTCGTTCTCGCCCTCCTCGGCCACCTTCGCCGAAACAGCACCGCCCGACTCCGCCAGCCGTGCCGTCCATCGCCGCGAGATCCACGCGATGCCGACCAGCAGCACCACGAGCCCGATCTTGACGAGCAGCAGCTGCCCGTACCGGGTGCCGGTGAACGCCGACCACGACCCGAGCTGCCGCCACGACTGGTAGACGCCGGTCACGACGAGCGTCAGCACGCTGCCGAACGCCAGCCGCGAGAACCGCCGTACGGCCGCCCCGTCGACGGGCGTCTCCACGGGCGCCCGGTACAGGGCCACCAGCAGCGCGGTCAGCCCGCCCAGCCAGCCCGCGACCGCCAGCAGATGCAGGACGTCGACCGGCATCGCCAGCCCGGCCTGGAGCCCGGTCGAGGCGTGCTCGGACATCGCCCAGCTCGCCGCCAGCCCCGCCGCGACGACGGTCCCGCCGATCGCCAGCCCGAAGGTGAGGTCCCGCTTCTCCTCGTCGTCCCGCTTGTCGTACGCCCCGAACAGCACCGCGATGAACAGCGCGGCGGCGGCGAGCAGCAGCAACCGGGAGACCAGGGCCGCGCCCGTCTTCGTCTGGAGGACCTGCCCGAGGAGGTCCAGGTCGAAGATGTCGCCGACCTTGCCGCTGCCGGTGTAGGAGCCCCGTACGAGCAGCAGCCCGAGGGTCGCCGCCGTCAGCGCGAGCCAGCCGGACACGACGAGCCGCTGCATCGACCGTACGGCCGTCCCGCCCCGCCAGCAGCCGAGCACGAACGCCGCGCCGCCGACCAGGACGATGAACCCGGCGTAGGACACATACCGGCCGAAGCCGTAGAGCACGCCGACGACCCCGCCGCCCGCGGCCTGGTCGTCGACGGAGACGGACGTCTTGGAGGGCGCGCCGATCGAGAAGGTGTAGGCCCCGGCGACGGGATGGCTGTCCTCGGACACCACCTGGTAGGTGACGGTGTACGTGCCGTCGGGGAGTCCGCTGTGGAGTTTCACGGAGTAGGTGGTCCCGCCGGTGCCGGCGGGGTCGCCGCGGTCGACGCGTTTGCCCTTGGGGTCGAGGACCCGCAGGGAGTCGTCGGCGAGGGCGACCTTCTCGGAGAAGGTCAGCGAGACCTGCTGCGGGGCCTTGTCCACCACCGCCCCCTGCCGGGGGTCGCTGCCGGTGAGCGCGGCGTGCGCGGAGACCGGTCCGGCGCCGGCGAGCAGCAGACCGGTGGCGGCCAGGAGCAGCAGCACCAGCGTCCGGACCCGGGGGGCGATGGTTGACGTCAAGGCGATCTCTCCCTCAGTGCCCGGTCTTCGGGTTGTACGTCGCGGACTTCACCGGAATCTCGACCGTGACGGTGCCCGACTCCGCGAAGTGGAGCTTCACGGTCACCTTCTCGCCCTGCAACGGCTTCCGCTTCAGCTTTTCGAACATCAGATGGTTGGCGCCGCTGCGGAACACGAGGCTTCCGTGGGCGGGGACGGCCAGATGCTCCGCCTCCCGCATCGCCGAGCCGACCGTCTCATGGGCGGTCACCTCGCCGACGTCGCTGGTCACGGAGGTCAGCTCGTCCTCCGTACCGCCCTTGTTGGTGACCGTCAGGAAGCCGGCCGCCATGGAGTCGGAGACCGGCTGCGGCATGTAGGCGCCACTGACGGACAGATCGGCGGGGGAGTCCTCGTCGGACCCGCAGCCCGCGAGGAACAGGGCCCCGGCCAGGACCACGACGGACGCGGCGCGACGGCTCACGGCCGGGCCCCCTTGATGAGCGCCGGGAGGTCCTTGGTGTAGTCGTCGACGGAGGCGTCCTCGGTGTAGAGGACGTACCCGGCGTCGGTCTTCGGGGAGAACGCGACGACCTGGGTGCCGTGCGTGGAGACGACCTTGCCGTTCTTGTCCTTGTGCGGCGCCTCGATGGTGATGCCGAGGGTGCGGGCGCCGGCCTGGACGGTGTCGAAGTCCCCGGTCAGGCCCACGACCTGAGGGTCGATGCCCTTGAGCCACTTGCCGAGCGCGGCGGCGGTGTCGCGCTCCGGGTCGGTCGTGACGAAGACGATCCGCAGCTCGTCCTGCTGGGCCTCGGGCAGTTGCTTCTTGGCGACCGCGATGTTGCTCATCGTGGTCGGGCAGACGTCGGGGCAGTTGGTGTAGCCGAAGTAGACCAGCGTCGGCTTGCCCGCCGTCTCCTTGCGCAGGTCGTACTTCCCGCCGTGGGTGTCGGTGAGGACCAGGTCCGGCTTCTCGAACGGCTTGTCGAGGACGATGGCGGCCTTGTCGGAGCCGGTCTCCTCGGAGACCACGGTCACCGGTGAGGCGCCGTCGTCCTCGCCGCCGCCGCAGGCGGTCAGGGTCAGGGTGGCGGCGGCGAGCAGGGCAGCCGCCGCGAAGGTCTTCTTACGCATGTGCAGTCTCCCGGGGGACGCCCCCCGGCCCCGGCCGGCGTGTGTGCCGGCCGGGAACCCGGGGACGACCCGAGGTTGGGTCGGGGTGGGTCAGGCGGTGGTGCGCCGGCGGCCGGCGAGCACGCCGTAGGCCACGCCCAGCGCGCCCACGACGATGCCGACCACGCCCAGGACGCGGGCGGTGGTGTCGCTGCTGTCGGCGGGTTCGGCGGCGGACGTCTTCGCGGAGGCGGCCTCGGCGTCACCGGAGCCCTTGTCGGCGGAGGCCGAGCCGTGGTGGCCGCCCTCCTCGGCGGCGGACAGCTGGAGCACCGGCGCCGGGTTCTCGGGCTCCTCCTGGCCCTCCTGCGGCACCTCGATCCAGCGGACGACCTCCTTGTTGGAGTACGTCTGGACCGCCTTGAAGACGAGCTGGTCGGTGTCCTCGGGGAGGGTGCCGACGGACAGCGGGAACTTCTGGAAGAAGCCCGGCTCGACACCCTTGCCGTCCGCGGTCCAGGTGACCTTGCTGACGGCCTCGGTGATCTTCCGGCCGTGCAGCTCCAGCGGCTTCTTCAGGGTGGACTTGGTGACCTCGGCCTTCCAGCCGGGCACCGGCTGCGGCATCACGGACGCGAGCGGGTGGTCGGTCGGGAAGGTGACCTCGAGCTTGGTGGTCGAGGCGTTGTCGCGCTCGTTGGGCACCTTGAAGTCGACGACCGCGTAACCGCCCTTGGCGGCCTCGCCCTCCGGCTGCACGCTGACATGGGCGAACGCGGGCGCGGACAGGGCGAGCACGGCGGTGCCGGCGAGGGTGCCGGCGGCGGCGAGACGAGAGGCCTTCATTCGGAGCACTCCACTGTGGGTGAGTTACGGGATTTCCGGTGGTGAAGAGGAGTACGCGTGCGCGAAGGTGCCTGATCACACGGGATCGGCGGGAAACCGGTCACCGGGGACAGGCGTGCCGGACCGCCCCGTGACGGGGACGGGCGCACGCGCGCGTGCCGCACGACGGCGGCCCCTTCACACCCCGTGGGTGGAGTGGTGGTCGCGTCGTGTCAGGCGGCGAGGCGGAACGCGTCGGCGGCCGGCGGGCCGCGCCTGATCACGGAGTGCTGGAGTACGACGGTGGGCGGGGCGGGCACGGCCCGTCCCCCGGCGCGCGGCGGACGCGGACCGGCCTCCGGGACGCCCGGCAGCCCGGCCCGCAGGGCGCGCACCAGCGCGAGGGCCCCGCGCAGGGACCGTACGAGTGCGCCCTCGGCGACGGTGTGCGCCGACAGCGCGGACATCTCGGCGATCCGCAGCAGGGCCAGATCACCGCGCCGCAGCAGCCACCCTCCGGCGAGGGCCGCGAGAAGGTGGGCGAGCAGCATCGGCAGCGACGGCAGCAGCGACACGGACGTCGCGTCCGCCGCCGGGGCCATGGCGTCCAGGTGCGCGGCGTGCGCCCCCGAACCCGGGCCGATCCGGGCCTCGGTGAGGATCCGTTCGGCCTGGGCGGGACTGATCGCCGCGGCGGCGGTGCCGCAGACAAGCCGCGCGGCCTGCTGCACGAGCGTCGCGTCGGACGCCGCCCCGGAGCCGGAGGCCGCCGAGGTCGCCCCGGCCGTCACCGCCCCGTGCTGCCCGAGCCCGAACAGCGTGTGCAGGACGGTCTGTCCGCCGGCGAGCAGCGCGGCGGTGCCGGGCAGCGAGCGCACCCGGCCGGTGAGCGGCACCGTGACGAGGACGACCCCCAGGAACCCGGCGCCCAGCGTCCACAGCGGAACCGTGGCGCACGAGCCGAGCGCGTGCCCGGTCCCGGCCAGCACGACGCAGACCGCGGCGAACACCGCGGCCCGCATTATCCGGAGATCGCTTCCGGCGCGCGCTGTGCGCGGGTGGGGGGCAGACATGGCGGCCTCATCATCCCACTGGCCCCATGCCCTCCATACGGCAGGTCCACAAGATGACGAACCACCGGAAGGTCACGTTCTGGTGTGGCCCGACACCACATACACCGATTCACGCATAGGCGCATCGACCATATGGGCGGCGTCACGTCACGGATGTGCTTACGGGCGGTCACACGCGGCAATACGTAACGGTATGTCGAGCCGCGGCCAGGAGGCTGGAGCATGAGCATCTGGTGGTCACTCCATCTGCGGCGCGATGCCGCGAGCGTGCCGCTCGCCCGGCGCCTGCTCATGGGCACCATGGAGACCGCGGGCGTCGACCCCGACGTCTCCTACGACCTCTCCGTCGCCCTCAGCGAGGCCTGCGCCAACGCCGTCGAGCACGGCGGCACCGCAGCCCCCGACGGCTCCCCCCAGGCGTACCGCGTCACGGCGTACCTGGACGGCGAGCGCTGCCACATCGAGGTCGCCGACTCGGGCCCCGGCTTCACCCCGCCGCGCCGCACCACACGCCAGGTCGCCTCGGACGCCGAGCACGGCCGCGGCCTGTGCCTCATCGAAGAACTCGCGGATCACGTCCAGTTCGGCAGCCCCCAGGGCCGCAGCGGCGCGGTGGTCAGCTTCGAGAAGATCCTCAAGTGGCGGAACGACGCACCGCTGGTGGCGGTGTAGCGATATCCCCCTGATGTCATTCCCCGTAATGTGGTTCCATCTCCACGGCGTGACGAGCGGCACCCCTGGTCGAGGGCCGGCCAGATTGTGCTGCAAGATCGATTCCAGATACAAATAAGGAACGCACGTCGCGCCAGGGGATTCAGGCGCGGTGCATTTCTGAGGGTTTCCTGACCCGGAACCTTTCTCGGTATCTCACGGGGAGACAATCGAATGAACAAGGGCATACGTATGCGCCTGATGTCCGGGGCCGCCGCCGCTTTCGCCGCCGGGGCTCTCGTGCTGACGGCGTCGCCGGCCCACGCCACCTCGGCTTCCACTTCGGTGGGCATCCCGGGTGGCAACAAGATCTCGATCAACGCCTGGCACTGCGGCTTCTACGTGACCGCCTGTGATTGGAAGGCGTCCACGAAGATGTCGGGGACGAACCCCCGCAAGGCGAAGTGGATCCAGAACCGTGCGGAACTGGCGGCCCACGGCATCAGCGTCTCCATCACCATCTCCAAGAACCCGGAGGCCACGCTCACGATGAAGAGCCGCTCCCTGGGTGAGGTGCGGTGGAAGAACACCAACGCCAGCATCTCCGACACCTACGGCCAGATGCGCCCGGGCGGGGCCACCACCTACGTGTCGACCAAGAGCTGCGGCTCGGCCAAGGTCACCAACTCGATCAACGTCAGCGAGAAGTGCGCCTACGCGGGCGCCGCCTGATCTGCCTCCGGAAACCGCGAATGAGCTGAGTGAAGGTGTCACACCGTCAGGGCCCGGCGGTGTGGCATTTTTTCATGAATTCGAAGAACAGCGCACGGGGGCGTTCGGTGAAATTCGGTGCGGCGACGCGGGGCAGAGTTCCGGCGTCCAAAATTGTCGGAGCAATAGTGTGCGGCGCCCTTATCGCGTCATGCGCATCCACGTCCGAAGAATCCGGGGAGCGTGAAACCGCCGCTGCCCGGCAATTCGACCTTCTGGTCAGCAGACAGAACGGCTACTACTACCACCCGTTCCTGCGTCAGCAGCCGGCGGGTTCCCAGGCGCAGTCCTTCGCGCTGCGGACCCTTTCCGCGCTGGGCCGCGACCCCAAGATCAGCATGGCCTCGGACCAGGTCAGGTCGTTCCGCAGGGGAGCGCTGGAGACGTCCTCGCTCTGGGGCAGGGACTGGCTGATCCCCCTGCGCCGGGCCGGCGCCGACGAGGCGCTGGGCGCCGGCGACGCGGAGGATGTGAACAAGGCCCGGACTGCGGGCGGCTGGTATGTGGACTCCGCGCTCGGCGACGACGGTGACGCGGCGCGCCTCGGAGCCACCTGGGCCGCCCTCGAGGTGCTCGACGAACTCGGGCGCCTGGACGACCTCCCGCCGGCCGACCGGGCCGCCACCGTGACCTGGCTGCGCTCGCTGGCCGGCAAGCCCCGCGCGCTCGACCAGGGCAGTGCCCTGGCCCGCTCGCTCCACCTGCTGAAGGAGCCCGTGCCCGCCGCCCTCACCAGGATCGCGGCCCCGGGGACGGCCGATTTCGCGGAGCTCACGCCCGACGACAGGGCGACCAGGCTCGCCGACACCTACAGTTTCGTGCTGATCCAGGAGGCGGCGGGCAAGCGGCCCGCCGTCGACCGGCGGGTCTGGGAACCGGTACTCCGGGACGGCGCGGCGACGCTCCCCTACGAGCAGCTCCACAGCCTCGTCCACGTGCTGAAGGCGGCAGATTCACCGAAGTCCGTGTTCGCGCCGGTGCTGGAACGACTGGACGGCGAACGGCTCGACGACGGGACGGTCCGCGACCCCGATGCCTACATCGGCAACCCGGACGCCTCCCTCTTCGTGCAACGGCTGCGGGCATTGGCGGGCTGGTCGCGCGAGGACCCCGGGCTGTCGGCGGCACTGGACCGCGAGGAGAAGTCCGGTGACGTCAGCCAGGAAGGCGCCGAGCGCCTGAACCGGGCCGCCCTGCGTGAGGTCACCGCGGGCGGAGGCACGAGCGAACAGGCACGGCGGCTGTGCGGCGACCCGCGGGTGCTGCCCACCACCGTGACCGAGCACAACGCCACCCAGTGGCAGCGGACCACCCTCAACTGCGCCGACACCGGTGCCTCGACCGATGCGCCGGCGATCGGCACCTGGAGTCTGGACACCCCGGAACGAGTGGCGGCCGCGGCCACGGTCGCCGTGGGGCTCGCCGACAGCGGCCGGCAGGACCGCATGCCGTCCTGGATCACCGCCGACGCCCTGAAGCAGTGGGCGCGGAACCCGGGCCGCTTCACCGCCGTCTACGACTACGCGCTGGTCGTACGGGCCTATGCCCTGCTCGGCGGCGCACTGGACACGGCTCTGCGGGAAGCGCTCGGGCGCGGCGTCACGCCGTACAAGGGGTGTCCCGGGTTGCCCGATCTGTACCAGGTCGGCGGTGGCGACGACGCCTGCGACCTGAAGACCACCTGGGGTGTGTGGAGCCTGGACCGGCAACTGCACGGCGCCATGGGATGGCTGCCGGCCGCAGGCCCGAGGAACGGAAAGTGAGCGAGAGTCCGGTGAGCGTATTGCTGCGCGCGGAAGGCGTGGGCAAGTCCTACGTCCTGCGCGGAAGGAGGGTCGACGTCCTGGACGGGGTCGACCTCGCCGTGAGGAAGGGTGAGGTCACCGCCCTGGTCGGCCACTCGGGCTCCGGGAAGACCACACTCCTGCACATCCTCGGGCTGCTGACCCCGCCGGACAGCGGCCGGGTGTTCGTCGAGGGCGGCCACGGCACGGGACCCGTCGACACGACGGATCTGCCGGACGGAGCGCTGGCGGATCTGCGCCGCGGCACGCTCGGGTTCGTGTTCCAGTCGTACAACCTGCTGCCGCAGCACTCGGCGCTGCGCAACGTCGTCCTGCCGTTCACCGGCCGTCGCGGCGAGGGCGAGACCCGCGCACGCGAGCTGCTGGCACGGGTGGGACTCGCGGAGCGCGCCGACCATCTGCCCAGTGAACTGTCGGGCGGGGAGCAGCAGCGAGTG
The DNA here is from genome assembly GCF_003074055.1 of Streptomyces nigra. NCBI lineage: Bacteria > Bacillati > Actinomycetota > Actinomycetes > Kitasatosporales > Streptomycetaceae > Streptomyces > Streptomyces nigra. Next base: position 3,709,548 of record NZ_CP029043.1, on the reverse strand, counting down.
GCGCTGGCACGGGCGCTGATCAACGACCCGCCCGTGGTGCTGGCCGACGAGCCGACCGGGAACCTCGACACGGAGAGCGAGGAGGTGCTCCTCGGACTCTTCCGGGAGCTGGCGGACGAGGGCCGGGCTGTGCTGCTCGTGACGCACAACCCGGCGGTGTCCGATGCCGCGGATGTGGTGCACCGCCTGGACAAGGGCAGGTTTCCCCGCCCGGCCGTGGAGACGGAGAGCCCGGAATGAACGCCTTCAGTCTCGCGCTGGCCAACGTCCGTGCACTGCGCCGCCGGCTGTTCGGCCTCGTGGCGCTGGTCTCGGTCGCCGCCGCCGTCTGCCTCGGCGCGCTGGGCATCGCCGACCGGGCACAAGGCGCCACCGACGCGGATGTCAAGGAGAGCAGCGCCAACCGCAGCATCACCGTCGACAAGCCCGACGGACGCCCTGACACTCCGCAGCTGACGGACCGTACCGCCGCGCGGCTCGCGAAGCTGCCGCAGGTCGAGTCGGTGCAGCACCGGGCCCAGGTGTCGTTCGGTGTGCTGACCGAGGTGGGCGACACCGTCCTGCTGTACGCGACGACCCACCGGCCGGCGCTCACCCCACCGGTCACCAAGTCGGTGCGGAAGAACCTCTTCCCGCTGCGCCCCGGCGAACTGGTGACCCCGGCCGCCTCCCAGGGGGTGGACCTGAGCAAGCTGGTGGGCCAGAAGATCGATGTCGAGACCACCCGCTACGTACGGCAGGGCGAGGGCACCGGAGTCACCGGCCAGGCCCGCCTCGTCGGTGTGTACGACCCGACCTGGCAGCTGGACAACCCCGGTGCCGCGTACGCCGCCGACGCCACCGTGATCGAGTGGGCGGCACAGCGGTCCGGGGAACCCGTGGACGGCTACGTGTCCACCATCGGCTACGACCAGCTGACCGTGGTCGCGAAGACGGCGGCCGACGTGCCGGCCGTGATGGAGTCGGTGCAGCGGCTGGGCTATCCGGCGGTCACCCTCCAGCAGCAGCTCGAAGCGCTCCCCGCCGTGCTGGAGATGATCAAGCTGGTGGGCCAGGTGCTGCTCGGTGTGCTCGGGGTGCTCGCGTTCGTCGGCGCGGTCACCGTGACCGGCGCACTGTCGCGGCAGCGGGCACAGGAGATCGGCATCCTCAAGGCGGTCGGTTTCCGCACCAGATCGGTACTGACGATGCTGGTAACGGAGATGGCCCTGGTCGGCGCCGTGGCCGCGCTGATCGGCGCCGTGCTCGGCGCGGCACTGGGCAGCGGCGCCGCCGCCCTGCTGCGGGGCAGCGCGGACCTGGCGCCGTACGTCAAGGGCTGGGTGCTGCTGCCGTCCGCGACCACCCTGCTTCTGCTCCTCGGTCTGACGGTGCTGGTGGTGGCGATCGGTTCGCTGGCCCCCGCCCGCAGAGCGGCGAGCATGTCCCCCACAGATGCGATGAAGGACTGGTGACCCCACCCATGCCGTACCCCTCGACACACAAGCACGGCGAGCACCGCACACAGCTGACCGGTCCGGCCCGCGCCACCGCCCTCCTGGGCGCTCTCGGCTCCGTCCTCGCGCTGACGACGGCCTGTTCCGGTCCGGGCGGTGTGGATCTGGGCGACGACTGGAAGGGCTCCCGCACCTTCGCGCTCGCCAAGGTCGACGGCCTGGTGACGGTCGTCGGGATCAACCCCGACAAGCCCCGGGCGGAGAGCCTGGCCGTCGTGCCCCAGCAGGCCGACGACGACGATGCGATCAGCCCGCACATCGTCGAACTCGCCGACGGACGCTGGCTGCTGACCGTCCCCCGCAAGGACGGCAAGCCGGACCGGCGGTACGAGATCAACCGCAAGGACCACACCCTGGACGGCATGACGGGCGATGTGCGGCTCCGCCGGATCATGCCGGGCAAGACTCTGGTCGCCGAGGTCGCCGGACTGGCCGACACCAAGTCGCCGAGCGGCGCCCCGTCGTCCAGCGTGCTGGTCCGTGACCCCGCGGACTGGACCACCAAGCGCGAGCTGAAGGTCCCCGGCACCATCGGCTTCGCGGCGTCCAGCCCGGCCACGGACACCGTCTGCCTGGGCAGTTCCACAGTCGGGGCCTCCGGTGACGGCACCAGCGTCTTCGTCGCGAACCTGACCGACGGCAAGGTCATCCCCGTGGCCGTGCCGAGGGGCCTGGACGTCAAGGATGTCGCGTGCCCCTCCGGCCACCCGGTCGTCGTCGGCTCCCCGGCCTCGGCGAAGTCCGGCGACATCGAGGTCTCCCTCAAGCGCACCGCCGCCGAGACGGCGGTCACGGTGGACGGCGGCCGGGTCGACGCGGTGGCGGCGACGGACTCGTCCATCGTGATCGCGGCGGCCACGGGCAACGACACCGAACTGGTCGAGGTCGACGCCACCAGTGGCAAGGAACTGCATCGTGCCCGGATCAAGGGCCTTGCCGCGTCCCTGGACATCACCCCCACCTCGAACGGCTGGCTCGTCTACTCTGAGAGGACAGTGACCCGGGTGGACCTCACCACCGGCAGGACCAAGCGGTTCGACCTGCCGGGAACCCTGCTGGACTCCTGACCCCGGGCCCGTGTCCCAGCGGGCACGTCCCGGGCGCAGAGCGACGTAGGGCACCGCGGACCAGCGCGTAGCTTCGCTGGTCCGCGGTGCCTTCGCCGTGGGCCCGCAGGCCCATCACCCCACAGCCACCGCAGCCCGCTCCCCCGCCTCCCGCCGCCCCGACGCGTGCCGGGCCGCCGGCCCCATCGCGTACGACGCGGCCAGCATCACCGCGCCGAGCGTCAGCCAGCCCGGTGTCCCCCAGTCCACGAGCAGCGACGTCAGCAGGAGCGGGCCGAGGGTCCGGGCGACCGTGACGCCGGTGCCGAACAGGCCCTGGTACTCGCCGGTGCGGTCCCGCGGGGCCAGGTCGAACGACAGCTGCCAGGACCCGGCCGACTGCCCCATCTCGGCTGCCACCTGCAGCACCGCGCCCAGCACCAGCACCCCGGCCGCCGCCCACGGCGGGGCTCCCGCGCTCAGGGCGAACGCGCCGCACGCCGCGAGCATCACCCAGGACGCCCGGCGGATCGCGCGCGTCGCCGTGGCCGGTCCTGTGACCCCGCGCGCGACGCGCACCTGGAACGCCATCACCGCACCGGTGTTGAGCACGAACAGCGCGGAGACCATCCAGGCCGGGGCGTCGGTCCGGCGCGTGATCCACAGCGGCAGGACGAGGCTGAGCAGCGGAAGCCGCAGCAGCAGCACGGTGTTGAGCAGCGCGAGCACCGCGTACGGCCGGTCCCGCAGCACCCCGAGACCGGCGGGCCGCCTACCGGACCCGGCCCGTACGGCCGGCAGGCGCGACAGCAGCCCGGCGCACAGCAGGAAGCTCAGCCCGTCCAGCGTGAAAACCGCCAGGTACGCCGTCCGCGTCCCGGCGTGCAGCGCGAGCCCGCCGAGCCCGGCCCCCACCGCCAGACCGGCGTTGAGCGTCGACTGCAGATGGGCCAGCAGGCCCGTGCGGTCCCCGGCGGACACCAGCCCCGCGAGCAGTGCCTGCCGGGCCGCCGCGAGCCCGGACTGCGCGGCGGCGTACCCGCACGCGACCAGGACGAACGGCACGAACCCCCGCACCACCGTGAAGGACGCCACCGCGAGACCGGTCGCGAGGGCCAGCAGCACCGCCGTCCCGCGCGGACCGCGCCGGTCGGCGAGCCGTCCGAGCGGCACCCCGGCCAGCGAGCCGACCGCCCAGCCGACGGTCAGCCCGAGGCCGACGCGGGCGGGGCTGAGCCCGACGATCTGGGTGAAGTACAGCGCGGACGTCGTGTAGTAGGCGCCGTCGCCGACCGAGTTGCTCAACTGCGCCAGCGCCAGGGTGCGTCGGGGACCGGCGGGCGGGAGAAGACGGGAGGTCATGGGACGACCGTAGAGAGCCGGTGGGCCTGTTCCGAGGCCCAATCCGAGGGCCTTTCAGTGGCCCAATCAGGCCTCGCCCAGGACCCGCGCCAGCACCTCCAGCGCCTCCCGGCAGGCCCCCTCCCGGGGTGTGCCGTATCCGACGACCAGCCCCTGCGGCCTGTCCCCGCCCGGTGTGTGCCAGTGGTCCGCCAGCCGCCCCACCGCGAGGCCGTGCGCCTCCGCCCGCGCCATGACGCGCTCCTCGTCGTCGACCTCCACGAGCGCGTGCAGCCCGGCCGCGATCCCCCGCACCCGGTGCGCCCCCAGCCGGTCCAGGAGCAGGTCCCGGCGCCGCCGGTACCGCAGCCGGCACGACCGGACGTGCCGGTCGTAGGCGTGGCTGTCGATCAGCTCGGCGAGCGCCAGCTGCCCGAGGACCTCGGTGTGGTGGTCGCTGTGCAGCTTGGCGTCGGCCACGGCGTCGACGAGGTGCGGCGGCAGCACCATCCAGCCGAGCCGCAGCGCCGGCCCGAGTGTCTTCGAGGCGGTGCCCAGATACGCCACCTGCCCCGGCGCCATGCCCTGGAGCGCGCCGACCGGCTGCCGGTCGTAGCGGAACTCCCCGTCGTAGTCGTCCTCCACGATGAGCCCGCCCCGGGCGCGGGCCCACTCGGTGAGCGCGCGCCGCCGCTCCGGGTGGAGGGTCACCCCGGTGGGGTACTGGTGCGCGGGCGTCACCACGACGGCCGCGCATCCACCGGGAGGAAGGCACGCCCCCCGCCCGTCGACCTCCACCGGCACGACGGCACCCCCGTGACGCCGTACGACGTCCCGGTGGAAGGGCAGCCCCGGGTCCTCCATGGCGACCGGGCCACCGTCGAGCACCCGGGTGAGCAGCGCCAGCCCCTGGACGTACCCGGAGGTGATCACGATGCGCTCCGGGGGAGCGGCCACACCGCGCGCCCGGCCCAGATACCCCGACAGCGCGGTCCGCAGCTCGATCCGCCCGCGCGGATCGCCGTAGTCGTAGGCCGGGGAGGGCGCCCGCGCGATCGCCGCGCGCAGCGCCCGCAGCCAGGCCGCCGCCGGGAACGCCCCGACGTCCGGGCTGCCGGGCCGCAGATCGAACCGCGGCGCCCGCGCGGGCTCGCCGGTGCCGGGCGGCCCCGCCTCGACGGGCGGCAGCGCGGCGACCCGGGTGCCCGAGCCCTGGCGGGCGGTCAGATACCCCTCGGCGACGAGCTGGTCGTAGGCGGCCTTCACGGTGTTCCGCGAGACGCCGAGCTCCTCGGCGAGCTGCCGGGTCGCGGGCAGCCGGTCCCCGGGCGCGAGCCGCCCGTCCCGTACGGCGTCCCGCAGGGCGCGCTCCAGCCCCGCCCGGCGTCCGCCGCCCGCGGCGACCGCGAGATGCAGATCCACCCCCACCCCCAGCAGAAGCGACGACGGCCGGGCGCCCCCAGGGCACCCGGCCGTCCTCCGTCCGTCAGCCGCCGGACCTCAGCCCTTCAGCGCGGCCATCCAGCTCTCGACCTCGTCCGAGCGGCGCGGCAGCCCGGCGCTCAGGTTCCGGTTGCCGTCGACGGTGACGAGGATGTCGTCCTCGATCCGCACGCCGATCCCGCGGTACTCCTCCGGCACGGTCAGGTCGTCGGCCTGGAAGTACAGTCCCGGCTCGACGGTCAGCACCATGCCCGGCTCCAGCGTGCCGTCGACGTACGACTCCACGCGCGCGGCGGCGCAGTCGTGCACGTCCATGCCGAGCATGTGCCCGGTGCCGTGCAGCGTCCACCGGCGCTGCAGCCCGAGCTCCAGCACCCGCTCGACCGGGCCCTCGACGAGACCCCACTCGACGAGCCGCTCGGTGAGCACCCGCTGCGCGGCGTCGTGGAAGTCGCGGTACTTCGCGCCCGGCTTCACGGCCGCGATCCCGGCCTCCTGGGCGTCGTACACGGCGTCGTAGATCTTCTTCTGGATCTCCGTGTACCGTCCGTCGATCGGCAGCGTCCGGGTGACGTCGGCGGTGTAGTACGTGTGCGTCTCGACGCCCGCGTCCAGCAGCAGCAGGTCGCCGGCGCGGACCGGGCCGTCGTTGCGCACCCAGTGCAGCGTGCAGGCGTGCGACCCGGCGGCGCAGATGGAGCCGTAGCCGACGTCGTTGCCCTCGACGCGCGCACGGAGGAAGAACGTGCCCTCGATGTAGCGCTCGGACGTCGCCTCGGCCTTGTCGAGGACCTTCACGACGTCCTCGAAGCCGCGCACGGTCGAGTCGACGGCCTTCTGCAGCTCGCCGATCTCGAAGTCGTCCTTGACGAGGCGCGCCTCGGACAGGAAGACCCGCAGCTCCTCGTCGCGCTCGGCGGTGACCTTGTCGGTCAGCGCGGCCTCGATGCCGGCGTCGTAGCCGCGCACGACCCGCACCGGGCCGGTGGCCTCGCGGAGCTTGTCCGCCAGCTCGCGCACGTCGGACGCGGGGATGCCGTACAGCTTCTCCGCCTCGGTGAGGGAGTGCCGGCGGCCGACCCACAGCTCGCCCTGGCCGGAGAGCCAGAACTCGCCGTTCTCACGGTCGGAGCGCGGCAGCAGGTAGATCGTGGCCTCGTGGCCGCCGGAGACGGGCTCCAGGACGAGCACGCCGTCCTCGGTCTGGTTGCCGGTGAGGTACGCGTACTCGACGGAGGCCCGGAAGGGGTACTCGGTGTCGTTGGAGCGCGTCTTCAGGTTGCCCGCCGGGATCACCAGGCGCTCGCCAGGGAAGCGCGCGGACAGCGCGGCACGGCGGGCGGCGGTCTCGGCGGCCTGTGGGATCGGCCGCAGGTCGTGCAGCTCGGTGTCGGCCCAGCCGGACTTCATGTTCTCGGCGAGCTCGTCGGACACGCCCGGGTACAGGCCGTTCTTGCGCTGCTTGATCGGCTCTTCGGTCTCTTCCGGGCCCGCTGCGGTAGCAGCACTGGACTCGGCCGGGGTGAGCTCGTCCGCCACGGTCATCCTCCTCGATACGGCATTCGACCCCGTCCATCGTACGGTCGCGCCGGGTCGCTCCGGGGGGCGCGGATCGAGCCGTCCGCCGCTGCTATGGCGCAGGCCACGCGGCTGTTATGGGGCGGTCACCGAGGGCCCACAGGCCGCTACGCGAAGCGAGCGGCCAGCAGGACGACGTCCTCGTCGCTGTCGTCCCGGTCCAGCCCGTCCGGCAGCACGGCCCGCAGCACATGGTCGACGACCGCCTCGGGGTCCTGCCGCAGGGCACGGGGCACCCCGGCGGCCGCCGCGTGCAGCCGCGCGAAGGCCCGGTCGGTGGGGTCGCCGGTACGGTGCAGCAGGCCGTCGGTGTAGAGCAGCACCGTCTCCCCGGCCTCCGCGGTCAGCTCGACGCTGGGCGCCTCCCAGCAGGCCAGCATCCCGAGCGGCGCGGACACGGACGTCTCCACGAACTCCGTGCGGCGCTCCCCGATCAGCAGCGGCGGACTGTGGCCCGCGCCGGCCAGCGTGATCTTGCGCAGGGCGGGCTCGCAGTAGGCGAACAGGGCGGTCGCGGACCGGGCGGGCTCGGTGAGCCGCAGCAGCAGCTCCAGATCCGACAGGACCGCCACCGGGTCCTCGCCCTCCATCACGGCGTACGCCCGCAGGCTGGCCCGGAGCCGGCCCATCGCGGCGACGGCGCTCGGCCCGGACCCGGTCACCGAGCCGACCGCGAGGCCCAGCGCGGCGTCCGGCAGCGGCAGCGCGTCGTACCAGTCGCCGCCGCCGCGCGGCCCGGTGGAGTGCCGGACCGCGAGCTGGACGCCGGCCATCCGCGGCAGCCGCGCGGGCAGCAGCTCGTCGGTCATCGTCCGCATGGCCGCGCGGGTGCGCTCGACCTCGACGAGCCGGGCCAGGTGCTCGGTCGCGTACCGGGTGTACAGACCGATCAGATGGCGCTGCCGCTCGGCCGGTTCGGCGGGCTCGTCGTACAGCCAGACGGCGGCGCCGAGGCGCCCGGCGTCCTCGGTGGACAGCGCCAGGGCGTAGCTGGCGGCGTAGCCGAGGCGCGCGGCGACCTCGCGGTGGCGCGGGTCGAGTCCGTCCTCGCCGAGCAGGTCGGGCTCGGTGATCTCGCCGTCGCCGCCGGGCAGCCCGTCGAGGATCCGCCCGTACGACATGGCGCTGCGCGGCACGGTCTCGATGTGCCCGAGGTCGGCGCGGGCGAGCCCGAGGCCGATCGTGGTGTCGGGGCCCTGTCCGTCGCCCGGTTCCAGGACGACGAGACCGCGCCGGGCACCCACGAGGGCGGCTCCGGCGCGCAGCAGTTCCTGAAGGGCTTCGTCGAGCGTGTCCGTGCGGACCAGGCGCTCGGTGAGTTCGTGCAGGGTCGTCAGGTCCGACACCCAGCCGGCGAGACGGTCCTGGAGCACCGCGCCGGGTGCGTGCGGTGAGGCGACCGCTGGGGCGTCCGGGGCTGCGGGCGCGGGCGCGACAGTGTGTGCGGGTGAGGGAACCGTTGAATCGATTCCGGCCACTTTCGAAGGGTGAGGGGCGTTCATGGCGTCCGGCTTTCCGACCGGTGCGTACTGCTCAAAAGCATCGCAAACCCCCATGTCATTCTGCGCCGCCGGCAGTGTCTCCACATGTACACGCACTCGTGAGGGGATGTCCAGCATTGTCCTGCGGGGATTCCTGGTGTCCGTGGGAAGCCGGGGGATTCCGCGTACACCTCTTGCGTCAAGGCAAAGTTGGCTTAAAACTGCCTCAGGGAACGGGGTATTGCGGTCGACTGGTTTCGCTCCACGGAGCGTCACAGCGGTCGTTATGGGTACGTACTCGGTGAAGACCAGGGGTGGTTGACGACCACCCGGAACCTGGTGACGGAGCCGAGCGTCCTAGCCACCGACGATCGTGCCCCATCCTCCCGTGGCGGAGGCGAAGAGAAACACGCGCGACGCAAAACGCCAGACTTCGCCACCCCACGCCATGCCCATGCTTCTGGTAGACGCAGTATGGACGAGGCCGCCACGGACGCAGTCCCCGTTCGGCCCATAGGGGTGCCCCTTGCTCGCGGCAGGGGTGTGATGCGCCAACAGGTACGCACAGTGAAGTGATCGACACATGTTGTGATGTGGTCCTCGGTGTTGCCAGCGGTGCAACGGAAAGGAACGAGCGCTCATGCGCGAGATCCTCGGAAAGCGACGCAGGCTCCTGCGCGGTGACGGGAAGCCCGAGCTGATCGGCGCGGCCCTGACCTTCGCGACGCAATGGCGATGGCCCGTGCTGCCGGGCGTGACGACACCCCCGCAGGGGCGGGCCCGCTGCGGCTGTCCCGACCCGGAGTGCACGGTCCCCGGCGCCCATCCCTTCGACCCCGGCCTCCTCGCGGCCACCACCGACGAGCGCATGGTGCGCTGGTGGTGGGCGAACCGGCCGACGGCGCCGATCATCCTCGCCACGGGCGGCACGGCACCCTGCGCGGTCAGCCTGCCCGCCCTGCCGGCCGCCCACGCGCTGTCCGCCCTCGACCGGGCGGGTATGCGCCTCGGCCCGGTCGTCGCCTCGCCGGCCCGCTGGTCGATCCTGGTGAAGCCGTACTCGATGGAACAGCTCGGCGAACTGCTGTACGCCAAGGACTTCGTCCCCGGCTCGCTGCGCTTCCACGGCGAGGGCGGCTATCTCGCCCTGCCCCCCTCCGAGACGGGACAGGGGCCGATCACCTGGCAGCGCGCCCCGCTGCCCGGCTCCGCCTCCCCGTGGGTGCCGGACGTCGAGGCAGTCGTCGACGCCGTGGTCTGGGCCCTCACTCGTACGGGTGTGAGCGCGCCCGAGTTGTAGGGCTGTCCGGCGCGCGCGGACCGCGCAGGGGCACCGGATCGTTAGATTCCGCCTTATGCCGCGTCATTCCAGGGGAAAAAGGGCACCGTCGTCACATCGCCGCGGGCCCCGCCAGCGAAGAGTCCGTCTGATCGCCCTCGCGTCCGTCGCGGCGGCCGCGATCGCCCTGCCACTGGCCTGGGCGGCCGCAGGGCAGGTCGTCGAGGCCCGGCCCGCGGCCGACGCCCCCGCGAAGGACGCGCCGGGGCGCTCCTCGCGCGACAGCGGCGCCCACGCGTCCCCCCGTGCCGACGCCAAGGCGCCCACGGTCGCGCCGTCCGGCCCGGCCGCCCTGCTCGGGCTCGGCATCGCCACGGCCGTGCGCTGCGGTCCCGAACTCACCTCGCCCGAGGGGGTCGAGGCGCAGACCTGTGTCGTCACCCAGGGCGAGGAGACCTGGGCGCGCACCTACTACCGCAACGCGACCGGCGGCGCCCTGGAGTCCGTGCTGAGTCTGATGGGGCCCGAGGGGCGCACGATCCGGATGCGCTGCGCGGTGGGCGCCGGGGACGAGCCGGGGACCTGTGAGACGCCCCGGCAGCGCACCCGCGCGGGCTCCGACGCCTTCACGGCGGTCACCGAGTTCGCGGAACGGGCCGGGCAGGGGGCGCTGTTGCTGCGTTCCGCGAGCAACTCCGCGCCCGGGTCGGCGGGATCGGCCACGGGCCGTTGACATCCGGCGTCGTTCCGTAAAGGGCCGCACACATGGAAAGACCCGGTTGCTGGCGACGGGGGATGCACCAGCAACCGGGCTACTGGAACGGTAACAAGAAGTCGGCGGTTCGCAAATTCGATCCGGGCTTTCCAGTCACCGATTCCCTTGCTCCGCAGGGGAGTTGTGATCGGATTCACCTTCCGCGGGCGGGCGCGTCCGACTGAACCGCCGTTCAGCCGGAGCCGTCCCGCCCCCGTCGCGTCAGCTGAGGGTGACCTGCCGGTTGGTGAGCCCGCCGCGCGCCCGCCGCTCGTCCGGCGTCAGCGGGGCGTCCGTGGCCAGAGCCGCGGCGAGCCGCTCGGCGAACTCGGCCGCCGGCTTCTCCACGTCCTCCGCGCCGACCCCGCTCGGCAGGTCCCACACCGGCACGGTCAGGCCGTGCGCGCGGAAGGACCCCACGAGACGGGTGCCCTCGCCCAGGCCGGACGTGCCCGCCGCGTGCAGGCGCGCGAGAGCGTCCAGAAGCTGCTCCTCGGGGTGCGGCATGACCCAGCGCAGGTGGTTCTTCTCCGGGGTCTCGCACCAGTACGCGGAGTCCACGCCGGTCAGCTTCACGGTCGGGATGGCCGCGGCGTTGGCGCGCTCCAGGGAGGCGGTCACCGCGGCGGTGGCGTTCTCCGCCTCGGGCACCCAGAACTCGAAGCCCGAGTGCACAACTGGCTCGAACGTGCCTTCGGGGTCGAGCAGATCCTGCAGTCGCGGGCCGTCGGCCGGGGCGCGGCGGCCCTGGACCGGGGTGCCCGGCTGGGCGGCGAGGGCCTGCTGGAGGGTGTCGGCGAGGTCGCGGCTGATGTCACCGGACGCCGTGTCGTTCTGCAGGCCGAGGAGGACCGAGCCGTCGTCGCGGCGCAGCGCCGGCCAGGCCATCGGGAGCACGGTGGCCAGGGTGACGGAGGGGACGCCCTCGGGGAGGCCGCCCTTCAGGGTCAGCTCGGCGGTGGCGGCCGGCACCAGCTCGCGCAGGGCGACCCAGTCGCACTCGCCCGGCAGCCCCTCGAACGGGCGCTGCACCAGCTCGGTCACCGCCTGCGCGGCGGCCCGGCCGTGACAGGCCTTGTAGCGCCGGCCGCTTCCGCAGGGGCAGGGCTCGCGTGCGCCGACGACCGGGATCTCTCCGTCGGCGATCTGCGGGCGCTTGGCCTTGGTCTGGGGTCGCTTCTTGGCCATCGTGGGTGTCTCCCGGTTACGGCTCGTCTGGTACGGGCGCGAGCCTAGCCGTTTCCGCCAGGGGCGACGGGAGCCTGTGGACAAGGCGTGCGCGCGTGCCGGGAGCGGCGCCGGTCCCGGCCGCGGTCGGCCCGGTCGCGGTCGGCCCAGGTCGCGGTCGGTCCCGGCCGCGGTCAGTCCAGGTCGTCGAAGGCGTCCGTGAAGTCCAGACCGGGGATGGCGCTCACCGCCGGGGCCGTGACGCGCGTAGCGAAGTCGTCGCGGCGGTGTCCCGGGCGCGCGGCGCGTACGTCGTCGTGGACGACCACCCAGACCGTGACCTCGCCGTGCACGTCGTCGCGGACGCCCCAGTCGTCGGACAGGGCGCTGATGATGTTGAGCCCGCGGCCGCCGTGCGCGGTGACCGAGGGCGTCGCCGGAGCGGGGCGGGTGGGACCGCCGCCGTCCGTCACCTCCACGGTGAGTCTGCCGCCGCCGTCCACCCGCCAGGCCGCGCGGACGTCGCCGTCCCCCGCGAGGGAGTCGCCGAGCGGCCGGCCGTGCTTGCACGCGTTGCTCAAGAGCTCGGACAAGATCAGTACGGCGTCGTCGATGACCGATTCGGGGACACCGCCGCTGCGCAGCTGCGCCCGCATCCGGTGTCTCGCCTTCCCCACGCCCGCAGGACCATGGGGTACGGCCATGCTCGACGACGTGGGCACCTCCTGTGCCACCACCAACGCCACCCCCGAGACCTCCTTCGCCCCACGCCACGGAGTGGATGCCCTCCTGGCCTGTACCGGAAACCGGCCAAACAAGGTCCGGTGACGCATTCGCAACGACCGAACACGCAGCGAACGCGCCGGAGCACTCCCTGTCACCGGGATGGCTGGAATCCGTCGGTGTGGCTGAGAGTGGAGGATGAGGCCGCCGGGGCCGCAGGGTCAAGAGGTCGTACGGAGATTGTGTGAAGGACGCCCGGGCGGTCAGCGTCCGAGCTGGTCCAGAACCGCGCGCGGGCGGTTGGTGATGATGCCGTCGACGCCCAGCTCGACGCAGAGGTCCACGTCCTGGGGCTCGTTCACGGTCCACACGTGCACCTGATGTCCGGCCGCCTTCAGGCGCCGTACGTACGCCGGGTGGCTCCGCACGATCCGGATCGACGGACCGGCGATGTGCACGCCCGCGGGCAGCCGGCCGTCGCGCAGCCGGGGCGAGACGAACTGCATCAGATAGACCGTCGGCAGCGTCGGCGACGCGGCGCGCACCCGGTGCAGCGAGCGCGCCGAGAAGCTCATGATCCGTACCGGCGACTCGGCCGGGACGGCGGGCGCGTCCAGCCCGAACCGTTTCAGCAGATGCAGCAGCCGCTCCTCCACCTGACCGGCCCACCGGGTGGGGTGCTTGGTCTCGATGGCGAGCTCGACCCGGCGCCCGGCGTCGGCGACGAGCTCCAGGAGCCGTGCCAGGGTGAGCACGGACGTGTCCTCGGGGTCCTCGGGGCGGACCTCCCAGTCCGGCTCCTCCGCGCGGTTCTTCCAGGAGTCGCGGTTCCTGCGGGAGCCGAAGTCCAGGGCGGCCAGCTCGGCGAGCTCCAGGGCGGAGACCGCGCCGCGGCCGTTGGACGTGCGGTTGACGCGGCGGTCGTGGACGCAGACGAGATGGCCGTCGGCGGTGAGGCGGACGTCGCACTCGAGGGCGTCGGCGCCGTCCTCGATCGCCTTCCGGTAAGCGGCCAGGGTGTGTTCGGGGGCGTCCTCGGAGGCTCCGCGGTGGGCGACGACCTGGATCTGGTGCTGCCGTGCGTGGGTCACCGCGTCATGGTGCCACCGCGCGGGGGTACACGTGCGACCGCGGTGGTCGTGCGAGTGCTGGGATTGCGACCGTTTAGTGAGAAATGACCTATATAAAGAGTGGCCGTGGACCCACAGGCACGGCTTATGGTGCTCTGACGGCCGTTGGGAAAAGCTGACCGCATACAAATAGACATGCACAGCAGAGCGCACCGACCGCCGAGGATCAAGCGTGAACGGGCGTGACCGAGTGCGACCGAAGACACCTGCCGTGGATCGAGGAGAGAAGCTGTGAGCACCGAGAACGAGGGCGCCGCGGTACCCCCGGCCCCGTCCGCACCCCCCGTACCGGTGGACGCTCCCGCTGCTCCGGCTTCTCAGGAGCAGCGCGCCTCCGAGAGCGGGACCGCGCCGCTCCCGCCGGTGCCCGACGCGAGCCCGTACGCCACCGACGGCTTCCACGCGCCCGGCTCGCCCGCCGCCGCCCCCTCCGGGTCGGCCCCGGACACCTCCTGGCCGCCCCCGCCGCCCGCGGGCGGGTCCCCGTACGGCGACGCGGCCGGCGGTGGCATGGGCGCCGGCGGCTGGGGCAGCACCTACCAGCAGCCCGCGCCCAGCCCGGGCCGTGGGCGCGGCGGCATGCTCGCCGCGGTCCTCATCGCGGCGCTGGTCGCCGGCGGTCTGGGCGGCGGCCTCGGCTACACCCTCGCCAAGAACGACGACAGCACCTCCTCCACGACCGTCTCCGCGCCCGACAGCGGCGGCTCGCTCAAGCGCGACCCGGGCACGGTCGCGGGCGTGGCCGCCAAGGCGCTGCCCAGCACCGTCACGATCCAGGCGGAGAGCAGCAGCGGCGAGGGCGGCACCGGCACCGGCTTCGTCTTCGACACCGAGGGCCACATCGTCACCAACAACCACGTGGTGGCCGACGCGGTCGACGGCGGCAAGCTCACGGCGACCTTCCCGAGCGGCAAGAAGTACGACGCCGAGGTCGTCGGGCACGCGCAGGGCTACGACGTCGCGGTGATCAAGCTCAAGAGCGCCCCGTCCGACCTCAAGCCGCTCACGCTGGGCGACTCCGACAAGGTGGCCGTCGGCGACTCCACCATCGCCATCGGCGCGCCCTTCGGCCTGTCCGACACGGTCACCACCGGCATCATCAGCGCCAAGAACCGCCCGGTGGCCTCCAGCGACGGCACCGGCAGCAACGCCTCCTACATGAGCGCCCTGCAGACCGACGCGTCGATCAACCCGGGCAACTCCGGCGGCCCGCTGCTGGACGCGCAGGGCAACGTCATCGGCATCAACTCGGCGATCCAGTCCACCGCCAACGGCATGGGCGGCACCGCCCAGTCCGGCTCCATCGGCCTCGGCTTCGCCATCCCGATCAACCAGGCCAAGTACGTCGCCCAGCAGCTGATCAAGACCGGCAAGCCCGTCTACGCCAAGATCGGCGCCTCCGTCTCCCTGGAGGACACCAGCGACGGCGCCAAGATCACCGACCAGGGCGCCGGCGGCTCGGACGCGGTCGAGCCGGGCGGCCCCGCGGCCAAGGCGGGCCTCAAGCCAGGGGACGTCATCACCAAGCTCGACGACACGGTGATCGACTCCGGCCCCACCCTGATCGGCGAGATCTGGACCCACAAGCCCGGCGACAAGGTGGCGATCACCTACGAACGCGACGGCCGCACCCGCACGGTGGACCTGACCCTGGGCGCCCGCACGGGCGACAGCTGATCCCCGGGCCGGGCCCCACGCACCCCGCACACCGCACCAGGCCGGTACGCTGTACCCGCTCCGCCCCGGTGGGCGGAGCGGGGTGGGTTGCCCGAGCGGCCTAAGGGAACGGTCTTGAAAACCGTCGTGGCGGCGACGTCACCGTGGGTTCAAATCCCACACCCACCGCAGGCGAACGGCCCCTGACCAGCTGAATCAGTCAGGGGCCTTCGCCATGCAGGTTGCCTGTTGGCGACCGCAGTTCCCCGTGAGTTCCCGGTCTATCGGGCACGGGTGGGGCACAACCGCGCACAGGCTTTGAGTTCGGCCCGCATCCTTATCAGGTCGATCACGGGCTCCCTGGGATTAGAGGGATCCCAGCCCTACGACGGTCTGCCGACCGCTGGGGGCCGCTCTCGTGCGGTCGTGTTCGCCGCTGTTGGTGTCAGCTGTTGGTGTCAGGTGTCAGACCCGTTCTTGACAGATCAGCCTCTCGGGGCGTCTCCCGATGTCGCCAGCCCTAGGCCCGCCAAATCAGCACGAGACCAGCCAGCATAAGCAGGCTCTGGCCATGGAAGGGCACCAGCCACGCCGCCGTGAGGCTCGCCGCGATCAGCAACGTCCCAGCACCCCATATGCGAGGCTGTTTCACTTTCTTGCGCACCCAAGAGAGTGCGATGTGCCCAGTCGTCATGGCCAATACACCGGTTACACCCAGTATCAATGCCACCACGAGAACGACTGGAAGAACGACGGACGACACACGACCCTCCCCGGCGCCTTCTCCTAGGCACTCGCCGTAATGATCTCAGCGCTCAACCACGGGGCACAATGCCGGAACCTGTCGGGCTACATCCCCGCTTGCAGACCGCGGGACCCTCTTGGCTCGGACCAAGGCGACGCGTGGCCACCGCCTCAGCCACCACTCACCCCCGCTCCCATCCCGTCCGCCGTCGACCCACACACCGTGGAGCGGGCGTGGTTCCTGGCGTCCAGGTGGAGCGCGCCACTGTACGAACGACCTGGACGCCAGGGGCCGCGTCTGCTCGGCTCTGCCTGGGTCGACGGTGGACGGGATGGGAGCACCCCGCGCACGCCACTACGCACCCGCGGCCGGGAACGGCGCCCCCTCCATCCCGGTGCCGGCCGATCCCCGCCGGAGGCATCGTCTTGACCGCGCGCCGTTCTGTGCGGTGATCGACTCATGGCTTCCGGCCCTATCCACTCGTGGGCGCGCGTCGGCGCAGCGCGGGCGGAGCGGGCCGAAGGCAGGAGCGTCGCCCGGAGCGAAGCCGGAAAGCGCGCCCGGCGGAGCGGAGCGCAGCCGGGGCTTGATGAGGTAGAGAAACCTGTAACAGCTCTTGACTGAGGGCCCGAGACGCAATGCTCAGGCGGAAGGCCGATCGGTAGCCAGCAGTCGGCTGGTGAAGCCCGCATGGCACAGCCGCTCGTATGCCTCGCGGACGTCGTCGGGCACGGGCTGGCTGATCATGAAGCCCTGCTCGGGGTAGATCAGCAGTCGCTGGAGTGCGCCGACGAGCATGTCGATCACCAAGCGGGCGTCCCCGATGGAGTCGACGTACTCGTCCAGCGTCATCGGCGTGGAGGCACTCACGACCTCCACCTCGGGCTAGAGCTTTCGGGCGGTGGCGTAGGCCCGCCTCTCCTCATAGGGCTTGCTGATCAGCAGGACTGACGCCACGTCGACGCCGAGGTCTTCCAGGAGCTCGCGCGAGAAGCGCAGCAAGGTCGGGAACGTCAGTCGCTCCGTGTTTCCAACGGCCAAGGAGAAGTTCAATGGTGCTCTCGCCATAGGCGGGCTGCTGTCCGCTGTCGCCGCGGTGATCGTGCCTGCTGTGACCGGCGGTTGAGCGGGCACGGTCGCGGGCTTGGGGCACGTAGAGGGCACGGCAAGGACGGCTGCGACTGCGGTGGCCCGCTTTCGCCCGTCTGACCAGCATGGAAGCGGAGATCCCGCCAGACCTCCGAAAGGTCTTGAAAACCGTCGTGGCGGCGACGTCACCGTGGGTTCAAATCCCACACCCACCGCAGGCGAACGGCCCCTGACCAGGCGACTCGGTCAGGGGCCGTTCGTGTGTCCGGCTACCGGACTGCCCGGCGCTCCCCGTGGTTCCTCACTCGGGTGCGGAGAGGGGTGACCCCGATCCGGGAGCGCGTGGCGGCGACAATCACCGGGGTTCGAACCCCATGCCCGTCGCACGTGAACGGCCCCCGACCGGATCGCTGGTCGGGGGCCGTTCGTATGCCCGCACAGTCGGCTGCTACCAGCCCGTCATCACCGCACCGAGTGGCAGCGGTGCGGCCAGCAGCACCAGTGCTTTGACTCGCAGAGGTTCACGCTCGCCCCTCATGGTCGTGCGGCAGACCACGAATGCCGCGACGATCCCCAGCGGGAACAGGATCGGGACGCTTTCCGACAGCGGGCCGCGGGTCCCGCCCACGTATGCCGCGAGATACGAGCCCGCGAGCCCGGCCAACACGGTGAAGAACACCTTGCCGGCGCTGAACCACTCACGCTCCATCAGTTCGGCGAGCTCACCGAAGCGGGCTCCGTCGCGGTGACGGCGCACAGCGGCGAAGGCGAAAGAGACGAGCAGGATCGTTCCGGCTGCGAAGAATCCCCAGCGCAGGACGCTTGCTGTGATGTCCATGATCAGTGCACCTCGCTTTCGTCGACGAACTCGTCACCAGCAGTTCTTGATGACACCGTCGATGCCGAGAATCTCCGCAGCGATGCCGCCGAGACCGGAACCGGCCTCCTCGAAGACCTCCATGATTCCCTTCTTGAAGGTCTTGCCCGCCTTCTTCTTGGAGCGGATCTTGGCGACGACCTTCTTGATGCCGCCGAGCTTGTCGATCGCCTTCTTCATCTTGTAGATCTTGGCGACGGCGAAAATGTTGGAACCGACGGCGAGCAGGATTCCGCGCGCACAACCGCCCGCGTTGAAGGACCGCTTTCCGCTGGTCTTGGCTATGCGCTCGTTCAGCCACTGCTCGGTGGCGTCCTCGCCCTGAGCCAGCACCTCGTCCGGGATCTCCGTGAAGAGGCTCAGCGCCTCCTCGATACCGGCCAGGACCTCGTCCTCCGTGCCGATGCCGTCCAGCGACGACAGGACGACGGGCGACGCCGCGGCCTCGGATCGCGGCTGGGCCGGGGCGGCGTGGGCGGCGCCGGTCGTGACGAAGACGGCGGCAGCGGCGATTCCGGCCACCATCATGGATCGGCGTCGGAGCGGAGCGCCGGTCTGCGAGCTGATGAAGGCAGACATGCTGAGGTTCCCCCTCTGTTCATGTGAAAGGTGTTCGCATTCCGCGCGCCACCGTGATTGCCCTGGTCAGGGGCGAGTTGGGCGCGGAAGCATGGTGATCATCGCCGAGCAGGGCGACGACCATCAACAGAGCTGAGGATCATCTGAGGTACTTGGCGCGGCCGTTCATTCGGTTCCGGCCCGCGCCCAGCGGCACCGAACAATCAGCCGAGCCCGTGACGCGGCCCTGACGGGCTACTGCCCCACGTGCGCCTCACGGTCTCTCCCTGCCGTGGGGCGCACGCCGTATCCGCACCCAAGTGCACGTCCGGAGTGACCAAACGATCGAGTCCCACAGGCCTGAAGAGATCCGTGATGCCTTCAGCCCGACGCAGTACATCCCCCTACGTGCTGCTCCTCATCGCCGATGCGGGCGTGGAGAAGGCGCCGGTGGACGACCGGTCCATCCCGTTCTGGCTGTTCACCGCCGTCGCCGTGCTCGGTGCTGTTTCCACCGTCGTACGTCTGCGGCGCATGGTGAACGCGCACCACCGTCGTGCCCTGCCTGGATGGACGCGATTCCTCGGCGCTCTTCTCGTCATGTACGGCCTTTACGTCGCCTACTGCGTCGCCGACGGCGCCGTCCCGTAACCCTGCGCAAGTGTCGTCAGGGCTCACCTGGAGCTGCCCGAATCATGCTTGAACCCTTCATGGCGGTGGGGCGGTTGTGGTTCGCTGAGGGGGTGGCTCAGGACTTGGAGACCGTCGCGTTCGAATCCGCCGAGGCGTTTCAGGCGTGGCTCGGTGAGAATCACGCCGTCTCGCCCGGCATCTGGCTCAAGCTGCGCAAGAAAGCGCCCGGAGTCGTCGCGTTGGACTATGCCCAGGCGCTCGACGTGGCCCTCTGCTACGGCTGGATCGACGGGCAGAAGGCCGCGATGGACGACGAGTGGTGGCTGCAGCGGTTCGGGCCGCGCACGGCGCGCAGCAGGTGGTCGAAGATCAATCGGGACAAGGTCGCCGCCCTGATCGAACAGGGCCGGATGCGGCCGCCCGGGCAGGCCGAGATCGACCGGGCCACGGCGGACGGCCGCTGGGACGCGGCCTACGACAGCCCGCGCACCGCCACCGTGCCGGACGACCTCGCCGCGGCCCTGGCCGCCGAGCCCGCCGCGGCGGAGTTCTTCGAGACCCTGAATCGCACGAACCGCTTCGCGATCCTCTATCGCGTTCAGGACGCCAAGCGGCCCGAGACCCGGGCCCGCCGCATCGAGAAGTACGTGACGATGCTGGCGAAGGGCGAGAAGCCGCACCCGTAGCCCCGGGGAGGAGGTCCGCCTCAGTCCCCCTGGAACCACAGGTGGCTGCCGGGGGTGGCGGCGCACGCCTCCAGCAGGAGCGCCAGCTCGTCCAGCGCGGCGCGCCGACGCTCGTCACCGCAGCGTTTCCGCAGGTCCGGGATCTCGCCGAGAGCGACGGCCGCCTCCTGCTCGTTCATCACGGTGTCCCGGTACGGGTCGATCGCGGCGAGCCGCCCGGGCACTCCGAGGAGATGGAGGGAGCCGAGCGCGTCCGCCAGCGCGTTCCCGAGGTCGTACGAGCCGCGCAGGAGTGTCGCCCGGGACGCGTGCCAGTCGCGTGCCGGCCGCATCGAGTGCAGTTCCAGTTCCAGACCCACCTGGGTGCGGCCTCCCGGTCTTCTGTATGTCCTGGGCTTCAGCTGTAGTAGGCGATCTTGTCGTCCAGGACGGCGATCGCCCGGCGCAGGGACTCCACGCGTTGTTCCAGGGCGGCGCGGCGGTCGCGGAGGAAGGCGACGCGGTGGTGCGGGGGGTGGTCGGCGCGGAGCATCGCGACGAACTCGCGCAGGTCCGCGATGCCGAGGCCCGCGTCGCGGAAGCAGGTGACCAGGCCGATCCAGAACAGGTCGTCCTCGGTGTACTCCCGGTGTCCGCCGGGCGAGCGCCGGATCGGGCCGATCAGGCCCTCGCGCTCGTAGTAGCGCAGGGTGTCGAGGGAGACGCCGGTGCGTTCGGCGGCCGTTGCCGGGCTGACTGTGGTCATCAGGGCTGGCTCCAGGGAGTCATCGGGCTTCCTCGAAGCGGGTCATGTGGGTCTCGGTGAGGTGTAGTTCGCGGGCGGCCAGCGCTTCCTCCATCTGTTCCACGCGGCTCGCGCCGACTATGGGGTCGATGTTCTGGCGCATCAGCCATGCCAGGACCACCTGGTTCCGTGTCGCCGACAGGTCGGCGGCCACCTCGTCCAGGACGGCCAGCACCCGCGCCGTGCCGGGGTGATCGTAGGCCGCCGGGAGCGGCTTGTCCGGGCGTACGTACGAACCCCAGATCAGGGCGCTGTACGCCCACACCGCCAGCCCTTCCGATCGCGCGAGGTCCAGGTCCTCGGTGGTGAGGAGGCGGTGGCCGGCCTCCGGGAGCGGGGTGAGGGGGCGGGGCTGGAGGAGGGAGTGGCGTAGTTGGAGGGCCGTGTACGGCTCCAGGTGCCGATCGTGGGCCAGGGACCGGGCGCGTTCGACGCGCCAGGCGGCGTGGTTCGCCGCGCCGATCCGCAGGGCCACGCCCTTGGCGACCAGCTCGCCGAGGGCGCCGACCGTCTCCTCCAACGGCACCGTGCGGTCCTCGGCGTGCGCCCACAGCAGGTCGACGTGGTCGACGCCCAGGCGCCCGAGGCTCTCCTCCACACCGGTGTGGACGGCCCGCGCGGACAGCCCTTCGGCGCTCTGCGGCCAGGAGTGCGGGACGAGCGGGTTCTGCCGGACCTTCGTCGCGATCCGCACCGCGTCGCGCGCGCCGGGGCGGGCCCGGAGCCACGCGCCGATCACGCGCTCGCTCGCGCCGCCGACACCGCTGGGGTCGTTCCAGAAGGAGTAGCAGTTCGCCGTGTCCAGCCAGATCCCGCCTCCGGCGACGAAGGAGTCGAGGATCGCGAAGGCCCGGTCGGGGTCGACGCGGGTGCCGAAGTCCATGGTGCCCAGGACGATGTGAGGGTTCTCGGTCGTCATGGCGGTCATGCTGGTGTCTGGAGCGCGCTCCAGGTCAAGAGGCCCCGCAACCGACGAGAACAGGTGCTACAGCTCGTCGTCCTGTGCCAGGGACTCCCAGTCGATCCTCCGCAGCGACTCCTCGGCGTCGTCGCCGGACGGCACGTCGACCGTCGGCTGGAACCAGACGACCGTGAGCGCCGAGCGGTGCAGAACCGGGTCGAGGGCGGGGTCGAGGGCCGTCGAGCGGAAGGAGCCCACGCAGGCCACGGGCGGCAGGGTCTCGACCGGGCCGAAGGGGCCCGCGTTCGAGTCGTCCCGCTCCAGTGCGGGCGGGACGAGGTGCACCGGGATGCCCGGGTGGGTCCGCTCGGCGGTGGTCAGGAGGCCGCGGATCGTCATCTCGTCGACCGGCTTGCAGGGGTGGCCCTCCAGCATGCCGCCGTACGTCGAGGTCAGCCGCAGTTGGGTGAGGTCGAGGGAGCGGCCGGACGTGAGGGTGACACGGGTCAGGGGCATGGGGGGACTGTAGGGCGGGGGTGCGGCGGGAGTCGCCCCGTTTTCGCCGCCGGGGTTACGGGTGGTGGCCGGTCAGGCGCGCCGCGGAGGCGATCGTGGCGCGGGCCTCCCGTTCGGTCAGCCCGGTGTCGAGCGCCGCCTCGACGAGGGGTTCGACCAGGCCGGGCCCGATGCCGTCCTCGTACGCCCGGCAGGCCGCCCAGAACAGGCGGGTGTTGCGCTGGCCCTCGTGGGCCGCCATGACGAACTGCACGAGTCCCTGCCCGTGCCCGCCGGCCGACGGGGGCGTGGGGTGGTGCGGGCGCGGCGCGGGGAGCAGCAGGCGCAGCAGCGCGCGCGGGCAGGGCGCCGGGCCGATGTGGGAGGTGCCGGGGGCGGTGCGGTAGACGCCGTGCTCGGTGCGGGAGCCGGGGCCGACCAGGTAGCCGCCGGCGCCGCGGATGTCGATGCCGGGCGCGAGCCGGCCCGCCGAGTTGGGGACGACGACGTCCGGCGGCCCGGTCAGCCACAGGTGCCGGCCGCCGCTCGGGGTGAGGACGACGACGGTCGGCGGGATCGTGAACAGGTGCCGCAGCGCCAGCTCGCGCAGCGCGGCCGAGGAGTCCGCGTCGGACTTGGTGTCCAGGTCGACGCCGATCAGCTGGTGCGGCGGCAGTCCGCAGGCGATGCCGTAGCCGGTGGCCCACGGGGCGGCGGCGAACAGTTCGCGGATGCGGGCGGGGTCGGTGGTGGCGTCGTAGACCCCGTGGCCGGGGCGGCCGCACTCACCGTGGCAGGGGGTGGGCGCGGGGTCGTCGCGGTGGGGGGAACGCAGGGCCGGGAGCTTCGTCCGGGACAGGGGGATGACGGCCAGTCCGCGTTCGGCGGCTGACAGGGCGTGTGCGAGGGCCAGCGTCGTGGCCTGCCGGTCGGTGGTGGCCATGCCTCTATGTTCGTACGCATGTTCGAAAAAGGGAAGGGGGGGTGGAGGTGTTCGGTGGGTGACACGCCGACGGGGCGGGTGGGGTCGGGGTGGCTGGTGGAACCTTTCGTCCCTTGCGGGGCTTGGGGGTGGTCTGTCCTCTGGCATCCTGACTGGGCGCTAAGTGTGGCGAAAGGGGTTTATCGACTTGTCATCACGCTTGAGGGCGAATAGGGCTGTCCGGGGTGGTTCGCCGGGGTTCCGGTGGGCAACTCTGATCTCGCGACGTCGTGCAGGACTCCAGGGCGGTCGGCCAACTGCCCGGAGGCAAGCAGTACTTCACGCACCACCAACGCGTCCGGCGGGGAGCTCGGGCGCACCTGTTCTGGAGGAACAACATGGCAAGCATCCGTACCGCCCGCGTCGTCGCAGCCGTCTCCGCACTTCCGCTCGCCGCAGCCCTGTTCGCCGGGGTGGCCAGCGCGGACAACGGCGCATTCGCGGACGACGGATCCAGCGCGGCCGTCTCGACCGCCGTCCAGGGCCTCCTCGGCAGCGGGGTCGGCGGCGACAACTTCGGGACCTCGTCGACCACCCAGCAGCAGGCGACCGGTTCCGGGGCCGAGAACGAGAGCAACACCGCCCAGGTCAACGGCTCCGCGGCCACCGCGCTCAATCAGGGCGACGGCAACACGGCCGTCACCTTCACCCCGCTCTGGTGGTGAGCTGAGAGGGCCGGTGCCCCGGTGCTCAGGCACCGGCCCTCTCTGTCCGTGGGTGTGCTGGTGGGGTTTCACATGACTGCGCGGCGGTGCTCCGGTACCGCCGCGCAGTCATGTCCGGCCGCCTTCGGTCCATCGGCCGCCCTTGACAGTCCCCCGTGTCTGACGGACAGTCAGAAACCTTCGGGAGCCTCGCGAGAAGGACCAGGAGGCGGCGGTGGGCGGCGACTTGGCAGCGCGGCTGAAGGCGTACGAGGGACGGCCTGCCGCCACGGCACGCGCCGGCAAGGACCCCGTGAACGCCCCGATGATCCGGCACTGGTGCGAGGCGATGGGGGACACCAACCCGGCGTACACCGGCCCCGACGCCATAGCCCCGCCCACCATGCTCCAGGTGTGGACCATGGGCGGGCTCTCCGGCCACGGCGGCCGGGCGCACGCGTACGACGAACTGCTCGCACTGCTCGACGAGGCGGGCTGCACCTCCGTCGTCGCCACCGACTGCGAGCAGGAGTACGCACGCCCCCTGCGCCCCGGCGACGAGATCACCTACGACTCGGTCATCGAGTCGGTGTCGGAGCGCAAGACCACCCGGCTCGGCACCGGGTACTTCGTGACGACCCGCACGGACGTCCGTGCCGGCGGCACCCTCGCCGGCACCCACCGCTTCCGCATCCTCAAGTACGCGCCCGCCCGGTCCGGGGGCGGTACGGCACGGGGCACGCGCCCCCGGCCCGTCGTCAACCGCGACAACGCCGGGTTCTGGGAAGGCGTACGGCGGCACACCCTGCTCATCCAGCGCTGCACCGGCTGCGGCACGCCGCGCCACCCCTGGCTGCCCGGCTGCAACGCCTGCGGCGGGCCGGACTGGGACACCGTCGAGGCGTCCGGCGAGGGCACGGTGTACTCGTACGTCGTCATGCACCACCCGCCGTTCCCGGCCTTCGACCCGCCCTACGCCGTCGCACTCGTCGAACTCGCCGAGGGGGTCCGGATGATCGGCAACGTGGTGGGCGTGCCGTACGACAAGGTGCGGATCGGGCAGCCGGTACGGCTGGAGTTCCGGCACTGCGACGACGCGCTGGTGCTGCCGGTCTGGCGCGCCCAGGGAGGCGCCGCGGAGCCTGCGGGACCCCCGGATGTGCCGGAGAACGCGTTCCCCCCGCTCGAGATCCCCATCACGCGCACCCTGATCGTCGCCGGTGCCCTCGCCTCCCGCGACTACCAGGACGTCCACCACGACCCCGAGCTGGCCCGCCGCCGCGGCTCTCCCGACATCTTCATGAACATCCTGACGACCAACGGCCTCGTCGGCCGCTATGTCACCGACCACTTCGGCCCCACCGCGACCCTGCGCAGCGTCGCCATCCGGCTGGGCGCGCCCAACCACCCCGGCGACACGATGGTGCTGACGGGCACGGTCGAGGCGGTCGACGACGATGGCACGGCGACCGTCCGCGTGGTCGGCGCCAACCGTTCCGGCCGCCATGTGACCGGCACGGTGACGGTCACCGTCCCCGGGGAGGACCCGTCATGAGCGCGCGCGGCCGGGACCCGCTGTCCGGGCGGGCGGCCGTCGCCGGGATCGGGTCCACCGAGTTCTCCAAGGACTCGGGACGCAGCGAGCTGCGGCTGGCCGTCGAGGCCGTACGGGCCGCGCTCGACGACGCCGGTCTGACGCCGGGGGACGTCGACGGGCTGGTGACGTTCACGATGGACACCAGCCCGGAGATCACGGTGGCCCAGGCCTGCGGGATGGGCGATCTGTCCTTCTTCTCGCGCGTCCACTACGGCGGCGGCGCGGCCTGCGCCACCGTCCTGCAGGCGGCGCTCGCGGTCGCGGCGGGCGTCGCCGAGGTGGTCGTCTGCTACCGGGCGTTCAACGAGCGGTCGGGCCGGCGCTTCGGCGCGGGCGTCCAGTACCGCGAACCGTCGGCGGAGGGCGCGGCCCTCGGCTGGGCGCTGCCCTTCGGGCTGCTCACCCCGGCGTCCTGGGTGGCGATGGCCGCCCAGCGCTATCTGCACCGGTACGGGCTGACGCCGGAGGCCTTCGGGCATGTGGCGGTCGTGGACCGCCGGTACGCGGCGACCAACCCGGCCGCCCACTTCTACGGCAGGCCCATCACCCTCGCCGACCACGCGGCCTCGCGCTGGATCGTGGAACCGCTGCGCCTGCTGGACTGCTGCCAGGAGACGGACGGCGGCCAGGCCCTCGTCATCACGTCCGTGGAACGCGCCCGGGACCTGCCGCACCCGCCGGCCGTCGTCGCGGCGGCCGCGCAGGGGGCCGGGCGGGGGCAGGAGCAGATGACGAGCTTCTACCGGGACGACCTCACCGGCCTGCCCGAGACGGGCGTGGTCGCGCGCCGGCTGTGGCGGACGGCCGGGCTCGGCCCCGGGGACATCGAGGTGGGCATCCTGTACGACCACTTCACGCCCTTCGTGCTGATGCAGCTGGAGGAGTTCGGCTTCTGCGGCCGGGGGGAGGGCGCGGACTTCGTGGCCGAGGAGCGCCTGCCCCTCAACACCCACGGGGGCCAGCTCGGCGAGGCGTATCTGCACGGCATGAACGGCATCGCGGAGGGCGTCCGGCAGGTGCGGGGCACGGCAGTGAACCAGGTGCCGGGGGCGTCGCGGGTGCTCGTGACGGCGGGCACGGGGGTGCCGACCTCGGGCCTGGTCCTCGCCTCCGACGGGTGACGGCGGGGTGTGGATCCTGGTCCTCGCCTCCGACGGGTGACGGTGGGTCCGTGGACCGGGACTGGCCCTCGCCTCCGACCGGTGACGGCAGGGCCGTGAACCGGGGAGGGGGCGGGGCGGATCGGGGACATCCCGCAGTGGGAGGCGGGGTGGCCGTCCACCTTCAGGAGGTGGAGCAGGCCCCACCCCTACAACCTGAGGCGGACGGCGCTTCGGCACCTGCGGCCGATCCGCCGGAGCGGGGTCCGCTCATAGCGTGGAGCCATGACCCCACCCGTCTGCACCAGCGCCTCCGACGCCGCGAGGCGGTCCCTGCCGAACGCGGCGTACCCCTCCTTCTCGTCGTACGTACGGGCCCGCCAGCCGGTGCTGCTGCGTACCGCCCGCTCGCTCACCGCGAACCCGAGCGACGCCGAGGACCTGCTGCAGACCGCGCTGGCCAAGACGTATGTGGCCTGGGAGCGGATCGAGGACCACCGGGCGCTCGACGGCTATGTGCGGCGGGCTCTGCTGAACACCCGCACCTCGCAGTGGCGCAAGCGCAAGGTCGACGAGTTCGCCTGCGAGGAACTGCCCGAGCCGGAGCCCCTGCCGGGCCACGACGACGACCCGGCGGAGCGGCAGGCGCTGCGCGACGCCATGTGGCGCGCGATCATGCGGCTCCCGGCACGGCAGCGCGCCATGGTCGTCCTGAGGTACTACGAGGATCTCAGCGAGGTGCAGACGGCCGAGGTGCTCGGGGTCTCGGTCGGCACGGTGAAGTCGGCGGTGTCGCGGGCGCTCGGCAAGCTGCGGGAGGACCCGGAGCTGGTGCCGGTCCGGTGACCGTCATAGGGGCCCGGCACGGGTGGGAATCCTCCCCTCACCCGTAGCCGCAGAGCCCCGTGAACGCAACGTGACATGATCGATCACCCGGCCCTAGTGACATACCGCGCGGTATGCGCGCAGAATCTCCGCATCCCTTACCGCCGCGTAGGCAATGTCGCCCCCGGGAGGACGCCGTGCTGAGCACCATGCAGGACGTACCGCTGCTGATCTCGAGGATTTTGGCCCACGGGTCGACGATCCACGGCACATCGCAGGTCATCACCTGGACCGGCGAGGCGGAACCGCACCGCCGGTCCTTCGCCGAGATGGGAGCCCGCGCCGGGCAGCTGGCGCACGCCCTGCGCGACGACCTCGGCGTACGCGCCGACGAACGGGTCGCGACCCTCATGTGGAACAACGCCGAGCACGTCGAGGCGTACTTCGCGATCCCCTCCATGGGCGCGGTCCTGCACACCCTGAACCTTCGCCTGCCGGCCGAGCAGCTGGCCTGGATCGTCAACCACGCGGCCGACCGGGTGGTCATCGCCAACGGTTCGCTCCTGCCCCTGCTCGCCCCGCTGCTCCCGCACCTCAAGACGGTCGAGCACGTCGTGGTCTCGGGCCCCGGCGACCGCTCGGCCCTCGCGGACGCCGGCGTCCAGGTCCACGAGTACGACGAACTGATCGCCGGCAAGCCCACGGCGTACGACTGGCCCGCGCTGGACGAGAACCAGGCCGCCGCCATGTGCTACACCTCCGGCACCACGGGCGACCCCAAGGGCGTCGTCTACTCGCACCGCTCGATCTACCTGCACTCCATGCAGGTCAACATGACCCAGTCGATGGGCCTGACCGACCAGGACACCTCGCTGGTCGTCGTCCCGCAGTTCCACGTCAACGCCTGGGGCCTGCCGCACGCCACCTTCATGACCGGCGTCAACATGCTGATGCCGGACCGCTTCCTGCAGCCCGCCCCGCTCGCCGCGATGATCGAGAGCGAGAAGCCGACCCACGCGGCGGCCGTCCCGACCATCTGGCAGGGCCTGCTCGCCGAGCTGACCGCCGACCCGCGCGACGTCTCCTCCCTCACCCAGGTGACCATCGGCGGCTCGGCCTGTCCGCCCTCGCTGATGGAGGCGTTCGACAAGCTGGGCATGCGGGTCTGCCACGCCTGGGGCATGACGGAGACCTCGCCGCTCGGCACGGTCGCCCGTCCCCCGGCCCACGCCGTCGGCACCGACGAGGAGTTCGCGTACCGGCTCACCCAGGGCCGCTTCCCGGCGGGCGTCGAGGCCCGGCTCACCGGCCCCGGCGGCGAGCGCCTCCCCTGGGACGGCGAGTCGGCGGGCGAGCTGGAGGTCCGCGGGCCCTGGATCGCGGGCGCCTACTACAACGGCCCGGACGCCGAGCCGCTGCGCCCCGCCGACAAGTTCAGCGAGGACGGCTGGCTGAAGACCGGCGACGTCGGCGTCATCTCCCCCGACGGTTTCCTCACCCTCACCGACCGCGCCAAGGACGTCATCAAGTCCGGCGGCGAGTGGATCTCCTCGGTCGACCTGGAGAACGCGCTGATGTCCCATCCGGATGTCGCCGAGGCCGCCGTGGTCGCCGTCCCGGACGACAAGTGGGGCGAGCGCCCGCTGGCCACGGTCGTCCTGCGGGAGGGGGCCACCGCCGACTTCCGGACGCTGCGCGCCTTCCTCGCGGAGGAGGGGCGGATCGCCAAGTGGCAGCTGCCGGAGCGGTGGACGGTGATCGAGGCGGTGCCGAAGACGAGTGTGGGCAAGTTCGACAAGAAGGTGCTGCGCAGGCGGTACGCGGAGGGTGGGTTGGACGTCACCCAGCTCTGACGGGGGGCGATCCTTGTAGGGGAACTGTCGTCGGTCGGCTGCGGGTTGTGGGTGGCCGGTCGCGCAGTTCCCCGCGCCCCTTTCGGGGGTGCTGCTCGCGGTCGGGTGCGGGCCCGTCGTGGCTGGTCGGGCAGTTCCCCGTGCCCCTTCAGGCGGGGCACGGGTCAGTTCGTGCCGATCCGTGACAGCAGGTCCACGATGCGGGTCTGGACCTCGGGGCTCGTGGAGCGTTCCGCCAGGAACAGGACCGTCTCGCCGGACGCCAGGCCCGGCAGGTCGGCCTGGTCGACGGCGGCCGTGTAGACGACCAGCGGCGTGCGGTTGAGCTGCCCGTTCGCGCGCAGCCAGTCCACGATGCCGGCCCGGCGCCGGTGCACCTGCAGCAGGTCCATCACGACCAGGTTCGGCCGGAAGTCCCCGGCCAGCGCCACCGCGTCGGCGTCGCTCGCCGCCCGGGCGACCTGCATGCCCCGCCGCTCCAGCGTCGCCGTCAGCGCCAGCGCGATCTCCGCGTGCTCCTCGATCAACAGCACCCGCGGCGGATGCTGCTCACTGTCCCGGGGCGCCAGCGCCTTGAGCAGGACGGCCGGGTCGGCGCCGTACGCGGCCTCCCGCGAGGCCTGTCCGAGTCCGGCGGTCACCATCACCGGCACCTCGGCGGCCACCGCGGCCTGCCGCAGCGACTGCAGCGCGGTCCGGGTGATCGGCCCGGTCAGCGGGTCCACGAACAGCGCGGCCGGGAAGGCGGCGATCTGCGCGTCGACCTCCTCACGGGAGTTGACGATGACGGGCCGGTAGCCGCGGTCGCTGAGCGCCTGCTGGGTCGTCACGTCCGGCGCGGGCCACACCAGCAGCCGCCGCGGGTTGTCCAGCGGCTCCGGGGGCAGCTCGTCGTCCATCGGCTGGGGACGCGGCGGATCGGCGACCTCGACGGCCCCGCCCGGCCCGTCCAGCGGCTCGGGCCCCTCGGCGGCGTTCTCGTCCGGGGCGCCTATGGCGTACGACCGCCCGGCCGCCTCGGTCACCGGCGCGAGCCGTGTCTGCCCGGCCCCCGACGGCGGGGACGGCTGCGGCTGGGGCGCGGCGGGCGCCGCCTGCTCGGCCTGCGGATGCGGACGCGCGGGCTGCTCAGCGGCCGCACCGGCACCGGCTCGGGTGGCGGGGTCGGGCGGCGTGCCCAGCTTGCGGCGCCGGCCGCCGTTCGTCTGGTGCGGCGGGGGCGTCGGCGGCGAGGGCTGCTGCACCTGGGCCGCCTGCCGGGTGAACGGCACGCCCTGGCCCAGCGTGCGCACGCTGATCGCGCGTCCCTGGGTGGAGTTGGGGTCGACGGGCGCGCCGGGCGCCTCGGCGGGCAACGGCTGCGCGGCCCGCTGCGGCCGTCCGGCCGCCTCGGGCGGCAGTGGGGTCCCGGGCGCGGGCGTGCCCTGCGGCACCTGCGGCTGGGCGGCCTGCGGCGGTACGGCGCCACCCCCGGCGGTGCCGTCGGCGGCGGGCCACTGCTGGGGGACGGAAGCCGGGGCCGGGGCGCCCTGTGCGGGCGTGCCCTGCGCCGGGGTGCCCTGGCCCTGCGGCGCCGGTGCCTCGGCGGGCAGCGGCCCACCCGGGGCGGCGGCGGCCGGAGCCACGGGCTGCTGTGCCGGGGCGGGGGCGGCCACGGGAGCCGGGGCGGCGGCCGGGACGGGCTGCGGCACCGCCTGCTGGGCCTGGGCCTGAGCCGGGGCCGCAGGCGTGTTCGGTACGGCCGGTGCGGCCTCCTCCGCCGGGCGGGCCACGGCACGCCGGCGCCGTCCGGTCGGCGCGGTCGTCGGGTGCGGCTGCGGCGGGGTGTGGTCCTCGGCCGGGTCGTGCGCGACGGCGTCGTGCCGTCCCTCGTCGACGGCCTGCGGCGGTACGGCGGCCTGCGCGGCGGCGGCCGGTTCCGCGACCGTGCCGGGCGCGCGGTCGGCGTCGGCCGGCGGCAGCGCGAACACCTGGCGCGGGCCCGCCTCCTGGGCCTGCGCGGCGGCGGCCCGTTCGGCGGCGGCGGCCAGCGCCCGTCGGCGCCGTCCGGTCGGCTGCGGGGCGTCCTCGGCGGGCTCCGGGGCGGCGGCACCGGCCGCGGGCAGCGCGGGCGCCGGGGCGGGTGCGAGCGCCTGCTGCTCCCCGCCGTCGCGCCGGGCACGGCGTCCGCCGGACGCGGGCACGCCCTGCGGCGGCACGGTCCCGCCCAGGTTGTTCCCGGCGGCGGCGGTGCCCGCGGACTGCTCGCCGGCCATGACGACGGCACCCTCGGAGACACCGTCCGCACCGGGCTCGGCCGGGCGTCCACGGCGCCGTCCGGTGCCGCCGGAGGCCTCGGGGACGTTCTCGGGGGCAGCGGCGGCCTGGGGGAGCGCGGGCGCGGCAGCGCGCCGGCGCCGCCGTCCGGTCGGTGCGGCGTTCTCCACCCCGGCAGCCGCCTCGGCGTCGGCGGGGGAGTCGCTCTCCAGGAAGGCGTCGACGGAGGACCGCCGGGCCCGGCGCCGCCCACCGCCACCAGGCTGCCCGGCGTCGTCGGAACCGCCCGGCTCCTCGTCGGAAGCGGCGGGAGCGGCCGGAACGGCTCCCGCGCCACCTCCGATGGGCACCTCGAGGACGAACGCGCTGCCGCTCATCCCCGGCACCTCGTGTGTCTGCAGCACACCGCCGTGCGCGCGGACGATCCCGCGCACGATCGGCTCGTGCACCGGGTCTCCCCCGGTGTACGGCCCGCGCACCTCGATACGGACGACCTCGCCGCGCTGGGCCGCCGCGACGACCACGGTGTTGTCCAGGTAACCGCCCGCCGACACCGGCGAGTTGCCGGTGGCGTCGACCCCGGCGACGTCCGCGACGAGATGCGCCAGCGCGGTCGCCAGACGCTGCGGGTCGACCTCGGCCTCGATGGGCGGCGCGTGCACGGCGAACTGCACCCGGCCAGGGCCGATCAGTTCGACCGCGCCGTCGACACCCGCCGCGACGACGGCGTCGAGCATCACCTTCGTCCGCTGGATCTGCTCCGCCCCGGCGTCGAGCCGCTGGTAGCGCAGGACGTTGTCGATCAGTGTCGTGATCCGCGAGTAGCCCGCGGACAGGTGGTGCAGCACCTGGTTGGCCTCGGGCCACAACTGCCCCGCGTCGTCGGCCGCCAGGGCCGCCAGCTCGCGCCGCAGCTCGTCCAGCGGGCCGCGCAGGGAACCGCCGAGCAGGGTCAGCAGCTGCTCGTGCCGCACGGTCAGCGCCTCGTGCCGGTCCTTCTCGCGCTCCCCGAGGGCGGCGTAGCGCTCCTCGCCGGCGGCGAGTTCCTCGGCGTGCCGCTCCTCCAGCTCCTCGAGCTCGGCGACGTGCTTCTGCCGCAGCGCGGTCAGCTCGGAGGCGTGCTCCTCGGCGAGGCGCTCCAGCTCCTCCTCGTGCTGCTTGCGCGCCGCCTCGCTCTCCTCGGCGAGAGCGTCGTACGGCCGCCGGTCGGTGAAGGTCATCACGGCGCCGACGAGCTGGTCGCCGTCGCGCACGGGAGCCGTCGTCAGGTCGACGGACACCTTGTCGCCGCCCTTGGACCACAGCACCTGCCCGCGCACCCGGTGCTTGCGCCCGGAGCGCAGGGTGTCGGCGAGCGGGGACTCCTGGTACGGGAACGGGGAGCCGTCGGGGCGGGAGTGCGCGACGAGGGTGTGCAGCTCGCGTCCGCCGAGGTCGCTGGCCCGGTATCCGAGGATCTGGGCGGCGGCCGGGTTGACGAGGACGATCCGCCCGTCGGTGTCGGTGCCGACGACGCCCTCGGAGGCGGCGCGCAGGATCATCTCGGTCTGGCGCTGCGAACGCGCCAGCTCGGCCTCGGTGTCGACGGTGCCGGTCAGGTCCCGGACGACGAGCATCAGCAGCTCGTCACCGCTGTAGCCGTAGCCGTCGTAGGCCTGCTGGCCGTTCTCCAGATTCGCGGACGTGACCTCGACCGGGAACTCGGTGCCGTCGGTCCGGCGGGCCATCATGCGGGTCGGCTTGGTCCGGCCCTGCGGGTCCATGTGGTCGGGGCGGCGCATCGAGCCCGGGATGAGCTTCGAGTCGAACTCGGGCAGCAGATCGAGCAGCCCGCGCCCCACCAGCGCGGTGCCCGGCGCCTCGAAGGCCTCCAGGGCGATGGTGTTCGCGTTGACGACGGTCCCATTGGCGTTGACCAGTACCAACGCATCGGGAAGCGCGTCGAGTATGGCTGCGAGGCGAGCAGCGCCTCGGGATGGCCTGCTGCTCACGAGACGCTTCCTCCCTGTTACCGCACCTAGCCGACCGCTCCGGCCATCTTGCCAATCGGCCCGCAGCGTGTCACGCGAGGGAGTCTAAGGGCTGGGGTTGCGCTCGCGACGCCGGATGAGAGCGAGGTCGCACCTGGCGGTGACCCAGAACGTATGACCGCCCACGCCGATGTCCCTCCGGCCTGCGCACCCTTGTCCCACCGGGCTGCCGCCGGACCCCCGCGGGGCTTCGCGACACCTTCGCGGGACCTTTACGGACCCGGTGCGTCCGGTATGGAGAACCCGTGGCCCGGGGCCGCGCTACACGCCCAGGCCCTGCGCCCGCACATCGGGCAGCAGCGGCACGAATCGATTCCACCGGGCGATCGCGCATCCGTCGCCCCGGTCGAACCGGGCGTCGACGGGACGCCCCGCCCAGGTCCCGGTGACATGCGCGGTCGCGGGCCCGCCGTACTGCATGGTGCACAGGCCGCCGGGCGCGTCGGGGGCGAAGAGGTCCCGTCCCCACCGCGTCCCCCGGTCGAGCGCGGCACAGGCGCGGACGGCGTCGGGGTGATCACCGGCGGCCGGATGGCAGGTCAGCTCGCGGGTGCCGTCCCCTGCACCGGTGCCGCGCACCGTGACGACGAGGTGATCCCCGGAGCCCTGGGGCTGTGCCGCGGCGGGTACGACGGTCCCGGAGCCGACGGCGAGGAGCGAGCCGGCGGCGAGAAGCAGCCGGGCGGAGACGGAACGCTTGACCTGCGACATGCCCTGACTAACGCCGCGCCCCGCCGTACGTTGCGCGGCGCAGCACGCCGGGAAGAGCTTTGCCCTGCGGGCTCTGTGCCTAGTACCGTGGAGGTCGATTGGTGACAGCACGCTCGACTGTGTCATCATCTGCACGCACCGATCGCGCTCGCGCGAGCGGTTGTGCTGGAGGCGTCGCCTAGTCCGGTCTATGGCGCCGCACTGCTAATGCGGTTTGGGCCTTAAAGCCCATCGAGGGTTCAAATCCCTCCGCCTCCGCCCTCCGACAGGGAGCCCGGCTGATCTCAGCCAGGCTCCCTGTCCGCGTTCCGGACCGATCACGCCGACGGGACCCGCCTCAGCCCCGTCCGAGTGCGTTTTCCCAGCTCACAAGGGGTGCGGCAAACGGATTTCACATGGCGGCGGCAGTCATGTAATGTTCTTCCTGTCGCCGCGAGCGGGCCGGAAGGGCCGGGAGCGGCGAAAAAACAGAACAAGCACT
Source organism: Streptomyces nigra (assembly GCF_003074055.1). NCBI lineage: Bacteria > Bacillati > Actinomycetota > Actinomycetes > Kitasatosporales > Streptomycetaceae > Streptomyces > Streptomyces nigra. The sequence continues at coordinate 3,675,207 of NZ_CP029043.1, read as the reverse complement.
CGTAGCTTAACGGATAGAGCATCTGACTACGGATCAGAAGGTTGCAGGTTCGAATCCTGCCGAGTGCACACAGGTCAAAGGCCCCCTGGGATGATTCCAGGGGGCCTTTGACATCAACGGCTGACATCAACGCAGTCAGAAACGCCGATCACTCCTCGGTGGCCTGCTCCTGCTCGCAGTCTGATTCCTCCTGCGACTCGTCCAGGCCGAGGGCGTCGTCCATCCGATCGGCGGCGGCCTTGAGCGTTGTGCTCATTACGTGCGCGTAGGTGTCGAGCGTCATCGTGATCGTGCTGTGGCCCAACGTCTCCATGATCGTGCGTGCGTCCACGCCCTGAGCGAGCAGCAGCGAGGCGCACGTGTGGCGAAGGTCGTGCACCCGCACCCGTCGTACTCCGGCGTCCCGACACAGGATGGTGAGCATCCTGTTCAGGCTGCGCGGGTCCGTCACGCGACCATGCGTCGTGGTGAAGATCAGGCCGTTCGGCTGCCCCGGCGTAGGCTGCCACTTCTTCCCCGCCACCGTGCGTTCCCGCTCCTGCTGGGCCCGGTGCTGGGTGAGTGCCCTCACGCAGTGCTTCGGCAGAGACACCGTGCGGATGGAACGCGTGGTCTTGGGGGTGCCGAAGATAAGCTCACGCCGGATGCGCTGGACGTTCCGGCGGACACGAAGCTGACCGTTCGTGAGGTCAACGTCCCCCCACGTGAGGGCGAGCGCTTCACCCCGTCGCAGGCCCGTCGAGACGAGTAGCAGCCACAGGGCGTAGAGACGATGGGACCGTGCGGTCTTCAGCATGAGGCGAGCCTCTGCGGCGTCCAGCGGACGCACCTCCTTGCGAGTGACGGTGGGGGTCTCCACGACCCGGGCGACGTTCCGAGCGATCAGTTCCTCTCGGATTGCCTGCTGGAGAGAGGACCGAAGGACGGCATGGATGTACTGGACGGTCCGCGCGGACGGGCGACGCTGGCAGCAGCGGCCCACGGCGCAGCACGAGCGCTTCTCCTCCGGGCGCTCCTTGTCCGCACCCCGCAGGCAGCACAGGCAGGAGTCCTTGAACTCCGCCAGGAACCGGCGCACGTCCGCCGGGGACAACCTGTTCAGCCGCTTCTTGCCGAGGGCTGGACGGATGTACAGACGGGCCAGACCCTCGTAGCTGTTCAGGGTGGACGGCTTAAGCCGTGCCGGCGCGATGGTGGCAAGCCAGTAGGTGAGGTAGTCACCGAACGACATGGTGGACTCTGCAGCCGGGATGCCCTGGCGGGTCTTCTCCTGCAACTCCGTGAGCTTGTCCGCGACTTCTCTGCGGGTCTTGCCGTAGACGAACTTGCGGGTGCGGGTTCCGTCGGGGCGGTAGACGTAAGCAGCGGCGTGGTATCGGCCATCCGCACGCTTGCTGATCGTTCCCTCGCCGTTGGCGCGCTTGGCCATCAGTCTGTCTCCTCAATGCGGTTCTGCATGTAGCGACGTACGGACTCGACAGGGACGCGTCGGGCGCGTCCGGACGTGTAGCTCTGGAGTTCTTTGGAACGGATCAGGTCGTAGACCTTGCTGCGGCTGAGGCGCAGGGCAGTCATGACCTCGGGGACCTTGAGCGCTTGAGGGGTCGGGGGCACGGCGATGCTCACGCGAGATCTCCTCGGGGCGGGGTCGTCTGTGCTGTCCGAAGCGGGGATTTCTGCGTCATCGCGTCACGTGCGTCAACCAGGCGTCTGACCTGCGGTTTCCAGTGACGCAGCGGTGCGGGCCCTGCGTCACCGAAGACGCGGGCGCTCGTCACGGGGTGACGCAGGTGACACGGGATGACGCAGGATTCACCGTCTGCGTCACCTCCTGTTTCTGCTGGTAGGGGGCCGTCTGTCGGGCCCGTGGTGACGCAGTGACGCAGATCTTCCCTACTTAGGAAAAAGAAGGGGGTGGTGTCTGTGGGTCTTTACGCCCGCTCAGGGCTTGAAGAATGGGCCGCTTCGCGGCGCGACCTGTGCAGGGCGGCTGTCGCCGCCGGACAGCAAGAGGAGCACCCCCGGCGAGGCGTGCTCCTCTTGCCGTTCGCATGTCCGGGCGGTCAGAACGCGGTCTGCTGCTCGGACGGCGGGGGCGGGGCCTGGCGGGTGATCTCGATGTAGCGGGCGGCGCTGGTGCGGCCCCAGTCGACCAGGACGCCCCGCGCGGCCAGGGTGGGCTGGATACGCCGCAGCCGGTCGGAGAGCACTTTGCCGGTGGTGGGCCAGCCCTTGGGCAAGGGGCGGCATTCCTCACCGCTGTAGAGGGTGCTGAGGGCGTGCAGCCACTCCGCTGACGACATTCGCACGTCCTCGCCCGGGTCCAGTTCCTCGGCGCGCTTGAGAACCGTCTGCGCCAGAAGATCGCCCTCGATGACGTCGTCGTTGAGGTCGTCCAGGCTGGCCCGGTACGCCTCCAGCGTCCCGAAGCCGGTGGCGGCGTCGAGCTGGGCGCACAGGTGGGCGAAGTCGGCCATGCGCAGATCGGTCGGGGTCTCGGCCTGTGCTGCACGGACCTTGACGGTGAGGTCGAGCAGGGAGCCGAGGACGACGGGCAGGATCTCGGCGTACTCCGCCCACAGCTCCGCTTCGGTGCGCCGCACCCGGGGACGTTCCAGGCGCAGCGTGAGGAGTCGTTCGGCGAGATCGGGGCGGATGACGCCGACGTCGATGCCGGTCAGCAGCATCGGGCGGCGGTAGCGGGCGCGGACGACGTCGCCGTCGGTGAACAGCGCACGCTTGATGCTCTCGGCCCCGGTGATGACGCAGCACATGAGGTCCGACAGGTCAGGGGGCAGGTGGGAGAGGTTGTCCAGGGCGGTGATCCATCCGGCCGCCACCGCCGTGATCATGTTCTCTTCGTCCTTGGGCGCCCGGCGCAGGTCGCCGGTCATGCCCTCGATGATCCGCACGAGCATCCGCCCGCCGGTCGACTTGCCGGCGCCCTGCGGGCCGGTCAGGAACGGGGCGGGGACGGGCACGGACGGCTCCAGGCAGCCGATGAGCCACGCGAGGGCCAGGGCCTCGGTCTTGGCGTCGGCGAAGTTGCACAGCCGCATCAGCAGGTCGATCCCCTTGCCGTCGGTGTCCTTGGCGGGCACGGGGAGTTCCCCGGTGAGCTGGGTGCGCCGCCAGCACACCTCCTCGGGGGCGGGGACGCGGATGTCCCAGCCGGTGGGGTGGATGCGGACGGACCGGCCGTCGTCGCGGCCGAGGTCGAGCCAGGTGGCCCCGTCAAATCCAGGGGCCACGCGGATGTGGGTGGGCTGCACCTGCTCGGTGAGGGCGAGCGCTTCGATCAAGTCCAACGCCTCCTTGAGGGCGGTTCCGTTGAAGACGCCGACCCCGTCACGGAAGAGGCCGACCATGAGTTCCTGCCGGTGGCTCCCGGTCGTGCCCTGGGAGCGAATGGGACGGGCCACGGGGTGGCCGGTGCGCTGCGCGTACACGGTCCCGTCCACGGTGCGGAAGTACCGGAAGTGGGACTGTGCGTAGTCGGTGATGACCCGCCGGGCCGGGTTCTTCTCGTCGTCAGACACGGTCACAGTCCCAACGTGATGCGGGCGTTGGTCCACGCGTCGGTGCAGTGCCGCAGGCTCTCGCCCTTGGCCTGCGCTGCGGCGAATAGGCGGGCAACGTGGGTGTCGGTGAGGCAGCCGCACCGCCCATGCGTGGAGAGCACCGCGAGGAACGCCCCGTAGACCGTGGCGTGGACCGCGCTGCGAGCGGCTGTGATGCGCTGCTCCGCCATGGCAATCCCGCGCTCCAGGAAGACGGGCGAGCGGTGCGGGCACCGCCCCACACCGGACTGCGCGGGCACCGGCACGGAGTGTGGCGACGGGCGACGGGCGGGCGGGTGCTTCCCGGCCAGCGCGCGCACGGTATCCGGCAGGGTGGTCATGGTGCCGGTACCGAACCCGAGCCAACGGGCGTAAGCCATGGTCGACTTGATGTCGACACCGGGCCGGACCGCGTTCGCGGATTGCATCCGACCGAGGTAGATCCAGTGCTCACCTCGGGTGGTGGGTACGACCTGCGTGGCGGGCAGGGTCTCGCGTGCCCAGGCGATCGCGTCGGCGTTGTCCAGGTCCACGACCGTCAGTCCGGCTCCGCCCGGGTGGTAGGCGACGGCTTCGGCATGCAGCCATGCGCGGCGCCAGGGCCCGGAGGTGATGACGTTGGGGTCGGTGGTCGCGGCGGCCCAGGCGTGGCAGGGCCCTGGGCAGGCGCAGGGCCCGGGTGTCTTCATGTTCGGCCGGCCGCCGCAGGCGTTGTCGGCGCAGCGTCGGCAGTTGCCGAACGGCACCTTTCCCGCCCGCAGGGGCAGGGGCGGGATGCCGGATGCGGCCAGTTCGAGGGCGGTGTGCAGGTGCTCCCTCATGCCGCCACCCCCATCGTGTGGGTGGCGAGGAAGGCGCGGCCGATGTGCTCGCTGTAGGCGGGCGGGATGGCTTCGGTCAGTTCCTCACGCACGTTCGTCCAGTCGATGCCGAGCGCCGTTTGCAGCTCGGGCACGGTGGGCTTGCCCCCGCCGTTGCCGTAGGCGGCCACGTACGGGCCGTCGTAGAAGCGGCCGTGCCGGTAGCCGCGCACGCGGCCCCGGTGCGGGATGTGGGCGGGCTGCTCGATTGTGCATCCGCTCACCTCGAAGTTGCGGTGCCGGATGACTCCGAGCCCGTACATCTCCCCGCACAGGGTGAGGTCTTTGCGGATCTCAGCCTGTCCGTTGGGCTGCTCGATGACGTATGGCAGGCCGGTCCTGTCGAGGAGATCCCGGGTCGGTGCCACGAGGTCGACGTGCGTGCCGCCCCATCCACGAGAGCGGTTGGTGCCCACGGTCAGCGTGTTCTTGGCCTGGCAGGGCGGGGAGGCGTGGACGAACGTGAAGCGCTCGATCTCGCCGGTTGCGATGAGGCGAGCGAGGTATTCGAGCGCGTCGCCCCGGTGCCAGGTGAAGGGGTAGCGGGGCCGGTCGGCGAGGTCGCAGCCGTGGACGCGGAACCCGGCACGGGCGTAGCCCATAGCGGCACCGCCGGCGCAGGAGAACAAGTCCAGCAGTAAGGGCCGCTGGTCGTCTCGCCGAATGTCGGTGGGTTGGGTCATGCTGGAGGTCTCCAGTTCGGTGTAAGCGTGCTGGATTGGCGGCGGCCCCGGTTCTTGGTCGGATGGGGGCCGCCGTTGTCGTGCGCAGGAGTGGTCAGGCCGCTTGCTGGCCGGGCAGGAGCCTGCCGTCAGCGGTCCGGTGCAGGGCGCCGCTGGCGGTGAGCGCCTTGATCTCGCGGGAGACGGTGCCCTTGTTCAGGCCGGTCGCGTCGGCCACATCCTTGGCGGTGCGGGCCCCGGACTGCACGGCGGCGAGCACCTTGTCCCGGTTGCTCACGGCTGTCGACTGCGGGGCTGTGTCCTTGACCAGGTGCAGCGGCGTGCGCGGCGCCTGCCCGCTCGTGGGCTTTGCGGGGCACCAGATCGACTTGGGCAGGGCGCGTACGCCCGCGTCGTCCAGGGTCCAGGTGCGCAGCATGCGCGGCCCGTAGCCCTTGAGGTAGCCGTGTCCCCGGTACTCGCGGCCGTCGGGGATTTGGTGCGGCGCGTAGTGCGCGCAGTCGTCCAGGGCGACCTGGGCCTGGGTGGTGCCGGCCACTCGCAGCGAGAATCGGGTGAGGAGGTTCGGCGCGATCAGCTTGTGCACGCCCGGGGCGCCCCCGTCGGTGAGCGGGTACTGGGTGGCCCACCACAGGACGACACCGCGCGAGCGACCCAGTGAGGACAGCTCGATGAGGCGCTGCAAGCGGTCCTTGTCCTTGTTGATGAGGGCGAGGATGACCTGTCCCTCGTCCACGACGACGGTGAGCTGACGTCCGTCCCACACGCTGATCCCGCGCTGCTTCATGTCGGTCTTCCGGCGGGTCATCTCCGCGTGCGCCTCGTCCACCGCGTTGGTGATCTCGTCCTGTTCCACGGCGACGCGGCACACCGCTTCCCAGATGTTGGCCTCTTCGCCCTTGCCGTCGATGAGCAGCAGGTCACCGCGCAGGTGGGCGGTGGCCATGAGCGGACGGAACGACCACGACTTGCCGGTACCGGACGCGCCGGACACCAGCAGTCGCTCATCGAAGGGGACCAGGACCTCGTCCCCGGTTTCGGTGTCCAGAGCGAGGCTCATCATCAGCGGGTCGGTCGGGATGCGCTCCGGGGTCCACTGCGAGGAGACGCCCGCGGCTGCCGACCGGGTCGCCAGCGTGAGAACGGCCCACCCGCCGCGCGAGGCGGACGTGATCCGTATGCGCAGCGCGGTCCGCGCACCCAGCAGCGCACGGACCGAATCGGCCTTGTCCGCCAGCGTCTTGACGGTCCACTGCCCGTCCAGGCGGATCTCACAGCGGATCCCGCCCGGCTCGATCGCCGGGGGCGTGGTGACCGTGCCCGAAAGGCCACGGTCGGGTGCGTGCTCGACCCAGTACGACGGGTCGAGCCGCTCCATGAGCTGACGCTCTTCCAACGACAGCGACTCATCCACCGGCACCCGCAGCTTGCGCCGGCCGAGCGCGAGCGCGGCCACGTTCGCCCCGATCAGCACAGCCGACGTCGCGGCAGGCCAGACCGTGACGTGCGCGGTCGACATCAGCGCGGAAGCAATCGCGCTCGGCACGGCGTGCACCGAATGGACTTGCACAGCGCGGGCTTTGAGCGTGCTCGGGTAGTTCACCCGCGCGGCCTTGAGCTTGGCGCGTGTGTCGCGCTCGTGCTTGGCGGCTGCCTTGGTCGCCACGCGGGCGGCGCGGCGGCCGGCCGCGAACGGATTGTTCGACGCGGCCCGCGCGGAGAGCTGCTGCGACTTGGCGGTGGCGTGCGTGGACCGCGCCGCGTTGTGTTCCTTCTGCGCGGCCATCAGGGTTTTCAGGTGCTCCGGGGTGCGCAGCTTGTTACGCCGCTCGGCTTCAAGATCCCAGCGCGTCGCGAACGGAGCGCACACCGGGGCGAGGGCATCCAGCGCGCCGTTGGTGGTGTTGACGGTGGTCGACCATGCTTGCTTCCAGTCCACGAAATGGGTCCCTTCAAGACCGTGGATGAGGGCCGGTGCGCCGTTGCGTGGCGTCACCGGCCCGCCCGAGTTGCAGGGAGCGGTGCGGTCGGTTGCGTCGACAGCACCGGTTGAACCCCTGCAACCACATCTGACCTGCGCTGTTGCAGAGTTGAGCGGTGGGAGGGGTAGGGGTCCTACGCGCACGCGCGCGTAGAGCGCCGGAAAAACGGGCCGTGCAACCCCCTGGCGGAGCCTTGGCTGGCCGTTCACGACCCTGGGGGTCATAACCCACACGCGAAGGGGGTCAAGCGCTCTACGGGCCGTCTACGCCTTCCGTCCTCCAGGGAGGCGGGAACGGTCAGCGTCCCTTGCGGCCGAGTCGCTTGGCGGCGGCCTTGCCGTCGGTGCCGCCGACCGAGCGAACGACGGTGACTACACCCCACGCCATGGCCACGGCCAGCAGCGTGAGGATGGCGAGATTGGCGGCCATCGCGGTCAGCACTCCGACCAGCAGCGGGCCGAAGTAGACCCCGGCAGCCACCGCCCCGGCACCGACGCCGGAACCGAGCGCGATGCGCTGCACCGTGCGGTCCGGGGGCGCGTGGTGGATGTGCTGCACCACCATCGGCGGCGCCATCTGCACGGGCGGCATCGGATTGAGGTGGGCGGGCTGGTCGTTGTAGACGTAACGGCCGTTCGGGAGACGGACGACGCCGGGAACGGGCAGGTTGTCGGAGTCCACCGGGGACCTCCCAGGTCAGTTGGAGTCGGCGCAGGGCACGCACGCGCCGAGAGCTGCGGGGATGACGTATCCGGCATCGCGCCGGCACGCGGGGCAGATACGGCGGGCGCGATTGGCCCGGGCGAGCGCGGCCCACCGGCCCGGCGTCATCGGCCGGACGGGCTTGGCCACGTCGATGCGGTAGAGGTAGGCGACCAGCGGGCCCCTCTTGCGGCGGGGACGCTGCACTTCGGCGGCCACGTCCTGACCACCAGGGCGCAGCCCCATCGCGCGGAGCTGCCTGCGGGTGGCCAGACCGTCAGGGGCGAGCCGCCACCGGTACACAGGCAGCGAGCCGCCGACCGGAGTGGCAGTCATCCGTGACTCGTTCCGGCAAGGTCAACGGGGACGCCGTTGACGCTCCCGCGCAGCTCGGCATACCGGGTAGAGACCCACCCGACCGACCAGCCGCACAGCTCCGCAGCCTGACGCACCGACAGACCTTCGACCTGCGCGGCGGCCACGATCGCGCGTGCGTCGCCCTCCGGGAGCTTGTCCGCCACCGGGCCACCGGACAGCAGCGCGGCGCGTTCACGCGCGGCCCGCTTCTCCCGCTCCGCCCGTTCACGGCGCTCCTGCTCCACGCGCTCACGCCGCTCGCTTTCGGCGCGTTCTGCGGCCTCCCGTTCACGGCGTTCACGCTCCGCTCGGAGCTGTTCACGCTCGCGCTCCTTGCGTTCACGCTCCTCGCGCTCAGCCCGCTCCCGGGCCTGCTCACGCTCGCGTTCCTCGCGCCGTGCAGCGGCCTCCCGCTCAGCCTGTTCACGGACCATGCGGGCCTCGTGCTCGCGCTGTTCACGGGCCAGTGCCGCCGCGTGTTCGCGTTCCTCACGGGCTCGCCGGGCAGCGTCCTCGCGCCGCTCGATCGCGGCCCGTTCACGGGCTTCCCGCTCGGCTTGCTGCTTGGCCTCCAGCTCCACCACGGCGGCGGTGATCGCGCGCCGGTAGGCAAGCCCGGTCTCTGCCGTGACGATCAGCAGCAGCGGCGCGACCGCATGCACGGCCACGCCCACCAGGTCGTTTTTCAGGGCGGAGTCCGCGACGTTGAGGGCGAGCGTCATGCAGCCGGTCATCCACCGCAGCGCGATAGGCCACCTGCCGCCGTTGCCCCCGAGCCGGGCGAGCACCGCGTCCAGGCGGACCACGATGACCACCGCCGCATCGACTACGAGGGGCAGGATGGGCGCCGTCCAGTCCCACCGATCGGGCGTGTGCGCGGCGGCGAGCGGGGTGACGGTGAGGATCGAATAGAGCATCGCGCCCGCCACGATCAGCCACGTGCCGACCGACAGCGCTCGCTCGGCTGAACGGATGTGAACAGCGTTCATGCGGCGCCACCCCGGTGCACGTCCGTGGCCTGGGTGGCCAGCGCGGCCAGCAGTCGGCGGCGGGCCCGTCGGATACGCCGCACGTCCAGCTCCGTGGGGGTGCGGTCGACGGTGACGATCTGCGCGTCCAGCAGGTCGACGTCCGCGAGGATTGCGGGCATCTCCAGCTCGATCGCGTCCAGCTCCGCGTCCGTCGGCTCCATGAAGTCGGCGAACGCGGTAACAGCGTCCTGAACAGTGACGATGTGGTCCATTGGGTCGTGTTCTCCCTTGCAGGTGGCAACGGCCCGAACAGCGGTCCCGGTGTTCGAGCACCGGGACCGCGCGCCGTTGAAGTCGGTGGATCCGGCTCCCCTCAGCGCTGCTCGTACGAGACGAGCAGCGGAGGCAACCGGCCGCAGCGAACGCCGCGAGGGTCAAGGCGCGACTTGGACGCGCGGTCCGCCTTTTCGACTCGGGGAGGCGGGGCCCACCTATGCAGTTCTCAACTACCAATCGCTTCCTTCGTACTCACCCCAGCGGGCTTTCCTCCGGGCGCATCAATGCAGGTCAAGTAGTCACGACGAGCCTCCACCCGTCTTGCTTAGGGGGGGTTGCCGTTGCGCTTGATAGGTACGGTAAGCAAACCCGGAGCTGCGCGCAACCCCCTCTCGCGATAGAGTCTGATAGCCCCCCTAGGCGAACGATTGGAGAGTCGTGCACGACGACATGGAGCGGGTCTCTGGGATCACGGACCCCGTCGACCGCGCCAAGGCGGCAATCGACCTGATGGCGCGGTATCAGAGCCACGTGAACGAGCTGTCCCGCGTTCGCCGCGAGGCGATCGAGGAGGCGCAAGCGTCCGGGCTGACACAAGCCGAGATCGCGAAGCGACTTGGGGTGAGCCGGGGGCGCGTCGGACAGCTCGCGTCAGCCGGGCCGCCGCCAGAGCGCGCCTTCTTCGGTACGGACCTGGTCACGGTGTCGCTCGGCGGGAAGTACGAGGCAGGCAAGGGACCCGACGACAACCCCAGCCACGTCGTGACGCGGGAAGACCTCGACAACTTCGAGCACCTTCGGAAGTTGCTCGCCGGCATGAAGCTGGACGCTCAGTACGAGGTGATCCCGCCGTCCGGCATCGTCAACCTCAACCGGGACAACCATGTCGTCGTCTGTGGTCCTCGCCTGTCTCCGATCGTGGCGCAGGTCCTCGAAGGAGACGACAACCTTCAGTTTCGGAAGGACCGGGCGTGGCATCTGGTGGACCAGAGAGAGGGGAAGGAATACAGGTCACCCCAGGACGAGGACGGGTCGGCCGGTGACTTTGGGTACCTGGGCAGACTCCCCCGCCTGGACGGGAAGGGCACGTTCCTCTACATCGCCGGCATCCACGCCATCGGAGCAAACGGGGTGGTTCACTACCTGGAAAACAACGTGGCAGATATCTACCGAGAAGTCCGCACGCGCCGCTTCTCCACGCTGATCTCTTGTCGTTACGACCCCAAGACGATGGAAGTGCTGGAGAGCCGACGCGTTACGCCGCTGTACCGACACGAGGGCTGAGCATGCGCGTCGCCATCGACACCCAACCTGGTGGAGCCGCCCCCAACGAGGATTGGGTGGCTGGCACGCCGACTCTTGCCGTTGTGCTGGACGGGTTGAGCACTGCGGGCCTGGACACGGGATGCTGCCACGGCGTGCCCTGGTACGTGGCGACCCTCGGCAGTCAGCTTGTCGCGGCACTCGCGGACGCTAGAACCTCGCTCTCGGTCGGCCTAGCGAATGCCCTCGAACAGGTGGCGGCGCTGCACCCCGAGTGCGACCTTCGAAATCCCGGCACGCCCTCAGCTACGGTCGCGATCCTCCGGGAACGAGAGGGATTCCTGGATCATTTGGTCTTGGCGGACTCACCCATCGTGCTCGAAGGGGGCGGCGGGTTCACGGTCCTCACTGACCTGCGGGTGGACAAGGTTTTGCCCGAATTGCGGGCGGAAGTCGAACAGTACGAGACCCACACGGCAGAGCATCGGGAAGCACTCCGGCGGTTGGTCACCGCTCAGCGTCAGACTCGCAATACGCCCACCGGGTACTGGGTGGCCGCTTCCGATGCGGAGGCAGCAGCGCGCGCCCTCGTGGGGAGCCTCCCGGCCCATGACGTGCAGGCCGCAGCCGTCCTCTCCGACGGCGCTTCGCGCCTGGTCACCGAGTACGGCATGGCGACCTGGTCGGAAGTCTTCGCGACGCTCCGCACTGGAGGGCCGCAGGAGCTGATCTCTTCCGTCCGGAAGGTTGAAGCGACCGACCCCACCGGGCGACGATGGCCGCGCTACAAGTCCGGCGACGATGCCGCTATCGCCTTCTGTCAGTGGTGATAGCGGCTGGTCGGTGTAGAGATTTGCCATCTAACTCCGTCTCAGTTGCCATCTAGCTCAACCCATTCGGGACCGGGCGACGCCGTTTCCTGCACTGGGTGGGCGGATGGAAATGAACGAGGTTGAACGTGCTGCGTATTGCGCGCGTATTGCGCTTCTGATGGAGAGCCGTAAGGCTCGTTCTACAGTGGTGCGCTCCACCTGGACGCCATGAACCCCGTCCGCTCCACGGTGTGTGGGTCGACGGCGGACGGGATGGGAGCGGGGGAGAGTGGTGTGCAAGGAGTGTGCAGCGACTGCCCTAGAGAGCGGTTTTGACCTCCCGCACAAGCGCCGCGAGATTATATCCCTCGAAGTGATGCGCATTTATAGAGATCTTTTCTTCGAGGAAGCTGGCGATCGAATCCTTGCCCGGGTGAGGTTTAGGGGTTTCGCCGGCCAACTCGTCGGCCTCATACTCTATGCGCATCATCCAGCTCTTGAATACTCCGTCGCCATCCCGCATGAGAATCAGACCTTGGTCGAAGCGGTAGAATTTATCAACCTCGTCAGCTGCCTCGATAATTACCCAATTAATCGCTTTCGTTGCCTCAATTACGAGCACATAAAGAAGAAATCTCTCATTCTGGAACTCGGCAAATAGAATTTTGTATGCGTCGGGATCCCAGCCAATGTCCTTATAGCTTCGGCGAATTTGCCAGAAGAATTCGTTCCTCGACTCCATGCATTTTTGGAGATGATTCAAGAGGTCCGTCATCACGTGATGCAGATTTCGAAAGGCCAGCACGGTTCGGGGGAAGCGATTGGGCCATCGCATCTTTAGAAGCCAAGCGCCAGCCTCGATCAGCTTGGTGTAGCTGGCGTCAGCAAGAACAGGTAGTGGCTCATTGAGTTGGGCTGTGATGGTCTCCCACTCTTCGAGCTGCATCTTCTGCTCCCAGAGTAGGAGAAGTGCGATCATTCTTTCCGACAGTTCGCGCTGCGACTCTTCTTCCGCCCCCAAGCTCTCTGTCACGAGCTTTTCGTGGGACGCTTTCATCTCTTCGAGTTGCGCCACCGAGAAACCGACTCCGCCGTTTTTGTCAATTAGCGTGTGGTGTGTTGGGCACAGCAGGAGGAGATTTTCGTACGAATCCAACTTGGTGTCCTCGTACGTTTCGTCAAAGCGTGGGCCGTCGGGGCGTGCAGATCGTATATGGGCTTCCTCGCCCATTACTACGCCTACTGTCGCCAGGAACTTGGAATCTTCGGTGCCCAAATCTGCCGTCAATGTCTGGACACACGCGGGGAAGGCGCACTGATTTCCAGCGCGACCCCATAGGAGCTTGCGACTGAGCACGTTGATCGACACTGGTCCCCCGGGTTACTCGTCGGCCTAGGGTGCAAGATCCTCCGATCGGGCACCAACAGAAGTATGGCGGTCCTCACAGGCATGATGTCGTGCTCTACCGCATACGTGCATGGCTACCAGCAAGATCCTGGACGTAGGTTGGCCGGCAGCGCGTCGGGGGACGCCCCATCCTCTTCAGACGTCCTTTCTTATGGTGCAGGTGTGGGCTCAGCAGCCTGAGGGAAGCCCAACTCGTTGAGCAGTGTGCTGAAGAGGTCTTCCACGGGGGTCTCGTGTGAGCGAAGCAGCCTGTCCGACACGTAGTCCGGGGGAGCGACGTCATCGGGCTGCGACGCCTTGTCCAGCTCCAGCAGTTCGTCAAGCTGCGGCAGCGGCAGCGGCTATTGAGCACACTAAAGCCCGATGGGGCCGGCTCCAGGGAAGCCGACCCCATCAGGTTCATCCTCAGCTCTACCGGCTGCACCTACCGGTCTTCGTCGATCACCACCACGACAACGACGCTGACGCGAATGTCACCGATCTGGTAGTGAGTAACGGAAGCCTCGTGCACCCTCAGCCTCGGGCCTTGCTCGTTAAAGTCGGTGGCGGGGTCGGTCGGCAGCTCCTTGAAGCACTTTTCGCACGGCTTGGTGTTCGCGGTGCCGTACCTCCAACCGCGTATAGCCCACCGGGCCCATTCGACCCCAATCACTACCCAGTGCGCTTTCTCCATGACCTCGTGCAGGTCCACAGCCCAGCCCCTCTTTCCCTCACCGGATCGGCCCCGTTGGCCTCAAGCGGTGTTGTTCAGATCCAGCGGTCGCATTCGACGTGATCCCTTGCGACGCAAGATCTTTTTGGGTGGAGGTACTGCGCCTCTCGAATTTCCTTTCCGTTGTCGGTTCCGGATCGGGAGATCCCCTGGGACTTACGGCGTGTGGCCTGACGACACAGACGGCCCTGGTCCGCGATCCTCCCTCCGTCACGAGGGGGAGCAGTGTCGCCGAGATTCAGAATGCCAAGCAGTTCGCATGATCGCCAGCGCGGATTGCGTGAGGAAGACCGCACGGCCTTGGCTGAACTCCGGGAACTTTTCCGGTACATGGCCGACAACCTGCATGAACGGGCTGAAGAGCCGTCAGGAATGAGCGCTCGATTGGTGTGTAGCCACCTCAACGGGCCGAATTTCAGTGAGCGGCCCCGCCGTTGGGCCGTCTCTGGGCCGTGCGAGGGGCCCCGAGGCCGATCGGTGGCGACCGACCGACGTAGACAGTCGAGTCAGAGCCGCCAGCCGGGAAACCTCAGGTCGGGGGGCATACGCGTTTTCCCCCCGAGGGGTAGCCGTCGGGCAGGAGGGGGTGCTTCTTGCCGTTGATCGCCTTCCAACCCTCCATGCTGGCCTGCGGCTTGCTGGACGAAGCCGCAGTTCCGGAGCTCGTGCCTGACATCAGCCGCTGACATCAACAGGGGCGAACAGTCGCGTACGGCGACACACCCGCAAGCAGCCGTCGGGCCAACGCGTCGCAGTACACGGGTGACCCGTCGAGACCGTGCACGCGCCTACGGATCAGAAGGTTGCAGGTTCGAATCCTGCCGAGTGCACACAGGCAAGAGGCCCCGGAGAGATCCGGGGCCTCTTGCGTTGCGGTGCGTACACATCGGGCGGGGGAACCACGTCATGACCCATGACCTACCGGCTCCACCTGGTCTGTGCGGGCAGCGGCAGCGCGCGCTTGCGGTTCGAGCCGGCGAGTGCGGGTGCGATGGCCACGGTGCCGTGCGACGGGTCGGCGGTTCAGCAGCGGCTCACCGGGGACGAGCTGGTGCGTATCGACGTGGCCGGCGCCAAGGGGGCGACCGGTGTGATCGCCTGGCAGATCGATGCCGTGTAGTTCTCCGGCTTTGTGCGGCTGAGTAGTCGTACTCATGCGCCGGGCTCGTGGCAGCGGCCAAGGTGGCGGGTATGGATTTACCCTCCGCTCCGCCTGCCTTCGATGCCACCTCCGGGCCGGGGCCGTGGCGGCGTGCGGACCTTGGGGCCGATATCGGGGCCGGTTGCGGTCTGGTGCTGCTGGAGCTGGTCGCCCTCGTGGTGATCTTCGGGCTCTGGTTCCTGTCCGGGTTCGATCTCGATCCGGCGCGGACCACCACGATCGATCCGCTGTGGACCTACCTGGCCGCCGCCGGAGGAGTCGGGATTCTGGCTGTGGTGGCGGCTGCGGTCGCCGCGCGGGCCGGGGCCGTGGTCACCGTGGTCAGTCAGGGCGTCATGGCCGTCCTGGTGTGCGTCGTCGTCTTCGGTGGTGCGCAGTTGCAGGCCCATGAAGATCAGCGGTGCCGTGACATGGCGTCAGCCGCGGGGTGTGAGGGCGGCGGCTAGAGGGCGCGGGTGCGTTGCACTTGGTGTGGGCGGCGTGCTTGGGTCGGGTGATGGATTGTCTGTTGACGGCTGGTGGGCTGCGGAACGACACGTTGCGGGATGCCCTGCGGGACATGCTGGGGCGCCCGTTCGGGGCGGCGAACGTCGTGTACATCCCCACGGCGTCGCTCGCCGAGCCCGGGGACCACGGGTGGTTCCTCGCGGATCTGAACCGTGTGCACGGGCTCGGCTGGCGGGAGTTCGACGTCCTCGAGCTGAACGGCCTGCCCCCGCAGCGGGTGCTCGACCGGCTGCTGCACGCCGACGTCGTCTACGTCGGCGGCGGCAACCACTACCACCTCGCGCGCAGCATCACCGGCAACGGCCTCGCCGACGGCATCCTGGAGGCGCTGGAGAGCCGGGTCTACGTCGGGCTCAGCGCCGGGTCGATGATCTTCAGTCGGCATCTCGACGAGCACTCCGCCGACGTCATCGGGGACACCGCCGACCTGCACGTGCTCGGCGCGACGACGCTCAAGCCGCCGTTCGGGCTCTTCGACTGGTACCTCAAGCCCCACCTGTACTCACCGGACTTCCCCGAACGGGACGACGCCTGGGCGGACCGCATCGTCGCGCGGGCCGACTTCCCCCTCTACTTCATCGACGACGACACGGCCGTCCGCGTCCGCGGCGGCGAGGTCGACGTCGTCTCCGAGGGGCGTTGGCGCTTCCACCCGTGACTCCGGACGCAGCACCCCGGCGCCCACGGCCGTCGTCACGCACAGCAGGGTCAGCAGGACGAAGGCGTGGTTGAGGGCGACCACGTGGGTCAGCCAGCCGATGACCGCCGGGCCGGCGAGCATGCCGACATAGCCGAGCCCGGCGACCCGGGAGACGTTCGCGCCGGCCGCCGCCGGGTCCGCGTGCCCGGCCGCGCTGAACAACTGCGGGACACAGCCGGACAGGCCCAGTCCGAAGAGCGCCCAGCCCGCGAACGCCGTCCACAGCCACGGGCCGAAGGCCACCAGCGTGATGCCGACGGCGGCCATGGCCGCGCCGTGGCGCAGGATCGCCATCGAGCCGAAGCGGGCGGCGAGCCGGTCGGCCAGGAGGCGGCCGGTGGTCATCGCCGCCGCGAAGGTGCCGTAGGCGAAGGCGGCCGTGCCGATGGACGCGCCGAGGACGTCCTTCAGGTGCAGGGCGCTCCAGTCGTTGGCGGCGCCCTCGCACAGCATGACCATCAGTGCGAGTACGGCGAGGAGCCAGACGCGCCCAGCGGTTCCGCGGCGTCCGGAGGCCGGCGACGCCTCCTCGGCGACGGTGCCTTCGGCGGCGGGTGCGGCCGGCATCAGGGCACGGGCCGAGGCCAGGGCGATCACGACGCTCACCGCCCCGACGCCGGTGAGGGTCACGACCGGGCTGATACCGGCGCCTGTCGCCCCGGCCGCGACAAGGGCCGCCACCACCCCGCCCACGGAGAAGGTGGCGTGGAAGCCCGACATCACGGGACGGCCGTACGCCTTCTCCACATGGACGGCGTGGGCGTTCATGCTGACGTCCAGGCCGCCATTGCAGAAGCCGAAGACCAGCAGGGCGCCCGCGAGCGTCCATGGGTCGTGGGCGAGGGCGGGCAGCACCAGGGACGCGCCGCACAGGACGCTGGTGGCGGGGACCACGACGCGCGCGCCGAGGCGGTCGGTCAGCGGGCCGGCCACCTGCATGCCCGCGAAGGCGCCGAGCCCGAGCAGGACGAGCAGGCCGCCCAGGGTCGCGTGGCTGACGCCGACCCGCTCCTCGACGGCCGGGATGTGCACCACCCAGGCGCCCATCAGCGTGCCGCAGAGGACGAAGTAGACGTAGGTCGCCACACGGGCGCCGAGGAGCGAGCGTTCCATGGCGAGAACGGTAACGAACAGTTGGGATGTTCGAAAGGGCTGGCAATGAACGTCTTGCGTGTGCATTTCTGGGTGGTGTTCAATCCCCGGTATGAGCAACGCAGACCGGCACGGGCTGATCGCGAAGGCCGTCAGGGACTCCGGTGGCGCCACGGTGCAGGAACTCGCCGAGCTGACCGGTGCCTCGGAGATGACCATCCGGCGCGACCTCGACACCCTGGCCGCGCAAGGCGTCCTGGAGCGTGTGCGCGGTGGGGCGCGGTCCCTGCTGCTCCGGGGCGAGGAGCCGCCGTTCGCCCTGCGCGCCCATGAGGCGGTCGAGGTCAAGAGGCGGATCGCCGCCGAAGTGTCCGCCCTGATCGCCGACGGCGAGAGCGTCCTGCTGGACAGCGGCACGACCTGTCTGGAGGTCGCCCGGCTCCTGCGCGAGCGGCCCGTCACCGTGATGCCGTTGTCCCTGCAGGCCATCCACGTGTTCGGCGAGACGCCCGGCCCGGCCACCCTTGTGGTGCCCGGCGGGCAGCCGCGCGCCGCCGAGGGAGCTCTGACCGGCCCCCTCACCCTCGCCTCGCTGGCCGCACTGCGCTTCGACACCGCCGTCATCGGCTGCTGCGGTCTGAGCGCGGCCGACGGTCTGACCGCGTACGACCTCGACGACGCCGCGGTGAAGAAGGCGGGCATCGCCTCCGCCCGCCGTACCGTCGTCGCCACCGACGGCGGCAAGCTCGGCCGCACCGCCTACGCGTACGTCGGCCCCGCGAGCGCCCTGCACACCCTCGTCACCGACGACACGGCGGCCGCCGACGAGGTGGCCGCCCTCGAACGCGCCGGCACCGTCGTCAAGACCGTCTGACGCGACAGGGGCTGGGGTTTCCTCAGGCGTACTTCCAGCGCCAGGCGTTCGCGCTGTAGACGCACTTGATCCTGGTGCCGTCCGCGGTGGTCGTCGTGGCGCCGTGGTCGCTGTTGCGGCAGAACTGGCCCGCCGAGTAGCAGTTGCCCGAGTTGGAGACGATCGAGCAGGTGCCGGTGCTGTCTCCGCCGCCGCTGCCGCTCCCGCTGTCCGTGTCGGCCGCGGCTGCGGTGGCCGTCCGGGTGACAGTGACCGTGGGGGCGGGCTTGGGCTTGGCCTTGACCGTCTCGGTGACCGTCGGGCCGGGTTCGGGCGTGGTCGTCACGGTCATCGTGACGGTCGGCGCCGCCTTCACCTTCGTCTGGACGGGCTGCTGTTCGTCACCGTTCCCCGGGGCGGCGACGAGAAGGCCCGCCAGGAACAGGCCCGAGCCGCCGAGCCAGACGCGCTTGCGCCGGCGGAGGGGGCGGGTGTCCGGCGGACGGGGCGCGGGTGGCGGCGGCGGTGCGGTGTACGGATTGGCCATGTCGTCCCCCCAGAGCGATACGGATGGGGCGACGGTAAGGCTCCGTGAGCCGGGGTGTGAAGAGCATGTGAAGGGTGTGACTGTCCTGTGACGTACCCCGGTCAGGTGCCGTCCTGTTCCCGGAGTTCGTCGATGTACGTCTGCGCGAGGCCGGTCGCGCGGGTGAACCAGTCCGTCAGGACGGCGATCTCGGCCGCCGAGTAGGAGGCGAACAGCTCGATGAGGCGGACGTAGTAGGGGCCGTAGAGCGACTCGACGCGGGTGAGCGCGGCGGGGACGGCGGCCACCCTGACGCGGCGCCGGTCGGCGGGGTCCGGGCGGCGGGTGACGAAACCGGCGCGCTCCAGGCGGTTGAGGATGCCGGTCATCGCGCCGGTCGTGACGTGGACCTGCTCCGCGAGCGCGCCCGCGCTGAGCAGGTCGTCGCCTGCCTTCACCACGAAGCCGAAGCAGAGCAGGTCGGTGATGTTCAGCCCGAGTCGCTGGGCCATCTCCTGCTGCCCGAGCAGATGGGCGGCGATGAGCGAGTCCATCGCCTCCAGAGCCTGGGCGGGGCTGGCGGTGGGGCGTGGCGTGGCTGACATCTTCCGTTTTACCTTAGCTCGTGAGAGATTTAGCTGATGAAAGTCTCACGTCGTAAGGGATTCGGAGTCCCACGACGTGCCGGGTTCCGCCGCCCTCGGTCGGAGTGGGGGTGGTGTGGAGTGGAGCGGGAGGAGCAGGCGGCATGAGCCAGTATGACGAGGGCCATACGTTCGCCGGATGGATCGGGACCGCGGTCGCGACCGTCGGCTGTTCGATGCTGGGGGCGGGGATCTGCGTCACGTCGGCCTCGCTGCTCGTGGGCGGGTTCGCCGTGACGGTGGCGAGCGTCCTCGTCACCTGGGTCCTCCATCTGACCGGCTGGGGCAAGCCGTCGGGGATCCGGCCCAGGGATCAGTGGGGGATGCGGGTGCGCGATCTGAGCGCACGGGAGGGGCATCCCGACTGCTGGGGGTGCCGGCTGGCCGGGCGGGGGCGGCGTCCGGCGCAGGCGCCGGGCGTGGTGCGGGCCTCCGCCGGGGCGGTGCCGGGCCGGGAGGCGGCCGCCGTGGGGGCTGGGGGCGAGGCATAGAAACCACAGGTGAGAGCGGTGCAGGCCGCGTTGTCAGTGGCTGGCTCTAGTCTCGACGGTGATGGCACAGGCATGGCGATGTTCGGGGCTGCGGTGGTCGGCGGACGGGCCCGAGCTGGTCTGGGACGGGGGTCGGCGGTCCGCGCTGACCTGGGGGAAACGGGTGGCCTTCGGGGTCGCGGAAGGGGGAGTGCGGACATGTGTGGGAGCCAGGCGGCATCCCTGTCCGCGGCGCGCGGCCGTGCCGGGGCGGGGCACGGGGGCGCGGTGCGAGGAGTGCGCGCGGCTGGACCGGGCGCACTCGGTGGCGGCGGACACCATCGCCGACGACCCGCGGCCGTACCACGTATATCTGGCCTGGTTCGGGCCCGGGATGACCAAGGTCGGCATCACCGCCGTTGAGCGGGGCTCGGCGCGGCTGCTGGAGCAGGGGGCGGTCTGCTTCGGCTGGCTGGGTGCCGGTCCGTTGATGGCGGCGCGGCGCACGGAGGAGCTGCTCCGGGCGGCCCTGGGCGTGCCGGACCGCATCCCGTACGCCGACAAGCGGGCCGTGCGCTCCGCGTTGCCGGAGACGGAGGCGGAGCGGGCGGCCGAGGTGGCGGAGCTGCACGCCCGTGCGGTGGCGCTCGCCGGCTGGCCGGAGTCGCTGGCCCCGGAGCCGTGCCGACCGGTCGACCACGCCGGGGTGTTCGGGCTGGCCGGGCTGCCGCCCGCGGTCGGCGCGGTCGGTGAACTCGTGGCGGGCGCAGCGGTGAGCGGGGAGCTGGTGGCGGCCGCGGGGCCGGACCTGCATCTGCGGACGGAACGGGGGGTGGTGGTCGTCGACACACGGTTGCTGACGGGGTGGGAGCTGGTGGCAGTGGACGCGGACGGTGAACTGACCGTGCCGGTGGTGGAGTTCAGGGGGCGCGAAGGGGGCGTGCAGGACGGGCTGTTCTGAGGGCCTTCGGGTGCGGGGCGCTCGGCGTTGGAGACCTTGAGCCCCAGAGGATCCGGTCCGCAGGGTCCAGCCCCAGAGGATCCAGTCGCAGGGCCCACCTCCAGCCCCTCCCCAGCCGCCGCTTGAGAGCGACCTGTGTGTTTCTCAGGTAAATCACAGGTTGGGGAAAGGGTCTTCTCAGGGGCTCTCGACAGGGTGTGCCCATGACCACGACCTCGCCCCAGGGGCGTACCGAACTGCTGAGGCCGGACGGGAGCCCCGTCCGCGTGCTGGTGGTGGACGACGAGCAGTCGATCACCGAACTGCTGTCCATGGCCCTGCGGTACGAGGGCTGGCAGGTCCGCGGCGCCGCGGACGGCGCGGGGGCTCTGCAGGCCGCGCGCGAGTTCCGGCCCGACACCGTCATCCTCGACATGATGCTGCCGGACATGGACGGGCTGACCGTCCTCGGCCGGCTGCGGCGGGAGCTCCCGGATGTGCCGGTGCTCTTCCTGACCGCCAAGGACGCCGTCGAGGACCGGATCGCCGGGCTCACCGCGGGCGGGGACGACTACGTCACCAAGCCGTTCAGCCTGGAGGAGGTCGTCGCCCGGCTGCGCGGTCTCATCCGGCGCTCCGGGGCGGCCGACCGGCGGGCGGAGTCGGTGCTGGTCGTCGGCGACCTCACCCTCGACGAGGACAGCCACGAGGTCACGCGGGCCGGGGACAGCATCCATCTGACCGCGACCGAGTTCGAGCTGCTGCGCTTCCTGATGCGCAACCCGCGTCGCGTGCTGAGCAAGGCGCAGATCCTCGACCGCGTGTGGTCGTACGACTTCGGCGGTCAGGCCAACGTCGTCGAGCTGTACATCTCCTATCTGCGCCGGAAGATCGACGCCGGACGGGAGCCGATGATCCACACGCGGCGCGGCGCCGGGTATCTGATCAAGCCGGCCGTGTCGTGACCGGGCGGCGACGGTCGCGGACGCGGCGGGCGGGTCAGCCGCGCACGCTGCGGTCCCGGCTCGTCGTCGCCTGTGTGACGCTGATCGCCGTGGTGTGCGCGGTGATCGGCACGGTCACCACGCTCGCCCTGCGCGAACATCTGGACGACCAGCTGAACGGGCAGGTCGAGGATGCCGGCAAACGGCTGTCCGGGCCGTTCAAGCCGGGCGGCGGGGACGCCCCGGCGAGCGTGGACGCCCCGGCGAACGAGGACCGGATCGAGGGCTTCGTCACCAAGGGGCCCGTGCAGACAGGGACCGTGGCCGCCGAGACCGGCACAGGCTCCCGGGTCGTCCGGGCCGTGATGGCCGAGCGGCAGCCGGACGAGTCCACGGACTTCGAGGGCCGGGCCATCGAACTCGGCGACGCCGTGAAGGACGTGCTCTCCGGCGTCCCCCACGACGGGGGAACCCACACCGTGACCCTCCCCGGGCTCGGCGAGTACCGGGTCCTGTACGTCCCCGCACTCGACGGCGGCGGCTACTCCGTGGCCCTGCCGACCGCGACGGTCACCGGCACCCTGCGGACCCTCGTCCTCATCGAGGCCATCGTCACCGCCGCCGCCCTCGTGGCCGCCGCGATCGCCGGCACCGCCATCGTCGGCGTGGCCACCCGCCCCCTGCGCCGGGTCGCCGCCACCGCCACCCGGGTCTCCGAACTCCCCCTGCACATCGGCGAGGTCAACCTCAGCGAACGGGTCCCCGAGCCGGAGACCGACCCGCACACCGAGGTCGGCCGGGTCGGCGCCGCCCTCAACCGGATGCTGGACCACGTCCACGCCGCCCTGCACTCCCGCCAGCAGAGCGAGACACGCGTACGGCAGTTCGTCGCGGACGCCAGCCACGAGCTGCGCACCCCGCTCGCCTCCATCCGCGGCTACGCCGAACTCACCCGGCGCGGCCGGGAGGAGATCGGCCCCGACACCCGGCACGCGCTCAGCCGTATCGAGTCCGAGGCGGCCCGGATGACCCTGCTCGTGGAGGATCTGCTGCTGCTCGCGCGACTGGACGCCGGACGGCCGCTCCAGTTCGAGCGGACCGACCTGGTGCCGCTCGTCGTGGACACCGTCAGCGACGCCCGCGTGGCCGGGACGGACCACACCTGGCGGCTCGACCTGCCCGACGAGCCCGCCGTCGTCCCGGCGGACGCGGCCCGTGTGCAGCAGGTCCTGGTCAATCTGCTGGCCAACGCCCGCACCCACACCCCGCCCGGCACCACGATCACCGCCCGGGTGCGGCGCCGGGACGCGTGGGTGTGCGTGGACGTCGTGGACGACGGGCCGGGGATCCCGGCGGACCTGCTCCCCCGGGTGTTCGAACGGTTCGCGCGCGGCGACTCCGCGCGCTCCCGCGCCACCGGCTCCACCGGTCTGGGCCTCGCGATCGTGCAGGCCGTGGTCAGCGCGCACGGCGGTGCCGTGACCGTCGACAGCGTACCCGGACGCACGGTCTTCACCGTCCGGCTCCCCGCGCCGCCCACCGAAGTCGGCCTTGCTCAGCCCAGGGACGCGGTGGCCGCGCGCAGATCCTCCAAGGCCGCGAGCGCGTAGGGCGCGAGCGGTTCCTCGTCGTCCCGGTCGCCGCCCTCGGACCAGCGGGCGTACCCCTGCTTGAAGGCGAGGACGCCCATCTCCGCCGCGAGATGCGCGGTCGGCTCGGGCACCCCGCGTGCGACGAGCGCGGTCGTCATCGCGGCCGCGAGGCCGACGCTCTTGAGAGCGTCGCGCTCCTGCAGTTCGGTGCTGGCCGCGACGGCCGCCTTCAGCCGGGGGCCCAGCTCACGGTTGGCCGGGCCCATGGCGCTCGACGCGCGCTCGAGCCCGGCCGCCACCGCCTCCAGCGGGCTGGCGTCGGCGGGCGCCTCGGCGACACCCTCCGCGAGCAGCCGGCTGAGCGTCTCCTGACCGGCCACGAGCAGTTCGCGCTTGTCGGAGAAGTGCCGGAAGAAGG
This sequence comes from Streptomyces nigra, assembly GCF_003074055.1. Classification (NCBI taxonomy): domain Bacteria; kingdom Bacillati; phylum Actinomycetota; class Actinomycetes; order Kitasatosporales; family Streptomycetaceae; genus Streptomyces; species Streptomyces nigra. Next base: position 3,651,773 of record NZ_CP029043.1, on the reverse strand, counting down.
TGCTCTTGGTGACGCCGGCGCGCTCGGCGATCTGCGCCACGGTCGTGGCGTCGTACCCCTGCTCGGTGAACAGGTCGACCGCCGCGACGACGAGTCGCTGGGCCGCTCCCGGTTGCCATCTAGCCATGCGACCAGGATAGGTGATGGGACAAGAGTCCCATCAGGGTGTACGGTCGAGTGACGGGACAAGAGTCCCGTCACCGGGATCGCCGGGTCCCATCCCTGGGTCACGGGGTCCCACCACTCACGGGAGTACTCATGCACGTCTTCGTCACCGGCGGCACCGGCACCATCGGCTCCGCCGTCGTCGCCGAACTGCTCGCCCACGGCCACACCGTCCTCGCCCTGGCCCGCTCCGACGCCTCCGAACGGGCCCTCCGGGACGCCGGCGCCGAGGTGCTGCGCGGCGAGATCGCCGACCTCGATGTCCTGCGTTCCGGCGCCGCGCAGACCGACGGGGTGGTCAACCTGGCCTTCGGGCGCGACTACGGCACCCCGGAGGCGCTCGCCCGCTCCATCCGCGAGGAGGGCGCCGCCCTCACCACACTGGCGGACGAACTCATGGGCGGCGACCGCCCGCTCGTCACCGTCTCGGGCACGCCATGGATCCCGGGACGCGCCGCCACCGAGGCCGACCCGGTGGCCACCGACGGTCCCGTGGGCGAGCGGGGCCGCAAGGTCACGGAACTCCTCGGCCTGGCCGAGCGGGGGCTGCGCGCCATGGCGGTCCGGATGCCGCGCACGGTCCACAACGAGGGGCAGGGCGGGTTCGCCGGGATGCTGACCGAGACCGCCCGCCGTACCGGTGTGGCCGGCCACCCGGGCGACGGCACCCAGCGCTGGCCCGCCGTGCACGCGGCGGACGCGGCGGCGCTCTTCCGCCTGGTGCTCGAGTCGGCGCCGGCGGGCACGGCCTGGCACGCCGTGGCCGACGAGGGCGACGCGGTACGGGACATCGCCGCGGTCGTCGGTCGGCGGCTCGGCCTGCCCGTGGCGTCGGTGCCGGCGGAGACCTTCGGTCCGTTCGGCCCGATCTTCGCCGCGGACCAGCCCGCGTCCAGCGTCCGCACCCGCGAGGTCCTCGGCTGGCGGCCGAAGCACCCGAGCCTGCTCGAGGACCTGGAGAACATCCGGCCCTGACCCGGACGAACGGGGACAAGCGCCCGCGCACTCACAGGTGCGGCACAGCCCCACCACACCGCCGGAACAGGGCAGTTGACGACAGTCGGCCCCATGCGAACCGACTCTTCCCCCGGCTCCCTGCCGGCCCGGGAGCACCTCCCGGCCATGGACGCCGGTACCCCTGTCCTGGACGTGGTGATCCCCGTCCACAACGAGGAGAAGGACCTTCGGCCCTGCGTACGGAGACTGCGCGACCACCTCGCGCGCACCTTCCCGTACCCCTTCCGCATCACCGTCGCGGACAACGCGTCGACCGACGCCACCCCGCGCGAGTCGCGCCGGCTGGCGACCGAGTTCCCCGAGGTGAGAGCCGTACGGCTGGAGCAGAAGGGACGCGGCCGAGCGCTGCGGACGGTCTGGTCCGCGTCCGACGCCCCGGTCCTCGCGTACATGGACGTGGACCTGTCCACGGACCTCAACGCCCTGCTGCCGCTGGTCGCCCCGCTGATCTCCGGTCACTCCGACCTGGCGATCGGCACCCGGCTCGGCCGGGGCTCACGCGTGGTGCGCGGCGCCAAGCGCGAGGTCGTCAGCCGCGGCTACAACCTCATCCTGCGCGGCTCGCTCCAGGCGCGCTTCTCCGACGCCCAGTGCGGGTTCAAGGCGATACGCCGTGACGTGGCCGAGGTGCTGCTGCCGCTGATCGAGGACACCTCCTGGTTCTTCGACACGGAGATGCTGGTGCTCGCCGAGCGGGCGGGCCTGCGGATCCACGAGGTGCCGGTCGACTGGGTCGACGACCCCGACTCCAGCGTCCACCTGGTGCGGACCGCGACCGAGGACCTCAAGGGCGTATGGCGGGTGGGCCGGGCCCTGGCGACGGGATCCCTGCCGCTGGACCGGCTCGCCCGCCCCTTCGGCGACGACCCGCGCGACCGCGAGGTCCGGGGCGTGCCCCAGCACCTGCTCCGCCAGCTCCTCGGCTTCTGCGCGGTCGGAATCCTCTCCACCGTCTTCTACCTGCTCCTCTACAGCGCCTTCCGTACGTTCGCCGGGCCGCAGACGGCCAACGCGCTCGCCCTCCTGGTCTCCGCGGTCGCCAACACCGCAGCCAACCGGCGCCTCACCTTCGGGGTGCGCGGCCGTACCGGCGCCGTACGCCACCAGGCGCAGGGGCTGGTCGTCTTCGGCATCGGCCTCGCCCTCACCAGCGGCTCGCTCGCCGCCCTCGACGCGGCCGGCGGTGAACCCGCGCACTCCACCGAACTCGCGGTGCTGGTCGCCGCCAACCTCGCCGCGACCGTCCTGCGCTTCCTCCTCCTGCGGGCCTGGGTCTTCCCGGACCGGCGCGCGCCCGTCCCGTCCGGCACCTCCCACCCGCCCCGTACCGCGACCGAAGCGAGGGACCCCCGATGACCGTCCACGACCAGACGTTCGTACGGCGGTTGTGGCGCGGGCGGCCCGAGGACCCGCGGTGGGCCCGCCCGGCGTTCCTCGCCCTCCTGCTCGCCACCCTCCTTCTCTACCTGGCGAACCTCAGCGCCTCCGGCTACGCCAACTCCTTCTACTCGGCGGCCGTCCAGGCGGGCAGCGAGTCCTGGAAGGCGTTCTTCTTCGGTTCGCTCGACGCGGCGAACGCCATCACCGTCGACAAGCCCCCGGCCGCGCTGTGGCCGATGGCGCTGTCCGTGCGCCTGTTCGGACTGCACAGCTGGGCGATCCTGCTGCCCGAAGTCCTCATGGGCGTCGGCACGGTGGCCGTGGTGTACGCGGCGGTACGCCGCCGCTTCAGCCCCGCGGCCGGCCTGATCGCGGGCGCGGTGCTCGCGCTCACGCCCGTCGCCGCGCTGATGTTCCGCTTCAACAACCCGGACGCGATGCTCGCCCTGCTGATGGCGGTGGCCTGTCATCTCGTCGTCCGGGCCCTGGAGGACGGCCGTACGCGCTGGATCGTGTGGGCCGGTGCCGCGATCGGCTTCGCGTTCCTGGCCAAGACGCTGCAGGCGTTCCTGATCCTGCCGCCGCTCGCGCTCGTGTACGCCGTCTGCGCACCGGTCCCGGTGCGCAGGCGCGTCGCTCAACTGGCCGCGGGGCTCGCCGCGATCGTCGTGGCGGGCGGCTGGTGGGTGGCGGTCGTCGAGCTGTGGCCCGCCTCCTCCCGCCCGTACATCGGCGGCTCGCAGAGCGACTCCTTCCTGGAACTGACCTTCGGCTACAACGGCCTCGGCCGGCTGAACGGCGACGAGACCGGCAGCGTCGGCGGCGGCGCCCCGGGCGGGGGCGGAGGCGGCGGCTGGGGCGAGACCGGCTGGGACCGGATGTTCGGCCCGGTCATCGGCGGCCAGGTCTCCTGGCTGATCCCGGCCGCGCTGATCCTGCTCGTCGCGGGCCTGGTGGCCACGCGCAAGGCGGCGCGCACCTCGGTGACCCGCGGTGCGTTCCTGGTCTGGGGCGGCGCCCTGCTCACGACGATGCTGGTGTTCAGCTATATGCAGGGCATCTTCCACGAGTACTACACGGTTGCTCTCGCCCCCTGCATCGCCCCGCTGGTCGGCATGGGCGCCGCGCTGCTCTGGGAGCGACGCGAGCGGGTCTGGGCCTCGCTCACCCTGACGGCCGCGATGACAGCGACCGCCGCCTGGGGGTACGTCCTGCTGAACCGCTCCTCCGGCTATCAGCCCTGGCTGAAGTGGCTGGTCCTGGTCGGCGGTCTGACGGCGGCGCTGGGCCTGCTGTTCGCGGCCCGGCTGGGACGCCGGATCGCCCTCGGCGTGGCCGGACTGGGACTCGTGACCGCGCTGGCCGGCCCGGCGGCGTACACCCTCACCACGCTGGGCGAGGCCCACACCGGTTCGATCGTCACGGCGGGCCCCGCGGTCACGGGCGGCCGGGGCGGCGGTCCGGGCGGCGGTGGTGGCCCCGGCGGAGGCATGCCGGGCGGGAACATGCCCGACGGCAACGGCTTTCCCGGGCGACCAGGTCAGGGCCGGCAAGGTCAGCAAGGCCAGGGCCGGCCCGGCCAGAACCTCCCCGGCGGGACGCTTGGCGACGGCAACCCCCAGGGCGAGACGCCCGACGGCCGTGGCGGGGCCGGCGGCATGGGCGGCCTGCTCGACGGCGCCGGCGTGAGCGACGAGGCCGAGGAACTCCTGGAGGACGACGCACAGGCGTACACGTGGGTCGCCGCAGCGGTCGGCGCGCAGAACGCGGCGGGCTACCAGCTCTCCACGGGCGGCCCGGTCATGGCGATCGGCGGCTTCAACGGCACCGACCCGTCCCCGACGCTCGCCGAGTTCGAGGAGTACGTGGCGAACGGCGAGATCCACTACTTCATAGCGGGCGGTGGCGGCATGGGCGGCGCCGGCGCCGGCACGTCCTCCCAGATCAGCACATGGGTCCAGGAGACCTTCGCATCGGTGACGGTCGACGGCACGACGTTCTACGACCTCACGAAGCCGGATGCCGAAGGCTGAGGGTGGCCGTAATCGCGTTGTACGCCGTACAGGAACCCCTCTACGGTGTAGAACATGATGACGTCCTCACCGGAACAGGCCGCGGCCCAGCCGCCGCAGCAGCCGCCCGCCCCCGGCGGCCACCCCCAGCGCTGGCTGATCCTCGGCGTCCTCTGTCTCGCCGTGCTCACCGTGGTGCTGGACAACACCGTCCTGAACGTGGCGATCCCCTCCCTCACCCGGGAACTGGACGCCTCCACCTCCGACATCCAGTGGCTGATCAACGCCTATTCGCTGGTCCAGTCGGGCCTGCTGCTCACGGCGGGCAGCGCCGCCGACCGGTACGGCCGCAAGAAGATGCTGGCGGTGGGCCTGGTCCTGTTCGGCACCGGTTCGCTGGTGGCCGGACTGGCCGGGTCCACCGGCCAGTTGATCGCCGCGCGGGCCGGCATGGGCGTCGGCGGCGCGCTGCTGATGACGACCGTGCTGGCCGTGGCGATCCAGATCTTCACGCCCGAGGAGCAGCCGAAGGCCATCGGCATCTGGGCGGCGGTGAACTCGCTGGGCTTCGCCGCCGGGCCGCTCCTCGGCGGCTTCCTGCTGGACCACTTCTGGTGGGGCGCGATCTTCCTGGTCAACCTGCCGGTCGCGGCGCTCGCCCTGGTCGCCGTCGTGACACTCGTCCCGGAGTCGAAGAACCCTCCCCCGAGCTCTCGGCTTCGCTCGAGCAGGGGGGACCCCCATGGCGACCGCCCCGACATACCAGGGGCCCTGCTCTCCACGATCGGCATGGCCGCGCTGGTGTTCGCGATCATCTCCGGTCCTGAGCACGGCTGGACGTCGGGCCGGGTGCTGCTGACCGCGGTCGTGGCCGTCGTGGTGCTGGCCGCCTTCGCGCAGTGGGAGCGCCGCGTCCCGTATCCCATGATCGACATGCACTTCTTCCGCGACCGGCGGTTCACCGGTGCGGTCTCCGGTGGTGTCCTCATCACCTTCGGCATGGGCGGCTCGCTCTTCCTGCTCACCCAGCACATGCAGTTCGTCCTCGGCTACGAGCCCCTGGAGGCCGGACTGCGGACGGCACCGCTCGCCCTGATGATCGTCGCGCTGAACTTCACCGGCGTCGCCGCGAAGTGGGCGGCCCGGCTGGGGACGCCGCGCGCCATCGGGCTCGGCATGCTGGTGATGGCGGCGGGCCTGGCCTCCGTGGCCACGGTCGCTCCCGGCGGCTACACCGGCACCCTGCTCGGGCTGGTGCTCATCGGCACCGGCGCCGCCGTGGCGAGCCCCGCCATGTCCCACGCCATCATGAGCGCGATCCCGCCGGAGAAGGCCGGCGTCGGAGGCGGTATCAACGGCACCGTCGCCGAGTTCGGTACCGGACTCGGGGTGGCCGTGCTGGGCGCCCTGCTCAACGCGCGGTTCGCCGCGCTGATCCCGATGGCGGCCGCCTCCCTGCCGCTGGCGCTGGCCCGGGCGGACGGCGCGGCCGAGCGCGGGCGGGTCCTGGACGCGTTCTCCTCCGGCCTGCAGACGAGTCTTCTGGTCGGGGCGTCGGCCGTGCTGCTCGGCGGACTGGTCGCCGGGGCGTTGCTGCGGCGGGCGGAGAGGGCAGACAAGACCTGAGTGCCGGCTCGGGCGGCTCCCCGGACCCCGGGGGCCGCCTGGCATCCTGAACAGCCGGTGACGGAGTCGAGGAAGGTGCGCGATGGCGAGGGCAGCCCGGCAGTCCCTGCGGACCAGTGTCTGGCTGGAGGAGAAGCCCCGCCGTGGTGGCCGTGCCGGCGGGGGTCAGCCCTCCGGCCTCGACCGGGAACGCATCACCGAGGCGACCGTACGGCTGCTGGACGCCGAGGGGCTGGCCAAGTTCTCGATGCGCCGGCTCGCCGCCGAGCTGAACGTGACCGCGATGTCCGTGTACTGGTACGTGGACACCAAGGACGACCTGCTCGAACTCGCCCTGGACGCGGCCTTCGGCGAACTCGACCTGCCCGACGCCGACTCCGAGGCCGACGAAGACACGGACTGGCGGGACGAGCTGCGCGCGCTCGCCCGCGCCTACCGGGGCCTCCTGGTCCGCCACCCCTGGCTCTCACCGCTGATCGGCACCTACGTCAACATCGGCCCCAACAGCCTCCGCTTCTCCCGGCAGGTGCAGCGCATCGTGCGCCGGACCGGCCTGCCCGCGCACGGCCTGGTGGCGGCGATCTCCGCCGTCTTCCAGTTCGTGTACGGCTTCGGCACGATCGAGGGGCACTTCATCGCCCGCAGCGCGGCCTTCGGGATGAGCCCCGACGACTACTTCCGGCATGCGATGAGCTCGGTGACCGCGTCCGCCGAGGCCGCCGACATCGTCCAGGACTCCGCCGAACTCATGGAGGCCCGGGGCGGCGACACGGTCGAGGAGATGTGGGAGCGGGACTTCGAGTTCGCCCTGGACCTGCTGGTGGCCGGCATCGAGGCGATGGTCGACCGGGCAGGCCCCACCTCGTAGTCCAACGACCTCAGTCGCCCTCGACCAGCCGCGCCGGGAATCCGCCCGTGGCCACCGGACCCCAGCGCTCCGGCGTCACCCGGATGATGGACTTGCCCTGTTTCACCATCGCCGCCCGGTACTCGTCCCAGTCCGGGTGCTCCCCGGCGATGTTCCGGTAGTACTCGACGAGCGGCTCCACCGAGTCCGGCGCGTCGACGACCTCGGCGGTCCCGTCGATCTGCACCCAGGGCCCGTTCCACTCGTCGCTGAGGACGACCACGCTCACCCGCGGATCCCGCTTGGCGTTACGGGTCTTGGCCCGCTCCGGGTACGTGGAGACCACGATCCGCCCCGAGTCGTCCACCCCGCAGGTCAACGGGCTGGCCTGCGGGCCGCCGTCGGACCGGCGGGTCAGCAGCAGGGCCCGGTGCCGGGGCCGTACGAAATCGAGCAACTCTTCGAGGGAGACCCGGGTGTTGGTCGCGATGTTCGGTGCCATGGGACGAGCCTAGGGCGCCGCGACCCGTTCAGCCTGACCCTGCTGTGCTCAGGCTTCCGGGAGTGTCTCGCCCTGCACGGCCTGGATGTCGAGCTCCACCTTCAGCGTCGTACCGATCGCGGCGATGCCGGCCTGCACGACCTGGTTGTAGTTCATGGCGAAGTCGTCCCGGCGCAGCTCGGTCGTCGCCCGGAACGCGGCGCGGGTGCCGCCCCACGGGTCGGCGCCGGTCCCGAGGTAGGCGAGGTGCAGGTCCACCGGACGCACCACCCCGCGCATCTCCAGCTCGCCGCGCACCATCCAGCGGTCGGTGCCGGTGGCCTGCGTGACGCCCGTCGAGCGGTAGACGATCTCCGGGTGCCGCTCCACGTCCAGGAAGTCCGGCGAGCGCAGATGCCCGTCGCGCATCTCGTTGCCGGTGTCGATCGAGGCGGCCTGGATCACCGCCTCCACCCTGGACTTGGTGATGTCGTCCGGCGCGATCTCGACGGCGGCGGAGAACCGCGTGAACCGGCCGCGCACACTGGAGATCCCCAGGTGCTGGGCGACCGCGGCGACCGTGGAGTGCGCCGGGTCGACGGTCCACGGGCCGGGCGGCGGCAGTTCGGTGCCGCCCTGGCGGGCCAGCGTGACCGTGCCGACCTCGGCCCGCCCGCCGGCGGTCACCAGCGCGCTCGCGGCGGCCGGCGCGTAGCCGACGGCGGTGACGATGACGGTGTAGGCCCCGGCGGGCAGCGGGTTCGCGTCGTGGACCGCGCCCTCCGGGTCGGCCTCCAGCCGCAGCACCTGCGCCCCGGTCATGTCCGTCACCGTGACGACCGCGTGCGGCACGGCCCATCCGTCCCGCGTGCGGACCCTCGCGGTCAGTCCCATCTCACGTACTCCTCAGGGGTCTTTGAGAGAACCGGCCCGTGGCGGCGGCGCGCCTTGGCTCGGAGCGCGCCGCCACCACGGGCCGGGTCGGGTCACTCGCCGGGGTGGGCGAGTTCGATGTCGTGGTCGTCGGTGCCGCGGCCGGTGACCGTCAGCGCCGTCGCCACCGGCGGGTAGCCGGTCGCGATGACCGTGTACTCGCCGCCGTCCAGGTCGGTGAAGGCGTACGCCCCGTCCGCCCCGGTCGTCGCCGTGCCGACGACGTTCCCGGCCGCGTCGACCAGCGTCACCCGGGCGTCGGCCAGCGGGCCGTGCGGCGCCCGGACGACACCCTGGACCTGGGCACCGGCCTCCAGCTCGACCTCGATCCGGGTGACCCCGGTGCCGGCGACCTCGACGGGCAGGGCGCGCGGCCGGAAGCCGTCGGCGTTGACCGCGACGGTCACGGCCCCGGGCACCAGCTCGGCGAAGCCGAACTCGCCCTGCTCACCGGTGGCGGCGGAGGCCAGCAGGTCGCCGCGCACATCGGTGACGATCACCATGGCGCCGGTGACCGGCTCCCCGCCCTGCGCGGCGCGCACCACGCCGTTCAGGCCGCTGGTGCCGCTGAGCAGGATGTCGTACGCCACCGGCTCGTCGCCGTCGACGACGATCGTGGAGGCCTGCGGCTGGAAGCCGTCGGCGGAGGCGATCAGGACGTACGAGCCCGCGCCCGGCGCGTCCACCGCGTAGGCGCCGTCGGCCTGCGCGACCGACCGGCCCAGCTGCCGTCCCGCCAGGGAGATCAGCGTGACGGCGGCCTGCGGAACCGGCGCGCTCTCGGCGCCCCGGACGAAGCCGCGGACCGGGACCCCGCCGGAGGCCGCGCCCCCGGCCGCCTCGGCGTCGGCCACGGTGGCCACGGCCGCGAGGGCCTGGGCCGTGCCCGGGGCGGTCTCGGCCCGCGCCTCCGGAGCGGTCTCCGCAGCGGCAGGCGTCGCGGCCGTCGTCTCGGCCGGTACGGCACCCGCGTCCTCTTCGGCCTGGGCCAGGGCACCCTTCGTCTTCAGGGGGACCTCCTTGATGAACACGGCGAACACCAGGGCGAGCAGGGCGATCGGCGCCGAGTACAGGAAGACGTCGGCGACACCGTGGCCGTACGCGCCCTCGACGACCGTGCGGACCGGCGCGGGCAGGGAGTCCAGGTCGGGGATCTCACCGTGACCGGAGGACGAGCCCCGCACCCCGAGCCCGGCCAGACCGTCCTGGACGTAGTGGGTGATCCGGTGGCTGAGAACCGCGCCGAGCGCCGAGACGCCCATGGCACCGCCGAGGGACCGGAAGAAGTTCACGACGGAGCTCGCGACACCCAGGTCGCTCGGGTCGACCTGGTTCTGCGTGGCGAGGACCAGGTTCTGCATCATCATGCCGACGCCGAGACCCAGCAGCGCCATGTAGATCGCGACGTGCCAGTACGCCGTGTCGTAGCGGATGGTGCCGAGCAGGCCCAGGCCCGCCGTGACCAGCACACCGCCGCCCAGCAGCCAGGCCTTCCAGCGGCCGGTGCGGGTGATGACCTGGCCGGAGACCGTCGAGGAGACGAACAGGCCGAGGATCATCGGGATCGTCAGGACACCGGACATGGTCGGCGACTCGCCCCGGGCCAGCTGGAAGTACTGGCTGAAGAAGATCGTGCCCGCGAACATCGCGACACCGACGAACAGCGAGGCCAGCGACGCGAGGGTGATGGTGCGGTTGCGGAACAGCCGCAGCGGGACGATCGGCTCGCTCGCCCTGGACTCGACGAACACGAAGAGCAGCAGCAGCACGAGCGCGCCACCGGTCATCGCACCGGTCTGCCAGGACATCCAGTCGTACTTGTCGCCGGCGAAGGTCACCCAGATCAGCAGCAGGCAGACCGCGGCGGTGATGAAGAACGCGCCGCCCCAGTCGACCTTGACCTTCCGCTTCACCACGGGCAGGTGCAGGGTGCGCTGCAGCACGATCAGGGCGACGACGGCGAAGGGCACGCCGACGTAGAAGCACCAGCGCCAGCCGAGCCAGTCGGTGTCGGTGATGACACCGCCGATCAGCGGGCCGCCGACCATGGCGGTGGCGAAGGTGGCGCCGAGGTAGCCGTTGTACCGGCCGCGCTCACGCGGCGAGATCATCGCCGCGAGGATGATCTGGGCCAGCGAGGACAGACCGCCCATGCCGATGCCCTGGACCGCGCGGAACGTGATCAGCATGGCCGGGTTCTGCGACAGACCGGCCAGCGCCGAGCCCGCCACGAAGACGACCAGGGACAGCTGTATCAGCAGCTTCTTGGAGAACAGGTCGGCGAGCTTGCCCCACAGCGGAGTGGACGCGGTCATCGCCAGCAGCGACGCGGTCACCACCCAGGTGTAGGCGCTCTGACCGCCGCCGAGGTCCTGGATGATGTCGGGCAGCGCGTTGGAGACGATCGTCGACGACAGGATCGCGACGAACATCCCGAGCAGCAGCCCGGTCAGGGCCTCCATGATCTGCCGGTGGGACATCGGAGCGCCGGTCGGGGCTCCCGAATGCTTGGCGTGGGCCCGCACACCGGCTGGTGTGGTCGTTGCCATGAACTTCCTTCTCCTACTGGGTGATCGCGGGTGTACGGCAGTCGTCGAAGCTGGCCCTCAGCCGGGCCATGAGCCGGATGAGCGCGGCGATGTCGTCGTCGGACCAGTCGCCGAGCCGCTCCTCGAGCAGCCGTGTGGTCCGGTGGGACATCTCCCGCACCCGTTCCTCGCCGCTGGGGGTGAGTCGCACGATGCGGCTTCGCTTGTCCGCCGGGTCGGGGGAGCGCTCGATCCAGCCGCGCTCGGCCACATGGGCGACATGCCGGCTGGTGACCGACATGTCCACGGCGAGCAGCTCCGCGAGCTTGCTCATGCGCATCTCCCCGTGGCGGACCAGCAACGTCAGTACGGCGGCGGAGCCGGAGGGGCAGTCGGACGGCAGAGTGCGTCCCATCTCCCGCTTCACGGCGCCGAAGGCACTGAACTGGCGGACCAGCTCCTCGTACTGTGCCGTTTCGGCCATCACACCTCCCGTATTTGTTGCTCAGGGCAACTATAGACAGTGCTTGGTTGCTACAGGCAAATAAATCCGGGGGTGTGGCCGCAAAAACTTGGCAAAGGCAAGTATTGCGGCCGTAAATGTGCAGGTGGCGTGGGGTGTGTGGACCTGTGTGCGGAGCGGCGTCCCCCACTTGGGCCGCACCGGCACATTCGCTAGGGTCTCGGGCCATGGCTAACACCCAGGGCCCCCAGGGCCACCACGACCCCGCAGGCAGCACCCAGATGTTCCGCGCCTTCGTCGACGAGGGGCCGCAGGCCGCCGCAAGCCCCCAGGCTTCCTCCGGCCCGCGCATCGGTCTGATCGTCGGCGTGATCGCCGCCGTCGTGATCGTCGCCGCGGTCGCCTGGCTGGCGCTGAAGTAACTCCGCGAGCAGTGGCGGCAGTACGGCCCTACTCCCACCGGACGGAGACGTCCCGCGTCTCGACGTGCATGCCGAGCGGCACCCTCCAGGCGTCCACGCACACCGTCCAGGTCCGCTCGGTCCGCGCGCCGGCCGCGAGGGGCGCCGGGAGATCGTGCGTCGACTCCACCGTGGACCAGTCGACGCCGAGCGCCCCGATGACATGGCTGCCGAAGATGACGGTGCCCGAACGCACCGGCCGACCACCCGCGTTGTGGAAGGCGAGCGTCACCTTCTCGCACCAGCGCCGGTCCGCGGGCTCGCGCACCGGCTCGCTCGTGACGAGCCGCGCCGGTGGGGCGGGTGCCGGGGATGCCGGGCTCGTCGGCGCGCTCGCGGAGGGGGCCGGGGCCCCAGGAGCCCCGGACGCCACGGGACCGGGGCCGGAACCGCCCGACGGTCGCCCCCCTACGGTGCTCGCGGCCTCCGTACCCGCTTCCGGCGCCCCCGCCTCCGTGGTCGTGGACGAGCCGGGCCCCTGAACCGCCCGCCGCTCGGCAGCGTCACCCGATCCCCCGGACGGCAGCGGCACCAGCCTCACCGCCCCGGTCGGCCCCGGAGTACCGGACGGCCCGCCCCCGGGCCCCGTCGCGACGAACCCCTCACCACCCTCGCCACCGCCCCCGCACGAGGCCAGGCCGGCCCCCACGCAGACGACGACGGCCGCCGACGCGCCCAGGAGGGCGGACCGACGGCCGGGTGTCGAGGTCGTCCACATCGCGCGGAGCATCGGGCCATGGTGGCTGACACCCCGTCACATGGGAAGGCTCAGTCGGAGATGAGTCCCTCGCGCAGTTGGGCCAGGGTCCGGGTGAGCAGCCGGGAGACGTGCATCTGGGAGATGCCGACCTCCTCGCCGATCTGCGACTGGGTCATGTTGGCGAAGAAGCGCAGCATGATGATGCGCCGCTCGCGGGGCGGGAGCTTGGCCAGCAGCGGCTTGAGGGACTCCCGGTACTCGACGCCCTCCAGCGCGGTGTCCTCGTAGCCGAGCCGGTCGGCAAGCGAGCCCTCGCCGCCGTCGTCCTCCGGGGCCGGGGAGTCCAGCGAGGAGGCGGTGTAGGCGTTGCCCACCGCGAGGCCGTCGACGACGTCCTCCTCGGACACGCCCAGCACGGCGGCGAGTTCGGTGACGGTCGGCGAGCGGTCCAGCTTCTGGGACAGCTCGTCGCTGGCCTTGGTCAGCGCCAGGCGCAGCTCCTGGAGCCGGCGCGGGACGCGCACCGACCAGGACGTGTCGCGGAAGAACCGCTTGATCTCGCCCACGACCGTCGGCATCGCGAAGGTCGGGAACTCCACGCCCCGCTCGCAGTCGAAGCGGTCGATCGCCTTGATCAGGCCGATGGTGCCGACCTGGACGATGTCCTCCATCGGCTCGTTGCGCGAGCGGAAGCGGGCCGCCGCGTAGCGCACGAGTGGGAGGTTGAGCTCGATCAGGGTGTCCCGGACATACGCGCGCTCGGGGCTGTTCTCGTCCAGCGCGGCGAGCCGCAGGAACAGGGAGCGGGACAGGGTGCGGGTGTCGATGTCCGCCGAAGCCGGGACGGCTGTGATGTCGGATGCCGGAAGAGCCGGGGCCGGAACGGCCTCGAGAGCCGAAACGTCGAGCGCGGCGTCGGGCGACTCGCTCTTCATGAGCGTGAGCACCTTCGAGCTGCCCTGGTCTGCGGACATGCCACCCCCTCTGGGTCGCGGGACGGTCGTGGCGAACGCTCCGAACGAGGAACGCCAGCCTTCACCTGAATACCGGAGCCGAAGCCGCGGCAAACGCGCTAGCCGAAGAATGTCACATGTCGGCAACACGCTGTAGTGACATGTCGACATGTGAGATCCGAATCAGCCCTGCGTACAGGGGGTCTGACGGCGTTTTGGCTCTCAACTGTCGGCATCGGCCCTGGTGAGCGATTCGCTCTCGCAGGTGATGGCTCGCTCGGATTTGCGGTCAGGCGTCGATACGGTTCGCCGAGCGGAGCCGCTGGAAGCTACGCGCCAGTAGCCGCGATACGTGCATCTGGGAAACGCCGAGTTCCGCACTGATCTGCGACTGGGTGAGATTGCTGTAGTAGCGCAGAAGCAGAATGCGCTGTTCCCGCTCCGGGAGCTGGACGAGGAGATGGCGGACCAGGTCGCGGTGCTCCACGCCGTCCAGCGCGGGGTCCTCGTAGCCGAGCCGGTCGAGCAGCCCGGGCAGCCCGTCGCCCTCCTGCGCCGCCTCCAGCGAGGTGGCGTGGTACGACCGCCCGGCCTCGATGCAGGACAGGACCTCGTCCTCGGTGATGCGCAGCCGCTCGGCGATCTCGGAGGTGGTGGGGGTGCGTCCGAAGGCGGTCGTGAGGTCCTCGGTGGCGCTGTTCACCTGGACCCACAGCTCGTGCAGCCGGCGCGGCACGTGGACCGTGCGGACGTTGTCGCGGAAGTAGCGCTTGATCTCGCCGACGACGGTCGGCATCGCGAAGGTCGGGAACTGCACGCCCCGGTCCGGGTCGAAGCGGTCGATGGCGTTGATGAGGCCGATGGTGCCGACCTGGATCACGTCCTCCATCGGCTCGTTGCGGGAGCGGAAGCGGGCGGCCGCGTAGCGCACGAGCGGGAGGTTCGCCTCGATGAGCGCCGCGCGCACGCGGTTGTGCTCCGGCGTACCCGGCTGGAGCTCCTTCAGCTCCCCGAAGAGGACCTGGGTGAGCGCCCGGGTGTCGGCGCCACGGCTGCGCGGCGGGGACGCGGGGGTTTCCTCCTGCGTCGGGGCTTGAGGCGCAGTACTGGCCGGCACGGTCAACTCCACCTCGTGATCCATCAACTCATCCGTCAAAAGCGGTCATAGCATCACAAGACAGTTCATTGTGTTCAAGTACCGCATAATCCCGTGTTGAGGGCCCGTCACCCCGCCGGACACGCGAAAGCCCCCCGCCGGGGGGCGGAGGGCTCGGGAAAGGGGCGTGCGCCCGGGGGTGCCGTGCCTCAGAATTCGTAGTCGGCGATCACCCAGCTGCTGAACTCCCGCCACAGGGCGACGCCCGCCTGGTGCTCGGGGTGGTCCACATAGGTGCGCAGGGCGGCCTGGTCGTCGAAGGCGGAGTTGATGGCGAAGTCGTAGGCGATGGGGCGGTCGCTGAGGTTCCAGCCCAGCTCCCAGGACCGGATCTCGGGGATCTTGCCCTCCAGCGAGCGGAAGGCCTCGACGCCCTCCACCACCCGGGGGTCGTCGCGCTCGACGCCCTCGTCGAGCTTGAACAGGACGAGGTGGCGGATCATGAGTCTCCTCCGTTGGCGATCCAGGTCATGAACTCCCCGACGGCCTGGGCGGCGTCCGAGATCCCCTCGAACCCGACCTGGACGTAGTCGGCGGCCTTGGCCGGGTCGGTGATGATCACGTAGAGCGCGAAGACCACGATCAGGTAGACGGCGATCTTCTTGCCATTCACCGCCATCGCGGCCTCCCCTGTGGCTGCTGTGCCCAGCGCGTCGAAAGAGCCGGAAAGGGCCCCGTGTTTCCGGCGGTGAGTGTAGCCTCCACGCCTCCACGGAGATCAACAGCACGAAGGGCCCCGTCTTGCGACGAGGCCCTTCCAGAGCGGTAGCGGAGGGATTTGAACCCTCGGTGACTTGCGCCACACTCGCTTTCGAGGTCTGTTCGTGCTGGCCAGAGGGTCATTCAGGGCCGTTCAACCTCGTTCATTCGCGCATCCTCGCCCGCCGCGTGAACCGCTGTGGACGGCTCCGAACGGGATTGAATGAGACGGAAACTGAGACGGAGCCGCCTCGGCTCGGCCGGCGCCCACCCTGGTAAGAGCCCAGGTCGTTCACCACATCTGGGGATCCCACTTAGGTCAGGCCGAAGGACGGCCTGTACGGGCATCCTCAGGAAGTGGGTAGCGATATGCAGTGGCCACGAGCTCTTCGCGACTCGGTGTCCAGTCGACCCACGTGCGCCATCGCCCGCCACGGCATCGAAGATCGGCATCCAGTTCGATCTGATCTACCACTATGAGGCAGGTCGGCAGGCCTTCAGCGTGGCGGACCTCTCCTTCGGTTAGATCGATGGCTTCACGCGTCGTAGTGCTGCCCTTCACCTCTATATGAGACTCAGCCCCGTCCTTGCGCACGGTGATGTCCCAAGGGGAGTGGTCGCCCACGTCCTCGACCTCGTAGCCCAGTGAGCGATAGTGACCGAGTACAAGGTCCATCGCATACCGCTCGACAGCCCGCCGCCGCTCGGCATCACGCTGTCGACCGTAACCGGTCGACTCAGGCGACCGGAGCGGTGACGAGGTCCGAAGGTTGGGTGTACTTGGCTCATGAGGCTCAGATATCGCGACCTGACGCAGTTCCAGCAGCTCAGGAAGTTCCTCTACCAGGACTCGCGGGAACTTGGTCAGGTACCCCTGCATGGCGCGAAGCGGCCGTGTCTCTGAGAAGACGAAGGGCAAGTAGAGAGGCCCTTTTACTTCCTCCTTGAGACGATCCAGCAGGGACTGTATACGCGGCTCGATGTCACGCAGACGGGCCTGCGTGACCGGACGCTTCAACTGCCGATACCCCCCGAGGGGGGCCTGCCAGGCGGGTTCTGGTCCTGATGCGCCGCGCTGGCGGCCGTAGGTACCCCGGCTTTGCCAAGTGATCATGGATCCGAAAGCCTCGCCCTGAACACGGGAGTAGCCGACCACACCGGGTCCGTGCTTCTTGTCCCAGTGCAGCACGAGGTCACCTGGCCGCACCTCACGGACGAGCGCATAAGACCAGTAGGGCTTACCCCCATCGTCACGTTGCGGCGCGAGCAGGTTGGTGCCAATGTCTTCACGGTTCGTGATCTCAAGCCAGTACCGCTCGTTCGGGTCGTGGCGCCACCACTTGTTTACGGGCACGGTCCCCCCTGAATGCCACCTTTGGATCTCTGCCGATCTTGTCAGGCTTGAGACGACCTGACGAGGCGTTCGGAAGCGAAGACATGCGGCAGGCATGGTGCCGCTACGCCTGACGACCTTCCCGCTCTTCAGGCCGTGGTCGAGTGTCAATGAACGGCCGCTTGGGGTATCCAGACTGCCGACAGCTGCCGCTGTGCGCTGCTGTTGGCGTACCGATTGGCATATGGAGGTAACCGAGAGCAGATGGTGCCCTGCGCCTGCCATGGGGGAGGATGCACGCTGGCACCGACTATTGAGAGCGTTACGGGGTGGGGATGGCACAGGGGGAGTCTGAGGGCGTGTCCGATGTCAGCATGCCGACAGCTCAAAAGGCACGCGAAGCCTGGGCCGCTGAGGCGTACTCGATCCTTGTAGGTGTGGCGCAGACGTACCACGCTGTGATCACCTACAAGGCTCTGGCCGAGGAGATCCAAAGTAGGACAGGCATCCGGACCAAGACTCTCTTGCATAACTGGATCGGTCCGGTCTTGGGTCGGGTGGTGCGTGAAGCACACCGTCGCGGCGACCCGCCGCTGACAGCTCTGGTGGTGCACACAGACGACGGGAAGGTGGGCAGCGGCTACAAGGAAGTTCTGGCGATCGCTGGGGAGCCGCCGGTGGAGGATGAACTGGAGCGCGAGCATCACGCTGCCAAGGCGCGCCTTGCTTGCTACAGCTACTTTGGCGCGAGCCTGCCACCTGGCGGTGGAGTGCCGGCCCTCGCTCCCAGGCTGCAGGCCACCGTCGATCGGCGCCATCAAAGCGTCGAAAAGCCTCTGCGGATCTGTGAGCGCTGCTTCGTTCAACTACCCTCGACGGGCGGTTGTGACTCGTGCGGTTAGCGCATAGGGCTCACTAGGGCGTGACATCTGATCCGTAGGCGCGTACCCGCTGGCTGCGCGTCCCCCCAACCAGCAACTCAGTCCCACTGCACTGCGATACTCGGCCCGCGCTGCTGCATGGTCGTGCGCTGATGTACGTGGCTGTTGATGTCACTCGTTGATGTCAAAACGGCCCGGCTGGCTGCGCCTCCAGAGGAACAGGACAGCTAACTCGGCAAGTCCACGGCCGCCGAGCGAGCTGCTAGCTGTGCCAACGGACGTCAGCAGAGGACCGAACAGACACCGGTGGCGCTGGTCGCCGCGCATGCGCTCACTTCCTGGGCATTCCAAGTCGTTGACTGGCATCGTCGGAGAGGTTCCGAGAAACCGGTCAGGCCGACGTGTTTTGAGCTACCGTTGACCTTAGCCACTGAACTAAGCGAGGGCAGGAATGGAAGACAGCTTTCCGGAACACCTAGGTGACCCGGATCCTCACGCCGGGGACTCGGCGCGGGTGTTTCGTTTTGGCCATTTGATGAATTACACCGTGCATGGCCTTTTTGGATCACCTCTTCAAGATTTCGCATTGGACGTCCACGAACCCACCATGCTCACCGGGGCGAACGGAACTGGAAAGTCGACGATCCTGCGCACGATCGATTGGATTAGTCGATGCGAGTGGGCTTCACTGGCGGCGATTAAATTTGACCGCATCATTCTAGAATTCGAGAACGCGCGACTTGAGGTTTCCCGTAAATCCAGCGGAACGCTAAGCATTCTGCTAAATCGGAACCATCTTAAGCCCAAGCACTGGGAATATAAGCCGGGCGTCATCCCTCCATTCATGGAGGACCAGGATTGGGCAGAGCTATCGGATTACGAACGACATGCCCTGCTTACGCGATTTATGGGAAACGATCAGACAGAGCCTCTGCACAGAGAGGCTTCTCGTCTTCTCCGTCTCGCCTCACGGCACAAAGAGCCGGTCCCGGTGTGGGTAGCTCAGATCCCACGCTCTTTCCCTGCACTACTTGTATCCGATCAGCGACTTGCCCCGGCGCGGAGGAAACGCCCCAGAAAAAGGGGAACGGGCGACACCGTTGACGTTGTGGCTGCCATTGAGGCTGCGGTGCTTCACATCAATGATGAAGTCCAACGATACAAGTCTCTATACGGGACGGCCTCCCAGAACCTTGACCGTGATTTCCCAAGGCGGGTCTTCGCAGCGATGAGCTCCCAGCGAACGTTTGGCGGTTCACAAAACATCGCTCGCGAATTCAAAGAAGTGCAAGATCTGCGGTCCTCTCTTGCCGCGACTGGATTGATCGATGCTACAGAAGTTGAAGAATCGATCTCCGATCTACCGCTCGACAACCCCGACTCCCTTGCATTGATCTCAACTTATCTAAGCGACACCAAGGACAAGCTTTCTACTTTCGAGCCGCTGCGTCGCCGACTAGAACCCTTCATTGAGTTTCTCCGGAGGCACTATAAAGGGAAGAAGATCCGCATCGATGCAGAGCGCGGCTTCCAGATCAGCTCAGAAGCATTGGATGAGGATATTAGCCCAGTTCATCTGTCGAGCGGCGAGCAGCAGATGTTCATCCTGGCTCACAAGCTACTCTTTGAATCCAGCCCGGGAACGCTCGTCATGATTGACGAGCCTGAATTGTCCCTGCACGTCTTGTGGCAATCCACTTTCGTAGAAGACTTGACTGAAATCTCGGAAGTTTCAGGTACGTATTTTCTGCTTGCTACTCATTCGCCGACCTTGATTGCTGGGCGTACCGACCTGCGGCGATCGCTGGACCGGTGACTCCGTGCCTGAGTACACCAACGCGTATGAGCTACTCATGGATGCCGAGTTGCGTGCCGACGGACTTGGGCCATCGCAGGGCATTCTGGTCGTCGAAGGGCCAGACGACAAGAGAATATTTGCGCGTCACGTGCAGAACCTATCCCAGATCCTTCCCGCCGGCGGACGCAAAATGCTTATTAGCGCACATGAGAAAGCGAATTCTCAGCAGCGCGCGAAGATCCTTTTTGTGACGGATTGCGACTATGAGGTTCGCAGAGGCACGCTGCGGGGATGCCCTGACCTTGTGATCACTACTCTGACCGACATGGAAAGTGACCTTCTCGCTCTCGGCCTTATTGAGCTTCTCGTGCTGGAACTCGTGCCGCAGGCGCTAGAGTCTCAGGCCGTTTGCAAGTCAATTAGCGCCAAGCTTCGGATCAAGACCGAAAAGATGGCGCTGCCAATTGGACGGCTGCGCATGGCGGCCCAGCCTCTCGGCATCCCTTTGGAATGGGGAGACGTAAAGATAGCTAGATACTGGGATTCCCGAACTGAATCCGTAAATTTCACGAAGCTTATTGACGCGATGCATTCAAAGGTTTCAGATGAAGTCAGTTTTGCTGAGTGGCGCAAGCTGGCAACAGAAACGCCAGAAGATACCGGCATGTGCCACGGAAAAGACTTGGTAAGAATCCTGGCTTCCCTGCTCAAATCAGATTATCGAGTTGAGAATGTCACTGCCGATGTGCTGGCTAGGATGATGCGAGCCAACCTAACTAGCGAGTACTTGGATTCATGGGGCGTGGTTCGGCGGATCAAAACTTGGCAGGAGGGCAACCGACGGCAAATTCTGCGACCTTAACCTAGCTGCCAGGGCCATCCCCCCACGCGCATTCCCCCCGCCCCCCTTCTGTCCGCAGTATGAACTGCTGTGTACGCCTCCGTAGAACACCACCCGGCTGACGTAGCGCGCCTATCCTGAACGCGTCAAGGGCGAGAGGCTTCCAGGGCTGCGATCACGGTCGCTGGGTCACCGTCGTACAACAAGTGCTGTTCATCTGCCTGCGGAGGGATGAAGCGCGTGCGGTATCGCTGTAGGTCGTCCTCGGAGAAATAGATGGAGTTGGGATCGTCCGCATGGAACTCGTTCCGCTTGCTGATCCTCGCCCACAGCTCGTCATGACTGGCTGCGAGGTAGACGAGTACCGACCTGGCGCCGGCTTCCGTGACGATCGCTCGCCACTTAGCTCGGTCTTCTGGGGTCCAAAAGCCGTGGTCAACGACCACATCCCGCCCGGCCTTGAGCTGCTCCTGGAGTTCCACTGCCACGTCTTCGAGAACGGGCCGCTCAAGGATGGGGAAGACGCCCCGGGGGAAGTCCACGCCATAGACGCCGTGCCGACGGAACATCTCTTCATCCGGGCACAGTCGTATAAACCCACGGGCGGTCAGGGCGCGGGAGAGGGTCGTCTTGCCAGAGCCGGGGAGTCCGGCCATCAGGACACAGAACGGCGGATGAGGGGGCATCGGTCTCGTCAGAGTTCGGGAGATGGCAGCCACCTCCGCTTCGGCTTCGAGCGTGATTGTGCCAGCCCTGCGTGACGCAAGGAGTGTATCTAGGCGGTCTTCAAGCACGCTCACGAGCGTGTCGTCAGCGGCCGTCACTGCGAGACCTCCGATTCTGTGCGCCATGTACGGCCAGGTCCCCCGAGGTCTACACCGTATTCAACGACGTTTCCTTCGCTGTCCACGAACTTGGCTGTCATCACGACCACTGGGTCCGGCGGCAGGTTGTCGGGGTCCAGCTCCAGGAGCCGGGCGTACTCCGGGGTCAGTCGGCGGGCTGACGCGGTGTCAATGCGATGACTAATCCGGCGGCCAGTCGCCTGAGCAATGAGCTGGAGCGAGGTTCCCCCGGTCAGTCGCTCGCTCGCTGCTAGCTGCGGGATCAGCTTCCCGTACCGAGCGGGAATCCACGACGTACTGTGAGCGACGATGCCGTGCCGGTCCCTGTACACGCGGCTACGGCGCACCACGTCGGAGCCGGGCTGAATGTCCAGCGCTTGCGCAACTTCATCGGGCGCGGGCACCACGGCCGCTTGGTGTGAGTCGGACCGCTCGCCCGCCCCCCAGCTAGACCCGGTACGGCGTCCCCGGTCCTGCCGCTGCGCCCCGGACGACATCGGAGCCGGCTGGTCCAGCACTTCGGTACCGATGCCGTGGATGCCACGGACAAGCCCCTCGTTGCGCAGCTTGCGCAGGGCTTTCTCGGCTGTCGCCGTGCTCACCTTCCACTCTTCCGAGAGGTTCTTGATGCTCGGCAAGAGGGTCCCTGGCTGCAGCTGACCAGACGTAATCAGCTCCGCATAGTGGGCGGCAATCCTCGCGTACGGCGCCCGATTGTCGGCCTGACCGGCCATGTCGTCAGCTCCCTCATCAGCGGTTCCCTGGGGTTCCCTAGCTTACCGCTTGACACCACAGGGAACCCTAGGGAACCCTAGGGATGTGCCCGGAGGAAAGCCCAGCGGGGTGAGTACGAAGTGAGCGCCTGTGCCTTGAGAACTCAACAGCGTGCCGAGGGGATCCCGCCCCCCTCCGCGAGCAAGCGGGCGGGCGCGTGCAGGTTCTGTCCCTGTGCGCGGTACAGCGCGACCTCAACTTCTCCGCAGTGCGACTGACCTGTGCTGCGGCCGGTTGCCTCCGCTGCTCGTCTCGCACGAGCGGCGCTGAGGGGAGCCGGAGATTCCGACTTCAACGGCGTGAGCCCCCGGTGCTGGAACACCGGGGGCTCTGTTCGGGCCGTTGCCACCTGCGAGGGAGAACACGACCCATGGACCACATCGTCACTGTTCAGGACGCTGTTACCGCGTTCGAGTCGTGGATGGAGCCCACGGATGCGGAGCTGGACGCCATCGACGCGGAGATGCCCGTCATCCGCGCGGAGATGGAGTTGCTGGACGCGCAGATCGTCGTCGTTGACCGCACGCCGTGCGATCTGGACGAGCGGCGCATCCGCCGGGCCTGCCGGCGCATGCTCGCCGCCCACCGCGACCACCTCAACGGCCTGTCTGGTGAGACGGGCGGTGCCGCATGAACCTGCACCGTAAGGGCCGTGCGGCCCTGGTGCTCGCGCTGGTCGCCGTGGTCGGGATGGCCTTCCGGGTGTCCTGGAACGCTCTGCGCGACATCGCGGGCGCCATCGGCGCCGACGACACCGCCGCGACGCTCTACCCGTTCGTGGTCGACGGCCTCATGGCTCTCGCTCTGATTGCGACGCTCGTGCTCGCCGGCCGGGACCGGACGTTCGCGCTGCGGGTGCTGGCCGCCTACACCATCGCTTCGCTCGTGCTGAACTACGTGCACGGCCTGGTCCCGGAGCTGCACGGCCGGTTGGTCGACTGGGGCCGACTGGCCGACTGGGATCCGGCGAACTGGGCCCTGGTGCTGCTCGCCACCTCGCTTCCGGTCGGCTCGATCTACTTCGGCTCCGACCTCGTGGCGAAGGTGCTGCACCACCGCCCCACCCCGATCACGCTCCCGCCCGCGAATGCGGAGAAATCGACCAATACCGAGAGGAATCGGTCTACGTCTGACCTCGCGGAATCGGCCCCGGAGCCGATCACCCCGAACGTCACGGCGCTGCCCCGACCGGTGGCCGTCGGCTTCATCAAGTCGACCATCCCGGCCAAGCCTCTCCCCTCGATCGAGCCGACCCCGGCCGTGCCGATCGAGACGCGTGCGGTGGCTGCCGAGTCGACGCGTCCGCGCCGGGCCACGGGCCGTGTGCCCGAGGCCGCCCGCACTCCGCGCCCGAAGCGCACTCCGGATGAGCTGCTCGATGAGGCTCGGAAGGCCACGGCCGATTGGCCGGACACCAGGCTCACCGCCGAGGGCATCCGACGTGAGGTTCGCACCTCCCCGGCGAACGCCCGCACGCTGCGCGACACCCTGCGCGCCGAGCGCGGCCTGCAGGTCGTCTGATGGCCGCGCTGCCGGTCTACCGGTGGCGGCTCGCCCCTGACGGCTACGCCACCCGCCGCCAGCTCCGCGCCCTCGGGCTCCGTCCCGGCGGTCAGGACGTGGCCGCTCAGCTGGAGCGGCCCCGGCGACGGCGGGGTCCGCTGGTCGCCTACCTGTATCGCGTCGATCGGGCCAAGCCGGTGCGTCCGATGACGGCGGCCCGGTGGGCGGCGCTGGCCAAGGCGAACGCGGCGCGCCGTCGCTGTCCCGCGTGCCGGCGTGATGCCGGATACGTCATCCCTGCCTCGCTCGGCACCTGTACCCCGTGTGCCTTTCCCGACCCTGACGGGTCCGAACGGAGTCACTGACATGGGCAACTCCGAGATACGCCGCCTTGACCGTGAGATCGAGAAGACCCGGAAGAAGCTGGAGGCCGTGCGGCGGGGCGAGTGGTGGCCCCTGACCGCCCGTGAACGCCTCGCCATGAGCCGCGCACTCGCCTCGGGAGCGCACCGCGCCCACCGGGCCCGTAGCACGACCGGCGCGGAGAACCGCATGGACTCCCTCGGCTCGTCCGTGGAGATGCGGCTGACCGCTGAGCTGACGGCCCTGCACGGCGAGCGTCAGCGCCTGATCACCGAGGCCGCGCGCGCCAAGGCCGCACGCAAGTCGTCCGGCTGGTTCTGACCAGCCAATCCCGCCCGGGGTGGCCGCTCTTTCCACGGACCCGGCCACCCCGGTTCTCTCCCTCACTCCCGCCCCGACAGGGGCAGTCAGGAGAACTTCCAGCATGTCCGAGAACGTCGTTCACCTCCACAAGAACACCGACCCGGCGGCGGCTGTGACGACCCTGACCGTGGTCCCGGACGCGCCCCCGGCACGGCCCGTGCCGCTGTGGGTCCGCTCGGGTCGGGCCATCAAGACCGGCGTCACGCACGAGAGGACCAGGGCGGCCGCGCGGGCGGCGGCCCGGCACACGTCGTACACGTTCAACGGCGGGCGGATCGTGGCCCGCCGCGCGTGGGACGGCCGTACCGGCTCCCGCTACGAGCGGATGATCCGCGCGGCGGAAGCCGCGGGGAACCTCGAAGCGGCCGAGGAGTGGGAGGAGCGGTTGCAGCGCTTCCGGGCCGCCCGCCACCACCGCCGCATGGACCTCCTGCACTCGCCCGTGGAGGCCGCGAAGGGCGTCGCCGTCGGCGCCGGCATGAGCGTCGGTGTGCTGGTCGGCCTGGGTGTCGTCCTGGCCATCAGCAGCGGGCAGGCCGCAGACGTCATCACGCCGCTCGTGGCCACCATCGAGTTCATCGCCCTGCTCATCCGCATCGTTCAGGTGGTGTGGGGACCGGCCCTCACGCTCGGCCCGTTCCTCGCCCTGCTCGCCCTGTGGGCCGTCGGCCGCAAGCAACAGGCCGCACCCCAGTGGGCCCTCCCGGCGAACGTCCGCTCGGGCGAGGGGGAGCCGATCACCCCGTCCATCGTGGTCAAGGCCCTGCGCGACCTCGGCATCCCCGCCCTCCGGGGAGCCATCAAGGACATGGGAGACGCCGGCGCCTCCATGCTCGGCCCGATCACCATCGCCGGATGCGGCGTAGAAGTCGACGTCACCCTGCCCTCCGGGGTGTCGACCAACGAGGTGCAGAACAAGCGCCGCAAGCTCGCGGAGAACCTGACCCGGCACGAACACGAAGTGTTCATCACCATCCCGCAGGCCGCCCGCACGGTCCGGTTGTGGATCGCCGACTCCGGCGCGCTGGATGAGCCGATCGGCCCGTCCCCGCTGGTCACCGACGACACCATGACCGCCAACTACAAGACCGGCAGGGCGCCGTGGGGGCAGGACCTGCGTGGCGACGCCGCAGCGCTGTCCCTGTATCAGCGGCACCTGCTCATCACTGGTCTGTCGAATCAGGGCAAGACTGTGGCGCTGCGTTCCCTGGCGCTGTGGCTGTCGCTGGACCGGTCGGTGCAGTTCCTCATGGGCGATCTCAAGGGCGTGGGTGACTGGGCCATGTTCGACGGGCTCGCGAGCACGCTGATCCAGGGGCCGACCGATGAGCACGTGATCCAGGTGACCGAGATGGTCGAAGGCGCCGTGGACGAGATGAACCGCCGTATCCAGGCCCCGCCCGGCACGGTGTTCCCGCCGCTCATCGTGCTCGTGGACGAGGCGCAGGTGGCGTTCATGTGCCCGGCCAAGGACGAGGACAAGCGGCCCTACGGGGGGTCGAAGGCCAACTCTCGGTACTTCATGGCCGTCCGCAAGATCCACAATCAGGGGCGGGCCGTGAACGTGCTGATGTGGCAGGGCACCCAGGACCCGACCAACGAGAACCTGCCCAAGCTCGTGCGCGAGGGCGCCCACACGCGGGCCTCGCTCGCCCTGGGCACGGAGTCGCAGGCCCGCATGGCGCTCGGGGACAAGGCCGTCGATGGCGGCGCCGCCCCCAACCTGCTGCGTCCCGGCCTGGACAAGGGAACCCTGGTGGTTGCCTCCGACGGCATCACCATCCCGGCCGGCCAGTCGTCCATCACCGTGCGCACGCACTACATCGATGACGATGCGGCCACCGCGATCACCGACCGTGCCAAGGCCCTGCGCGATGGTGTCACCACCCTGCACGCCATCGAGCGTGGCGAAGACCGTGACCCGCTCGCGGACATCGCCTCCGTGGTCGGTACGGCGTCGCGGGTGCTCACCCAGGACGTCCTCAAGCGACTCGCCGCCCTGAACGCGGACGCGTACGGCAAGTGGTCGTTCATCGACCTCAAGCGCGTACTCGACGGCACCGGAGCCGAGCCCTACAAGTCCGACGGCCGCATGGTCGTCGGCCGCGACCGGCTCACCCGAGCCCTCGCCAACCGCGACAGCGAAGGTTCCGCTTCCGCCGACGGATGACAGGGACCCGACCCCGCCCGGGTCAGGGAGGCAGGGAGAAGTCCCTGAACCTCTCCCTGACCCGCCTCCCTGCCCCTGACCTGCGCAAATGATCAGTCAGGGAGTCAGGGAGGCACCCCAGGTCAGAGCCCTGAAACCCCCTCCACAGCACACCCCCAAGGGGGTGCGTCTGCCTCCCTGAACCACTCCGCGAAGGGATTCCGCATGCTCCCCGAACACGCTTCACAGACACCCGCCGTGAGGGCTGTGGAGATTCACCACCTGACCCCGCAGCCGCCCGCTGTCGCGGCGCCGGCACAGGTCGTCCCGGTGCAGCCGGGCACGGTCCCGTCGGTGGCGAGTGTCGTCCTGCCGGACGGCCGCGTCGTCACCGGTTACAGCCTCAGCCCCCTACAGCCCGAACCCCTCGCAGCCAAGCCGCCCGTCTCCCGCGCGGCGGTGAACGTCGCCCTCGGAGGCGTCGGGTTCCTCGCCATGTGCGGCGGACTACTGCTGCTCACCACGTTCATCGCGGCCCTGACCGCTCTGGTGACCCAGCTCATCACCCTGGCCGCCGTGATCTTCGGCGGATGGATCGCCGTCCAAGTCTTCACCGCGAGCGGCCACCGAGGCGGCAGCACGGTCAACATCCGCAAGGCCACGTTCAAGCGCAACCACTTCCACGGCTAGCTACGCCAAGGGCGGCCCCCACCGTCTCGCCAAAGCCGCGGGGCCGCCCTTGCCAGCCAGTCACCCACACAAGGAACTGGAGACATCCAGCATGACCCAACCCATCGTCATCCGGCGAGAGCGTGCCTTACGGCCACGCGCACTGGATCTGTACTCGTGCGCCGGCGGCGCCGGAACCGGCCTGGCGCGAGCCGGGTTCGCAGTGGACGGATGCGACATCGCCGACCGTCCGAACTACCCCTTCCCGTACCACCGGGGTGACGCGCTCGCCTACCTCGCCCACCTGATCGCCACCGGTGAGATCCGCCGGTACGCGTTCGTGCACGCCTCTCCGCCCTGCCAGCACGGATGTGCGCTGACCGTGGGCACGAACGCCTCGCAGGGATGGGGCGGAACCCACGTGGACCTGGTGGCCCCGACCCGGGCCCTGCTCGAACGAACCGGCCTGCCCTACGTCATCGAGCAGCCCAACGGCCGCGCGGACATCCGTAAAGACCTCACCCTGTGCGGAGAGATGTTCGGTCTCGGAGTCATCCGTCACCGCAACTTCGAGCTGGGCGGCTGGAGCGTCGAGAAGCCGGCCCATGTCCCGCACCGGGGCCGCGTGCGCGGCTACCGCCACGGCCGCTTCTACGACGGCCCCTACGTCGCCGCCTATGGCAACGGCGGCGGCAAACCCAGCGTCCCGGAGCTGCAAGCCGCGATGGGCATCGACTGGACCGACGTGCGTGAGGAACTGACCGAGGCCATCCCGCCCGCCTACACCGAGTTCATCGGCCGCGCCTTCCTCGCCCGGACACTGATGGGGGTGGCGGCATGAGCGAGCACCTGCTGACCGCCGCGCTCGACGCCGCCGCGCGTGGCTGGCACGTCTTCCCGTTGCGGCCCGGCACGAAGCGGCCCGCCCTGCACGGTGAGAAGTCCTGCACCCGCACCGGGGAATGCGCCGGCGGACACCGCAAGTGGGAGCAGCGCGCCACCACCGACCCCGACCGCATCCGGGCCGCGTGGTCGCGGGCCCCGTTCAACGTCGGCATCGCCACTGGCCCCTCGGGGCTGGTCGTGGTCGACCTGGACACGCCAGAGCACAAGGGCAGTTCGGACGCGCCTGACGGCGCGGCAACCTTTGGAGCGCTCTGCGAGCGCGCCGGACAGGCCGTCCCCGACACCTACCGGGTGCGGACCACCAGCGGCGGAACCCACCTGTACTTCACCGCCCCGGCAGGCGTCCGCATCGGCTCCACGGCGGGCACCGTCGCCGAATCGGTGGACACCCGTGGGTGGGGCGGATACGTCGTCGCTGCGGGCAGCATCCTGCCCGCCGGACAGTACGAAGCCCTGAGCGCCCCTGAGACGGTTCCGGTGCCGTCGTGGCTCCAAAGCGCCCTGCAACCCGCCCCCAAGCCCGCTCAGGCCCCTTCTGTGGCCGTAGCGGGGCAATCACGCCGATACGCGGACGTAGCGCTCGCCAACGAGACACGGAACGTCGCCACCGCCCAACACGGCACGCGGGAAGCGGCGTTGTTCCGGGCCGCCCGCGCTCTCGGTCGCTTCGTCGCGTGGGGCGACCTCCCCCGGCACCTGGTTGAACAGGCTCTTCAGGAGGCAGGCGAGGCGACCGGACTGTCCGCGTCCGAGTGCCGCTCCACCCTGCGCAGCGCCCTCAACTGGTCCATCACCCACAACAGCCGCAGCGGGGCGACGGCATGAGCACCCGTTCCCGCCCCCACCTGAAGAGCATCCCCATCACCCCGGACGGCCCGCCGGACGCTACACAGGTTGCGGACACACCGGCCGTGGGCGAGCCGAAAGGCGCCGCCCGCAAGGGCGTCCCAACTGCTCTTCGTCCGAACCGATCCACCGCCCGGCCCGGTAGCGACCCGACCCCGGATGCGCCAGGTATCCGGATCTCCGCCCCGCCGGTCTACCGCCACCACTACGACGGCGCCCGCTGGTCGACGCGCCCCGGCGCCCTGCCCACCGCCGGCTACGCCTGCCGCTGCGGGCTGACCGGCGCTGCCACCGGCCCCGAGAACGTGGTCGCGCTCGTCGCCGAGTACGACGCCCACCGATCCGCCTGCACGGGAGCTCCCGCCGCACCCCCCGAAAGGAGGGCCGCCGCATGACCGACCGCATCGACGGCGCCGCGCTGCTCAACGAGGTGGAAGCCTTCCACCGCCGCTTCAACGTCTTCCCCAACGAGGCCGCCTACGTGGCCGTGGTCCTGTGGGACGCGCACGCCCACCTGCTCGACTGCTTCGAGTCCACCCCGCGTCTCGCGTTCCTGTCCCCGGAACCCGGGTCCGGGAAGTCGCGGGCGCTGGAAATCGTGGAAACGCTCGTGCCCAACCCGATGGCCGCTGTCGACGCCTCCGCCGCCGCGCTCTTCCGCGCGGTGGCCGGGGTCGACGGCAAACGGCCCACGATCCTCTTCGATGAGATCGACACCATCTTCGGCCCCAAGGCCGGGGAGAACGAACAGCTCCGCGGGTTCATCAACGCAGGCCACCGCCGCAACCGGCCGATGTTCCGGTGCGTGGGAGACGGCGCCAACCAGACCGTGCAGGCGTTCCACTCCTTCGCCGCCGTCGCCGTGGCCGGGCTCGGCTACCTGCCCGACACCATCCGGGACCGCTCCGTCAACATCCGCATGCGCCGCAGGGCCCGCAACGAGACGATCGAGCCCTACCGCACCCGCATCCACGAAAAGGAAGGCTTCGCCCTGCGCGACCGGCTCGCCACATGGGCCGAGCAGGTCAGCGAGCGCGTCATGAACGTGTGGCCGGCCCTGCCCGAAGGCGTCACGGACCGGCCCGCCGACGTATGGGAACCGCTGCTCGCGATCGCGGACGCAGCGGGCGGGGACTGGCCCGACCGGGCCCGCGAAGCCTGCGTCGTCCTGGTCACCGCATCCAAAGCCAACGACAAAGGAAGCCTCGGAGTCCGGCTACTGACTGACCTGCGCGATCACGTGTTGGTCGGCATCGACCGCTTGCCCACCGTCGCGATCCTGGACCGGCTCAACGCCCTGGACGACGCCCCGTGGGCGGACCTGCACGGCAAGCCGCTCGACAACCGGCGCCTGTCACGGATGCTCGCGGAGTACATGACGGCGGACAACGAGCCGATCACCTCCCGCAACATCAAGGCCGCCGGGAGCGTCCTCAAGGGCTACTACGCCGCCGATCTGCGGGACGCGTGGGCCCGCTACTGCCCCCCACCCCCGGAAAGTCCGCTACCTCCGCTACCCGGCACCGAAAACGCAGCCTGACCAGCACAAATGCGGTAGCGGCAACCGGCCCCGGTTGCCGCTACCCCGCCGCTACCGCTACCCCATCCCGCTACCCCGAACAGGCCCCTGACCTGCGCGGTAGCGGCGGTAGCGGAAGTAGCGGCCCTCAGAGGGACCCCCCGACGGACCGTCCTTAGAGGAGACCTTCCATGAGCACCGCTGCCGTGGAGATCACCCCCCATGCTGTTGCCGGCGAGCCGGCTCCCGTGCTCCTGACCGTCGAAGAGGCCGCACGCTGCCTCCGTATCGGGCGTACGACCTGCTTTGCCCTCATCCGCACCGGCGAGCTGGAGTCCCTGACTATCGGCGGATTACGGCGCGTCCCTGCCGACGCACCGGCCGCCTACCTCGCCCGCCGTCGCGCCGAGCAGCGCGCCGCCTGATCCGTCCCGTACCGGGGCACCGCCTCATCGGGTGGTGCCCCGGCTGCTTTCACCTCAACTCGAAGGAGTCCGCCTGTGGCGGAGGACAAGAAGCGCACACGACAGCCGAACGGCCGCTCCTCCATCTACCTGGGCAAGGACGGCAAGTGGCACGGCCGCGTCACCGTAGGCATCCGTGACGACGGCCGACCGGACCGCCGCCACGTTGAGCGCAAGACCCGCGCTGAGGTGACGGCGGCGGTCCGTGAGCTGGAGAAGCAGCGTGACGGCGGGTCGGTGCGCAAGGCGGGGCGCGCCTGGACGGTCGAAGCGTGGCTGACTCACTGGGTCGAGACCATCGCCCCGCTCGCCGTCAACGAGAACACGATGGTCGGCTACGGCGTCGCCGTGCGGAAGCACCTGATCCCCGCGCTCGGGGCTCACCGTCTCGACAAGCTCGGGGCGGAGCACATCGAGCGCTTCTACGGGCGAATGCAGGCGGACGGCCGGCGGGCGGGCACGATTCACCAGATTCACCGCACCTTCCGCACTGCGCTCAATGAGGCGGTCCGGCGTGGCCACCTCAGCCGCAACCCGGTGCAGCTTGCCAAGGCGCCCCGCGTCAGTGAGGAGGAAATCGAGCCGTTCACTGTCGAGGAGGTCAAGCGGCTCTTGCGCGCCGCCGATGACCGGCGCAACTCCGCTCGCTGGGCCGTCGCTCTCGCCCTCGGTCTGCGACAGGGGGAGGCGCTGGGCCTCAAGTGGGCCGACGTGGACATGGAACGCGGAGTGCTGATGGTTCGCCGTAGCCGGCGCCGCCCGCGATACGCCCACGGATGCGGCGACACCTGCGGCCGAAAGGCTGGATATTGCCGGCAGCGCCAACGCACCAACCCGGAGACGGCCGACACAAAATCCCGCGCTGGCCGACGGTCGGTCGGTCTGCCCGCACAGCTCGTTGAACTACTCCGGGTCCACCGCGCGAAGCAGGAGGCCGAACGTGCGGCGGCAGGGGAGAAGTGGGCGGATGAGGGCTGGCTGTTCGCTACGCCGGACGGACGTGGCACCCCGCCCCGCACCGACTATGACGACTGGAAGGAACTGCTGACCGACGCCAAAGTGAGGGACGGCCGGCTGCACGATGCCCGACACACCGCCGCCACGGTGCTGCTGATCCTCGGAGTCTCGGAACGGGCGGTCATGGGCCTCATGGGGTGGTCGACCACGGCTATGGCCGCGCGGTACCAACACATGGTGGACTCCGTCCGCAGTGACGTCGCTCGACAGGTAGACGGGCTCATTTGGGATATCGGAAACGCTACCTGAAATAGCAGCGATATCGGTGGTGTAACTAGCTAGGAAAAGGTAAAGGGCGACCGGTGGAGGGTCGCCCTTTACCTTTCAGGGATCGAGAAGGAACGTCAGCGGTACTGCAAAACGTCCGGGTTGCTCCGGGCGAGAGAGCGCCGCAACTTCTTTCGCGATCGGAGGATGTATGTGCGAACCGTTGCCGCACTGGTGCCCAAACGCTTTGCGATTTCGTTCGGTCTGTAGCCCGAAGAATACATTAGGATGACTTCCCGTTCGCGGTCGCTTAGGGCTGAGTACATCGATTTGTATAGCGAGTCTGCCTGAATGTTGCTAACCGCTACTTTCTCCGCCGACTCGACCGTTCCTCGTTCGGATTCGTCTGGTGGATCTGCCCCTTCGTGATACTTTGATACATACGCTTGAGCTCGTTGATCACGACGGTGCGCGTCGATGCATCTATTTCTGGCGACACGGTACCCGTACATCAGCTTTTCGGTATCGCTCCCCCCGATTTTGTCCCACTTCGACCATAGGGTGATGAAGACTTCGGAGACGATATCTTCGACGTACTCCGTGTCGCGCAACTGTCGCGCTGCGAAGCGCACGAAATTTGCGTAATTCTCTTCGTAGAAAAGGCGAAACGCTTCGGTCTGAGGATCCGTCTCTGTCTGGGGATTGGAGACAGGGGACATCCCCCCCGCGCCTGTGGGCGCGGAGGGGTCTGACCTAACGTAAGGAGGAGGCATTATTCCTCGGAACCCGCGTCCTTGCCGGAGTAGCGGAAGGGGACGGCCTTTTCCATCCAGCGTGACATCTTCTCGCTCACCCTTCCACTGATCTCGGTGACGATGTCGACAACGAGGATTACGCCGGCGAAGATCAGCGTCTCGGCGTGCACGGCCTGCAAGCCCTCGTACCACTGGCTGGCGATCAGGGTGGCACTCGCCAGTCGACCCGAAATCCTGAGCTTGCGCCGCTTCGGCAAGGCCGTGATGACCGCGTTCACCGAGACGCTGACCTTGTCTCGCTGGATCCGCGTGGCTGACGCACGGCTGAGCCGAACGCATCGGAAGATGTCTGCAATTCGCTTCCCGATGCTTGCGGTGACCTCGAAGGTAACGTCAAGCACAAGGAGGACCAGTACCGCTGCTCGCAGGCCCGGTTCTAGAGACTCGGCGGCCGGGATCAGCTGGCCGCCAGTCATGATCGCGCTGGCAGCCCGAAGGGCCAGTCGGGACCTGCCCAACGGGACGAGGGGTGCCGCATCCCCGTCTGCGGACAGGTCCTGCACGTCGAGAGGAGCTGGCAAGAGAGGCCCCGCAGTCTCGGCTGGCACGCGAGGCCCAGGGATGGGCAGGTTCTGCGTGTCCACCGGCTTCCGGCGCGAGCCGTTGTTCGGGGTCTGAGTCGGCTTGCCGCCTTCGGCGGTCTTCTTGGTGGGGCGCTTGGTCTTACCGACAGGCTTCTTAGCCTTGCCGCTTCCGCTCATCGTCATGATCTTTCTGCGCGACGTGTTGCAGTTCAGCTGCTTCGAAGTGGGGCCCCGGCCTTCGGGTGTTGGCAGGTCTCCTGGCCTTGCATCGCCCGGTGTTCGCACGCGTGTGGCGGTGGTACTCGGGAAGGACCGCACGCATCGAACGCCCACTATCTTGCTCACAGGTCAGAGCGGTGTCCAACCTCGAAATGTGACGCCGGTCACAACTTGTCCGCACAAGGGCGAGGCTGCGCGCTAAGCGAGTGCGACGTATTTCAGCTGCGTCGAAGTGGGGCCCGCCGTGGAAGCTCCGGGAAGGGTGAAAGCGGCGGGCTTCACGCAGGTCAGGGGCTTACTGAGCGTGGCAAATATTCCGCTCTGTGTAATATTCAAATCCGAACGTCAGGCCTCAGAGGCCCATCCTGTGATCCGCATCACTCTGGATGTGTCCATGACGAGCGGTTGGTCCCGTTGTAGGTGTTTGTTCTGGAATCGGCGTGTAGCTCTTGGTTCCTGACGTGGCCAGGAGGGGTGTCGAGCCGCAAGTGAGACGGAAACTGAGACGGAATCACGAGAAGAGGGGTCCCGCCTGAACGGGACCCCTCTTCTATCTGCGGTAGCGGAGGGATTTGAACCCTCGGTGACTTGCGCCACACTCGCTTTCGAGGCGAGCTCCTTCGGCCGCTCGGACACGCTACCGAGGGAGACCTTACAGCACGCCGGGCCGTGCTCAGAAATCGATAAGCGGCCCCGGCTCAGCGGTCCCGAAAGAACTCCGTGAGCAGGCGGGCGCAGTCCTCGGCGAGGACGCCCTCGATCACCTCGGGCCGGTGGTTGAGGCGCCGGTCGCGGACGACGTCCCACAGGGAGCCCGCCGCGCCGGCCTTGTCGTCACGGGCGCCGTAGACCACCCGGTCCACCCGGGACTGCACCAGGGCGCCCGCGCACATCGTGCACGGCTCCAGGGTGACGACGAGCGTGCACCCGGTCAGCCGCCACTCGCCGAGCTCGGCGGCGGCCCGGCGGATCGCCAGCACCTCGGCGTGCGCGGTCGGGTCCCCGGTCGCTTCACGCTCGTTGTGCCCGGCGCCGAGCACCCGGGTCCCGTCGGCGGACAGCACGACGGCGCCGACGGGGACGTCCCCGCCCCGGACGGCCTCCTCGGCCTCGTCCAGGGCGAGCCTCATCGCCGCCCGCCAGCGGTCGCGTACGGGGTCGGGCGAGGTCAGCGGACGGTCTCCAGGACCTCCGAGGCACCCAGCGCCTCGGCGATCGCACCGAGGGCGTCCTCGGCGTCCAGGGACTTCAGCTCCTTCTCGCCGACACCAAGGTCGTCGAGGATCTCGCTGTCGCCCACGGGGCTGTGCGGGACCGCGTCGCCGCCCCCGCCCTCCTCGTCGTCGGAGTCGCCGTCGGGCTCCTCCGTGCCGTCGAGGTCGAGGGAGTCCAGGTCGGCGCCGTCGTCGCCGGGCTCCCTGCCGAGCAGTTCGTCGGTGAGCAGGATCTCCCCGTAACTGCTGCGGGCAGCGGCGGCGGCGTCCGAGACGT
This sequence comes from Streptomyces nigra, assembly GCF_003074055.1. Taxonomy (NCBI): domain Bacteria; kingdom Bacillati; phylum Actinomycetota; class Actinomycetes; order Kitasatosporales; family Streptomycetaceae; genus Streptomyces; species Streptomyces nigra. Next base: position 3,616,825 of record NZ_CP029043.1, on the reverse strand, counting down.
AGATACGGGGGTCTTCCTCGCCGTCGATCCGGACGACGCCGAACCAGGCGTCCTCCTGCTCGATCAGCACCAGCACCGTGTCGTCGTCGGGCGAGGCTTCACGGGCCAGGTCGGCCAGATCCGACAGGGTCTCCACATCGTCGAGCTCTGTGTCGCTCGCTTCCCACCCGTCTTCGGTGCGCGCGAGCAGTGCGGCGAAGTACACCGTGACTCTCCCACTGGTCTGAGGCGTGCCGGTTGGGGGTCCCCCCGGCGGAGGTTACGGGCGGGACGGCTCGGGGTCCGAGCCCCACCCACTCGGAATCGTGGCAGAAACAAGGCGTCCAGGGGACGTCTTCGGCTCCCTGTGTCCGGCTCTTTTGATCGCCGTGGCCCGAGGGGGTCCGCGAGCGCGTCCGTGAAGGACTCACCAGCGCACTCGTTGCCGCCACGTGCGGATCGTACGCGGCTTTTCCAGGTGTTCCGGCACGCCCCGGCCCCAACGGCGCCCGGCGCGGCCGGTCTTCCGGGGCGCCGGCCTACCAGCGGAACGTGCGCATGCGCATGGCGTGGCGCAGCCGGGCCGCCTTCGCGCGGCGCGGCTGGACCCGGTCGCGCAGCGCACGCGCCTCGGCGAGTTCCCGCAGGAACTGGGCGCGCCGCCGGCGCCGGGCCGCGTCGCTCGTCTCCGGCGCGTCCTGCGCGTCCTGCGCGGCGTCCGCCGGCGAATCGGCTTTCGGCATCGGCTCACCACCCCCGGTCGCGGTCCCTCCCACTTTCCCCCCGACGGGCGGTTTGATGCCAGCGCGAGGGTGAACCGCGGTCCGCGGGCTTGCCGTGTGTGGGGGCGCCGGGCATACCGGGCCCGGTTACTGTTGTGGACATGCGTCTCCACGTCGTCGACCACCCTCTGGTCGCCCACAAGCTCACCACGCTGCGCGACCGCCGCACCGACTCCGCGACCTTCCGCCGGCTCGCCGACGAACTGGTCACCCTGCTCGCCTACGAGGCCACGCGGGACGTGCGGACCGAGGCGGTCGACATCGCGACCCCCGTCACCGAGACCACCGGTGTGAAGCTCTCCCACCCGCGCCCGCTGGTGGTGCCGATCCTGCGGGCCGGACTCGGCATGCTGGACGGCATGGTCCGGCTGCTGCCGACCGCCGAGGTCGGCTTCCTGGGCATGATCCGCAACGAGGAGACGCTCCAGGCGTCCACGTACGCCTCGCGGATGCCGGAGGACCTCTCCGGGCGTCAGGTGTACGTCCTCGACCCGATGCTCGCCACCGGCGGCACCCTGGTCGCGGCCATCCAGGAGCTGATCAAGCGTGGCGCGGACGACGTGACCGCCGTGGTCCTCCTCGCCGCGCCCGAGGGCGTGGAGCTGATGGAGCGCGAGCTGGCGGGCACGCCGGTGACGGTGGTGACGGCAGCCGTGGACGAGCGTCTCAACGAGAACGGGTACATCATGCCCGGCCTCGGCGACGCGGGCGACCGCCTGTACGGCGCCGCCGAGTAGGCGCCACGGCGCCCCTCAGCACCCCTTCTTCGACGAGGCGGGCGTCGGCTCGGGCTCGGCCAGCGCGGCCAGGGCCTTGGTGGCGTCCGCCTTCTTCGTCAGCTCCTTGAACGCGTCGCCGATGATCAGATCGACGGCGGCGCCCTTGCGGGCCGCGTCGGTGCGGCGCTCGGCGGCGGTCAGCTGGGTCGCGAGGACCGGCAGCGAGGTGTTCAGCGAGGAGGCCGGGCCGAGCAGCAGACCGGTGCCCTTGACCTTCTTGTCGTACTCCTTGCTGGCGTTGCCCACGTCGCCGATCTTGAAGCCGCGCTTCTTCAGCTCGTCCGCGGTCTTCTTCGCCAGCCCGCCGCGGGTCGTGGCGTTGAGGACGTTGACGGTGATCGCGTCCGGCTTCGGGAGCTTCGGCGCGGCGGACGGCGAGGCCGTCGCCTTCGTCGAGCAGTCGCTCTTGGCGCCGACCGCGGACGCCGTGCCGCCACCGCCGGTGAAGACGTCGACGAGCTGGAGCGTGCCCCAGCCGACCAGGCCGAGGCCGGCGAGGGAGGCAGCGCCGAGCAGGACGAGCCTGCCGCGCGGCCGACGACGCCGCATCCGTGGGTACTTGTCCCCCTTGATCCGGTATTGGCCACCCATGCCGGGGGGAGTCAGCATGCTCATGGGCGCAGCGTAGTGCGCCCGGGCGGCAATGCCTACTAGATGATCATTCGCAGCCGCGCGGTCCAACCCGAAAGGGTCAATGCGGACGGGTCCCGGCCGCGTCGGCCCGGACTCAGTCGAGTTCGAGCACTCTCGCGTGCAGCACCTGGCGCTGCTGGAGTGCCGCACGGACCGCTCGGTGCAGGCCGTCCTCGAGATACAGGTCGCCCTGCCACTTCACGACATGCGCGAAGAGGTCGCCGTAGAACGTGGAGTCCTCGGCCAGCAGGGTCTCGAGGTCGAGTTGGCCCTTGGTCGTCACGAGCTGATCGAGGCGGACCGGGCGCGGAGCGACGTCCGCCCACTGCCGGGTGCTTTCCCGGCCGTGGTCGGGGTACGGCCGGCCGTTTCCGATGCGCTTGAAGATCACACGGAAAGCCTACCGGTCGAGACGTTCTGGGCGCAGCCATGGCGACGGAGTGCGACGCTGGAAAAGATCGGGCAGAACGTGACGAAACGGCGAAGGCCGTGGGGGAGAGCGGACATGAGCGACCGCAGGAACACCCCCGGGACCGGGGCGGCGCCGCCGGCGCCCGGCACCCGGACCGGTGCCCCCGCCCTCCCGCAGGAGGCCCTGGAGATCGCCGCCGGATACGCCTTCACGGGGCCCGCGCTCGACCTGGGCGCCCTGCTCTGGGACGGGACCTGCCTGCCCGACGCCCAGATCCGGGTGCCGCTGACCATGCTCAACCGGCACGGCCTCGTCGCGGGCGCCACCGGCACCGGCAAGACCAAGACCCTCCAGCTCATCGCCGAACAGCTGTCCGCGCAGGGCGTGCCCGTCTTCCTCGCCGACGTCAAGGGCGACCTGTCGGGGATCGCGGCACCCGGACAGCCCAACGACAAGGTCCGCTCCCGGGCCGCCGAGGTGCACCAGCCGTGGCAGGGGACCGGTTTCCCGGCCGAGTTCCTCGCGCTGGGCGGCATCGGGCACGGCGTCCCCGTGCGCGCCACGATCACCAGCTTCGGCCCGGTGCTGCTGTCCAAGGCCCTCCGGCTCAACCGGACCCAGGAGCAGTCGCTCGGCCTGATCTTCCACTACGCCGACACCAAGGGCCTGGAGCTGGTCGACCTCAAGGACCTGCGGGCGGTCGTCGCCTTCCTCACCTCCGACGAGGGCAAGGCGGAGCTGAAGAACATCGGCGGCCTGTCCACCGCCACCGCCGGGGTGATCCTGCGCTCCCTGACCGCCTTCGAGGCGGAGGGCATGGGCGACTTCTTCGGGGAGCCGGAGTTCGACACGGCCGGGCTGCTGCGGACGGCACCGGACGGGCGGGGCATGGTGTCGGTCCTCGAACTCGCCGCCGTCCAGGACCGGCCCCGGCTCTTCTCGACGTTCCTGATGTGGCTGCTCGCCGACCTCTTCCACGATCTGCCCGAGGTCGGGGACGCCGACCGGCCGAAGCTGGTCTTCTTCTTCGACGAGGCGCATCTGCTGTTCGACGACGCGTCCAAGGCGTTCCTGGACGCGATCACGCGGACCGTGCGGCTGATTCGCTCTAAAGGAGTCGGCGTCTTCTTCGTGACGCAGACCCCGAAGGACGTACCCGCCGAGGTGCTCGGACAGCTCGGCAACCGCGTCCAGCACGCGCTGCGGGCCTTCACCCCGGACGATCAGAAGGCGCTCAGTGCCACGGTGAAGACGTTCCCCGACTCGCCGTACGACCTGGAGGAACTGCTCACCGGGCTGGGCACCGGCGAGGCCGTGGTGACCGTCCTCAGCGAGAAGGGCGCCCCGACCCCGGTGGCCGCGACCCGGTTGCGGGCCCCCGAGTCGCTGATGGGCCCGCTGGAGGCGGGTGCGCTGGACCGGGCGGTGACCGAATCCGCGCTGCGCGAGCGGTATGCACAGGCTGTGGACAGGGAGTCCGCGTACGAGAAGCTCCAGGAGCCGCGGCCCGGGAAGGGCCCGGACGAGATCACCGGGGAGCGGAGGCCCGGCAAGGGGCCCGACGAGATCGTCGATGAGGGGGAGCGCGGGCGCGAGGCCCCTCGTGGCAGGGCCGGGAAGGACGAGGACCGCTCGGTCGTCGAGCAGGTCGTCGGCAGCGGCATGTTCAAGTCCCTCGCCCGGTCGGTCGGCACCCAGATAGGCCGGGAGATCACCCGGTCCCTGTTCGGGACGGCGCGGCGGAGGCGGTGACCCGGAGAAGGCCGCCCCCGCCGCGCCGGTCTCAGCCGCGCCTCCGTTCCTCGCGGGGACGCGGCGGCTCCTTCTTCCGTGCCCCGGGCCTCGGAGCGGTGCGCGCCGCCTCCGCGCGCAGCAGGGCGCGCAGGACGGCGTAGGGGTCGGTGGGCATGGCTGTGCTCCTCCTGTGGTGCCGACGGGCCTTCACGCGGAGGGCGGTCAGCAGCGCAGGACGACGGTGTCCAGGAGGCGCGGGACGTGCGGGGCGGCCACCGGACGGCCCACCGCCCGGTCGGCGGCGGGGGTCGGCGGCGAGGGCGGCACCGGGCACGGCCGGACCGCGAGAGGGGCGCCCGCGCGGCGGGCGGAGCGGGCCGGTGGCCGCAGGGCGGTGTCGAGGCTGTCGTGCTCGACGGCCTCGGCCTCGACCGTCACGGCCACCGGCAGGGCGTGGGCCTGGGCGTGCGCTCCCGGCACCAGCAGCGCGAGCAGCAGCACGACGATCCGCAGCCAGATCCGGCCGCGCGCTCCACTCCGTGCGGTGCTCACGGAAGGTCATGTCCCCCCGGCCCCTCCGCCGTTCATCGCCTTGGGACGAGAAACCCCCGCACGGGCTAGGGAAGCGTCAGGCGCGGGACGCCTTCGCCGCCTTCGCGGCCGCCTTCATCTCCTGCTTGTGCGCCCGCACCTTGGTCAGCGACTCCGGTCCGGTGATGTCGGCGACGGACCGGAAGGAATCCGGCTCGCCGTAGGCGCCGGCGGCCTCCCGCCAGCCCCGCGGTCGTACGCCGAGCTGCTTGCCCAGCAGGGCGAGGAAGATCTGCGCCTTCTGCTTGCCGAACCCGGGCAGCTCCTGGAGCCGGCGCAGCAGTTCGCGGCCGTCGTCGACGCCCTTCCAGACGAGCTCGGCCTCACCGTCGTAGTGCTCGACCAGGTACTGGCACAGCTGCTGGATCCGCTTGGCCATGGAGCCCGGGTAGCGGTGCACGGCCGGCTTCTCGGAGAGCAGGGCGGCGAACGCGTCGGGGTCCTGGGCGGCGATGTCGTGTGCGTCGAGGTCGTCCGTGCCGAGCCGGTCCGCGATCGTGCGCGGCCCCTTGAACGCCCACTCCATCGGCACCTGCTGGTCCAGCAGCATGCCGACCAGCGCGGCGAGCGGGCTGCGGCCGAGGAGCGCGTCGGCCTCCGGGTCCTGGGCGAGATGCAGGGTGACGTCCATGCCCCGATCATGCCGCGCGGGCCGCCGGGACGCGCGCGGGGGCTTTCCCGCCGGTCAGGGGCGCCAGTAGCCCAGAGCGTTCACCCGCTGCCTCGGCAGCCCGAGCTCCTTGCGGACGTACGCGGTCAGGGCGCGGGTCGTCGCCGTGTCGCAGGCGATCCAGACGTACGGGTCGGGGGTGCGCCCGAGCAGCCCGGGCAGGGCCTCCTTCACCGTGGCGACGAGGTGCGCCCCCGCGTCCCGCCGCGGCACGGCCCGTACGTCGTGGCGGGCCGGGTCCGCGCGGAACGGGAGGCCGTCGCGCTCGCCCTCGAACCACACGGTGGCAGGGGCCCCGCCGACCGCGCCGAGCAGGGAGTTGAGGGCGGGCAGGGAGGCGGCGTCGGCGACGGCGAAGACATGCGAGGGCGCCGGGTCGGGGTCGGCGAAGCCGGTGCCGTGCACGGTCGCCTCGACGGTGTCGCCCGGCTTCGCGTCGCGCGCCCAGTCGCTGGCGACGCCTTCGTGCAGCGCGAACTCCAGGCTGAAGGTGCCGGCCGCGGGGTCCGGGTCGACCAGGGTGTAGGCGCGCTGATGGGGCCTGCCCGCGTTGTCGAACCAGAGCCGGACCCACATGGTGGGGTGGACGCCGGACGCGGCGAGCATGCCGCCGTCCGTGAGGTGCACCCGGCGGTAGGCCGCGGTGACGTCCTCGGCGCCGGTCACGGTGAACGTGAAGTCCTTGGCGCGCAGCAGCTTCAGGACCGCGCCCTCCCAGCCGTGCCCCTGCGCCATGACCCGCTCCCCGTTCCCGTACCATTCCGGCACCGATGATGACTTAGGCAAGGCTAACCTAAAGCAAGGGAGGGGTGCAGGTGATCGGCGAGATCTTCCGTGACGCCTGGGGCATTCCGCATCTGCGGGCGGACGGGGTGACGGAACTCGCCCGTGCCCAGGGCCGGGTCACCGCCCTCGACCGGGCCTGGCAGCTGGAGGTGGAACGGCACCGGGCGCGCGGCACCTCCGCGTCCTTCCTCGGGGCCGAGGCACTCTCCTGGGACGTGCTCGTGCGCCGGGTCCGTCTCGACGACACCGCGCGCCGCTGCTTCGCCGCGCTGGAGAAGCGGGACCCCGAGACCGCGGACTGGGTACGGGCGTACGTCGACGGGGTGAACGAGGGTCTCGCCGAAGGCGCCCGCAGGACACCCGAGTTCACGCGGACCGGGCTGGCCCCGGGGCACTGGGAGCCGTGGACGCCGTTCGGCGTGTGGCTCGGCGTGCACCTGCTGTTCGCCGGGTTCCCGGCCAAACTCTGGCGCGAGCGGGTGCGGCGGCATCTGGGCGCGGACGCGGTCGGCCTGTTCGCCACCGACGGGCCGGGCACCTCCGGCAGCAACGGCTGGCTCGTGAGCGGCGAACGGACCGTGACCGGGCAGGCGGTCATCGCCGGCGACCCGCACCGCTTCATCGAGGAACCCGGCGTCTACCAGCAGATCCACCTGTCCTGCCCGGAGTTCGACGTCGTCGGCCTCGCCGTCCCCGGCGTCCCCGGCATCGCCCACTTCGGGCACACCGGCTCGGTCGCCTGGGCCATCACCAACGCCATGGCCGACTACCAGGACCTGTACCGCGAGCGGCTGCGGCGCACCGGGGCGGGCGTCGAGGCCCTCGACCCGGACGGCGGGTGGCGGCGCGCCTCCCGGCACACCGAGACCGTGGAGGTCGCGGGGGAGGGTTCGGTCGAGATCGAGGTGATCGAGACGGCCCGTGGACCCGTCGTCGTGGGCGGCCCGGAAGGACTGCCCGACGGGACGTCCGGCCCGGACCCCGCAGGCGACGACGACCCGCCCCTGGCCCTCGCCCTGCGCCACCCGCCCCGCGTCACCGGCGACCTCGGCTTCGGCGCCCTGCTGCCCCTGCTGCGGGCCCGCAGGGTCGCCGACGTCGACCGCGCCTTCGACGCGTGGACGGAACCCGTCAACGTCGTCCAGGCCGCCGACACCGAGGGCGGCCTGCTGCACCGCGTCGCCGGGAAGGTGCCCGTCCGCTCGACCGCCAACCGGCTCCACCCGGTGCCCGCCTGGGAGCCCGGACACGAGTGGCACGGCTGGCACGAGACCCCCCGGGGCGGCCTCACCGACGGCGTCGCCGCCATGGCCAACCAGCGCGGCCTCGCCGCCCCCCTCGGCGTCGAGTTCGCCGCACCCCACCGCGCCGACCGCATCACCGGCCTGCTGACGGCGAAGGAGCGCTGGTCCGCCGCCGACATGCCCGCCCTCCACATGGACACCCACCTGGCCTCGGCGGCCGCCCTGCTCGACCTCCTGGAAGCCCTGGAGACCCTCAGCCCCGCGGCCGGTCGTGTCCGCCGGGCGCTCCTCGTCTGGGACCGCCGGATGGACGCGGACAGCGAGGCCGCCGCCCTCTACGCACGGGTGCGCGGCGCGGTCGTCCGCCGGATCGCGGCGCACCCCGCCTTCGCCGCGCTGACCGTCCCGCCCGCCTACCCCGACGTCCTGCTCCCCTGGCTCGCCCTGCTCCCCCGTGTCGCCTTCGCCCTCGAACACCTGCTGCGCGCCGACGACCTCTACGGGATCGACCGCGCCGAGGTGGTGCGGGCGGCCGTCGAGGAGGTCGCCGGGGACACCGCGTCCCGGCGCACCTGGGGCGACACCCACCGGCTCGCCCCCTGGCGGGCCCTGCCCGACCCGGCGGCCGAGGAGCCCGGCCTCTCCGGCGACCACGACTGCGTCCTGTGCACCTCCGCCGTGCCCGGCCTCACCGACCTGAGCGCGCGCGGCCCCGCCGCCCGCTATGTCTGGGACCTGGCCGACCGCGAGGCGAGCCGCTGGGTCGTCCCGCTCGGGGCGTCCGGTGTCCCCGGCTCGCCCCACCACCGCGACCAGCTGCCGCTGTGGCTGCGGGGAGAACTGGTCCCCGTCGTCACCGACTTCACCGCGTTCGAGAAGGAGACCGATGTCTGACCTGCCCACGGCCGCCCCCGCGCCCGCCGCCGTCCACCGGCAGGCCGTCGACGGCTTCGGCACCGTCACCGTCCGCCCCCTCGACCCGGACACCGACGCCGGGACCGTGCACACCTGGGTGAGCGCGGAGCGCGCCGTCTTCTGGGGCATGAACGGCCTGACACGGGACCAGGTCGCCGAGATCTACGCCCATATGGCCGGTCTCGACAGCCACCACGCCTTCCTCGTCGAACGCGACGGCGACCCGGTCGCCCTGCTGCAGACGTACGAGCCCGACGCGGACCGGGTCGGCGAGTGCTACGAGGTCCGCCCCGGCGACCTCGGCCTGCATCTGCTGCTCGCCCCGGCCGGGCCCGGCGGGGCGCAGCCCGGCTGGACCTCCGCGCTGCTCACCGTCGTCGCGGACTACGTCTTCCGCACCCTGGGCCGGACACGGGTGGTCGTCGACCCCGACGTGCGCAACGAGAAGGCCGTGGCCCGCTTCCTGCGGCAGGGCTTCACCGCCGGGCCGGTCGTCGTCCTGCCGGAGGTCGACCTGCCCGATGTGTACCTCCCGCGCAAGGAGGCCCAACTCGCCTTCCTCACACGGGAGGTAGCTTGTGGGAGATGACGCCCGAGGAACTCGTCGCGCACTACCGCCTGGAGCCGATCCCGCGTGAGGGCGGGCTGTTCCGCCGTACCTGGGCCGGACCCGAACAGCCCGACGGGCGGCCGCAGGGCACCGCGATCGTCGTCCTGCTCACCGCGGACGACTACTCGGCCCTGCACCGCCTGCCGTCCGACGAGGTCTGGCACTTCTACCTCGGGGACCCCCTGGAGATGCTGCTGCTCGCCCCCGACGGCACCTCCCGCACCGAGATCCTGGGCCACGGCATAGCGCGCGGCCAGCACCCGCAGCTCACCGTGCCGGCCGGCACCTGGATGGGCGCCCGGGTGGCGGCCGGGGGCTCCTGGGCCTTCTTCGGCTGCACCATGGCCCCCGGCTTCACCTACGGGGACTACGAGCACGGCGACCTGGCGGACCTCACGGCGCGCTATCCCCACGAGAGCGCCCGGATCGCGGAACTGTGCCGTCCATGAGCGGACTTCTCGACGGACAGATCGCCTGGTGACCGGCGCGGGTGGCGGTATCGGGCAGGGCATCGCGGCCCGGTTCGCCGAGGAGGGCGCGGCGGTCGCCCTGCACTGCCGCGCCTCCCGGGAGGCGGCCGACGGGCTCGCCGGGCGCATCCGGGAGGCGGGCGGCCGGGCCGTCGTCCTGACCGCCGACCTGACCGACGAGGACGCCTGCCGGCGGCTGCTCGCCGAGGCCGCCGAGTGGGGCGGTGGCCTCACCGCCCTGGTGAACAACGCGGGCATGCAGCCGACTCTGCGGCTCGAGGAGATGACCGCGGCCGACTGGCGGGCCGTGGTGGACGCCAACCTGTCCGGCGTCTTCGCCTGCACCCGCGCCGCCGCGGAGATCATGCGCAGCCGGCCCGGCGGCGGTTCGGTCACCCACATCGCCTCCGTCGAGGCGGCCCGCCCGGCCCCGCTGCACGCCCACTACGGCGCCTCCAAGGCGGCGGTGGTGGCCCACGCCCGTACGGCGGCCCAGGAGTACGGACCGCACGGCGTCCGCGTCAACACGGTCTCGCCCGGCCTCGTGCACCGCGAGGGGCTGGAGCGGGCATGGCCGGACGGGGTGGCACGATGGCGGGCGGCGGCGCCCCTGGGACGGCTGGGTCGTGCGCGGGACGTGGGCGACGCCTGCGTGTTCCTGGCCTCGGACCTGGCGTCCTGGGTCACCGGGCACGATCTCGTGGTGGACGGCGGGGTGTCCGCACGGCCCGGATGGTGACCCGGCGGACCGGTGAGCACGGAGCCCGTCGCGTCCGTATGTACCGGGAGGCCGGTGCGGACGTAAGGCGGAGATGCGGCGTGACGTGTGCGGACGGACGAGGAGCGGGGCGCCGGAGGCTGCGGCGGGCGCTCCTGCTGGGCCCCCTGCTGGTCCTGCTCCTCCTCGGCGGCGCCGGGCCCGCGTCCGCGCACGCCGCGCTGCGCACCACTGACCCGGAGGACGGCGCCGTCCTGAAGTCGGCGCCCCGGGTGCTCACCCTGACCTTCACCGAGTCCGTCGGCCTGCTCGACGACTCCTTCCGCGTCCTCGACCCCGACGGCCGCCGGCTGCGCACCGGTGAGCCGGAGCACGGCCCGGACGGCGCCGACACCGCCCGGGTGACCCTCCCCGAAGGGCTGGAGCAGGGCACCTACACGGTGGCCTGGCGGGTGGTGTCGGCCGACAGCCACCCGGTGTCCGGGGCGTTCACCTTCTCCGTCGGCAAGGCCACCGTCACCGCGTCGGCCGCCGTCATCACCGGCCCCACCGAGGACCCGGTCACCAAGGCCCTGCACACCATCGCCCGCTATCTCGCCTATCTCGCCGTCGCCCTGCTCATCGGCACGGGCACCTTCGTCGCGGTCTGCCGTCCGACCCGGGTCGCGGTTCTCCACAGCCTGTTGAGGACGTCCTGGTGGGCGCTGTTCGCGGCCACGCTGGTCCTGCTGGTGCTGCGTGCCCCGTACGAGACGGGCGAGGGCCCGCTCGGCGCGTTCGACGCCGACGGGGCCGTCCGCACCCTGACCGGCCGCCCCGGCCTCGTCCTGCTGGCCCGCCTCGCCCTCCTGCTGGCCGCCGGCGCCTATCTGCTGCGGCTGTCCCGGCAGAGGAGGCCCTACGGCTGGACGGGCGCCGCGCTCGCGGTCGGTCTCGCCATGACCTGGGCGGCCGGCGAGCACGCCTCGGCCGGCATCCAGGTTCCGGTCGCCATGACCTCCTCGGCGCTGCACCTGCTCGCCACCGCCGTCTGGCTGGGCGGTCTGGCGGCCCTGCTCGTCACCCTGTACCGCGCCGACCTTTCCGCGGAGGCGGTACGCCGGTTCTCCCGCCTGGCGTTCGTGTCCGTCACCGTCCTGGTCGTGACCGGCGTCTACCAGTCCTGGCGCGGCCTCGGCGGCTGGGACGCGCTCGCCGACACGACGTACGGCAGGCTGCTGGCCATCAAGCTGATGGCGGTCGTCGTGCTCCTCGCGGCGGCGGCCGTGTCCCGCCGCTGGACGGCCCTGCAGACGACGGCGGCGGTGGACCGCGCGCAGACGCCGGTCCCGGCGGAGACGGCGGTACGGGACAAGGTGACGGTGGGAGCCGGGGGCTCGCCGTCCGGGTCGCCCTCCGCATCGGAGCCGTCCGCCCCGCCGGAGCCGCCGGATGAGCCCTCCGCCCCGGTCCCGCCCGCCGAGGAGACCCCCGACCCCGCGCACCGCCGGTCCCTGCGGCGCTCCGTGCTCACCGAGGTCGCCGTCGGCGCGGCCGTGCTGGCGGTCACCACGCTGCTGACCAGCACGTTGCCGGGCCGGGCGGAGGCCGAGGCGGCGACCGCCGCGCCCGCGGTCGTCGGCGCCTCCGTCACCGATGTGCCGTTCGACGTCGGCACCCCCGGCGGACGCGGCACGGTGCAGATCACCATCGACCCGGCCCGGGTCGGCGACAACTCGATCGAGGCCCTGGTCTACGGCTCCGACGGCGGTGTCTCGACCGTCCCCGAGCTGCGGATCACCTTCACCCACCCCGCCCAGGACATCGGCCCGCTCGACGCCGGTCTCACCGACCGGGGCGGCTACTGGGGCAACAGCTTCCTCAACCTGCCCGTCGCCGGGACCTGGGAGATGAAGGTGACCGTCCGCACCTCGGACGTCGACCAGATCAGCGAGACCAGCACGATCACCGTGCACTAGGTCGTGTCCGCAAAGTCGCGTCGTCCGCCCACAGGGCGTGCCGGGCGTCGGTCGGCAGGCGCGACTCTGCGGACACGACCTAGGGGATGTCTTGCCGGCAGCCCGCCCCACGAGGTGAGGAGCCGGAGGAAAAGGGCACACCATAAGAAGTACGGCATTCACCTGAGGAAGGCCGTCCGTCATGCCCGAACTGCCGGACGTCGAGGGTTTCCGGGGCGTACTCCGGACCTGCGCACAGGGCCGGATCGTGCGCCGGATCGAGGTGCGTGACCCCGGCGTGCTGCACGGCGCCGACGCGCGGCGGCTGCGGGAGGCGCTGGAGGGCCGGCGGATCACCGGCGCCGAACGGCACGGCAAGTGGCTGCTCGCCCGTACCGGCGGCCCCACCCTGGCCCTGCACTTCGGTATGACCGGCTCGCTCGTGTGCGCCGGGCCGGACGACCCCGTGGACCCCCACGACCGCGTTCTGTTCACCCTGTCCGGCGACCGCCGCCTGCGCTACCGCGACCAGCGCAAGCTCCGGGGCCTGTGGCTGGCCGAGGACGAGTCCGACGTCGTACGGCTGCTGGCCGGGCAGGGGCCCGACGCGCTGGACGTGGACCGCGAGCGGTTCGAGGAGGCCCTGCGCGGGCGCCGGGGCACCGTGAAGGGCGTGCTGCTCGACCAGTCCGCCGTCGCCGGTCTCGGCAACCTGCTCGCCGACGAGATCCTGTGGCGGGCCCGGCTGAGCCCCGACCGTCCGGTGCGCGAGCTGACCGACTCCGACCGCGGGGGCCTCTACCGCCAGATGCGGCGCACCCTGCGCTCCGCCGTGCCCACCGGGCGCGTCCCGCCGCGCGCCTCCTGGCTGACCGGCCGCCGGGACGACCCCGACCCGCACTGCCCCCGCTGCCGCGCCCCGCTGCGCCGGACCCGCGTGGCCGGCCGGACGACCGTGTGGTGCCCCGGCTGCCAGACCGCGGCCTCCGGCGCCCCCACCGGATCGCGCCGATGACGCGCCACGGTGCGCGGAGGGAGGCGCGGCCCGGAGTGCCGGAGCGCGGGCCGGACGGAACCCCTCCGAGAGCGAGATGAGCGATCATGCACGAGCCCGCCGCCGGCGCCCGGGCCCCGTCCGACCTCGACGACCTGGTCGGTGAGGAACTGACCGCCCGGGTCACCGTCGACGAACGCGGCACGGTCACCGGCTGGAACGCGGGGGCCGAGCGCCTTCTCGGCCACCCGGCGCACGAGGTGGTGGGCCGTCCGGCGGCCGGTCTGCTGGCCGACCCCCCGCGCGGGCGCGAGCTGCCCCCGTTCCCCCGGCTGCGGCGCTGGCACGGCACCGTCCGGCTCCGGCACCGCGACGGCCGTACGCTCACGACCACGGTCCTGGCGCACCACCGGACGGGGGAGAACGGGCGGCGCGAGTGGTTCTGCGTGTGCGCGCTGACCGCCCGGCAGGCGCCCCCCGACCGGCGCGACGAGCCGTTCGTCAGCTGGAGCTTCGCCCAGTCGCCCTGCTGCGCGACCGCCCTGTACGACACCCGGCTGCGGCTGCGCCGGGCCAACGGGGCCATGGAACGCGCCGTCGCCCTCTCCGAGGCCGACATGGTGGGCCTGCGCGTCGAGGAGATCGTGGACGAACCGGCCGGCCGGCGGGCCGAGCAGAGCATGGCCCGCGTGCTGAGCACCGGGGAGACGCAGGTCAACGAGGACTTCCTGCCCGCCGCCGGCGAGACCCGGGCGCACGCCTGGTCCCTGGTGATGTCACCGCTGCGGGACGCCGCGGGCGCCGTCCGGGGTGTCTGCCTCACCGCCCACGACATGACCGAACAGCACGGGGCCCGGCAGCGGCTCCAGCTGATCGCCGAGGCGGGCCGGCGCATCGGCAGCACCCTCGACGTGATGCGCACCGCGCAGGAACTGGCCGACGTCATCGTCCCCGAGCTCGCCGACTTCGTCTCCGTCGACCTGCTGCCCTCCGTCGACGACGTACCGGACGCGGCCGCGCGCGGCGGAGGCCCGCCGCCCGGCCCGCTCGAACTGCTGCGGGCCGCCCACCAGTCGGTGACGCCCGGCGTCCCCGAGGCGGTCACCGCGCTGGGTGCCCTGGAGCGGTACGCCGAGGGCTCCGCGCCGGTCGAGACACTGCGCTCCGGCCACGCCACGGTGTACGAGATGACGCATCCGGCGATCACCGCGCTCGTGGCCCGCGACCCGGTCCGGGCCGCCCGGGTCCGGGAGTTCGGCATCCACTCGGTGATGACGGTGCCGCTGACGGCTCGCGGCACCACCCTGGGCGTCGCCGTCCTGGCCCGGCACACGCACCCCGAGATCTTCCAGCGGGACGACCTGGTGCTGGCCGAGGAGCTGGCGGCCCGGGCGGCCGTCGGCATGGACAACGCCCGCCGCTACACCCGGGAACGCGACCGCTCGGTCACCCTGCAGCGCAGTCTGCTGCCGCAGCGGCTGCCCGAGCAGGCGGCGCTGGAGGTCGCCTCCCGCTACCTCCCGGCCGGCGCGCACACCGGGGTGGGCGGCGACTGGTTCGACGTGATCCCGCTGTCCGGGGCGCGGGTGGCCCTGGTCGTCGGGGACGTCGTCGGCCACGGCATCCACGCCTCCGCCACCATGGGCCGGCTGCGGACGGCCGTACGCACCCTGGCCGACATCGACCTGGCCCCGGACGAACTGCTCACCCACCTCGACGACCTGGTGTCCCGGCTGTCCACCGAGCGGGACGGCGGCCGGGCGCACGAGCGGTACCCCGAGTGCGTGGGGGAGGTCGGCGCGACCTGCCTGTACGCCGTCTACGACCCGATCTCCCGGCGCTGTTCGCTGGCCCGCGCCGGGCATCCCCCGCCGGTCGTGGTCGCCCCCGGAGGCACCGCCGACGTCGTCGACCTGCCCTCGGGCCCGCCGCTGGGCGTGGGCGGGCTGCCCTTCGAGTGCGCCGAGATCGACCTGCCCGAGGGCAGTCTGCTCGCCCTCTACACCAACGGCCTGGTCACACCCGGCGGCCGGTCCAGCTCCGAGGGCGCGGACGAGGGCGTCCGCCGCCTGAGGGGCCTGCTGGCGAGCCGCGAACCCACCCTGGACGCCCTGTGCGACCGCATCCTCACCGAGCTGCTGCCGCCCCGGCCGCCCGACGACGTCGCCCTCCTCGTCGCCCGCACCCGCGCGCTGGACGCCTCGCAGGTCGCCACCTGGGACGTGCCGTCCACCCCGTCCGCCGTGGCCCAGGCCCGCAAGGACGCGCTCGCCCAGCTCGACGCGTGGGACCTGGAGGAGGCCGCCTTCGTCACGGAACTGGTCGTCAGCGAACTGGTCACCAACGCCATCCGGCACGCCCAGCCGCCCGTCCAACTGCGCCTGATCCACCTCACCCACGACGACTCCCTCATCTGCGAGGTGTCCGACGGCGGCAGCACGGCCCCCCATCTGCGCCGCGCCCGCAGCTTCGACGAGGGCGGCCGGGGCCTGCTGCTGGTGGCCCAGCTCACCCGGCGCTGGGGCACCCGCCAGTCGGCCAAGGGCAAGACGATCTGGGCGGAACAGCCACTGGACGCATGACCCCGTGCGGGCCCGACACGCGACTTCGGGGCGGGTGGCAACGCGCGACGCCCCTTTGACGTCTCTCCCTCGGGGGGCGGCCGAGCAGCGCGAAATCCGCCTACCGCGCTTCGGTACCATGCTCGAACTCACGAACGAGTGCTGACGACCGCCCTTCACACATCGGCCGAGACCATTGATATCCAACACATCGCAGACGTTCGCGCGAATAGGCAGCCGGCAGCGTGCGCTGGTGTGGTCCGCCGTGGGCGTGGTCGCCCTGGGGTTCCTGATCGCACTGGAGGTGGCCGCCCGCCACTACGGTGAGCCGGGCCCCCTCACCAACCAGGTCCGTGAGATCGCGTTCCCGCCCAAGTCCGGCTTCCTGCTCTACGCGGGCATGGGCCTGATGATGGTCGTCCTCACCTGGCGGGAACGCCTCATCGCGCTCGGCGCGGCCCTCGGCGTCGATCTGGCCGTCCTCGCCGTGCGCTGGGCCACCGGCACGCTGCCGGTCCTGGGCGGGGACGAGGGCCACCCCTTCGGCAACGGCGCGCTGTGCGTGGTCCTCGGCTGCGCGGTCGTCGCCGTCACCCGCCGCACGGGAGCCGAACGTCTCCTGCTCCTCAAGGGCGTCGGTCTGGCACTGCTCCTGGTCGCCGGCCGCAAGACCGGCGACACCTGGCTGCTGATCACGTCGAAGACCCAGCCGCAGGTGCTCGATCCGTACGTGGCCATCGCCGACAACGCGCTCGGCAACCCCTCCTGGGTCGTCGGCCGGATCGTCGAGGCCTCGGGCCCGGTCGGCGCCCACATCCTCGACTACGTCTACGTGCAGCTCGCGGTCGCAGCGGTCCTCGTCGCGCTCTACCAGCTGCGCCATGTGGCGGCCGAGCGCCGCTTCCCGAGCCACCACCTGGTGCGCACGTTCCTCGTGATCGGCCTGCTCGGCCCCGGTATCTACATGATCTTCCCGGTGGTCGGCCCGGTCTTCGCGTACGGCCCCGACGGCGGGCCCTGGGCGACGGCCGACATCTGGCCCCACACGGTGCCGGCGCTCGCCGCCCCGCACCCGATCCCGTTCGACGGCATCACCCCGCGCAACTGCATGCCCAGCCTGCACACGGCCTGGGCCACCGCGATCTTCATCCACTCCCGCCGCGGGCCCCGCCCGCTGCGCTGGGCGGGCACGTTCTGGCTGGTCGCCACCCTCGGCGCGACCCTGGGCTTCGGCTACCACTACGGCGTCGACCTCGTCGCCGGTGTGGTCTTCACCCTCACCATCGAGGCGGCCCTGCGCGCGACGTCCCGCGGCTGGGACCGCGCGGGCGCCCGCCTGGTCGCCCACGGCGCCGCGGTGTTCACCGCACTCCTGCTGTCGTACCGCTTCATCCCCCTGGAGATGGGCCGCCACCCCTGGCTCTTCGGCCCCCTCCTGCTGGGCGCGATGGCCTCGGTGATCTACGGCTACCTCCGCACGACCCGGGCCTGGGACCCGAAGCCCACCCCGGCCCTGCGTCCGGAACCCCAGCCCGAGATGGCCTGACCGGACGGCGGCAACGGACGGCGTCGCCGAGCACTCGCCGTCTGCTGTGGCCGGGCGGTCCGCTTCGTTGTCTACTGGGACTCACGTGACGCGCGCGCCCAGAGCGGAAGCCGTACCCCATTCTCCGAGGCGATTCTCGTGAACATTCACGTCCGAGCACTTGTCGCTGCCACCGGAACAGCCCTCCTGCTGTGCGGGACGTCCGTCGCCCACGCCGCCGGCGCCCCGTCGGCGACCGGGACCAAAGCGGCGTCCTCCGTGACGGTGACCACCAAGAACACGTCACTGGGGAAGATCCTCGTCAACGACAAGGGGCACACCCTCTATCTGTTCGAGTCCGACAAGAAGGACAAGTCCACCTGCAACGACGCCTGCGCGGAGGCGTGGCCGCCGCTGAAGGCGGACGGCAAGGTCGTCGCCAAGGGCGGCGTGGACAGCAAACTGCTCGACACCATCAAGCGCAGCGACGGCTCGAAGCAGGTGACGTACAAGGGGCAGCCCCTCTACACGTTCGCCGACGACACGAAGGCCGGGCAGACCAACGGCCAGGGCGTCGACGCCTTCGGCGCCAAGTGGTTCGTGCTGGGCACCGACGGCAAGAAGATCACCAAGCAGCCAGCGTCCCAGAACGGCGGCTACTGAGCGCCCGCGTCACGTCAGCCCCGGCGCGTGGAACCCGTTCAGCTGCCACAGCGCGGCGGTGTACCAGAGCAGGGCGATCGCGCAGAAGAGCAGGCCGCCGACGAGCGGCAGCGTCCACCCGGGGAACCGCCGGCTGCGCACCACGACGACCTTCGCGGCGAAGGCGCCGTACAGGACGCAGCCGGTGACCGAGTGGATCGCCACCCGTGGCGAGGTCAGCTCGATGCCGTACGCGCTCAGGCACTGGTAGGCGATCGGCACCGAGAGCAGGAAGGCGAGCAGTCCGGTCACCCGGTGCGCGCGGGGCACGGCGCGCGGGGCCCGCTTCGCCCCGGGCAGCAGGCCGTACATCCAGGCGGCCAGCAGCAGCTGGACGAGCGCGAGCCCGAGCAGGGCGCTGCCCAGCCGGGCCTTGAGCTCCATGGCCTCGTCGTATCGGGCCCCGAACAGGCTGCTGTTCGGATCGGGCGTCACGCCCCGCCCCACGAACCAGATGCCCAGGCCCACGGCCACGGGGATCAGCAGCAGGGCCGCGGCACGCCCCTTGCCCGTCGGGCCGCGGGAGGGGTCGGGGTGCTGTTCCACGAGGGCTCCGTAC
The DNA here is from genome assembly GCF_003074055.1 of Streptomyces nigra. NCBI lineage: Bacteria > Bacillati > Actinomycetota > Actinomycetes > Kitasatosporales > Streptomycetaceae > Streptomyces > Streptomyces nigra. The sequence continues at coordinate 3,598,224 of NZ_CP029043.1, read as the reverse complement.
GAAGGCGACGACCGGACCCTCACCATGGCGCCGCCCCCGCCCGACGCCCGGCCGACCGCCCCGCCGGCCCACCGGGAATCACCCGATGGACGGCCGCCGCGTGTGACTGACGCCACGCTGAGCGAGAAGGGCCCGGACAATGTCGAAGGGCCCCACCGCGAACGGTGGGGCCCTTCGACATCGTGCCCGGTGAGGCACTGGCGGAGGATACGAGATTCGAACTCGTGAGGGGTTGCCCCCAACACGCTTTCCAAGCGTGCGCCCTAGGCCTCTAGGCGAATCCTCCGCCGCAAACAATACAAGACGTTGAGGAGTGCTCGCGAACTCGTTCCCCGCCCCCGTCATCGGGTACTGTTTGGGCAGCCCCTCACGCGGCGCTATCTGACTGAACTCCCCCAGGGCCGGAAGGCAGCAAGGGTAGGTCGGCTCTGGCGGGTGCGTGAGGGGCGTTCGCGTGCCCCGGGGGCGGGACCCGATGTCAGTGCACGCCTATAACCTCGTAGGCGTGTCGTCTCTCGCGCTGTACCGCCGCTATCGCCCGGAGTCGTTCGCCGAGGTCATCGGGCAGGAGCATGTCACCGACCCGTTGCAGCAGGCGCTGCGGAACAACCGGGTCAATCACGCGTACCTGTTCAGCGGTCCGCGCGGTTGCGGCAAGACGACCAGCGCACGGATCCTGGCCCGCTGTCTGAACTGCGAGCAGGGCCCCACGCCGACCCCCTGCGGGACATGCCAGTCCTGCCAGGACCTCGCGCGCAACGGCCCGGGCTCCATCGACGTCATCGAGATCGACGCGGCTTCGCACGGTGGTGTGGACGACGCCCGTGAGCTGCGCGAGAAGGCGTTCTTCGGGCCCGCCTCCAGTCGATACAAGATCTACATCATCGACGAGGCCCACATGGTCACGTCGGCCGGCTTCAACGCCCTGCTGAAGGTCGTCGAGGAGCCACCGGAGCACCTGAAGTTCATCTTCGCCACGACCGAGCCCGAGAAGGTCATCGGGACGATCCGGTCCCGGACCCACCACTACCCGTTCCGGCTGGTCCCGCCCGGCACCCTGCGGGAGTACCTGGGCGACGTCTGCCGTCGCGAGGACATCCCCGTGGAGGACGGCGGGCTCCCGCTCGTCGTGCGCGCGGGCCAGGGGTCCGTACGTGACTCCATGTCCGTCATGGACCAGCTTCTCGCCGGGGCGCGGGAGGAGGGTGTGACGTATGCCATGGCCACCTCCCTCCTCGGGTACACCGAGGGTTCGCTGCTCGACTCCGTGGTGGAGGCCTTCGCGACCGGTGACGGCGCCGCCGCCTTCGAGGTCGTGGACCGCGTCATCGAGGGCGGGAACGACCCGCGGCGGTTCGTCGCCGACCTGCTGGAGCGGCTGCGGGACCTGGTGATCCTGGCCGCCGTGCCCGACGCCGCCGAGAAGGGGCTCATCGACGCCCCCGCCGACGTCCTGGAGCGGATGCAGGCCCAGGCCGGCACCTTCGGCGCCGCCGAGCTCAGCCGCGCCGCCGACCTGGTCAACCAGGGGCTGACCGAGATGCGCGGTGCCAACTCGCCCCGCCTCCAGCTCGAGCTGATCTGCGCGCGCGTGCTGTTGCCCGCCACCTATGGCGACGAGCGGTCCGTCATGGCCCGGCTCGACCGGTTGGAGCGAGGCGTCAGCTTCTCCGCGGGCGCCGGCGCCCCCGCGATGGGGTACGCCCCCGGTCCTGAGGCCCACGCCGCCCCCGCACCCGCCCAGGCCGCGCCCCCGCAGGCCGCCCCTCCGGTGCCGCCCGGCGGGGGACTGGCCGCCGCCCGAGCCGCCGTACGGGGTCCCGCCCCGGAGACGCCGGTCGCGCCAGCGGGTGCGCCGACGGCAGAGCCACCTGCGCCCCCCGCCCCCGCCGCACAGCCCGCCCCGGCGCCCCAGGCCCCGCCCGCGCCCGCCGCCCCCGGCGCCTGGCCCACCGCCGCGCCCGCGGGCGGCGGCAGGCGACCCGGCGGCTGGCCCACGGCGGCCCCGGCGGGCGGTGGCACCGGCACCCCCGCGCCCACACCGGCACCCGCAGCCGCACCCGCACCTACGTCCACACCCGCACCGGCACCCGCAGCCGCAGCCGCCCCCGCGGCCGTCGCGGCCGGAGGCCTTGACCCCCGCCAGTTGTGGCCGAACATCCTGGAGGCGGTCAAGAACCGCCGCCGCTTCACCTGGATCCTGCTCAGCCAGAACGCCCAGGTCGCGGGCTTCGACGGCACCACCCTCCAGCTCGGCTTCGTCAACGCGGGCGCGCGGGACAACTTCGCGAGCAGTGGCAGCGAGGACGTGCTGCGGCAGGCGCTGTCCGAGCAGTTCCACGTGCAGTGGAAGATCGAGGCGATCGTCGACCCGTCGGGCGGCGCCTCGGCGCCCCCGGCCCCGGGCGGATCCCCCGGCTTCGGCGGTGGAGGCGGAGTCCCGGCTCCCGGCGGCCACGGCGGCTACGGAGGTCAGAGCGGCGGCCCGGGCGGTTCGGCCGCCCCGCGCCCGGCGCCGGCCCCGTCCGCGGCACCGGCGGCCCCCTCGGCGCCGTCACCCGCCCCCGCGCCCCGGCCCAGCGCCCCCGAGCCGCCCTCCGTCTCCCTGGAGGACGACATCCCGGAGGACGACGACCCCGACCTCAACGAGTCGGCGCTGTCCGGCCGCGAGCTGATCGTGCGGGAGCTGGGCGCGACGGTGGTCGAGGAGATCACGAACGAGTAGGCGGCCGGGACAACGAGCAGGCGGCCGGGGCCGGGCCCGTCCTCGCGAGCCGCTCCGGCGCTCCCGCACCCGGCCGGTTTTGGAGGAACGCACAGGTCCCCCGCCCCCGGCCCCTCGGCATCCCGCACAAGAAGGCCGTTAGGCTGACCCCCGTGAAGGTCCTCGTCATCGGTAGCGGCGCCCGCGAACACGCCCTGTGCCGCTCCCTGTCCCTCGACCCCGATGTCACCGCGCTGCACTGCGCGCCCGGCAACGCCGGCATCGCCGAGGTCGCCGAACTGCACCAGGTCGACGCCCTCGACGGCGAGGCCGTCTCCGCGCTGGCCGAACGGCTCGGCGCCGAGCTCGTGGTCGTCGGACCGGAGGCACCCCTCGTCGCGGGGGTCGCCGACGCCGTGCGCGAGGCGGGCATCCCGGTGTTCGGCCCCTCCAAGGAGGCCGCGCAGCTCGAGGGCTCCAAGGCGTTCGCCAAGGACGTCATGGCCTCGGCCGGCGTCCCCACGGCCCGCTCCTACGTCTGCACCACCCCCGCCGAGGTCGACGAGGCCCTGGACGCCTTCGGCGCCCCCTACGTCGTCAAGGACGACGGTCTGGCGGCCGGCAAGGGCGTCGTCGTGACCGCCGACCTCGACGCGGCCCGCGCGCACGCCAACGCCTGCGAGCGCGTCGTCATCGAGGAGTTCCTGGACGGCCCGAGGTCTCCCTCTTCGCCATCACCGACGGACAGGCGGTGCTGCCGCTCCAGCCCGCGCAGGACTTCAAGCGCGCGCTCGACGGCGACGAGGGCCCGAACACCGGCGGCATGGGCGCGTACTCGCCGCTGCCGTGGGCGGACCCGAAGCTGGTCGAGGAGGTCCTGGAGACGGTCCTCCGGCCGACCGTCGACGAGATGCGCCGCCGCGGCACCCCGTTCTCCGGGCTCCTCTACGCCGGTCTCGCGATCACCTCGCGGGGCGTGCGCGTGATCGAGTTCAACGCCCGCTTCGGCGACCCGGAGACCCAGGTCGTCCTCGCCCGGCTGAAGACCCCGCTGGCCGGAGTCCTGCTGGCCGCCGCCAAGGGCCACCTCGCCGACCTGGAGCCGCTGCGCTGGAGCGACGACTCCGCGGTCACCGTGGTCGTCGCCTCGCACAACTACCCCGGCACCCCCCGCACCGGCGACCCGATCAGCGGCCTCGACGAGGTGGCCGCCCAGGACGCCCCGCACGCCTACGTGCTGCACGCCGGCACCCGCCGCAACGGCGACGCGGTCGTCAGCGCCGGTGGCCGTGTGCTGTCCGTCACCGCGACCGGCGGCGACCTCACCGAGGCCCGCGGCCGCGCCTACCGGGCCGTGGCCCGCATCGGCCTGGACGGCTCCCAGCACCGTACGGACATCGCCGCGAAGGCCGCCGCCGACGCGTAGCCGCCCCCGCCGGCCAACCCGCCGGGCCCCGGATCCGTCTCAGGATCCGGGGCCCGACGTATGCCGGGACCAGAGGTCCGACCCTCGCCGTCCGTCATCCACCTTTCCCCAAAGCCATTCCATCGAGTGACCGATGGCCCAACCGGCTGACGTGGGTCGACGCCCCAACTACTGTGCCGCGCAGGCGTTCCGGCACTTGGCCCACCGGCATTGCGATGTCGGTGGCGGGTGCCACAGTGGGGGAGTGAGCAGAGCCAGGACAGTTCCGACGACCAGGGCAGCGCGGAGGGGGTGAGGTCCGGCCGTGACCGGAATGGGGATGGAAGCGGGGGCTCAGGGCGCGCGTGCCCGGGCGCTGGCGGTGCTGCGCGTCCGCAGCCGCGCGCTCGCCGTCGCCCTGCTGCCCGCCGCCTTCGCGGTGGTGCTGCTCGCCGGACCGTCCACCGGGCATCTCACCGGCCCCGGCTGGGACGCCGTGCGCTGGGTGCTCACCCCGTTCGCCGCCCTCGTCCTCCTCGCCGCCGCGGTGGTGGCGCTGGTCGTCGCCCGGGCCCGGCCCGCCGTCACACCCACGGTGACGATCGGCGAGGAGCAGGCCCCCGACCTCTACCGGCTGGTGCGCGACCTCGCCGACCGGCTGGACGTCCCGGCCCCGTCCGCGATAGCGCTCACCCCCGACTGCGACAGCTGGCTGGAGGACCGCACCCATCGGTCCCACGGCCCGCCCCCGCCCGAGGAGCCCGCGGACGACGGGCTCAACGGCCTGCGCGGCGGCGGGCGCGGCCCCCATCGCCGTACGCCGGCCGCGCCGGTCCTCGTCATCGGCTCGCCGTTCCTGTGGTGGATGCGGGTCGGGGAGCTGCGTGCCGTCCTCGCCCCGGTCGTCGCCGGCACCGGGCCCTCCGCGCACCCCGACATAGCCCAGGCCCGGCGCTTCGTCCGGGGACTGGACGCCGCCGTGGCCGTCGCCGCCACGGGCGGCCGCTGTCCCGGGTCGCGGGCGGTGTGCGCGGGCCTCGGCCGGGTGGCGCGTCTGCTGCTGCGCGGCTGCCGGGAGCACGCCGCCGAGATGGAGCGCGGAGTGGCCGCGGCGGCCGCCGAGCGTGCACAGGCTGTGGACTACGGCCTGCGGATCGTCGCCCAGGAGCAGGTCGGTCTGGCCTACGCGGGCTGGGACCGGCTGCTGACGCGGGTCGCGCTGCCGGCCTGGCGGATGGGCCGCTGGCCGTCCCGGCTGGACGCGGGTGTGGTCGCCGCCCTCACCGAGCTGTCACGGCGGGACCGCCTGGCGGAGGGCTTCGCCTCCCGGCTCGGCGAACGCCCCGCCTGCGACCTCCTCGAGGAGCCCGGCGCGATCGACGAGGCCGCGTCCCTGCTGGCCGCCCGGCTGTTCCACGGCGGCCCGGCCGAGACCGGCCCGGACTGGTCGCCGGTGGGCTGGCAGGAGTACCCGGAGGAGGTCGTCGACCGCACCTGGCGCACGGACGCGGCCCGCCTCCACCGCGTCCTCGACGCCCTCGGCGTCCGCCGCCACCCCGGGGACGCGCCCCCCGGCTCCGACGGCCCCACCCTCTCCCGGGTCCTCGACCACCTCACGGCACCCCCGGACGAAGCCCACCTCACGGCTCCTCAGGACGAAGCCCACCTTCCGGCCCCTCTGCCCACCCCGACCCCCGAGCTCCCGGACGACCTCTCCCCCTACGAGGACCAGGAGACCGAGCGGAGTTCCGCTCTCGCCGCGGGGCTCACCGCCGAGCTGGCCCGCGAGGAGGCCGCCGCCCCCGCCGGGCCGCCGACGGCCCTCACCCCCGACACCACGCTGCTGGACATCGGGACGCTCCCGCTCTTCCCGCTCCAGCCGCCCCGCAGCTCCCGCGAGCTGCTCACCGACCATGTGACCGCGATGGTCTGCTGCGCGGCCATGGACACCGCGGGCGCCACCCCGGGCCTGGACTGGCTCGACGGACCCACGCTGCTCATCAACGGCGAACGCGCCACCGACCTGGCCCCCCGGGTCCTCCGCCTCATCGAGGACGGCGATCCGGCGCCCCTGCGGGCCTGGCTCGTGGAGTCCGGGATACGCCCCGAGAAGCCGGTACGCCTGGTCTGACAGGCGAGGACGCGACGGAGACGGCGGACAGGCCTCCCGGGGAACGCCGAATTCAGTCGGAGCCCCCGGTTCCACTTTCGGCCAATTCGCAACGAATAGTGACAGGAAGCGAGCGCAATGTGATGTGCTGGGGTCGAAGCGCATATGGCAAGGGCTTACGCCACGCCGACCGGTGAGGTCCAGCCGCACGGCAGCACCACCGGGCAAGCGCATCAGGCGTACGACAGGCACCACCGGCACCGGAAGCACGACGGGCACCACCCGGCACCGTGAGCACGACGTGCACCACCGCAGCACCGGTCGGCCCGGCGTGCCCGCCACGCCAGGGCCACGGCACGACGCTCGATGTGCGACCACCGGGGACAAGGGAGGGGTACGGCCATGGGGTCGGAGCAGATCCGCCGCTGGGAGTCGGGAGCTCTCGCGCACGCCGTGACGGACCCCTTCGGCCAGGGCCCGGTCCCCTGGCTGCGCGGCAACGTGACGTACTTCGACGACACGGGCCAGGTCGTCCCCTGGTACGTGGACGGACAGGCCCACCCGCCGACGGCCGGCACCCCCCGGGTCCCCGCGCCCCGCAGCGCCGGACCCCGCTCGGCGGACGACGTCCACCGCCAGATCAAGGGGTTCACCTCCACCGGCGCGGTCGCGCCCGGCGAGGCGGTCGACTTCCACATCACGGTCGACCCGCCCCAGGAGTTCGCCGTCGACATCTACCGCATCGGCCACTACGGCGGGGACGGCGCCGCCAAGATCACCACCAGCCCCCGGCTGTCCGGCATCGTGCAGCCCGCCCCGCTCACCGCCGACCGCACGGTCTCCTGCCACCACTGGTGGCTGTCCTGGCGCCTGCAGATCCCCAGCTACTGGAGCAACGGCGCCTATGTCGCCGTCCTCACCACCCACGACGGCTACCGCTCCCACATCCCGTTCACCGTCCGCGACAACCACCCGGCGGACCTGCTCCTGCTCCTGCCCGATGTGACCTGGCAGGCGTACAACCTCTACCCGGAGGACGGCCGCCTCGGCGCCAGCCTGTACCACGCCTGGGACGAGGACGGCCGGCTGCTCGGCGAGGACGACGCCGCCACGACGGTCTCCTTCGACCGCCCGTACGCGGGCGCCGGCCTGCCCCTGCACGTCGGCCACGCCTACGACTTCATCCGCTGGGCCGAGCGCTACGGCTACGACATCGCCTACGCCGACGCCCGCGACCTGCACGGCGGCCACGTCGACCCGACCCGGTACCGGGGCCTGGTCTTCCCCGGCCACGACGAGTACTGGTCGGTGAACATGCGCCGCACGGTCGAACTCGCCCGGGAGAACGGCACGTCCCTGGTGTTCCTCTCCGCCAACTCCATGTACTGGCAGGTCGAGTTGGGTCCCTCGCCGTCCGGTGTCCCGGACCGCCTGCTCACCTGCCGCAAGCGCAGGGGCCCCGGCCGCCCGGTGCTCTGGCGGGAGATCGACCGCCCGGAGCAGGAGCTCATCGGCATCCAGTACGCCGGGCAGGTCCCCGAGCCGCACCCACTGATCGTCCGCAACGCCGACCACTGGCTGTGGGAGGCCACCGGCGCCCATGAGGGCGACGAGATCCCGGGCCTGGTGGCGGGCGAGGCCGACCGCTACTTCCCGCGCACCCCGCTGCCCGGCCACGAGGAGCGCATCCTGCTGGCGCACTCCCCGTACGCCGACCGGCACGGGGTGCTGCGCCACCAGGAGACGTCGCTGTACCGCGCGCACTCCGGCGCCCTGGTCTTCGCCTCGGGCACCTTCGCCTGGTCCCCGGCGCTGGACCGGCCGGGCCATGTCGACCCGCGCGTCCAGCGCGCCACCGCCAACCTCCTGGACCGCATCTGCAAGCGTGACTGAGCTCACGCGGCACGGCCCCGGCCCCGCTCCGGGCCCACCCCCGGTCCGCGGTCGGCGCCCCGTACGGGACAATCGACGCATTGGACAGACTTACGGGGAGGAACCGTGTCCGGATTCGTAGAAAAGCCCGAACCGCTTCAGGTTCCGGGCCTGGTGCACCTGCACACCGGCAAGGTGCGCGAGCTGTACCAGAACGAGGCCGGTGACCTCGTGATGGTCGCCAGCGATCGCCTGTCCGCCTACGACTGGGTGCTGCCCACAGAGATCCCGGACAAGGGCCGCATCCTCACCCAGCTCTCCCTGTGGTGGTTCGACCAGCTCGCCGACCTGGTCCCCAACCATGTGCTGAGCACCGAGGTGCCCGCCGGCGCCCCCGCCGACTGGGCGGGCCGCACCCTCGTCTGCAAGTCGCTGCGGATGATCCCGGTCGAGGCCGTGGCCCGCGGCTACCTCACCGGCTCCGGCCTCACCGAGTACAACGACACCCGCACGGTCTGCGGTCTGGCCCTCCCCGAGGGTCTGGTCGACGGCTCGGAGCTGCCCGCGCCGATCTTCACCCCGGCCACCAAGGCCGCCGTCGGCGAGCACGACGAGAACGTCTCCTACGAGGAGGTCGCCCGCCAGGTCGGCGCGGACACCGCCGCCCAGCTGCGGCAGACGACGCTCGCCGTGTACGCGCGGGGCCGGGACATCGCCCGGGAGCGCGGCATCATCCTCGCGGACACCAAGTTCGAGTTCGGCTTCGACGGGGACACCCTGGTCATCGCCGACGAGGTCCTCACCCCGGACTCCTCCCGCTTCTGGCCGGCCGAGCAGTGGGAGCCGGGCCGCCCGCAGCCGTCGTACGACAAGCAGTTCGTACGGGACTGGCTGACCTCGCCGGCCTCCGGCTGGGACCGCGCGAGCGAGCAGCCCCCGCCGCCCCTGCCCCAAGACGTCGTGGACGCGACCCGCGCCAAGTACGTCGAGGCCTACGAACGCCTGACCGGCACGACCTGGAGCTGAGCGCCCCTCAGCCGCGGCCCGGCAGGGCGAGCCACTCGCGCACCCGGCGCGGGTCCGGATTGGTGTGCGGCCGCCCGGCGACGACGACCGTCGGCACGGTCTCGTCGCCGCCGTTGGCCGCCCTGACCTCCGCCGCCCCGGCCGGGTCACGCCAGATGTCCACCCAGTGCGCCCGGCGGCCCCGAAGGCCCAGCCGGAAGCGCAGCCGCAGACAGTAGGCGCAGCCCGGCCGCCAGTAGACGACGGGGCGGCCGTCGGCGTCACTGCGCCGCCGCGCCTCCTCGGCCCCCACGGACCGGGGGAAGACCAGCGGGGAGTGCACCGCCGCGATCAGCAGGGACACCGCTGCCGCGGTCAGCGCCCCGGTCCGGTCTCCGCCCAGGAGCAGCGCGGCCGTCAGGACGGCGCCGCCGAGCGCGAACCGGGCCGCCGGGGTCCACCTGCGTGTCATGGTCACGCACGCTAGCCGCTGCCCCGGCACATGCCAAAGGCCCCGGTCGATGACCGGGGCCTTTGCTGTGGAGCGAACGACGAGGTTCGAACTCGCGACCTCAACCTTGGCAAGGTTGCGCTCTACCAACTGAGCTACGTTCGCATGCGCCGTGGCGCGGGAACCACTATACCCAACCGCGGGAGCGTGCGAGGCGCACCGCCGCGTGCCGGTTCTCCGCCCCGAGTTTCGAGACGGCGGAGGACAGATAGTTCCGCACGGTCCCCTGGGACAGCGCGGCGCGCTCCGCGATCTCCGCCACGGGCGCCCCGTCGGCCGCGAGTTCCAGCACCTCGGCCTCCCGCGCGGTCAGCGGGGAGTCCCCGGCGGCGATGGCGTCGGCCGCCAACTCCGGGTCGACGTACCGGTTTCCGCGGTGCACGGTCCGGATGATCTCCGCGAGCCGCTGGGCGCTGACCGTCTTCGGGACGAATCCGCGCACACCCGCCTCAAGGGCCCGCTTCAGATGCCCGGGCCGCCCGTGACTGGTCACGATCAGCACCTGGCACCCGGGCAGTTCGGTCCGCAGCGCTGTGGCGACCTTCACACCGTCGGCCCCCGGCATCTGCAGATCCAGGACGGCGACATCGGGCCGGTGGGCCCGCGCCATGGCGAGCGCCTCTGGTCCGTCGGCCGCCTCGGCGACGATCACGAGGTCGTCCTCCAGGGACAGCAGCGTGGCGAGCGCGCCGCGGATCAGATGCTCGTCGTCGGCCAGCAGCAGCCGTACCGGCTCGCTCATACGACGGCCTCCCGGACACCCGCTCCGGCCAACGGCACCTCCGCCACCAGCCGGAACACCCCCTCCTCGACCCGGCCGGCCTCCAGCGTGCCGTCCACCGCGGCCAGCCGCTCGCGGAGCCCGGCGAGCCCGGAGCCCCCACCCCCGTCGGAGGCTCCGGCAGCCCCGTCGTTCTCCACCTTCAGCACCACGCGTCCCTCACTCACCCCTACATCCACCGTGCACCGCTCGGCGTTCCCGTGCCGCAGTACATTCGTGGTCGCCTCCCGCACCACCCAGGCCAGCGCCGACTGCACGTCGACCGGCAGCCCGGCCGCCTCCCCCGTCACCTCGCACGCGATCCCGGCCGCCGTCAACACGCCCTGCGCACCGGCGATCTCGACCTCCAGGTCGGCCTCCCGATAACCCCGTACGACGTCCCGCACCTCGCGCTGCGACTCCTGCGCGATCCGCTGCACCTCGATCATCTGCTCGACGGCCTCGGGCCGCCCGCGCCGCGCCAGCTGCACGGCGGGCTCGCTCTTCAACGCGATGACGGCGAGGTTGCGCCCCATCACGTCGTGCAGATCGCGCCCGAACCGCAGCCGCTCCTCGGCCACGGCGAGCCGCGCCCGGGTCTCGCGGGCCTCGTCGAGCTCGTAGACGGCCTTGAGCAGCCAGACGGAGAAGACGGCCGTGAAGGTGATGAAGCCGCAGCAGACCAGCACGAGCAGCGCGATGGTCAGCGCGCCGAGGACGGGCATCCCCGTCAGGACCGCGACGACGCCCGCGCCGCCCGCGAAACCGGCCAGCAGGGTGTACACGTGCCGGCGGCTGTCCAGGCCGAGCGCGATGATGCCCACGCCGAAGACGATCACGACGCCGATGACGCTGCCCGCCGCGGACCGGGCCTCCTCACCGCCCGGACCGTGCAGGGCGAGGGCGAGGGCCACGACGGAGATCAGCGCGGTGGCGGCACCGAGCGTCCACAGCGTCCGGACGGGCTGTTCCCGCCGCCCGCACACCCAGTCCACGGCCCGTGACACGGTCAGGGCGCTGATCGCCGCGTGCACGCAGACCAGGAGCAACAGCACGGCGCCCGGCCCGCCCTCGGTCCCGCGGACCACCGGCACCCCGGCCGAGAGGACCTCCATCACCGCGAAGAAGTGGAACGACCCTCGCGTGTACGCCTCCACCTTCGCCGGGGTGCTCTTGCCCCGCCACCACGTTCCCGGCCCGCGCATCCGCCGCTCTCCTAGGTCAACGCCGAGGTTCCCAGCGGAACCGTCGCCGTACAGCAAACACGGCCCCGACCGTCCAGACCAGCGCGACGAGGACCGCGCCCAGCGTCTCGGACGCCGACAGGTCACCGGTCCAGCCACCGCGTATCAGGGTGATCACCGGGGTCAGCGGCAGCAGTTCGCACGCCGACGCCACCCGGTCGGGCAGGACCTCCAGGGGCACCAGCATCCCGGAGAAGATCATGGAGAGGAACACCACGGGCAACGTCGTGACCTGCGCACTCTCCACGCTGCGGGTGAAGGAGGAGGTCACCGCGGCGAGCGTCGCGCACAGCACGAACCCCGACAGCAGGCCCAGCACGGCGAGATGGGGAGCGCGGGGCGCGCCCACATCGAGCAGGACGGTGCAGCCGATCGCCAGCACCACACTCTGCGCGAGGCCGGTGGCCACGGCCGGCAGCGCGGCCCCGGCGAGGATCTCGGTGTCGCGCGGCTCGCCGGTGCGCAGCCGCTTGAGGACGAGTTCCTCGCGCCGGGCGGTGTAGACGCTGACGAGCGTCGCGTACACCGCGTAGAGCAGTGAGAAGCCGATGGAGGCGGGCAGGATCACCGTGCCGAGGGTGAGACCCGCCTCCGCCAGGTCCATCTGCTTCGCCGCCTCGCGTGCGCTCAGCGGCAGGATCAGCGGCACGAACAGCGCCGCGAAGAGGGTGCCCCTGCTGCGTCCGAGCAGGGTCAGCTCGGCCCGGGCCAACGACGTCATACGCCCCATCGGGGTGGTGGTCGCCGTGCTCATGCCGCGTACTCCTTCGTCCCGGCGGTCCCCGCCGCCTCCCGCGCGATGCCGAGGAACGCCTCCTCCAGCGACGCCGATCGCACGTCCAGCCGCCGCAGCTCCACCCCGGCCTGCTCGGCCCACATCAGCAGCCGGGTCGCCGCCCACTGCAGCCGGTGGGTGCGCAGCCGTACGGACCGCCCCTCGACCTCGTGTCCGCTCACGCCCAGCTCGCCGAGCGGCGGCAGGTCGCCGAGGAAGTAGCCGTCGGGCAGTTCGAAGGTGATCCGTGAGGGCTGGGCCGCGGTCACCTCGGCGGGCGTCCCGGCCGCTGCGATCCGCCCCTCGTGCAGGATCGCGAGCCGGTCGGCGAGGTCCTCCGCCTCCTCCAGGTAGTGCGTGGTCAGCACCACGGTGGTGCCGTTGTCGCGCAGCGCCCGCACCAACTCCCAGGTGTCCCGGCGTCCTTCGGCGTCGAGCCCGGTCGTCGGTTCGTCGAGGAAGAGCACCTCGGGATCCCCGAGCAGGGCGAGCGCCAGGTCGAGGCGCCGCCGCTCCCCGCCGGACAGCTGCTTGACCCGTACGCGGGTCTTCCCGGCCAGCCCGACGAGGCCGAGCACCTCCAGCGGCGAGCGGGCCCCGCTCACACACCCCGCCCACATCCGCGCGGTCTCGGCGACGGTCAGCTCGGACGGGAAGCCGCCCTCCTGCAGCATCACGCCGGTGCGCGGCCGTACGGCGGCCCGCTCGGCGAAGGGGTCGTGCCCCAGCACCCGCACCCGGCCCCCGGCGGGCTCGGCCAGCCCTTCGAGGAGTTCCACGGTCGACGTCTTTCCGGCGCCGTTGGTGCCGAGCAGGGCGAAGACCTCTCCGCGCCGCACGGAGAACGAGACCCCGCGCACCGCCTCGAACCCGCCCCCGTAGACACGCCGGAGGTCGGTGACCTCGATCACGTGCTCGTGTTCTTTGATGTTCATGACATCAGCGTCTCCGCCCCGGAGACCAGGCAGCAGTGCGCGCTGTCACCGATCGGCATGACAAATGTCAGAAGGACGTGCGGAAACACGCGCATACGAAGAAACCCCGGTCCACCGGACCGGGGTCTTCATCAAGAGCGGACGACGAGGCTCGAACTCGCGACCTCAACCTTGGCAAGGTTGCGCTCTACCAACTGAGCTACGTCCGCATTGCCTCCGACCGGCTCTCACCGATCGGCGCGGGCACCAGCCTACCTGATCCACAAGGATGGTCGGTACGGCGGTGCAGAGCGGGTGACAGGAATTGCACACTGCGCCTTCCCCCTGGAAGGGGGATGTTCTACTACTGAACTACACCCGCATGCTCGGCGAGCTGGACTTTTTCGGCCCCGCCCGCTGGCGTGCTCCAGACATTAGCTGATCAGCAGGGGGGTAGCGCAAGTCGGTTGTCGCACCGGCCCGCCCGCACCGCCCCGAGGGTCCGCCGGCGGGCCCTGGGGACCCGTCCCGCGGACCGGCTCACTGCGCCGAGGCGAACGCCTCGTAGACCTTCTTGGGGATACGGCCGCGGGCCGGCACCTCCATCTTGTTGGCCTGGGCCCAGGCGCGTACGGCCGCGGGGTCGGGGGCGACCTCCGTCTGCCTGTACGCCTTGCCCGACCTCGACCGCTTGCGGCCGGCCTCCACGTAGGGCGCGAGCGCCTTGCGCAGTTTCTTGGCATTGGCTTCATTCAGGTCGATCTCGTACGACTTGCCGTCGAGTCCGAAGGCGATCGTTTCCGCCGCTTCTGAGCCGTCGATGTCGTCAAAGAGAGTGACCACGACCTTCTGCGCCACGAATATCGGTCCCTTCGTACGGCACGCTGACAATTCATTTGTACCGTGCCCGACAATGCAATGTGAAGCTCGACTAAATCCTTCCGCGTGTCCAAAAGCAAGAAGGAGCGGAGCGACTTCGAAGGAAGGGTGGTCGGGGGAGAGGGTCGGGCGCAATAGGCATCGGGTGTCGATCCGGGATCTTTTCCGGAACTTTTCACCGGCCGGCCCGGCGGGTGCCCGTCGTGACTGCGGTCACGTAGCTTCCTACAAGTCGACGCGCGTAGAAATTTTGTGCGGGTAGTCTGAAAGCACCTTGCAGGAACCTGCTCAGCACCACACCACCGGGAGTGCACGTGGCACGCGTCGTAGTCGACGTCATGCTCAAGCCGGAGATCCTCGACCCCCAGGGCCAGGCGGTGCAGCGCGCACTGCCGCGACTGGGTTTCGAAGGCATCTCCGACGTACGTCAGGGAAAGCGTTTCGAACTGGAAGTTGACGGACCGGTCGACGATGCCGCGCTCGCCCGCATCCACGATCTTGCGGAATCCTTCCTCGCCAACACCGTGATCGAGGACTTCACCGTCCGCGTCGAGGAAGTCGCGGAGGCGGCCAAGTGACCGCTCGTATTGGCGTCGTCACTTTCCCGGGTTCTCTCGACGACCGGGACACACAGCGCGCGATCCGCCTCGCGGGCGCCGAACCGGTCGCCCTGTGGCACAAGGACAAAGACCTCAAGCAGGTCGACGCCGTGGTGCTGTGCGGTGGTTTCTCCTACGGCGACTATCTGCGCGCCGGAGCCATCGCCCGCTTCTCGCCGGTGATGGACACCGTCATCGAGCAGGCGAAGGCCGGACTTCCGGTCCTCGGCATCTGCAACGGCTTCCAGATCCTCACCGAGGCCCATCTGCTGCCCGGCGGCATGCTCGGCAACGACCATCTGCACTTCATCTGCCGTGACCAGAAGCTGCGCGTGGAGAACGCCGGGACGGCCTGGACGACCGACTACACGGCCGGCCAGGAGATCCACATCCCGCTGAAGAACATGGACGGCCGCTATGTGGCCGACCAGTACACGCTGGACAAGCTGGAGGCCGAGGGCCGTGTCGCCTTCCGGTACCTCGACTTCAACCCCAACGGCTCGCTCAACGACATCGCCGGCATCACCAACGAGGCGGGCAACGTCGTGGGCCTGATGCCGCACCCGGAGCACGCCGTGGAGCCGCTCATCGGCAGCGGCCGCACCGACGGCCTCCCGTTCTTCACCTCGATCCTCAAGAAGCTGGTCAACGCATGAGCCGGACGCCTCTGGACACGGTCGAGCACGCGGCCGCGACCCCCGACGTCGAGCTGCCCTGGGCCGAACTGGGCCTGAAGAAGGACGAGTACGAGCGGATCGTCGAGATCCTGGGCCGCCGCCCCACCGGCGCGGAGCTGGCCATGTACTCCGTCATGTGGTCCGAGCACTGCTCGTACAAGTCCTCCAAGGTGCACCTGCGCCAGTTCGGCGAGAAGGCCCCCGAGTCCGACGCCCTGCTCGTCGGCATCGGCGAGAACGCCGGTGTCGTCGACGTCGGCCAGGGCTACGCGGTCACCTTCAAGGTCGAGTCGCACAACCACCCGTCGTACGTCGAGCCCTACCAGGGCGCGGCCACCGGCGTCGGCGGCATCGTGCGCGACATCATCGCGATGGGCGCGCGCCCGGTCGCGGTCGTGGACCCGCTGCGCTTCGGCGCGGCCGACCACCCCGACACCAAGCGCGTCCTGCCCGGCGTCGTCGCCGGCATCGGCGGCTACGGCAACTGCCTGGGCCTGCCCAACATCGGCGGCGAGGTCGTCTTCGACGCCTGCTACCAGGGCAACCCGCTGGTCAACGCCGGTGCCATCGGCGTGATGCGGCACGAGGACATCCACCTCGCCAAGGCGTCCGGCGCCGGCAACAAGGTCATCCTGTACGGGGCCCGGACCGGCGGCGACGGCATCGGCGGCGCCTCCATCCTCGCCTCCGAGACCTTCGACGACGCCAAGCCGTCGAAGCGCCCGGCGGTCCAGGTCGGCGACCCCTTCCAGGAGAAGCTCCTCATCGAGTGCACCCTGGAGGCGTTCGCCGAGAAGCTGGTCGTCGGCATCCAGGACCTGGGCGCGGCCGGCCTGTCCTGCGCGACCAGCGAGCTGGCGTCGAACGGATCCGGCGGTATGCGCGTCACCCTGGACGACGTGCCGCTGCGCGACTCGACCCTCTCGCCCGAGGAAATCCTCATGAGCGAGTCGCAGGAACGCATGTGCGCGGTCGTGGAGCCCGGCAAGGTCGAGCGCTTCCTCGAGATCTGCGACAAGTGGGACGTCATCGCCACCGTCATCGGTGAGGTCACCGACGGCGACCGCCTGGAGATCTACTGGCACGGCGGCAAGATCGTCGACGTCGACCCGCGCACCGTCGCGCACGAGGGCCCGGTCTACGAGCGCCCCTACGCCCGTCCGTCCTGGCAGGACGCCCTCCAGGCCGACGACGCGAACAAGCTGCCCCGGCCGGCGACGTCGGACGAGCTGAAGGACCAGGTCCTGAAGCTGGTCGGCTCCCCGAACCAGGCCAGCAAGAAGTGGATCACCTCGCAGTACGACCACTTCGTGCAGGGCAACACCGTCCTCGCCCAGCCCGAGGACTCCGGCATGATCCGCATCGACGAGGAGACCGGCCTCGGCGTCGCCATCGCGACCGACGGCAACGGCCGGTACGCCAAGCTGGACCCGTACCACGGCGCCCAGCTGGCCCTCGCCGAGGCGTACCGCAACGTCGCCACCACCGGCGCCAAGCCGCTCGCCGTCTCCGACTGCCTGAACTTCGGCTCGCCCGAGGACCCGGCCGTCATGTGGCAGTTCGCGGAGGCCATCCGCGGTCTCGCCGACGCCTGCCAGCAGCTCGGCACCCCGGTGACCGGCGGCAACGTCTCGCTCTACAACCAGACGGGCGAGGCCGCCATCCACCCGACGCCGGTCGTCGCCGTCCTCGGCGTGATCGACGACGTGGCCCGGCGCACCCCGGTCGCCTTCCAGGAGGAGGGCCAGCTCCTCTACCTGCTCGGCGACACCCACGAGGAGTTCGGCGGCTCGGCCTGGTCGCAGGTCGTCCACGACCACCTCGGCGGACTGCCCCCGAAGGTCGACCTGGAGCGTGAGCGGCTGCTGGCCGAGATCCTGATCTCCGCCTCCCGCGACGGCATGATCGACTCCGCGCACGACCTGTCCGACGGCGGTCTGATCCAGGCGGTCGTCGAGTCGGCGCTGCTCGGCGGCAAGGGCGCCCGCCTGATCGTCCCGGACGGTCTGGACGCCTTCACGTTCCTCTTCTCGGAGTCGGCGGGCCGCGCGGTCGTCGCCGTGCCCCGCTCGGAGGAGCTCCGCTTCAACGACATGTGCGGCGCCCGCGGCCTGCCCGCCACCCGCATCGGTGTCGTGGACGGCGACGCGGTCGAGGTCCAGGGCGAGTTCTCCCTCCCCCTGACCACTCTGCGCGAGACGCACGAGGCCACGATCCCGGCCCTGCTGGCGTAGCCGGGGGGTACAACAGGAAGGTCCCGTCCGGCCCACGGACGGGACCTTCTCGTCTCACCGCACGTAGTTCTTGAGGATCTCCGTGTCGAGCTCGATGCCGACGGGGTCGGGGAGGAGCACTTTGTCGCCGAACTTGGCGACGTGAACTTCGCTGTAGCCCCCGACTCGCCGGTCAGGGGAGCTGTGCAGTGTGACCGTGCAACTGTCCCGGTCGATCAGGAGATACAGCGGGATGCCGGACTGGCCGTAGGCGGCCGGTTTCTCGTGCCGGTCCCGTCGGTCCGTGTCCGAGTCGTACGAGGTGACCTCCACGACCATGAGGGTTCCGCTGGGGTCGGCCCACTCGCCGTGCCCGGCGACGACCTGGACCTGTATCAGGGTCAGGGACTCCGGGTCGAGGCGTACCGGGAGGGCCTGGTCTGCATACACCGCCGGGCCAGCCAGGACACGATGGTGCCGTGGTCCCCGTCCGTCGCCGCTTTGACCCCGATCCGTTCGTCGACGAACTCCAACGTGACGGTCTCGGGAGCGGCGGCGGCGATCGTTTCGAACTCCTCCACCGACATCTGAGACGTGCGCTCGGCCATAACCGTCATGTTGCACCTCCTCCTGGGCGGACCAGTGTCGTCCGGGGCAGCCGACGCGGGATGTCTTCCGCAGTCGATCACCCGCACGAGTTGTCGAACGCCGATCCGGTCCGCGATCTCCCGCAATAGGCTGCTCCTCATGCCCCCGGCCAAGAAGCGCGCGCGCACCTACGACCCCGTCAAGATCCGCACCGCCGTGCTCGCCCAGTTCGGGCACGTCCGGCAGGCCGTCCGCGGGCTCACCGCCGAGCAGCTCGCCCTGCCGACCCGCCTGGACGCCTGGACCGTACGGGACCTGGCCGCCCACGTGACCATGGCCCTGGAGACCGTCAGCCGGAACCTCGACCGGGACGAGCCGCGCAAGGCCGGACTCACCCTCCTGGACTGGCCCTCGGCCACCGCCGCCCGCGCCGGGGACATCGCCGACGACACCCGCGAACTCGCCGCCGCCCACCCCGACCTCGACGCGCTGTACGCCCGTACCGAGGAACGCCTCACCGAGCGCCTGGCCACCGCGCCCGGCGACCGGTTCCTCGACACCCGCACCGGCGTCCTGTCCCTCGCCGACCACCTGGTCACCCGTACCGTCGAACTCGTCGTCCACACCGACGACCTGAACGCCGCCGTCCCCGGCCTGGACATCCCGTACGAGCGGCAGGCGCTCGCCGCCTGCACCCGGCTGCTCGCCGACGCGCTCGCGGCGAAGGCGCCCGGCGGTTCGACCGAGGTCCGCGTCCCGCCCTACGCCGTCGTGCAGTGCGTGGAGGGCCCGCGGCACACCCGGGGCACCCCGCCCAACGTCGTCGAGACCGACCCGCTGACCTGGATCCGGCTCGCCACCGGTCGTCTGACCTGGCAGGACGCCCTCGCGGAGGCCAAGGTCAGCGCGAGCGGCGAGCGCGCCGACCTGAGCGGACTGCTGCCGCTCATGGGCTGAGCCCTTCGCGGCGGAGGGGGCGGCAGGGCACGGCCCGCTCGGTGGCCCCGCCCTCCCCGTCCGGCTCGACCCGGTACAGCCCCGCCCCGGGCGCCCGCGTCACCGCCTCCGTCAGCCGGCCCTCGGTGAAGAGCGCGCCTACGCCGTCCTCCACCGCCCAGCCCGGCGGCAGCGCCCCGTCCGCCACCGCCGCCCGGTAGGACGGCCGGCGTCCCGGCTCACCGTCGTAGTGCGGGCAGACCGAGCCGGGCAGCAGGCCCAGCCCGTCGGCGAGGTGGGTCAGCGGGCCGAAGGAGTCGGTGTGCGAGCCCTCGGCCCAGCAGTTGGCCCCGGCGCTGATGCCGCACAGCAGCACACCCCGGTCGTACGCCTCGCGCAGCAGCAGGTCCACGCCGTGCGCACGCCAGACGGCCAGCAGGTTCGCGGTGTTGCCGCCGCCGACGTACACGATCTCCTGGCTCAGCAGGAAGGTCCGCAGGGCCTCGTCGTCGAGGGTGCGCCGGAACAGGGGCAGGACCTCGGCTTCCACCGGACGGTCGGCGAACGCCGCGAGGAAGCGCTCGATGTAGCCCGGTGCATCGCCGCTCGCCGTCGGCACGAAGCAGACCCTCGGCCGGGCCGCGTCCACCAGCCCGAGCAGCCAGTCGTCCAGCACCCCGTCGTCGTCGGTGGAGAACCCGCCCCCGAGAAGGGCCAGACGGCGGTGCGGGTCGAGTGTCATGAGCGGGTCTCCTTCGGGTCGCGCCACGGACGGCGTCCGACTCTGCCCAGCCAGGAGCGCCGGCCGCAAACGAAGGGGCGGAACCGGTCCCTCGTCCCTCCCGTCCCACCGGCATGGACACTCTCGGCACACCCCGTACGAACAGGCGGCGACTGGCCCTCCTCGCCGCCCTGACCCTCCTGCCCTTCGCCGCCGCCTGCGGCAGCGAGGACGCGGGCAGCGACTCGGTCGGGGCCGGGGCGCGGGCGTCCCTGTCCGACGCCCGCTGGGGCGTCGACCAGGTCACGACGGACGGGAAGAAGGACGCCGCCCCGGACACCGCCTGGCTGCGGGTCTCGGGCGACGGGAAGGTCGAGGGCAACCTCGGCTGCAACCACTTCGGCGCCCGGGCCGACTTCGCCGACGGCCACGTCGCCTTCGAGCAGGTCCAGTCGACGGAGATGGCCTGCGACGGCGTCCCCGCGGACTTCGAGCAGACCCTCGCCCGCACCCTCGCCGACGGCGACCTGACCGCCGAGGCGGACGGCGACAGGCTCACCCTCACCACGAAGGACGGCGACCGCGTGACGCTCAGCAAGCAGGAGGCGGCCCCGCTCAAGGGCACCAAGTGGACCGTGACCAGCCCCGACGCCGACGGCAAGGCCCATCTCACGTTCGACGAGAAGGCCGGCGAGGTCAGCGGAAGCCTCGGCTGCAACCGGGTGAAGGCCACCGCGACGATCCGCGACGGCAGTATCACGCTGGGCTCGGCGTCCACCACCCGAATGATGTGCGACACCTCACTCATGACGGCGGAGAAGAAGCTGCTCGGGCTGTTCGACAGCACGGTGAAGTACCGCGTCGACCACCGCACCCTCACGCTGACCAGCGAAAACGGCGAGACCGTCACGGCTACCGCCAGTAAGTGATCGGTCACGGCGGCGCCCGCCCGGGAGTTCCCCAATTCGGACCAGTGGTCGACCTCGCCTACACTCGGGGACGTGCCACGTGGTGACGGTCGACTCAATCACGATCTGCTCCCCGGCGAGAAAGGCCCCCAGGACGCGTGTGGCGTCTTCGGTGTCTGGGCTCCGGGCGAAGAGGTCGCAAAGCTCACGTACTTCGGGCTCTACGCCCTCCAGCATCGGGGCCAGGAATCCGCGGGAATCGCGGTCAGCAACGGCTCCCAGATCCTCGTCTTCAAGGACATGGGCCTCGTGTCCCAGGTCTTCGACGAGACCTCTCTCGGTTCGCTCCAGGGTCACATCGCGGTCGGACACGCCCGCTACTCGACCACCGGCGCCTCCGTGTGGGAGAACGCCCAGCCGACGTTCCGTGCCACCGGGCACGGCTCCATCGCGCTCGGCCACAACGGCAACCTCGTCAACACCGCCCAGCTCGCCGAGATGGTCGCCGACCTGCCCAAGCAGGAGGGCGGGCGCTCCCCGCGCGTCGCGGCGACCAACGACACCGACCTGCTGACCGCGCTGCTCGCGGCGCAGGTCGACGAGGACGGCAAGCCGCTCACCATCGAGGAGGCGGCCCACGAGGTCCTTCCGCAGGTGCAGGGCGCCTTCAGTCTCGTCTTCATGGACGAGCACACCCTCTACGCCGCCCGTGACCCGCAGGGCATCCGCCCGCTGGTCCTCGGCCGTCTTGAGCGCGGCTGGGTCGCCGCCTCCGAGAGCGCGGCGCTCGACATCGTCGGCGCCAGCTACGTCCGCGAGATCGAGCCGGGCGAGTTCGTCGCCATCGACGAGAACGGCCTGCGCACCTCCCGATTCGCGGAAGCGAAGCCCAAGGGCTGTGTCTTCGAGTACGTGTACCTGGCCCGCCCCGACACCGACATCGCCGGCCGCAACGTGTACCTCTCCCGGGTGGAGATGGGCCGCAAGCTGGCGAAGGAGGCCCCGGTCGAGGCCGACCTGGTCATAGCGACCCCGGAGTCCGGCACCCCGGCCGCCATCGGCTACGCGGAGGCCAGCGGCATCCCGTTCGGCGCGGGCCTGGTGAAGAACGCCTACGTCGGCCGGACCTTCATCCAGCCCTCGCAGACGATCCGCCAGCTCGGCATCCGCCTGAAGCTGAACCCGCTCAAGGAAGTCATCAAGGGCAAGCGCCTGGTCGTCGTCGACGACTCGATCGTGCGCGGCAACACCCAGCGCGCCCTGGTCCGCATGCTCCGCGAGGCGGGCGCCGCCGAGGTCCACATCCGGATCTCCTCGCCGCCCGTGAAGTGGCCGTGCTTCTTCGGCATCGACTTCGCCACCCGCGCCGAGCTGATCGCCAACGGCATGACGATCGAGGAGATCGGCACCTCGCTGGGCGCCGACTCCCTGTCGTACATCTCCATCGACGGCATGATCGAGGCGACCACGATCGCCAAGCCGAATCTGTGCCGCGCCTGCTTCGACGGCGAGTACCCGATGGACCTGCCGGACCCCGAGCTGCTCGGCAAGCAGCTCCTGGAGACCGAGCTCGCGGCCGGTACGGCCGCCACGGCTGCCGCCGACGCGATCCGTCGCCCGTAAGCCCCGTATTTCCAACCGAAAGATCCCAGGCAATGTCTCCTGTGTCAGATCAGTCGGGCACCACCGGTGCCTCCTACGCGGCGGCGGGCGTCGACATCGAGGCGGGCGACCGCGCGGTCGAGCTGATGAAGGAATGGGTGAAGAAGGCCCAGCGCCCCGAGGTCCTCGGCGGCCTCGGCGGCTTCGCCGGGCTCTTCGACGCCTCCGCCCTCAAGCGCTACGAGCGTCCCCTGCTCGCCTCCGCCACGGACGGCGTCGGAACCAAGGTCGACATCGCGCGCCAGATGGGCGTCTACGACACCATCGGCCACGACCTGGTCGCCATGGTCATGGACGACATCGTGGTGTGCGGCGCCGAGCCGCTGTTCATGACCGACTACATCTGCGTCGGCAAGGTCCACCCCGAGCGGGTCGCCTCGATCGTCAAGGGCATCGCCGAGGGCTGTGTGCTGGCCGGGTGTGCCCTGGTCGGCGGTGAGACGGCCGAGCACCCGGGCCTGCTGGGCGAGGACGACTTCGACGTCGCCGGCGCCGGTACGGGCGTCGTGGAGGCCGACCGGCTGCTCGGCGCGGATCGCATCCGTACGGGTGACGCGGTGATCGCCATGGCGGCCTCCGGCCTTCACTCGAACGGGTACTCGCTGGTGCGGCACGTCCTGCTGAACCAGGCCGGTCTGGCGCTGGACGCCCGGATCGAGGAGTTCGGCCGCACCCTCGGCGAGGAGCTGCTGGAGCCCACCAAGATCTACTCGCTGGACTGCCTGGCCCTGACCCGCACCACCGAGGTGCACGCCTTCAGCCACATCACCGGCGGCGGTCTCGCGGCCAACCTGGCGCGCGTGATCCCGGACGGGCTGCACGCGATCGTCGACCGCTCCACCTGGACCCCGGCACCCGTCTTCGACCTCGTCGGCAGGACCGGCCGCGTCGAGCGACTGGAGCTGGAGAAGACGCTGAACATGGGCGTCGGCATGATGGCGATCGTGCCGTCGGAGTCGGCCGACGCGGCCCTGGCCACGCTGGCCGACCGCGGCGTCGACGCCTGGGTCGCCGGCGAGATCACGGACCGCGGCGAGCACACGACCGGCGCGGAGCTGGTCGGCGACTACGCGGTCTGAGCGGTGCGGACCTGAGGACAGCACAGAACCCGGCCGGTGGCAGAGCCACCGACCGGGTGAGTGCTCACTGCATGGTCAAGCGCCGCGACGGTGTTGTGAAGAAGAGGGACCGTCGTCTTCGTCCTCGTCGTCGTCCTCATAGAGGTCGGCGTATCGAGAGTAGAGATCGTCCTCGTCATCCTCATCGTCCTCGAACGGCTCGCCGTTCGGCGGCTGGCTCGAAGTCGATGCGCCCAGTTCACTGGCCAGACGTGAAAGGTCCGTCCCACCGCTGTTGTACTTCAGCTGGCGGGCGACCTTCGTCTGCTTGGCCTTGGCCCGGCCGCGCCCCATGGCTCGACCCCCTCGGTGACGGGGCTCGACGGCCCCAGAGTCTGACACGCGTTCATGATCCGGAACGGACTCTCCATGGAGAGGCCGATCCGTAGGGCTTCCACGGTACCTGAGCCCGCGCCCATACGGTACGTCGCCCGCAGCACGCGCGTCTGCCCAGGACCTTCGAGGTGCCCTGTCCTCGCTGGTCAACCGCGATTTTAACCACTTATGGGCGGTCGACCCGCCGGTAGAAGTGAGAGTTCTCTCCAACCGTCCACCGGCGGGTACCGCCCGGGCCGTGCCGACGAACCACGGGCTGCCCGGGCGCGCCGGATCAGTGGGTCCGGCGCGCCTCCGCGATCCGCTGCTCGGCGATCCGGTCGGCCGCGGCGGCCGGCGGAATCCCGTCCGCCTTCGCACGAGCGAATATCGCCAGCGTGGTGTCGAAGATCTTCGCCGCCTTCTCCTTGCAGCGTCCGAAGTCGAACCCGTGCAGCTCGTCGGCGACCTGGATGACACCGCCGGCGTTCACCACGTAGTCGGGCGCGTAGAGGATCCCGCGGTCGGCGAGGTCCTTCTCGACACCCGGATGGGCGAGCTGGTTGTTGGCCGCGCCGCAGACGATGCCGGCGGTCAGTACCGGCACGGTGTCGTCGTTCAGGGCACCGCCGAGCGCGCAGGGGGCGTAGATGTCCAGGCCCTGGACGCGGATCAGGGTCGCGGTGTCCGCGACGGCCGTCACCGAGTCCAGGTGGGCCGCGACGATCCGGCCGACGGCGTCCTCGCGGACGTCCGTGATCACGACCTTGGCGCCCTCGGCCACCAGGTGCTCGACCAGGATGTGGCCCACCTTGCCGACGCCCGCGACACCGACCGTGCGGTCCCGCAGCGACGGGTCGCCCCAGCGGTGCTGCGCGGAGGCGCGCATGCCCTGGTAGACGCCGAAGGCGGTGAGCACCGACGAGTCGCCCGCGCCGCCGTTCTCCGGGGAGCGGCCGGTCGTCCAGCGGTTCTCGCGCGCCACCACGTCCATGTCGGCGACATAGGTGCCGACGTCGCACGCGGTGACGTAGCGGCCGCCGAGGGAGGCCACGAACCGGCCGTAGGCCAGCAGCAGCTCCTCGGTCTTGATCTGCGCCGGATCACCGATGATCACGGCCTTGCCGCCGCCGTGGTCGAGCCCGGCCATGGCGTTCTTGTACGACATCCCGCGCGCGAGGTTGAGGGCGTCGGCGACGGCCTCCTCCTCGGTCGCGTACGGGTAGAAGCGCGTACCGCCGAGGGCGGGGCCCAGAGCGGTCGAGTGGATGGCGATGACGGCCTTGAGGCCGCTGGCGCGGTCCTGGCAGAGCACGACCTGCTCATGTCCCCCCTGGTCCGAGTGGAACAGGGTGTGCAGGACGCCGTGTGTTACGTCGGTCACTGTGGTGACTCCTGAGTACGGGCGGCGATCGGAGCTGAGCTCCCGGGGGACCCCCGCGCTTGTGGCAGTGGGGAGCCCGCGGGTGCTCGAGCATGAGATTAGACCTCCGGACACCCGGTGAACCCGCAGTGCTCGGGATCACCTCCTCCCGGAGTACAGCCGTGCGACGATTTGCATGGATTTCCCGCTCTTTCATCAGCGAGTTTCCAGCCGGTTCCCGGTGGCTCCACACCGGCTTCCCGGCCGGTGCCGAGCGGGTTCCGGAGGTTTTCCCGGCGGACGGAGGGGGAGGGAGCAGGCG
Source organism: Streptomyces nigra (assembly GCF_003074055.1). NCBI lineage: Bacteria > Bacillati > Actinomycetota > Actinomycetes > Kitasatosporales > Streptomycetaceae > Streptomyces > Streptomyces nigra. The sequence continues at coordinate 3,572,623 of NZ_CP029043.1, read as the reverse complement.
TGCCCAAGGTGTCCTCGGTGATCGTCCCGTACGCGACGTACCTGCGGGTGTACGAGCCCCTGGCCGCCTTCCCCGAGCCGGAACGCGGCCACTGGACCCGGTACGCCCGCCGCCCCGACCGCCCCTCGTACCAGGACGAACTGCGCCGCTCCCTGGCCGACTTGCTGCCCACGCCGCCCGTGCCCGTGCCGGTGCACGAGAGCAGCGACGCCTTCGTGCTGGAGGTGGACGGGGTGGTGTGCGTGTGCCCCTGGCGGACCCGGCTGCGCGGCTGGCAGGCGCTCGGGGAGCTGGGCGACGAGCTGCCGGCGCCGGTCCTGGACGCGGTCCTGCCCGAGGTCGTACGGCGGCAGGCGGCGCAGGACTACGAGCGCTGGCTGGCCCGCAACCCCGACGCGCGGCCGTGGATCCGCACGTCGACCTGGCAGGTGCCGCTGCACTGGTTCGTGCTGGTGTCGGACCGTGAGCGGCGCTTCGACAAGGGCTCCGGCGACGTGCCGCCGATGCTGCGGTACCAGACGCCGATGGTGGAGGCCCGGCGCCGGGTGGCGCGGGCTCTGCGGACGCTGAAGGAGACCATCGACGAGGGTCCGCTCATCGACGGGCTGCTGGACGTGGGCCGCTGGCTGGAGGAGTTCCATCCGCGTTCGCTGGTGGAACTGGACTACGGCGGCCTGGTGCACGCCCTGCCGGCCGGCGACCTGGAGGGCGACCACTCGGCCGCCGACGTGGCCGAGGGCATCGAGGCGCTGCGGCGGGGAGACGGCGCGGCGGCCGGGGAGGCGTACGGGCGGCTCGTGGAGCGCTGGCGGTCGGTGCGGGAGCGGCGGTCCGCGAACTGAACGGCCCCCGCAGCGCGGGCCGGTGTGACGTAGCACACTACTGAGGCCATCGCGGGCCAGGTGGCATCCCCTTTGTAACGAACTGGCGTTTGACGATCCGCCCGTTTTGGGGTTTCGTGCTCGCTCTGGGTACCTGATGTCTCGTCAACATGGGGCGTAGGGCGCGATCCGGGCGTATGTCGCTGGATCCCGCCAATTCGTCCAAGCGTGATGGACCGCACGTACACGGCTCTTGCGTCCCTAACCCCCCTCGTGCCAAAATAGGACAAGGAGTCCGGGGAGGACTCCATCTCGACATTGCACGCTTTGGGGGGTCTTGGGACTCCTGCACGCCACTGTGACTGATCGTCACAGTGGCGTGACTGTCCGCTATGGCATGGTCCATCGGCTTCCGTCGCTGATGAACACCTGGAGGGGCAATTCCATCGGTTTGGCCGACGCGGCTGGACAGATGGTGTAGTTGTAGTGCCGAGGACAAGCCGTTCGTCCTATAACCGACTCGACTCGCGTCCGCCATTTCGGGCAACGCGGGTCAAGGTGCAGAATTTAGAGGAAAGAACCGAGAAGGTTCGGTTCTCCCGAGGAGGCCGCTCATGACCGCTCGCACCCCTGATGCCGAGCCGCTGCTGACCCCGGCTGAGGTCGCCACGATGTTCCGCGTCGACCCCAAGACGGTCACGCGGTGGGCGAAGGCCGGGAAGCTCACTTCCATCCGTACGCTCGGCGGTCACCGCCGTTACCGCGAGGCTGAGGTCCGCGCTCTGCTCGCGGGCATTCCGCAGCAGCGCAGCGAGGCCTGAGCTCTCGCAGAACCGGGCAAACCGGCGGTTCCCCCAACTCGCCGCGGCGCCCGGACCTAGCTCCAAGCGACGCGGGTTCTGCCCCAACAGAGCCCTCGCCCAAGCCGTCAGAGCACTTCAGGCACGCAACAAGGGTGCGTCGTAGATCGCGCTGGACTCCGCCGGGTCCAGCGCGATCTTTTTTGTGCGCCCGCGCGGGACCGCCCCGTGAGCCTGTGGGTGGCCTTGTCGAAGTCTGGGGAGCGGTGTCGGATCGTCTGTGCGGCCGGCCCCGGACGGTCGCTCGGAGTGGTCGGGGCGATCGTTGAAGCTGGTGCAATTGCACATATTAAATTGACCCGTTGTAGGCGGGGCGTAAGCGCCGGGCTTCCAGAAACTCATTCGGTGACACCCGTCACATGCCGGGGTGCTTGTTGCCTCTGGCCTATGTGCGCTAAAGGGAGCGACGGGTTCCAGAAGCCCCTGGTGCGGCCCGAGTTGACGACGGCGGTGGTCAGGCGGGGGACGGTGTCTCCTCCGGGGCCGCCTCGTCCGCGGCAGGCCGGGCGGCGCCGGGCGTGTCGGACGTCCCTGAGGCGCCGGGAGCGTCGGCAACGCCGGGCCCGCTGTCGAGGGCCAGCCGCAGCAGCCGGTGGCAGATCGGACAGTGCCGGGTCAGATGCCGGTAGGAGGTGGCGGCCGACAGGTGCGCGCGGAGCAGGGCTCGCGTCTCGTGCCTGGTCGATGCCGCCATACGCCACCTCCGCCGGGGGCCAGCCGAAAAGGGCCCTGAGTTCTGGGTACCGAGCGAATGTGACTCCGTCAAGGCGGCGTGGACGGCCCGCGGCGCGGGCGTCGCCCCAGAAGCCCCCTGGGCCCCTTTGGGCCCTCCACGGCGGCCCAGAGGCCCGAAAGCGCGCCGCGCGGACTTGTACGCGCCCATGCGAAAGGCCCGCCCCCTCGACGGGGACGGGCCTTCACTTGCGGTCCTGACGGGATTTGAACCCGCGGCCTCCACCTTGACAGGGTGGCGAGCACTCCAAACTGCTCCACAGGACCAGGCTTTGCGGCGCCATTCGTGCGTTGCGCTGCGAGAAGAGACTGTACAGGAGGGTGAGCCCCGGGTCGAACTCACCCTGTGTGCAGCGTCCGTCACGGCGCCAGCGCGTCGATCGCCTTCACGATCCGCTTGTCGGAGATCGGATACGCCGTCCCCAGCGCGTGCGCGAAATAGCTGACCCGCAGCTCCTCCAGCATCCACCGGACGTCGAGCACCGCCTGCGGCACCGGACGGCCCTGCGGCATCTGCTCCAGCAGCCAGGCGTACTCGTCCCGCATCTCGTGGACCTTCTCCATGCGTGTCGTGTCGCGCTGGACGTTCGTCGGCATCTGCTGCAGCCGGCGGTCCACCGCGATCAGGTAGCGCATCAGGTCGGGCAGCCGGCGCAGGCCCGCCTCGGTCACGAAGCCGGGTTTCACGAGGGCGTCCAGCTGGGCCCGCACATCCGCGAGGTTCGGCAGCAGGGCCGGGCTGCGCACACCCTTCAGACGGCGCTCCGCGGCCTGCCAGGCGGCCAGCACCTGCTGCACCTGCCCCACCGCGCGCACCGTCGTGTCGACGATCTCCGCGCGCACCTTGTCGTACAGCTTCCGGTACGACTCCTCGTCCCAGGCCGGGCCGCCGAAGTCGGCGATCAGCCGGTCCGCCGCCGCCATGGCGCAGTCGTCGAACAGCGCCTGGATCGACCCGTGCGGATTCGCCGACAGACCGAGCTTCTGAGCGTTGGTCAGCTTTTCGGACGCGAACTTCGCCGGATTCACCGGGATGTTGCGCAGGATGAGGCGGCGGGTGCCCTTCCACATCGCCTGCTGCTGCTCCGCCTCCGTGTCGAACAGCCGCACGGAGACCGTGTCGCCGTCGTCCACGAGCGCCGGGTAGGCCTTCACCGGCTGACCGGCCCGCCGGGTCTCGAAGACCCGGGTGAGGGTGCCGATCGTCCAGTCCGTCAGACCCGAGCGTTCCAGCGACTCCCCGCCCTGCCGGGAGGCGGTCGCCGCGGCGGCCTGGGAGAGCGCCTTGCGCGCCTTCGGCTTCAGACGCAGCTGCAGCGCCTCCAGGTCCTTGTCCTCGGCCAGCTTGCGGCGCCGCTCGTCGACGATGCGGAACGTGACGCGCAGATGCTCGGGGACCTTCGCCCAGTCGAAGTCGTCCGCGGTGAACGGCACGCCGACCATCCGCTTCAGCTCCCGGGCCATCGTCACCGTCAGCGGCTCCTGACCGGGGACGGCCACCTCGAGGAACCGCTTCGCGAAGTTCGGCGCCGGCACGTAGTTGCGGCGGATCGGCTTCGGCAGGGAACGGATCAGCTCCGTCACCAACTCCTCCCGCAGCCCCGGGATCTGCCAGTCGAAGCCCTCGGCGGTGACCTGGTTCAGCACCTGGAGCGGGATGTGGACGGTCACACCGTCCGCGTCAGCGCCCGGCTCGAACTGGTAGGTCACCCGGAACTTCAGCTGCCCCTGCCGCCAGGAGTCCGGATAGTCGGCCTTGGTGACCGCCTCGGCCGACTCCCGGATGAGCATCTCGCGCTCGAAGTCCAGGAAGTCGGGTTGCTCCTGCCGCTTGCGCTTCCACCACGAGTCGAAGTGCGCCCCCGACACGACGTGCTCGGGGATCTTCTGGTCGTAGAAGTCGAACAGCGTCTCGTCGTCGACGACGATGTCCCGGCGCCGGGCGCGGTGCTCCAGCTCCTCGACCTCGCTGAGCAGCCGGCGGTTGTCGGCGAAGAACTTGTGGTGCGTGCGCCAGTCGCCCTCGACCAGGGCGTTGCGGATGAACAGCTCCCGGCTGACCTCCGGGTCGATCCGGCCGTAGTTCACCTTGCGCTGGGCGACGATCGGGACGCCGTACAGCGTCACCTTCTCGTACGCCATCACGGCCGCCTGGTCCTTCTCCCAGTGCGGTTCGGAGTACGTCCGTTTCAGCAGATGCCCGGCGAGCGGCTCGACCCACTCCGGCTCGATCTTCGCGTTGACGCGCGCCCACAGCCGGGACGTCTCCACCAGCTCCGCCGACATCACGAAGCGCGGCGGCTTCTTGAAGAGCGCCGACCCCGGGAAGATCGCGAACTTGGCGTTGCGGGCGCCCAGGTACTCGTTGCGCCCGCCCTCCTTGCGCGCCCCCGGACCGGAGTCCTTGGACTCCTTCACGTCCTTCATGCCGATGTGCGACAGCAGACCGGCGAGGAGCGAGACATGGATGCGGTCGGCGGGCGCGTCGTTCTCGTCGAGATGGATGCCCATCTGCTTCGCCACGGTCCGCAGCTGGCTGTAGATGTCCTGCCACTCGCGGATCCGCAGGAAGTTCAGATACTCCTGCTTGCACATCCGGCGGAACGACGACGAGCCGCGCTCGCGCTGCTGCTCTCGGATGTAGCGCCACAGGTTCAGATAGGCGAGGAAATCGCTCGTCTCGTCCTTGAACCGGGCGTGCTGCTGGTCGGCCTGGGCCTGCTTGTCCGCCGGACGCTCGCGCGGGTCCTGGATGGACAGCGCGGCCGCTATGACCATGACCTCCCGGACACAGCCGTTGCGGTCGGCCTCCAGGACCATCCGGGCCAGCCGCGGGTCCACGGGCAGCTGCGCCAGCTTGCGGCCGGTCTCGGTGAGCCGCTTGCGGGGGTCCTTCTGCGCCGGGTCCAGCGCGCCCAGCTCCTGCAGGAGCTGCACACCGTCACGGATGTTGCGGTGGTCCGGCGGGTCGATGAAGGGGAACTTCTCGATGTCGCCGAGACCGGCCGCGGTCATCTGCAGGATGACGGAGGCGAGGTTGGTGCGCAGGATCTCCGCGTCGGTGAACTCCGGCCGGGCGAGGAAGTCGTCCTCGGAGTACAGCCGGATGCAGATGCCGTCGGACGTACGGCCGCAGCGGCCCTTGCGCTGGTTGGCGCTGGCCTGCGAGATCGGCTCGATCGGCAGCCGCTGCACCTTGGTGCGGTGGCTGTACCGGCTGATCCGGGCGAACCCGGGATCGATGACGTACTTGATGCCCGGCACGGTCAGCGACGTCTCGGCGACGTTGGTCGCCAGAACGATCCTGCGGCCGGTGTGCGGCTGGAACACCCGGTGCTGCTCGGCGTGCGACAGCCGGGCGTACAGCGGCAGCACCTCGGTTCGCTGCCAATCAGCGCCTCCGGCGCGGGGGTACTTCTTCTTCTCCAGCGCGTCCGCCGTGTCCCGGATCTCGCGCTCACCGGAGAGGAAGACGAGGATGTCGCCGTTGCCCTCGCCCATCAGCTCCTCGACCGCGTCCGTGATCGCCGTGATCTGGTCGCGGTCGGCGTCCTCGGAGTCCTCCTCCAGCAGCGGGCGGTAGCGCACCTCCACCGGATAGGTCCGGCCGCTGACCTCGACGATCGGGGCGTCGCCGAAGTGCCGCGAGAACCGCTCCGGGTCGATGGTCGCCGAGGTGATGACGACCTTCAGATCCGGCCGCTTCGGCAGCAGCTGCGCCAGGTACCCCAGCAGGAAGTCGATGTTGAGGGACCGCTCGTGGGCCTCGTCGATGATGATCGTGTCGTAGGCGCGCAGCTCGCGGTCCGTCTGGATCTCGGCGAGCAGGATGCCGTCCGTCATCAGCTTGACGAAGGTGGCCTCCGGGTTCACCTGGTCGGTGAACCGCACCTTCCAGCCGACCGCCTCGCCCAACGGGGTGTCCAGCTCCTCCGCCACCCGCTCGGCGACCGTGCGCGCGGCGATCCGGCGGGGCTGGGTGTGCCCGATCATGCCCCGGACGCCCCGGCCCAGCTCCATGCAGATCTTCGGGATCTGCGTCGTCTTCCCGGAGCCGGTCTCACCGGCGACGATCACGACCTGGTGATCGCGGATCGCGGCGGCGATCGTGTCCTTCTTCTGGCTGACCGGCAGCTGCTCCGGGTAGCCGATCGCGGGCACGCGCGCGCGGCGGGCGGCGACTCGCTCCTCGCCCTTGGCGATCTCCGCCTCGATCTCGGCGAGCACGGCGGCCCGGGCCTCGGGCTTACGGATCTTGCGCGCGCCCTCCAGCCGCCGGCCGAGGCGCTGCGCGTCACGCAGCGACAACTCGGTCAGACGGGGGGCGAGGGCGCCGAGGGCGGGGGCAGGGTGCGTAGACATACGCGTTCCAGGATCTCATCCCGTCGAAAACCATGGCGAATGCTTTTGTCCCGGCGGGGCACGTCGAAGCCCCCGTCGATCACTCGACGGGGGCTTCACCTGTGGCTGGGGCCGGGGTCGAACCGGCGACCTATCGCTTTTCAGGCGATCGCTCGTACCAACTGAGCTACCCAGCCGTGAGGGTCTTGCGACCTTCACTGCGGTCCTGACGGGATTTGAACCCGCGGCCTCCACCTTGACAGGGTGGCGAGCACTCCAAACTGCTCCACAGGACCTTGCGATGCGTGCAACAGTGTCGCACACCGTACTGCGTGCCCCCAACGGGATTCGAACCCGTGCTACCGCCTTGAAAGGGCGGCGTCCTAGGCCGCTAGACGATGAGGGCTATCGGCCCGCCTGGGCGCTTCTCAGCGCGTCGGGGACGTGAGAAGCATATGGGATGCCGGGAGGTATCGCCAAAACGGTTTACGGGCTCGCGCTGGGCGACGCGCTCTCGCCGTCCGGGGCGCCCGGCTGGTTCTCCTCCACCAGGTGCCGCCGCACCTCGGCGGTGGTCAGCCCGAGGCCGCCGAGTTCGATCTCGTCCCACGCCTGCAGCCGCCGGGTGTCGCGGTCGAAGTACAGGATCGAGGTCTGGATCGGGTCGGGGTGCTTTCCCTCGACCGCGCGCAGCCCGCTGCCGCCGGTGGAGCCCTCGGTCCGCAGCCTCGTGCCGTACGGCAGCACCTCGGTCGTCTGCTGGTGGATGTGCCCCGCGAGGGCCAGCGGGACCTCGCCGTCCGTCTTGCGGGCCGCGATCGGCTCGTGCGCCACCGCCACGTCCACGGGGGTGCCGGCGGCCTTCTGGTCGCGCAGGGCGCTGGCGAGCCGGGCGCCCGCCAGCTCGTTGGCCGCGTCGCCGCCGGGCGCCTGGGAGCGGTCGGGGGTGAACTGGGGGTCGCCCATCCCGGCGAAGCGCAGCCCCCTGATGGTCACGGCCTCGCCGTCGTCGAGGACGTGGACGTTCTTCAGGTCCTCCAGATAGCTCTGGGTGACCCGGGAGTCGTGGTTGCCGCGCACCCAGACATAGGGGGCGCCGAGGTCCTCGATCGGGTCGAGGAAGCCGTTCTCGGCGGCCGTGCCGTGGTCCATGGTGTCGCCCGAGTCGACGATCACGTCGACCTTGTACTGCGCCACCAGCGAGGCGATGATCTTCCAGCTCGCCGGGTTGAGATGGACGTCCGAGACGTGCAGGACGCGGATCGTGCTCGGGTCCGGGGCGTAGGCGGGGAGCGTCGAGGTGGCGTCGTAGAGCTTGGTCACATTGGTGACCAGACGGGCCAACTCCTTCTGGTAGACGTCGAATTCGGTGACGATGCTGCGCGCGTTGCCGACCAGGGACGGGGCGGAGGACAGGAGCCCCGAGAACTTCGGCTCCAGGACGGACTCCGGGTTCCAGGTCGCGTACGCCGTCCCGCCGGACGCGGCCAGCAGGGTGAGGGCGAGCCCGCCGGCGGCCAGGGCGCGGCGAGGGCGCCGGTACACCACCAGGCCGAGCGCGGTGGCGCCGGTGACGACGGCGACGACGCTGCGCAGGGCGAGGTCGAGGGTGCCGTCGGTGACGTCCTGAGTCACTTCCTCCTGGAGGCCGGAGAGGCGCTCGGGGTGGTCGACGAGGGCCTGGGCGCGCTCGGGGTCGAGCTGGTCGACGTTGACGTCCAGCCGGACGGGCGCGATGTGGCTGGCGAACTGGAGCGCGCCGAGCGGTGAGACGTTGATCTTGGTGCCGCCGGTGAGGGAGGGCCGCAGCGTCATCGTGGTGTTCATCGGGCCGACCGGGACGCGCACGTTGCCGACGACGAGCAGACCGAGCCAGGCGCCGACGAGGACGACGGCGACCAGACCGAGGGCGCGCGTCCAGGGGTGGGGCTGGGTGACGAGCTCGGGCTCGGGGTGCGGTCGGCGGGTGGCGTAGCGGTCGGCGAGGGCGCGTGGTGCCCTGGGGAGATGTCCGAGAACTTTCATGATCGCGACGGGGACGCGGGGCATTGGTGCCGTATGCCCATGTCCGGCCCCGGATATGCGGGGCCGCCGGCGGCTCCTCGGGAGCGGCGCCGTGCCTGACAATGGGGCTGTGCTGGAGATGACGCGCGAGGAGTTCGAGGAACTGGTCGCCGAGGCGCTGGACCGGATCCCGCCGGAGCTGACGCGGCTGATGGACAACGTCGCGGTGTTCGTCGAGGACGAACCGCCCGCCGACGACCCGGAGCTCCTCGGGCTGTACGAGGGGACGCCGCTGACCGAGCGAGGCGAGTGGTACGCCGGGGTGCTCCCGGACCGCATCACCATCTACCGGGGGCCGACGCTGCGGATGTGCGCGTCGCGGGAAGAGGTGGTCGAGGAAACCGAGGTGACGGTGGTGCATGAGATCGCCCACCACTTCGGGATCGACGACGAGCGGCTGCACGCCCTCGGATACGGGTGAGACACGGGCCCGTGGGGCCCCGCGCGGCGCGTGTCCTCTTGTGGGCGGCGGGAGTTGGGCAGGGCGACTTCTTCGCCCGCCCTTGGAGGTGGCTCGCGTGCGCCCTCTGTACGTACCTGTCCGACTGGCCGCGACGGCCGTGGCCGTGGCCGCCGTCGCCGGCTGTATGAGCGTCGGTGACGACGGCGGCGGAGGGAGTGCCAAGCCGTCGCACTCCGCCGGGCAGCGCGGCGGCGCGGCGCCGGACGGCGGGCCCGCGGGGACGGGCGGCGGGTCGGGGTTCGGCGCGCACGCGGACGTCGACGGCGAGCGGGGCAAGAAGAAGGGCAAGGACGCCGGGAAGAAGTCCCGGAAGTCCGCCGATCCCTCGGACTCGCCGTCCGCGCGGGCGAGCGCGTCGCGGCCGGCCGGTCCCGCGCAGCCCGGCGGGACGGAGGGGCCGGGGCCCACCCGGACGGCCGAGCCGGAGCCCACCCGGCCGGCGGAGCCCGAGCCCACGCCGACCCAGGAACCGGTGACCCCGACGCCGACGCCCCCGCCGGCGGAGCCGTCGTCGTCGGCGCACGAGGACACGGCACCGCAGCTGGTGCAGCGCGAGCCCGCTCCGGAGGCACAGGCGCCCGCGTGATCCAGAGGGGGAGGGGTGCGAGGGGGACCGGCCGGGGGCCGGTGGGGGTGGTCGGCGAGTGACGTTGCCTACATGGTTGACGGTCGGTTTGCCTTGGGGGGTGAGGGGTGCGTATGGTGGTAGATCGTTTGATCCCATTTGCCCGGCGCCACCACAGAGCGCGCCGTGTGGCGCGTACTCTCCCTTGCCGTGGCTGACCGCATTGAGGCGGTCTTATTGCGAATCACGGAGTTGACGGGCGCGTGCCGACGAGACTCCGGAAGGTTTCGCATACGCATGTCCATTTCCAGTACTGATCACGTCGTCGTGCCCGAGAACGACGAGAACGAGCCCGTCGTCGAGGCGGCCCCCGAGGTCACCTTCGCCACGCTCGGTCTCCCCGAGGGCGTCGTGCGCAAGCTCGCGCAGAACGGCGTGACCACCCCCTTCCCGATCCAGGCCGCGACCATCCCGGACGCCCTGGCCGGCAAGGACATCCTCGGCCGCGGCCGCACCGGCTCCGGCAAGACCCTCTCCTTCGGCCTGCCGACGCTCGCGCGTCTGTCCGGCGGCCGCACCGAGAAGCACAAGCCGCGTGCGGTCATCCTCACCCCGACCCGTGAGCTCGCCATGCAGGTGGCGGACGCCCTCCAGCCGTACGGCGACGTCCTCGGCCTGAAGATGAAGGTCGTCTGCGGCGGCACGTCGATGGGCAACCAGATCTACGCCCTCGAGCGCGGCGTCGACGTCCTCGTCGCCACCCCGGGCCGGCTGCGCGACATCATCAACCGCGGCGCCTGCTCCCTGGAGAACGTCGAGGTCGCCGTCCTCGACGAGGCCGACCAGATGTCCGACCTGGGCTTCCTGCCCGAGGTCACCGAGCTGCTCGACCAGGTCCCGGCGGGCGGCCAGCGGATGCTGTTCTCCGCCACGATGGAGAACGAGATCTCCACGCTGGTCAAGCGCTACCTGAGCAACCCGGTCACGCACGAGGTCGACAGCGCCCAGGGCAACGTCACGACCATGTCGCACCACATCCTGATCGTGAAGCCCAAGGACAAGGCGCCGGTCACCGCCGCGATCGCCTCCCGCAAGGGCCGCACGATCATCTTCGTCCGCACCCAGCTGGGCGCCGACCGTATCGCCGAGCAGCTCGTCGAGGCCGGTGTGAAGGCCGACGCGCTGCACGGCGGCATGACGCAGGGCGCCCGTACCCGGGTGCTGGCGGACTTCAAGGACGGCTACGTCAACGCGCTCGTCGCCACCGACGTCGCCGCGCGCGGCATCCACGTCGACGGCATCGACCTGGTGCTGAACGTCGACCCGGCCGGCGACCACAAGGACTACCTGCACCGTGCGGGCCGCACCGCGCGTGCCGGCCGCACCGGCACGGTGGTCTCGCTCTCGCTGCCGCACCAGCGCCGTCAGATCTTCCGTCTGATGGAGGACGCGGGCGTGGACGCCTCGCGCCACATCATCCAGGGCGGTGCCGCCTTCGACCCGGAGGTCGCCGAGATCACCGGCGCCCGCTCGATGACCGAGGTCCAGGCCGAGTCCGCGGGCAACGCCGCGCAGCAGGCCGAGCGCGAGGTCGCCCAGCTCACCAAGCAGCTGGAGCGGGCGCAGCGCCGTGCCACCGAGCTGCGCGAGGAGGCCGACCGTCTGGTCGCCCGGGTCGCCCGTGAGCGCGGGGAGGACCCCGAGGCCGCGGTGGCCGAGGCGCAGGCGGCGGTCGCCGAGGCCGTCGAGGTGTCGGTCCCCGAGCAGCCGGCCGCGCAGGACGTGGACCGCACGGAGCGCACCGAGGCTCCGGCGCCGTACGAGCGCCGGGACCGTGGCGGCGACCGCGGTGGTTTCCGTCGTGACGACCGCGGTGACCGTGGCGGCCGTTCGTTCGAGCGCCGCGACGACCGTGGCGGCTTCAACCGTGACCGTGGCGACCGCGGTGGCGACCGTGGCGGTTTCCGCCGGGACGACCGCGGTGACCGCGGTGGTGACCGTGGCGGCCGTTCGTTCGAGCGCCGTGACGACCGCGGCGGCTTCAACCGTGACCGTGGCGACCGTGGCTTCGAGCGCCGTGACGACCGGGGCGGTGACCGTGGCGGTTTCCGCCGGGACGACCGCGGTGACCGCGGTGGTGACCGTGGTGGCCGTTCGTTCGAGCGCCGTGACGACCGTGGTGGCCGTTCCTTCGAGCGCCGTGACGACCGTGGCGGCTTCCGCCGGGACGACCGCGGTGCCGGCCGCTCCTTCGAGCGCCGTGACGACCGTGGCGGCCACCGGGGCAGCGACCGCCCGTTCAACCGCGACCGCCGCGACGACCGTCCGGGCTTCCGCTCCGGCGGCCACGAGCGTCCGTACGGCCGCCGTGACGACCACCGGGGCACCGGCTCCTCGTTCGGCCGCCGCGACGACAAGCCGCGCTGGAAGCGCAACGGCTGACGCCCACTGATCGCCGAAGGGCCCGCACGACTCACGTCGTGCGGGCCCTTCGGCGTTCCCGGCGGCCAGGACCGGACACCGACGGCGAGGACCGATGCGCCTGCGGAACGGCGAGTTGCGCCGCTGCGCCGGCAAGTGCGGTGCCCCGTACTGAAGGACCGCGTGACGGTTTTCAGCGACTGGCGCACCCGCCGACAGGCCCGTCACCCCGATACCCGATCGGCTCGACGGCCACGTGCGGCTATGCTCGGGGTGGCACCATCGCCTGGGCCCTTAGCTCAATTGGCAGAGCAGTGGACTTTTAATCCATTGGTTGTGGGTTCGAGTCCCACAGGGCCTACGGCCACGCGGCGTCCGGGCCGGCTTCGGCCGGCCGGGGCGCCGCGTCCTTTTCGTCCCGGTGGACGGTCCAAGTCGCCCACAGGGCGCACGGGTTAAACTCCTGGCCACGAAACGGCCTGGCTCCGGGGCGGGACCGACCATCCCGTCCTTCGCGCGCCGGCCGGTCGGAGCGGCGTAACGGGGGCGACGCGATGGGATCGGACATGTCGGGGCTGGGGCTCTCCGCCCCCGAAGAGGCCGTGTACCGGCACTTCCTGCGGAATCCGGACACCTCCGACGACGAGATCCACACCCTGCTGGGACTGGACCGGCGCGACGTCGACACGAGCGTGCGCCGGCTGTGCACGCTGGGGGTGCTGCACCGGACCGGGCCGGGCGCGCTCGCGTCCGCCGACCCGGAGACCGCCGTGGAGCGCCTCACCGACCTGTGTCTGCGGGAGCTCCACCGGGAGCTCGCCCGGGTCACACAGGCCCGGCACCTGGTGTCCGAGCTGCGCCAGGAGCAGCCCCGGGAGGCCGCCTCCGCGCCGCGCGTCGAACGGCTGGCGGACGTCGAGCGCATCCGGGCCCGGATCGACGACCTCGCCTTCTTCGCGCGCGAGGAGATCCTCTCCGTCGAGCCGTACGTCGAGCTGACGCCGGAGAACATCGCCCACGCCCGCCCGCTCGACCAGCGGTGCCTGCGGCGCGGGGTGCGTATCCGCAGCGTCGTGCCGGGCACGGCGCTCGGCCATCCGCCCACCGCCGGGTATCTGCGCGAACTGTCCTCGCGGGGCGCGCAGATCCGGGTCGCGCGGACCGTCACCGAGCGCGTCCTCGTCTACGACCGGAGCACCGCCCTGGTGCCGGTGGACCCGGACGACACCGCGCGCGGCGCGCTGCTCGTCCGGGAGGAGGGGCTGGTCGCCCAGTTGCTCGCCCTGTTCGACAAGATCTGGAGCGACGCGGACCCCCTCCCGCGCCTCGACGAGAACGGCGACGACCGCGACCGTCCGACCGAGCTGGAGCAGCGGGTGCTGGAGTCGATGTGCCGGGTCAGCAAGGACGAGGTCGGTGCCCGCGAACTCGGCATCTCCGTGCGCACCTACCGGCGCCATGTGGCCGACCTGATGCAGGTGCTCGGCGCGGCCGGACGCCCGCAGGCCGCTCTGCTGGCCCGTGAGCGCGGCTGGATCTGAGCCCCGCCGGCCACGGGACGGCCGTACCCCTCTTTCATGACGCCGGTGTGAGTGCCGGGGCCGTGCGGATGCCGAACTCGTGCCGCAGCGCGGAACGGGCCGCCCAGTAGCCGGACATGCCGTGCACGCCGGGCCCGGGCGGGGTGGACGCCGAGCAGAGGTACACGCCGGGCAGCGGGGTGCGGTAGGGGTCGAAGCGGGGGACGGGGCGCAGCAGCGACTGGGGGAGCGTCATGGCTCCGGCCAGGATGTCGCCGCCGACGTAGTTCGGGTTGTACGTCTCGAGGTCCGCGGCGGTGACGGCCCGTTCGGCGAGGATCGTGTCCGTGAAGCCGGGGGCGTGCCGTTCGATCGCGGCCCGGATCATCGGCAGCGGATCACGGGTGTCGCCGTTGGGCACATGGGCGTACGCCCAGACCGGCCGTCGGCCCCGGACCTCGCGCGAGGGGTCGGTGACGGCGGGGTCGACGAGCATGACGAACGGTTCGGCGGTGGGGACACCGCGGGCCGCGAGGGTCTCCTGCCGCAGCATCGTGGCCCGGGTGCCGCCGAGGTGCACGGTGCCGGCGCGGCCGGCACCGGGGTCGCGCCAGGGGACCGGCGCCGAGACCAGGAAGTCGGCCTTGGCCGCGCCGGGGCCGTACCGGAAGCGCGCCAGGGCCTTCGCGTAGCGGGGCGGCAGCCCCTCGCGGGCGAGGGAGAGGAACCCCTTCGGTGCCACGTCCAGCAGGACGGCCCGGGCGCCGCGCACCTCGCGGAGGTCGGTGACGGGGGTCGCGGTGTGGATCCGGCCGCCGTGGGCCTCCAGATCGTCGGCGAGCGCGCGGGCGACGACGCCGCTGCCGCCTTTCGGGAGCGGCCACCCCGTGCTGTGGGCGAGGTGGCCGAGCAGCAGGGCCGTGGCCCCGGAGGCCAGGCTGGGCAGCCGTCCGACCGCGTGCGCGGCCACGCCGGTGAGCAGCGCGGCCGCCTCCTCGGTCGCGAACCCGTGGAAGGGCCCGCCGTGCCGCAGGACGCGGGGTGCCAGCAGGGCCGGTGCGGCGAGGTCGGCAGGCAGGGACCGTTGTCCGGACAGCATGAAGTCGACGACGCCGGTGCTGTGCGCGGCCAGCGGCGCCATGAGCCGGCGCCACCGGGCGCCGTCGGCGCCGAGCCCGGCGCAGGTGGCGTCGAGGTCGCGGTGGGCCAGGGCGGCCGGCCGCCCGTCGAGGGGCTGCGCGTAGGCGACCGGGGGGTGGAGGAGGTCCACGCCCCGGTCGGCCAGGCCGAACGCACGGAAGAACGGCGAGGCGGCGGCCATGGGATGGACCGCGGCGCAGAGGTCGTGCACGATCTCGCCGTCGAACAGGGATGCGGTGCGCAACCCGCCGCCGAAGTCCTCGGCGCGTTCGCGGATCTCGACGCGCAGCCCCGCGCGGGCCATGGTGACCGCGGCGGCGAGCCCGTTGGGGCCGCTGCCGACGACCGTGACGTCCACGTCCGTCACAGGGCCGGCCCCTCGGTCCGTTCCCGGCCTTCCGTGGCCTTCTTCGCCTCGGCCAGCAGGTTCAGTCCCACCTTGTCCGTCCGTGCCGGACGGCCGCCGAGCCGGTGCACGACCGCCCAGGTGGTGGTCCCGGGCACGGCCCCGACGAAGGCCGAGGCGTCCCGCGTCGCCCCGTTGTGCCACCGCAGCGCGCCGGCCCGCTGCCAGGACAGCGCGGGCTCGCCGAGCGTCCGGTCCACGAGCAGGCCCTTCACCAGTTCGGCGACGGCCCGGGGTGTGGCCCACAGCCCGCCCGCGGGCAGGATCGGCCCGGTCATGGTCCAGGGGGCGCGAGGTCGCCCGAACAGCCCGCGGGCCGTCAGGGTCCGATCGGCGGGCGGGGCGGCGGTGACCTCGTCGACGCCGAGCGGTGCGAGGACGTGCCGCCGCAGCAGTTCCTCGTACGGGCCGCCGCCGGCCGCCTCCAGGGCGGCCCCGAGGACCGCGTAGCCGAGGTTGGAGTACTCCTCGCCCACGCCGGGCGCCCGCACGGCGATCGTGTCCAGCCGCCGGAGCACATCGCCCAACTCCTCCGCGCCGAAGGCCGCGTACGGGTCACGGGGGTCGGCCGACGGTGACCGAGGGGGCAGCCGGGGCAGCCCGGAGGTGTGGTCCGCGAGCTGCCTCAGCGTGATCTCCGATCCGGTGGGAACGGCCGGAAGCCATACGGTCAGCCGGTCGTCCACGGACAGCAGTCCCGCGTCGGCCAGGCGGGCCAGCAGGGTGCCGGTGAGCGCCTTGGTGACGGAGCCGATCTCCACGTACGCGTCGAGGGCGTGGCCGCGCTCGGTCCGGACACGGCCGGTGCCGGAGATCGCGCACAGGGGGGCGGGGCGGGTGAAGGGGCTCATCCGTCCAGCCACTTCCGCAGCAGTGCCTGCCGCTCGGCCGGCTTCGGGGCGGGGTCGCCGGCACCCCGCCGCCATTCCATGAGCGTCCGGGGGGACGCGCCACCGTCGACGAACCGGGCCAGGAGCCGCTGGGAGAGGTCGAACTCCTCCTGCTCGTACGCGCCGGCGGCCGCGGCGTACACCCCCAACTCCTCCGCACCGGTGGCGGTTTCGAGGCGGAGAAGCATCGGTTCCGGGTCGCCCGTGCCGCCCATGGCCGCCGTGAGCACGACCTCCACGGCCAGCGCCAGGCGCCGGCGGGAGGCGCTGCGCACGAGGGCGCCCTCGACGGTGGCCGAGCGCAGGTCCTCCCAGGCCCATGTCCGGTGGTCCCCGGCTCCGTCCGTCTCCACGCCCTTCTCGGTCAGCCGGACGCCGAGGGCGTCGGTGCCCGGCGGGGCACCCACGTACACCTCGTCGGTGGTGATCCAGAACAGCCCGACCATGGTCACGGGCGACTCCCCTTCGCGTCGTACGTCCTGTGCGGACGGTCAGCCTGCATTCTTGGCGGCGGTCGTCCGCGCCGCCGTCACGGCGGAATGTTCCGGCCATCCGGTGCGCCTGCGTACGGACGCCGTGATCCGGTCGCCGACCCGGCCCGTCAGCCGGATCGCCGCGGCGAGCGGCCGGCTGAGGAAGATCAGGTCGCAGGCCACCATCGTCAGCGCGAAGCCGGTCAGCCCCATGAAGAAGGCGATCGACAGATGGAAGCCGATGGACGCCACCGCCGCCCAGGGGCGCAGCCTCGGCACGAGCACACCCAGCGGGAAGTAGACCAGGAACAGGGTGGTGGCGTAGGTACCGACGATCACCAGCAGGTCGTTCCCGTACACCAGCCGCGAGAATCCCGGGAGTTCGAACTCGGGGATGCGCATGATGTAGAAGAGCGCCGTGCCGTCCTGCCACAGCTTGCCCTGCACCTTGTAGAGGCCGCTGGTGACGTACACGAGGCAGATCTGCGTGGCGATGGCGAGGACGCCCAGGTTGTGCAGCGGGGTCTGGGCGGCGCGCAGGCCGCCTGGCAGCCGCTCCCGCACCCGCCCGGCCAGGCCGCTCGGGAAGGAGAGCCGGTCGTAGCAGCGGGTCAGCATCAGCAGGGGGATGACGAGGTACGCCAGGTTGTCGCCGCCGTCGAGCAGGAACTGGTTCCGCTGGTACACCGACCACAGGAACACCCAGTGCAGGGCGAGCACCGGCCGGCCGCCTACCCCCAGCGTGACCGCGAGCGCCAGCAGCATGCCGAGGTGGAAGACCAGTTCGAACCACGCCGTCGACGTGCTGACCGCGTAGAGGCTGAAGGTGCCGGTCTCGTCGAGGACGTCCGTGAAGCGGCTCCACGACTCGACGCCCGAGGGGCCGAAGAGATAGTGCCGGTCGGCGTACTGCGAGGCGTAGAACATGAAGCCGACGAAGCCGAGCAGGGCCCGGGTGCCGGAGACGCCGAGGACGGCGAACGGCGTGGCGCCGAACCGGTCGAGCGAGGCCAGGGAACGGTCCGCCCGGGCCCGCAGCCGCGCGCGGAGCGAGGCCGTCATCGTAGTTCACCCGCCTTCAGCCAGTCGAAGTCCTGCACCCGCACGGTGTCCTTGCCCGCCTTCGCCGGAGCGTTGCGCTTCGACCAGGGCGGAAGCTCGCGCACGTACATACGGATCTGGACGCGTTCCGGATCACCGCCGCAGACGCCGGGCATCTGGGTCAGCGAGTAACGGGCCAGGAAACGGACCGCGTTGTGCTGTGCCGCCCGCTCCTCCGGCATGAGACGAACCTTCTCGGTTCCGTCCTTGCCTCCGTCCTTGTGCTTCTCGCGCAGCCGGTCGAGCAGCGGGTCCGTCGCGTTGATGGACTGCATGGGCGCGGAGACGAGCCGGGACATACGGGAGGGGAAGAACCTGCTCTCCTGCGCCTCGCGCACGTAGGCGGTGGTGACGTCGTGGTACTCGGTGACGCTCCCGTCCCGGCAGCGGGCCCGGGCCAGCACACCGCGGTCGTCGGCGAGCGGATCCGGTGCGAAGAGCATCCAGTTCTGGACGAAGTAGGGGTTCAGATAGCCCTTCACCTTGTCGAAGTGCTGGACCTTCAACGGGGTGGCGGGGGCCTGGGAGAAGGCGGCGAGAGCGAAGTGAAGGCCCAGAAGGGCGGCGCCGCCGAGCAGCACCGCCCTCCTGGTCATGAGATGACGCGTCACTTGTCGAAGACCTCTTCGACGGACGCGCCGTTGCTGGTGGTGTCCGCCGGGGCGGAGCCGAGGCTCGCGATCCGGACCACGTTGCCGACCTGGCTGCGGATGGCCTGCGTGCCGGCCAGCGCCCGCCCGTGGACGACCGCGGCACGGGCCACGGAGCCGACCCACCGCGGCTGCTTGGCGTCGGTCTTGTGCTCGGCCGCCTGGGCGGCGGAGGTGGTCACCGAGGGCGCCGCGGCCTGGGCGGGAGCCTGGGTGGCGAGCAGGGCGGCCACGCCGCCGAGAACCACACCGGCACCGGCGATTGCCTTCTTCACTTTTGTTCTCCCGTTTTCGTTCTTCCGGCCCATCAGGTCCCTCAGGTCACTGCCACCCGTTGACCGGCCTGCACGGCCGGGCGAAGGGAGGCAGCTGGAGACGGGTGCCGGAGTGCCTTCTGCAGAGGCGCTCCACCGCCCGCTCCACCAGGTCGTGCGAGGCGTGTCCATGGAGCGGCACCGACAGCACGGGCCGCTGCTCCGCGGCGGCAGTGGCCGTACCCGTCGACCCCCAGCCCATGGTCGCGGCCGCGACCAGGACGACGATCGACCTGACGCGCACCGGATGACGCCTGGACCGCGCGTTCACTTGCTTCCCCCTTGACCTGACGGGTCGTTCTGACGAGAAAGACGATGCCATTGGAACAGCAGCGTCAGGCTGGTCGCTCATGTCAGCTTCCTGCAGGAAGGGCGGCACTTTCCTGCCGCGCGGCCGCCTCTCGCCGGGGCCGGGCCTACGCCAGATGCGCCCCCGCCAACTCCCCCAGCGGGAGTGTGTGCTGGGTGCGGATGACCTTGGCTCGGAGGTAGCGGACGTTGGCCGGGGTGGCGAAGACGCCGGTGGGGACGCGGTCGTGGACCGTGATGCCGAGGTCGCGCAACTGGTCGGCCTTGTCGGGGTTGTTGGAGAGCAGGTCGAGTTCGCCGATGCCGAGGGCGGTGAGCATCTGGGCGGCCGCCGTGTAGTCGCGGGCGTCCTCGGGCAGGCCGAGGGCCGCGTTGGCGGCGTAGGTGTCGAGGCCCTCGTCCTGGAGGGCGTACGCGTCCAGCTTGTTGTAGAGGCCGATGCCGCGGCCCTCCTGGCGCAGGTACAGCAGCACGCCGCCGCGCCGCGCGATGCGCTCGACGGCCTCGCGGAGCTGGGGGCCGCAGTCGCAGCGGACCGAGCCGAAGACGTCGCCGGTCAGGCACTCGGAGTGGAGGCGGACCAGGGGGGTGGTGCCGGGCTCGGGGGTGCCGAGGACGACGGCCACGTGTTCGAGGCCGTCGGCCAGGCCGTGGAAGGTGACCAGTTCGGCGTCGGCGGTGTAGCCGTCGGGGAAGCGCAGCGGGACCCGGACACGGGCGCGCTGGGTGGCGGCTGCGAGGGAGTCGGGCATGCGGGTCTCCGGGTTCCGTGCGGGCTCTGCTTCAGATTTGAAGCAGCTTCTCGGAACGCGACCCTACCTCGTGCTTTAACTTTGAAGCAATGACTCCGGGTCACGCCGTCCTGCGGTGTGCGTCACGAACACGGCTTCGACGCACGCCGGCGCCAGGGCACCTCGTCCCCTGTGGTCTGGCCGCAGCCCCCCTCCACGCCCGAGCCGATCGCCGTGAAGATGTCCTCCAGCTGCCCCACCTGCTCCGGGGACAGCCGGTCGAAGATCAGCGACCGTACGGTGTCCACATGGCCGGGGGCCGCGCGCTCCAGGAGCCGCATCCCCTCGTCGGTGAGGGCGGCGACGCTGCCCCGCTTGTCCACGAGGCAGTCCTCGCGGGCCACCAGGCCGTCCTTCTCCAGACGCGAGACGCCGTACGTCAGCCGGCTGCGGGTGATCTTCAGCCGCTCCGCGAGGTCGGTCATGCGCAGCCGGCGCTCCGGGGCGTCGGACAGGGTGGCGAGAATGGAGTAATGCAGATGAGGCATGCCGGCCCCCTGCTGGAGCTGCCGGTCGAGCGCGTCCTCCACGAGCGCGACGGCGGCGATGTAGGCGCGCCAGGCGCGCTGCTCCTCGGGGGTGAGCCAGCGAGTCGTCATGTGTCCAGTGTAGGTTTGTTTCAAACTTGAACCAAGCCGATCGGTCGAGTTCCGATCGACCAACCCCGATCAGCCAAGCACCGATCGACCAAGCCCCGATCGCCGAGCGGGAGAGCGTGCCGATGCCGTCCTACCCCTACGTCCTGCTGTCCGCCGCCGTCTCCCTCGACGGCTACCTCGACGACACCGGCCCCGACCGGCTGCTGCTGTCCAGCCCGGCCGACTTCGACCGGGTCGACGAGGTACGGGCCTCCGTGGACGCCATCCTCGTCGGCGCCGGCACCATCCGGGCGGACAACCCCCGCCTGCTCGTGAACTCCGCCGAGCGGCGCGCGGCCCGCACGGCCGCCGGCAGGCCCGAGTACCCGCTGAAGGTCACCGTCAGCGCGTCCGGCGAACTCGACCCGGCGGCCAACTTCTGGCACACCGGTGGCGAGAAGATCGTCTATACGACGGAGAAGGGCGCCGGGCGCCTGCGCGAGGACCCCGTCGCCGCCGACGTCGTCGCGCTCGGCGACGACCTGGACTGGCGGGACCTGCTGGTCCACCTCCGCCAGGTCCGCGGCGTCGAGCGGCTGATGGTCGAGGGCGGCGGCACCGTCCACACCCAGCTCCTGCGGCAGGGGCTCGCCGACGAGCTGCAGCTGGTGCTGGCCCCGCTGTTCGTGGGCGACCCCCGGGCGCCCCGCCTCTTCGGGCCCGGCGGCTACCAGGAGGGCCGCCTCCGGCTGGTCGAGACCCGGCGCATCGAGGACGTCGTCCTGACCCGCTACGAGCCGACCGCGCCCGGTACCGGCGTCCTGCCGGCCGCCGCGGACCGGCACTGGCTGGCCCTCGCGTGCGACCTGGCCGCCGAGTGCCCGCCCTCGCCGACCGCCTTCAGCGTCGGGGCGGTCGTCGTGGCGGCCGACGGCACCGAGCTGGCGCGCGGGCACTCCCGGGAGGGCGGCGACCCGGTCGTGCACGCCGAGGAGGCGGCCCTCGCCAAGATCGCGCCCGGCGACCCGAGGCTGGCCGGCGCCACCGTCTACACCAGCCTGGAGCCCTGCACGCACCGCTCCTCACGGCCCATGCCCTGCGCCCGGCTGATCCTGGCCGCCGGGGTGCGGCGGGTCGTGACGGCCTGGCGCGAGCCGGACACCTTCGTCACGGACGCCGACGGCAGCGGGATGCTGACCGCCGCGGGGGTGGACGTCGTGGTGCTGCCCGAGTACGCGGGACGGGCCGCGGCGCCCAACGCCCACCTGGTGCCCTGATGCGCGCCCTGCCTTGCGCCCTGGTGCCCGATCTGATGTGACACGTCCCGCACCACGGCGACAAAAGCCCTGGTCAGAGGGGGGTCGTAGGCGCGGGCAGGGCGGGTGCGGCGGTAAGGCGTGTGCGGTGGGTCCCGAGAATGGCGTACAGTAGAGACATCGCCGCGGGGTGGAGCAGCTCGGTAGCTCGCTGGGCTCATAACCCAGAGGTCGCAGGTTCAAATCCTGTCCCCGCTACTGAAGACTCAGGGCCGGAACTTTCGAGTTCCGGCCCTGAGTGTTTTTCCCTCCTCTGTCGCGCCCCCGACTCGCTGTCACGGAACGTGAGGGAGCGAACCCCCTCCGCATAACAACTGACGAACCGTCAGCTGTATTGAAGGGGGTACGCGCGAGTCAACTCGCCCGATTTAGGCCGCTGATGACCCGTAAGTCCAGCCGGAAAACGTTAATGATCAAGCGGAACAGCTTGGAATACGCACCCCGCGTCTATTAACGTTCGATAACGCAGCGCGGTCGTCCCAGCCGTCACAAGAGTCGGCTCCGTGCGCACACGCTTAATCCTGTAGAGGAACCGGGGAACCACCACCTTGGGGTGAATCTCGCGGATACCGCCGTGGCAACACGGCACGTATACGCGCGTAGGAGACCTTCCTGCTCCGAACCCGTCAGCTAACCCGGTAGGCGAGAAGGAAGGAAAGGAGTACGCCCACGTGGCGTCGAACCGTCCTGCCCCGCAAGCCCCCTTCGTGCCGGGCCAGCGCACCGCCGACACCTTCGGCTACGACCTGCACCGCACCGACGAGGGCCCCTTCGAGGAGTGGAACCCCACCGCGGAGTCCCTCCGTCCCGTTCGCGGCAGGCACCGCGTCTCCAAGCAGCGCGGCGGGGGACTCGCCCGCAGCTCCACGGTTCTCGGCGTCGGCGTCATAGCGGCCGTCGGCGCGGGCGGCATGGCCACCGCGCAGAGCGGCAAGCCGCCGGTCGCCATCACGATGCCGGACCTGCCCCTGATCTCCGACGACGACTCCGCCGCGGACGACAGTGCCACCGCCCTCAGCACGATGGGCGAGACCGCCGACGAGACCGCCCAGAGCGGTTCCGACGCCGGTGAGGCGCTGCGCAGCCGGATCATCGCGCAGGCCGAGCTCCAGCAGGACCAGGTCGACAGCAAGGCCGCCGCGGCCGCCGTCGCCGCCGCCGAGAAGGAGGTCGCCGAGGCGGCCGCCAAGGCGGAGAAGGAGGCCAAGGAGCAGGCCGCCGCCGCCAAGGCCGCCGCCGAGGAGGAGGCCGCCAAGAAGGCCGAGGCCGAGCGCCTCGCCGAGCTGGCCAAGCAGTACACGCTGCCGACCTCCTCGTACACGCTCACCTCGGTGTTCGGTGAGGCCGGCGCCTACTGGTCGTCCGGTCACCACACGGGCCTCGACTTCGCCGCGCCGACCGGCACCCTGATCAAGGCCGTGCACTCCGGCACGATCACGTTCGCCGGCTGGGACGGCTCGTACGGCTACAAGACCGAGCTCACCCTCGACGACGGCACCGAGGTGTGGTTCGCGCACCAGTCCTCGATCAGCGTCAGCGTCGGCCAGAAGGTCGCCACGGGTGACGTCATCGGCCGCGTCGGCGCCACCGGCAATGTGACCGGCGCCCACCTCCACATGGAGGTGCATCCCGAGGGCAGCAGCGGCGGCATCGACCCGCTGGCCTGGCTGCGGAGCAAGGGCCTCACTCCCTGAGCGCCTTCCCCGTCTGAACCCCGGCAGTCCTGACGACGACCCCCCGACGTCAGGGCTGCCGGTTCTTCGTCCGTGCCGCGCCGCCCTCCCCGACCCGTCTACCCGAGGTAGGGGTTCCAAACCGGGGCTTGCGGTCCGCCGTGGGCGTGCCCGTTCGGGGCGTACGGCTGCTGCCACCAAGTGCCGTGCGCCGCGGGCACGTACGCGGGGACGGGCCGGGTCCGCGCTGTGACCGCGTACTGCAGGGCCGGGCGGGCCCACGCGCGGCGCAGCCACAACTCGTTCAGCAACTCGCCCTCGCGGGCCACGTAGTCCGCGCCGGCCCGGCCCCGGCGGCCCCGGCGCCTGAGGAACGCGAGCGAGGTGGCGTACGCCTCGTACTGGGCGACCGCCCGGGCCGCCGGACGTCCGCCGTGGTGGCGGGCGTACTGCCGGGCCACCCGGCGGTCCCGCATCGAACCCAGCGCGAACGGCTCGGCGGGGGACAGCCATCCGGCGACGGCGTAGGCCGGCAGCTCCTCGCGGACGGTCCTCAGTTCGCGGTACCGGGTCCACAGCATCAGCCAGACCAGCAGCCCGAACGCGGGCACCATGAAGGCCGCGTACACGGCGAAGAATCCGAACTCGCCGAACGTGGAGGAGCCGTTCCACAGGGCGTGCATGCCCATCGCGAGGAGCAGCCCGGACAGCGGCAGCAGCACCCGGCGCACCCGCTGGCGTTCCCCGGCCAGCGCGGCTGCGCCGAAGCCGATGCCGGTGAGCACGGTGAACAGGGGGTGCGCGAAGGGCGACATGACGACGCGGACGAAGAAGGTCGCCGCGGTCACCGAGGCGATGCCGCTGCCGCCGGACAGCTGGTCGGTGCCGAAGGCGGTGCCCAGATAGAGGATGTTCTCGGTGAAGGCGAAGCCGGTGGCGGTGACACCGGCGATCACCACGCCGTCGAGGATGCCGCTGAAGTCCCGGCGCCGGAAGAGGAAGACCAGCAGGACGGCCGCCGCCTTGGCCGTCTCCTCCACGACGGGCGCTATGACCGTCGCGCCCAGGGTGTCCGCGTGGGACGGGTCGGCGGTCGCGGTCGCTATCCAGCGGGTCGCGAAACTGTTCGCCACGATCGCTATGAGCGCCGCCGCGCAGGCCCCCCAGGCGAACGAGAACACCAGGTTCCGCCAGGGGCCCGGCTCGACGCGGTCCAGCCAGCGGAAGGACGCGACGAGCAGCGGCACGGGCAGCACCGCGAGACCCAGCCCGACCAGGAAGCCCTCCGTGCCGGTCTGTTCGCGCACCAGGGCCAGGATGACGAGCCCGGACAGCGCCAGCAGGGTGCTGAGCGCGGCGTAGGGCACCCATCGGCGCTGCCACCAGTGCGCGTGCCGCAGCGCCCCGCCGGCGGGGGCGGGGGGATGCGTCGGGTACGGGGGGCTGGTGGCCACGGCATCGACCCTAACGAGACGGGGGCGCCGCCCGCAGCGGCGCGAGGGCCGGGGCGCCGGTGAGGGGGTGGTGTCGGTGGTGCTGTGTGCTCTCGCAAGTGCTGTTACGCCCGCTGCTCCTACCGCTGTACGCGGCGGAAGAGCAGGTCGTTCACCACATGACCCTTGTCCAGTCCCTGGCCTTCGAAACGGGTCAGCGGCCGGTGCGCGGGACGGGGCGCGAAACCGCCCCCGGGCTGGGTGTTCTCGAACTCCGGATGGGCCGTCAGCACCTCCAGCATCTGCTCGGCGTACGGCTCCCAGTCGGTGGCGCAGTGCACCAGCGCGCCCGGCTTCAGCCGGGTGGCGGCCAGGTCCAGGAACGCGGGCTGGATGAGCCGCCGCTTGTGGTGCCGCTTCTTCGGCCAGGGGTCCGGGAAGTAGACGCGCAGCCCGTCGAGGGAGTCCGGCGCGAGCATCTCGCGCAGCAGGATGATGGCGTCGCCGTTGCCGACGCGGACGTTGCGCAGGCCGTGGTGCTCGGCGAGGTTGAGCAGATTGCCCTGGCCGGGGGTGTGCACGTCGACGGCGAGGATGTCGGTGTCCGGGTCGGCGGCGGCCATCTGCGCGGTGGCCTCGCCCATGCCGAACCCGATCTCCAGCACGACCGGGTGGTCGTTGCCGAACAGTTCGGCCAGGTCGATGACGCGCTGCCCGTCGATGTCCAGGCCCCACTGGGGCCACAGCCGCCGCAGCGCGTCCGCCTGGCCGGTGGTGACCCGGCTGCGGCGCGGCTGGAAGCTGCGGATCCGCCGCTCGAAGTGCGACCCGGCCGGATCGGGCTTCGGCCCCTCGGGGAACCGCGGCTCCCCCTTGGCCCGAGCGGGCGGGACGGGGTCGCCGGGGGTGCGGGGGCCCTGCTCGCCGGGGGTGCCGGCGGAGACGGGCGCACGGGGCGGGGCGGCTTCGGGGGCGTTGCGGGAATCAGACACAGTGGCATCGATTTTACGTGCTTCCCGGTGCCGCCACTTTGGGCTGCGGGCCCGGGCTGGACGGCCTGGACGGCCTGAGGGTGCCGGCATTGGGCTGCGGGTCCGGCTCGGCGGCTCGAGCGGCCTGAGGGTGCCGGCGTTGGGCTGCGGGTCCGGCTCGGGCGGCCCGAGCGGCCTGGACGGCCCGGACGGCTGAGGGTGCCGCCCTTGCGCCGTGGGCCCGGGCCTGAGCGGTTCGAAGGACCCGTGGGCCCGAAGGCCTCGTGGGCCCGAGCGGTCCGAAGGCCCCGTGGGCCCGAGCGGCCCGAAGGCCTCGTCGGCCCGAACCGCCCGAGGATGCCGCCCTTGTGTCGCGGGCCCGGCCCGAACGCCCTGGACGGCCCCGGACGCCCGGATCAGGCGGTCGCCAGCGCCGCCAGCGCCCGGCGGGCCACCTCGCGGCCGATCGGGAGGGACGCCGTCGCCGCCGGGCTCGGTGCGTTCAGTACATGGACGGCGCGCGGGCCCTCGCGGATCAGGAAGTCGTCCACCAGCGAGCCGTCCCGCAGGACCGCCTGGGCCCGGACCCCGGCCGCCGCCGGCTCCAGGTCCTCGGGCTCCACGGCGGGCAGCAGCCGGCGCACCGCGTCCGTGAACGCCGCCTTGGACAGCGACCGGCGCAGCTCGCCCGCCCCGTACCTCCAGTGCCGCCGGGCCATGCGCCACGCCCCCGGCCAGGCCAGCGTGGTGCCGAGCTCCCGGGGCCGTACGACGCCCCAGCCGTAGCCCTCGCGGGCCAGCGCCGGCACCGCGTTCGGGCCGATGTGAACGCCGTCGTCGATGCCCCGCGTGAGGTGCACGCCGAGGAAGGGGAACGCCGGGTCCGGCACCGGGTAGACCAGGCCGCGCACCAGCTCGGGCCGCCTCAGCGTGTAGTACTCGCCCCGGAACGGCACGATCCGCGCCTCGGGGTCGTCGCCGGTCAGCCGGGCCAGCTCGTCGCAGTGCAGCCCGGCGCAGTTGACCAGGACGCGGCCACGGACGACGTCCCCGCGCGTGGTGCGCACGGCCACCCCGAGGGACGGTCTGCGGTCGACGCGCTCGACGCGGGCGCCGTAGCGGATCTCGGCGCCGGACGCCTCCGCCAGCCGGCGGGCCACCCCGGTGAAGTCGCAGACGCCGGTCGTCGGCACATGCAGGGCGGCCAGGCCCCGTACCTCCGGCTCGTGCTCCGCGATCTGCGCGGCGCCCAGCTCCCGTACCGCGATGCCGTTCTCCCGGCCGCGCTGGGCCAGGGCGTGCAGCCGGGGCAGCTCCTCGCGGCCGGTGGCGACGATCAGCTTGCCGGTCACGGCGTGCGCGACGCCGTACTCCGCGCAGAACTTGACCATCTCGGCGGCGCCGCCCACCGCGTACCGGGCCTTGAGGGACCCCGGGCGGTAGTAGACGCCGCTGTGGATCACCCCGCTGTTGCGTCCCGTCTGGTGGCGGGCGGGGCCGGGCTCCTTCTCCAGCACGGTCACCCGGGTGCCCGGCGCCGCACGCGTGACCGCGTACGCCGTGGCCAGCCCGACGATCCCGCCGCCCACCACGAGCACGTCACAGTCGAGCCCGAGCGCCCGCACCCGCACCACCTCCCGGCTTCGATGATGCCCTGCCCCACTGACAGCGCGGTCGAACCCGGGAGGCGCGCCCAGTGGGTGTCATGAGCCGCTCAGGCCGGCGTCATGAGCAGCGGGCGGGCCCGCTCCCGCAACTCCACGACCCGCGGCTCGTCGCCGTACGGCTCCAGGCGGTGCAGCAGGTCCTTCACGTACTCGGTGGTGCGCGCGGACGATATCCGCCCGGCGACCTCCACGGCCCGCACGCCCTGCTCGCACGCCGCGTCGAGGTTGCCCGACTCCAGCTCGGCGACCGCCGACACGACGAGCCGCAGCCCGTGCGAGCGCACGAACTCCTCCGTCGGCTTCGACAGCGCCTGCTCGGTGAACCGCCGCACCTGCCGGGGCGCCTTCAGGTCCCGGTAGCACTCGGCGGCGTCCGCGCAGAAGCGGTCGTAGGAGTAGAAGCCGAGCCACGACGGGTCGTGGTCGCCCTCGCGGGAGCGCTCCAGCCAGCCCTCGGCCGCCTTGAGCGCGGCGCCGGCCGCCTGGGCGTCGCCCGCGCGCGCGTGGGCCCTCGCCTCCACCAGGCGGAAGAAGCTCATGGTGCGGGCCGTGGCGAGGCCGCGGTTGCGCTCCAGGGCGGCCTGCGCGAGGTCGACGCCCTCGTCGCCGAAGCCCCGGTAGGTGGCCTGGAGGGACATCGAGGCCAGCACATAGCCGCCGAGCGGCACGTCGGCCGCCGCGCGGGCGAGCCGCAGCGCCTGGATGTAGTACCGCTGCGCGGCCTCCTGCTGACCGGTGTCGAAGGCCATCCAGCCCGCGAGCCGGGTCAGCTCGGCCGAGGCCCCGAACAGGGCGCGGCCCACTTCGTCGGAGTACGAGCCGAGCAGCAGCGGCGCGGCCTCCACCCGTAAGCACTCGGGGACCATGGAGGAACGCCAGTCGCCGCCCCCGTACTTGGAGTCCCAGCGTCTGGCGTCCTCGGCGGCCTCGCGCAGCTTCTGCACATCGCTGTGGCCGACTTTGAGCGGTGCCCCGGAGCCCTCGGACGGGCCCACCTCGCGGGCGACCGACGAGTCGGCCGGTGTTATCAGCCACCGGGACGCGGGGGTCGCGTACGCGCTCACCGCGAACGAGCCGGCCAGGGACTGCCAGATGCCGCCGGAACCGGCGCGGCGCCCGGCCAGGTCGAGACGGTAGAGCTCCGTCGCCGACTTCACCGCCTGTCCTACGTCCCGGGGGAAGGCGAGGCCCACCTCCGGCGCGGGGTCCGCGTCCGCCAGGCCGATCTCGTGGAGCGGCACCGGGCGGCCGAGTTTCTGGCCGATCGCGGCGGCGATCAGGTGCGGCGCGGCACCCTGCGGCACCATGCCCTTCGACACCCAGCGCGCCACCGACGTCTTGTCGTAGCGAAGTGTCAGTCCCCGCTGGGCGCCAAGGTCGTTGACGCGCCGCGCGAGGCCGGCGTTGCTGATTCCCGCGAGGGCGAGAACGGCGCCGAGTTTTTCGTTCGGCCCGCGTTGCTCCCTGGACATGCGCCACCCCTCGACACAGACGGCTGCCGCTCTGGCATAACCGCGCGGCATTCGTAAACCCAGCGTAGTTCGCCGCATCCCAAGCGTTAAGGGGCATTCTTCCGGATGGCGGGATTGTGGTCCGCACTCAAGTGCGCACCCCCTACGCACAGTTGTGCCGTGCTCCCGCTGTGTGGCCGTGCGCCCGCATGTGCGCTCTTCTCCGGCCACCGGGGGAGCGGTTCCATGGATCTCGCGTGGGTCGGCCCGCTGTACTGGATCCAGTGGGCTGGGGGATTCCGCCGCCTCCATCCCCGCGGGCGGCGGAACGGTCCGGGGGGCGCACTCCGTTCCCCGGACTGCGCGCGCGACGAGCACGGCGCGTAGTCCGCAGGGCTTGCACGGAGTGTGCGTAAGCCTGTCCCTACAGCGCCGATTTGGCCGAAAACCGACCCCGCCCCGTACGGGTGATTTCCGCTCTCACCATGGAAGTTGAGGGCGCATAAGGCGTTTTCAGGGAGCGTACCGGGGGCGCATTCAGGTCGCGGATGTTGGCCGATCCACCCCTGCCACCAGCCCGATCGCCCCCGCCCGTACGGCAGTCGGGGTCGCGCGCGACCTGGGCGGGGGGCGCGGATACGGGCGCATTCAACGACGCCGAGCGGCTCCGTCGCCGCTCCGGCGCGCCTCCTTCATGGCAGCATGGTGACCCGGTTCATACCGTGCACCTGGTTGTCCACAGCCTGTGGAGGCGTCGATGCGGTGGTTGGTGGGATGGAGCAGCACCGCCGCGGTGGCCGCCGGAATCGGCTCCGCCGGCGCCACCGGGCCCGACGGCGAGACCGTGCACCCGGTGGGCTCCCAGCTTCTGTGGGGCGACCCGGACCCGCTGTGGGCGGTCGGCGACTGGCGTCCCGACGAGGTGCGCGTGGTCAAGGCCGACGCACAGAACCGCATCGCCGTCCTCGGTACCTGCGGGGCCAGCGACGAGCAGCTGCGCCTCGGGCTGTTCGCCGCGCGCGGGGGCGCACTGCGCCATCTGACGGCCTGGCCCGGCAGCTACACCGCCGTCGTGCAGGTCGGCCGCCGGGTCACGGTGTGCGGCGACCTCGCGGGCGCCCGGCCCGTCTTCTACACCCCCTGGGCCGGTGGCACCGCCTACGCGACCGCCGCCCTCCCGCTCGCCGACCTCATCGAGGCCAACCTCGACTTCGGGCACCTGGCGGCGCTGCTCGCCGCCCCCGACGTACCGGCCGCGGTGCACGACTCCACGCCGTACGACGGCGTACGGCGCATCCCGCCCGGGCATGCGCTGATCCTGCGCGCCGGGGCGCGTGAGATCGCCGGGTACGAACCCGTCGCCTCGCTGGCCGTGGCGGCACCGCCGGCCGACCCCGACAGCGCGGTGGACGCCGTACGCGACGCGCTGGTGGACGCCGTACGCGCGCGTCTGTCCGCGCCCCGCCATGTGCCGGACATCGACCCGGGACCGGTACCCGGAATGGGCCCCGCCGAGCGGCGCGCCGCGCGCGGGATGCCCGTCCCCGGCATCGGCGCCGACCTGTCCGGCGGACCCGCCTCGGGCACCCTGGCCCTGCTCGCCGCCGGCCTGCCCGGGATGCCGGGCACCGTCCTGGGCCACGGCACCGGCGCGGGCGAGCGGCTGCTCGCGGTCACCTTCAACGACCTCGCCGTCGGCGGCCGCGAGGCGGAGCTGGAGCGGGCCGGCGCCCTGGCGGCCAACCCCCGTCTCCACCACGTCGTGGTGGCGGGCGGCGACGACACCCTGCCCTACGCCGACCTGGACGGCCCGCTCACGGACGAGCCGGGGCCCAGCCTGGTGACGGCGGCACGGCACCGCGCCCGCCTCGCGTCCGGCAGCGCCGACCACTTCACCGGCTACGGCGCCCGGCAGGTCCTGGACGCCCACCCGGCCCGCCTCGCCGACCTGCTGATGGACCGCAAGCGCCGGCATCTGGTGCGCCCGGTCGCCGCGCTGACCAAGGCGGACGGCTCGGTGCTGGTCCCCGCGCGCGTGTACGGCGCGGCCCGCAAGCTCGCCCGCACCCCGTACGGCGCGGGCCTGGAGACGCTGGCCGCCCGGCTGATGGACCACCGCTTCGAGGAGCCGGGCGGTGCGGTGGGGGCCTCGCTCGCCGCGCTCACCTGGGCCAGACCCGGCCCGGCGGCCCGCTGGCTGACCGGGGAGGCACTGGCTGAAGTATCGGTTCGCCTGCAGTCGGCGACGCATCGCAACGGCGTCGGCCCCGGCCAGCGCCCCGGCGACTACCGCGCGCGGGCGGCCCTCGCCCGGCACGCCGCCGACATCCGTGTCCTGGAGCAGGCCGCCGAGATCCGCTCCCAGCGTCTGCACACCCCGTTCCTCGACAACCAGGTCGTCCGCGCCTGCCGGGCCCTCCCTGAGGCCCTGCGCGTCCAGCCCGGCGCCCGTGCCTCGATCCTGCGCCGGGTCCTGGAGGGCGCCGGTGTGGCCGACCTCCCGCCCGGCTGGGGCGCCACCTCGCACGCCCCGGCGGCGGTGGCGGCCCGCACCGGCCTCAGGGTGGCGGCCGAACCCCTCATGGACCTCTTCGGCAGCCCGCTGCTCGCCCAGGCCGGCCTGGTGGAGGCCCGGGTGGTCCGCAAGGCCCTGCGGTCCGCCGCCGAGGGCGAACCGCTCCCCCTGGACGGCCTCGCCGACCTGGTCTCCCTCGAACTCTGGCTGGGCCGCCTGCTGTCCCGCCGGGGCACCTGCTGGACCGGCACCCCGGCCCGCGCCCGTGCCGTACCGGCCGGTATCCGGCCGCAGCGCGGCGCCCTGGGGGCGGGGGCGGCGGGTCGGTAGACCCCGGCCGACCCACCCCGGCCCGCGCCCGTGCCGTACCGGCCGGTATCCGGCCGCAGCGCGGAGCCCTGGGAGCCGGCGCGGCGGGCCGGTAGGCGGACCGGCCAGGACTCGTCAGGACACGGCCCTGGGAGCCGGTCAGGGCACGCCCAGCTCGAAGAGCACATAGCCCGCGTACGACCCGGACGCCACCGCCGCCATGCCGAGCAGGCCGCACAGCAACGGCACGCTCAGGGTGCGCAGTTTCAGGGCGAGCGGCACGAACAGCGGGAACGCCGGGAGCAGATAGCGGGAGACGTTCCCGAAGATCTGCTGACTGCCGAGGACCAGGGCGAAGGTCAGCACCGTGTAGACGACCAGCACGGACGGCGGGCGCAGCCGGATCAGCAGCGCGATCAGCGCCAGGCCCAGCAGGACGACGATCACCCCGATCAGGTCGGGGACGGGGAACGCGAAGAGGTAGTCGCGCCGGCCCACGGCCACGTTCGCGAAGACGTCGAGGGTCTGCTCGCCGTAGTCGAAGGTGTGGGCCCAGGCGCCCTTCTGCAGCACGAAATAGCCGTCGAGCCGGCCCATCCGGTCGCCGACGTACAGCAGATAGGTGCCCAGCCCGAGGGGGGCGAGGAGGATCGCGGTGAGCGGGCGGGACAGGTCGCCGTCGTGGCGGCGGTGCAGGGTCCGCAGCGCGGCCACGGTGAGCGCGGCGATCAGGGCCACCGAGGTCGGGCGGCTCAGTCCGGCGGTGAAGGTGAGGACGCCCGCGGTGAGCCAGCGGTCGTTCATCACGGCGTGGCAGACCCACACCGCGAGGGCGACGTACAGGGACTCCGAGTAGCCCGACCATTCGGTGCCCGAGCCGGGCCAGACGGCCCACAGCCCGGCCGCGGCGAGCCCGGCGCGACGGCCGCCGAAGCGGGCGGCGACGGCGTAGATGCCGAGCGCCGCGACGAACGACGACACGATCGACACCAGCAGACCGGCGCCGTACAGGCCGAGACCGGTGACGTCGGAGACCAGCCGCATGGTGGCCGGGTACAGCGGGAAGAACGCCGCGGAGTTGCCCTCCAGGGTGATCAGGCCCTTGGCGTCGGGGATCCCGACCAGCGCCGGGTCGTACCCGTGGGCGGCGATCTGCTGGTACCACCAGCCGTCCCAGCTGGCCAGGACGTCCCACGCGTGTTCGCCGCCGCCGAAGCGCGGGTGCTTGCGCCGGAAGTCCCCCGTGGAGTCGAGCAGATGCAGGAAGACCAGGAAGCCGATCAGCTTCAGGCCGCCGTACATGATGATGACCGGCAGATGCTCGCGGGCGAGCTCCGCGGCTCTGCGCCGCACGTCGTCCAGCCGGTCCCGGCCGGTGCGGTCGGAGGGTACGGCGGCGGGCTGGTCGACGGGGGTCAGGGTGGCGTTCACGCGCGCGCCTCCGTGCCGCGCCGGCCCGCCCGGAACACCCAGGCGCGCAGCAGCAGGAACCGCAGCAAGGTAGCCCCGAGATTGGCGGCGACGAGCACCACGAGTTCCGTGGCGCGCGCGGCGTCCGGCGCGACGCCGTGCAGGACGGCCAGCGAACCGCTGGTCAGCGTCAGACCGACGAGGAACACCAGCAGACCCTTCGCCTGGTGGCGCAGCGCCCCGTCCCGGCCGCGCACCCCGAACGTCAACCGCCGGTTCGCGGCGGTGTTGGCCAGCGCGCACAGCAGCAGCGCGACCGCGTTGGCCGCCTGCGGTCCCGCGGCCGGCCGCAGCAGCGCGTACAGCAGGACGTACCCCAGGGTACTGACGGCCCCGACGGCCCCGAATCGCAGCAACTGCCCCGCCAGTCCGTCGGGTTGCCCGTCGTCGCGCCGGCGCAGCCGGGCCGTGGGGAGGGTGCCCCGGGCCAGCGCCGCGCCGATCCGGGCGATGCCGCGCAGGTCGGCCAGCGCCGTCGCCCAGATGTCGACCCGGCTGTCGGGGTCGTCGACCCAGTCCACCGGCACCTCGTGGATCCGCAGGCCGGCCCGCTCGGCGATCACCAGCATCTCGGTGTCGAAGAACCACCCCGAGTCCTCGACCAGCGGCAGCAGCCGCTCGGCGACGTCCCGCCGCACCGCCTTGAACCCGCACTGCGCGTCGCTGAAGCCGACCGCGAGCGTGGAACGCAACAGGGCGTTGTAGCAGCGGGAGATGACCTCCCGGCGTGGCCCGCGCACCACCCGCGAGCCACGCGCCAGCCGGGTGCCGATCGCGATGTCGGAGTGCCCCGATATCAACGGGGCGACCAGCGGCAGCAGCGCGGCGAGATCCGTCGACAGATCCACGTCCAGATACGCCAGGACCGGCGCCTCGGACCGCGACCACGCCGTGTGCAGCGCCCGGCCGCGCCCCTTCTCGGCGAGCCTCAGCCACTCCGTCTCCGGCAGCTCCTCGGCCAGCCGGGCGGCGATCGCCGGGGTCGCGTCCGTGCTGGCGTTGTCCGCCACGGTGATCCGGAACGGGTACGGGAAGGTCTCGCGCAGATGGGCGTGCAGCCGCCGCACGCTGCGCTCCAGGTCCGCCTGCTCGTTGTGGACCGGGACGACCACGTCCAGGACCGGCTCGCGCTGGTGCGCCGGGAGCGGCGTCCGGAGCGGCAGATGATCCATCAGGTTTGTCACGTTCCATCCAGGTTCGTTCTCTGGCGCAGGGCATGCCGAAGGCGCTCGTGGCGTCACGGGGTGACCTGCCGCGGTGAGTGGTCGGGGTCGGGGGGCCGAGGGCCGGGTCGGCGGGGGCGGCTAGAAGAGCTCCCCCGAGGGCGGCGCGGAGACCTCCGTGTTGCTGGGCCGTCCGTCCGGGGTGTTCGTGGGCGGGCTGGTGTCCCGGTCCGGCGGCGCCTCGGTGTTCGTGTCCGCGTCGCCGTCCGACCCGGCCTCGGTCTCCGTCCCGCCGCCCCGGTCCTTCTCCTCGTTCTCGGTCCGGGTCGGGTCGGCGGTCGGGGACTCGCGGCCGGCCGAGGGGGCGGTGGTCGTCGGCGCGGAGTCGTCGGCGGATCCGCTGGGCGACTCCGGCGGCGACTCGGTGGGGCCGGAGAGCTCGGGCGAGGGGGTGGGGCCGGGGGTCGCCGGGGCCGTCGCCGGGCGCGGGAACGGGCCCTGCGGATGCTCGTCGCCCCGGTCGTGGGGCAGCGCGAACCAGGCGAAGCCCAGGGCGATGCCGACGACCGCCAGCACCGAGCCGGCAGCCCGCTTCACCGCGCGGACGCGCCGGTGGGCCCGCACCCCCGCGTGCAGCCGCACCTGGTGCTCGGGCTCGAAGGGGGTGTGCTCCCGGGAGTCGCGCATCATCCGCGCCAGCTCCCGCTCGAAGTGGTCCATCGGCTTCTTCACCCCACCGGCTCGATCACGTCGGACAGGAGGCGGCGCAGCCGTGCCACGCCCCGCGAGGCGTGCGACCGCGCGGTGCCCACCGGGCACCCCAGCACCTCGGCCACCTGCCGCTCCGACAGGTCCTGGTAGTACCGGAGCACCACCGCGGCCCGCTGCCGCGCCGGCAGCTGGGCCAGCGCGGCCTCCAGCCGGGAGCGCTCCACGACCGCGGCGGACACGTCACCGGTCTCGGGCAGGTCCGGCAGCTGCTCGACCGGCCGCTCCCCCCACCAGCGCCGCCGCGCCGACCGGGCCGCCGCGCGCACCAGCACCTTCCGTACGTACGCCTCCGGCGCCTCGTCCGCGATCCGGGGCCAGACGAACCACAGCTTGACCATCGCGTCCTGGAGCAGGTCCTCGGCCCGGTGCCGATCGCCACCCACGAGGAGACGGGACAGGTGGAACAACGCCGACCAGCGAGCTGCCACGAACCCGTCGAACCCTTCGGCCCGACTCTGCTCCACGCCCACCGTCCCCTGTCGCCACCGGCCCCCTACATTCAGGGAAAGACACTGGGCACGCCGAAACGATGCACCGGATTCGTGTGATCCGGGTTACACCGGGGGCCGCGTCGCCGAACGGCGTCAGGAGCAGCGGAACTTGGAGTCCGCCCAGTCGGCGAGCAGCAGGGTGTCGAAGGCGCCGTGCGGCTCCACGACCAGCCGTACGGTCCGCCGTCCGGTCAGGTCGACGTGGACGGGCACGGCGGCGTCACCCGCCTTCACCGTGCCGGACCGCCACAGCCGGACCCCGTCGGCGTGCACAGAGAAGGAGAACCGGCCGAGCCCCAGCGTCGAGTCGTCGACGCCGACCCGCGCCTCGTAGGCGTCGCACCGCCGGTTGAGGTCGATGGTGACGGAGGACCGGCCGTTCACGGTGACGCCGTGCGCGTAGTGCCGGCCCGCGATCGACAGCCCTTGCCGCTGCCACACCCAGCTGCTCTCGGCCAGCCGCATCTCGGGCCCGCTGCCGTCACCGGTGAGGTCGTACGCCAGCTCGTCCCACCGGTACTCGGCCGGGGCCGGCGGGGGAGGGGGCGTGGGTGTGGGGGCAGGGGTGGTCGGTGCCGGTGTGCGAGGCGGCTCGGGGGCGGGCGGGGCCGGCTTCGCGCTGGGCGTGCGGGTCGGTGTGGGGGAAGGGGTCGGAGTGGGCTTCGGGGCGGCCTTGGGGGCGGGCGGGAGCGGCTTCGGGCTGGGCGTGGGGCGCTCGGACCGAGGTGGCCGCGGGGTCGGTGTCTCCTCGACCACGGGGGACGGGACGGGCGGCTGCTTGGCGTCCGTCTTCTCGGCCGGCTTGTCGTGCCCGACCAGCGCGAGCACGATCGCCGCCACGACGCCCACGGCGACGACCCCGGCCGCGATACCGGCCTTCAGCGGGGCGCCCAGCCCTTCGGACGCGGCCGCGCCGCCGCCTCCGCCCGTGCCTCCGGACGAGGCGCCGCCCGCGGCACCGGCACCGCTCGCCGCGCCACCGCCACCCGAGGCCGCCGCGGCTCCCGCGGCACCGGCCGCGCCCGCTCCGGCGCCCCCGGCGACGAGGGCGGCCACCTTGGCGTACCCGGCGGCACCGAACCAGCCGATGACCGCGACCGGGACGACGGCCGGGATGCCTCCGGCGACCTCCTTGATCTGGCCCGCGGCCAGCCGGCACCGGGCGCACTCGTCGAGATGCTTGCGCAGACCGCGTTCGGCCCGGGTACGCAGACTGCCGCGCGCGAACGCGCCGAGCCGGTCGGCATAGCGGGCGCACTCCCCGTCCCGGGCGAGGCTGGCGCTGACATGCGCCTGGAGATAGGCCTGCTTGAGCCCCTCACGGGCCCGACTCGCCAGCACCCGCGTGCCGTTGGCGTCGAGCCCGAACAGCGTGGCGACCTCGCTCGGCGACTCGTCCTCCACCTCGGTGTGCCACAGCACCGCCTGCCAGCGCTCCGGCAGCGACCGGAACGCCTGCATGGCCAGCGACTGCTCGGCCTCGTGCATGGCCCGCACGTCCGCGCCGAGGTCGAGGGTGTCGTCGTCGGACATCTCGGCGGCCCGCGCCGACTGCGCCGCGAACACGGCGAAGTCGTCGACCAGTTGCTCCCGCCGCGCCGACCGCGTCCAGTCCGCCGCCGCCCGCCGGATCGAGGTGAGCAGATAGGCGCGTACGGCGTGCTCGGGACCGGAGCCGGACCGCACCGCCTGGAGCATGCGGGCGAACACCTCGGCCGTCAGGTCGTCGGCGGTGTGCGCGTCACGGCAGCAGGTGCGCGCGTACCGGCGTACGGCCTGCGCGTGCCGGCGGTACAGCTCCTCGTAGGCGCTGTCGTCCCCGGCCCGCATCCGGCCGATCAGGTCGGTGTCCGAGGGTGGCGGCATGTGCGGGGGCGTGCTGCTGTCCTCGCGCCGGTCGCGCTGCGCCGGGACGTTGCCCTCCGCGCGCGGAGCGCGGTCGTCCGGGGCGTCGCCGGGCGGCGGGACGTCCGGGCGGCCGCCCTGACTCGGCACCTGTGGGGTCGCCGCGTCGCCGTCGTCGCGCGACTCGTCCCACCCGTCAACGCTCATCGCGGAAAGCCCCCGCTGCCAGCTCCACCAGTCCCGGACACCGGGTCAGGGTGCCACATCGCCATTTGGCCGGGACCGGCGCGAACGGACATCCACTCGTCCGTGGGGACTTGGCGCGAGATGGCATGAGCATGACCCGAACGGGGGAAGGCTCAACGGGCCTGTTGGTGACGGCAGTTGAGCGATCGGGCCGGAACGCCCCGGTGTGTCCGTGACCGTGTTCGAGGGGGGCGGCGGGTCAGTGCCCCCCTTGTGCAACCACCCGTTCGGGGGCCCGGCGTCCGGCGGCCAGGGTGACCGCCGGACCGGCGGGCGGCACCCGCCGGGACACCGGATCACGCCGGCCAGGACGCCGCATCACGCCGCCGGGACGCCGGATCACGCCTGGGGGCGCGACCGCAGGCCCTCCAGCAGGATGTCGAGCAGCCGTGCCGAGGCCGCCGCCTGCTGGGCCGCGTCCGGCAGGGAGGGCGCGGCCGTCGCTATCACCAGCAGGACGTCCGACACCGACACGTCCGGCCGCAGCTCGCCCGCCGCGCGCGCCCGCTCCACGAGCCGGCCCACCACGTCGAGCAGCGCCGCCGCACCGGCGTCGTCCACCGGGTCGGCCGCCACGGCCGGAGCCGGCTCGGACACCAGCCGCAACTCGCCCGCGCCCGGCTGCACCCGCTGCTGCGGCACCCGCGCCTCGTCGGTCGCGGCCTCCTCGGCGACCCCGACCCGCAGGACCTGCGGCGGCAGCAGCCGGCCCGCGCCGGACGCCACCGACGTCCGCAGGAAGCGCGACAGCGCCGACCACGGCTCGTCCTCCTGGCCGAGCGCCGCACGCGCCTGGTCCGTCAGCCTCGACGTCTCCTCCTCGGCTATCCGCCGCACCAGGACGTCCTTGCTCGGGAACCGGCGGTACACCGTCCCGACGCCGACCCGGGCCCGGCGGGCCACGTCCTCCATCGGCGCCCCGTACCCGAGTTCGCCGAAGACTTCACGCGCCGCGCGCAGCACGTGCTCCAGATTGCGCTGCGCGTCCACGCGCAGCGGCGTCGTACGCGACGACTCCCCACGTCCGGCGCCCGCGCTCATGGCGGAGCCCATCGCCCCACCCGCCGGCGCGACGGCGGACGCGGAAGCCCATCGAGAATCCTGAACATGCATAAGTGATCCCCCGGTAATGACGTCTCCCCCCGGAGACACTCCCCGTCATTGCTAGCCGGAGCGTCGCGGAACAAGCCCGGGACAACGAGCCCGTCCCGTGTGTCTCACGGACCCGATGAGCGCATCCCCCTGCACCCCGTCGACACACGAACATAGTTGAGAGGGGGTCAATTCAGAAGGGGCACGTTCCGCACGGAGCGCCCCTCGATCGGAGTACGGGTCGTTTACGTCCCGATTGCGCCACCCGCGCACCCCCAGTCCACCCCTTCTGACCTGCGGACTCTTCGCACAGTCCGGCAATTCGGCCAAATCGCGGCGGCGTCGGCCACCGGTCATACAAATCGTCGAGGCTGTGGACAAACGCAAGCGACGGGTGCGTCATGGGATGGTGAAGGAGCGTGCGCGCATTCTCGTTGTCGGCGGCGGCTACGTCGGGATGTACACGGCCCTGCGTCTCCAGCGCCTCCTCAGACGGGAACTGGCGCGGGACGAGGCCGAGATCCGCCTCGTCACCCCGGACCCGTACATGACGTACCAGCCGTTCCTCCCGGAGGCGGCGGCCGGCTCCATCTCGCCGCGGCACGTCGTCGTCCCGCTGCGCGCCGTCCTCCCACGGTGCCGGATCGTCCTCGGCGAGGTCACCGCGATCGACCACGCCGCCCGCACCGCGACCGTGACCACCCTCGCCTCCGGCGAGGAGGGCCCGAGCGAGGCCATCGCCTACGACGAACTCGTCCTCGCCCCCGGCTCCGTAGCGCGCGCCCTGCCCGTCCCCGGCCTCGCCGACCACGGCATCGGCTTCAAGACCGTCGAAGAGGCCATCGGCCTGCGCAACCACGTCATCGAACAGATGGACATCGCCTCCTCCACCCGCGACCCCGAGATCCGCGACGCCGCCCTCACCTTCGTCTTCGTCGGCGGCGGCTACGCGGGCGTCGAGGCCCTGGGTGAACTGGAGGACATGGCCCGCTACGCCACGCGGTACTACCACAACGTCCGCCCCGAGGACATGAAGTGGATCCTCGTCGAGGCCTCCGACCGGATCCTCCCCGAGGTCGGCGCGGACCTGGGCCGCTACACCGTCTCCGAGCTGCGCCGCCGCAACATCGACGTACGGCTGCACACCCGCCTGGAGTCCTGCCAGGACCGTGTCGCCGTCCTCGACGACGGCTCCCGCTTCCCCACCCGCACCGTCGTGTGGACGGCCGGCGTCAAACCCCACCCGGTCCTCGCCGCCACCGACCTGCCCCTCGACGAGCGCGGCCGGCTCCGGTGCACCGCCGAACTGTCCGTCGAGGGCACCACGCACGCGTGGGCCGCCGGGGACGCCGCCTCCGTCCCCGACGTCACCGCCCGCGAACCCGGCACACTCTGCGCGCCCAACGCCCAGCACGCCCTGCGCCAGGCCAAGGTGCTCGGCGACAACATCGTCCACACCCTGCGCGGCGAACCCCTCGAGACGTACGCGCACGCGTACGCCGGCTCCGTCGCCTCCCTCGGCTTCCACCAGGGTGTCGCCCAGATCTACGGCCGCCGGCTCAAGGGCTACCCTGCCTGGTTCATGCACCGCGTCTACCACCTCAGCCGGGTGCCGACCTTCAACCGCAAGGCCCGCGTCCTCGCCGAATGGACGCTCTCGGGTCTCTTCAAGAGGGAGATCGTCTCGCTCGGTTCACTCGAACATCCGCGAGCCGAGTTCGAACTCGCGGCCGGTGGAAAACATCCACACAGGCCCGAAGACGACCCGAAGGGGTCGTCCTGACCGGACCCAGGAACTCCCCGGCCGGGGCAGGCGTCTGACGGGTGTCGGCCGGGACGGCCGCCCTGCCAGACTGACCCCGACCGATCCCGGACGACCGGAGCCGGCCGAAGACGACGACACGAGGCAAGGATTCGTGAACTTCACGCGCTGGAGCGCCCGGCTCCCCGGAACGCAGCGCCGCGCCGCAGCGCGGACCGAACCCGCGGCGGCCCTCGCCCAGGACCGGCCGGGCGACGGTCCCGGAGCCGTCCCCGCGGCCCGTGTCGAGCAGCTCACCGACGCCGGCCGGCCGATCCCCGCCCTCGACGAGCTGCCCGCGCGTGAGGTCCTCGACCGCGTCCCCGCCCTGGTCGCCCTCGTCCACGGCCCCGAGCACCGCCTCGCCTACGTCAACGACGCGTACGCCGCCGCCTTCGGCCCCCGCCTCACCGGCGAACCCGCGCGCGCGGCCCTCCCCGAACTCGCCGGGCTCGGCCTGCTCCCGCTCCTCGACCAGGTCCTGCGCAGCGGCCGCTCCCGCACCCTGAAGTCCCGCAAGGCCACCGACGGCCGCTCCTACACGTTCACCTGCACGCCGGTCACCGAGGGCGACGGCGGCGTCCTGGTCTTCGCCACCGACGTC
Organism: Streptomyces nigra; assembly: GCF_003074055.1. Taxonomy (NCBI): domain Bacteria; kingdom Bacillati; phylum Actinomycetota; class Actinomycetes; order Kitasatosporales; family Streptomycetaceae; genus Streptomyces; species Streptomyces nigra. The sequence goes on along the minus strand of NZ_CP029043.1, from coordinate 3,531,366 downwards.
ACCGACCACGCCGAGGCCGCCGAGCGCCTGCGCGCCAGCGAGCGCCGCCAGCGCGAGACGGCCGTCACCCTCCAGCGCTCCCTGCTCCCGCAGGAGCTGGAGGAGCCGGACGACCTGCGCATCGCCGCCACCTACCACCCCGGCGGCACCGAGGCCGCCGTCGGCGGCGACTGGTACGACGTCATCACCCTCGGCGGCGGCCGCACCGCCCTCGTCATCGGCGACGTCATGGGCCGGGGCGTCCGCGCGGCGGCCGTCATGGGCCAGCTCCGCACGGCGGTACGCGCGTACGCCCGCCTCGACCTCCCCCCGCACGAGGTGCTCCAGCTGCTGGACGGCCTCGCCATGGAGATCGACGCGAACCAGATCGCGACCTGCGTCTACGCCATCCACGACCCCAACGAGGGCAGCCTGGTCTACGCCTCCGCGGGACACCTGCCGATCCTCGTCCGCGACGAGCACGGCGCCGTCCAGCGCGCCGACGAACCGACCGGGCCGCCCCTCGGCACCGGCGGCTGGATGCACGCGTCCGGCTCGATCGCCCTCAGCCCCGGCTCCACGGCCGTCCTCTACACGGACGGCCTCGTCGAACGCCGGGACAAGGACCTGGACGAGGGCATCGCCTCCCTGGAGACGGCCCTCGCCGGAGCGACCGGCACCCCGCAGGTCGTCTGCGACCGCCTGGTCCGCTCCGCCGGCGTCACCGCCGACCACGACGACGACGTCGCCGTCCTCGTCCTCCAGCACCCCGCCCGCACCGGCCCCGACCACGAGCTCTTCCGCAACGCCGCGCTGGAGCTGCTCGGCGGCGTCGAGGCGGCCCCCCGCGCGCGTGCCTTCGCCTCCGGGGTGCTGACCAGCTGGCGCTTCCCGTCGGACCTGCACGACCACGGCGTCCTGGCCACCAGCGAACTCGTCGCCAACTCCCTCCAGCACGGCACACCGCCCATGCGCCTGCGCCTGCGCCGCACCGACCGCCGCCTGATCATCGAGGTCACCGACGGCGACGACCACCTGCCGCGCCGGCGCCGCGCCGAACCGGCCGACGAGTCGGGCCGGGGCATCGCCATCGTCGCCAGCATCGCCTCGGCCTGGGGCTCCCGCCGCACCCCCGGCGGCGGCAAGGCCGTCTGGTGCGAGTTCGTCCTGCCCCGGGACAGCTCTTAGGGCCAGGGCCCTTCGCTCGGATCAGGCGTGCGCCGACTGCCCCGCCGGCGTCGCGGTCCCCTGGGCCACGACCCGGCTGCGGTGCAGCCACGGCTGGTCCTGTGCGACGGTCAGCCGCCGCCCGAGCCGCAGCGCCAGCCAGGTGACCCCCAGCGAGAACAGCGCGAACGTCACCACGTACGGCCCGTGCAGCGACGCCCCCATGGGTCCGCCCACAGCCGGCCCCACCGCCAGCGCGAGCTGCTTCACCAGGGCGAACGCCGAGTTGTACTGCCCGGCCAGACCCGTCGGCGCCAGATCCGCCACCAGCGGGGCGACGGTCGGCGACAGCATCGCCTCACCCAGCCCGAACAGCGCGTACGTGGAGATGAAGGCGGCGGTCGCCATCTCCTTGCTGCCGTTCCCCAGCCCCGCGTACGCCGCCGCGACCCATGCCACGGCCCAGATCAGCCCGACCGCGGCGATGACCCGCGTCCGACGCCGGCGCTCGACGAACCGCAGGACCACGAACTGCGCCACCACGATCATCGCGGTGTTCGCCGCGAGCGCGGTGCCCAGCGTCGACGTCGACACCCCGGCCGCCTCCACGCCGTAGGCGCTCAGCCCCGACTCGAACTGCCCGTAGCAGGCGAAGAACAGCACGAAGCCCAGCACACACAGCTGCACCATCTGCCGGTGGCGCAGCATCTCCCGCCAGCTGCCCTTGGCCGAACGGCCCTCCGGCGCCCCGCCGACCTGCGGCGCCCGCGGCATCCGCACGGTCGCCATGACGACGACCAGCAGCAGGAACATCGCGGCCTCGATCGCGAACAACAGCGTGAACGAGGACACGCTCGTCGCGTCGACGAGATGCCCGCCGATCAGCCCGCCGACCCCGAGCCCGAGGTTCTGCAGGAAGAACTGCGTCGCGAAGGCACGGGACCGGGTGTCCGCCGAGGAGCAGTCCACGATCATCGTGGCGAGCGCCGGCTGCATCACGGCCTGCCCGGCGCCGAGCACGGCCGACGCCAGCAGCACGGCCGCCGCGCTCCCGGCGAGCCCGAGCCCCATCGCTCCGACGGCGGCGGCGACCAGGGCGGCGAGCAGCACCGGCAGCGGGCCGCGCCGCACGATCGCCCGTCCGGCGAACGGCAGCACGACCAGCGCGGCCACGGCGAAGACGGCGAGGACCAGCCCCGCCGTCATGGCACCCAGTCCCCGCACCTGCGCCACATAGACGTACAGGTAGGGGACGGTGAAACCGAGCCCGAACGCGCTGAGTGCGTTGCCCACGTGGATCCGGCGCATCGCTGCGCCCCTCGCCCTGGTCACGTTCACCTCTCTTCTGGCAGACCCTCGATGCAGGCCTGAAGACTTCGAACCTAAACTTCGAAGCTAAACAGTACACAATGAAGGACTTCGATGCGAAGCAGGGCCGTGCCATACTCCCCCCATGGGCGACCCCGACATCGGCGAACCGACGCTCGAAGAGCAGATCGCCGCCTACCAGCGCGAGTTCCAGGACCTCGACCCCCAGGTCGAGAAGATCGTCTCTGCCCTGTCCCGGCTGAACCGGCGCATGAACGTCGCCTACGGGCGCCAGACCGCCGCCCTGGGGATCAGCAACACGGACTGGGAGGTCCTCAAGGCCCTCGTCCTCTCCGGCGCCCCGTACCGGATGGGCCCCGGCGAGCTCGCCAAGCGCCTCGGCCTCACACCGGCCGCGATGACCCACCGGATCGACCGCATGGTCGCCGAGGGCCTGGTCACCCGGGAGCGCGACGAGAACAACCGGGTCCGCGTCATCATCGAGCTGACCGCGGAGGGGCGTGCCAAGTGGCTCGAGGCGATGCGCCTCGCGACCGTCTTCGAGGAGGACCTCCTCCAGGACCTCTCTCCCGAGGAGCGCGCGACCCTGGGTGAGGCCCTGACCCGTCTGCTCCGCCGGGTGGAGGACGCCCAGCCGGACGCCGGCGGACGCCTCACCGACCTGGACTGAAAAGATCTTGACAGGGGGCGGTTGACATCGCCTTGGCCGATCCGTAAGGTTCTTCGGGTTGCCACGGAGCCGGAACGGTTCTGCGACAACACCTCCCGCCGCGACAGCGGCACCTCAAACCACCAGCACGATCTCCCTGACGGGTTGATTTCGGCGTGCCCGAATTCAATTCGAATAAGGGGCCGGCGGCCCGATTGGGAATCGCCGGAAGGATCCGCTAAGGTTTGAGACGTCGGAACGGCCCAACCGCCGCGAAGACAAGCTCCGCTGACTGGGGATCAGGCCGAAAAGGATCTGGTAAAGTCGGAACCGCCGGAAGGGGAAACGCGGAAGCGGGAACCTGGAAAGCACCGAGGAAATCGGATCGGAAAGATCTGATAGAGTCGGAAACGCAAGATCGAAGGGAAGCGCCCGGAGGAAAGCCCGAGAGGGTGAGTACAAAGGAAGCGTCCGTTCCTTGAGAACTCAACAGCGTGCCAAAAGTCAACGCCAGATATGTTGATACCCCGTCTCCAGCATCTGCTGGGGCGAGGTTCCTTTGAAAAAACACAGCGAGGACGCTGTGAACGTCGGGATTATTCCTCCCGATGTTCCGCTCTCGTGATGTGTGCACCCGATCACGGGTAAACATTCACGGAGAGTTTGATCCTGGCTCAGGACGAACGCTGGCGGCGTGCTTAACACATGCAAGTCGAACGATGAACCACTTCGGTGGGGATTAGTGGCGAACGGGTGAGTAACACGTGGGCAATCTGCCCTGCACTCTGGGACAAGCCCTGGAAACGGGGTCTAATACCGGATACTGAGCCACTTGGGCATCCAAGTGGTTCGAAAGCTCCGGCGGTGCAGGATGAGCCCGCGGCCTATCAGCTTGTTGGTGAGGTAATGGCTCACCAAGGCGACGACGGGTAGCCGGCCTGAGAGGGCGACCGGCCACACTGGGACTGAGACACGGCCCAGACTCCTACGGGAGGCAGCAGTGGGGAATATTGCACAATGGGCGAAAGCCTGATGCAGCGACGCCGCGTGAGGGATGACGGCCTTCGGGTTGTAAACCTCTTTCAGCAGGGAAGAAGCGAAAGTGACGGTACCTGCAGAAGAAGCGCCGGCTAACTACGTGCCAGCAGCCGCGGTAATACGTAGGGCGCAAGCGTTGTCCGGAATTATTGGGCGTAAAGAGCTCGTAGGCGGCTTGTCACGTCGGTTGTGAAAGCCCGGGGCTTAACCCCGGGTCTGCAGTCGATACGGGCAGGCTAGAGTTCGGTAGGGGAGATCGGAATTCCTGGTGTAGCGGTGAAATGCGCAGATATCAGGAGGAACACCGGTGGCGAAGGCGGATCTCTGGGCCGATACTGACGCTGAGGAGCGAAAGCGTGGGGAGCGAACAGGATTAGATACCCTGGTAGTCCACGCCGTAAACGGTGGGCACTAGGTGTGGGCAACATTCCACGTTGTCCGTGCCGCAGCTAACGCATTAAGTGCCCCGCCTGGGGAGTACGGCCGCAAGGCTAAAACTCAAAGGAATTGACGGGGGCCCGCACAAGCGGCGGAGCATGTGGCTTAATTCGACGCAACGCGAAGAACCTTACCAAGGCTTGACATACACCGGAAACGTCCAGAGATGGGCGCCCCCTTGTGGTCGGTGTACAGGTGGTGCATGGCTGTCGTCAGCTCGTGTCGTGAGATGTTGGGTTAAGTCCCGCAACGAGCGCAACCCTTGTCCCGTGTTGCCAGCAGGCCCTTGTGGTGCTGGGGACTCACGGGAGACCGCCGGGGTCAACTCGGAGGAAGGTGGGGACGACGTCAAGTCATCATGCCCCTTATGTCTTGGGCTGCACACGTGCTACAATGGCCGGTACAATGAGCTGCGATACCGCGAGGTGGAGCGAATCTCAAAAAGCCGGTCTCAGTTCGGATTGGGGTCTGCAACTCGACCCCATGAAGTCGGAGTCGCTAGTAATCGCAGATCAGCATTGCTGCGGTGAATACGTTCCCGGGCCTTGTACACACCGCCCGTCACGTCACGAAAGTCGGTAACACCCGAAGCCGGTGGCCCAACCCCTTGTGGGAGGGAGCTGTCGAAGGTGGGACTGGCGATTGGGACGAAGTCGTAACAAGGTAGCCGTACCGGAAGGTGCGGCTGGATCACCTCCTTTCTAAGGAGCACTTCTTACCAACTTCGGTTGGTCAGAGGCCAGTACATCAGCGAATGTCTGATGCTGGTTGCTCATGGGTGGAACGTTGACTACTCGGCACGGTCCAGGATGGACCAGGCGCTAGTACTGCTCTTCGGGGCGTGGAACGCTGATCTGGTCAACTGACTGTGTCGGGCACGCTGTTGGGTGTCTGAAGGTACGGCCGTATGGTCGCTTTCAGTGCCGGCCCCAGTGCACTCGAGCTTCTGCTCGGGGTGATGGGTGGTTGGTCGTTGTTTGAGAACTGCACAGTGGACGCGAGCATCTGTGGCCAAGTTTTTAAGGGCGCACGGTGGATGCCTTGGCACCAGGAACCGATGAAGGACGTGGGAGGCCACGATAGTCCCCGGGGAGTCGTCAACCAGGCTTTGATCCGGGGGTTTCCGAATGGGGAAACCCGGCAGTCGTCATGGGCTGTCACCCGCTGCTGAACACATAGGCAGTGTGGAGGGAACGCGGGGAAGTGAAACATCTCAGTACCCGCAGGAAGAGAAAACAACCGTGATTCCGGGAGTAGTGGCGAGCGAAACCGGATGAGGCCAAACCGTATGCGTGTGAGACCCGGCAGGGGTTGCGCATTCGGGGTTGTGGGATCTCTCTTTCATGGTCTGCCGGCCATGAGACGAGTCAGAAACCGTTGATGTAGGCGAAGGACATGCGAAAGGTCCGGCGTAGAGGGTAAGACCCCCGTAGTCGAAACGTCAGCGGCTCGTTTGAGAGACACCCAAGTAGCACGGGGCCCGAGAAATCCCGTGTGAATCTGGCGGGACCACCCGCTAAGCCTAAATATTCCCTGGTGACCGATAGCGGATAGTACCGTGAGGGAATGGTGAAAAGTACCGCGGGAGCGGAGTGAAATAGTACCTGAAACCGTGTGCCTACAAGCCGTGGGAGCGTCGGGCGAGCACTTGTGCTTGCCTCGTGACTGCGTGCCTTTTGAAGAATGAGCCTGCGAGTTTGCGGTGTGTTGCGAGGTTAACCCGTGTGGGGAAGCCGTAGCGAAAGCGAGTCCGAATAGGGCGATTCAGTAGCGCGCTCAAGACCCGAAGCGGAGTGATCTAGCCATGGGCAGGTTGAAGCGGAGGTAAGACTTCGTGGAGGACCGAACCCACCAGGGTTGAAAACCTGGGGGATGACCTGTGGTTAGGGGTGAAAGGCCAATCAAACTCCGTGATAGCTGGTTCTCCCCGAAATGCATTTAGGTGCAGCGTCGTGTGTTTCTTGCCGGAGGTAGAGCACTGGATAGGCGATGGGCCCTACCGGGTTACTGACCTTAGCCAAACTCCGAATGCCGGTAAGTGAGAGCGCGGCAGTGAGACTGTGGGGGATAAGCTCCATGGTCGAGAGGGAAACAGCCCAGAGCATCGACTAAGGCCCCTAAGCGTACGCTAAGTGGGAAAGGATGTGGAGTCGCAGAGACAACCAGGAGGTTGGCTTAGAAGCAGCCACCCTTGAAAGAGTGCGTAATAGCTCACTGGTCTAGTGATTCCGCGCCGACAATGTAGCGGGGCTCAAGCGTACCGCCGAAGTCGTGTCATTGCGATATGTACCCCAACGGGGATCGTGATGGGTAGGGGAGCGTCGTGTGCCGGGTGAAGCAGCACCGGAAGGTAGTTGTGGACGGTTCACGAGTGAGAATGCAGGCATGAGTAGCGATACAAACGTGAGAAACGTTTGCGCCGATTGACTAAGGGTTCCTGGGTCAAGCTGATCTGCCCAGGGTAAGTCGGGACCTAAGGCGAGGCCGACAGGCGTAGTCGATGGATAACCGGTTGATATTCCGGTACCCGCTGTGAAGCGTCAAACATCGAATCCAGTGATGCTAAGCCCGTGAAGCCGCCGGCTGAGTCTTCGGACGAGGTCGGAGTGGTGGAGCCGGTGACCCGAGCTGGTAGTAGGTGAGTGATGGGGTGACGCAGGAAGGTAGTCCATCCCGGGCGGTGGTTGTCCCGGGGTAAGGGTGTAGGACGGTGTGTAGGCAAATCCGCACACCATTGAGTCTGAGACCTGATGCCGAGCCGATTGTGGTGAAGTGGATGATCCTATGCTGTCGAGAAAAGCCTCTAGCGAGTTTCATGGCGGCCCGTACCCTAAACCGACTCAGGTGGTCAGGTAGAGAATACCGAGGCGTTCGGGTGAACTATGGTTAAGGAACTCGGCAAAATGCCCCCGTAACTTCGGGAGAAGGGGGCCACATCCGGTGAGAGGACTTGCTCCTCGAGCTGGGGGTGGCCGCAGAGACCAGCGAGAAGCGACTGTTTACTAAAAACACAGGTCCGTGCGAAGCCGTAAGGCGATGTATACGGACTGACGCCTGCCCGGTGCTGGAACGTTAAGGGGACCGGTTAGTCCGATTTCGGTCGGGCGAAGCTGAGAACTTAAGCGCCAGTAAACGGCGGTGGTAACTATAACCATCCTAAGGTAGCGAAATTCCTTGTCGGGTAAGTTCCGACCTGCACGAATGGCGTAACGACTTCTCGACTGTCTCAACCATAGGCCCGGTGAAATTGCACTACGAGTAAAGATGCTCGTTTCGCGCAGCAGGACGGAAAGACCCCGGGACCTTTACTACAGTTTGATATTGGTGTTCGGTTCGGCTTGTGTAGGATAGCTGGGAGACTGTGAAGCTTGGACGCCAGTTCAGGTGGAGTCGTCGTTGAAATACCAGTCTGGTCGTGCTGGATGTCTAACCTGGGTCCGTGATCCGGATCAGGGACAGTGTCTGATGGGTAGTTTAACTGGGGCGGTTGCCTCCTAAAGAGTAACGGAGGCGCCCAAAGGTTCCCTCAGCCTGGTTGGCAATCAGGTGTTGAGTGTAAGTGCACAAGGGAGCTTGACTGTGAGACCGACGGGTCGAGCAGGGACGAAAGTCGGGACTAGTGATCCGGCGGTGGCTTGTGGAAGCGCCGTCGCTCAACGGATAAAAGGTACCCCGGGGATAACAGGCTGATCTTCCCCAAGAGTCCATATCGACGGGATGGTTTGGCACCTCGATGTCGGCTCGTCGCATCCTGGGGCTGGAGTCGGTCCCAAGGGTTGGGCTGTTCGCCCATTAAAGCGGTACGCGAGCTGGGTTTAGAACGTCGTGAGACAGTTCGGTCCCTATCCGCTGTGCGCGTAGGAGTCTTGAGAAGGGCTGTCCCTAGTACGAGAGGACCGGGACGGACGAACCTCTGGTGTGCCAGTTGTCCTGCCAAGGGCATGGCTGGTTGGCTACGTTCGGGAGGGATAACCGCTGAAAGCATCTAAGCGGGAAGCCTGCTTCGAGATGAGGACTCCCACCCACTTGATGGGGTAAGGCTCCCAGTAGACGACTGGGTTGATAGGCCGGATCTGGAAGCACGGTAACGTGTGGAGGTGACCGGTACTAATAGGCCGAGGGCTTGTCCTCAGTTGCTCGCGTCCACTGTGTTGGTTCTGAAACCACGAACAACCCCATGCCATGGTCACGGTGTGGTGCGGTTGGACAGTTTCATAGTGTTTCGGTGGTCATAGCGTGAGGGAAACGCCCGGTTACATTCCGAACCCGGAAGCTAAGCCTTACAGCGCCGATGGTACTGCAGGGGGGACCCTGTGGGAGAGTAGGACACCGCCGAACAATTTTTGGGAAAGGGCTCACACCTTATGGTGTGGGCCCTTTCCGCATTTCCGGAGCTTTTTCGGAGTTGTTCAGGACGGGTGCACCAGGCCTGTGTCGTAGGCCAGGATCACCGCCTGGATGCGGTCCCGGGAATTCGTCTTGGCCAGGATGCGGCCCACGTGGGTCTTCACCGTCGATTCGGCGAGGTGCAGACGCGTCGCTATCTCGCTGTTCGTCCAGCCCTGGCCCACCACGGTGAGGATCTCCCGTTCGCGTTCGGTGAGGGCGGACAGGCGTGGGTCCTCACCCGTCACCACAGGGGCCCTCTCGGGAGTTCCTGACGGCAGGTGGTGGACGTAGGCGTCCAGGAGGCGACGGGTCACGCTGGGGGCGACCACCGCGTCACCCGTGGCCACCGCCCGGATGCCGGCCAGGAGTTCCTCCGGCTGGGCGTCCTTCACCAGGAAGCCCGAGGCGCCGGCGCGGAGTCCGGCGTAGGCGTACTCGTCCAGGTCGAACGTGGTCAGGATCAGGACCCGGGTGCGGTCTCCGGCGGCCGTGATGCGGCGGGTCGCCTCGATGCCGTCCAGGCCGGGCATGCGGACGTCCATCAGGACCACGTCCGGATTCAGTTCCGCCGTCATACGGACCGCTTCGCTGCCGTTGGCGGCTTCGCCGAGGACGGTCATGTCGTCCTGGCTCTCCAGGAGCATGCGGAAGCCGAAGCGCTGGAGGGTCTGGTCGTCGGCGATGAGGACGGTGGTCACTGCGGGGGTTCCTCCGGGAGGCTCAGACGGACGCGCCAGCCGCCCGCAGGGTGCGGGCCGGCCTCAAGTGTGCCGCCGTACAGGGCCGTTCGCTCGCGCATTCCGGGCAGGCCGCGGCCGTCCGGGCCCGGTGCGGGGCCGCCCCGGCCGGTGTCGGTGACCGTGGCGGTGACGGCGCCCCTCTCCTCGTACGACAGCTCTATGCGGGCGGTGGTGCCGGGGCCCGCGTGTTTGAGGGTGTTGGTGAGGGACTCCTGGAGGACTCGGTAGACGGTGAGCTGGCGGCCGGTGGAGAGGGACGGGGTGCCGGTGACCGTGAGGTCGAGGGGGAGGCCGGCCGCGCGGCCGCCGCTCACGAGCTGGTCGAGGTCGGTGAGGCCGGGCTGGGGGGCGAGTTGGAGGCCCGAGGTCTCGTCGGGGTGGTCCTCCTCGCGCAGGACGTCCAGGAGGCGGCGGAGTTCGCCCAGGGCCTGGCGGCTGGTCGTGGCGATGGCGTGCAGGGCCTGGGTCGCGCGCTCCGGGGACTTGGCGGCGGCGTACTTTCCGCCGTCCGCCAGGCCGGTGATGACGGAGAGGTTGTGGCCGATGATGTCGTGCATCTCCCGGGCGATCCGGGCGCGTTCGGCGGCCGCGGCGAGCCGGGCCTGCTGGTCGCGTTCGATCTCCAGGCGGCGGGCGCGGTCCTCGAGGGTCTCGGTGTGGTCGCGGCGGGTGCGGACGGTGATGCCGATGGCCGTCGCCACGGCGAACGTCATGAGGACGGGGACGATGTCCTGGTCCGGGCCGCCGCCCTGCGGATGGCGTACGGCCGTCACGGCGGCGCTCGCGGCGAGGAGGGCCGCGGCCCACCACAGGGTACGGGCGGGGCGGCGCAGGGCGATGTGGAAGACGACCAGCAGGTGCAGCATGACGGCCTGGAGGACGATGCCCGTCCAGGCGTTGACGAGGGCGAACGGGGTCAGCGCCAGGAGGACGGTGCGCGGGTGGGTGCGGCGCCACAGGAGCGGCACGGACAGGGCCAGGCTGAGGGTGAGGACGAGCCAGCGGGGGCTGTCGGGGGCGCGGGTGACGGTGAGCCAGCCGCCGCCGTAGTAGTCGATGAGGGCCGCCGTCACCCAGAAGCCGGTGAGGTGCAGGTCCCAGACGAGCGGACGGCGTGCGTCGAAGGCGCGGACGCGGCGGCTGACGCGCTGGACGTACTGGGTCAGCGGCTCGGCCGTGCGTGCCCCGGTGGCTGGTTGCTCCGTCACGTCGTCCATCGTGCGGGTTCTTCGCGACCGGTCCCAGAGGCGTGGGGCGTATTCCGGATGAGCGATGTCGTACCCGGGTACTACGGTTGCCGTCATGTGCACCGAGAGCTATGTGATCAGGTCGATACGGGCGGACGAGTGGCCGGCCGTGAAGGAGCTGCGCCTCGCCGCGCTCCAGGACCCGGTCGCGCACCTGGCGTTCCTGGAGACGTACGAGGACGCCCTGACCCGGTCGGACGCCTACTGGCAGGAGCGGGCGGCCGGAGCGTGCGAGGGGGCCGACGGGGCGCAGCAGATCATCGCCGAGCGGCCGGACGGGGTGTGGGTCGGTACGGCCACCGTGCTGATGGAGGAGCCGGGCACGACGGACTGGGCCGGGCTGCCGGTGGAGCTCAAGCAGGGGCATGTCGTCGGGGTGTTCGTACAGCCCGAGGAGCGCGGGAGCGGGCTGACGGACGTGCTGTTCGACGCCGCCCTGGAGTGGGCCTGGTCGCGGGGCGCGGAGCGGGTGCGGCTCATCGTGCACGAGGACAACGCGCGGGCGCAGCGCTTCTATCGGCGGGTGGGGTTCGAGCCGAGCGGTGTGGTCATGCCGCTCGGGGGGCCCGGGGGCGACGAGGAGATGCGTGAGCTGGAGTTCGTCATCGAGCGGCCCTGACCGGTGGGCCCTCGGCCGGGGAGTCTCGTCAAGCGGGGAGCTCGGCGTGCGGCCAGCGGGAGCGGGCCTGTTCGCGGGACCGGAGCAGGGCCAGGGTCGGCATACCCCGGTCCGCTCCGGTGGCCAGCAGCTCCGGCACCTGGGGAAGCGGAGCCACGGCGGCGACGTCGTCCAGGACGAGCGTCATTGGTGGGTCGAGGCGACCGGAGGATGACCGTTCGGCCATGCGCCGGCCGCGCTCGACCACGCTTGCGGCCAGGGCCGTCAGAAGGGGCATGGCGCCTGGTTCGGCTCTGGGATCCTCGATGGATTCACCCACCACGTAAAGCGTGCCCGTTTCGTGGACGAAGGAATCCAGGGTGAGGGTGTCGGTTCGGTGGGGAGTGCATGACTCCCGGATGTTGACCCTGGAGAGGGCGGCGAGCGCCCGGGTGGTCAACTCCTGGGCCATGTCCCGGCGTTCCGGGTGGGCGGTCAGGGCCGCCTCCAGCTCCCCCGCGGCGCCCGCCGCGGCCTTCGGGTGGGTCCGCAGGATGCGGACGGCGTCCTGGATCTGGCTTCCCTGGGACCAGCGGTGGACGTGCCGGACGGTACGGCCGTCGACGGCGGCGGCGTGCAGATAGCTGCGCAGCAGGGTCTCGGCGGTGTCGCCGAGCGCCTGGTCCAGCCGGGAGGTGGGGCGGACCGGGGCGAGCAGTGAGGCGGCCCGGGCGGCGGCCGTCGCCTTGTCCTCGCAGCCGCTGGTGGGCGACCAGTGGAGGCGGGCCGGGGTGTCGCACAGGTGGGTGGGGTCGTACAGGAGGACCGGGCCCAGCTTGCCGCGGGCGTCCTTGGTGTCCTGCCAGAGCGCCGGGTTGGACGTGACGACGAGCGCGGCGCCCTCGGCGTCGAGGACGGCCTGGACGGCGCTGCGCAGGCGGGCGTCCCTGGGTGCCACGAGGAGTGTGTCGCGGGTGGTGAGGGCGTCCGGGAGGGGCGCGAGGGCCGTCTCGGCCAATGCGGGGGCCTTGTTCCCCAGCGGGGCGGCCGGCCCGGCGATCGCTTCCGGGTGCTGCCCGACGGCAACTTCCTGCGTCGGCCGCACGGCTTCCTGCGTCGGCCGCACGGCCTCCGGCGCCGGGCGTACCGCCTCCGGCACGGGCTCGGGTTCCGTGCGCGGGGCCGGTACCTCGTGTTGCGGAGTGTCCCGGCGTACGCGTCCGGCGTACGGGTGTCCCGCGCGGCGGGCGGCGCGGACGGCGCGCCAGCGGGCCAGCGTGCCCATCACGAACACGGTGAGCACGACCAGCACCATCAACTGGCCGATGAACAGGCCCCAGAACAGCCCGTAGCCGGACAGCTGTCCCGCCGGCGTGTCCGGCCAGGCGCCCGCGAGGTCGTGGGCGTCGCCGATCAGGGCGCGCATGGCGAGCGGGGTGCGGGAGACCGTGACGCCGTCCGGCCACGACCCGTGTGCGAACAGGCCCGCGAGGCCCGTCGCCGTCCACACCATCAGGGTCATGCCGAGGAGGAAGCCGAGCATGCCGATCAGCAGGCCGTCGGGAATGCCTCCCTGGCCCTCCCGGTCCCGGCGCTCCCCGCGGTCGTCCGGTCTCACGCTCGCCTCCCCCTACGCCACCGTCGATTCCGAGTCGCCCAGATGCTGCTCCACGAAGGCCGCCGCCCGCTCCTCCGCCTCCAGTTCGGCGGCGCGCAGGGCGTCGTCGGCGAGGTGGTCGGCGGACGACTCGGTCATCGCGCGGTCGGTGAAGACCAGCGGGCGTTCGGACTCCGTGATCAGGTGTTTGACCACCTGCACATTGCCGTTGACGTCCCAGACCGCGATGCCCGGGGTGAGCGACGGGATGATCTCCACGGCCCAGCGGGGCAGGCCGAGGACACGTCCGGTCGCCCGTGCCTCGTCGGCCTTCTGCGCGTAGATCGTCCTGGTCGACGCCATCTTCAGGATGGCCGCGGCCTCCTTGGCCGCGGCGCCGTCGACGACGTCGGACAGATGGTGGACGACGGCGACGAAGGACAGACCGAGGCGGCGGCCGAACTTCAGCAGGCGCTGGAACAGCTGGGCCACGAACGGGCTGTTGATGATGTGCCAGGCCTCCTCGACCAGGAAGATGCGCTTCTTCCGGTCGGGGCGGATCCACGTGTGCTCCAGCCATACGCCGACGATCGCCATGAGGATCGGCATGGCGATGGAGTTGCGGTCGATGTGGGACAGGTCGAACACGATGAGCGGCGCGTCCAGGTCGATGCCGACCGTCGTGGGGCCGTCGAACATGCCCCGCAGGTCACCGTCGACCAGCCGGTCCAGGACCAGCGCCACGTCCAGGCCCCACGCCCGTACGTCGTCTATGGCGACGTTCATCGCCTCCGCCGACTCCGGTTCGGGGTGGCGCAGCTGCTCCACGATGTCGGTGAGGACCGGCTGCCGTTCGACGATGGTCTCGTTGACGTAGGCGTGCGCGACCTTCAGCGCGAAGCCGGAGCGTTCGTCCAGGCCGTGGCCCATCGCCACCTCGATGATCGTGCGGAGCAGCGCGAGCTGGCCCGTCGTGGTGATCGAGGGGTCGAGGGGGTTGAGACGGATGCCGTGGTCGAGGGCGGCCGTCGGGTCCAGCCGGATCGGCGTTATGCCCAGCTGCTCGGCGATGAGGTTCCACTCGCCGACACCGTCCTCGCCCTGGGCGTCCAGGACGACGACCTGGCGGTCGCGGAAGCGGAGCTGGCGCAGGACGTACGTCTTCTCCAGCGCCGACTTGCCGTTGCCGGACTCGCCGAGGACCAGCCAGTGCGGGGCCGGGAGCTGCTGGCCGTACAGCTGGAAGGGGTCGTAGATGTAGCCCTTCCCGGAGTACACCTCGCGGCCGATGATGACGCCCGAGTCGCCGAGACCGGGGGCGGCGGTCGGCAGGTACACCGCCTGCGCCTGGCCCGTGGACGTGCGCACCGGTGGCCGGGTCGTCTCGACCTTCCCGAACAGGAAGGACGTGAAGGCGTCGGTGAGGACGGACAGCGGGTCCCGCATCAGGTCCTACCTCCGAATGCCGGTGGCGAAGGGGAGTGTGTTCACGAATGCCCGGTGGTGCTCGCGGTCGCACCACTCCAGCTTCAGATACGACTTTCCGGCCGACGCCCGGATGGTCCGCTTGTCGCGGGCCAGGGCTTCGGGGGAGCGGGACGAGACGGTGATGTAGCCGACCAGGTTGACGCCCGCGGCGCCGCTCGCGAGGTCCTCGCCGCGCTGGTCGAGGCGGTTGTGGGCGGCGATGTCGCGGGGGTCGACCGTGCGGTTCATCTTGGCGGCGCGGCTGGCCTCGGCCTCGTCGTTGGTCTTCTCGGTGAGCATGCGCTCGATGGCGATCTCGGTGGGTTCGAGGTCCATCGTGACGGCGACCGTGCGGATGACGTCCGGGGTGTGGACGAGCAGCGGCGCCAGGAAATTGACGCCGACCGGGGTCATCGGCCACTCCTTCACCCAGGCCGTGGCGTGGCACCAGGGCGCGCGGGTGGAGGACTCACGGGTCTTCGCCTGGAGGAACGTCGGCTCCATGGCGTCGAGCTCGGCCGGCCACGCGTTGCGCCGGGTCATCGCCTGGATGTGGTCGATGGGGTGGTCCGGGTCGTACATGGAGTGGATCAGCGACGACAGCCGGCCCTGGCCGAGGGGCTGGCGGACCCGGATGTCGGCCTCCTGGAGGCGCGAGCAGATGTCGGTCAGCTCGCGGGCCATGACCACCGCCAGCCCGGCGTCCCGGTCGACCTTGCCGCGGCCGTGCGGGCGGGCGGCGCGGGCCATCGCCTGGGCCTCGGCGGCCAGTTCGCGCGTGTAGTGCATGCAGGCGACGAGGTAGGCGCGGTGCTGCTCGCTGCTCGTCGACACCATGGACTGCAGCTGGTCGTACGACTGCTGCAGCCAGGCCGGGGACCGGTCGTCGCCGCGGACGGCGACATCCTTGGCGTGGGCGTCGGGGTCGGCGGGCAGGGTGCGGGCCAGCATCTGCAGACGGGTCACGAAGCCGTCGTTGTTGGCGACGTGCTTCAGCAGGGTGCCGAAGCGGTCGACCAGGGCCTCCTGGTCCTCGGAGTCGCGCAGGCCGACGCCGGGGCCCTCGATCTCGATGGCGGCGGTGACGGTCCGGCGGTCGGCGTGCAGCAGCACGGCGATCTCGTCGGGCCCGAACGGGGCCGCCAGCCAGGTGATGCGGCCGATGCCCGGCGGCGGGCCGACCTCGACCTCACGCCCGTCGATACGGGTGCCGGCCTCCATGGCGGAGGAGCGGTAGGTGGTGCCCCGGCGCAGGGTGCGCTTGTAGCTGCGGTTGATCTCGAACCACTTGTAGAACGTCCGGTGCTTGTACGGCACGTAGACGGCGGCGAGCGCGAGCAGCGGGAAGCCCATGAGCAGCACGATGCGCAGGGACAGGCTCGGGACGAGGAGGCCGCACATCATGCCGAGGAACGCGCCGGCGATGATCAGCGCGATCTCGCCGGACTCGCGGTTGCGGCCGACGATGGCGTTCGGGCGGGCGCGGCCGATGAGATAGGTACGGCGGGGCGTGACCGGATGGGACACGTGGGACTCGGTCGTCAACGCCCGTCACCTCCTGGACGGTTGCTGCGGGTGTTGCCTGCGTGCGGGGTGTTCACCGGGCTGCTCGAACGGGGGGCCGGTGCGGCGGAGGGGACAGATCCGCCGCCGTTCGAGGAGCGCGAGCTGTGGGCGGCGACGCCGCCGGAGGCCGGGTTGGACGGGCGGGGACTGCCGGCCCCGCCTCCGCCGCCGTTGTTGTCGGCCCGGGAGCTGTGCGTCTTGATGCCCTGGGCGACGAGGGTGGCCGGGGAGCTGATGACGGCGGCGGCCTTGCTCTCGGCGCCGCGCATGATGCGGTTGTTGCGGGTGTTCGCGATCTCGTCGCCGAAGCCGGGGACGAAGCGGTAGATCATCGCCGAGGCGAAGATCGCGAGCAGGATGATCGCGAGGCCGGAGACCACGGCGGCGAGGGAGTCGGGGCCCTCCTCCGCGGCGAGGGCGCCGGCGAGGCCGAGGACGATGACGATGACCGGCTTCACCAGGATGACGGCGATCATGATGCCCGCCCAGCGGCGGACGTGGCCCCACAGGTCCTTGTCGACGAGCCCGGCGTACACGACGACGCCGAGCAGGGCGCCGACGTACAGCAGCACGGCCCGGATGTAGAGCTCCAGGTAGAGGACGCCTGCGGCGAGGATCGAGATCAGCGAGACCAGGATCAGCATGATCGGGCCGCCGCCGATGTCGTCGCCCTTCTCCAGGGCCTCGGAGAACGTGCCGAAGAACGTGTCGGTCTGGTTGCCGGTCGCCTTCGCCAGGACGTCGCTGACGCCGTCGGTCGCGGAGACGACGGTGTAGAGGATCAGGGGGGTGAAGGCGGACGCCAGCACCGTGAGCCACAGGAAGCCGATGGCCTCCGACAGGGCGGTCGCGAACGGCACGCCGCGCACGGCGCGCTTGGCGACGGCGAGCAGCCACAGGAGGAGGGTGAGGATGGCGGACGCGGCGAAGACGATGGCGTAGTGCTTCAGGAAGGTGAGGTTCGTGAAGTCGACCGTCGCGGTCTCCTTCACGGCCTCGCTGAGCCGGTCGACGGTCCACGCGGCGGCGTCGGCACAGCCCTTGGCGAGGGAGGAGAGGGGGTCGAGGGTGGTGGTGGGGTCGGTGAGGGAGGGGGTGCCGCCGCCACCGCCGGTTCCGCCCTGGTCCTTCTCGCAGTAGTCCTTGGCGGGGCCGACGATGAGGTCGCAGTTGTCACCGGACGGGGTGGGAGACGGTGTCGGTGCGGCGACGGCGCGCGTGGCCAGCAGGATGACCGCGGTCTGTGCGGTGGCGAGGGTGGCAGTGACCCTGAGCGCGCGGCGCGGGCTATCGGGCATACGTGAACCCTCCGTACGTATCGACGGCCTTGGCCATCTCGTCGGCGCTGGATGCCTTGTTGTCGCCCGGGACGGGCGCGGGGCCGTCCTTCTGGGAGAAGCTGTCGACCTTCCAGTCGTTGTTCGCCCAGCGCAGTTGCAGCGTCATGGTGAACCAGTCGCTGCTGGCCGGGTTGGTGGAGCTCTCCCCGGCCATGCCGAACACGCCCGTGCACCACACCTCGACGGCCGCTGCCGTGGCGGAGTAGCTCGTGACCTTGGTGCCGATCGGCACGGTGCGCGAGACGTACGTGTTACCCGCTGTGGCGGTGCCGTCGTCGTTCAAGCCGATGCTGCTGAGGAATTCCTTCGAGTAGGCCTTGTCGAACTTGGCGGCGAGTTCGGGCTGCCGGGCTTCGACGAACACCTGCCGGACGATGTCGGCACGGCGTTCGGGCTGCAGGATGTCGGCCGAGACCAGCGTCACCGCGAAGTTCGCCGCAGCGCTCTGCGCCCCCTGCTCGTCATGGGCGTACCCGCCGGGGATGCCCGCGGACTTGCCCTTGACCGGGCGCGTGCCCGTGGCCGCCGTGGACGAGGCGTCCGGCTTGTTCTCGTCGCCGGCGGACGCGCCGGAACCGTCGCCTCCACGGTTCGCGAAGGCGATCGCGGCGATGAGGAGCACGACCACGCCGACGACCGTGATCATGCTGCGGGACGACGAGCGGCCCCCTCTGCGCGCGCCCCCGTACACGTCACCACCGGCGTCGGGCAGCCGGGTGCGGGTCTGCCCCTCCCGATCGTCTCCCAGACTCATGCCGCGTACGCCCCCTCGGCGTCGGACGGATACACGTTGGAGTACGACGGTAGCCGCGCTGGTTCCCGCGCGGGCGCGGTGTGGTGACTCGACATCAGGGAGACGCAACCTCAGCCGGTGGGCACGACGGGTGGGTGGGGGACAGCGAGCCGGGCGTGCCCGGAAGGACGGCCGGAAGGACGGAGAGGTGAGGCGCTAGACGGCCATGCCGTACACGATGGTGAAGAGCGTGCCGAGGGAGCCGATGATGAAGACGCCCGTCAGGCCCGCCACGATCAGTCCCTTGCCCTGCTCGGCACTGAAGGTGTCCCGCAGCGCCGTGGCGCCGATGCGCTGTTTGGCCGCCCCCCAGATGGCGATGCCGAGACAGATCAGGATGGCGACCGCCATGACGACCTGGATCATTGTCTTGGCTTCGTTTCCCAGCGCTCCGAACGGACCCCAGTCCGGGGCGATCCCGCCGATGATGGTGTTGATGTCGCCCTTGTCGGCCGCAAAGAACATGTAAGTCACCGCCCCTGTTGGGTAGTTCCACGGTCCCCCCGCAGTGAGCAGAGGTCAGGTCTCATTCTCGCCGACAATGACGCTTCCGTATGTCGACTTGGCGTCATTGATGGTCGGGATTCGTACGAATAGCTCGTATGGTCACTCTGTGTATCACGCCAGGTTACGCCGGGCAACGAGGCCTGAGCGGAACCTGGGGTGTGGTTCTGTCGTTAGCCCCTCTTCGCGCCGGTGCCGCTTCTGGCGGCCTCCGGGGTGAGGGGTCGTGCCCGTGTTCTGCGGGTGAAGGCTATCCCGCCCGGGTGAACGCGCGCGTGACAGGGTGTCAGGCCTCGCTGGCCCCGCCGACGTTCGCCGTGATGAGCCGCAGAAGCTCTTTGGCCAGGGCGTCCTGTTCGGCCGTCAGGCCCATGGCGTCGCCGATCGCGAGCGGTACGGCGGCCGCGCGCTCGCGCAGCGCGGCGCCGGCCTCGGTGAGGCGCAGGGCGACCGACCGTTCGTCGTCGGGGCGGCGCTCGCGGCGCAGCAGCCCGCCCGCCTCCAGGCGCTTGAGCAGCGGCGACAGGGTGCTGGACTCCAGCTGGAGGGCCGCGCCGAGCTCGCGCACGGAGATCGAGTCCTGCTCCCAGAGCACCAGCATCACCAGGTACTGGGGGTAGGTCAGGCCCAGTTCGTCGAGAAGTGGCCGGTATCGAGCGGTCACCGCGCGGGAGGCGGCGTACAGGGCGAAGCAGAGCTGGTCGTCCAGGAGCAGGGAGCCGGGGTCGCGCGGGGGCGGATCGGGCGTCGGGGTCGGGCTCATCGCGGTCGCTCCTGGTGCGGCGGTTGCTTCCTGTGCGTTCTCCAAGTGTATCGAGTGCCATCTCATCGAGCCCTAAGAAGTCGACTACCAATCCATCGTTGCCTAATAAGTTGCGCACGACTTAATCGGGCGCTACTTTTACGTCGTGCCGCCGAACCCGGCAAGCCGGCCGGGCGGCCCTGCCCGCGGCACCCCGATCCGAGGAGATCGCCATGACCGAGTCCCAGCGCCCCGTTCTCGAGCCCGCCGCCCAGGCGTTCGCCGAGGCGACCGCGCAGCCGCCGTACCTCTTCGACCTCGGGCCGGAGGCCGGGCGCAAGGCCGTCGACGAGGTGCAGTCGGCGGAGGTGGCCAAGCCGGACGTCGACGAGGAGTGGCTGACCGTGGCCGGTGGGCCGACCGGGGAGGTCCGGGTCCGGATCGTCCGTCCGGCCGGGGCCACCGGGACGCTGCCGGTGATCGTCTATCTGCACGGCGCCGGCTGGGTGTTCGGCAACGCCCACACCCACGACCGTCTCGTCCGTGAACTGGCCGTCGGCGCCGGTGCCGCGGTCGTCTTCCCCGAGTACGACCTCTCGCCCGAGGCCCGCTATCCCGTCGCCGTCGAGCAGAACCACGCCGTGGCGCGCTGGGTCGTCGCCGAGGGCGCCGGGCACGGCCTCGACGCCGGCCGGATCGCCGTGGCCGGTGACTCGGTGGGCGGCAACATGGCGGCGGCGCTGACCCTGATGGCCAAGCAGCGCGGGGACGTCCCGCTGGTGGCGCAGGTGCTCTTCTACCCGGTCACGGACGCCTCGTTCGACACGGAGTCCTACCACCGGTTCGCCGAGGGGTACTTCCTGCGCCGGGACGCCATGCAGTGGTTCTGGGACCAGTACACGACCGACGCGGCCGAGCGCGCGCAGATCACCGCCTCGCCGCTGCGCGCCACCGTCGAGCAGCTCACCGGCCTCCCGCCGGCCCTCGTCGTCACCGCCGAGGCGGACGTGCTGCGGGACGAGGGCGAGGCGTACGCGAACAAGCTGCGCCAGGCCGGTGTGCCGGTGACCGCCGTGCGGTACCAGGGCGCGATCCACGACTTCGTGATGCTGAACGCGCTGCGCGGGACGCGGGCCGCCGACGGGGCCATCAAGCAGGCGATCGGCGTGCTGCGGGACGCCTTCGGGGCGTGACGGCGGCCCGGTGAGGGACCGTCAGCCGGCCGTCCCGCCATCGCCGGGCGCCAGGCTCGCGCGTACCGCCTGCGCCGTCGTGCCCGGGTCGTACCCCTCGGGGACCCCGTCGACCAGGATGATGTCGCCCCGCGCGTGGCGTGTGCGCAGCGGGGCGATCTCCCGGTAGGCGGGGGACTCCCACCAGGCGCGGGCCTCGGCGAGAGTGGGGAAGGCGATCATCACCACGGCGCCGGGCCAGTCGCCCTCGACCGTCTCGTGCGCGGTGCCGTGCACCAGGAAGCGGCCGCCGTACGGCTCGAAGGTCGCGGTGATGCGGTCGATGTACTCGGCGACCTCCGCGTGCGGGGTGACATCGCGCAGGTGGGCTATGGCGTAGGCGGGCATGGGGTCCTCCCGGAAGGGTCGGTTCGGTCGGAGCGAGCGGCCTGTGACCGGGATCGTGGCATGCCGGCCACGCGGGGGGCGATTACCCGCCGGGTCATGCGGGGGCGCCGGGTGGGCCGGTTGCCTGGGGCCGGGGGCGGGAAGCTCCTACACTGGCGCGGGCGGACTCCCGGCGGGTGAGGGGCGATTGACGGTGCGTAAGGCTTGGATCGTGGCGGGTTCCGCCGTCGCGGCGGGGCTGAGCTTCGTGATGGTGCTCGTCGTCGGGGTGTATCTCGTGGCCGGGAACCTGGCCGGCGGTCTGAGCGGTGGGGCCCGCAATCTGGCCAAGGGTGCGGTGCCGGCCGCGTATCAGGCGCTCGTGGAGAAGTGGGGCAACCTCTGCCCCGCCATCAACCCGGCCCTGCTCGCCGCCCAGCTGTACCAGGAGAGCGGCTTCAACCCGAAGGCGCAGAGCGCGGCGGCCGCCCAGGGCATCGCGCAGTTCATCCCGGGCACCTGGGCCACGCACGGCATCGACGGCGACGGCGACGGCGACCGTGACGTGTGGGACCCGGCGGACGCCATCCCGTCGGCCGCGTCGTACGACTGCTCGCTCGCCAAGTACGTGAAGGACGTGCCCGGCGACCCGAAGCGGAACATGCTGGCGTCGTACAACGCCGGGGCGTACGCGGTCATCAAGTACCGGGGCGTGCCGCCGTACAAGGAGACCCAGAACTACGTGAAGACGATCACGACGCTGGAGGAGAGCTTCGCCGCGCCGGTCTCCCGGCTCGACCCGAGCAAGCAGGCCGCCGGGGCCATCGCCTACGCGCAGAAGAAGCTGGGCACCCTGTATCTCTGGGGCGGCGACGGCACCGCCGAGGACGGCGGGCGCTTCGACTGCTCGGGGCTGACCAAGGCCGCGTACGAAAGTGTCGGGATCACGCTGCCCCGGGTCGCGAACGACCAGTGGAACGCGGGACCGCATCCGGCCAGGAACGAACTGCTGCCGGGGGACCTGGTGTTCTTCTCGGACGACCTGGGGAACTCACGGGCCATCCGGCATGTCGGCATTTATGTCGGCGGCGGGTACATGATCGACGCCCCGAGAACAGGTGCTGTGATCCGGTTCGACCCGATCGACACCCCCGACTACTTCGGCGCGACCCGGGTGACGGAGGATGGCGCGAAAGCGCTGCCCACGACGGTGTAGACGGAGCGTCAACCCTCCCCCTGAGCTGCGATGACGGGTCTCTCTTCGATAACGTCTGCGTGATCATTCAGTGGAGTGTGGAACGTAATGACAGGGACCGTGCGTTCCTGGTGACGTAGCCGGATCTACAACCACGGGGGTGGCGGAACGGCGTACGCAGGATGCGCCGAGAGACGATGAAGGGGCCGCGGCATCATGGCTGGACTCGCAGAATCCGGGTCGAACCCCGACGTCGAGCTGCTGTACGACATCAATGGCCTGGCCAAGGACGCACCGCACTGGTTCGACCGGGTCATGGAGTACGTCGGTGAGTACGGCGTGCTGCTCGGCCTGGTCCTCGCCGTGCTCTGGTGCTGGTGGACCGTACGGCGGCGCGGCGCGGAGGACGCGGCCTCCTCGGTGGCCGCGCTCGTGTGGGCGCCGCTGGCGGCGGGCATCGCCGTCCTCGTCAACGTGCCGATAAGGGGCTTCGTCGAACGCCCCCGGCCCTTCAACGACCATCAGGGCCTCGAGGTCCTGGTCAGCGGCAAGACCGACTACTCGTTCGTCAGCGACCACGCCACCATCGCGATGGCGCTCGGTGTCGCCCTGTTCGTCGCCAACCGGAAGTTCGGGCTCGTCGGTATCGGCCTCGCGCTGCTCGAAGGTTTCTGCCGGGTCTACATGGGTGTGCACTACCCGACCGACGTCGTCGGCGGCTTCGCGCTCGGCACCGCCGTCGCCCTGCTGCTGTCGCCCCTGGCCATGGCCCTGCTGACGCCGCTGATGTCCGCCATCGAGCGGTCGCCGCGCGCCGGCTGGCTGATCCGGGCCCGGGGAACCGCCGGTGACGACGGCGGCGCGGTGCTGCGCGGCTCCCGCAAGGACGGCTCCGGGGCCGAGGAGCGGGACCTGGCCGCCTGAGGCCTTAGAGCTCCGAACAGAAGTGGAGTCCGCGAGCCGGGCTCCACTTCTGTTCGGAGCTCTTACAGTGCCTGCGGGTAGGTGAAGAAGCCCTCCGGGTCGTACTGCCGCTTCAGCTTCGTCAGCCGGGTCGCCGCGTCCCCGTAGTACGCCGTGCGCCAGTTTCTCAGGGACGCGTCGGTGTAGTTCTGGTACGCGGCGCCCGAGGCGTACGGGCGCATCGCCTCGTGCGCGGCCGTCAGCCAGGACTGGACGGCGGTCCCGGACGTGCCAGCCCGCCACGAGCCGATGTACTGGGCCAGCATCCGCGAGCGGCGGTGCACGAACGCCGTCGCGGTGGGCGAGACCCGGTTCACGGCGCCGCCCAGGGCCGTCAGTGCGATGCTGCCGGAGCCGCCGCGGACCGACTCCATCTGCCGCATCAACGTCCGGATGCCGGCCGCCGACAGCGAACGGTCGAAGAAGTCCGACCTCGCCGCGTACGTCTCCCGGCCCAGCGCGCCCTGCGGGGAGCGGCCCGGAGTGTCGCCGGGCAGATGGCACCGCTCGTCCGAGAACGAGGAACAGCCCGCGTACAGCTCCATCGACTCCTCGTAGGAGCGGCGCTTGAGGACGACGTTGCGCGCGGGGCCGGGGCCGCCGGGGCCGTCGGCGAGGCGGTCGACGGCGTTCTGCAGCTCGCCGTAGGTGCCCAGCGAGAACGCCGAGACGGAGACGGTGGGGGTGGCGCCGGCGCCACCGAGGTGCAGCGCCGACCAGATCTCGTCCGGCTGGGAGGGGCCCCACTCCTGCCACGCCCGGATCACCGCGGCCGCCTTCGACCAGGGCCAGCTCATGTACGCGGTCACGGACTGCGGGGC
The DNA here is from genome assembly GCF_003074055.1 of Streptomyces nigra. NCBI lineage: Bacteria > Bacillati > Actinomycetota > Actinomycetes > Kitasatosporales > Streptomycetaceae > Streptomyces > Streptomyces nigra. The sequence goes on along the minus strand of NZ_CP029043.1, from coordinate 3,507,245 downwards.
GGGGTGCGTCTTGAAGTGCAGCTCCGTGACGACGCCGAAGTTGCCGTTGCCGGCGCCGCGCAGCGCCCAGAAGAGGTCCTTGTGCGTGGACGCGTCGGCGGTGAGCCGCTTGCCGTCGGCGGTGACGACGACGGCGCGGGTGAGGCTGTCGCAGGTCAGGCCGTAGGCGCGGGAGGTGACGCCGTGGCCGCCGCCCAGGGTGAGGCCGGAGACGCCGACGGTCGGGCAGGAGCCGGCGGGTATGGTCACGCCCTTCGCCGCGAGCGTCCGGTAGACGTCGATGAGCTTGGAGCCGGCGCCGACGACCGCGGTGCCGCCGGAGACCCGGATGCGGTCGAGCCGGGAGACGTCGACGATGAGGCGGCCGTCGCCGGAGGACCAGCCCGCGTAGCTGTGGCCGCCGTTGCGGATGGCGACCTTCAGACGGTGGGCGCGGGCGTAGGCCAGCGTGGTGCGGATGTCGTCGGTGTGGGCGACATAGGCGACGGCGGCGGGCTTCAGATGGTCGAAGCGGGTGTTGTAGAGCTGCCGGGCCGCAGCCCAGGAGGCGTCGCCGGGGCGTACGAGGGAGCCGTCGAGGTCACGGGCGAGCGCGGCCCAGGAGGCGGGGGCGGAGGCGGCGGAGGTGCGGGTCCGGGTGCCGGTCGCCTTCGGCGAGGACGACGACGGGGTTGCGCCGCCGCTCGCACCGGCCTCGCAGGCGGTGGCCGTCAGGGCGGTGAGCGCCGCCGCGGTACCGCCGATGAACGTACGCCGTTCCATGTCGCCTCCAGGGGTCACGTGGAACGAGACGGGGTGGTGCGCCGCGGGGTTCCACGACCGGGCCGCGAAGGCGCGACGCGCCCGGCGGCGTGACGGTGACTCCCACCGTTCGTTAAGCGGAACGACAAGGAGCCCGTGACGGACGTACCGGCTGGGGGTAGGCAGGCGATGGCGGAGAGGCAGCAGCACAGGCGCATGCGGGGAGCCGGCGTCGCGGTGGGTCTCCTGTGTGTCTGCCTCGCGGGCGGCGGATGCGCGCACAGCGGGGCCGCCGCCGAGGACGCCCGCGGCGGCGATCCGGTCGACGTGGTGCGCGAGGCCGCCGACGCGCTCGTGGACGCGCGCAGCTCCCGGGCGCGTACGTCCATGGAGATGGCCACCGGCGGCACCCGGGTCACCATCCGGGGCGAGGGCGTCTACGACTTCGGGCGGCAGCTCGGGCGGCTGAAGGTACGGCTGCCGCAGGACCCGGCGGGGACGGCCGGGCAGCGGCCGATCACCGAGCTGCTCGCGCCCGGCGCGCTGTTCATGAAGAACCGCGGCGCCGGTGTGCCCGCCGACAAATGGGTGCGGGTGGAGGCCCGGTCCCTGACCGACGGCAACCTCGTCACCGGCGGTGCCACCGACCCGTACGCCGCCGCCGAGGTGCTGCGGGGCGCCCGGACCGCGACGTACGTGGGGCGGGAGGAGATCTCCGGGACGCGGGTGCGGCACTACCGGGGGACCGCCGACCTGGGTGCCGCGGCACGCAGGGCGTCCGACGGGAACGCCCGGGCGCTCGCGGCGGCGGCGAAAGGGTTCGCCACGGACCAGGTGCCGTTCGACGTCTACCTGGACGACAAGGGGCTCGTCCGCAAGGTCAGACACCGCTTCAGCTTCGTCAACGGACAGCACCGCAGCGCCGTCGACGTGACCTCCACCACGGCGCTGTACGACTTCGGGGCCCCCGCCGACGTCCGGCTGCCGGACGACGACGACATCTACGCCGGGCAGATCGCCGAGGAGTAGAGGGGTCCCACCGGGGCATTGAGGACTAGCCCGTCCGTGCCATGCGCGGTCTGTAGGCCGCTCCCTACTCTAGGAAGCCGGTGACGGCAGAGAAGAGGTGATGCGCGTGGCTCCGGTCGGCGGTACGGCAGTTCAGGACCACGTGGCCCTCGCCGAGATCGAGCTGTGCGGAGAGCTGATCATCGCGGCGTCGGCCGCCCGTGAGGAGCGGCTCAGCCTGGAGAGCATCGACCAGGTGCTGCGGGTCGCGGAGGAGCGGGACACCCGGGCCCGCTGACGGGCGGGCGGAGGCTCAGGTCCGCAGCAGACGGCCGATGGCCTTCGTGGCCTCCTCGACCTTCGCGTCGATCTCGGCACCGCCCTTGAGGGCCGCGTCGGCGACGCAGTGACGGAGGTGCTCCTCCAGCAGTTGCAGCGCGAAGGACTGGAGCGCCTTCGTCGACGCGGAGACCTGCGTGAGTATGTCGATGCAGTAGACGTCCTCGTCGACCATGCGCTGCAGACCGCGGATCTGGCCCTCGATCCGGCGCAGCCGCTTGAGGTGTTCCGACTTCTGGTGGTGGTACCCGTGGACGCCGCGGTCGTGATCCGTCACGATGTCCGCGCCGGCCGTCGTCTCCACGGCGTCGGCGGCGGCGGAGGGCGCACCCGCGCCGGCCTCTGTGGTCGTCATCGCGTCCTCCCGACGTAAACCGCTTCTATACCCCTACCGGGTATATCGTATCGAACTTTGCCGGGTAGGGGCGTGACCACCACCACCCGTGGGCCGGGCCGACCCCGGCTTACGGGCGGCCCCCGTGCCGACCACTCTGCCTGATGGGCGACACTGGGAGGCGGCCCATTAGCCGTGGCCGGATGATGCGCCTAGCATCAGCCTGACCGAAACCGATGCATCCTGAGGACCACACGTGCGATTTCGTCTGACCCCCCGGGAGACGAGCTTCTACGACATGTTCGCCGCATCCGCGGACAACATCGTCACGGGCTCGAAGCTCCTGATGGAACTGCTCGGGGCGGACACCGCCGGCCGGGCCGAGATCGCCGAACGGATGCGGGCCGCGGAACACGCGGGTGACGACGCGACGCACGCGATCTTCCACCAGCTGAACTCCTCGTTCATCACGCCGTTCGACCGCGAGGACATCTACTCCCTCGCGTCGTCCCTCGACGACATCATGGACTTCATGGAGGAGGCCGTCGACCTGGTCGTCCTCTACAACGTCGAGGAACTGCCCAAGGGCGTCGACCAGCAGATCGAGGTCCTGGCGCGCGCGGCCGAGCTGACGGCCGAGGCCATGCCGAACCTGCGCACCATGGACAACCTCACGGAGTACTGGATCGAGGTCAACCGCCTCGAGAACCAGGCCGACCAGATACACCGCAAGCTGCTCGCCCACCTCTTCAACGGCAAGTACGACGCCATCGAGGTGCTGAAGCTCAAGCAGATCGTGGATGTGCTGGAAGAGGCTGCGGACGCCTTCGAGCATGTGGCGAACACGGTGGAGACCATCGCCGTCAAGGAGTCCTGACCCCTTCATGGACACCTTCGCTCTGATCCTGACCATCGGGGTCGCGCTCTTCTTCACGTACACGAACGGTTTCCACGACTCGGCGAACGCCATCGCCACCTCGGTGTCGACGCGCGCGCTGACGCCGCGGGCCGCGCTGGCCATGGCGGCCGTGATGAACCTCGCCGGTGCCTTCCTGGGCTCCGGGGTCGCCAAGACCGTCAGCGAGGGCCTGATCGAGACGCCCGAGGGCTCGACGGGCATGGGCATCCTGTTCGCGGCGCTCATCGGCGCGATCGTCTGGAACCTGATCACCTGGTACTTCGGGCTGCCGTCGTCGTCCTCGCACGCGCTGTTCGGCGGCATGGTCGGCGCGGCGCTGGCCGGCGGGACGAAGGTGTACTGGGACGGCGTCGTCGACAAGGTCGTCATCCCGATGTTCGTGTCGCCGGTCGTCGGCCTGGTGGCCGGCTATCTGGTGATGACGGCCATCCTGTGGATGTTCCGGCGGGCCAACCCGCACAAGGCCAAGCGGGGCTTCCGTATCGCGCAGACGGTGTCGGCGGCCGGTATGGCCCTCGGGCACGGCCTGCAGGACGCCCAGAAGACGATGGGCATCGTGGTGATGGCGCTGGTCATCGCCGACGTCGAGGACTACGGCGACCCGATCCCGGTGTGGGTGAAGATCGCCTGTGCGCTGATGCTGTCGCTCGGCACCTACGCGGGCGGCTGGCGCATCATGCGCACCCTCGGCCGCAAGATCATCGAGCTGGACCCGCCGCAGGGCTTCGCCGCCGAGACCACCGGCGCGTCGATCATGTTCGGCTCGGCCTTCATCTTCCACGCGCCGATCTCCACCACCCATGTGATCACCTCCGCGATCATGGGCGTGGGTGCCACCAAGCGGGTCAACGCCGTGCGCTGGGGCGTCGCCAAGAACATCGTCCTGGGCTGGTTCATCACCATGCCGGCGGCGGCGGTCGTCGCGGCCGTGTCCTTCTGGATCGTGGATCTCGCGGTCCTCTGAGGCCGTCTCGGTACGCCGTACGTACGTGGAAGGGCCCGCCCCCGGCTCCTGGGGGCGGGCCCTTCCTCTGCCTCGCGATGGCACCGCCATGCAGCACCGCGAGGGGTCCGGCGGGCGGCCCGGTCAGCCGAAGCGGCCCGAGATGTAGTCCTCGGTGGCCTGGACCGACGGGTTGGAGAAGATCCGCTCGGTGTCGTCGATCTCGATGAGCCGGCCGGGCTTGCCGACCGCGGCCAGGTTGAAGAACGCCGTGCGGTCGGAGACGCGCGCCGCCTGCTGCATGTTGTGGGTCACGATGACGATCGTGAACCGTTCCTTCAGCTCCCCGATCAGGTCCTCGATGGCGAGCGTGGAGATCGGGTCGAGGGCCGAGCAGGGCTCGTCCATGAGCAGGACGTCCGGCTCGACCGCGATGGCGCGGGCGATGCACAGCCGCTGCTGCTGGCCGCCGGACAGCCCCGAGCCAGGCCTGGCCAGCCGGTCCTTGACCTCGTTCCAGAGGTTGGCGCCCCGCAGGGACTTCTCGACGATGTCGTCCAGCTCGGACTTCTTGTAGGAGCCGTTGAGCTTCAGGCCGGCCGCCACGTTGTCGTACACCGACATGGTGGGGAAGGGGTTGGGGCGCTGGAAGACCATGCCGACCTCGCGGCGCACGGCGACCGGGTCGATGCCGGCGCCGTACAGGTTCTCGTCGTCCAGGAGGACCTTGCCCTCGACGCGGCCGCCCGGGGTGACCTCGTGCATCCGGTTGAGCGTGCGCAGGAAGGTGGACTTGCCGCAGCCGGACGGGCCGATGAAGGCCGTCACGGAGCGGGGCTCGACGGTCATGGAGATGTCCTCGACCGCGAGGAAGGAGCCGTAGTAGGCGTTGAGGCCGCTGACATCGATGCGCTTGGCCATGGGGATCACTGCTTCTTTCGTCCGGGTCGCTGACTGTGGCCGGCAGAGGGTCGCGTCAGCGACCGGCCTTGGGGGCCTTCCAGCGGGCGATGCCGCGGGCCGCCAGGTTGAGGATCATGATGAAGGCGATGAGCACCAGGGCCCCCGCCCAGGCGCGGTCGTAGGCGGCGCCCGAGCCGCCGCTGTTCGCGTACTGCAGGTAGATGTAGACGGGCAGGGAGGCCTGCGGGTCCTGGAAGGGGTTGGCGTTGATGAAGTTCGTCACCCAGACAAGGAGCAGCAGCGGGGCGGTCTCGCCGGTGATGCGCGCGACGGCGAGCATCACACCCGTCGTGATGCCGCCGACGGAGGTCGGCAGCACCACCTTGAGGATGGTCCGCCACTTCGGCACGCCCAGCGCCAGCGACGCCTCGCGCAGCTCGTTCGGGACGAGCTTGAGCATCTCCTCGGTGGAGCGGACGACGACCGGCAGCATCAGGATGGCCAGGGCCATGGAGCCGGCGAAGCCGGAGTAGCCCATGCCGAGGACGACGATCCACAGGCTGAGGACGAACAGGCCGGCGACGATCGACGGGATGCCCGTCATGACGTCCACGAAGAACGTGATCGCCTTCGCGAGCCTGCCGCGGCCGTACTCGACCAGGTAGATCGCGGTGAGCACGCCGATCGGGACGGCGATGGCGGTGGCGATGCCGACCTGCTCCAGGGTGCCGAGGAGCGCGTGGTAGATGCCGCCACCGGTCTCGGTGTCGGCGACCACGCCCATCGAGTGGGTGAGGAAGTAGCCGTCGAGGACCTTCACCCCGCGCCGGACGGTCTCGTACACGAGGGAGGCCAGCGGGATCACGGCGAGCAGGAACGCCACCCAGATCAGGCTGGTGGCGACGCGGTCCCTGGCCTGCCGGCGGCCCTCGACCCGGGCCGAGACGCCGTACGTGCCGGCGACGAACAGCAGGGCGGCGATCAGCGCCCACTGCACGCTGCTGTCCAGTCCGGCGGCCGCGCTGATGCCGAGGCCGAGGGCCACGGAGCCCGCGGCGACCGCCCAGGAGAACCACCTGGGCAGGGTGGCGCCCTTCAGGCTGCCCGGGCGCCGGGCGGAGAGGGTGGTGCGGCTCATGCGTTGGCCCCCGAGAACTCCTTGCGCCGCTCGATGATGAGCCGGGCGGTGCCGTTGACGAGCAGGGTGATGACGAAGAGAACCAGACCGGAGGCGATCAGCGCGTCCCGGCCGTCCGTGGTGGCCTCGTTGAACTTGCTCGCGATGTTCTGGGCGAAGGTGCCGCCGCCCGGGTCCAGGAGGCTGGCCTCGATGTCGAAGGTCGGCGACAGGACCATCGCGACGGCCATCGTCTCGCCGAGCGCGCGGCCGAGGCCCAGCATCGAGGCGGAGATGACGCCGGAGCGGCCGTAGGGCAGGACGGCCATCCGGACGACCTCCCAGCGGGTGGCGCCGAGGGCGAGGGCGGCCTCCTCGTGCGCCCGCGGGACCTGCCGGAAGATTTCCCGGCTGACGTTGGTGATGATCGGCAGGATCATGATCGCGAGCAGGATGCCGACGGTGAACAGCGAGCGCGGGGCGCCGCCGTTCCACTCGAGGACGCCGGTCCAGCCGAGGTACTCGTCCAGCCAGGCGTACAGGCCGCCCAGGTGCGGCACCAGGACGAGGGCGCCCCACAGGCCGTAGACGATCGACGGGACCGCGGCGAGCAGGTCGATCACGTACGCGATGGGGCCGCCGAGGCGGCGCGGGGCGTAGTGCGTGAGGAACAGCGCGATGCCGACGGAGACCGGCACGGCGATCGCCAGCGCGATGACCGACGACACGACCGTGCCGAAGGCGAGCACGGCGATGCCGAAGACCGGTGGGTCGCCGGTGGGGTTCCACTCGAAGGTGGTGAAGAAGTTGGCCTCGTCCTTGCCGATCGCGCTCGCGGCCCGAAGGCTCAGGAAGACGGCGATGGCGGCCATGAGGACCAGCAGGAAGATGCCGGAGCCGCGGGAGAGGGCGAGGAAGATCCGGTCGCCGGGGCGGGTGGCGCCTCGGGCGCCGGATCCGCGCTCGGCCCGGTCCGGGAGGGAGGCGGGTGGAGCAGTGTCGTTGTCGTTCTTTACCGATATGTCCATGGGGGTCTCCGGTCTGCGGAGCCGCCGCGCGGGGCGGCTCACGGCGGAGCGCGCCCGGCGGCGGGACGCTCCTGGCGGCGGTGCACCGGAAGTGCGGCCGGACCCGGGCCTGGGCCCGGCCGCGGCTCAGGTCAGCTCAGGCTCGAGATGGTGGAGCGGACCTTGGTGATGATCTCGGCGGGGACCGGGGCGTAACCGGCGTCGGCCAGCAGGCCCTGGCCGTCCTCGGAGGCGATGTAGGAGAGGAAGGACTTCACGGCGGGCAGGGACTCCGCCTTGTTGCCCTTGTCGCAGACGACCTCGTAGGTGACGAGGGTGATCGGGTACGCGCCCTCGGCGGACGGCGTGTAGTTCAGCTCCAGCGCCAGGTCCTTGCCGGTGCCGACGACCTTGGCCTCGGAGATGGACTTGGTGGCGTTCTCGGTGGTCGCCTCGACCGGCTCGGCGGCACCCGTCTTGATCTTGACGGCCTTCATGCCGTCCTTGACGTAGGACAGCTCCATGTAGGAGATGGCGCCCGAGGTCTGGGCCACCTGCTGCGCCACGCCGGAGGAGCCGGACGCGGACTGGCCGCCCTTGGCCTCCCAGGACTTGGCGGGCTCGTACTTCCAGTCGTCGGGAGCGGCGGCGGCCAGGTACTTGGTGAAGTTGTCGGTGGTGCCGGACTCGTCCGAGCGGTGGAACGCCTGGATCTTCAGGTCGGGCAGCTTCGCGTCGGGGTTGAGCTCCGCGATGGCCTTGTCGTTCCAGTTGGTGATCTCGCTGTCGAAGATCTTGGCGAGGGTGGGCGCGTCCAGGACGAGGCTGTCGACGCCCGGCACGTTGTAGCCGACGCCGATCGGGCCGACGACCATCGGCAGGTCGATGGCCTGGCCGCCGTCGGTGCAGGCGGTCTTCTTCGACTCGGCGATCTCCTCCGCGTCCAGTGCGGAGTCGGAGCCGGCGAACGCGGTCTGGCCCTGGAGGAAGGCGGTGACACCGGCGCCGGAGCCGGTCGGGTTGTAGTTGAGCTGCACGTCCTTGCAGGCCGCGCTGTACTGCCGGACCCATGCGTCGATCGCGTTCTTCTGCGCGGACGAACCGGACGCCTGCAGCTGGCCCTTGGCGTCGCCGCAGTCGATGGCGCCGGCCTTGGCGGTCGCCGCCGAGTCGCCGCCGGAGGTGCCGGTGTCGTCGGAGCCGCACGCCGTGAGCGCCAGGGCGCCGGAGACGGCGAGAGCGCCGAGTGCGAGAGCCCGCCGGGTCTTGCGCTGAAGCTTCACTTGAGGGGTTTCCTTCCGGGAGCCGCCGTCCTGAATTCGGCGGCGTGCGAAGAATGGTGATGAGGACACGTCCCCCGGGGCGCGGTCTCTCATCGTGCACGGCCGAAATTAGACAGATCAGGTGAAGCCGCCGAAGGGCGTGCGTGAACGGAGGGTGAACCCCTGAGGACGGGGCGGTGCGGCCGTAGCCCGGCCTGATCCGAACGAAAGGCCCTACGCCTGGTGCAGTAAGGCGAGCAGCGTGTCGACGAGGACGCGGTCCCTCGGCTGGGTCAGCCGGTCCCGGGCGCGCTCGGGGGTCAGCCAGAGCACCTGGTCGACCTCGGAGCTCGGCGTGAAGGTGCCGGGGCCCGCCTCGGCGGCCCAGTACCGCACCTCCTTGGGGCGGCCGTCCACGAGATAGCGGACCGTCGGCAGCTCGGCTCCGGGCCGGGGCGGGTGCCCGGTCTCCTCCTCGACCTCGCGCAGCGCCCCGGCGAGCGGGTCCTCGCCGGGGCGCAGCTTGCCCTTGGGGTGCGACCAGTCGTCGTACTTGGGCCGGTGGACCAGGCAGATCTCCAGCGCGCCGGTGTCGGGCGAGCGGCGCCACAGGGCGCAGCCCGCGGCGTGCACCGTACGGTCGTCGGCTCCTGTCATCGGGTGCGCCTCCTTGGGCCGGTGTGGGTCAGGGCGTGCCCACGGTCTGTTTCTGCCAGGACTGCTGGAACGCGAACCGGGCCGCCTCCACCTCGTGCCGCTGGTCGGCGTGCAGGACGCCGAGCGCGTAGGCCGTCGCGGGGGCGATGCGGGGGGTGCGGGCCGCCTGGGCGGCGGCGGTGGCCGCCTCGGCGGCGTCCCGGTGCCGGTCCAGGGCCTGCCCGGCCGCCGTCAGCCGTACGTCCATCAGGCCGGGGTCTGCGTGCAGGACCTCGCGGGCGTAGCGGTGCAGCCGCAGCAGGAGGCGGACCTGGTGCCAGGGCGCGTCCTGCGGATGCGGCGCAGGGTCCGGGGACAGGCCGTGGACCAGTGCCTCGGCGTTGTACGGGTGCCCGGCGGTCACCAGGGGCAGCGCGGCCACCGCGGCGGAGAGCCGCTCCTCGGCGGCGGCCGCCAGGGGCCGCAGATCGGCGCCGGCCGCCCCCGGGGCGAGCGGGACCTCGCTGGCCAGCAGGGCGACCGTGTCGGCGAGCGCGTGGAAGCGGCTGCCGCCGAGGGCCCGCAGGGCGGTGGAGTGGGCGCGGGTCCGGGCCAGGGTGAGCTGCCGTTCGAGCAGGGCGCCCGCCTTCGCCGCGCCCACGGCGAGCTTGCCGGGCTCGGTGGCACCGGACGGCGCCGGGCCCGGTGCCTGCGCCGGGAGCACCGGGGTCCCCGACAGCCGGTGCAGGGCCAGCAGCAGCCGCTCCAGACGGGCCGCGTACGCCTGCTCCAGGGCGAGCGTGCCCGACAGCCAGGACAGTTCCGGCTGTACGGACTCCGACCAGGCGGCGTCCAGCAGCGGGCGGAAGGTGTGCAGGCTGCCGCTGATCCGGCGGGCCGAGCGCCGCAGCGCCCGGACCGCGTCGACGGGCTCCGCGGCCGTGCCACCCTCCCGGTGCAGGCGCAGCGCGCGGAGGAACTCCGTGGCCTGGGCGCGGAGTTGGTCTGCGAGGGCCGTCCCGGGCACCGCGCCGGCCGCGGGGTCCGCCGGATCAGGGGGTCGGTGTGCCACGCCGGCGCCTCCGGGCGTCTATGAGCATCTCCTGGACGTTGCGCAGGGGCTGGCCCTCCGCGTCCGTCGCGTGCCGGGTCCACTCGCCGTCCGGGCCGAGATGCCAGGACGCGGTGGTGTCGGACATCCCGGTCTCCAGGAGCCGGTTCAGCGCCGCGCGGTGCGCCGGGTCGGTGACCCGGACCAGGGCCTCGATCCGGCGGTCGAGGTTGCGGTGCATCATGTCGGCGCTGCCGATCCACACCTCGGGCTCGCCTCCGTTGCCGAAGGCGAACACCCGGGAGTGCTCCAGGAAGCGGCCGAGGACCGAGCGGACGCGGACGTTCTCCGAGAGGCCGGTCACGCCCGGGCGGACCGCGCAGATGCCGCGCACCCAGATGTCCACCGGGACGCCCGCCTGGGAGGCGGCGTAGCAGGCGTCGATCAGGGCCTCGTCGACGATCGAGTTGACCTTGATGCGGACGTAGGCGGGACGTCCGGCGCGGTGGTGCTGGACCTCCTTGTTGATCCGGGCGATCAGGCCGTCCCGCAGGGACTTGGGAGCGACCAGCAGACGTCGGTAGGTCTCGCGGCGCGAGTAGCCCGACAGCCGGTTGAACAGGTCGGACAGGTCCGCGCCGACCTGCGGGTCGGCGGTCAGCAGGCCCAGGTCCTCGTACAGGCGGGCCGTCTTCGGGTGGTAGTTGCCGGTGCCGACGTGGCTGTAGCGCCGCAGGGTCTCGCCCTCCTGACGGACCACCAGCGACAGCTTGCAGTGCGTCTTCAGGCCGACCAGGCCGTACACGACGTGGCAGCCGGCCTCCTCCAGCTTGCGCGCCCACTTGATGTTGGCGTGCTCGTCGAAGCGCGCCTTGATCTCGACCAGCACCAGGACCTGCTTGCCGGCCTCGGCCGCGTCGATGAGCGCGTTGACGATGGGGGAGTCGCCGGAGGTCCGGTACAGGGTCTGCTTGATCGCGAGGACGTCCGGGTCGTCGGCCGCCTGCTCCAGGAACGCCTGCACGGACGTGGAGAAGGAGTCGTACGGGTGGTGCAGCAGGACGTCCCGGCTGCGCAGCGCGGCGAAGATGTCCGGCGCGGACGCCGACTCCACCTCGGCGAGGTCGCGGTGGGTGCCCGCGATGAACTTCGGGTACTTCAGCTCGGGCCGGTCGATGGAGGCGATCCGGAAGAGGCCCGTGAGGTCCAGGGGGCCGGTCAGCGGGTAGACCTCGGCCTCGCTGATCTTCAGCTCGCGCACCAGCAGGTCCAGGACCTCCTGGTTGATGTTCTCCTCGACCTCCAGGCGCACCGGCGGCCCGAAGCGGCGCCGCATGAGCTCCTTCTCCAGAGCCTGCAGGAGGTTCTCCGCGTCGTCCTCCTCGACCTCCAGGTCCTCGTTGCGGGTGACCCGGAACGCGTGGTGCTCCAGCACCTCCATGCCCGGGAACAGCTCCTCCAGGTGCGCGGCGATGACGTCCTCCAGCGGGACGTGCCGGCCGGGGGAGGCCTCCAGGAAGCGGGAGAGCAGCGGGGGCACCTTGACGCGGGCGAAGTGCGGGGTGCCGGTGACGGGGTTGCGGACCCGGACGGCCAGGTTCAGGGAGAGCCCGGAGATGTAAGGGAAGGGGTGCGCCGGGTCGACGGCCAGCGGGGTCAGCACCGGGAAGATCTGGTGCCGGAACAGGGTGAAGAGGCGGGCCTGCTCCTTCTCCGTCAGCTCGTTCCAGCGGACCAGGTGGATGCCCTCCTCCGCGAGTGCGGGAGCGACGTCCTCGTGGTAGCAGGCGGCGTGCCGGGCCATGAGCTCGCGCGAGCGGGCCCAGATCATCTCCAGCACCTCGCGCGGCTGGAGCCCGGAGGCGGAGCGGGTGGCCACGCCGGTGGCTATGCGGCGCTTCAGACCGGCCACCCGGACCATGAAGAACTCGTCCAGGTTGCTGGCGAAGATGGCCAGGAAGTTCGCCCGCTCGAGCAGCGGGGTGGTGGGGTCCTCGGCGAGTTCCAGCACCCGCTCGTTGAACGCCAGCCAGCTGCGCTCCCGGTCGAGGAAGCGGCCCTGGGGCAGCTGGACGCCCTCGACCTCGCCGATGTCGTAGGCGTCGAGATCGGCGTCGATGTCGGGTTCCAGGTCGGAGACGGCCGCGGAGGTGACGGTGTGCGGGCGGTGCGCCGCGATCGAGCCCACGGAGGGCTGCGCGTGCTGGACCTGTGCCTGGGCGTTCGAGGACTGGCTCATACGCCCATTCTTCCGCGCATCGAGGCGTACAGGCGCGTCGGAACGCGCGGGTGGGAGCGTCACCGGGAGGTGTCGTACGTCCCCGTTCCCCGCGCCCGTGTGCGGAGGCGGCGCGGGCTCTGGCACGGCGGGAGTCATGCGCCGAGGGTGGCAAGGCCGGTTGAACCGCCGGTTACCAGGACATGGCGTGCGGGACACGGCCGCGCCCGCCCGCACGTCCCCCCCCCCGTGGAGAGACGTACGGACGCGTGCGAGCGGCCGCTCCCGTCATACGGCTCGCGCGACCCGGCGGTTCAGCAGACGGAAGGAGAGCAGCACCGCGAGGGCCGCGAGGGTGAGGACGACGGCCGTCTCGGCCAGCTGCAGCGGCCAGAAGTGCGAGGCCGGGTGGAAGTCGCGGTAGTAGCCGACGATGTCGTGCTCGGCCAGACAGCGGGCGTCGTCTACGCAGATGGGGTCGCTGACGCGGGCGCCGGTCGAGGTCAGGGCGCCGTCGTCGACGACCATGCCGCTCCACTCGGGGTACTGCTTGCCGGTCAGCGTCTTGACCGGCCACAGGTACGGGCGCACATCGCTGAGGGCGATCATCAGCGCGCCGAGGCCGAGGACCGCGGTGCCGAGCGCGGGCAGGGCGCGGCGCTGGAGCATCCCCGCGAGGGCGCCGACGGCCAGGCCCAGCAGGGCGTAGGCGGTGGCGAGGGTGCCGTTGGCCTCGTAGGCCGGGCTCTGGTGCCAGTCCGCCATGCCGATGGTGACGCGCAGCGCGGGGTCGGCGGTGAACAGCAGGCGGTGCAGCAGGGTGAGCACGAGCATGCCGGCGGCCAGCAGCGCGGCCGGGACGGCGAGCTTCGCGGCGAGCCAGCGGGCCGGGGAGACCGACTGGGTCCAGGCGAGGCGTGCCGTGCCGTTCTCCAGCTCCCGGCCGATGAGCGCGGCGCCGGCCCAGGCCGCGGTGAGGAAGGGGACGATCTGGATGAGCCCGCCGGCCAGCGCCTCGGCGCTCCGGTAGCGGTCGGCGGCACGGCCCCCCATGTCGCAGCCCAGGTTCGGCCGACCGTCGAGACAGCCCCGGGACCGGTACTCGGCCCAGGCGGCGTCCGCGCCCGGCCCGTACGCCCACAGCAGGACGCCGGCGGCGACGGCCACCAGCATCACCCAGAACCACAGCGCCGAGCGGTGCAGCCGCAGCATCGCCCAGAGCAGGCCCCGGGGTCCGCGCCGCGCGGTGACGGCGGGCGCGGTGCTCTTGAGGGTCACGGTGGTCATACGGCGGCCTCCCGCACGTCGTCGAGGAGCAGGGCGGGGGCCTGCGGGGCACGGAGATGGGCGAGGACCAGCTCCTCCAGGGTGGGGGCGGTGTCCTGCCAGCCGGCGTCGAGAGGGCCCTCGGGCCGGATCAGGGCGGTGAGCGAGCGGCCGGTGGTGCGCGACTCGACGACGGTGTGCGGCTCCAGGGAGGTGTCGGCGCGCCCGGTGACCAGGCGGTGTGCGGCGAGCACGTCGTCCAGGGGGCCGGACAGGCGTACCCGTCCGGCGTTGAGCAGCAGCAGATGGTCGCAGGAGCCCTCCAGCTCGGCGACGACGTGCGAGGACATCACGACCGTGGTGCCGTGTCCGGCCGCGTCCGCCATGAGGGACGCCATCAGCTGGTGCCGGGCGAGCGGGTCGAGGTCGGCCATCGGCTCGTCCAGGAGGAGCAGTTCGGGCCGCTTGCCGAGCGCGAGGGCGAGGGCCACGCGGGTGCGCTGACCGCCGGAGAGGGAGCTGATCTTCGCCTCCGGGTCCAGCTCGCCCTCGGTGACGATCCGCTCCGCGACCTCGTCGTCCCAGCGGCCGGGGTTCAGCTCGCGGCCCCAGCGCAGGGTCTCGGCGACGGTGAGCTGGAGGTGCAGCGGCTTGTCCTGGGCGACGTAGCCGACGCGGGCGCGGGCCTCGGCGGGGGACCGGCCGAGCACGGTGAGCGTGCCGGCGGTGGGCCGGGCCAGTCCGGCGGCCAGGGAGAGCAGGGTCGACTTGCCGGCGCCGTTCGGGCCGACGACGGCGCACACGGCGCCCGCCGGGATCCGGAACGCGCAGCCGTCCAGCGCCGGCTTCCCCCGCCGTCCGAACCGCATGCCCAGCCCGGCCGCCTCGATGGCGGTCACGGTCATGACGGGTCCCCCTTGAAGTGTGTGTCCAGTACGGAAGTGAAGAGCGCGTCCACGTCGTCGCGGTCGAGTCCGGCCTCGCGGGCCCGTACGGCCCAGGCGTCCAGCTCGGCGCGGAGCGGCGACTCCGCCGGGGCGGTGCTCAGCGCCCGGCGCACGAAGGTGCCGAGTCCCCGCCGCGCCTCGACCAGGCCCTCGCGCTCCAGCTCCCGGTACGCCTTGAGGACGGTGTTCGGGTTGATGGCGGTCGCCTCGACGACCTCACGGGCGGTGGGCAGCTTGTCCCCGGGCTCCAGCAGGCCCAGGCGCAGCGCCTGTTTGGTCTGCTGGACGATCTGCACATAGGTGGCGACGCCGGAGCGCCGGTCGATGCGGTACTCGATCATCGCGTTCCACCACCCTTTCACTAATTGAGTAGTGAAAGGGTGGTGTAAGGGGGTCGGGAATGTCAAGCGGGGGCCGGTACGGTGACGGCGGCCGAGGGCGAGGGAGGGGCGCGTGAAGCTGTCCGCAGCGTGTGTGGTGGCCGTCGACGTGGGCTCCGTCCGCACCGGTTCCTTCGCCTGGGCGGCGGTCGACATGCCGGGGCACACGCTCACCGCGCACGGCGACGACCCCGCGGGTGCGGCCGGAGCGCTGAGCGCGGCCCTGACGGACGGGGCGAGCGCGGTGCTGGCGCTCGAGGCGCCGATGTCCGTGCCGGTGCCCGGCGACTGGAAGCTGCTGGGCAAGGGCCGTACCGGGGAGGGGAACCGGGCCTGGTCGGCGAGCGCGGGGGCCGGCGCGCTGGCGACCGGTCTGGCGCAGGGGGCGTGGTTGCTGGCGGAGATCGCCCGCGCGCTGCCCGGACTCGCGGCCACCACTCAGGTATCGCGCTGGCGCGGTGCGGCGGACGGGGGCGGGGCTCCGCTGCTGCTCGTGGAGGCGTTCGTGTCGGGGGAGGGCAAGCCGGTGCCGACCGCGCTGGGGCCGCACGCCGCCGACGCCGAGGCGGCCGCCCGGGCGGTGGCGGAGCGGCTGGCCGGCGAGGACGGCACCGATGGCACCGATGGCACCGACATGACCTGCGCGCCGCAGCGCGCGTTCAGTCTGCTCGCCGCGCAGGCGCACTGGGCCGGGCTGGCCGTCGCCGGCGACGAGCTCGCGCTCGACGTCCTCGTGGTCCGCGCCCGGCCCGCAGGGTGAGGGCCGCTCAGGTCTCCGTGCGGTACATCAGGTCCGTCTCGTACGTCGTGAAGCCGAGCCGTTCGTAGACGGACACGGCCGCCTTGTTGTCGGCGTCGACGTAGAGCATCGCCGTGGGCAGCCCCTGCGCGGCCAGGTGCCGCAGCCCGACCGTCGTCAGGGCCTTGCCGAGGCCGCCGCCCTGGACGCCGGGGCGCACCCCGAGGACGTACACCTCGCCGAGCCGCTCCTCCGCGTGGACCTTCGTCCAGTGGAAGCCGACCAGTTCGCCCTCCCGTTCGGCCAGGAAGAAGCCCGCCGGATCGAACCACGGCTCGGCCATGCGGTCGTCGAGGTCGCGCTGGGTGAGCGAGCCCTGCTCGGGGTGGTGGGCGAACGCGGCGGCGTTCACCGCGAGCCAGGCCGCGTCGTCCTGGCCGGGTACGAACGTGCGGACCGTGACGCCCGCCGGGAACACCGGGTCCGGCAGGTCGAGGCCGGTCAACGGCAGGCGCATCTGCCGCAGTTCGCGGAACAGGGTCAGCCCCAGCACCTGGGCGAGATGGCGGGCGGCGGAGTGCCCGCCGTGCGCCCACACCCGCAGCCGCTTGCCGGACGCCGCCAGCAGGGCCGTCCCCAGCGCCCGCCCGTGCCCATGGCCGCGGTGCGAGGGGTGCACGACCAGTTCGGCGGCGGGCGCCTCCACCGGATCCGTGTCCTCCAGCTGGGCGTACCCGACGAGTTCGCCGCCCACCGTCAGCAGCAGATGGGAGACGCCCTCCCGGCCGCCGCCAACGCTGTGCCGCAGCTGGAGTCTGCCCTGTTCGGACACCGCCTGCTGCCCGTCGATCCGGGCGGCCTCCGCGAGCAGTTCGAGGACGGCCTCGGTCTGCTCCGGGGCGAGGGCGGAGTAGGTCTCGACGGAACGGGACGGGACAGAGCGGGCGATGTCGTCGCTGGTCATGCGTACGAGGGTAAGGCGCTGTCCGGGCAAAGTCGCGGCACAGAAGCAACCAAGGTGTAACCCGGAACCCCCTGTCGCGCTACGCGCGTTGACTCTAGGCTGCGGGCCGACGGGCCCATGCCACTCACGACCCACAGGGGGGCGGATGTCAGCCACATCCCACCAGCAGCACCGCAGACGCCGTACATACGCACTGGTCGCGACGGCCGCCGGGCTCGCCACCGCCGGCGCGCTCGCCGCGGCCCTCCCCGCGACCGCCTCGCCGGCCCCTTCCGGCAAGGGCGGCCACGGTCACGGCCACACCAGCCGCTACCAGGACGTGCAGCTGCTGTCCTTCAACGACCTGCACGGCAACCTGGAGCCGCCGTCCGGCTCCTCCGGCCGGGTCACCGAACTCCAGGCCGACGGCACCACGAAGACCATCGACGCGGGCGGCGTGGAGTACCTGGCCACCCATCTGCGCCAGGCCCGCGAGGGCAACAAGTACTCCGTCACCGCGGCCGGCGGCGACATGGTCGGCGCCTCCCCGCTGATCTCGGGCCTCTTCCACGACGAGCCCACCGTCGAGGCGCTGAACAAGCTCAAGCTCGACGTCACCTCCGTCGGCAACCACGAGTTCGACGAGGGCTCCAAGGAACTGGCCCGCCTGCAGAACGGCGGCTGCCACCCCACGGACGGCTGTTACTCGGACAAGAAGTTCAAGGGCGCCGACTTCCCCTACCTCGCCGCGAACGTGCTGAGCGAGAAGAGCGGCAAGCCGATCCTCAAGCCCTACTGGGTGTGGAAGAAGAAGGACGTCAAGATCGGCTTCATCGGGGTCACCCTCGAGGGCACCCCGGGCGTCGTCTCCGCCGAGGGCGTCAAGGGCCTGAAGTTCAAGGACGAGGTCGAGACGATCAACAAGTACGCCAAGGAGCTGCAGCGCCAGGGCGTCAAGTCGATCGTGGCCCTCATCCACGAGGGCGGCTTCCCGGCCTCCACCTCGTACAACTACGACTGTGACTCCGGGAGCGCCGGCTCCGGCGTCTCCGGCCCGATCGTGGACATCGCCAAGAACATCACGCCGTCGGTGGACGCGCTGGTCACCGGCCACACGCACAACGCGTACGCGTGCACGATCCCCGACCCGTCGGGCAAGCCCCGCACGGTCACCTCGGCCTCGTCCTTCGGCCGCCTCTACACCGACACCACGCTGACGTACGACCGCCGCACCGGCGACATCGCCCGTACGTCCGTGAAGTCCGCGAACCACGTGGTCACCCGGGACGTCGCCAAGGCCCCCGACATGACCGCGCTGATCTCGAAGTGGAACACCCTCGCGGCGCCCATCGGCAACCGCCCGATCGGCTACATCTCCGCCGACATCGTCAAGGACGGCACCGAGTCCCCGCTCGGCGACCTGATCGCCGACGCCCAGCTCGCCTACGGCAAGGAGCTGGACCCGGAGACCGACCTCGCGCTGATGAACCCCGGCGGCATCCGGGCGCCCCTGACCTACGCGGCCCAGGGTGCCGAGGGCGACGGCGTGGTCACCTACGCCGAGGGCTTCACGGTGCAGCCCTTCTCCAACACGGTGAACCTCCAGGACCTCACCGGCGCCCAGCTCGTCCAGGTGCTCAAGGAGCAGGTCAGCGGCACCAACGCGGCCTCGCCGAAGATCCTGCAGATCTCCGCGGGCCTCACCTACACCCTCGACCTGACCAAGTCGGGCGCGGACCGTGTGGTGACGGACTCGATCAAGCTGAACGGCGCCCCGATCGCCCCGGCGGCCACCTACCGCGTCGCGATGAACAACTTCCTCGCGGGCGGCGGCGACGGCTTCACCACACTGGGCCAGGGCACGAACCCGCTCGTCGGCACGGACGACCTGACGGTGCTGCAGAAGTACCTGACGGCCAACTCCACGCCCACGAACCCGATCGCGCCCCCGGCGGCCGGCCGGATCACCGTCGTCCAGTAGGACGGCACCCCCGCACCGGTGGACAGGCGTGAACTGGATCGCAAACCTCCGGTAGCGGTTGCGGGTGGGGGGAGTGCGCATGGTCGGATGGACCGATGCGTTCCCCCCACCACATAACGGCGCATCACCCCCCGAACCCCTACGAGGAACTCGGCAGGCTGGACGACGGCCCGCTCGACCACTTCCTCACCGAGGACGTTCTCACCGAGGACACCGGGCTTCGGCCCGTGGAGGCGGACGCCCAGGACGACCCCTGGGCCCCGCCGGACCACCGCAGGAACGGCCGGCGCAGGCGGCGCGGCCGGCTCGCCGGAGCACCGCTCGCCCTCAAGGCCGTCGTCGGCCTCCTCGTCCTCGCCGCCTTCCTGACCCTGGCCGACCGCTGGGCCCTGCTCTACGCCGAACGCCGGTCCGCGGACGCCCTCCAGGACCGCCTGCATCTCGCGGCGGCCCCCGAGGTCGAGATCGACGGCTTCCCCTTCCTCACCCAGCTCGCCGGCGAACGCCTCGACTCGGTCAGGGTGACCGTCCCCGACGTGGCCGCCGACCGTGTCTCGCTCGCCCAGGTGACGGCCACCGCCCACGACGTACGCCTGGACACCGACGGCCCGCTGAAGGTGCGCGGCGCGTTCGTGCCCGCCCTGGAGGGCGACGTCCTGCTCTCCTTCGCCGACCTGCGGCGTGAACTCGGCGCCTCCCAGGTCACGTTCACCGGCGAGGGCCGCGACCGGGTGCGGGCCCGCGGCACCCTGCCCGTCGCCGGGCACGACCTCAGACTGCACGCCGAGGCCCAGGTCCGGCGCGAGGGCGAGCGCGGCATCGCCACCCATATCGGCGGGATGCGCCTGGAGATCGGCGACCTCGCGACCTACCGCCCCGGCGCCCGCGCCTCCGACGGCCTGCATCTGAGCCGGACGTCGGCGGCCCGGCTGGCCCGCGAGACCCGCAAGGCGAAGGCGCTGCTGTCGGTCCCGGCCGTCGTCGGGCGCCTCGGCGTCCCCGACACGGCCGTCCGCGCGGCCCTGCGCAACGAGGCGAAGCTGACCGAACTGACCGGCAGCCCCCGCTTCGTACGGCAGGCCATGCGCCTGAACCTCATCGACCTGGCGCTGGAGCACCCGAAACTGCTCGGCCTGCTCGGCTTCGACCCGGCCCTCCTGGACGCGCTGCCCCGTCTCACCCGCCCGGTCCTCACCGACCGACTCTCGCTCGGCTTCCGGCTGCCCGAACCCCCCAACGGACGGCTGCGGCTGCGGGACGTCCGTGTGGAGAAGGACGGCATCCGGGTCCGTCTCCAGGGCACGGACCTGGCGGTCGGCCGGAGTTGAGGAACAGCGATCACTCCTGGTCACAGGCGCGGGCGGGACCTTCCCGCTTCCCTCACGCCCTCTCCATCCACCCGGATCGGCCGGTGGTAGGTTCGGGCGCGTGACAACCACGGGGTCCGAGCGCACGCCGGCGCCGGAGGTCCTTTCCCGCGGCCCCGCCGGGCACGACGCCGCCGACGCGTCCACCGACGACCCCGGGGTCCGGCCCTGGCGATGGCGGCCCTCCGCACGACGCGCCGCCGGCGCGACCGCGGCCGTGCTCTGGGCGTCGGCCGCCGCCGTCCTCGCCCTCCACCGGTTCGACCCGGCCACCGTCGGGTCCGTCCTGCTCCCCACCGCCCTGGCCGCCGCCGCGGCCGGGGTCCTGTGCGGGCGCGCCCGGCGCTCCACGACCGCCGTCGTCCTTCTCGCGCTGGCCGCCGCCCTGGCCGTCGTCGGCGTGTGGGCCTCGGCCGGCGCGCACGACTGGCCCGGACCGCTGCGGGCGGCGGCCCTCGCCGGTGCCGTGGCCGCCGCGTCGGCGCTCGCCGGCTGGTGCACCCCCGCCGGGCGTCCCGCGCTGACCGGCGCCGCGGCCATCGTCGGCTGCCTCGTCCTCGGAGAGGCGGCGGTCCTGTTCCAGGGCGGCGCACACACGGCCGTCCAGCAGAGCCGGGCCGCCGCCCTGCCCGCGCTCGCGGTGGGCCTCGCCCTCGGCGTCCTGCCGCGGCTCGCCCTGACCGCCAGCGGCCTCACCGCCCTCGACGACCGCCGCACCGGCGGCGTCTCCGTCAGCAGCCACGGCGCCGGCACCGCCCTCGCGGTCACCCACCGCGCCCTCGCCCCGGCGACCGTCGTCCTCGCCCTGGCGTCGGGCGCGTCGGGCGTCCTCCTGCTGCGCACCGCGACCGCCGGGACGGTGACGCTCGCCGTGCTGCTGGCCCTCGTCCTCGTCCTGCGGGCCCGCGCGTACCCCCTCACCGTCGAGGTCGGGGCGCTGCTGCTGGCCGCCGCCGCCGTCGTCGTGCGGCTCGCCGCCACGTGGGGGGAGCCGGGCGTCGTCGTCCTCGCCCTGCTCGCGGTGCTGCATCTGACCGTGCGTCCGTCCGAGGCGCTGCGCGCGACGCTGCGCCGGGCCGGCGACCTGCTGGAGCCGTGGGCCGTGCTCGCCCTGGTACCGACGGCGGTCGTGGTGTCCGGCGGCTTCGCGTAGGGCAGGGTGACGGCGTGACGGGGACTCAGGACACACAGCGCGGCCCGCTCGGGCCCGCACCGGACGGCGGCCGGGGCCAGGAGCCGTCCCCGCCGCCGGTCCCCCGGCAGACCTTCGTTCCCGACCACACCCGGGGGACACCCGAGTCGGTGCCGACCGTCGACCCCCGCCTCGCCGTCGCCCTGGGACGCCCGCAGCACGGCGACTCGGCCGCCCGGCGGGCCGGTGCCTCGCTGCGCCGGCTGACCGCGTCGGCCGCGCAGGAGGTCACCGAGCACACCCGGCTCGCCCGTGAGGTGCAGCAGCCCGTCACCACCGGACGGGTCGTCGCCGTCACCTCGATCCGCGGCGGCGTCGGCAAGTCCACGGTCGCCGCGCTCCTCGGACGTACCTTCAACCACTACCGGCACGACCCCGTGCTCACCCTGGAGGCCGACGCCGCCCTCGGCACGCTCCCGATGCGCATGGGCGCCAAGACCGTGCGCTGGACCTGCGCCGACCTCGCGTCGATCCTGACCCCGTCGATGGGCCTGACCGACCTCACCGGCTATCTGGTGCCCGTCCAGGACGGCGGCTGGCTGCTGCCCGCGAGCCAGGGCCGGGTCGGTGCCCCGCTGGACGTACGGACCTACCGGACCGTGACCCTCGCGCTGCGCCGCTACTTCGCGGTCACCGTCGTGGACAGCGAGACGCTGCCCGGCGAGGTGGCCCGTACGGCGATGGACACCGCGCACGCCCGGGTCGTGGTCGCCCCGATGACCGCCGAGGGCATCCACGGCACCCGGCAGGTGCTGGACTGGCTGGCCCAGCTGCCGCACTCCGCGCTGCACAGCACCGTCGTGGCCCTCAGCGCCGCCACCCCGGACGCCACTCTCGACGAGCGGACGGCCGTGGCCCACCTGCGGGAACCGGGGGTCCCGGTGGTCCTGCTCCCCTACGACCGGCATCTCGCCCAGGGCGGCCCCATCCGCACCGACCTGCTCGCCACCGCCACCCGCGACGCGGCCGTCCGCCTCGCGGCGGAGACCATGCGCCGCGCGGTCGCCGCCCGCTGATCCGCTACGGCGTCTCGGGCGGGGGCGTCGGCGCCCCCGGCAGCCGTACCGTCGCCACCGTGCCGCCGCCCTCGGCCCGGGTCAGCGCGACCTCGCCGCCCGACTGCTCGACCGTACGGGCCACGATGGACAGGCCGAGCCCCGAACCGGGCAGCGCCCGCGCGCTCGGGGAGCGCCAGAACCGGTCGAAGACGTACGGCAGTTCGTCGGCGGCGATGCCCGGGCCGTGGTCGCGGACCGTGAGGACACCGTCGGCCAGGTCCACCTCGACCGTGCCGTCCGGCGGGCTGAACTTCACCGCGTTGTCGAGGATGTTGACCACCGCGCGCTCCAGCGCCGCCGGTTCCGCGCGGACATACCAGGGCCGCAGGTCGGCGCTGATCGTCAGCTCGGGGCCGCGCAGCCGCACCCGGCGCAGCGCGGCCTCCACGGTGTCCGTCAGGGAGACCACCTGGACCCGCTCCCCGCGCTGGCCCTGCGGCCGGGACAGCTCCTGGAGGTCGCCGATCAGGGCGGCCAGTTCGGTCATCTGCGCCTTCACCGAGGCGAGCAGCGCCTTGCGGTCCGCCTCCGGGAGGGGCCGGCCCGTCTCCTCGCTGCGGGTGAGCAGTTCGATGTTGGTGCGCAGCGAGGTGAGCGGGGTGCGCAGCTCGTGCCCGGCGTCGGCGATGAGCTGCTGCTGCAGCTCGTGGGAGCTGGCCAGCGAGGACGTCATGGAGTTGAAGGACCGGGACAGCCGGGCGATCTCGTCCTCGGCGTCGTCCTCCACCGGGATGCGGATGCTCAGGTCCTCGGTGCGGGCCACGTGCTCGACGGCCTCGGTCAGCTTGTCCACGGGACGCAGCCCGGCCCGCGCGACCGCGAGCCCGGCCGCCCCGGCGCCGACCACCCCGACCCCGGAGACGAGAAGGAGGATGAGGGCCAGGTCGTTGAGGGTGGCGCGGGTGCTCTTGAGAGGCACCGCGAGCTGGAGGGCGACCCCCTGCCCGTCGGTCGGGTCCACCCCGAGGTACCGGGTCAGCACCCTGACCTGCTCGCCGTCGTCGTCGGTGCCGTCGCGGAAGTGGACCTTGCGCTGGTCGGCACGCCGGATGACGTCCGCGTCGGAGCCGGTGACCTCGACCGTGCCCGGCGAGTTCGGGTCGACGCACGGGGTGCCCCGCTCCTTGATCGCCTGGACGTAGTCGCTGCGGCCCGGGAAGACCTGCGTATTGGCCGGGGGGTCCTGCGTGCACTCCTGCAGGAGCGCCGTGACCGTGCCGGGCCGGCGGGCCATCTCGTTCAGGTCGTCGTTCAGCTGCTCGTACAGCTTCCCCTGCACCAGGAACCAGCACGTCACCGAAACCGCCGCCACCGCGAACGCCACCGCCGCCGCCACCAGCAGCGACAGCCTCGTGCGGATCGGCAGGGCGCGGAAGCGGCGCAGCGCCCTGGTCACTCGGCGCCGCCCTGGCGCAGTACGTACCCCACGCCCCGGACGGTGTGCACGAGTCGCGGCTCGCCGCCCGCCTCCGTCTTGCGGCGCAGATACATGACGTAGACGTCGAGGGAGTTGGACGAGGGCTCGAAGTCGAAGCCCCAGACGGCCTTCAGGATCTGTTCACGTGTCAGGACCTGCCGGGGGTGCGTCAGGAACATCTCCAGCAGCGTGAACTCGGTGCGGGTCAGCTCGACGGGCCGCCCGCCCCGGAAGACCTCCCGGGTCGCGAGGTTCATCCGCAGATCGCCGAAGGCCAGCAGATCACCGTCGTCCGGCCGGCCGGCCCCGGCCGCCGCGTACGAGCTGCGCCGCAGCAGCGCGCGGACCCGGGCGAACAGCTCGTCCAGCTCGAACGGCTTGACGAGGTAGTCGTCGGCGCCCGCGTCCAGCCCGGTGACGCGGTCGCCGACGGTGTCGCGGGCGGTGAGCATCAGGATCGGCGTGGTGTCACCGGAGCCGCGGACGCGCCGGGCGGCGGTCAGGCCGTCCATCCGGGGCATCTGGATGTCCAGGACGATGAGGTCGGGCCGGTAGGCGGCCGCCTTCTCCAGGGCGTCCGCCCCGTCGACCGCGACCTCGGTGGCGTATCCCTCGAAGGCGAGACTGCGCTGGAGGGCTTCACGCACCGCCGGCTCGTCGTCGACGATCAGGATGCGCTGCGGTTCACGGTCGCCGTCGGCGGGGCTCATGGGCTCGGTTTCCTCGGATGCGGTGGGACGGACGGGATTCAGCGGCTGAACGTCTTCAGCCTCGCACGGTTGACGACAGGCCCTAAGGGCTGTCCCGTCATTCCCGGTGGATCGGCGCGCGGCGTCGGATGCGGTGCATCGCAAGGCGGAGGGTCGTCCGCATACTGGATGTATGCGGACGACCCGACAACGCGGCGAGGTGCCGTAGCCGGCGTCGCGCGCCCGCCGGGAATGACGGGACAGCCCTTAACTCTGCGATCCCGCCCGCAGCTTCGCCAGGTCGGCCTTGACCGTGTTCACCGGGATGGCGAAGCCCAGGCCGACGCTGCCGGCGTCGGAGGAGCCCGACCCGGCGGCCGAGTACATCGCCGAGTTGATGCCGATGATGTTCCCGTTCATGTCGATCAGCGCGCCTCCGGAGTTGCCCGGGTTCAGGGACGCGTCCGTCTGGATCGCCTTGTACGTCGTCGTCGACGACCCGGTGTCGCCGTTGAACTCCCGGCCGCCGAACTCGAACGGCCAGCCGCCGTCGGGCTGCTGCTGCCGCTGCCCCTCGTCCGTGGAGACCGTGACGTCGCGGTCGAGCGCGGAGACGATGCCGCTGGTGACCGTGCCGGTCAGTCCCTCGGGCGAGCCGATCGCCACGACCTGGTCGCCGACCTGCACCCCGCCGGAGTCGCCGAGGGTGGCCGCCGTCAGCCCCGACGCCCCCTTGAGCCTGATCAGCGCGAGGTCCTTGCCGCTGTCGGTGCCGACGACCTCGGCGGTGTACTGCTTGCCGTCGTCGGTGCGCACGGTGACCTGGGAGGCGCCGGAGACGACGTGGTTGTTGGTGACGATCTCGCCGTCGCTCGTGATGATCACGCCGGAGCCGGTGGAGGTGCCGGAGTTCGACTGCGCCTTGATCTCGACGATGCTCGGGCTGACGGCCTTGGCGACCCCGGCGACCGTGCCCTTCTGGCTGGACGGGACGACCGTCGTGCCGGTGGGCGCTCCGGTGGCCGCGGTGCCGTCGCGGGTCAGCTCCTGGATGCCGTAGGCGGTGCCGCCGCCGATCGCCGCCGCGACGATCGCGACGGCGGCGAGGAGGGCGACGGGGCGGCCGCGCCTGCGGGTCCGTCCGGCCGGCGGCTGCGCGACCGGCTCGTGGAAGAGAGCGGTGGGCGCCGACCCGCCCTCGGGGTGACCGGCCGGGTAGGCCGGCGGGGGCGGCCATTCCGGGTTCACGGGGGAGGAGGCGTGCTGCTGGGCGCCCGGGTACGGGTGGTCGTCGTCGCCGCTGCGGCGGTAGCTCTCGGTCATACCGTCGAGCGTGGCGCCCGACCATGAGAGCTTCCTGAGCGCGGGCTGAGAAGCCCGGCAGAAGGCCGTATGCCCGATATAAAGACGGTCAGGCGCAGCCGCAGGACTGCCGCTGGACGAGCCGGGACGGGAACACCTTCAGCCGCTCCCGGCGCGAACCCGCGACCCGCAGCCCGTCGTCGAGGACGAGGTCGACCGCGGCGCGCGCCATGGCCGAGCGGTCGGAGGCGACCGTCGTCAGCGGCGGGTCCGCCAGCGCCGCCTCCTTGATGTCGTCGAAGCCGGCGACGGCCAGCTCGCCCGGCACGTCGAGGCGCAGCTCGCGCGCCGCGCGCAGCACACCGATGGCCTGGTCGTCGGTGGAGCAGAAGATCGCGGGGGGCCGGCGCGGCCCGGACAGGATGTCGAGCGCTATGCGATAGGCGTCATAGCGGTTGTACGGCGCCTCGAAGAGCCGTCCCTCGGTGGGCAGCCCGGCCTCGGACATCGCCCGCTTCCAGCCCTCGACGTGGTCGGAGACCGGGTCGCCGACCGCGGGGGTCTCCGCGGTGCCACCCATACAGGCGACATACGCGTACCCGTGTTCCAGCAGATGGCGTACGGCGAGCTGGGCGCCGCCCAGGTCGTCGGTGACGACGGCGACGTCGTCGATGGCCTCGGGCCGCTCGTGCAGCAGGACGACCCGGGCGTCCCACGCCTCGATCTCGGCGGCGGCCAGGTCGTTCAGGGCGTGCGAGACGAGGATGAGCCCGGAGACCCGCATCCCGAGGAACGCCCGCAGATAGTGGACCTCGCGCTCGCCGACGTAGTCGGAGTTGCCGACGAGGACCATCTTGCCGCGCTCGGCGGCGGCCCACTCGACGGCGTGCGCCATCTCCCCGAAGAAGGGCTGGCGGGCGTCCGGGACGATCAGGCCTATGAGGTCCGTGCGCCGCGACGCCATCGCCTGGGCGACCCGGTCGGGCCGGTAGCCCAGCTCCTTGATCGCGGCGAGCACGCGCTCGCGGGTGGCCGGGGCGACCGGCCTGGGTCCGTTGTTGATGACATAGCTGACGACGGCGGTCGATGTCCCCGCCAGTCGTGCGACGTCATCGCGAGTCACCTTGGCCACGCGCGGAGTCTACGCGGATGGACCCACTCTGGGCAGGGCGTGCGGGAGCTTCCCGTATGCCGGACAGGACCCGGCCGCGCCGGTGCGCCCCGCCCGGCGGGCCGTCAGGCGTCGGCGCGGAGCTCGGTGGCGTCCAGGGCGGCCGCGGTGTCCGTATCCACCGGCTTTGCCCGCCCCGAAGCGGCCTTCGGCTCCTCGGCGGAGCGCTCCGGCTTCTCCGGGGTAACGAATCGGTAACCGACGTTGCGGACGGTGCCGATCAGCGACTCGTGCTCGGGGCCGAGCTTCGCGCGCAGCCGCCGTACGTGCACGTCGACCGTCCGGGTGCCGCCGAAGTAGTCGTAGCCCCAGACCTCCTGGAGGAGCTGGGCGCGGGTGAAGACACGTCCCGGGTGCTGGGCGAGGTACTTCAGCAGCTCGAACTCCTTGAAGGTCAGGTCGAGGACCCGGCCCTTCAGTTTCGCGCTGTAGGTGGCCTCGTCCACGGACAGGTCGCCGTTGCGGATCTCCATGGGGGAGTCGTCGTTGACGATCTGCTGGCGTCCCATGGCGAGCCGCAGCCGGGCCTCGACCTCGGCCGGGCCCGCGGTGTCGAGCAGGACGTCGTCGATGCCCCAGTCGGCGGTGACGGCGGCGAGGCCGCCCTCGGTGACGACGAGGACGAGCGGACAGCCGGGGCCGGTGGAGCGCAGCAGCTGGCACAGGCTGCGCACCTGCGGCAGGTCGCGGCGGCCGTCGACGAGGATGACGTCGGCGCCGGGGGTGTCGACGAGGGCGGGGCCCTCGGCGGGGGCCACGCGCACGTTGTGCAGCAGCAGGCCGAGTGCGGGGAGCACCTCCGTCGACGGCTGGAGGGCGTTGGTCAGGAGCAGCAGAGAACTCATACGTCTGGTTCCTCCTCGGTCCCTGCGAGGACGTGTGCGGTACGGAACTGCTCTGCGATCCCGAAGGCCCCGTACACACCCGCGGTCTCCCGCGTCGTATACAACGCTTCCGAAAGCACAAAAGGACCCGGGGGCAACGCTGCCCGAGTCCTCTGCCCAGCAGAATAGCCCACATGAGCAACGGTCCGGCAGGTCATGTGGCACGATCCACGGTTCGTCCGAATCCCGAGACGGCCCAGGCGGCCGGACCGGGACGTATGCGGACGTTCCTCAGCACCGACGACGGTGTGGCCGTCGATTCCGTATACGACCCGGGCCAGGCCGTATACGAAGAGGGCCGGCCGTCCGGCGACACCCCGGTGTTCGTCGTCGCGCACGGCTTCACGGGCGACGCGGACCGGCCTCACATTCGACGGGTGGCGGGCGTGCTCCGGCGGTACGGCGCGGTCGTCACCTTCTCCTTCCGCGGCCACGGGGCGTCGGGCGGCCGCTCGACGGTCGGCGACCGGGAGGTGCTGGACCTGGCCGCGGCCGTGCGGTGGGCGCGGCGACTCGGGCACGCGCGCGTGGTGACCGTCGGCTTCTCCATGGGCGGCTCGGTGGTCCTGCGCCACGCCGCGCTCCACCGCGACGACGACGCCCGCACGGACGCGGTGGTGGCGGTGAGCGCGCCCGCGCGCTGGTACTACCGGGGCACACCGCTCATGCGCCGGCTGCACTGGATGGTCACCCGCCCCGAGGGCCGGCTGGTGGGCCGCTACGGCTTCCGCGTCCGCATCCACCACCGCGAATGGGACCCGGTGCCGATGTCGCCGGTCGAGGCGGTCCCCAGGATCGCGCCGACACCGCTGCTGATCGTGCACGGCGACCGGGACGGCTACTTCCCCCTCGACCACCCCCGGATGCTGGCCGCCGCGGCCGGTGACCACGCCGATCTCTGGCTGGAGCCCGGCATGGGGCACGCCGAGAACGCGGCGGGCGAGGACCTGCTGGCCCGGATCGGGGACTGGGCCGTCACCCGGTGCGGCTAGCCTGACCGTGTACACAGACGACCGATCGAGGGACGGGATGGCAAAGGTCACGGTGCGCTACTGGGCCGCCGCGAAGGCCGCAGCCGGGGTGGCGGAGGACGCGTTCGACGCGGCCACGCTCGCCGAGGCGCTGGACGCCGTACGCGCGCGGCACCCCGGTGAGCTGGAGCGCGTCCTGCGGCGATGCTCGTTCCTCGTCGACGGTGACCCCGTGGGCACCCGCGGGCATGAGACGGTACGGCTGGCCGACGGCGGCACGGTCGAGGTGCTCCCGCCGTTCGCAGGAGGGTGACGATGACCGACCAGCCGTATCAGGGATACGACGGGTACGACGGGTACGACCCGTACCGGCAGCAGCCGGCGCCCCAGGGGTGGCCGCAGCAGCAGCCGTACGACGACCCGCAGGCGGCCCAGCCGTACACACAGCAGTGGCAGGGGCAGACCTGGGAGACACAGGTCCAGCCCCCGGTGGCCCCGCCCGCCGAGGAGACGGCGTACATGCCGTCCCAGGGAGCCGGCGCGGCCTACGGCGGCCACCAGCAGCCGGGCTGGGGCGGCACGCAGGCCCCCGCCCCGACGCAGACCCCCGCTCCCGCGCAGACGCCGCCCGCCGACGGTTCCGAACCCGGGTACGGGCCCGCGACCGTCGCCGGGAACGCCCGCATCACGGACGCGCAGCGGGCCCGCCTCGAGGGCCGCTCGCCGATCATCGAGCCGGGCGTGCAGCCGGCCGGGCTGACCGCGCTGCTCGGGCTGCTGCTCGCGGGGGCCGCGGCGATCGGGCCGTACGCCCTCGTCGTTCCCCTCGTCGCGCTGCAGGCGGTGACGGCCGCGGGCTGGTTCCGGCTGAACGGCATGTGGCCCGCCCGGCAGGGCATCGCGCTGGCCTTCGCGGGCGCGCTCACGGCGGACGTGGCGCTGCTGGCGTCCGGCCGCACCCCGGCGGCCATCCTCGGCACGCTGGGCGTCTGGGTGCTGCTGGCGCTGGTCCTCCAGCTCCGCTCGCACGCCGACCCGGACGAGCGGATGTACGGCCTGATGGCGACGGTGGCCTCGGCCGCCCTCGCGATCGTCGCGTCCGGCTACCTCGCCGCGCACGGCGACGCGGTGACCGTGGGCGCCGCCTCCGTCGCCGTCGCCGTCCTGGTGCGGGCGCTGCCGACGCCCGCGTCCGTGGCCGCCTCGCTGCTCGCCGCGGCGGGAGCGGGGGCGCTGGCCGGCGCGCTGACCGGCCTGGGGTCGGCGGGCGCCCTGCTCGGCGCCGGTGCCGCCGTGTGCGCGCTGATCGGGCACCGGGTCGCGAGCTACGACTACCCCTCGCGCTTCGTCCACTTCACGGCGGGCGTCGCCCTGCCGCTGGCCGCCGCGGCCCCCGCGGTGTACCTGCTCGGGCGGGCCCTGCTCTGAGGCCGGGGTCCGGGCCGCCGGACGGTCGCGCCTGTCACAGGTGATCGACAATCCGGCGGTCCGGCCGCGCCACGGGGTTAGTCTCACGGCGTGGACGGCCACCCGGCCGTCGGGAACCGTCGTCGTGGACGACCGTCGAGGTGGGGGAAGACCAGCCATGCGAGCCCTGCGCATACTGCTCATCGTCGTGGTGATCCTGGGCGGCCTGTTCGTGCTGGCCGACCGGCTCGCCGTCGGGTTCGCCGAGGACGAGGCCGCCGGGAAGCTCCAGGCCACCGAGAACCTCGCCGCCACCCCGGACGTGTCCATCAAGGGCTTCCCGTTCCTCACCCAGGTCGCCGGCGGCACGCTGGACGACGTCGAGGTCGGCATCAAGGACTACGAGGCCACCGCCGAGGGCGGCACGATCCGCATCGACGACCTCCAGGCGAACATGAAGGGCGTCGAGTTCTCCGGCGACTACAGCTCCGCCACGGCGGCCAGCGCCACCGGCACCGCCTCCATCACCTACGCCGAGCTGCTGAAGACCGCCAAGTCCGAGCAGACGCAGGTCGCGCCCGGTGTCACCGCCCGTGTGGTCGGCCTCTCCGACGGCGGCAACGGCAAGATCAAGGTCTCCGTCGAGGCGACCGTCCTCGGCACCAAGCTGCCCCAGCCGGTCTCCGTCCTCAGCTCGGTCACCGCCGAGGGCGACACCGTGCGGGTGCACGCGGACAAGCTCCCCTCGTTCGGCGGCGCCGACGTCGCCGAGAACCGGGTGCGGACCATCACCGACTTCGAGCAGAAGATCGACGGTCTGCCCGGCGGTATCAAGCTCGACAGCGTCCAGGCCGCGAAGGACGGCGTGGAGATCACGGTGCGGGGTTCGAACGTCCGCCTCGCCGGGTAGGACGGGCCTGGACGAAGCGGACGGCCGGCCTTCCCGGGCCGGACACCGCGCGTCCAAGGGGCGAGACGCCGCCGTCCGCCCCCTAACCACGACCGCCGACACGGACGCCCGGAACCCCTTCCGGAGCGGGGTCGGCGGTCTTCTGGTTTCACATCCCGGACAATCTTGTCTCAGCATGCGACACACCGGTGACATGGCCGCCCGTCCGTCCCTACGATCGAGGCCATGAAGCGACAGGCGGACCTCACGAAGCGGCGGGCAGTAGACCTGTGCCGCGTCGCCGCCATGCTCTGTCGCCCCTTCTGAGCGGACAGGCCGGCTCCGCGCCGGTCCCACCCCCCGCATCCCCGCAGCCCTGACTCGGGCACCCGTGCGCGAACCGGCCGCCTGGCCGGTGCCGAACCGCACGCCCGCACCTTCGCAACGCCCCGCCGCAACTGCCCCGGAGGAGAAACATGAGCCGCAGCGACGTCCTGGTCGACGCCGACTGGCTGGAGCAGCACCTCGACGACGCGAACATCGCGATCGTGGAGGTGGACGAAGACACGTCCGCCTACGAGAAGAACCACATCCGCAACGCGATCCGGATCGACTGGACCAAGGACCTGCAGGACCCGGTCCGCCGCGACTTCGTCGACCAGGAGGGTTTCGAGAAGCTCCTGTCGAAGAAGGGCATCGCCAACGACACGCTGGTGATCCTCTACGGCGGCAACAACAACTGGTTCGCGTCCTACGCCTACTGGTACTTCAAGCTCTACGGCCACGAGAACGTCAAGCTCCTCGACGGCGGCCGCAAGAAGTGGGAGCTGGACGCACGCGAGCTGGTCGCCGGCGACGACGTCCCCGAGCGCCCGGCCACCGACTACAAGGCCAAGCCGCAGAACACCGCGATCCGCGCCTTCCGTGACGACGTCGTGGCTGCCATCGGCTCGCAGAACCTGGTCGACGT
The DNA here is from genome assembly GCF_003074055.1 of Streptomyces nigra. Lineage (NCBI taxonomy): Bacteria > Bacillati > Actinomycetota > Actinomycetes > Kitasatosporales > Streptomycetaceae > Streptomyces > Streptomyces nigra. The sequence continues at coordinate 3,475,194 of NZ_CP029043.1, read as the reverse complement.
CCGGTCGCCCGACGAGTTCTCCGGCAAGCTGCTCGCCCCGGCGCACCTGCCGCAGGAGCAGTCGCAGCGCCCGGGCCACGTCCCGACCGCCGCGAACATCCCGTGGTCGAAGAACGCCAACGACGACGGCACCTTCAAGTCGGACGACGAGCTCAAGGAGCTCTACGCCCAGGAGGACGTCGACCTGGCGAAGGACACCATCGCCTACTGCCGCATCGGTGAGCGTTCCGCGCTGACCTGGTTCGTGCTGCACGAGCTGCTCGGCGTGGAGAACGTCAAGAACTACGACGGCTCCTGGACCGAGTACGGCTCCCTGGTCGGCGTGCCGATCGAGCTCGGCACCGGCAAGTAACCCACCTCAGCGACCCCGACCGGCCTTCCTTCCGGTCAGACCCAACCTGGAGAAAGACATGTGTGGAGCGAAGGCCGGCGGCCCCGACGCCTCGACGATCAAGCCCGGTGAGACCACGATCCAGGGTCATGTGACCCGCGACGGCGAGCCGGTGACGGGCTACGTCCGTCTGCTGGACTCGACCGGCGAGTTCACCGCCGAGGTCCCCACCTCCGCGACGGGCCAGTTCCGCTTCTACGCGGCCGAGGGCACCTGGACCGTCCGCGCGCTGGTGCCGGGCGGGACCGCCGACCGCACGGTCGTCGCCCAGCAGGGCGGCCTGGCCGAGGTCGCGATCGCGGTCTGAGGCAGTACGGACGAAGGGCCGCACCCCGGGGACACCGGGGTGCGGCCCTTCGGCATGCGAGCCCGGCGAGCCGACCTACCCTGGACGTATGTACGCACGGCGGCGTCACCGGTACTTCGCCTTGATGGGGCTCTGCGTCACGCTCTTCGTCCTGGCGTGGGCCGTCGTGCGCCTGTGGTCGGTCCCCGTCGCGGTGGGCATGTGCGTGGTCGCCATGGTGATCCCGCCGCTGGCGGCGATGGTCGCCAACCGGCGCGGCCCCGACGACCGCTGGTGGGACGAGCCCTCCGGGGACCCGCAGTCCGACGAGTGGTGGGACGAGCTGGACGGCAAGAAGAAGCCGCAGTAGAACGGGCCGTATGCCGCCCGCCCGCGTGTCCACCGTCGTGCTGGACGCCCCCGATGCCCATGAACTCGCGCGGTTCTACCGCCGGCTCCTCGGCTATGTGGTGCGGGCCGAGGAGCCGCACTGGGTGCTGATCGGCCCGCCGCCCGGCTCCGAGGGCGTCGCGCTGGCCTTCGAGACCGAACCGGACTACGTACGGCCGATCTGGCCGACGCGCCGCCCGGGCGACCAGCAGATGATGCTCCACCTGGACGTCGAGGTGGACGACCTGGCCGCCGAGACCTCGCGGGCCGTCGAGGCGGGGGCCGCCCTCGCCGCGTACCAGCCGCAGGACGACGTGCGGGTGCTGTTCGACCCGGCGGGCCACCCGTTCTGCCTGTGGACGGAGGCCGGTCGCTGGACGGGGGCCGGGGGTCAGTAGACGAGGGCCTGGGTGCCGTCCGTCATCGCCTCCTGGACGAAGACCTGGGCGCCCGCGATGCGCACGCCCTCGAGCACGTCCTTCTCCGTGATGTCCCGGCGGGCCGCGCACTGGGTGCACAGGGTGACCCGGCCGCCCGCGAGGAGGGAGTCCAGCAGGTCGGGGAGCGGGGCCGCGTGCGGCAGCTCGAACTCGGCGGCCCGGCCCGGCAGGGCGAACCAGGCGGACTCGCCGGTCAGCCACAGGGAGACCTCCACGCCACTGGCCACGGCCACCGCCGCGACCGTGAACGCCTGGGAGCAGCGTTCGGGAGCGTCGGCCCCCGCCGTCACCTTGATCACCAGCTTGTTCGCCATGGCCGAATCGTAATCAAGACCGCTACAACCTGAGGCTTGGGTCATCGGTCTCCTGTGCGCCGCATGTGAAATGCGCACGTCACGCACTGTGGGAGACGTCGTGGAACAACCCGAAAGACCGGGCGAGCCCGAGGGCAAGGCCCCACCCGGCACCGCGCCCGAGCCCGGGCCCGCCGAGCCGGAGACCGCCGCCGAGCCGGCGGCCATCGAGCCGGAGACCGCTGCCGAGCCCGGCGCCGTCGAGCCGGAGACCGCCGCAGCGCCGGTCCGTGCCCGCCGCCGTGGTCGTACGGCGCTGCTGATCGCCGGGGCCGTCGTGCTCGGGCTCGTCGCCGGGACCTGCACCGGATACCTGGTGCAGGCCGACCGCGAGCCCACGAAGCTGCCGCCGCTGTCCCAGCCGACGCTGAAGCAGTCCAAGGGCGAGGCTCCCGAGCCGCTGTCGGCCGCGCGGGACCGGCACGTACGCACCGACGGCGACCTGCGCAAGCTGCTGCTGAAGAAGCCGCGCGGCGCGAAGGACGCCGACTGGTCGTCGGCCGAGGACGGCTGGATGGACCTGGCCTCCTATGCCGAGGCCTTCGAGCGCCCCAAGCCCGCCTTCGCCCATCTCGTGGGCGACGAGTTCCGGCGTGCGGCCGTCGTCGCCTGGGAGCAGGGCCAGACCGCGGTGGAGATCCGGCTCGTCCAGTACCGGCAGGAGGAGTCGATGGCGGCGTCCGAGAGATCGAACGGAGCCCATTACTGGGCGGACGACGACGGCAACCAGTCCTGGCCCGTCCCCGGCACGGAGGAAGGCATGGCGTACGCCTACACGAAGCCGGAGACCAAGCCGGGCTACCTGCCGGAGTACAAAGCGAGAGCCTTCGCCTGGCGCGGTGACATCGAGATGGAGATCTTCGTGAGCTCCACCAAGCCGGTCGGCAAGAAGACCATTCTCGGACTGGCCAAGCGGCAGATGGAGCGGCTGTGAGCGAGGAACGTCCCCTGGACGAGGGCAGCGCCCCCGCCACCGAGAGCCCGGCCGAGACGGCCGCCGAAGAGCAGCCGCCCGCCCGGAAGAGGTGGTCCCGCCGCCGGGTCGCCACCATCGCCGGAGCCGTCGTGGCCGTCGCCGCGATCGTCGCCGGCACCGGCTACACAGTCGTCACCGTGCGTGACGCCGACCGCGACGCCGGGGCGCCGACGTGGAAGTTCCCGTCGGCCGCCGCCGACCGCCCCGCGAAGGCGCCGAAGGCCACCGGCCTCGCCGGGATGCTCGTCCCGTACGGCACGGACAGCTGGGTCCGCGGTCCCGACATGGGCGAGTTCGGCTCGGACGCCCAGCTCACCGGCACCCAGGCGGAGGCCCTGCGCAAGGAGTCGCTGCGCGACCTGCCGCGCTCCCAGCGCCGTGAGCTGGAGAAGCGGATGGACCGCATGCGCCCGAAGGGCGTGGCGATGCGCAGCTACTTCAGCGAGTTCGCCGCCGGCCGCGCCGGAGGGTCCGTCTACGACATCTACGGCGTGAGCGTCATGCTCAGCCGGATGGACAACCGCACGGCCGTTCGGGACATGGTCCGGACCCAGAACGGCCTTCTGACCGCCCTCGACATCTTCCGCAAGGGCCCGGCGGTCAAGGGTCACAAGGACGCCAAGTGCTTCCTGATGCCGAAGGAGCTCAGCGAGGGCACCGACGAGATGTCCTGTTCCGGATACGTCGGGGACGTGCTGGTCACGCTCTCGGCGCAGGGCGCCCGCCCTCTGGACGCCAAGGCCGTCGCGAAGCTCATGAGCACCCAGCTCGACCGCATCGCCGAACCCGGGAAGGCCGTATGACCGAGCAGCAGGCCCGTGCCGTCGAGCCGGGCCCCGAGACGACGCCCGCGGGCGGCCTCGCGACGGCGGAGGCACCGGCGCCCGCACCGGAGCAGACCCCAGCCCCGGAGACCGCCGTCCCCGAGACTCCGGGACCCCCGAAGGACCGCCGGGTCCTGCGGGCCGTCCTGCGCTGGACCGCCGCCGTGGTGGTGTTCGCGGCCGTCGGGGCCGGAACGGCGTACGGGATCACGGGGATGGAACGCACCGAGGTGCCCGGGCTCGCCACCGAGTCGGACGGGCGCTGGGACTACCCCACGCTGACCCGGCCGCCACTGCCGTCGGGCAGCCCCCGGCCGTTCGCCGAGGAGAACGGCGCGGAGGCGCACCACGCCGACCCGCGCGCTCTGCTGCTGCCCGCGCCCGCGGGTGCCGTCGAGGACCGCGCCCTGCGCGGCGAGGACGGCTGGCTGCCGACAGAGGATTTCCTGAAGGAGTTCGCCGACGAGGACGAGCGCGCCGACCTGCGGCAGATGCTCAAGGACGACGGTCTGCGGCACATCGCGGCCCGCGGCTGGACCACCGAGGACGGCACCAGCACCCGGATCTATCTGCTCCGCTTCGACACCTCGGTGATCGTGGACGACCTGGCCGCCCGCATGGCGCCCTTCGGAGCCCCGGGCTACCAGCTGCGCGGCACGGAGACGTCCGTCGCCGACGAGGGCTTCGCGAACCTGCCCTGGCCCGGTGACTTCCCGCGCTGGGCGTACACCGAGTCCAAGCCGTACGGCGCGGAGCAGGTCCGGCAGGCGTACCTGGGCGCAGGTGACGTCCTCGCCGTGATCGTGCAGTCACGGAAGGGCACCGCCGCCTCCGTGCCGTTCCGCCAGACGGTGACCCTGCAGGGCCAGCTGCTCGGCTGATCCCGCGAGGGCGCACCTCACACGAAGGGCCGGTCCCGGGCCGACTAAGCTGGGGACCGGCCCTTGTACGTTCCGCTCAACCTCCGCTCAATCGAGGAGCACCCCGTGGAGATCTTCTTCGAAGCCCTGCTCGTCCTGGTCTGCGTCGGCGTCCTCGCCTTCGCCGGCCTGACCGTGAAGAAGCTGTACCAGGGCCAGCGCTGACCCCCCGTCCCAGACGTACGAGACTTCTGAGCTGCTCATGATCGAGATCCCGTCCGACCTCCACAAGGACCTCGTGCCCCTCGCCTTCCTGCTCGGCAACTGGGCCGGCGCGGGCGTGCACGACTTCCCCGGTTCCGAGAAGTGCAACTTCGGTCAGGAGGTCTCGTTCACGCACGACGGCCGGGACTTCCTGGAGTACCAGTCCCACACCTGGGTGCTCGACACCGAGGGCAACAAGGTGCGCCCGCTGGAGTCCGAGTACGGCTTCTGGCGCATCGACGCCGACCGCAAGGTCGAGGTGACCATGGTCCGCCATGACGGCGTGGTCGAGATCTGGTACGGCGAGATGGCCGACAAGAAGCCCCAGATCGACCTGGTGACCGACGCCGTGGCCCGTACGGCCGCCTCCGGGCCCTACTCCGGCGGCAAGCGCCTGTACGGCTACGTCAAGAGCGACCTCATGTGGGTCGGCGAGAAGCAGACCCCCGAGGTCGAGCTGCGCCCCTACATGTCGGCGCACCTGAAGAAGGTCGTCACCCCCGAGGACGTCGAGCGCTGGGCCAAGGCCCTCCCCGACGACATGCCGGACGACGGCATCGCCTTCTTCAAGTAGTCCTAGACTCTTCGGTGTGGTGAGCACCGACTGGAAGAGCGACCTGAGGCAGCGCGGCTACCGGCTGACGCCGCAGCGCCAGCTTGTCCTCGAAGCCGTGGACACCCTGGAGCACGCGACCCCCGACGCCATCCTCGTGGAAGTGAGGAAGACGGCGTCGGGGGTCAACATTTCCACGGTCTACCGCACCCTGGAGCTGCTGGAGGAGCTGGGCCTGGTCAGCCACGCCCACCTGGGGCACGGCGCCCCCACCTACCACCTGGCCGACCGCCACCACCACATCCACCTGGTCTGCCGGGACTGCGACAACGTCATCGAGGCCGATGTGTCGGTGGCCGCCGAGTTCACCGCCAAGCTGCGCCGCGACTTCGGCTTCGAGACCGACATGAAGCACTTCGCGATCTTCGGCCGGTGCCGGGACTGCGCGGCCCGGGGGACGACCGGGAAGACTTCAACTACCGGGTCGTAGGCTGGACCCATGAAGAGCCCCCTGCTGACCCTGCCCGGCGCCGTGCCCGCCGAGGGCGTGGACGAAGGCGTCGCCGCCCACTACGGCGATCTGTTCCGCGAGCAGCGCGCCCTCGCCGACGGCACCGGCTTCGTCGACCTCTCCCACCGCGGTGTCGTCACCGTCTCCGGCGAGGACCGGCTGACCTGGCTGCACCTGCTGCTCACCCAGCACGTCGCCGACCTGCCGGCGGGCGAGGCCACCGAGGCGCTGATCCTCTCCGCGCACGGCCACATCGAGCACGCCCTGTACCTCGTCGACGACGGCACGACGGTCTGGGCGCACGTCGAGCCCGGCACCCAGGAAGCGCTGATCGCGTACCTGGAGTCGATGAAGTTCTTCTACAAGGTGGAAGTCGCCGACCGAACCGGCGAGTTCGCCGTGGTGCACCTGCCCGCAGGGTCGATCGCCGAGGTCCCCGAGGGCGTCGTCGTCCGCGAGACGGCGTACGGGCGCGATCTGTTCCTGCCCCGCGCGGACCTGGAGTCCTACGCCGAGCAGGCCGGCCCGCCCGCCGGGCTGCTCGCGTACGAGGCGCTCCGCGTCGAGCGGCACCGCCCCCGTCTGGGCTTCGAGACCGACCACCGCACCATCCCGCACGAGCTGGGCTGGATCGGTACGGCCGTGCATCTGCAGAAGGGCTGCTACCGGGGCCAGGAGACGGTCGCCCGGGTCCAGAACCTCGGCAAGCCGCCCCGCCGCCTGGTCTTCCTGCACCTGGACGGCAGCGAGGTGCACCTGCCCGTCGCCGGCACCGAGATCCGCCTCGCGGACGAGGAGCCCGACGGCCGCAAGATCGGTTTCATCACGACCTCGGTCCGCCACCACGAACTGGGCCCGGTCGCCCTCGCCCTGGTCAAGCGCAACGTCCCCGTGGACGCCCGCCTGATCGCGGGCGACACCGCTGCCGCCCAGGAAGTGGTCGTCGAGCCCTGACCGGCAGGGTCCGGGTCTAGATCTCGATCAGCACGGTGAACGGGCCGTCGTTCGTCAGGGACACCCGCATCTTGGCGCCGAAGCGGCCCGTCGCCACCGTCGCGCCCAGCGCGCGCAGGTGCGCGACGACCTCGTCGACGAGCGGCTCGGCGACATCGCCGGGGGCCGCCGCGTTCCAGGTGGGGCGGCGGCCCTTGCGGGCGTCGCCGTAGAGGGTGAACTGGCTGATGACGAGCAGCGGGGCGTCGATGTCGCTGCACGACTTCTCGTCGTCCAGCATGCGGATCGACCAGAGCTTGCGGGCGAGCTGCGCCGCCTTCTCCTTGGTGTCCTCGTGCGTGACGCCGACGAGGACACACAGCCCCTCGCCGGTGATCTCGCCGACCGTCTCGCCGTCCACGACGACGCTCGCGCCGTCCACTCTCTGCACCACAGCTCGCATACGGCCATCATGCCGTGCGTCCGGAGACGGTCGGGCACCGCCCGGTGGGCGACGTCCGCTGTCCCGAAGCCCCCTTCGGGTGCTTCTTTTTGAACAGGTAACCCCCCATCTGGGGCTGTTCGGGGGCTCTCGGTCACTCGGGGGCCGGTCGGGATGGCACGATGCTCCCACACGCCGGTCGAGGGGACGGTTGAGGCACATGAGCACACCGAGTACCGGGCAGCCGCCCGGGGCTGTCGTGCTGGCCCACACGGGCCGGCTGGACAGTCTGCGGCCGCCCACGCAGCGCACCGCCGACGATCCGGGCCCGGGCCCGCACGCACCGCTGCCCCCGGAGCCGCCCGAGCAGGACCTGACCCTTCTCACCCTGCCCGAACTGCGCACACTGCGCCGGGACGCGCAGAGCGACGAGGCCGATCTGAGCTATGTGCGGCGCCTGTTGCAGGGCCGTATCGACATCCTGCGGGCGGAGCTGGCACGCCGGTCCCCGGCGGGCGCCGCCGCCGTCGTGGACCGCCTCCCGGAGATCCTCACCGACGCCCCCGCACGGCACCGCTCGTCGGCCCGCCATGTCACGCTCGGCACCCCGCAGAGCGAGGAGTCGCGGCGGCTGGCGTCCGAGATGCTGGCCGAGGTCGAGCTGTCCGACCTGCGGGCCCGCACCGACGCCGAACTGAGCGCCGCGATGGGGCGCCTGGTCCGCTACGAGCAGCAGGTCTCCCGCCGGCGCCAGCGTCTGCAGCGCACCGCCGACGAGTGCGGTGCGGAGATCACCCGCCGCTACCGCGACGGGGAGGCCCAGGTCGACGACCTGCTGAGCTGACGGCCGAACGGCTCGGGGCGCGTGGGTGCGGGAAAATTCCCGGGACACCTTCCGCGCCCCGACCTACCGTGGCCCCATGAGCCGTTCCGCAGCCCCCAGCGACATCGACATCCGCCCCCTGACCGAGGGCGACGTCCCGGAGTGGAGCCGGGCCATGAGGACCGGGTTCCTTCGCTCGCCGGGGGTCAGCGATGCGGAGGTCGCGGACCGGGAGTCGTACATCGACCCGGCCCGCACGCTCGGTGCCTTCGACGGGGGCCGCTGTGTGGCCACCTTCCGGTCCTTCGCGCAGGAGATCACCGCCGTCGGCGGCGCCGCCGTCTCCGCCGACGCGGTCACCAACGTCACCGTCAGCCCCACCCACCGCCGCCGCGGTCTGCTCAGCCGGATGATGGCCCGGGACCTGACGGCCGCCCGGGAGCGCGGCGACGTCGTCGCGACGCTGATCGCCGCCGAGTACCCGATCTACGGCCGTTTCGGGTTCGGGCCCGCCGCGTGGACGGCCGAGTGGACCGTCGACGTGCTGCGCGCCGGGGTCGACCCCCGGTGGTCGGGGCCTGAGGACGGCGGCCGTATCGAACTGGTCGACCCGGGCGAGGTCCGCAAGGCGGGTCCCGAGCTGTTCGAGCGGGTGCGCCGGGCGCAGCCGGGGGCCGTCGACCGGGACGACCGGTGGTGGCAGGTGAACACCGGCGGGCTGGTGCTGGAGGGGTCCTCGTGGACCGAGCCGTTCTTCGCCGTGTACCGCTCGGCGGACGGCGCGGTCGACGGGCTGGTGTCGTACACGGCGGACGACCGCTGGGGCGACTCCAAGCAGCCCCTCAACACGGCGACCGTGAACTGGCTGATCGCGGCGACCCCGCGGGCCGAGCGCTCCCTGTGGCACTACCTGTGCTCCATCGACTGGATCACCGCGGTGAAGAGCGGCCGGCGGGCCCCCGACGATCTGCTGCCCCTGTATCTGCCCGATCCGCGGGCCGCGCGCATCACGACGCTGGCGGACTGGCTGTGGGTGCGGGTCCTGGACGTCGTACGGGCGCTGGAGGCGCGTACCTATGCCGGGCAGGGCGCGCTGGTGCTGGAGGTCGTGGACGGCTCCGGGCTGTCGGGCGGGCGGTTCCGGCTGGAGGCGGCCGCGGACGGCGCGTCCTGCGCGCCGACCACGGCCGCCGCGGACCTGACCCTCGACGTGGCCGACCTGAGCCGGCTGTGGCTCGGCGACGAGTCCGTCGTACGGCTCGTCGCGCTGGGGCGGGTGCGGGAAGAGCGAGCGGGCGCCGCCCTGACGGCCGACGCCCTGCTGCGTACGTCCAGGCGACCGTGGTGCCCGGACGTCTTCTGAACCTCCTTGCGACGAGGGGGTGACGGGTCCGCTCATCCGTAGCGAGCTGTTCAGTTGTGGCTGTGCGTGCTGCTATGCGGTTGTGGCTGTGCGATCGCTGTTCGGTTGTCGATGTGAAGTTGTGGCTGTGCGGACCGACCGGACTCCCGGCTCCCCTCCGGAAGGGAGCCCAGCTGGTGAACCTGCGGCGACTCATGGCCAACTCCTTGAAGCTTGACCATGTCGCTGAAGTTGGCGACCAACTTCACTGTAGTTATGACCGTCTCGACGCGTCCTATAACCACCATCCGGTGAACTGCCCAAAGATGGCGGGAAGTTGTAATGTTCGGTCGTGGAGCCGAAACACGCCTCCGCCACTGGGCGGAAGAGGTCACAGCGGCCACAGACTTCACACCGGGAGGTGGCCGCGGCGCTGCGTGCCCGGATCACCTCGGGCGAACTGCGGCCGGGCCAGCGCATGCCCACCCAGGCCAAGCTGGCCGACGAGTTCGGCGTCGAGCGCGGAGCCGTCCGGCAGGCCCTGCGCATCCTGCAGTCCGAGCACCTGCTCACCAACGCCTCCAAGGGCGCTCCGGCGACCGTGGCCCCCGAGCCGGGCAGGCCCGTCACCGGCCCGGAAGCCGTGCCGCAGCCCACCATGGTGACCCTCGGACCGCGTATCGCGGCCGCCTTCGCCGCCCCGCACGTCGAGATCGACGCGCTGTGCCTGACCTCGGTCTCGCTCACCCTCGCCATCGGTGAGCCGCTCCGCCGGATCCACGCGGGGCATATGAAACCGGCCAAGGTCGACGTGCGGATCCTGCTGCCCAGCCGGGACATCCCGCTCGCCTTCCCGACGCCGGTGGACGAGGCGTCCGGCGACTTCGACGTCCAGCTGCGCCGGCGCTGGCTCGACCAGCGCAACGCCCAGGGCCAGGTCCTCCGGCACAACCTGCTCGCCCTGCGCTCCACGCACGGCATCGACGTCCAGGTCACCTTCCGCGCGCTGCCGTTCACCCCGCCGGTGAAGCTGTACCTGCTCAACGGCACGGAGGCGCTGTTCGCCTACTACACGCTGACCCGCAGCGAGGTCGAGATCGGGCAGCGTCAGCTGGAGATGTACGACGCCCCGGGCATCCAGTCGACGCTGTTCGCCTTCGAGCAGGGGGCCGGACTGCGCGACACGACGTTCGTGGAGCAGTCGCACGTGTGGTTCAACGCACTGTGGGAGACCATCAGTTCGGAGCTGACGCTCACGACCTGACGGCCTCCCACAGCGTTCGGCCTGCGCCTTTCGACAGTCCCTCGCGCGTACGGCTCACAGGGCCGGGCCCGAGAAGAGGACGGCGAGGACGGCGGCACCGATGGAGCTGACGGCCGGGTTCCTGGCCTTGATGCCTATGGTGAGGAGGAGCAGGCCGATGAGGCCGGTGGCGCCGTACTTCCACTGCAGAAGCTGCTCGACGCCGACGACGAAGACGGCGGAGAGGAGTGCGAGAACGGGCATCGGTGTTTCCCCCTTCGATCTTCCGGGGATGGAAGGATTACTTCCGCCAACTCAACCAACTTGGTGCCAACTCTGAAGAGGTTGTCCCCACTTGGCGCCTACTTTGAAACAAGCTACAAACAACTCCCGCTAGATGGGCACAAGTTGTAGCGTTTGGTCGTGACTCAGGAGAACGTGGCCGTGAACGGCAGCAGGAGACTCTCGCCGCAGGAGATCGCCGACATCCTGCGGGAACGCATCCGCGTCGGGGAACTCAAGGCCGGCGACCGCCTGCCCACGCAGGCCGAGCTCGCCGAGGAGTTCGGCGTGGAGCGCGGCACCGTGCGCCAGGCCCTGCGCGCCCTCCAGGAGGACGGCCTGCTCACCAATGTCAGCAAGGGCAGCCCGCCGCGGATCGCCCTGCCCGCGCCCACCCGGGGCGCTCCCCAGCCGACGATGGTCGGCCTCGCCCCCCGCCTGGCCGAGGCCTTCGCCGCGCCCCACGTCCGCATCGACGTCGTCTGCCACACCTCCGAGACCCTGATGCTCGCCCTCGGCGAACCGCTCCGCCTGATCCACGAGGGTTCGATACGCCCCGAATCCGTCGACGTCCGCGTCCTGCTGCCGTCCCGCACCATCCAGCTCGCCTTCCCGGTCTCCGTGGCCGGCGGCGAGGGCGACGACCCGGTGCACAAGCGGTGGCTGGAGATGCGCAACGCCCAGGCGCGCGTGCTGCGCCACAACCTCCAGGCGCTGCGCTCCACGGTCGGCGTCGACGTCCGCGTCACCTTCCGGGCGCTGCCGTTCACCCCACCGGTGAAGCTGTATCTGCTCAACGGCACGGAGGCGCTGATCGGCTACTACGTCCTCACCGAGCGGCAGGAGGAGTACGAGAGCCGGACCCTGGACATGTACGACGCCCTCGGCTCGACGTCCCTGCTCTTCTCCTTCGTGGAGCAGGCCGGACAGCGGGACGCCGCGTTCGTGCAGGAATCGCAGAAGTGGTTCGACGCCCTCTGGGAAACCATCACGACTGACCTGACACTCTCCTAGTGACTCCTGATACGACGCACACTGAAGCGGTGGCAGCACACCCGGACGCCGAACCCGACGACCTGACGGCCCTGGTCGAGCGCGCGCGGGTGGTGGTGTGGGACTTCGACGGCCCGATCTGCCGGCTCTTCGCAGGGCACAAGGCGGAGGGCGTCGCACGCGACCTGGTGAGCTGGCTCGAGGGACGCGGACTGCACAGCCTGCTGGACGAGGCCGAACGGGAGTCCCTCGACCCGCACGTCGTCCTGCGCGCCGTGAACCGCCGCCACCCGGGCAGCGACCTCGTCGCCGAGCTGGAGGAACGCCTCACCCAGGAGGAGCTGCGCGCCTCCGCCTCCGCGATGCCCACCGCGTACGCCGACGTCCTGATCCACACCTGGGCGGAGATCGGCGCCCGCCTCGCCGTCGCCACGAACAACTCCCCCCGGGTCGTCCGCACCTACCTCACCGGCCGCCGCCTCCTGCACCGCTTCCAGCCCCACATATACGGCCGCACCCAGGACCTCCAGTACCTCAAGCCCCACCCGCACTATCTGAACCGGGCGTTGAGCGCGATGGGTGCGGCGCCGTCCGAGGCCTTGTTCATCGGTGACGCGCCGACGGACTACTCGGCCGCCATGGAGGCCGGCGTTCCGTTCGTGGGCTACGCCCGTGACGAACGCAAGGAGAAGCAACTGCGCCAGGCTGGGGCTGCCCATATCGTCACGGACTTCCTCGATGTGTTGAAGGCCGTACGGCAGTCCGCTTGACGAGCGAGCCGGGGGCCGGCCGACGATGGTCGGCCCTGGGCTCGAAACTCGGTCAGCTGTCCGGAATGCGCCGAACGAGTTGTCCGCGACGTGCCGTCATCAGAACCGGGCACCGGTGGACTGAGCTGTGACCACCGCCTGGACGTGCGCGAATCAGGGTGCGCGACGGTTCATCAGGGCGGAACAGTTATGCACTTGTGCGTAAAACCGTGAGCGTCAGGCGCTAATCTCGGCCAGTGCCTCCTCTGCCACACGGAGCGCGCCTTTCGCTGGCGCACCGCCTTCTGGACTCCCGTCTGCTCCGGGGCGAGGCCGATGTGCTCCAGGGCCACCACAACACCAATTACGTGATCCGGCTGGGACTGCGTCTTGGCCTGGCACTGGGAGCTCCGCCCTTCACCCGTGCCAAGTACCGGGTGCCCCTGAAGACGGTCGAAGTCGTTCCCCGTATCTGGCCGAGCGAGGCCGAGGTACTGGAGGTCGTCTGCAGACATCTGCCGGAGGTGCCGCGCTGCCTCGCTGTGCTCGGCGAATCAGGCGAACGGTCCCTGCACCGGTATCGCAGGGGAGAGGCGCTCAGTGAGCGCAACCCGGCAGGCGCCGTCGACGAGCGATTGATGCGGGAGTTCGCCGCCTTCTTCGTCAGGACCGCCGAGGTACCGGTCGACGAGCTTCCCCCGCTCCCCGCGGACTGGCCCGCCGACGGGGACGGCGACGCCTTCCTGCACTGGCTCGTGAACTTCACCGAGCAACAGGTGTACCGACCCAACCGGGAGCGCTTCGGTGCCCTCTTCGAAGCGCTCGGCATCCCGCATGATGCGATGGCACGGTTCAAGGAGCGCCACCATGGCCTGGCCTCCCGCCCCTTCGCGCTCCTGCACACCGATGTCCATCGCGCGAACATCCTGGTGCACCGCGGGCGTGTGGCGGTGATCGACTGGGAGCTGGCGATGTACGGGGATCCGCTCCATGACCTGGCGACCCATCTCGTCCGTATGGGGTACGAACCGGCGGAGCGCGCGCGTATGGTCGAGCTGTGGACGCGAGCCATGACGGAGGCCGGTCGCACCGACCTCACGGCGGAACTCCAGAAGGACCTCGAGGTCTACCTGGCCTTCGAGTACGCCCAGTCCGTGTACACCGACATCATGCGCCCCGCGCTCGACCTGCTGGCCGACGCCGGTGACCAGCACTTCAAGATGGCCGCAGGCCGGGTGCGACGCGCTCTGGGGCGCGCGCAGCAGCCTCTGCTGCTCGATGACGTGCTGCCTGCGGAGGAGGAGATCGTGGAGGCCCTGAGGACGTGGCACAGCACGGACTCACGTTCCGGTCCAGCCACGACGGTGCGACGGGAGGCGTCGCGCCGGAACCCGTCCGAACTCCGTGCGCTGCGGGCCACGGCGGAGCGGATCTCCCGCGGCCGATGCGTGTTGTTCGACTTCGACGGACCGCTGTGCCGGTTGTTCCCGAACGGGTCGGCCGCCCTCGCGGACGAACTGCGAAAGGTCGTCGCGACACGGGGGGCCATGGCCTCCCTGCCCGCCGACGCGTTGATCTCCGATGACCCTCAGGTCGTACTGCGAGCGGTCGACCTGCACTGCTCCGACGACGCGCTGCTGGCCGCACTCGAAGCGTGTCTCGTCCGGGGCGAGATCGACGCGGCACGGGACGCGCCGGCCACTGAGGGCGCCGTGGACTTCGTGCGGCTGCTGACCAGGGAGCGGGTACGCCTGGCCGTCACCACGAACAACTCGCCGCAAGCCGTGGCGGTATACGTGGACCGGATGGGCCTCGCGAAGAGCTTCGGGGGCCGCATCCATGGCCGTACCGGCGATCCGAAGCGGCTGAAGCCCGACCCGGACTGTCTGCTGCGCGCACTGGGCCAGCTGGGCGCCGACGCGGCGGACGCCGTGATGATCGGGGACACGGCGACGGACCTCGCGGCGGCGGAGGCGGCCGGAGTCTCGTTCATGGGATACGCCTTCGACGAGCAGGCAGCGAAGGTGCTGCGCGAGGCGGGCGCCCCGGTCGTCATCACCAGGTTCGAGGACCTCGCGTCCATGATTCCGTGGTGAGGACGAGGGCCTCTTCCTGAGAGGTCGGATCAGCGGCACCATGAGCGGGTTCGATCCAAGTCGGGGGCTCACAGGGGGAATCGGTGTCGGACACGAGGCCGTCGTGGGGCGGCAGGCTGGCGGCTCGCTGGGGCCGTGCGGAACCCACACTCACGCGGCTATTCCTTGCCGGTGTCTTCGGCGTGGGGCTGGTCGCGCAGTTCGTGAAGCCCGTCGGGGACGCGCTCGCGGACAAGGTCTATCTGGGCGGGGCGCTGGTCACCGTCGTGGGGTACGTGCTCTACGCGGAGGTGCAGAGGCTTAACGGTCGTCTGGACAGCCAGATGCAGAGGCTGCACTCGGGAAGGATCGTCACGCCGAGGGAACTGGAGAGCGAGTTCCAGGAGGCGCTCGAGGGCAGGGACGTCCGGCTGGCGGCGATGGCCTTCACCGGGGAGACACTCGCCGTCCCGCTGAAGAACTTCCTCCAGGACCTGGGTGAGAACAGGCAGCGCAAGGTGAGCATACGAGTCCTGGTGCCCGACTTCAGCCGGCAGATCGAGGTACCGGGTTTCGCGGGCGAGGACGGGAAGATCTCCGACTCGCCGGCTTTCCGCGCGGAACTGAGACGCAAGATCACGGATTACGAGAGAAGCCTGAGGGAGCAGAGGGGCCGGATGGCCGTTGCGAACAAAGGGACCCTGACCGTCGAGTTCCGAGTCCTGCACATGTCGCCCTCTCTTAAGCTCTACTTCATCAACGACCGGGTGTACGAGGGGATCTACGACAAGATCGACCTCCGTCCTGAACCCTGGACCACCGGCGGCCCCGCCCAGCCTGGTTCCGCTCCGGTGGACGGCCGTCTCCTCGACCTCATCGGTTACGACTCCCTCCTGACCCGATGGTCACCGGACGGCGGGGCCCACGACCGCATGATGATCAGGCGTCGTCAGGAGTTTTTCGAGACACTTTGGAACGCAGCACGTGAACTCGCGCCGACAAACCAACCTCCCGCCCAATCAGGCGGGCCCTGAGCTCTGGCTCGGACGTCACGCGGGCATGCGCTTGTTCACAGCGAGCCTGGGAGGGTGTCTACGAGCGCGGAGTACATCCTTTGCCAGACAACTTGCCGCCGAAGAGGCCGTCCAGTTGAGCAGTGGCGACTCGGGCGCGGTCGAGGGTCCGCTCCAGGGCTACCACCACGAGACATATGAGATCGCCCTGCCCGGTGCCGCTGGTGATGGTGAGTCCGAGGCACGCCGGGTCAAGTGCCGTGCCCCCCGGGACCATCTGCTGTGGTTCGACCGGCGGTGCTTCCTCTCGGAGGAACAGCTGCTGGCGACCTTGCAGGGACTTGTCTCCCGTATCCCGGGGTTCGTTGAAATCGGGGACATCCGGCTGCAGAGGTTCATCGAGGGGCGCACCCTCGGGGCCGTGCACGGTCCCGGGCGGCCCGTCCCGGAGCATGTGCTCGACCAGATCCTCCGGCTCTTCGGCGAGCTGATCGCCGTCGCGCCGGGCACCGTACGGGCCGAGCGCCGTTGTCTGGCGGAGGACCGGGCCGAGGACCGGGACTGCGCCGGGTTCCTGGACGGACTGATCCGGTTCGCCGAGGAGCGGGTGTACGAGGACAACCTGGACGCGTTCGGCGGGCTGTTCGCCGCGCTCGGGGTGGACGACGAATCGTTCGGGCGGCTGCGCAAGCACGTCCTCGTCCCCGGTCTCACGCGGCGGCCGTTCAGCCTGCTCCACGCCGACCTGCACCGGGAGAACTTCGTCCTGGATCCCGTCGGCCGGCTGTGGGTCATCGACTGGGAACTGGCCATGCTGGGCGACCCGCTGTACGACCTCGCCACGCATCTGCACCTCATGGGCTACCCGGCCGCACAGGAGGCCCGGGTGATCGAGGGCTGGCTGGCGGTCGCGGAGCGGTCCGCGCCCGGCAGCACCGACGGCTGGCGGGACGACCTGCCCCGGCTGCGGGACTTCAAGCGGGCCCAGAGCGTCTTCACCGACGTCATTCGGGCGACCCAGGTCCTCGGCGACGGGCGGGCGTTGAACTGGGGGCGCTGGTTCACCGAGTCGGTGAAGGTCCAGCGGGTGCTGGAGCGGGCGGCCGTGCCGCTCGGCCTGGACGAGGTGCCGACCCTGACGGCCGTGGCACGCTCGCTGCGCGACTGGCACCGCAGGCATCGCGGCTGAGCCGTCCGGACGGCTGGGGCCCGTGCGTGCCCGGCGCGTAGGCTCGCGTTCATGAGCGACGACAGCACCCCCGCCCCCGGCCTGCGGGAACGCAAGAAGCGGCGTACGTACGAGACCGTCTCCGAGACGGCCATCCGGCTCTTCCTGGAGAAGGGCTTCGACGCCGTGTCCGTCGCCGAGGTGGCCGCCGCCGCCGAGATCTCCAAGCCGACCCTCTTCCGGTACTTCCCGGCCAAGGAGGACCTCGTGCTGTACCGGATCGCCGATCACGAGGAGGAGCCCGCGCGCGTCGTGGCCGCGGCGGAGGGATCGCCCGTCGAGGCGCTGCGGCGGGACTTCCTCGACGCGATCGAGCGCGGGGACCCCATCACCGGGCTCGACGACCACCCGCAGGTGCTCGCCTTCCACTCGCTCGTCTACGGCACACCGGCCCTCGTCGCCCGGATGTACGCCTACCTCGAGCGCTCCGAGACCGCGCTCGCCGAGGCGCTCGGCGGCGGGCTGGACGCGCGGCTCGCGGCCGGGCAGATCGTGGCCGTACGGCGGATCCTCGCGGAGGAGAACTGGCGCCGGATCAAGGCGGGGGAGCCGTTGGAGGAGGTCAGGAGGGATGCGATCGCGGCGGCGGAGCGGGCGTTCGGGTGGCTTGAGGCCGGGCTTCCGGAGCTGGCGGCGCACACTCGGTGAGTTACGGTAAATAATTTAACCGAGTTGCCTTTTCGGGGTAGGGTGGCGGCATGACGCCTGCCGACCCCTCCGCCGACGACCTGCACACCGTGCTCCTGGACGAGCGCGCCCATCACGACCGCTGCCGTGCCGGCCTCGCCGCGATGGCCGACGGGGCCGACCACCAGGTGGTCATCGGCGAGCAGGCCTCCGCCTCCGGCGCCGACGCCGAGGTGCTGGGGCGGCGGCTGCGCGGTCAGGCCAAGGCGCTGCGCGAACTGCCCGAGGGGCCGCTGTTCTTCGGGCGGCTGGACTTCACGGACGGCGAGCGGCAGACCGCCCTGCACATCGGCCGGCTGCGGATCAGCGAGCACCCCGCCGACCTGCCCCTCGTCGTCGACTGGCGTGCCCCCGTGGCCCGCGCCTTCTACCAGGCCTCCGCCCGCGACCCGCAGGGCGTGGCCGTACGGCGGCGCTTCGGATGGGCGCCGGGCAGCAGGGGCGACTCCGGCGACCTCACCGGGCTGGAGGACGAGCATCTGGACCGGGGGGAGTCGCGGGTCAGCGAGATCGTCGCACGGGAGATCGAGCGGCCGCGCGTCGGGCCGATGCGGGACATCGCCGCCACCATCCAGCCCGAGCAGGACGACCTCGTACGGGGCGACCTCGCCGTCTCCCTGTGTGTGCAGGGCGCCCCGGGCACCGGCAAGACCGCCGTCGGCCTGCACCGGGCCGCCTATCTGCTCTACACCCACCCGCAGCGCATCCGCCGTGGCGGACTGCTGATCCTGGGGCCGAACCCGACCTTCTTGTCGTACATCTCCGAGGTGCTGCCCGCGCTGGGCGAGACCGGGGTGCGCCAGTCGACGCTGGCCGGCGAGATCGCCCGGCATCCGGTCCGCGGGACCGACGACGAGCGAGCCGCCCGGCTGAAGCACGACGTCCGGATGGCGGAGGTGCTGCGGCGGGCGCTGTACGTGCGCGTGGGGCGGGCCGAGGGCCTGGCCCCGGTCGTCGTGGCCGACGGTTCCTACCGGTGGCGGGTCCCGGTGGACGCGCTGCGGGGGATCGTCGAGGGCGTCCGCGCGGAGGAACCGCCGTACGAGGTGGGGCGGGAGCGGGTGCGGTCCCGGGCCGTACGGCTTCTGCGCGAGCAGGCCGAGCGGCGGGCCGGGCCGCAGACCGCCGCCTGGGCGCAGCGGGTGTCGCGGGGGCGCGCGGTCGGCGCGTATGTGGAGGCCGTCTGGCCGAAGGTGCGGCCGGAGGAGGTCGTCGCCGAGCTGTTCACGGATCCGGAGGTGCTGGCGGACGTCTCTGACGGGGTCCTCGATGACGACGAACGGAAGGCGCTGCTCTGGGCGAGACCGCCGCGCTCGGGGAAGTCGGCCCGCTGGTCGGCCGCCGACCTGGTCCTCCTGGACGAGGTCGCCGGGCTGATCGAGCGCCCGGAGGGGTACGGGCATGTCGTCGTCGACGAGGCGCAGGACCTGTCGCCGATGGAGTGCCGGGCGATCGCGCGCCGCTCGCCGTTCGGCTCGCTGACCGTGCTGGGGGACCTGGCGCAGGGGACGACGCCGTGGGCGGCGCGGGACTGGGCGTCGGCGATGGCGCACCTGGGCAAGCCGGACGCCGTGGTCGTCCCGCTGACCACCGGGTTCCGGGTGCCGCGCGCGATCCTGGAGCTGGCGGACCGGCTGCTGGCGCGGCTTGCGGTGTCCGTGCCGCCGGCCCGCTCGCTGCGCGCCGACGGGGAGCTGCGGTTCCGGGCGGCCGGGGACGACCTGGCGGGTGCCGTCGTGGGGGCGGTCCGGGACGCGCTGGGGTGTGAGGGATCGATCGGGGTGATCGCGGCCGACGCGGACGTGGCCCGGGTGCGGGAGGCGCTGGCGGCGGCCGGGATCCGGGCGGGGCCGGCGGACGAGCCGGGGGAGCGGGTGGTCGTCGTACCGGCGCGCGAGGTGAAGGGACTGGAGTACGACCACGTCGTCGCCGTGGAGCCGGCAGCGATCGCGGAGGCGGAGGAGCGCGGGTTGCACCGGCTGTACGTGGTGCTGACGCGCGCGGTGGCCGGGCTGGAGGTGGTGCACGGGAGGCCGCTGCCCTTCTGAACGGCGGCACGGCGGCCTCCCGAGCGCGCGTCCGTCAGCCGGCGGCGTCGAGGAGCGGTATCAACTGCTCCTCCTCGTACGTCAGATGGGCCTCCAGCTCCGCCGTCAGCCGGGCCACCTCGTCCCGCGCCGCATCCCGCCCGTTCGCCGAGCCCTCCTCCCCGACGGCCCGGCGCAGCCGCTCCACGAGGTCGGCGATGTGCTCGTGCTCCTCGCGCAGACGGTCCAGCACGGGGGCGTGGGCGGGGTGGCGGTCGGCGAGGAACGGGAACAGCGCGGTGTCCTCGCCGGTGTGGTGGTTGTGCAGGCCCTGGCAGAACGTGAGGCAGTTGACGCGCAACTGGGCGCCCAGGGTGGAGCCGCCCTTCGCCATCTCGTCGCGGATGATGGCGAGTTCACGGCGGAAGGCGTCGTGCACGACCTTGATGGCCTCGCCCATGGAGGAGGCGTTGATGTTCGGCGGGCCCTGCGTGATCTCGTACAGGGCGACCACGGGGATGACGCGTTCCGTCCGCTCCTGGTAGGCGGCCCAGCCGGGGTCCGCCTCCACGGCCCGCGCGAAGGCCCGGTCCCGTTCCTCGCCCTGCAGGACGACCGCGCGCGCCGGGTAGGTGAACGCCCCGGACTCCACGGTGACCTCGGGGTGGGCGACGAGGTTGTGGAACCACGCCGGGTGCTTCGACGACCCGGCGGCCGAGGCGATGACCAGGACGCGTTCGCCGCCGTCCGGGAGATAGGCGACCGGGGTGGTGTGGGGGCGCCCGGTGCGGGCGCCGGTGGTGGTGAGGAGGAGCAGCCGGCCGCCTTCGAAGGGGCCGCCCACGCGGCCCTTGTTGGCGCGGAACTCCTCGATGACCTGCTGATTGAAGTCATGGGGCATGCGGGGTGTCTGGTCTCTTTCTCTTCGTCTTCTCTTCGTCGGTCTCCGTCTGGGAGGGAAGCGAAGAGAAAAGGCGGGCTCCTGGCCCGCGCCCATGGCCTCACTCAGAGGCCGGGCAACACCCAACTCGCTCACGGCACAAGGCCGACCCGGCAGTCATGCGGTCGACGGTAGCGCAGGGACCGCCCAAGGGCGATCCTGTTTTCGATGCTTCTGTTCCTCGACGTCGACGGCACGCTCATCCCTTTCGGGTCGCAGCGGCCGTACCCCCTGTACGAAGCACCCCGCACCCTGCCCGGACCACCCGCCCACCCGCTGCTCGCCCGCGTGGACCCCACGCTGGGCACCCGTCTGCGACGGCTCGCGAAGCTGGGCTGCGAGCTCGTCTGGGCCACGACCTGGCTGGACGACGCGAACTCCGCCCTCGCGCCCTGGCTCGGCCTGCCCCCGCTCCGCCTCGTCGACTGGCCGGACGAGGACGCCGAGCCATGGCTCGGGAAGCGTGCCCCGCACTGGAAGACACGGCCGCTGGTGGCCTGGGCGGCGGGCCGGGCGTTCGTCTGGGTGGACGACGAGATCACCGATGTGGACCGCGTCTATGTGGCCGCGCACCATCCCTCCCCGGCCCTCCTGCACCGGGTCGACCACCGCCACGGCCTCACCGACCACGACTTCACGGTCCTGGAGGAGTGGATCGCGGGCGGGGGCCGGAAGAGCGGGTCACCGGCCCTTTGATCTCGTAGGACAGGTGCCCCCTTCGGGGCCCGGACTGTGCCGTGGCAGAGGTCTGCGGCTAGGCCGTGTCCGCAAAGTCCCGCCTGCCGTTCGACGCCCGGCACTCCCCCAAGCTCTTCGAGCAGGGGGGACCCCCACTCGCCGCACCGGCCGGCCACCCGCGTACAACCAGTACGCGGGAGCCCGTCCGGCACTCCCCCCAGCTCTTCGAGCAGGGGGTACCCCCAGAGCACGCACCGGACGCCGCTCGGCCCGCCCTACGGGCGGACGACGCGACTTTACGGACACGACCCAGCGGGCGCCCTCAGGTTCGTCACGCGGAGCACTGTCGGTGGAGTGCAGCACGGCCTCGGCGATCTCGCGCACCCGTTCCATGGTGATGCCGGTCCGTTGTTCGACGGCGAGCGGGTGGTCGGTGGGTTCCAGCTCGACCGAGGGCCGCTCGCCGACCGGACGGGTGTGGACGTGGGTCCGCAGGTTGATGGTGCTGGGGGAGTAGATCGGCAGATCGGTGGTGAGCCAGCCGAAGTACGGCTTCTCCGACTCGCGTCCTGGCGTGTCCCACAGGTCGGCCGAGCGGGAGAAGTTCTCACGGCTGAGAGAGACCCAGACAGCCCAGGAGAACACCTCTTCGCTGTCGATGACCGGTATCTCGATCAGGCCCTTGACGAAGTAGTGCTGCGCCTTGATGACGCACTGATCCGAGGAGAGCAGGCAGTCGGGGGCGTCGGCGAAACGCGGGTCCCAGACGTAGGGGGCGGCGGCGGAGTAGTTCATCGGCAGCTCGCCGTGGTGCCTGCCGCAGCACGTGCAGGTGAATCCGAGATCGTCGGCCATGGCTAGGAGCCTAGTGATCCCACTCGTCCCCGCTGAAGGTGAGGCGACTGCTGTCCGTTCCCAAAAGATCTGGATCGAGGAGGTGTCTCTGACCTGGGGAATCCACCAAAAGTTTTGGGCCGAAACCCCTCATGTGAGTGATGCTGCGAGCCAGCTCAGTCAGAGTCTTCATGATCACTGGCGAGATCGTCTGAGGCGGGTCGAAGCCTGCGACGCGCCGGGTCCAGGCGTTCGCCATAGTCGCTGCGAAGATCCCAGTCAGGGACTTGTCGAGCGTTCCGGCCAGCCTATGAATCGGCGCCCGGACGGCCTCGTCGTCGACGAGACGGCTGAGGTCCGTCATCTGCACTCGCTCCAGCCGGTCCGACAGGACCAGCGCTTCATCAGAGGTGAGCTTGATGATGATCTCCGTGTTCTCCACTGCTCGAACATAGTTCGCCGACCCTGCGGCGTCAGAGGTGTCTGGCACAGTGCCGCCGTGGACATCGATTCCTTCTGGAAGCTCATCGAAGAATGCCGACGGCAGACGCGGGGCCGGGACGAACGGCTGACGTGGTTGCGTGACGAGTTGTCGCGGAGGCCGCTGACAGAGATCGTGCAGTTCCAGGTTCGCCTGGACGAAGTGACGCACGAAGCCTTCACCTGGGATCTCTGGGCTGCTGCGGAGCGGATCTTCGGGGGCTGGTGTTCGGACGACGGATTCTGCTACTTCGGCCTGTGGATGGTGGGGCTCGGTCGGGAAGCCTTCGAGCAGGCAATGATCGATCCCGACGCTCTGGCCGACACTCCAGAGGTTCAGTGCCTGATGGGTCGCCCTCGGGAGCTCTGGAACGACGACTGGCCGGAGTGGGAGTCTCTCGACTACGTCGCCATGGAGGCGTATGGACTACTCACTCGCGCGGATGACGACGGCGGCGACGCATTCTATGAAGCCGTCGAAGCCGAGCAGGGCGCTGTAGGCGGCAATCCAGGGCCGCGCGGCGAGCAGTGGGACGTGCGATGCGAAGACGAGGCGATGCGCAAACTGCCGAGACTGAGCGCGATGTTTCCCCTCCGCCCACTGGTCCGGTAGGCGCGAAAGCGCGAGGGATCAGGCCGAGGCTTCGGGGTTCGACAGACAAGCGATGCCACGCGTGGCCGCAACCGTCGGAGCAGAAGCGCTCTCGTCGGCGTTCGTCGGCGACGGCCAGCACCGCGATCAGTAGCCGGAATGACTTGAGGCGCTCGTCGTGCGGGTTGAGACTGGCGATCTTTCCGAGTTGTTGGTCGATCCGCCCTCGTGTGATCAGAACTGCCGGTGTGTGCGTGGCGCGAAGCCCGGCGCGTCGGATACTTTCCGGGCCGTCCTCGGCGGTGGCGCGGGCCTGAATGCAGAAATGTGACAGGAGGCGCAGGGTGTTGGACTGCTCCTCAGTCGAGAGGCCCTCGAACCACTCGATTCCCTGTGGCATCGGCCGAAGCTCTTGGGCGAGTTCGTTGAGAATGATGTACGGATCAGTCATCCTCACGCCCCCGTTGCACTCGGATCGCCGCTGTCCATGGTGCTGCGATGTGGAAAACCCCGAACCCGCCCTCACCGCTTCGGATCTGCACGTGGTGATGTGCTGTGCGATGTGCACTTTTACCTGTACGCCGTGCTGAGCTGCACTGTCGATGGGGAGTCGAACCCCCGCGTTGCTCTTCACGCGCCAGGAGTGGGCCGGAGAACCGCCGGCCCTCGGTGTGTGCACGCTTCCGAAGCTGCTACCTGCTCCACATCGTCCCCGCCTGCTGGACTACTCAGTCCAGCAGATCCGCCTCCCAGTTCGTACGCTGGATCCGTATATCGACCTCGCGGATCTCCCGCGCGAGAACATCCGCCTGACCGCGCAGTTCCGCCACGGGAAGCGCGGAAAGCATCATCAGCTCGGACCGAAGCTGTCGGCCATATCCCCGCTCGCCGCTACCCGCCGCCGCGTCAGCCGCCGCGGTGACCACGGAGTGACGCAACCGCAGGACATCCCGGCGTGCGAGGGCATCGGTGAGCGTGCCGTCCGAACCCATCTCCACGGTGGCATTGGTCCGGTTGATCCGCCGGATCAACGTTTCCAGAGCGCTCAGCACCTCACCGGCCTCAGCCAGCAACTGGGCGGCGTCCTCGGCGGGCGTCTCCCCCTCCTGGTACCGCGCACTGCTGACGACGCGCGCTCGCAACTGTTCTACACGGCGCGTCGCTTCTGCACGTTCTGCCAGTGCCTCAGCAAGCTTCACTGTCTCCACCTCCCCCTCCATGAGCTCGCACGAGTATACGAGTGTGAACCAGCTCATACGCACTTGGATTTTGATCCACAGGGGCTCTGACCAGCCACTGGAACGAGAGCGGACAGCCGCTCAGAGCGCTACGCAAAGAGAACCCGACAGTGCGAAGGAGAATGAGTGGGAATCCGCCGGTTTCAGCGAGGCGGGACAACAGGCTGGCCAGCTTCGCCAGGACTCCGCCAAGTTGTTTGCCAGAACCACTGGGACTCGCCACATCTACTGAGAACGGACAGCCGTGGCGAGCCGCACCGGCTCCGCCCGGGTGGTGTGGCGCACTTTTGCAAGCGGGTGCTTGCAATAGTTAGCGAGGGTGCGGCACAGTGGAGGCATGGCATCGCTCAACGTCGGCAATCTCGGCGAGTATCTGCGCGAGCAGCGGCGCACCGCGCAGCTGTCGCTGCGGCAGCTCGCCGATGCCGCCGGGGTGTCCAATCCGTACCTGAGCCAGATCGAGCGCGGGCTGCGCAAGCCGTCCGCGGAGGTGCTGCAGCAGGTCGCCAAGGCCCTGCGGATCTCCGCGGAGACGCTGTACGTCCGCGCCGGCATCCTCGACGCCGAGCGGGACCGGGACGAGGTGGAGACGCGTGCCGCGCTCCTGGCCGACCCGACCCTGACCGAGCGCCAGAAGCAGGTGCTGCTCCAGATCTACGAGTCCTTCCGCAAGGAGAACGGCTTCGGGATATCCCCCGAGGACGTGGAGGCGGAAGCGGCCGAGCGGATCGCCGACGCCGTGGAGGACCTGGCCGGCGACCCGGGGGACGGCACGGACCCCGACCGTGACGGCGAGGGCACCGGTGGCCGTCCGGCCCGAGCCACCCGCACGCCCCGTACGACCCGATCGACCCGCACGAAACGTACGTCCGACGGCGACGACGCCGGCCCGGAGAACGAGACCGGCCCGCAGCAGTCGGCCGGCTGACCGTGGACCGCCGTACGCACCCCGTGCGTCGGCCGCTCCGCAGGTGTCGGCCGTCCGGCCGGCCGCGGGTACCCAAAACCCTCATCCGATAGCGACCCGGGAGGACCATCACCATGGCCATCACCGACGACCTGCGCAAGACCCTCAGCGACCCGACCCCGCTCTACTTCGCCGCCGGCACCGCCGACCTCGCCCTCCAGCAGGCCAAGAAGGTGCCCGGACTGGTGGAGCAGCTGCGCACCGAGGCGCCGTCGCGGTTCGAGGCCGTGCGCAACACCGACCCCAAGGCCGTCCAGGAGAAGGCCGCCGCCCGCGCCAAGGAGGCCGGCGCCAAGGCCAAGGAGGCCCAGGAGGCCCTGCAGGCCAAGGTCACCGAGCTTGTCAGCAGCCTGGACACCGACATCAAGAAGCTGGGCACCAGCCTGGACGCCGACTTCAAGAAGTTCGGCAGCAACCTCGACGCCGACCTGAAGAAGTTCGGCGAGAGCGCCCAGGACCTCGCGCTGCGCACCATCGGCGTCGCCGCCGAGTACGCCGTGAAGGCCCGTGAGACCTACGAGAAGGTCGCCGAGCACGGCGAGCAGGCCGTGCGCACCTGGCGCGGCGAGGCGGCCGAGGAGATCGAGGAGTTCGCGATCGCCGTCGAGCCGGACGCCAAGCCGGTCGAGGTCAAGGACGAGAAGCCGGCGCCCGCGGCCGCCAGGCCCGCCGCCCCGGCCGGGCCGACCCCGGTCCGGACCGAGCCGGCCGCCGCCGCGGCGAAGAAGACCCCGGCCAAGAAGGCTCCGGCCAAGAAGGCCACCGCGAAGAAGACCACCCCTCCGGCCAAGTAGCGGACGGGCGGAGCAGGGCCACGGGGACGGGCCGGGCACTTACCGAGTGCGCGGCCCGTTCTCCGGGTAACGGTCCTGCGGATGCGGGTACGGTGACCGCGTAGACACAAGCTGATTCAGGTGGTGGACGTTGTGCTGATGCAGGGCTTCGCGGGGTTCATGTGGCTGCTGAGCGTGGCCCTGATCCTCTTCAGCGGCTTCGCGCTGATCGACGCCGCCGTCCGCCGGGAGGACGCCTACCGGGCGGTCGACAAGCAGAGCAAGGCCTTCTGGCTGATCATCCTCGGGCTCGCCTTCGTGGTGAACCTGATCTTCAACATCCTGTCGTTCCTGCCGATCATCGGCCTCATCGCGACGATCGTGTACATGGTCGACGTCCGCCCCGCCCTGCGGGGTCTGTCCGGCGGCGGCCGCACGCGCCGGGGCGGCTCCAGCAGCGACGGCCCCTACGGGCCGTACAACGGCGGCCGCTGACCGGTCCGACCGGTCAGGATGAGCGGTCGGACGACGAGCGGCCGTACGACGAGCGGAGGGCGCCGGCCGAGGCCGGGCGCCCTCACGCCGACCGGTCGAGCAGCAGTACCGCCACGTCGTCCGTCAGCTCGCCGCCGTTGAGGTCCCGGACCTCGTTGACGGCCGCCCTCAGCAGTTCCTCGCCGCTCAGGCCCTCGCCGAGCTGGCGGCGGACCATGTCGACCATGCCGTCCTGCCCCAGCCGCTCCCGGCCCTCGCCGACGCGGCCCTCGATCAGGCCGTCGGTGTAGAGCATCAGGCTCCACTCGGCGCCCAGCTCCACCTGCATCCGCGGCCAGCGCGCGCCGGGCACCAGCCCGAGCGCCGGACCGTTGTTGTCGTACGGCAGCAGCCGTGCCGCCCGGCCCGGGCGGGCCAGCAGCGGGGACGGATGCCCGGCCAGGCAGAGCCCGGCGCGGCGCCCGTCCGGCGCAATGTCGACCGTGCACAGCGTCGCGAAGATCTCGTCGTCGCTGCGCTCGTGCTCCAGCACCTGCTGGAGCGTGTTCAGCAGCTCGTCGCCGCAGAGCCCGGCCAGCGTCAGCGCCCGCCAGGCGATCCGCAGCTCCACGCCGAGCGCGGCCTCGTCGGGCCCGTGCCCGCACACATCGCCGATCATGGCGTGCACGGTGCCGTCGGCGGTGCGGACGACGTCGTAGAAGTCACCGCCGAGCAGCGCGCGCGAGCGGCCCGGGCGGTAGCGGGCGGCGAACCGCAGTGAGGAGCCCTCCAGCAGCGGCGTCGGAAGCAGGCCGCGCTCCAGGCGCCGGTTCTCCTGCGCCCGCAGCCGGCCCTCGGCCAGCCGTCGCTCGGCCGTGTCGGAACGTTTCCTCTCCACCGCGTAGCGGATGGCCCGGCTCAGCAGCCGGCCGTCCAGCTCGTCCCGGAACAGATAGTCCTGTGCGCCGACGCGCACGGCCTCGGCGCCGCGCTCGGCGTCGCCGGACGCGGTGAGGGCCAGGACGGCGTGCCGGGGCGCGAGCTCCAGGACGTGCTTGAGCACGCCGAGCTCGTCCTCGTCGCCGGTCCGGCCGGGGGCGGGCAGCGCCAGGTCCAGCAGGATGCAGTGGACGTCGTCGGTGAGCAGCCGCGCGGCCTCGGTGAGGTTGCGGGCCGTGCGCACCCGGATGGGCTTGCCGGCCGGGTCGAACATCTCCGGCACGATCGTCGAGCCGGGATCGTCCTCGATCAGCAGCAGCGTCAGATTGGTGTGCGGGGTGTTCTCGACCGTCTGATCCTTACGCGGGGCCTCATCCGTGAAGGTGCCGCCGCCTGGGGTCGCGGCCTGCGCCTGACCTGTCTCCACGGCCGGGATCGCTCTCTGCCGCGGTACGGGTACGGGCATTGTCGTGAGTTCCTTCCCTCCCCCCGAGGGCATGGTCGACCGAGGGTCCTCGATCCACCGACGGGGACCATAGCGGGTGTCGGCGCCGCAGCGGAATGGTGTGGGGCACGTCCGGCGGACCCTCGCCGCTGTCATATGCCGCGATTGCTACCGCAGTTGGACAGGCCGACGGGGGCCCGGGGATGACGAACGTCACGTCTGTGGTGGGGTGGTGGGAAATGTGACGTGGAGTGGGTCACGTGGTGGCGGTCACCACGAGAACGTCACAAAGTGTCGCGCCGTGACGGAGCGGGAGGCGTCACAAGACGCCCTGAAACCTCACGCATCGGGACGGACCACCCCGAGGATCCGCATCGAACCGGCCCCCGCCACCGTCACCGTCCGGCCCGGTCGCGGGGCGTGGATGATGGCGCCGTCGCCGACGTACATCGCCACATGGCTGGCGTCGGCGTTGTAGATGATGAGGTCGCCGGGGCGCATGTCCTCGACCGCGATGTGCTCGAGCCGCTTCCACTGCTCCTGGGACGTCCGGGGGATCGGGCGTCCCGCGCTCGCCCACGCCTGTGAGGTCAGCCCCGAGCAGTCGTACGTCTTCGGGCCCTCGGCGCCCCACTCGTACGGCTTGCCGAGCTGGTCGGTGGCGTAGGCGACGGCCTTGCGGCCCTGCTCGGACGCCTTCGTCTTCAGATCCTCGAGGATGCCGGAGTCCAGCCAGGCGGTCTGCGCCTTGCGGGCGGCCGCCGCCTCCAGCTCGGCCAGGCGCTCCCGCTCCTCCTTCTCGAGCTGCGACTCCAGCTTCTCGGCCGCCTTGATCTGCTTCTCGATCTTCTTCTGGGCGGCCGCCTTGGCCTTGCGGCCCGCTTCCAGCTTCCGCCACTGGGCGGAGGCGTCCTTCGCGTACTGCTCCAAGTCCTGCTGGGTGCGTGTCAGTTCGGCCAGGAGGCCCTTCGTGGCGCGCTGGCCCTGGAGTACCCGGCGGG
The DNA here is from genome assembly GCF_003074055.1 of Streptomyces nigra. Lineage (NCBI taxonomy): Bacteria > Bacillati > Actinomycetota > Actinomycetes > Kitasatosporales > Streptomycetaceae > Streptomyces > Streptomyces nigra. Next base: position 3,446,148 of record NZ_CP029043.1, on the reverse strand, counting down.
TGTTGTCGAGGAAATGCTGAGGGTTGTCGCTGAGCATCAGATGCGCCTCGTCCGGCAGTCCGCCGGAGCGGTACTGGGCGGCGGCCGCGGCGCCGGCGCGCTCCTTCAGCTCGGCCAGCTTCTCCTTGCCCTTGACGATCTTCTTCGCCAGCTCGACGATCTCCGCCGACTGCTTCTCGGCGGCCTCCTCGGCGGCGTTGTACTCGTCGGTGGCGACGGACGCCTCGTGGTACAGCTTCTCCAGCTGGGCGCGGACCGCTTCCAGTTCCTCATTGGACACCGGCGTCGGGGTGGCGGAGGCGGAGGCGCTGGGGGAGGGGGACGGGGTCGGTGCCGCGAAGGCCGTACCCGGTGCCGCCAATACGGTGACCGCGCAGACGACGGTCACGGCCACCGTGATCAGGCCGCGCTTGCCCGTGCCCATACCTGTGCCCCCAAACTGATGTCCCGTCAGTAACTTCAGGCGTCCGGGGGATCGTGCCATGTCGGCGCGCAAAGTGACAGAGGTCTGCTTTCCCCCGTCCCCTCCCGGTCATGACGATCACCCCGCCTTTGTGACGAACGACTCAGGGAGATCGTTCCCCGCAGGTCAGAGGGGTGGGGAGGGATGCGGGTCGACTCCCGTGACCGGAGGGGTCAGTTCCAGGACTCCTGCCGTGACGCGGAGGTCAGTTCCGGGGCGCCAACGCCGCCCAGTCCAGAGTGACTTCGCCTTGCCGCCAGCGCACCGGCCCGTCCGTCACCGGCCAGTCCGCGGTCAGCTGACGCACGGTCCGGATCCAGCGCTGGCGCGCCCCGTACGAGGCGTAGGGCGCGGCGGCCGCCCAGGCGCGGTCGAAGTCGCGCAGGAAGGCGTGCACCGGTTCGCCGGGGACATTGCGGTGGATCAACGCCTTCGGAAGCCGTTCGGCGAGGTCCGACGGCCGCTCCAGCGAGCCCAGCCGGGTCGCGAAGGTGACCGTGCGCGGCCCCTCCGGCCCGAGCGCCACCCATACATGTCGGCGCCCGATCTCGTCGCACGTCCCCTCGACCAGCAGCCCGCCCCGCGAGCCGGTCGCCGGATCGGCCGGGGCGAGCCGGGCGCACAGCCGCTCCCACACCTCGGCGACCTGCTCCTCGTCGTACTGGCGCAGCACGTTCGCGGCGCGGACGAGGTGCGGCCGCTGGGGGAGCGGGATCTCGAAGCCGCCGTGCCGGAAGACGAGCCCGTCGCGTTCGTACGGCTTCGCGGCGGCGACCCGGGCCGGTTCGATCTCGACGCCGACGACCCGCACGCGCGGTGCGACGGCGCGCAGCCGGCCGAGCAGCTCCACGGCGGTCCAGGGGGCGGCGCCGTACCCGAGGTCGACCGCCACGGGGTCGGGCGCCCGGCGCAGCTCGGCCCCGTGCGCGTGGGCGATCCAGCGGTCCATGCGCCGCAGCCGGTTGGGGTTGGTCGTGCCGCGCGTCACCGATCCCACGGGGCGGTGGGCTGCGCGGGCTGTCATGGATACGAGGGTAAGGGGCCCGCGCACCCCCTCCCCGGCGCGCGCACCACCGCCGGCCCGCTGCATGGCCCCGCGCCCACAGGGGAACCCGTCCCGGACAGCGCACCCGCCCGGACAACGCAGCGCCACCTCGAACGGTTGAGCGACACCCGGTAACGCCTCGGCAAAAACCACCCCGCCAGGAATGGGAACCCCGCCCTCCGGCGTTGCACCGCCTTGGAGGGCGTATCCGACCCTCTGTCCGGCATGCCCGCAGGCCAAGGAGGAACGCCACGTGAGCCAGTACGTCAGCAGGCTCGGGCGTCGCTCCGCGGCGGCCCCGTCGCGGCTGAGGCTGCACCGCCGCCCCCGTCGCGTCGCCATGCTCTCCGTGCACACCTCACCGCTGCACCAGCCCGGCACCGGCGACGCCGGCGGCATGAACGTCTACATCGTCGAACTCGCGCAGTGCCTCGCCGCGATCAACATCGAGGTCGAGATCTTCACGCGCACGACCGCCACGGACCTCCCCCCGGTCGTCGAGCTGGCCCCCGGCGTCCTCGTCCGGCACGTCGACGCGGGCCCCTACGAGGGCCTCAACAAGGAGGACCTCCCCGCCCAGCTGTGCGCCTTCACGCACGGCGTCATGCAGGCCTGGGCCGGACACCGCCCCGGCTACTACGACCTCGTCCACTCGCACTACTGGCTCTCCGGCCATGTCGGCTGGCTCGCCGCCCAGCGCTGGGGCGTCCCCCTGGTGCACGCCATGCACACCATGGCCAAGGTCAAGAACGCCAACCTGGCCGACGGCGACACGCCCGAGCCCGCCGCCCGTGTGATCGGCGAGACGCAGATCGTCGACGCCGCCGACCGACTCATCGCCAACACCGAGGAGGAGGCCGACGAGCTGGTACGGCACTACGCCGCCGACCCGGCCAAGGTGGCCGTCGTCCACCCCGGCGTGAACCTCTCCCGCTTCTCCCCGGCCGACGGCCGGGCCGCGGCCCGCGCCCGCCTGGGTCTTCCGCAGGACGCCTTGATCCCGCTCTTCGCGGGCCGCATCCAGCCGCTGAAGGCGCCGGACATCCTGCTGCGCGCGGTCGCCGTCCTCCTCGACGAGCGGCCCGAGCTGCGCTCCCGCATCCTGGTGCCGGTCGTCGGCGGCCCGAGCGGCAGCGGCATGGCGAAGCCGGAGGGGCTGCAGAAGCTCGCCGCCCGCCTCGGCATCGCGGACGTCGTACGGTTCCGTCCGCCGGTCGGGCAGGATCAGCTCGCGGACTGGTTCCGGGCCGCGTCGGTGCTGGTCATGCCGTCGTACAGCGAGTCCTTCGGGCTGGTCGCCATCGAGGCTCAGGCGGCCGGCACTCCGGTACTGGCGGCCGCGGTCGGCGGGCTGCCGGTGGCCGTGCGGGACGGCCGTACGGGCTTCCTGGTCGAGGGCCACAATCCGGCCGCCTACGCGCGCGTGCTGCGCGCCTTCGCCGACGACCCGCAGCTGTGCCCCCGGATGGGCGAGGCGGCGGCGCGGCACGCCCAGTCGTTCGGCTGGGACACCGCGGCCGGCGCCACGGCGGAGGTCTACACGGCCGCCGCCCAGGCCCACCGCCGTCGCGTACGCTCCCACCATGGCTGACGCACAGAAGGCGGCGCAGGTCGTCGAGGGAGCACTGAAGGACGCCGAACTGGAATGGGAGAGCCCCGAGCCGGGCACCTACGTCGTCAAGCTCCCCGGCACGCGGAAGCTGTCCACGACCGTCTCCCTGATCGTCGGCCGCCACTCCCTCTCCCTGAACGCCTTCGTCATCCGCCACCCCGACGAGAACGAGTCCGGCGTCCACCGGTGGCTCCTGGAGCGCAACCTCAAGCTGTACGGCGTCAGTTACGCCGTCGACCGGCTCGGCGACGTGTACGTCACCGCCCGCCTCCCGCTGGCCGCGATCACCGCCGACGAGATCGACCGCATCCTCGGCCAGGTCCTGGAGGCGGCCGACGGCGCCTTCAACACCCTCCTGGAGCTCGGGTTCGCCACCGCGATCCGCAAGGAGTACGCGTGGCGGCTCGCGCGCGGCGAGTCGACGCGCAACCTGGACGCGTTCAGCCATCTGACCCAGAAGCCGCAGGACTGACGCCGACCCGCGTTCCCCTGAAAACCTGACCCCTGCACGCCCTCTTCCCGCAGCAGGGGTCCCGTGGCATGCTCACCCTCCGACGCACTTCTGAACATCGTTCACATCCATGAAAAGCACATCCATGACAAGCATGCGGCATGGAGGGCGTACGGACATGGGCAACGCGCATCTCACCAGACGGGCCCTGCTCGGCGGAGCCACGGCCGTGGCGCTCGCCGCGACGACCGGCACCACGGCCCGGGCGGACGCCCCGCCCGCCCCGGGCCCCGGCGCCCCTCAGGTCCCCGCCCCGGGACACGGCACCCCGCAGGTCCCCGCCCTCTGGCACGAGTTCACCCGCACCCCCTGCACCCACCCGCAGATCCCCTACGTGGGCCGGGCCGGCCGGCACGGCGGAGACCGCCGGCGCCCCCGCCCCCGGATCGTCGCCGACGTCCGCGCCTTCGGCGCCGTGGCGGACGGCACCACCGACTGCGCCCCCGCGATCAACCGTGCCATCGCCGCCGCCGGAAGGGCCGGCGGTGGCACGGTCACCATCCCGCCCGGCACCTTCCGCATCGACGACGTCATCCGCGTCGGCCACTCGAACGTCGTCCTGCGCGGCGCCGGCAGCGGCCGTACGACCCTGCTCGCCACGAAGAACCTCACCGAGCTGATCGGCGTCTACGGCTCCCGCTACGGCGGCGACAAGTCGTCCTGGTCCTGGGCGGGCGGCCTGATCTGGCTGGCCCCCGAGGCCCGCTGGAACTCCCTGGTCGACGCGATCCGGGCCCGCGACTGGCCGTTCGAGGGCTGGACCGGCAACCGGCGCGACGAGTGGCGCACCCTCACCACCGTCGCCCCCGCCCGCCGCGGCTCCTGGACGGTCCGGGTGGCCGACCCGTCGGCGCTGCGCCCCGGCGTCCTCGTCCTGCTCCGCCTCGCCGACGACGCCGAGCACACGCTCCTCGAGCACATGAGCGGCGGCGGACCCGGCGCCGAGGCGTACACCTGGGACGACAAGACCAAGCTGACCTCGTACGTCCCCTACGAGTGGCCGGTGCGCGTCACCCGGGTCCGCGGCCGCGAGGTCACCCTGGAACGCCCCCTGCCGCTCGACGTGCGCCCCGAGTGGGACCCCCGACTGACCACGCACGTCGGGGAGTTGACCGGTTCGGGCGTGGAGGGCCTCACTCTGGAGGCGGTGGAGACTCCGCAGCAGCCGCACCTCCTCGACAAGGGCCACAACGGTGTCGTCCTGCAGTGCGCCTACGACTGCTGGGTGCACGACGTCACCGTCCGCCATGTCGACAACGGCTTCGGTCTGGTGGCCGCCTCCGCCTGCACGCTCACGCACACGCGCGTGGCGGGACGCGGGGTGCACCACCCGTACTTCTGCCGCGAGGGCTCGCACGACAACCTCGTCGAGGACTTCACGATCGAGGCCCGCACCACCCCCGCCCCCGCCAACACCCAGCTGCACGGCATCAACGTCGAGGGCCTGTCCTCCCACAACGTCTGGTCACGGGGCGACATGCGCATGGGCACCTTCGACAGCCACCGCGGCCTGCCCTTCGCCAACGTCCGCACCGACATCACCGTCGTCAACGACGGACGGCACGGCGGCGACGCGAGCGCCGGACCGCTGTTCGGGGCGCGCTTCACCCACTGGAACATCCGGGTGACCAACGGCCGCGCCGGCATGGTCCGCCTCGACGGCCTCGCGCCCTACTCGGCGACCGTCGGCCTCAACGAGGTCGGCGAGTTCGGCCAGATCGACGTACCCGACTTCACCGGCGACCTGCACGCCCGCCTGGAGCTGTACGGCACCACCGACGTCGTACGGCCCCGGAATCTGTACGACGCTCAGCGCGCGCTGGCGCGGTAGCGGCCCGGGGTGACGCCCACCAGGCGGCGGAAGTGCCGGGTGAGATGGGACTGGTCGTAGAAGCCGGTCGCGGCGGCCACCTCCGCCGGCGCCCGGCCCTCCAGCAGCAGCCCACGGGCCCGGTCGACCCGGCGGGACATCAGGTACTGGTGCGGGGCGATGCCGTACGCGGCGCTGAACGACCGCACGAGATGGGCGGGATGGGCCCGCACCAGCGCCGCCGCCTCGTCCAGGGCGATGCCCGGCACCACCCGCTCGTCGAGGAGTTCACGCAGCCGGCGGGCGAGCTCGGGGTCGCGGCGGTCGGCCTCGGTCGCCGTCCTCGGCCGCAGGCAGGCGCGCAGCCGGTCGCCGATGAGGGTCAGCCGGCTGTCGGCCTCCAGCTCGTCACCGGGCTGGGCGAGGGCCGCGTGCAGCTGTCCGACGCGCCGCCGCAGCACCGGGTCGCGCAGATCGGGCGAGTCGACGGCCGGGCCGATCAGGTCGTCGCCGAGCCGGGTGCCGTCCAGGTACAGGACGCGTTTGCGGAAGCCGTGCGGGGTGGCGGGGGAGCCGTTGTGCGGGACGTGCGGCGGCAGCAGGGTCACGGTGTCGTGCGGGGTGCCGTGCTCGTGCCGGTCCAGGTCGTAGCGGACGGCGCCGTCGTCGACGATCAGCAGCGTCCACGCCTCGTGGACGTGCATCGGGTACGCGTACTCGGTGAAGTGGGCGTGGAAGACCTCGGTGACGCCCGGGACGCGGGGACGCCACGCGGTGACCTCCTCGCGCGTGCCCATGCAAAGAACGTACAAGACCGGACCGTGCGGCGTCGGCGAGTCTCGCCGTATGAACGCTGAAGCACCCGTGCACGACGGGGCGGCCGCCGCCCCTGTCCGTTTCGATACCAAGATCGCCGTGCTGCTGCGCGAGGACCTGGAGACCTGGCAGCGGCTGAACGTCACCGCGTTCCTGGTCAGCGGCCTCGGGACGCAGCTCCCCGAGGTGATCGGGGAGCCGTACGAGGACGCGGACGGCGTCCCCTATCTGCCGATGTTCCGCCAGCCGGTGCTGGTCTTCGAGGGCACCAAGGAGACCCTGACGGCGGCCCACTCCCGCGCGCTGTCCCGTGCCCTGCCGCGCGCGCTGTTCACCTCCGACCTCTTCGCCACCGGCCACGACGGCGCCAACCGGGCGGCGGTCCGGGCCGTGGGCACGGACGCGCTGGACCTGGTGGGGCTGGCGGTCTACGGACCGAGGAACGCGGTGGACAAGGTGCTGAAGGGGGCACGGATGCACCCCTGAGCGCCCTTGCCCATGGGGTCAGGCCGCGCTGGTCTCCGGCTTGGACGCGGCGACGGGGATGGTGGCGCCGGGCGCGTCGGCGGGCGGCCGGCGCGTCAGCGCGCCGTACCCGACCGCGGCCACCGTACCGACGGCCGCGCACAGCGCCCACAGCCACGCGGCGCCGAGGCGGTCGATGACCAGGCCCGACATCAGCGGGGCGACGAGCGCCGCCACCGACCAGGACAGGGTGTAGACGCCCTGGTAGCGGCCGCGTCCGTGCGCGGGGGACAGTCGTACGACGAGGCCCGTCTGGGTGGGCGCGTTGAGCATCTCGCCGAGCGTCCACACGCACACCGTCAGCGCGAAGACGCCGACCGACCCGGCGAACGCGGTGAGCCCGAAGCCGTAGCCGGCCAGCAGCGACGACACGACGAGGATGCGGCCGGCGTCCCTGCGTTCGATGAACCGGGTGACCGGGATCTGCAGCGCGACGATCAGGACGCCGTTGACGCCGATCGCGAGGCCGTAGTCGGCCGGGGAGAACCCGGCCGCGCCCATGGCGACCGGCAGCCCGACCGCGCCCTGCTGGAAGACCAGGGCGACCAGGAAGCACAGCCCGACGACACCCATGAAGCGCCGGTCGCGCAGCACGGTCCCCAGCCGGATCTCCTCGCCGGGCCTGCCGGTGTCCGTCTTCTCGGGCCGCGACTCGGGGATCCTCATGAAGACCACGACGGCGCAGACGGCCGTCATCCCGGCCTCCAGCAGGAACCCGGCCCGGTAGCTGACCTCGGCGATGAACCCGGCGGCCATGGAGGAGACGGCGAAGCCGAGGTTGATGGCCCAGTAGTTGAGCGAGAAGGCCCGGACCCGGTCCTCGGGCCGGACGATGTCCGCCATCATCGCCTGCACGGCGGGCCGGGAGGCGTTGGAGGCCGCGCCGACGGCGAAGGCGACGGCGGCGATGGCCACCGGGTGCTGCACGAAGGCGAGCACCGCCACCGACACGGCGGTCGCGGACTGCGCGATCAGCAGGGTGGGCCGGCGGCCGAGCCGGTCGGCCATCACGCCGCCGCCGAGCGAGGAGACGACCCCGCCGAGGCCGTGCAGCGAGGCGACCAGACCGGCGTAGGTGGCCGACTGGCCGCGCTCGAGCGTGAGGTACAGCGCCATGAAGGTGGCGACGAAGGCGCCGAGCCGGTTCACGAGGGTGCTCGTCCACAGCCACCAGAACTCACGGGGGAGCCCGGAGACGGTCTCCCTGGTGGCGCGTCTGACGGCGGCGAGTGACATAGCGGGTCCCCCACGGATGGCAGCCGGAAACGGCAGCGGAAGTAATGAGCAGACGAGGCAACCGAACCTTACGAATCCGCACCGAGGGGAAGCCACTCGATTAACAGATCCCGTCAACCGTCCGCCTGCTGGGCGGGGCCGCCGGGGGCGCGAATCCGTGGATTACGCTCTGAGGCATGGCCGACGCACCGTACAAGCTGATCCTCCTCCGCCACGGCGAGAGCGAGTGGAACGCGAAGAACCTGTTCACCGGCTGGGTGGACGTCAACCTCAACGAGAAGGGCGAGAAGGAGGCGGTCCGCGGTGGCGAGCTCCTGAAGGACGCCGGACTCCTGCCCGACGTGGTCCACACGTCCCTCCAGAAGCGCGCGATCCGCACGGCCCAGCTGGCGCTGGAAGCGGCCGACCGCCACTGGATCCCGGTCCACCGCTCGTGGCGCCTGAACGAGCGCCACTACGGCGCCCTGCAGGGCAAGGACAAGGCGCAGACCCTCGCCGAGTTCGGCGAGGAGCAGTTCATGCTGTGGCGCCGCTCCTACGACACCCCGCCGCCCCCGCTCGCCGACGACGCCGAGTACTCCCAGTTCTCCGACCCGCGCTACGCGACCCTCCCGCCGGAGCTCCGCCCGCGCACGGAGTGCCTCAAGGACGTCGTCGTCCGCATGCTCCCGTACTGGTTCGACGCGATCGTCCCCGACCTGCTGACCGGCCGCACGGTCCTGGTCGCGGCCCACGGCAACTCGCTGCGCGCCCTGGTCAAGCACCTGGACGGCATCTCGGACGCCGACATCGCGGGCCTGAACATCCCGACGGGCATCCCGCTCGCCTACGACCTGGACGCCGACTTCAAGCCGCTCACCCCGGGCGGCCGCTACCTCGACCCGGACGCCGCGGCGGCGGCGATCGAGGCGGTCAAGAACCAGGGCAAGAAGAAGTAGCTTCGATGATCATGCCTCCCACCTGCGCAGACGGCGCGGATGGGAGGCATTTTCACGGCCTGGGACCACTCTGGGCCCTCAGTCCTCCGGGCTTCCGGTGGTCCTCATTCAGCGACGTACGCCAGACGTGGCGCACCTCTTACCAGCCGTGCTGGGCGTCCCCCAATACGGTGCTGCCGAGGTGCGCGGCGAGTTTCTCGGCGCGTGGAAGGTCGCCCCACTTGTCGACGTGAACGAAGACTGTGTGGCGGTCGGCCGGTTGCAACCAGTTGACGTCATCGCAGTTGAAGAGAACTTCGACGCCATCGTATTTGCCATGCCCATATGAATCCGTCTCTGTATCGTCCGGCCACCTGCCGCTCAAGCCGATCGAGGCAGTTCCCTGCCCCACGGCCCTCACGAACCGGTCCTCCACGGTGCCCGGAGGGACGTAGTGCAAGACGGACAGAGGCAGTTCCGGCTCCAGCAAGCGATGGTGGGCCGTAAGGAGGTCCAAGCCGAAGTCCAGAAATTCACCTGTCACCGGGTCCGTCCGAGGACTGGCGTAGTGGAAGTCGGCCTCGGGCAGCACCGTCGCCATCCGCCGCGCATCCTCGACAGTCAGCAGATCGGCCATCAGCGTCACCTCGTCGTCGCGTTCCTCCAGCAGATCGTTCAGGCGCAGTGCCTGCGTCCACGCCTCCATGGCGTCAGTGGTACGGAAGACGGGGTACGCCTGTGAGTTGCCCATGCGCCCCACCTTCGCAGGCAGCGGTGGGGATGCTCGAGGGAGGGCTCCATGCCTCCTTCATCACACCGCCGTGATGGGTGGGCGTACCGGATGAGGGTGAGGTTCCACCGCCGACATGTCCGCTACGTCATCCATGAGTGAACCGGGGCGGCACCGCCGGTCCCTCTCCGGGCCCTCCGAGGTCGGCAGACGACGGCAGACGACGACCAGCGACGACAACCGGACCGCAGGTCGCCCCGGCCTCCCGTAGGGCCGCCACCGCCGCCTCCGCGTCCTCCTGCGGTACGCCGTCGAGGATCACGGCGGGCAGGTGAACTGCCAGAGCCTTGCTGTGCCAGAGGCTCAGGCCCGTCAGGCGTCGGACGGTCTGGACGACGTCCAGCGTGCGGGGGCCCAGGGCGAGGAGCACCACGTCATGGGGTACTTCGTCGCACACCAGCCAGACGTACCTGTCCGTCATGAGTCCCCCTGCCCATCGCCGCCCTCAGCGTACGGCCCCGTCCCGCCCCGGCTACCCTCCCGCCATGGAGCAGCACCCCCTCGTCCGTGACCTCTACCCCGGCCTCGTCGCCGAGCTGACCGCCCTTCTGGAGGAGGAAGAGGAACGGGAGTTGGCCCTCTCCGCACGGGACCTTCGGCTTGTCGAGGCGTGTGGGTGCGGGGACGGGTTCTGTCAGAGTTTTCGGACCGCGCCTCATCGGCCGGGGGAGCCGTACGGGCCCGGGCATCGGTGCGTTCCCCTCGTGCCCGCGCAGGGCATGCTCTGCCTCGACGTCGTCGACGGCCGCATCGTGTACGTCGAGGTGCTGGACCGGCCGCCGCTCAGGACGCCGTCGCCACCCGCTCCACCGGGAACGTCACTCCCGTCAGTTCCTCCGACACCGTCCACAGGCGGTGCATGACCGTCTCGTCGTGGGAGGCGGGGCTGGACGTGACCAGCTTCGGGTAGCCGCGGATCTCGCCCCGGCCGCCGGGGCCGTAGTACTGGCCGCCCGTCACGGCCGGGTCGGTGGCCGCGCGCAGAGTGGGCAGGGCGCCCATCGCCGGGTCCTGGGTGAGCAGGGGGGTGATCCGGCCGGCCGGTACCCGGAGCGGGGCCGGGAGGTGGCGGAGCAGCTCGGTGTTGGAGACGCCGGGGTGCGCCGCCGCCGCGATCGTCGTGCCGTGCGGGGCGAGCCGGCGCTGCAGTTCGTACGTGAACAGCAGGTTGGCGAGCTTGGACTGGCCGTAGGCGCCGACGCGGCTGTACGACCGCTCCCACTGCAGGTCGTCGAAGTGGATCGCGGCCCGGATGCGGTGCCCGACGCTGCTGACGTTCACGACACGGGAGCCGGGGACCGGCAGCAGCCGGTCGAGCAGCAGGCCGGTGAGGGCGAAGTGCCCCAGGTGGTTCGTGCCGAACTGCATCTCGAAGCCGTCGGCGGTGGTCTGCTTCGGCGTGTACATCACGCCGGCGTTGTTGATCAGCAGGTCGATGCGCGGATGCGCGGTGCGCAGGTCCGCCGCCGCTGCCCGGACGGAGGCCAGGGACGTCAGGTCCAGCGTCTGGACGGTGACGTCACCGCGGATACGGGCCGCCGCCCGCGCCCCCTTCTCCACGTCCCGCACGGCCATGACCACCGTCGCCCCGTGCTCCGCCAGCATCCGGGCGGTCTCGAAGCCGAGCCCGGTGTTGGCGCCGGTCACGATCGCCACCCGGCCGCGCTGGTCGGGGATCTGCTGTTCGGTCCACTTCTCGGTCATCGCCTGCTCCTCGGGTCGCCTTCGGCAGCTGTAACGAACCGCCGGTCTGTTATGTGGCCGAGCATAAGGGACCGGTGGTCTGATAGCAAGAGACCGGCGGTCTGTAAGTTAGGCTGAGATGTGACTTTTCAGCGGGCGCGAAGCGAGGAACAGCGAGAGGCCCGCCGCCGGGCCATCCTCGACACGGCGGCGGCGATGCTCGACGAGATGCCGGTGGCCGAGCTGAGCCTGAACGAGCTCAGCCGGCGCGTGGGCCTGGCCAAGTCGAACGTCCTGCGCTACTTCGAGTCCCGCGAGGCCGTCCTGCTCGAGCTCCTCGACGACTTCCTCGGGCGCTGGCTCGTCGAACTGGAGGGCGAGCTGGCCGAGGGGGTCGAGGCGGGCGCCACGGCCGAGGTGCGAGCGGCCCAGCTCGCGGACGTCCTCAGTCGGTCGCTGGCGGACCGTACGGTGCTCTGCGATCTCTTCGGCGCCCAGGGCGGCGTCCTCGAGCGCAATGTCTCCGTCGAGGTCGTCAAGCGGCACAAGCGCGCCTCCCTGGCCCGACTCGACGCCATGACCGCGCTCCTGCGCCGCCATGTGCCCGAACTGGGCGAGGGCGCCCAGCTGTTCTGCCTGATGTGCCTCGCCTCGTCCGGTGCCCTCTCGGCCTACGTCCCCCCGCCGCCCCCCGTCCTCGCCGCCTACGCCGAGGAGCCCGCCCTCGCCGCGCTGAATCTGGAGATGCCCGAGACTCTGCGGGTCGCTTTCACCGCGATGCTCCTGGGTGTCGTCCCGCGCACCTGAGGGGGCCGGGTGGCGGGGCCTCGGCGCCCCCGGTCCCTGTTCCTGGCGTGCTCTCGCCGCCCCCGGCCCCCTGTTCCTGGCGTGCTCTCGCCGCCCCCGGCCCCCTGTCCCTGGCGTGCTCTCGCCGCCCCCGCCGATGTCCCTAGCGTGGACACGCCGTAGCCAGCAGAAAATGCCGATGGTACAAATAGCGACATGTCGGACCGACACGACCGGTGGACGCGGGGACGATGGCGCTCGCTGGTCGGCAGGAGTCCCCGAAGCGTTGCCGGTCAGGTGTTCGTGCTCCAGGTGGCGCTCGTCCTGCTGCTCGTGGTCTGTGCCGTCGTCGCCCTCATCCTCCAGTCGAGCCGCGACACCCAGACCGAGGCGAAGCGCCGCTCGATCGCCGTCGCGCAGACCTTCGCGCACGCGCCCGGCGTCCTCGCGGCGCTGCGGACGGAGGACCCCTCGAAGGTGCTCCAGCCGCTGACCGAGGCGGGGCGCGGCGCCGCAGGCGTCGACTTCATCGTCGTCATGGACACCGACGGCATCCGCTACACCCACCCCCTCCCGGACCGCATCGGCAAGCGTTTCGTCGGCACCATCGAGCCCTCCCTCGCGGGCCAGGTGTACACGGAGAGCGTGCACGGGCCACTCGGCAAGGAGGTCCAGGCGACCGTCCCGATCGACGACGGCAACGGCAAGGTCATCGCGCTCGTCTCCGCCGGGCTCAAGGTCAAGAGCGTGACGGGTGAGGTGTACCGGCAGCTCCCGATCATCCTGGGCGCGGGCGCCGGCGCGCTCGCCGTGACGGCGGGCGGCACCGCCCTGGTGAGCCGACGGCTGCGCCGCCAGACCCACGCCCTCGCCGCCGACGAGATGAACCGGATCTACGAGCACCACGACGCCGTACTGCACTCGGTCCGCGAGGGTGTGCTGATCATCGACGACGGCCGGCTGCTGCTCGCCAACGACGAGGCCAGGCGCCTGCTGGAACTGTCCCCGGACGCCGAGGGCCGGCATGTGGCGGAGCTGTCCGGGCTCGACCCGGAGACCGTGGACCTGCTCGCCTCCGGTCGCGAGGCAACCGACGAGGTGCACTTCGCGGGCGACCGCCTGCTGGCGATCAACCAGCGGCACACCGACCGGGCCGGTCCGCACGGCACCGTGGTCACCCTCCGCGACACCACCGAACTGCAGGCCGTCTCCGGCCGCGCCGAGGTCGCCCGGGAACGCCTCAAGCTGCTGTACGACGCGGGCCTCGGCGTCGGCACCACCCTCGATGTGATCGGCACCGCCGAGGAACTGGCCAAGATCGCCGTCCCCCGCTTCGCCGACTTCGTCACCGTCGACCTGGCCGACGGCGTCGTACAGGGCGACGAGCCGACCCTCACGGCGACGGACATGCGGCGGGTCGCCGCGCACGGCATCCGGGACGACCACCCCCTCTACGAGGTGGACCGGCTCATCGACTTCCTGCCCACCACCCCGCAGGCCCGCGGCTACGGCACCGGCCGCTCCGTCCTCGTCGCCGACCTGGCGACCGCCGCCGACTGGCAGGCCCAGGACCAGGAGCGCACCCGGGAGATCCTCGACTACGGCATCCACTCCCTGATCGCCGCGCCGATCCGGGCCCGCGGCGCCGTCCTCGGCCTGGTCAACTTCTACCGCGGCAAGGGGCACGAGGCGTTCGACGCCGAGGAGCTGTCCCTGGCGGAGGAACTGGTGGCGCGCGCCGCCGTCAGCATCGACAACGCCCGCCGCTTCACCCGCGAGCACACCATGGCCGTCACCCTCCAGCGCAGCCTGCTGCCGAGGGAGCTGCCCGAGCAGAGCGCCCTGGACGTCGGCTCCCGCTACATACCGGCCCAGTCCGGGGTGAGCGGCGACTGGTTCGACGTCATCCCGCTGCCGGGGAGCCGGGTCGCCATGGTCGTCGGCGACGTGGTCGGCCACGGCCTGCACGCCGCCGCCACCATGGGCCGGCTGCGCACCGCCGTGCACAACTTCTCCACCCTCGACCTGCCCCCCGACGAACTGCTCAGCCACCTCGACGACCTCGTCGGCCGCATCGACCAGGACGAGGCATGTGCCGACCGGGCCGCCGTCGTCGGCGCCACCTGCCTGTACGTGATCTACGACCCCGTCACGCGCCGCTGCGCCATGGCGCGGGCCGGCCACCCGGCTCCCGCCCTCGTCCGCCCCGACGGCGAGGTCAGCTACCCCGACCTCCCGGGCGGACCGCCGCTCGGCCTCGGCGGCATGCCCTTCCGTACGGCGGAGTTCGACCTCGACGACGGCACCCAGCTCGTCCTCTACACCGACGGCCTCATCGAGGACCGCGAACGCGACCTCGACGTCGGCCAGGAACTGCTGCGCCGGGCCCTGACCGGCCACCCCGAGCGCGCACCGGAGGACAGCTGCCGCGCGGTCGTGGACGCACTGCTTCCGGCCGGCCCCAAGGACGACGTGGCCCTGCTGATCGCCCGGACCAAGGCGCTCCCGCCGGACCACGTGGCCACCTGGGACGTGCCGCCCGACCCGTCCGCCGTCGGCCGGGTGCGCGAGGCCGTCTCCGGCAAGCTGGCGAAGTGGGGCCTGGAGGAACTGGACTTCGTCACCGAACTCGTCCTGAGCGAGCTGGTCACCAACGCCATCCGCTACGGCGCCGAGCCCATCCAGGTACGGCTGATCCGCGACCGGGTGCTGACCTGCGAGGTCTCCGACTCCAGCAGCACCTCACCGCATCTGCGGTACGCCGCGACGACCGACGAGGGCGGCCGCGGTCTCTTCCTGGTCGCCCAGACGACCGAGCGCTGGGGCACCCGGTACACCTCGCAGGGCAAGGTCATCTGGGCCGAGCAGGCGCTGCCGGGCGCGGTGGGCACACCCTGAACAGCGGCTACGTCCTCACCCGCACTGGCAGGGGTTCCCGGACTGGCACCCGCAGCCGCACCCCGAACCGCAGCCGCAGGCCCCGAACAGCGGGAGACTCCGGACGTCGGCGGGCTGCTCGGTCGGGCGTTCCCGAGTCGGGTCGGACGTGGTGTCGGGCGTGCTGGGGGATTCGGCCATGGTCCCTCCTAGAAGGCTGGTGCCTGTGCCCATTGGATGCCCGCCCCGCTGGGCGCATCAACGGCGCACGGAGGCTCGTACGCGCCCGGACCGGCCCCCGCGATCCCGCGCGAACCACCGCGGCGCCCGCGCGCTCTACGCCCCGTCCGCCCCCGGCGCCGGCTGGATCCCGGGCTGTACCTCGGCCTGCAGCTCGTCGGCGTGCTCCCCGGTGACCAGGTAGACGACCCGCTTCGCGACCGCCACCGCGTGGTCGGCGTACCGCTCGTAGTAGCGGCCGAGCAGCGTCACGTCGACCGCGGTCTCGATGCCGTGCTTCCAGCGCTCGTCCATCAGGTGCTGGAAGAGCGTGCGGTGCAGCAGGTCCATCTCGTCGTCGTCCTGCTCCAGCTGGAGCGCGAGGTCGACGTCCTTGGTGACGATCACCTCGGCCGCCTTGGCCATCAGGCGCTGCGCCAGCTGCCCCATCTCCAGGATGGTGGCGTGCAGGTCCTGCGGGATCGCCCGCTCCGGGTAGCGCAGCCGCGTCAGCTTGGCCACGTGCTGGGCCAGGTCGCCCGCCCGCTCCAGGTCCGCCGACATGCGCAGGGAGGTCACCACGATCCGCAGGTCCGTCGCCACCGGCTGCTGGCGGGCGAGCAGCGCGATGGCCCGGGCCTCCAGGTCGTGCTGCAGGTCGTCGACCTTCTGGTCCGCCTCGATCACGCTCTCGGCCAGCTTCAGGTCGGAGTCGAGGATGGCCGTCGTGGCGCGCCCGATCGCCGACCCGGCCAGCCGGGCCATCTCGACCAGGCCGTCGCCGATCGAGTCCAGTTCCTCGTGGTACGCGTCCCGCATCAGGGTCCCTCTCTCACATCTGCCTCCGGGGGTGGACCCGGCGGCCTGTCGTCTCACCGGAAAAGCCGCTTTGCCGGGTGTCCGACGGTCCTACGGTCGTGCCCTACGACAGTAGGACCGTCGTCAGTCGTACGGTCGGGAGAAATCACGGTCCGAAAGGATCACGGTCCGACAGACCCACGATCAGCCTGACGCACGATCCAACGGAACCACGATCCGACAGGATCACGATCCGACAGGATCACGATCAGCCAGACCTACGGTCGGCCAGGCCCACGATCCGACAGGACAACGTTCCGACAGTCCGACGCTCCGAAGAGCCGCCCATGCGATCGTCACGCCGCCCCGCCCCGCCGTACCCGGCCGCCGAACCGCCGTCCCGCTCCCGACGATCCCACGATGCGATCGCCACGCGTCCGTTTCCGCCACCCCGAGTGAACCGGCCCCGTCTCCCAGGTGAACTCTGGGCGACGAGTGTCGGAGGTCGCACTCCGCACGCTGTGGGCATGACCTGGGCCATGCCTAACCTGGACGCATGGACGTGAACGCGGCGGTCGCCGCAGCGGCTGCGATCGCCGGGCTCCTCACCGGTGTCATCGCCGTGCTGGCGTTCCGCTGGAGCGAGCGCGACCTGAAACGCCCCACCCGTACCTCCCTGCACACCGACCCGGTCCTGCCGCCCGGCGTGGACACGGTCCTGTCGGTGCTGCGCTCCTCCGCCGTCGTCCTCGACGAGGGGGACGCCGTGGTCAAGGCCAGCTCGGCGGCGTACGCCCTCGGCCTGGTCCGCGGCGGCCGGCTGTCCGTGGAGCCCATGCTCCAGATGGCCCGCGACACCCGGCGCGACGGCGAGATACGGCAGGTCGAGCTGGACCTGCCGCGGCGGGGCACCGGACGCGGCGAGGCCCTCGCGGTGTCCGCGCGGGTCGCGCCCCTCGGCTCCCGGCTGGTCCTCCTGCTGGTCGAGGACCTCACCGAGGCCCGGCGTATCGAGGCGGTCCGCAGGGACTTCGTCGCCAACGTCAGCCATGAGCTGAAGACACCGGTCGGCGCGCTCTCGCTGCTGTCCGAGGCCGTCATGGACGCCGCCGACGACCCCGAGGCCGTCGAGCGCTTCGCCGGGCGTATGCAGATCGAGGCGACCCGCCTCACCAACCTGGTGCAGGAGCTCATCGACCTCTCCCGGGTGCAGAACGACGACCCGCTGGAGGACGCCGAGCCGGTCCGTGTGGACGAGCTGGTCGCCGAGGCCATGGACCGCTGCCGGCACGCCGCCGGGACCAAGCAGATCACCATGGCCGCGAGTGTGGCGGCGCCCGGGGAGTCCGATCAGGGCGGCACCGTCGACCTGCGGATCTGGGGCAACCGCGGCCAGCTCGCCGCCGCGCTCGGCAACCTCGTGGAGAACGCCGTCAACTACTCGCCCGCCCGCACCCGCGTCGGCATCGCCGCCCGCAGGATCACCGTGCCGGGCGGCGACCTCGTCGAGATCGCGGTGACCGACCAGGGCATCGGCATCTCCGACAAGGACAAGGAGCGCATCTTCGAGCGCTTCTACCGCGTCGACCCGGCCCGTTCCCGCGCCACGGGGGGAACCGGTCTCGGTCTCGCGATCGTCAAGCACGTGGCCGCCTCGCACGGCGGGGAGGTCACGGTGTGGAGCTCCGAGGGACAGGGCTCCACCTTCACCCTGCGGCTGCCGGAGGCGGGCGCTGCCCGCGACCGCGGCCGGCAGCAGCCCGGACCCGACGACGACGACGGGCCCGCAGCTCTCACGCATTCCCGCACCACCCCCGAGTCAGCCGCGTACGAAACGCTTTCCGCCCCGGAGGTCCATCCGTGACCCGAGTGCTCGTCGTCGAGGACGAGGAGTCCTTCTCCGACGCCCTGTCGTACATGCTCCGCAAGGAGGGCTTCGAGGTCGCGGTCGCGACCACCGGGCCCGACGGACTCGACGAGTTCGACCGCAACGGAGCCGACCTCGTCCTCCTCGACCTGATGCTGCCGGGGCTGCCCGGCACGGAGGTGTGCCGCCAACTGCGCGGCCGCTCCAACGTCCCGGTGATCATGGTGACCGCCAAGGACAGTGAGATCGACAAGGTCGTCGGCCTGGAGATAGGGGCCGACGACTACGTCACCAAGCCGTTCTCCTCGCGCGAGCTGGTCGCCCGTATCCGGGCCGTCCTGCGCCGGCGCGGCGAGCCGGAGGAGGTGACCCCGGCCGCCCTGGAGGCGGGCCCGGTCCGGATGGACGTCGACCGGCACGTGGTCACGGTCTCCGGCTCCAAGATCGACCTCCCGCTGAAGGAGTTCGACCTGCTGGAGATGCTCCTGCGCAACGCGGGCCGGGTCCTCACCCGGATGCAGCTGATCGACCGCGTGTGGGGCGCCGACTACGTCGGGGACACCAAGACGCTCGACGTCCACGTCAAGCGGTTGCGCGCCAAGATCGAGCCGGACCCGGGCGCGCCCCGCTATCTGGTGACCGTGCGCGGCCTCGGCTACAAGTTCGAGCCGTAGAACGGCCCGCATCCCGCCGGTACGCCGAAGGGCGGGACCCCACGTATGGGGGTCCCGCCCTTCGGCGTGTCTACGGCGCTCAGTGCCCGGCGGCCGACTGGGAGGCGCTGTCGGAGGGGAGGACGGCGGTGCCCGTCTCCTCCGTGCCCGCCTCGGTGCCGGCGCCCGCGGTGGAGTCCGTCGAGCCCGTGGCGCCCGCGGAGGCGCCGGCGGCCGGGGTGCCCGTCGGGGTGCCGGACGGCTTCGCGCCGGCCTCGGGGGCGGCCGGGACGGCGCTCGGGCCCCAGCTCTCGTAGTAGCCCTCGGCCGGGACGACGAGGGCGCGCAGGCTCACGTCACCGGTCCTGCTGAAGGTGAAGGTGATCGCCTGGGCGTCGCCGTCCTTGATGGCCTCGCGGCCCTTGGGCAGCACGGCGGAGGCGTTGTCCTTGCCGCCGAGGATCAGCGAGCCGCCGGCCGGGATGGTCAGGCTGCCGCCCTTGGCGGGCTTGAGCTCGGCCTCCTCGCCGGAGTCCTTCACCTTGACCGAGTCCAGCGTCTGGGCGCTGTCGCCGGAGTTGAACAGGGTCGCGGAGACCACGGCGGGGCCGGTGGACTCCAGCTCGGGCTGGGTGACGACGATGGCGTTCTGGATCTTGATGTCTCCGACGCTGGTGGCCGCGTTGTCCGGCTTGATCTCCAGTGTCCGCGCGTCGTTGCCGGCGGCGCACGCGGCGAGCGAGGTCATCGAGAACGCGAGGGCGGCAGCGGCGAGGACGCCGCGTCGAAGGCTGCTGCTCACGGCGGCGGCAACTCCTTGACTCGAACGGGGCGGGCGCGTAAAGCCGCCCTAAGTGTCTGTCAGCGGCCTCAGGTTACCGAGCCGTTCCCGCGCCGCCGCACCCGACCCTCCCCTGAGCGGCCAAGTGCCGACGAAGTCCCTCTTCCACCACTGGTCCCTTCACCCACAAGTGATCCGGTCACCGCATTGCCCGTGAGCAGGTCCGTCATTCACATAACGAGGGCCGCACGACCGCTCGCGGCATTTTTGTGAAGGAATGCGCGGGCACCCCGGAATTGATCACCGGCCGTACCGCCGACCGGGTAGTGATCAATTCTGGATTCGGCCGGGACCGGGCGTCGGGACACCGAACGGAGTAGCGGAAGTCGCACGCATGGAACCGGACATTTGTGTACGTTAGGTCTCTCGTGGGCAGGCTCGGGGGTGCGTGACGAGCGCGTTTCGGCCCGCCCGCAGAGCCCCTCCGACCTGCGAATACCTGCTTCCGTTCGGCTCGCGCAGCACGTTCCTGTTGGAGTTGTCAAGCCCTGAGATATGCCCTGACCTGCGAAAACGCCATTCAGAACCCGCCGTTTCCGTGTTACCCTGGATAGCCACGGAAGGGGTACCTGTCACATGACGTTCAAGGTTGGCGACACCGTGGTCTATCCCCATCACGGGGCCGCGCTGATCGAGGCTATCGAAACTCGTCAGATCAAAGGCGTGGACAAGACCTACTTGGTGCTGAAGGTCGCCCAGGGTGACCTGACGGTACGTGTGCCAGCGGACAATGCGGAGTTCGTCGGCGTACGTGATGTGGTCGGTCAGGACGGGCTGGACCGGGTCTTCGAGGTGCTGCGCGCGCCGTACGCCGAGGAGCCCACGAACTGGTCGCGTCGTTACAAGGCAAATCTGGAGAAGCTCGCCTCCGGCGATGTCATCAAGGTCGCGGAAGTCGTGCGTGACCTGTGGCGTCGTGAGCGCGAGCGCGGACTGTCCGCCGGTGAGAAGCGCATGCTCGCCAAGGCCCGGCAGATCCTGGTGAGCGAGCTCGCCCTCGCGGAGAACACGAACGAGGACAAGGCCGAGGCCCTGCTCGACGAGGTCCTCGCGTCCTGACGCGGAAGCGTCCGTCTCAGCTCAGCACCAGTGCTGTGTGATCGAAAAAAGTGCCGCGGTGCCCGATGACCCTGCAGTCGCCGGGCGCTGCGGCATGTTCGCATCGCGCTGACGTCTGATCTCGGGGGCGCCCCCGATACTGGACGTGCCGGGCCCGGGCAGCTGGCTCGACCGACTGTCACGGAAGGGTCCGGTCAAGGTGTCGCGCCCGGCACTCCCCCAGCTCAGGCTGACGCTCGAGCAGGGGGCACGCCCAGGCCATACCCACCTGGGCCGAGCACACAAACCTGACAGGAACCGATGTCCGACGAATCGCGTCCCTCGCCCCCGCAAGAGCGCGCCGGCACCCGCACGGCCGTCGTGATCCCGGCCGCCGGACGAGGTGTGCGCCTCGGTCCTGGCGCCCCCAAGGCGCTCCGCGCGCTGAACGGCACGCCCATGCTCATCCACGCCGTCCGCGCGATGGCGGCGTCCCGGTGGGTCTCCCTGGTGGTGATCGTGGCCCCGCCCGACGGCGCGGCCGAGGTCAAGAGCCTGCTCGACGCGCACGCGCTGCCTGGGGGTACCCCCGGCGGCAGCTGGGGGAGGACCGACTTCCTGGTCGTCCCCGGCGGCGAGTCCCGGCAGGAGTCCGTCCGGCTCGGCCTCGAGGCGCTGCCGCCGGACCACGAGATCGTCCTGGTGCACGACGCCGCCCGGCCGCTGGTCCCCGTCGACACCGTCGACGCGGTCATCGAGGCCGTCCGCGACGGCGCCCCGGCCGTCGTACCGGCCCTGCCGCTCGCCGACACGGTGAAGGAGGTCGAGCCCGCCGAGGAGCCCGGCACCCCCGAACCGGTCGTGGCCACCCCGGCCCGCGCCCGGCTGCGCGCCGTGCAGACGCCGCAGGGCTTCGACCGCGCCACGCTGGTGCGCGCCCACGAGACGGTCACCGGGGACGTCACCGACGACGCGAGCATGGTCGAGCAGCTCGGCCTGACCGTCGTGGTCGTACCCGGCCACGAGGAGGCGTTCAAGGTCACCCGGCCCCTGGACCTCGTCCTCGCCGAGGCGGTCCTGGCCCGCAGGAGGCTCAACGATGGCTTCTGAGCCGTATCCGCTGCCCCAGGTGGGCATCGGCACCGACATCCACGCCTTCGAGGAGGGCCGCGAGCTGTGGTGCGCCGGCCTGAAGTGGGAGGGCGAGGGCCCCGGACTCGCGGGCCACTCCGACGCGGACGTCGTCGCCCACGCCGCCTGCAACGCGCTGTTCTCGGCGGCCGGGCTCGGTGACCTCGGACAGCACTTCGGCACCGGGCGCCCCGAGTGGTCGGGGGCGCCGGGGACCGTCCTGCTGACGGAGGCCGCCCGGATCGTGCGCGAGGCCGGCTTCCGGATCGGCAACATCGCCGTGCAGGCCGTCGGCCCCCGCCCGAAGATCGGCAAGCGCCGCGACGAGGCCCAGAAGATCCTCTCCGAGGCGGCGGGCGCACCCGTGTCCGTGTCGGGCGCGACGACGGACGGCCTCGGCTTCCCCGGCCGGGACGAGGGCCTGATGGCGGTGGCGACGGCACTGGTCGTACGGGACGGCCGGGACGGCTGACGGCGGCGGCCGCACGGGACGGCGGCGAATCGCCGCCAAGGCACCGGGCAGTGGGATCCGCCCACTACCCTAGGTGTCGTGACTATTCGGCTGTACGACACCAGCGCCCGGCAGATCCGTGACTTCACCCCGCTCAAGCCGGGCTGTGTCTCGATCTACCTCTGTGGCGCCACCGTGCAGGCCGCGCCGCACATCGGGCACATCCGCTCCGGTCTCAACTTCGACATCATGCGCCGCTGGTTCGCGTACCGCGGCTATGACGTGACGTTCATCAGGAACGTCACGGACATCGACGACAAGATCATCTCCAAGTCCGTGGACCAGGGCCGCCCCTGGTGGTCCATCGGCTACGAGAACGAGCGGGCCTTCACCGACGGCTACACCGCCCTCGGCTGCCTCCCGCCGACGTACGAGCCGCGTGCCACCGGCCACATCACCGAGATGGTCGAGATGATGCGCGGCCTCATGGAGCGCGGGCACGCCTACGAGGCGGACGGCAGCGTCTACTTCGACGTCCGCTCCTGGCCCTCCTATCTGGAGCTGTCCCGGCAGGACCTCGACGAGATGCGCCAGCCCGCCGAGGACGGCATCACCGGCAAGCGGGACCCGCGCGACTTCGCGATGTGGAAGGCCGCCAAGCCCGGTGAGCCGGACTGGGAGACGCCGTGGGGCCGGGGCCGTCCGGGCTGGCACCTGGAGTGCTCGGCGATGGCGCACAAGTACCTGGGCTCCGCCTTCGACATCCACGGCGGCGGACTCGACCTGATCTTCCCGCACCACGAGAACGAGATCGCCCAGGCCAAGGCCTACGGCGACGAGTTCGCCCGGTACTGGGTGCACAACGCCTGGGTCACCATGAGCGGCGAGAAGATGTCGAAGTCGCTCGGCAACAGCGTGCTGGTGTCCGAGATGGTCAAGCAGTGGCGCCCGATCGTCCTGCGCTACTACCTGGGCACCCCGCACTACCGCTCGACCATCGAGTACAGCGAGGAGGCCCTGCGTGAGGCCGAGTCGGCGTTCGCCCGGATCGAGGGCTTCGTGCAGCGCGTCGTGGAGAAGGCCGGCGTCGTCGAGCCCTCCGCCGACGTGCCGCCGGCGTTCGCCGAGGCGATGGACGACGACCTGGGCGTCCCGCAGGCGCTCGCGGTCGTGCACACCACCGTCCGGCAGGGCAACAGTGCGCTCGCCGCCGACGACAAGGAGGCCGCCGTGGCGCGCCTCGCCGAGGTGCGGGCCATGCTCGGTGTGCTGGGCCTGGACCCGCTCGATGCGCACTGGGCCGGTGAGACCGACCGGGGCGAGGACCTGCACGGCGTGGTGGACACCCTCGTCCGGATGGTCCTCGACCAGCGCGAGGCGGCCCGCTCCCGCAAGGACTGGGCGACGGCGGACGCCATCCGCGACCAGCTCAACCAGTCCGGCCTCGTCATCGAGGACAGCCCGCAGGGCCCGCGCTGGACCCTCGGCCCGCGCTGACCGGGGCCGGCTCCGGGAAGATCGATTGTGCCGCCCGGCCCTCCGGGCGGCACACTGCACAGTACGCACATTCGAACGCTCACGAAGACAGGTAGGTCATGGCCGCGAACAACCGCCGCATGTCCGGCAAGAAGGGCGCGCAGGTCGGCAGTGGCGGCCAGCGACGCAAGGGTCTCGAAGGCCGGGGCCCGACCCCGCCCGCCGAGATGCGCAAGGGCCACAAGAAGAACCGCGTCGCCAACGCCAAGGCGAAGCAGGCCGTCCGCCGTCCCACGCCCCGCGGCCGCGGCGGCAGGAGCACCTCGGAGCTGGTCGTCGGCCGCAACCCGGTCGTCGAGGCGCTGCGCGGCGGCGTTCCCGCCAGCACCCTCTACGTGCAGCAGTTCATCGACAACGACGAGCGCGTCCGCGAGGCCCTCCAGCTCGCCGCCGAGCGCGGCGGCATCAACCTCATGGAGGCCCCGCGCCCCGAGCTGGACCGCATGACGAACGGCCTGAACCACCAGGGCCTCGTCCTGCAGGTCCCGCCGTACGAGTACGCGCACCCCGAGGACCTGACGGGCGCCGCCGCCGACGCCGGCGAGGACCCGCTGATCGTCGCCCTCGACGGGGTGACCGACCCGCGCAACCTGGGTGCCGTCGTGCGCTCGGTCTCCGCGTTCGGCGGCCACGGCGTCCTCGTCCCCGAGCGCCGCGCGGCGGGCATGACCGCCGGCGCCTGGAAGACGTCCGCCGGTACGGCCGCCCGGACACCGGTCGCGCGGGCGACGAACCTGACCCGCGCACTGGAGGCGTACAAGAAGGCGGGCCTCGTGGTCGTCGGTCTCGCCGCCGACGGGGAGGCCGAGGTCGGTGACCTCCAGGCCCTGGACGGCCCGGTCGTCATCGTCGTCGGCAGCGAGGGCAAGGGCCTGTCCCGCCTGGTCGGCGAGACGTGCGACGTGCGGGTGCGCATCCCGATGCCGGGTGGCGCGGAGTCCCTCAACGCCGGTGTCGCGGCCGGGATCGTGCTCTACGAGGCGGCCGGCCGACGCCGCTGAACACCTGTCCGTGGGGTCACCCGTGCGGGCTAATTGCGGTGACAGTGGTGCGACCTGCGCATCCTTGACGCGGTCCGGACACATCGGACCGGTCAAGGCAGTGTCCTAACCTCGCGTCACTCGGTTAGTTGAGTGTGGACACCAGAACACCCCGCACTCCCACGGGGGACCGCTCGTCGGGATACGACGACGCTCCCGCGCTGAGCATGGTGAAGGTGCCGAGCGATCCGGCGCAGATCATCGTCAATCACGCGAGTTTCCGCGTGCTGCTGGGCGCGTCCACCGGGCGCCCCACGTCCCAGCGGATCGCACGGCACCTGAGCGCGCCCGAGGACACCGCCCGTGTGCCCGCCGGCCACGCCGCGGGCGCGGCGTCCGGCGCCCGGCGCCGGGTGTCCGTCTGGAACGGCATGTCGGCGCCCGACGACACCGGCGCCCACCGCCTCCTCCAGGCCGCCCGGGACGGCAGCGTCCGGCACGGTGACGAGGCGGCCCCGTTCGCCGGCGGCACCCAGGTCATCCCGCGCGTCGACGTCGGCACCGGCTACGCCGGGAGCTACGACGACTACGACGACGACCTGACCCGGACCGTCGAGACCCCGATCGTCGGGGCGCAGCGCACGCACGGGGAGTCCCTGGACACCCGGCTGCTGCCCCATATGCGTACGGTCGAGAGCGCGTACGACGAGGAGTACGCGTACGGCGCCGACGACTTCGGGCCGCACGACGACCTCGACGGGGCGGACGACGACGGGACCGACGCGGCGCCCAGGCGCTCCGGCGACGACCCCGCCCGGCACGCGTACTACCCCGGCCGCCGGATGAACCTCGGCGTGGTCCTGCTCCCGCTGCGCGTCTTCCTCGGCTTCATCTCGATCTACGCCGGCATGGGCAAGCTGTGCGACCCCGTCTACTTCGACGGCGGCAAGCGCGGCTCCATGGTGACCTGGCTCAACACCCTGCATCCGTGGGAAGTCGCCGAGCCGCTGCGCCAGTTCGCGCTCGCGCACCCGGTCGGCGCCGGCCTGGTGATCGCCTTCTTCCAGGTCATCGTGGGCGTCCTCACGGTCCTGGGGTGCTGGCAGCGGGTCGCCGCGGTGGTCGGCGCGCTGCTGTCCGCCGCGCTGCTGGTCACCGTCAGCTGGAAGAGCGTCCCCGCCTACGACGCTCCCGACATCATCTACCTCGCCGCCTGGTCCCCGCTGATCATCGCCGGGGCGCCCGTCTACTCCATCGACGGACGGCTCGCGGGGATGGCCTGGCGCCGGCTCGGCCCCCGCTCCGACATCTGGGAGCTGCGGCAGTACGTACTGCGCCGCGGCGCCCTGATCACGGCGCTGGTCACCGGGGTGACCCTGCTCGTCGGCTCGCTGCTCGGCGGCGCGGTCCGGGACGCCGACCGTGTGGTGGTGCCCGGCCCGGGCGAGGCCCCGCGCAACGAACTGCCGGGCTCGCCGCTCCCGGAGAAGCCCGGCAAGCGGCACAGCAAGTCGCCGTCGGCCTCCAACTCGCCGACGCAGGGCGCCACATCGGGCACCACGTCCCCGTCCGGCGCCGCGAGCAGCCCTGGCGCCACCCGGGACACCGGCTCGACCGGCGTGGGTACGCCCAGCCAGACGCAGGGGACGGCCGGGCAGGCGCCGCCCCAGCAGTCCTCGCCGACCGACCAGGAACCCGGCACCACCGACCCGACGTCCGGCGGCCCGACCTCCGGCGGCGGAGGCTCCACGGGCGGCGGCTCCGAGCCGGACCAGCCCGGCCTGGTGGGCGGTCTGCTGGGCTAGGCCTTGGGCACACGGAAGGGCCCCGGACTTCCAGAGTCCGGGGCCCTTTTCGCGGCGTAAGGCTGTCGCAGACCGCCGCAGGGCGCTCAGCGGCCCTGGGCCGCCAGTTCCTTCGCGGCCTCCGTGAGGTCCTTCGCGGTGTCGATGGCCCTCCAGTACGCGCCCTGAGGCAGCGGGAAGCCGTAGAGGCGCCGCTCGCGGGCGAGATGGGGGAACGTGGTGCGCTCGTGGTCGCCGCGCTCGGGCAGCAGGCCGGCGAAGGCGGGAGAGAAGACGTAGACGCCCGCGTTGATCTCGAAGGTCGACGGCGGGGCCTCGATGAAGTCGGTGATGTGCCCGAAGCCGTCCGTCTTCACGGCACCCCAGGGGATACGCGGCCGCGCGAGGGCGAGGGTGGCGACGGCGTCACGCTCGGCGTGGAAGTCGGCCATGTCGCGCAGCGAGAAACGCGTCCAGATGTCGCCGTTGGTGGCGTACCAGGGCTGGTCGGGGTGCGGCAGATGGGCGGCGGCGTACTTGAGGCCGCCGCCGCGGCCGAGGGGCTCGGGCTCGACGACGGTCGTGACGCGCACCGGAAGGTCGGCCGACTTCAGCCAGTCCTGGAGCACCTCGGCGAGATGCCCGCAGCTGATCACGACGTCCGTCACGCCTTCTTCGGCGAGCCAGACGAGCTGATGGCCGATGATCGGCGTCCCCGTGCCGGGGATCTCGACCATCGGCTTGGGCCGGTCGTCGGTGTACGGGCGCAGCCGGGAGCCCTGGCCGCCGGCCAGGACGACGGCTTGAACGGGGCGGGACGCGGCGTTCGGATCACTCATGACCGCACTGTACGCGGCGCCCCGCCCACGGCATGCGTGGGAAACCGTCCCGCCATCAGCCGTTACCGTCCGGAAGCGCGAGCGTGCCCCCGCGGAGGCACGGGACGGGGTGTGGGTCGACGCCGCTACCGGTGGGCGGCCGCCACCCCCGAGGCGAACGCGGTGTCGCAGACGGGCCGGGAGAAGGACTGCGCACGCGTCGGGCCGTACGCGCGGACCGCGGCGCGGCCGAGGGCGCGGGCGATGGAGGCGCAGTGCCGGCCGAGCGACGGACGCTCGTCGACCGCCTGCTGGAGATGGGTCAGGGCGACCCCGGGGTTCTTCTCCTGCAGTTCGGTCAGCAACTGGTCGCGCAGCACCTCCTGCGGAGCGCGCGGGGCGGCGTTCTTCGCACCGCCGACGCTCGTGACGTCGGTCGCCGTGAGCACCGAGTCCGAGGAGTTCCCCGACCAGTTGACGCGGGTGACCGCGAGTGTCCCGGAGAGCACCAGGACGACGGGCAGGACGAGGGCGAGAGTGCGGCCGAGCTGGCGGGCGGGGCCCCGGTGGCCGCGTCGAGTCTGTTGGGTGGTGGAGTGCTTCACGCGAGTGAGGGTAGCGTTCAGTGCGGATATGGCGACATTTAGTCACCGGTTCGAGGGACGGCCATCCTGCTTTCCCTGCTTGCGTGTTGACGCACACCATTCGAAATGACCGGTATGCCGGGGTATTTGTCGACAACGGAAAGGGCCCCGCAGAAGTCTGCGGGGCCCTTCTCGTTCCGTGCGGGTGCCTCGGCGGGCGAGGCGCCCGCTCAGTCGGACAGGCGCTTGCCCGTCGACGTCGAGAAGACGTGGGTCTCACCGGAGCGCGGGACGATGTGCAGCGTGCTGCCCTTCTCCGGGACGTCGCGGCCGCTGACGCGGACCACGAGGTCCTTGGAGTCGTCGCCGCCGACCTTGGCGGTGCCGTAGACGTAGGCGTCGGCGCCGAGCTCCTCGACCACGTTCACCGTGACGGCGAGACCCTGGTCGGAGTCGGGGCCGGCCACGTCGAAGTGCTCGGGGCGGACACCGACGGTGACCGTCTTGTCGGTGGTCGCGGAGAGCGCGTCACGGTCGACCGGCACGACCGAGTTGCCGAACTTCACGCCGCCGTCGGCGATCGGGACCTCGACCAGGTTCATCGCCGGGGAGCCGATGAAGCCGGCGACGAAGAGGTTCGCCGGGCGGTCGTACATGTTGCGCGGGGTGTCGACCTGCTGGAGCAGACCGTCCTTGAGGACCGCCACACGGTCGCCCATCGTCATGGCCTCGACCTGGTCGTGGGTGACGTAGACGGTGGTGATGCCGAGACGGCGCTGGAGCGACGCGATCTGCGTACGGGTGGAGACACGGAGCTTGGCGTCCAGGTTGGACAGGGGCTCGTCCATGAGGAAGACCTGGGGCTCACGCACGATGGCGCGGCCCATCGCCACACGCTGGCGCTGACCGCCGGAGAGCGCCTTGGGCTTGCGGCCCAGGTACTCGGTGAGGTCGAGGATCTTCGCGGCGTCCTCGACCTTCTGGCGGATCTCCGCCTTCGGGACACCGGCGATCTTGAGCGCGAAGCCCATGTTGTCGGCGACCGTCATGTGCGGGTACAGCGCGTAGTTCTGGAACACCATGGCGATGTCCCGGTCCTTCGGCGGCAGGTGCGTGACGTCGCGGTCACCGATGCGGATGGCTCCGCCGTTCACGTCCTCGAGCCCCGCGAGCATCCGGAGCGAGGTGGACTTGCCGCAGCCGGACGGACCGACCAGGACGAGGAACTCGCCGTCCGCGATCTCGATGTCGAGTGCGTCGACGGCGGGCTTGTCGGAACCCGGGTAGATCCGGGTCGCCTTGTCGAACGAGACAGTGGCCATGGTGATGGGCCCCCTTCTACCGGCAGGAACGTGCCGGACGATCCGTTGTAGGAAGGTGGTTGGTGTAGTCCACATGTGCGGACTGGCACTGGACGCTACCTGGCGTTCGTATGGTCTGTCAGTACCAGGAGCATGTGAACTTCACGGGAATTCTCGGCGGAGCCCGCCCGCGGGGTGGGTACACTGCACGGGCGCGTGCGTGAAGCGCGCGCACGCCTCCTTAGCTCAGCTGGTCCAGAGCGGCTGTCTTGTAAACAGCAGGTCGTCGGTTCGAATCCGACAGGGGGCTCTTCGCAACTGCGGGGCGGTGACTCGAAAGAGGCCGCCCCGCACGTCTTTTCCCGTCCCCTTTCACACCGCCATGTCCCGTCAGGGACACGGGACATACGCCGTCATGGAATAGGATCGCTACTGCTAGTGTTCACGCAGTCACAGTGGGCAATCAGCCTCATGTATGTAATGAAATCCGAGGGTTCCATGCGCAAGCTTCACAAGGTCATGATCGCCGCTGCCGCCGCCGGCGGGCTCACCGCGATCGGCGCGGGCACGAGCGTCGCCCACGACGCCACCCCGTCCGTGACGGACATGTACCGCCCGTACCAGGAGTGCAGCCCGCAGACCGTGGCCGCCACCGACGTCCCGGTCGCCGTGCTCGGCCTCTCCGAGACCTTCGACACCACCTGCGGACAGTTCAACAACGCCTTCACCCGCTGACGACCGGCGGCGTGGTCGTGCGCGACGCCTTCCGCGGGCCCCTTCGGAATCACCCCCGAGGGGGCCCGTTCCTGCGCGGCCACCGGGAAGGCGTGTCCGGGCCCACCCCCACCAAGGAGACTCAACACATGTTCAACGGCAAGAGGATCGTGGCTGTCTCGGGGCTGCTCGGCGGCCTCGCCCTGGCCGGCATCGGTGCCGGACCGGCCCAGGCTGCGGCCCCGGCCTGCGCCCTCGACGCGCAGGGCAACATCATCTGCACGCAGACGGTCACCGGGCAGACGCCCGAGGGTGACGACTTCGTCCTGCGGCGCAGCGTGAACTGCCAGCCGTCGAAGCCCCTCACCCTGCCCGCTCCCGGGGTCCTGTCCAACGGGCAGACCCGGATCGGCCCCCAGATCACCTGCGCCGACATGAACGAGACGGCGCCCGCGGTCCCCGCCGACAGCGGCGAGCAGAACGAGGTGAGTCCGCTCATCGCCCGCCTCCTGGGCTGAGCGGGCGACCGCGGTACGAAAAAAGCACGAAAAAAGCAGCGGACGGCCGGAATCAGGGAGACCTGATCCGGCCGTCGCTTTTTTTTTCGCGCGCCCGGACCAGTACTTCGGCGAATGGGTGAGGGTTCCTTCCGGGCCGTGACCCGGACCCGGGGTGACGTCGTTTTCGTTGGAAGGAAACGGACCCGACACGCCTCCGGCTGCGACGAAAGATCCCAAATTGCTACGGATTGACTGTATATGCTCACATTAAGTAGTCAACCAGGGCCTCGTGCCCGGGAAGAAAGGGTCAATCCATGCGCAGGTTTCAGCGCGTCGCGGTGGTAGCCGCGGCTGTTGCGGGGCTGTCCGCCTTCGGTATCGGTGCCGGTACCGCGTTCGCCGACGAGAACGAGTGGGAGGGGCAGTTCGTGACCGCGGTGGCGAACTCCTCGGCCAACGCCGTCGCCACGACGGCCACGCCGGCGGCCGAGAAGGCCGCCCCGGAGGCCGCTCCGGTCGCCGCCGCCCCTGAGGCCGCCCCGGTGGCCGCCCCCGAGGCCGCTCAGCCGGTCGCCCCGGAGGCCGCTCCCGTCGCCGCTCCGGAGGCCGCCCCGGCCGCCGCGCCCGAGGCCGCGCCGGAGGCCGCTCCCGAGGCCGCCGCCCCGGAGTACGGCTACGGCGAGTACGTCGCGAAGTAAGCATCTCCCCGCGGGAACCGGTGCACGAGATTCAGGGCCTCGCATCGGATTCCCCCGGTACGCCGCACGCGGTGTGCCGGTGAAACCTCAGAATTCGCAGCCCGGCCGCGCGGCAGACCCCTTCGGGGTGCGCGGCCGGGCTGCGGCGGTGCCGACGCCGGACGTTCCCGAACAGGCGCCCGGCGACGGGTTTTTCGACACTCGACCAACACCAGGACAAGAGGAACGCAGCACATGAACGGTCGACAGAAGATCGCAACCGTATCGGGGCTCATCGGAGCGCTCGCCGTCCTCTACGGCGGCGCCGCACCCGCGTTCGCGGACGACTCCAAGGGGGTCTGCACCATCACCTCGCAGGGCGACATCGTCTGTGTGAAGAAGAGCGAGGTCGTCCACAAGGACAAGCGCAACGGCTATGTGCTCCAGCAGAAGCAGGACTGCTCGACGACCGAGCGGCCCCGTGTGATCACGGCCGACGGCCGGGTGGGACGCGAGGGCTCCGTGGAGTCGGGTCCCGTCGTCGAGTGCAACAACGAGGCGGAGCTGCCCAAGGGGTTCAAGCTCCCCAAGTTCGACTTCTGACACCCGCCGCGCCGGCCCCTTTCAGCCGGCCCCCTTCGGGGGCACGAAGAAGCCGGACCCGGAGTGATCCGGGTCCGGCTTCTTCATACTGTGCTGTGGGAGAGAACTCCCTTACCTCACTTGCCGAAGGCGCTGTTGTTGCAGCCCATGGAGGAGCCGAGGTGGGTCTCCTGCGCGCCCGGGTTGCCCTCGCCGTTCAGCAGGTTGCCGCCCAGGCCGTTGGCGATGCCGACCTGGCCCAGGATGTCGACGTTGGCGTCGTGCGAACGGCAGTTGCTGCTCTGCAGGACGCTGACGCTGCTGCCCTTCTGGCCCCAGCCGCCCTGGTCGGCCGTGGCGGTGCCGGCGCCCAGGAGTCCGACGGTGCCGAGCGCGGCGACCACGACGGCGGCCTTGTGGAGCTTGTGCATGTTCATCTCCGGTGGAGTGGAGGTGGGTTGCGATCCGTCATGGACCGCGTGCGTACAGTCACGGAGGCTAATAGGAAGTATTTCTGGGCAATGGGCGGCGCGCCCGAATTCGGGAGAGTCTCACCACGTTGGCCGATGGGGTCGGAATTCGAATTGTTCTCCGGTGAATTGCGGGAAAAAAGGAGTCCCGGCGCCGGACTCGCGGTCCGGCGCCGGGACTTGATCCCGCTCGGGCCGACGATGCGGCCCGGGGTGGCTCAGAAGGCGCTGTTGCTGCAGCCCATCGTCGAGCCGAGGTGGGTGTCCTGCGCGCCGGGGCTGCCCTCACCGTTGAGCGCGCTGCCCAGCAGGCCGTTGAGGATGCCGACCTCGCCGAGGACGTCGAGGTTCAGGTCGTGCGACTTGCAGTTGGAGCTCTGCAGGACGCTGTACTTGTCGCCGCCGCTCTTGCCGTGGCCCTCGTCGCCGTGCGCGGTGGCCGTGCCGGCGCCCAGGAACCCGACGGTGCCGAGGGCGGCGACCACGACGGCGGCCTTGCGAAGCTTGTGCATGTCATCTCCGGTGGAGTGAGGTGGGGTGCGATCCGTGAGAGATCGACTTCGTACAGTTACCGGAGATTAATAGGAACTATCCGATATGTCCGGAGCGGCACGCCGACTTGATCGATGTCGCCCCGGAAGCACCCGGAAAGTCGTCAGCGCGTGGCGTGCGCGGTGGCGAGGGAGTTGGCCTGGCTGTTGGCCTGGTCGCAGTCGATGCCGCGGGTCTCGGCGGCGGCCAGCACGGCGACCGGGACGGCCGCGTTGAGCAGGCTCTGCGGGCTGCACTCCTGGTACGGGCGGAAGAGGTTGGCCTGCTGGACCGGGCCCGACGGGGCGGCGGCGGGCTGCGGGTTGACCTGCGGGCTGATCTTCGGGCTCAGTTGGGGGCTGACCTGCGGGCTGACCTCCGCGCCGCGCTGCGGGGCCGCTGCCGGGGCGGGTGCCTGACGCTGCGCGGACGGCACGTTGGAGGACTGCGCGCTGGCCTGGGAACCGGTCCACGAGCTGGCCTGGGCGTCCTGCTGCGGCGCCGCCGGGGCGCCACCGCCGTACCCGACGGGGGTCTCCCCGGCGAGGCTGGGGGCCGCGCCGATCGCCGACAGACCACTGGCTGCTGCCACGACGAGTGCGACCTGGTGAAGCTTGCGCATGGAACTCGGCCCTTCATTGACCTTGCATGGACGTACGGGAATTGCTCCGACCCATGCGGGGAACGACCCGGCGGCGCACGCGGTCACGTCCCGGAATGCGCGCTCACCCGTTTGGCGCGGAATGCTTTTATCCGACCGGCGGCATTTGAGTGACGGAATTCGGCGTGCCGTGACCTGGCGGCCCCCGTTTCGTTCCCCAGCAGGAAGGCGTGAAGTCCACATGACAGCTCAGGCATTACCCCTGTAAGGGCGCAGTACGAATATCAGACTGAGCGCACGCGACATCCCCACGAATTAATACGGATTTCCCTGCACAGGTAATGAAGGGCCGAGGGTTTCCATGCGCAAGCTTCACAAGGCCGCGCTCGTCGTAGCGGCGGCAGGCGGTCTCACCGCCATCGGTGCCGGCGTGAGCGAGGCCGCCGACCAGCCCGTCGGGTACAGCGGTGCCGCCCCGGCTCCCGCTCCCGGCTACCCGGCGCCGCAGTACGCGGCCCCGGCACCGGCTCCCGCCCCCCAGTACCAGGCGCCGCCGCCGCAGTACGCGGCTCCCGCTCCGCAGT
The DNA here is from genome assembly GCF_003074055.1 of Streptomyces nigra. Lineage (NCBI taxonomy): Bacteria > Bacillati > Actinomycetota > Actinomycetes > Kitasatosporales > Streptomycetaceae > Streptomyces > Streptomyces nigra. The sequence goes on along the minus strand of NZ_CP029043.1, from coordinate 3,412,417 downwards.
ACCAGGCGCCGCAGCAGTACGCCGCCCCGGCGCCTGCTCCCGCCCCGCAGTACCAGGCGCCCCAGTACGCGCCGGCTCCCGCCCCGCAGTACCAGGCCGCTCCGCAGCAGAGCGCGCCGGTGGCCGCGGCGGCGACGTCCCGCTCGGAGGGCGCTGCGGCCGTCAGCCATCCGCAGCCGGCTCCGCAGTACGCGGCGCCCGCCCCGGCTCCGGCGCCCGCTCCGGTGGCCGCCCCGCAGGCGCCCACCGGGTACGCCAGCGCCGCCGCCACCTCGGGCGGCTTCGCCCAGGCCTCGACGCCGCAGGCCGCTCCGCAGGCCGCCCCGCAGCAGGCGGCGCCCCAGGTCGTGCCGCAGGTGACGCCGCAGGCCGCGCCCCAGGTGATGCCGCAGGTCGCCCCGCACGTCTCCGCTCCGCAGGTCTTCAGCCCGGAGCCGGCGCCGCGGGTCGCCCCGCAGGTGAACCCGCAGGTCAACCCTGAGGTGAACCCGCTGATCAACCCGCTGATCTCGCCGGCGAGCGCGCCGCAGGTGCCGGGCCTCGGCCTGGGCCAGGTCGCGGCGCCCCCGGTGGGTCAGCTGGGTCTGCCCCGCCTCGGCTGATCACCGCACCGATCCGCCGCACACCCCCTCAATCGCAAGACCAACGGAGAGAACATGCGCAAGCTCCACAAGGTGGCCCTCGTGGGCGCCGTCCTCGGCAGCGTCGGTTCGTTCGGCGCCGGCACCGCCCTGGCCCACGGTGAGGCCCGGGCCCATGACGTGGACATCACGCAGGGCATCGAGTGCCGCTCGCACGACATGAACATCGACGTCCTCGGCAACCTCGGCGCCCTCAACGGCGCGCTGGCCAACGCCCTCAACGGCGAGGGCTCGCCGGGTGCCCAGCCCAGCCACCTCGGCTCGGACATGGGCTGCAACAGCGCCGCCCTCAAGTAGCCGCAGGAAGCGCACGGTTCACGCCCGCTCCGTCACGGGGCGGGCGTTGGACTGCCGCCTCGGCAACGCTGTGTGAACGTGTGTGACTCTACGTGTATGGTTGGTCGCGTCGGCTCACGAGGCCCGACGGAACGGACGGCGAGGAGTGGTCCCTTGGGCAAGTCGACCTTGCTGAAGATCCCCCGCATGCGACTGTCCTACGCCGACGAGATGCTGCTGGTCAACGGCTGCCCCGGCGTCATCGGCCTCGCCGCCGTCTTCTCCGGTGAGCCGCCCGCGCCGGACCGGGTGCGCGCCCGGGTCGCCGAGCGCTGGTCCGGCCTGGAGCGGATGCACCACGTACTGGACCTCCCGGCGGGCGGAGCGGGTGGCGCGCGGTGGACCGTGCCGGGGCCGTTCGACCCCGGCGCCCACGTCGCCGTAGCCCCGGCCGGGTTGGACGCGCTGTGGGCCACGAGCGTGGACGGGCCGCTGCCCGGTGGACTCCCGCCCTGGCGGCTGTACATCGTCCCCGGCGCGGCGTACGGCGGGGACTTCGCGCTGGCCCTGGTGGCCCAGCACACCCTGCTGGACGGGCGGTCCCTCGCGACGCTGATGCGGGCCCTGGTGGACACGCCCGCCGCCGCGCGGAGCGCGGCCCGGCCGGCGCCGGCCCGCACCGGACTGCGTGCCGCGGGCCGGGAGCTGAGGACGATGACGGCCGTCGGGCAGTCCGTGCCGCTGCGGCCGCCCGGCGAGGCACGGGCGGCGGTCGCGGTGCGCGAACTGGCCGCGGACACCGTGCGATCGGCCCGCCGGCAGCCCGCCGACGGGCGGGGCGCGACGCTCAACGAACTGCTGGTGGCCGCCGTCGCCGGAGCGCTGCGCGCCCGCTACGGACCCGTCCGGGACTGGAGCGCACGGGACGAACCCGTGTACACGGCGGTGCCCTGCGATCTGCGCACCCGGACGAACACCACGGAACTCGGCAACACCGTCACGGTCGTCCGGGTGCCGTTGCCCGTCGACGTGGACGGCCCCGTGGCACGGCTGCGTGCCTGCCAGGCCGCGCTGGCCACCGTCCCCGACCGGGCGGCCGTCCACGCCGGCGTGCTCTTTCCCGCTGTAGAAGCGGTTCGCCGCACGGGGCCCTGGGTGACCCGGCTGCTGACCGGCCGCGGGCGGCACACCTGTTTCGCCGCGACCGCCACCACGGCGCTCAAGTGGCCCGGCGCGGCCGACACGTTCGACGGGCGGCGTCTCGTGCGCACGGTGGGGCTCCCGCCCCTGCAGCGGCCGGGCACCGTCAGCTTCGCCCTGGCCCAGGTGGGGGACGCGGTCACGCTCACCGTCGTGTCCCATCTGCGCCCGGACGACGCGGGACGGCTCGCCGACGCGGTCGTCGCGGAGTTCGGCACGTGGGCCCGGACGACGACGCCGTCAGCGCCCTGACGGCACCACGAGAGGGAGGCAGTTGGATGGAAGCGGAACACGGCCACGTATGGGAAGCGCTGCGCCCGCTGTGCGCGCGGGTGATGTCGGTGCCGGCGGAGGCGGTGGTGCCGCACGCCCGGCTGGTCGCCGACCTCGGCGCCGACAGCCTGGACATCACCGAACTCGAGGTGGCGTCCGAGGAGATGTTCGGGGTGTCCCTGCGGGGCACCGACAAGTCCCGGGTGTCCACCGTGGGTGATGTCGCCGACCTGATCGTGCGGCTGCGCGCCGGGGCCACCGGCCTCCACAGCCCCGTGGGCCGATGACCGGCCGCCCCGCCGTCGCCGTCACCGGCCTCGGTGTGCGCTGCGCGGCCGGCTCGACCCCGGACGAGCTGTGGGACAGCCTGCTGCACGGCCGTTCGGCCGTCTCGCTGCACTCCTTCGACGCCGACGGCACCGTGGTGCACCCGGCGTCGGCGATGCACGGCTTCGACCCGGCCGGGTACCTCGCGCCCAAGGAGGTGCGGCGCACGGACCGTTCGGTGCAGCTCGCGGTGTGCGCCGCCCTGGACGCCGTGACGGACGCGGGCGGGCTGCATGTCGCGCCCGAGCGGCGCGCGGTCGTCACCGGCACCGGGTACGGCGGGGTGACCAGCCAGGAGAACGGCATCGGGCAGCCCGACGTGCTCTACGCGCCGCGGCTGATGAACAACGCGGGCGCGTACTGGATCACCGCCAAGCTCGACGTCACCGGGCCCAGCCTGACGATCTCCACCGCCTGCTCCTCCGGTACACACGCCGTGGGCGAGGCGCTGCAGATGATCCGGTCGGGCTGCGCGGACGTCGTCGTCGCCGGAGGCCATGACAGCCCCCTGACGCCGACGACCGCGCTGGCCTTCGGCCGGGCCGGCGCGATGGTCACCTCCTGCGCCGAACCGGAGTCCGCGTCACGGCCGTTCGACGCCGCGCGGCAGGGCTTCGTCCTCGCCGAGGGCGCCGCCTTCCTGGTGCTGGAGCGGCTCGACCTGGCCCGGGCGCGCGGGGCACGGGTGTACGCCACGCTCACCGGGTACGGCCGTACGTCCGACGCCTTCCACCTCACCGCGCCGCACCCCGACGGGGTGGGCGCGCGGGCCTGTATGGAGCGGGCGCTGGCCGACGCCGGGACCACCGCCGACGCCGTCACCCATGTCAACGCGCACGGCACCGGCACCGAGTTGAACGACCTGGCGGAGGCGCGGGCCATCAGCGGTCTGTTCGGGCCGCGGCGGGTGCCCGTGACCGCGCCCAAGGCCGTGACCGGGCACGGGCTCGGGCTCGCGGGGGCGCTGGAGGCCGTCGTCACCGCGCTGTCCGTGCGCGAGGGCATCGCACCGCCCACGGCCCATCTGACCCGGCTGGACCCGCGCTGCGAGCTGGACGTCGTCGTCGGTGAGCCGCGCAAGATCCCGGACGGGCCGGTGCTCAGCAACAGCTTCGCCTTCGGGGGCCACAACGCCTGTGTCGTCCTCGACTCGCCCCGTCTGTGAGCACCGGCGGCGGACATGACCGGGGGAAACGCGGAAGGGAGGCGGCGGGGCATGAGGCTGACGGCCATCGAGGAAGGGCACCTGCGCAACGGGATGCCCGGGACCATCGGGATCGTGGGGCTGTTCCCCGCGGACGGGCCGCCGTTCGACCTGGCGTGGCTGCGGGCCCGGGTCCGGGAGCGCTGGGGCGGCCTGGAGCGGATGAACCTCGCGCTGCGGCCGCCCGTCGGCCCGGCCGCGTTCTCCGGGCACCGCTGGGCGGTCCGGCCGTTCGACCCCGCCGCGCACATCGCCGTGGACGACCGGGACCTGCACACCCTGCTGACCGACGCCGTGAGCCGGCCGCTGCCCGAGGACCGGCCGCTGTGGCGGCTGCTCGTGACGGAGCGGGCCGGCGAGAGCGGTGAGCGTGCCGTCGTCCTGCTCGCGCACCACGCGCTGCTCGACGGCCGGTCGCTGGAGACGCTGTTCCGGCTGCTGATGGACGACGCCCGGCCGCCCCGCCCGCCCGTGCCGGGTACGGCGCCCGCCCGGCGGCCGGTCCGCGCCGCCGGCGTGGGCCGGGAGCTGCGGATCATCGGCGCCCGGGGCCGGGCCCTGCCCGCCGCGCCCACGGAGGACTACGCCCCGTCGGTGGCCGTCGTACGCCTCGACGCGCCCGTGATGCGCGCGGCCCGCCGTCAACCCGAGGCCGGCCGCGGCGCCACGCTCAACGAACTGCTGCTCAGCAGCTTCGCCGGTGCCCTGCGCGCCCGTTACGGCCCGCTGAGCGCCTGGCCCGCCGGGCCCGCCCCCTTCTTCGGCACCGTCCCCGTCGACCTGCGCGGCCGGCACGACGCGCACCGGCTCGGCAACGGCGTCACCGCGCTGCGCATCCCGCTCCCCGTCGATCTGGACTCGCCGGTGGCACGGCTGCGCGCCTGCCAGGAGGAGGTCGCGGCGTTCGACCACCGCTGCGACGCGCACCGGGCGATCCTGCCGCCGCTGCTCGCCACCGCGCGGGCCATGCCCTGGCTGGCCCAGGTGATGGCCCGGCGCCTCGCCCGCCCCGAGCTGACGACCAGCCTGTGCACGGCCTTCAAGTGGCGGGACAACCCGAGCCGGCTGCACGGGCGCACCCTGGCCCGGGTCGTGCCCCTGCCGCAGCTCGCGACACCGGGCACCGCGAACCTGTGTCTGGTGCACTGCGCGGACACCTACACCCTCACCGTCGTCAGCCATCTGCGGACCGGTGACGCCGAGGCGATCGGCGGCGCCGTGGCCCGTGAGCTGGCGGCGGTCGCGGCGTGCGAGGCCCCGGCGGACCGGACGGCGCGCGAGGTGCGGGCTCGGTGAGTCAGGACCGCGCGGCGCCGCCGCCCAGTGCGGCCAGCGCGTCGTCCGTCAGCCGGTACACCGTCCACTCGTCCTGCGGGCGGGCGCCCAGGGACTCGTAGAAGGCGATGGACGGGGCGTTCCAGGTGAGCACCGACCACTCCAGACGCTGGTAGCCGCGCTCCACGCACAGCCGGGCCAGCTCGGTGAGCAGCGCCTTGCCGTGGCCGGCGCCCCGGGCGGCCGGGCGGACGTAGAGGTCCTCCAGATAGATGCCGTGCACCCCGCGCCAGGTGGAGAAGTTCAGGAACCAGAGGGCGCAGCCGACGGTCTCGCCGGTGGCGTCGTCGGCCGCGATGTGCGCGTACACGGCGGGGCGTTCACCGAAGAGGGCCTCGTGCAGCTGCTCCTGCGTCGCCCTGGCCTCGTGCGGCGCCTTCTCGTACGCGGCGAGCTCACGGATCAGGGTGTGCAGGGTGGGGACGTCGGCGGGGGTGGCGGGGCGAATCATGGGGGAGGCTATCCGGACCGCCCGCGCAGCCGCTCCGCGATCTCGTAGTGGCGCTCGTCCAGGGGGCGGCCGTCCTCGATGTTCCAGAGGGAGTTCTGCAGCAGGCGGCCGTGTGTCCAGGCCAGGGCGCGGGGCCGGTCCAGGCCGAGGGTGTCGGTGAGGGCGTCGAAGCGCCAGAGGACGTCGTCGGCGTCGAAGCGGTTGTCCAGGGCGGGCCAGAGTTCGAAGGCGGGGTCGCCGGCCAGGGGTTTGGGGTCGATCGCCAGCCAGGGGGCGCGGGTGGAGGCGAGGACGTTCTCCTCGTGCAGGTCCCAGTGGAGCAGGCGGTCGCCGGGCTCGTCGACGACCTCCCGCAGGGCGGCGGCGCAGTCGGTGAGGAGGCGGCGGGCCCGCGGGTCCGTGAGCCGGTCCAGGGCGCGCGGGGTGCGCTCCAGCATGCGGTGCGCGATGTCGCGGAGGTGGCGCAGGCCCGGGGGAGCGGGGAACGACGTCAGATGGGCGAGGAGTCGGGCGATGATCAGGACCGACTCGTGGGCGTCCGGGAGGTGGGCCAGGGAGCGGGTGGGGTCGAGGCGTTCCAGGAGCATCGTGCCGGTGGCGGGGTCGTGGTCGAGGAGGCGGACCGCGCCGTCGCCGTCCCACACGCGCAGGGCGACCGGCTCGCCGGCGGTCTCGTCGTCGAGGAGCTGGAGCTTCAGGGCGGCGGGGGTGCCGTCGCGCCGGGTCACCGGGACGACCAGTGCGGCGACCCCGTGCATCGGACGTCCGTCGACCGCCAGCTCCCAGCGGTCGAGGAAGCCGGCCGTGAGTGTGGGGAGGGCGGCGACGAAGGCGCGGCCCGCCTCCCCGTTGTACTCCTGCTGCGACGCGGCGAGCTCCGCGGGGACCTCGATCATTCCGGGGACCCTACCGGGCTCCCGGAATCGGCTCCTTCGAATTACCGTCCTCGCATGAGCAGATCGGACAGTGGCGCGGTGAACGGCGGCATCTCCTTCTGGTACGCCGACGACGGCCTGCCCGCGGTACGTGAGCCGCTGGCCGGGGACGCCTCGGCGGACGTGGTGATCGTGGGCGGCGGCTACACGGGGCTGTGGACGGCGTACTACCTGAAGAGGGCGGTCCCCTTCCTGCGGATCACCGTCCTGGAGCAGCGCTTCTGCGGGTACGGCGCGTCCGGGCGCAACGGCGGCTGGCTGTACAACGGCGTCGCGGGCCGCGACCGGTACGCGAAGCTGCACGGGCACGAGGCGGCCGTACGGCTCCAGCGGGCCATGAACGACACCGTCGCCGAGGTCGTCCGGGTCGCCGGGGAGGAGGGCTTCGACGCGGGCATCCACCAGGGCGGCGTCCTGGAGGTCGCCCGGACGCCCGCGCAGTGGGCGCGGCTGAAGGCGTTCCACGAGCACGAGTTGTCGTACGGCGAGAAGGACCGGGAGCTGTACGGCGCCCGGGAGACGGCCGAGCGGATCCGGGTGGCCGACGCGGTCGGCTCGACGTGGACGCCGCACGGCGCGCGCGTGCACCCCGTGAAGCTGGTCAAGGCGCTCGCGGCGGCCGTCGAGGCGCTGGGCGTCACCATCCACGAGCTGACACCGGTGACCGAGATCCGGCCGAAGCACGCCGTCACCCCCTACGGCACCGTGCGCGCGCCCTACGTACTGCGCTGCACGGAAGGCTTCACGGCCGGGCTGAAGGGCCAACGGCGCACCTGGCTCCCCATGAACTCCTCGATGATCGCCACCGAGCCGCTGACCGAGGAGCAGTGGGCGTCGGTGGGCTGGGAGGGGCGCGAGACGCTCGGCGACATGGCGCACGCCTACATGTACGCGCAGCGCACGGCCGGCGGGCGGATCGCGCTGGGCGGCCGGGGTGTGCCGTACCGCTTCGGGTCGCGCACGGACAACGACGGGCGCACCCGGCCGGAGACCGTCGAGGCGCTGCGGGAGGTGCTGGTCGCCTTCTTCCCGTCGCTGGCCGGGGTGCGCGTCGAGCACGCCTGGTCGGGGGTGCTGGGCGTGCCGCGCGACTGGTGCGCGACGGTGACGCTGGACCGCTCGACGGGCCTCGGCTGGGCGGGCGGCTACGTCGGCTCCGGCGTTGCCACGGCCAACCTGGCGGCCCGCACCCTGCGCGACCTCGTCCAGCAGGACTCGGGGCAGGGCGGCAGGACCGACCTCACGGAACTGCCGTGGGCCGGCCACAAGGTCCGCAAGTGGGAACCGGAGCCACTGCGCTGGCTGGGCGTCCACGGCCTGTACGCCGCGTACCGCGCGGCGGACCGCAGGGAGCGGGAGACGAACGCTGCGGAGTCGTCCCGGTTGGCGCGGGTGGCGGATCGGGTGGCGGGGCGGCACTGACGTACGCCCCGCGAGGCGGGCGGGGCCCCTGGAAACTCGTGGGTTCGATGTCGTACCTGTGTGCGAACATCGCCTCAACGACCAGACCCCCAGGGGGATTTCCTTGTCCAGTGACCGCTCAGGTCCCTCGGCGAGACGGAGGCGGCCGACCAGGGTGCCGGCCGCCCTCGCCGCTCTCGTCTCCTTGCTCGCCTCCCTGCTGACCCTGACCGCGGTGAGCCCCGCCGTCGCCGCCGAGGAGTGCGCGCCGCTCGCGCTCGCGCCGTTCGGCGACCCCGGTGACGCCGTCGGCAGGGCGACCGTCGCACCTGACTCCAGCGTCTGCTTCACCGTCACCGTCGAGACCGCGGGCCTGTATCTGGTACCGGCGCTCGACGGTCACGGCAACACCCTGACCCGGCAACTGCTCGCCGCCGACGGCAGCGAGGTGGACTGTCACGGCGACTCGTACACGACCAACGGCATGTGCACCGTGCCGGCGGCCGGCACCTACCGCCTGAGGGTGCTCAACAGCGGCTGGGAGGACGCGGCAGCCTCCGTCACCTTCGTGCCGCTCGGCTCGACCCGGGGCTGCGCCGACCCCGTCGGCACCGGCTGGGACCAGCCCGACGTCACCCGTACGACCGTGAGCCGGGTGGAGGTCGACTGCCAGCCGTTCCAGGGCGAGCCCGGTGACCGGATCCGCCTCACCCACGGTTCGAAGGCGTACGGCGACTCCCTCGCCTGGATCACCGACGCGAGCGGCAGGCGGATCTGCGAGCGGTTCCCGGAGGACGGCGAGGACAGCTGTGTGCTGCCGGGCGACGGTCCGTACCGGGTGATCTCCACCGTCTCCCGCACGGAGCAGGGCTTCCCCGCCGAGTACGGGGTGAAGGTGCGCCGGCTCGACGACCCGCAGGGCTGCACCGCCGCCCCGGTCAGCTCCTTCGGCGCACTGGAGCGGCAGGACCTCACCACCAACCCGTGCTTCACGTTCACGGCCGGTGCGGCCGGGCCGTACACCGTGCACTCGGTCACCGGGGACCGCGAGGTCGGGGTGGCCCGGGTGTACGACGAGGCCGGGCTGAGCGTGTGCCGGTACGGCGCCGACCCGTGCCGGATCAAGACACCGGGCACCTACACGGCCGTCCTCGACGACGGCTCCTACCCGTTCCGTGACACCCGTGCCGGACTGGTCGTCCTCGACCGTGCCTCGGACGCGGGGTGCGTGGCGACCGGGACGGGACCGCACAAGGGGGAGCTGAGCACCGTCGGGCAGTACGACTGCCTGGCGCTGGACGCCCCGCAGGGCGCGCGGATCGCCGCGCTCACCTCGCTGTCCTCGGCCGGGCTCACCCCCGAGGTGGAGGTCCTGGACCGCACCGGCACTCCGCAGTGCGACGAGTCGGAACTGCGCGGCGGCGACTGCGCGCTGACCGGCACGGCCCCCTACCGCGCGCTGGTGCACACCGAGGACGGCGGCGACTCGGCGACGGGCACCTACACGGTGGCCCTCCACCGCACCGACGTGAACGAGGGCTGCCCCGTGCTGCCCGCCGGAAGCTTCGGCGCGGGCGGCGCGAAAGCCACGATGACCACCGGCGGCGGCGTCTTCTCGCACTGCCTGCACATCCCGGCGGACGCGCACACGGACGCCGAGATCTTCCAGCTGGTCACCACCGCCGGTACGGCCTCGGCGGCCTTCTCGGTGCTGGACTCCGACGGCAAGCGGATCTGCGAGCGCTCGGCCACCACCCACGGCTGGTCCCTGTGCCCGCTGAGCCCGGGCAAGGCCCACACCGTGCTGGTCAACGGCCGTGACGAGGCGGCCACATACACCCTGACCCGGCGTGACGTCACCGCGAGCGCCTCCTCGGCGGGCTGCGTGAAGTCCGCGGCCACGCAGGTCGGCGGGGCGTCCGTGGGCGGTGCCTACGGTGATCCCGGCACGCTGAACTGCCACCAGGTCACCACCAGCGCGGCCTCCGACGTGCTGCACGTCAATGTGCGGGACGCCCTGGGCACGGCGAACATGATGGTGGTCGGCGGCGACGGCACCGCCGAATGCTCCTTCCGCAACCGCTCCTGTGCGGTCACCGGGTCCACCACCCACCAGGTCCTCGTGCAGACCCCGGCCACCCTCAAGGCGGCGCCCGCCTACCGTCTGGACGCGCTGCGTGTCGCGACCGCGGACGGTCCGGCGCCGGAGTGCACGAGGGTGCCGTCGGTGGCGTACGGCTACGGGCCCGTGACCGGGACGCTCGACGAGGAGCACAGCGCGATGTGCGCGGTGCTGCCGACGGCCGGGTACGACCGGTTCGACGCCGAGATCGAGGACACCACCGGGGCCACGGCCACCGCCGTGCCCACGCTGTACGACAGCGCGTGGAACGACGGCTGTACCGGCTCGTCCTCGGGCTACCGCTGCGCGGCGGGGAGTTCGTCCGGCGGCGCGGCCCCGAGCGTGTTCCTGCTCGGTCTCCCGGACAAGGCGGCCGGCACCTCCTACCGCGCCCGGCTGAACTGTGCGGCGACGCCGTGCGGCCCGGACGACGTGAATGTCACGTCCGTCGGTCCGGAGACCGCGGCCGCGGGCAGCGACGTCACCCTCACGGTGACCGGTACCGCGCTGCCGGCGAACGCCACCGTGCGGCTCCTGCAGAGCGGCAGGACGCTGAACGCCACGACCCGGTCGGTGTCGGCGGACAACCGGACGCTGACCGCGACCGTCGACCTGACCGGCGCGGCCACTGGCACCTGGACCGTCAGCGTCCTGGCGGGCGGCCGGGAGTTCCAGCGCGGTTCCCTCACCGTGACGCCCCGGCCCGCGCCGGCGAACACGGCCGCTCCCAAGGTCACCGGCACGGCGAAGACGGGTGCCAAGGTCACCGCGGCACCCGGCACCTGGTCGGCCACCCCGACGTCCTACACCTACCAGTGGAAGGCGAACGGCACGGCGATCAGCGGGGCGACCGCGGCGACGTACACCGTGCCCGCCGCCATGGTCGGCAAGACGCTCACGGTGACCGTGACGGCGCTCAGATCCGGCTGGCTCAGCGGATCGGCGACCTCGGCGGCGGTGACCGTGGCCAAGGGCGACGCGCCCAAGGCGACCAAGCTGCCGGTGATCAGCGGGACGGCGAAGGTCGGCAGGACGCTCAAGGCCACCACTGCGACATGGAGCCCCGCAGCGACGTCGTACGCCTACCAGTGGTACGCCGGCGGCACGGCGATCAGCGGGGCGACCAAGTCCTCGCTGGTGCTGAAGTCCGCGCAGAAGGGCAAGAAGATCACCGTGAAGGTGATCGCGCGGCGCACCGGGCACAAGGACGGCTCGGCGGTGAGCAAGGCGACCGCGGCGGTTGCCCGCTGACCTGGCGACAACGGTGGGGGAGGGGCCCCGGCGGGCCGGTCGGGTCCGCCGGGGCCCCTCCCTCGTGTGCTCAAGTCACCGGTTCCTCCGCCGGTGTCGGGTGGGGTGTGCCGTGGCTCGGGGGTTTTGTCGTCACCATCAGGGCCGCTACGACGCCGGCCAGGAGCATGATGGCGGCCGCCCACCAGATGGCCACCGTGTAGCCGTGCACGATGCCCTGCTGGGTGACCAGTTCGCGGCGGGCCGGGGTCGTGAGGTGGGCCGTGATGTAGGCGGCGGAGCTGGTGGTGGCGATCGTGTTGAGCAGGGCCGTGCCGATCGAACCGCCCACCTGCTGCGAGGTGTTGATCGTCGCCGAGGTGACGCCGGAGTCCTGCGGTGCCACGCCCGCCGTCGCCGTGGCGAACACCGGCATGAAGATCAGGCCCATGCCGAGTCCCATGAGGATCAGGGCGGGCAGGACGTGGGCCGCGTACGAGGAGTTCACGGTGAGCTGGGTCAGGAGCACCATGCCGGTCGCGGCCAGCAGGGCGCCCGGGGCCATCAGCAGGCGGGGTGCCACATGGTCCAGGAGGCGGGCGGCGATCTGGGTGGAGCCGATGATGATGGCGGCCGTCAGGGGCAGGAAGGCCAGCCCGGTCATCACCGGGCTGTAGCCGAGGATGACCTGCAGGTAGTACGTCATGAAGAGGAACAGGCCGAACAGGCCGATGACCGCCAGGGCCATGGTCAGGAAGCAGCCCGCCCGGTTGCGGTCCCTGACGATGTGCAGCGGCAGCAGGGGGACCGGGGCCCTGGTCTGCCAGGTGACGAACGCCGTCAGCAGGGCCACGCCCGCCGCGAACATGGAGAGTACGAGCGCGTCGGTCCAGCCTCGGGATTCCGCCTCGGCGAAGCCGTAGACGATCGCCACCAGGCCGCCGCAGCCCAGGAGTACGCCGGGCACGTCGAGGCGGGCGCCCGCATGGACGGGGCTGTCGTGGAGCAGGGCGTAGGCGCCGATCACGGCGATCACGGCGATCGGCACGTTGACGTACAGGCACCAGCGCCAGTCCAGGTACTCGGTGAGGACGCCGCCGACGATGAAGCCGATGGCGCTGCCGCTGCCGGCCAGGGCGCCGTAGATGCCGAACGCCTTTCCGCGCTCTCTGGGGTCGGTGAAGGTCGTGGTGAGCAGCGACAGGGCGGACGGGGCCAGGACGGCGGCGAAGACGCCCTGGAGGGCGCGGGCGCCGAACAGCATCCCGGCGGAGGTGGCGGCACCGCCCAGCGCGGAGGCGGCGGCGAAGCCGATCAGGCCGATGACGAAGGTGCGTTTTCGGCCCGCCAGGTCGGCTATGCGTCCGCCGAGCAGGAGCAGCCCTCCGAACGCCAGCGTGTAGGCCGTGATGACCCACTGGCGGTTGCCGTCGGAGATGCCGAGGTCCGCCTGGGCGGAGGGGAGCGCGATGTTCACGATGGTCGCGTCGAGGACCACCATGAGCTGCGCGAGTGCGATGACCACCAGACCCCACCAGCGGCGGGGGTCTGCTTCCCGGGCGCCTTCACCCGTTCGGGTGACTGTCATCTGGCCAGAAGACCATGGTTGGGGAGGCGTCGCATCTGGGGAGGACGGCCGTCGTGGCCGGGGCGCGGTCATGGTTCCAGCACCACCTTCCCGGTGGTCGCGCGGGTCTCCAGGGCGCGGTGGGCGGCAGCCGCCCGGGCGAGCGGGAAGCGCTGCACGGCCGGGACCAGACGGCCCGCGGCGGCCTCGGTGAGGGCGCGCAGCTCCAGGGTCCGCAGCGGGTCGGGGCCACCGGCCCGGCGCAGCATCGCGGGGCCCAGGACCTGTTCTGACACCCCGTCGACGAGGAGGGGGCCGCCGCCGCGCAGGCCCTCGGCGGACCAGCCGAACACCAGGTGCCGGCCGCCCGGCCCGAGCAGGGCGACACTCGCGCGGGCCACCTCGCCGCCGACGCCGTCGAGGACGACGGTGGCGGGCCGTCCGCCGAGGAAGGCGCGCACCTTCTCCGGCCAGCCCGGGTCCGTGTAGTCGACGGCGAGGTCGGCGCCGTTCTCGCGGACCCGCGCTGTCTTCTCCGGTCCGCCGGCCAGGCCGACGACCAGGGCCCCGGCGTTCTTCGCGTACTGCACGAGCAGGGTGCCGAGGCCGCCCGCCGCGGCCGGGACGACGGCCACCGTGTCCGGCCCGAACTCGGCGAACTGGACGATCCCCAGCGCCGTACGGCCCGTGCCGATCATGGCGACGGCCTGCGCGAAGTCCAGGTTCTCCGGGATCTCGTGGACCCGCTCGACGTCCGTGACGGCGAGTTCGGCGTAGCCGCCCGGCGCGAAGCCGAGGTGGGCGACGACCCGCTTGCCGAGCCAGAGTCCGGCGACGCCCTCGCCGAGCGACTCCACGACTCCGGCCACTTCGCGGCCTGGGATCGTGGGCAGGCTCGGCGGCTCGGGCGACGGGCCCTGGAAGCCCTCGCGCAGGGCCGTGTCGAGCAGATGGACGCCGGCGGCCCGGACGGCGATCCGGACCTGGCCGGGGGCCGGGCCCGGGTCGTCGACCTGCTCGTACGTGAGGTTCTCGGCCGGGCCGAAGGTGTGCAGACGGATGGCGTGCATCGCGGGTCCCCCTCGCTGACGGTGCGGGTCGGTCGGGCGTCCCGCCCGGGCGGACGGGGACGCTGCGACGATGCTCCGACCTCAAGCTTGGTCGAGGTCAAGCGCCTTCCGGCCGAGCGCCAGGGACACGGCCGTGAGCGCGCTGGTGAAGGACACCTCGGACAGCACGCCCGGCGCCGCCACCTGGTCGCCCGCCAGATGGACGCCGTCGCCGCGGTCCACGGCCGGCCGGTCCCGCCAGCTGGTGCCGGGCGGATCCACGGCACCGGTGCGGCCGCTCGCGAGGGCGTCGCGGCGCCAGGTGACCCGCTCGCGCCAGCCGGGGAAACCGAGGTCGAGGAGCTGCTCGGCGCGGGCCGAGCCGTCCGCGCGGGACTCGTCCGGGGCGATCGGGATCTGCCCCTGGATCAGCTGCTCGCCGGCGGGCGCGAGCGACGGGTCCTGGGCGGTGAACCGCTCCAGCCAGCCCGGCGCGTCCAGGTCGGAGACGATGAAGGCGTCGCCGCGCCGGGTGCGCAGGGCGAGGTCGATCAGCGCCGTCCGGCCGCTCGGCCAGGTCAGCGAGTCGTCCCGGAGCAGCCGCCGGGCGGCGGCCAGCGAGGTGGCGACGACGACCGGGGTGTCCGTCGGCAGGGTGTCGATCCGGGCCAGCGTCTCCACGCGCACCCCGAGGTTCCAGGCGCGCGCCGCCATCCGGTCGATGACGCTCGCCCAGCCGCCGCGCGGATAGTGCGCCTCCGGAGGCAGCCGGGTGGCCCGGCGCAGCCGCTCGTGCACGAACGCGGCGGACAGGGCGCCGGGGTCGTGGTGGAAGAGCGCGACCGCCGCGTAGTGCGCCGCGACTCGTGCGGCCTCCTCGCCCGCGACGCCGGTCGCCCAGGTCCGGAAGTCCTGATCGACGGGCGCCTGCGGCACACCGGGCCGCAGCAGCTTCAGCAGGGCGAGGGGCGGGGTGCGGCGCAGTGCGCCCCGGTACCGGAGCCGGAAACGGGCCGCCTCACGGGCCGGGATGGGGGCGAGCGGGCCGATCAGGTCCCGCTTGGCGAGCCACGTCCAGTGCGGGCCGCCGTTGTAGAGGGCGTGCGGTCCCTCGTTCGTCCGGTACGGGCCGTCCGCGGTCCGGGCCCGGCCGCCCAGGGTGTGGTGGGCCTCGTACACGGTGACCTCGGCGCCCGCCTCGGCGGCGGTGATGGCCGCGGTGAGTCCGGCGAAGCCGCCGCCGACGACGGTGATGCGGTGCATGGCTGGGGATCTCCCTCGCGCTCGGTGCGCCCGTGGGCCTTCCTTTGCCGGTACGACGGCCCGGGTGCCCCGGATGTGACATCGCCCCCGGGCACCGAACACTCCGGGGATCGCCGCAGGTGACGGGCGTTGTCAGTGGCGGGGTGCAGCATGGGGGCATGGCGGGAAGAGCGAGGGGTGCGGGCGCCGGCGCGGCGCGGGGTCCGGGGCGCGGGGGTGTGCCGGGTGCGCGGCGGCCGGAGTTGCGGCTGCCGCCGCTGGAGCCCTACGGGGGCGGCGGGCTGGAGCCGGACGGCGACTACGACGGGCTGGAGTTCGCGGAGGCGGACCTCTCCGAGCAGGACGGCGGGGGCGCCCGCTTCATGGACTGCGCGCTGCGCGGCTGTGTGCTGGACGGGACACGGCTGCGGTACGCCCGGCTCCTGGACTCGGTGCTCTCGGCGCCGCGCGGGGTCGGCACGGACCTCGCGGAGGCGACGCTGCGGGACGTCGAGGTGCTGGACGCCCGGCTGGGCGGGACGCAGGCGCACGGAGCCGTGCTGGAGCGGGTGGTGGTCCGGGGCGGCAAGATCGACTATCTGAATCTGCGCAAGGCGAAGCTCCGGGACGTCGTCTTCGAGGGCTGTGTCCTGGTCGAACCGGACTTCGGGGGCGCCCGTCTGGAGCGGGTGGAGTTCGTGGACTGCGTGCTGCGCGGGGCCGACCTCACCGGTGCGACCCTGACGGACGTGGATCTGCGCGGCGCGACCGAGCTGGACATCGCGGGCGGCCTGGACCGGCTGTCCGGGTCCGTGATCAGTACGGGGCAGCTGCTGGACCTGGCACCGGCGCTGGCGGCGCAGGTGGGCATCCGCGTGGAGGGGTGACGGGCGCGCGGCCCGCGTCTCACGGCAGCCGGGGAAACCGTGCCTGGAGTGTCCAGATCGCCGGGTTCTCGCCCAGGTCCTCGTGCAGGTCGACCAGGTCGGCGATCAGGTCGTGCAGGAAGTCCCGGGCCTCCCGGCGCAGGTCGGCGTGCGAGAAGGTCAGGGGGGGCTCCTCCGCCGGCATCCAATCGGCCTCGATGTCCACCCAGCCGAACCGGCGCTCGAAGAGCATGCGGTCCGTGGACTCGGTGAAGTCCAGCTCCGCGTGCTGCTGGCGGGAGGCGCGGGAGCCGGCCGGGTCCCGGTCCAGCCGCTCCACGATGTCGCACAGCGCCCAAGCGAAGTCGAGCACCGGCACCCATCCCCAGGCTGTGGACAGCTCCCGGTCCGCCTCGGTGTCGGCGAGGTAGACGTCGCCGCAGAAGAGGTCGTGGCGCAGGGCGCGCACGTCCGCGCGGCGGTAGTCCGTCTGCGGCGGGTCGGGGAAGCGGTTGGAGAGGGCGTAGCCGATGTCGAGCACGCTGGGCATGGTGTCACGGCTCGCGCTCATAGGATCACCGACGTGTCCCGTACCGCACCCGCCGCCCCCGGCGCCGGCCTCAGCGCCGTCCCCGCCGCCGCCCTGAGCGCCCTGCTCGCCCTCGCGCTCACCGCGTGCGGCGGCGTCGACGGCACCCCCGGGGGCCCGGGCGTGCGCGACCCGTACTTCCCCAAGGCCGGCAACGGCGGCTACGACGTCGGCCACTACGCCCTCGACCTGTCCTACGACCCCGCCACCCGGCATCTCGCAGGCACCGCCGAGATCACCGCGCGTGCCAAGAAGGACCTGTCCGCCTTCGACCTGGACCTGACCGGCCTGGACGTCGAGCGGGTCGAGGTGGAGGGGCGTCCCGCCCGCTTCAGCCGCAACGGCCAGGAGCTGATCGTGCGGCCGCGCGACGAACTCGTCGAGGGCGAGACCTTCCTTACCGTCGTGCGCTACTCCGGCAGCCCCCGCACTGTCACCGACCCCGACGGCTCCAAGGAGGGCTGGCTGCGCACCGCCGGGGGCGGGGCGCTCGCGCTGGGGGAGCCGACCGGCTCGATGGCGTGGTTCCCCGGCAACCACCACCCGTCCGACAAGGCGACCTACGACGTCACGGTGACCGTGCCGGAGGGCACCGAGGTGGTGTCCAACGGGGAGCTCGCCGGCCGGCGCACCACCGGCGGCCGTACGGCCTTCCGCTGGCGTACGGCCGAACCGATGGCCGGGTATCTGGCCACCCTCGCCATCGGCGACTACACCGTGCACCGGTCCACCGTCCGCACGGTGGCGGACCGGGAGATGCCCGTGTACGCGGCCGTCGTCCCCGGCCAGGAGAAGGCCGCCCGGAAGGCGCTGGCGACGCTGCCGGAGGTCGTGCGGTGGGGCGAGGACGCCTTCGGCCCCTACCCGTTCGCCTCCACCGGCGCGATCGTCGCCGGTGAGCAGGACGCCGGGTACGCGCTGGAGACGCAGAACCGTCCCGTCTTCCCCGGCGCCCCCGACACCGGGCTGCTCGTGCACGAGCTGGCCCACCAGTGGTTCGGCAACTCGGTGACCCCGGAGAGCTGGCGGGACATGTGGCTGAACGAGGGCTTCGCCACGTACGCGGAGTGGCTGTGGCGGGAGGACCACGGCGGCGACAGCGCGCAGGAGACCTTCGACGCCCTCTACGACCACGGCGAGGACGAGCACGAGGACCTGTGGTCCTTCCCGCCCGCCGATCCCCCCGGCGCCGACCGCATCTCCGACGAACCCGTCTACTCGCGTGGCGCGATGGTGCTCCACAAGATCCGGCAGACGGTCGGGGACGAGGACTTCCGGGAGCTCGTACGGGGCTGGGCGGCGAAGCACCGCCACGGCAACGCCGACACCGACGACTTCACGTCGTACGTGGAGCGGACAGCCCCCGACGAGGACTTCACCCCGATCTGGAGTAACTGGCTGTACGGGAAGGGCAGGCCCGAGCGCCCCTAACGCGACTCGGCCTTCTCCACGTCCTTCCGTATCGCCGCCCGTGCCGCCCACACCGCCTCCGCGTGCTTCAGACGGCGTTCCTGCATCGCGGCGGAGTCCAGCGGGGGATCGCCGGTGGCGAAGGCGGTCTGCAGGTCCCGGAGGGTGGCGTACACGGCCTCCAGGACGTCCGCCATCTCCTGCGGGACGCACAGCAGGGCGCTCTCGCGGGCCTCGTCGCAGCCCGAGGAGCGGAACGCCTGCCGTACGGCCGCCGCGCGCTCCCGGCCGTCGGCGGTCACGGCGGCCTCGCGCATGTCCTCGTAGGCCAGCCGGTACGTGGTGAGGGCGGTGACGTGGATCCGGCGGCGTTCCTGGCGGGTGCGGTCGGCCTGGTCGCGGCGCCAACGGACGCGGTCGGCGACGAGGGTCGAGCCGACGCCGACGAAGGCGCCCAGGGCCGTGGCGGCGAGGGTCGTCCAGTCCATGACGGGTCAGGAATCCCCGTTCTCGGTGCTCTCGGTGCTCTCGGTGTACGAGGCCAGCAGCCGGGCCAGGTCCGGCGGCCACAACGGCTCGGGCGCGGCGACGAGTTCGGCCGCCGTCCACCAGTGCCAGCCGAGGATCTCGCCGCCGTCCTCGCCGAGCTGAGGGCCCGTCGGCTCCCGGCGCGCGCCGAGCGCGAGGTAGATGTGCTCCCGGCGGCGCAGCGGGATGCCCTGGTGGGTGAAGTCGTGGTCCCAGGTGCACAGCAGCGGCCCCGGCTGCACGTCCGTCCAGCCGGTCTCCGCGCGCAGTTCGCGTACGGCGGTCTCGCGGGGGTCCTCCTCCGAGGCGGGGCCGCCGGGCAGGGCCCAGTGCGGGCCGGCCTCGTCGTCGGCGTAGCGGAACAGGAACACCGCGCCCTCGGGGTCGAGCACGGCCACCCGGGCGCCGGTGAGCACCGCGCGCGGGGTCACGGCCAGGGACTTGCGCAGCACCGTGCAGGGCCGGTCGTGCTCACGGTCCCTGCCGTGCCCGATCGCCTCGTAGCCGAGGGACGCCCAGAAGGCGAGGGCCGGAGCGTTGCCGTCGAGGACCGCGAGGCGGACGCCGGTGTGGCCCGCGGCCGACAGGCGCTCCTCCACGAGCGCGGCGAGCCGGGTGCCGTGGCCCTGGCGCTGGGCCGACGCGTCCACCATCAGCAGCCCGATCCATGGGTCCGGGTCGTCGGGGTCGGGGTGGCGGGCCAGGGTGATCACGACGCCGACCAGCCGTCCGGCGCTGCGCGCGAGCAGGACCTCCGCCCCCGGTACGGCCAGCTCGTCGGCCAGGGCCGCCGCCACCTGCTCCGGCCGGATGTCGTCCGGGTCGGGGAAGTCGCCGCTGAGCGCCTGGAACGCGCGGTTGGAGGCGTACAGGGCGGTCAGCTCGGTCAGGAGCGGGGCCGGGATGTCGTGGTCGGGGGTGGTCGGCAGGGGGTCGAGGATCACGGGGGCAACCTATCGGAGGGGCCGCCCGCGCGGCCGTACGACGCCGGAACCCCCCGGCGGACCGGGGGGTTCGGGTCGGTGCGGGGGACCGTCAGACGTTGACGCCGAAGTCCTGCGCGATGCCGACGAGACCCGAGGCGTAACCCTGGCCGACGGCACGGAACTTCCACTCCGCCCCGTTGCGGTACAGCTCGCCGAAGACCATGGCGGTCTCGGTCGCGGCGTCCTCCGACAGGTCGTAGCGGGCGATCTCGGCGCCGCCTGCCTGGTTCACGATGCGGATGTACGCGTTGCGGACCTGGCCGAAGTTCTGCGAGCGGTTCTCCGCGTCGTAGATGGAGACCGGGAACACGATCTTGTCGATGTCGGCGGGCAGACCCGCCAGGTTGACGTTGATCGCCTCGTCGTCGCCGGCGCCCTCGCCCGTGCGGTTGTCGCCGGTGTGCACGATCGTGCTGTCCGGGGTCTGCTTGTTGTTGAAGAAGACGAAGTGGGCGTCCGAGTAGACCTTGCCCTGCGTGTTGACCGCGATCGCCGAGGCGTCGAGGTCGAAGTCCGTGCCGGTGGTGGTGCGGACGTCCCAGCCGAGACCCACGGTGACGGCGGTCAGGCCCGGAGCCTCCTTGGTGAGCGAGACGTTGCCACCCTTGGACAGGCTTACAGCCATTGTTGGGAGTCCCTTCCCTCGTTGCGGTACGGCTAGAAGCTACAGCTACCCCTATGAACGCGGGGAGCGGTACCTCAGTTCCAGGTGTCTTTACTTTCTTTGCCGAAGTACGCCCGCAGGGGGCAACCGCCACCGGTACGCCGCCGATATTCGCGTGACGTGGACGGGACAGGCGCGGGACCATGGAGGACATGTCCGGTCCCCATGTCATCCGCGGCTCCGTCTCCCTCCCGGAGACCGAGCTCATGTGGCGTTTCTCGCGCTCGGGCGGTCCCGGGGGCCAGCACGTCAACACCAGCGACTCGCAGGTCGAGCTGCGCTTCGACCTCGCGGCCACCGAGGCGCTGCCCGAGGTGTGGAAGCAGCGGGCGCTGGAGCGGCTGGCCGGCCGGCTCGTCGACGGCGTCCTGACCGTACGGTCCTCCGAGCACCGCTCCCAGTGGCGCAACCGCGAGACCGCCGCCGTACGGATGGCCTCGCTGCTCGCGGAGGCGACGGCCCCGCCGCCCAAGCCGCGCCGCCCCACCCGCGTCCCGCGCGGGATCAACGAGCGGCGGCTGCAGCAGAAGAAGCAGCGCGCCCGGACCAAGCGCGGCCGCTCCGGCCGGGACTGGACCTGAAGGCTCTCGGGACAGCCCTTAGAGACTCGCCGTCGTCAGGTCCAGCACGCCCACCGTCTGGTCGCCGGACGTCTCCCCGGTCGTACGGAAGCCCAGGCCGAGGTAGAAGCCCTCGGGGCCGTCCGGGCCCGGGTGCCAGGTGACGAACAGCTCACGGCCGCCGCGGCGGCGGATCTCGGCGGCCACGGACGCGACCGCGAACCGGCCGTAGCCACGGCCCTGCTCACGCGCGTCGATGTTCAGCCGCCACAGCCCCGAGCGGCGCACGCTGCCGCCGTCGCCGAGCCAGTCGATGTCGAGGAAGGCCATCAGGAAGCCGACCGGGCGCTCCCCGTCCATGATCAGCCGCGGCCAGGCCACCCCCTCGGGGTGGACGTACGCCTCGGCGAGGGACTCCACGACCGGGGTCACCGCGTGTTCCTGGTCGGGGCGGACCCGTATGCCCGTGGCGGACTCGAGATTTCCAGGTGTGATCTTTTCGAGGCGCGGCGAGGAAGTGATCGACGTCATCCCGGGAGGGTAAGCCGCGCGATCTTCCACGGGCGCGGGAATTTCCTCCGCGACGGCCGCTCATCGCGCGCGGAGATCACCTCAACTGCCGGTAACGGCCCCGGAAATACGTCAGCGGACCGCCGTCCGGACTCGGCAGCGAGGCCGTCAGGACGCGGCCGATCACCAGCGTGTGGTCGCCGGCGGTCACGCGCTGCTCGGTGCGGCACTCCAGCGTGGCGAGCGCGCCGCCCACCAACGGGGCGCCCGTCTCGGCGCCGCGCGTGTACGGGATGTCGGCGAAGAGCAGCCGGTCGCTCACCCGGCCCTTCATGGCGAAGCGGCCCGCGATGTGCCGCTGGCTCTCGGAGAGGACGGACACCGCCCACAGCGGCTGCTCGTCGAGCAGGTCGTCCATGCGCGAGCCCTCCCGCAGGCTGACCAGCACCAACGGCGGGTCCAGGGACACGGACAGAAAGGCGGTGGCCGTCATCCCGACGTCCTCGCCGGCCGGCGCGTGCGGGTCGTCGGGGTCCAGGGACGGCTCCAGGGCGGTCACCAGCACCACACCCGCGGCCAGCCGCGACATGGCGGCGCGGAACTCGTCGTTGCTCACTCCCTCAGCATGCCCGTGGGGGCCGCGCGAGGCGGGGAGGACGGCGGTGACGGGCGGCGCGGGAGTGGTGAAGTTCGGCACGGGGAAACGCTAATGTCGGCCGACGGCGGGCACATCGGGCCTGCGGACGAGAACGGACCTAGGACTCGCGACGTACGGGCTTCCGGGGCGTTTCGCGGCACCTCCACACAGGCGCCAAGTTTGCGTTCTGTGAACGCACAGGAAAAACGCGGAAACGCCGCTCAATTGTTCATGTTCTTCTGTGACTTGAGTCACAAGGGCCATTAATTGTTGACCCTGTGTACCGAGTGGGCAGCGCGCTGTGATTCAGTGGCGGTGAACCCAGCAAGGACGATATGCCGAAGAGCACCCTTGAAGCGCTGCGAGGTCTCGGGGGGAGGGTGAGCATGGAGACCGAGTCGGAACCGTACGTCCGTCTTGCGACCCTGCGGCAACTGCACCAGGTCATGGCTGACATGAACACGGCTCGCAGCCTGGCCGACACCCTCCAGACCGTCGCCGACGGCGTCGTCAACGGCCTCGGCTACGAACTCGCCTGCGTCAACCTGGTGCGCCCCGACGGCGATCTCGTGGTCGCCGCCTTCGCCGGCAACCCGGCGGCCGAGGCCCTCATCACCGGCCGCGTCGGCTCCCGCGATTCCTGGGACCGCCGGCTGAACATGGGCGAGCACTGGGGCGACCTGGTCTTCATCCCGCACACCGAGGGCTGGGTCCTCGACGACGACGACGTCCCGCAGTGGTACACCGAGGGCCCCGCGCCCCGCTTCGAGGACGAGTGGCACCCCGCCGACCGCCTCTTCGCCCCGATGTACACGCCCGGCGTGCACGGCGGCGCGTGCGGCGAGCTGATCGGCGTGCTATCGGTCGACCGCCCGCGCAACGGCCGGCTGCCCGGCGCCTGGGGCCGCGAAGCGCTCCAGATGTACGCCTTCCAGGCCGCCATCGCCATCAGCAACGCACGTCTACGCGCGAATATGCAGCGCGCCCTGGTCCGTCTGGAGCGCGACCAGCAGGCGCTGCGGGCCAGCGAGGAGAGCTTCCGGCAGGCCTTCGAGTACGCGCCCTCCGGCATGGCGATCGCCGAGATGGGCGGCGACCAGCACGGCCGCATCCTGCGCACCAACGACGCCCTGTGCCGGCTGCTCGGCCGCCCGGCCTCCGCGATGCGCCGCTACTCCTTCTCCGACCTGGTCCACCCCGAGGACATCGGCACCCTGCTGCGCACCTCCGCCGAGGGCGGCCGGGCCGAGCTGCGGCTCGCGCGCCGGGACGGCACCTATGTCTGGGTCTCCCTGCGCAACAGCGTGGTCGCGGACGCCGCCGACGGCCCGCGCTTCCTGCTCACCCATGTCGAGGACATCGAGGAGCGCAAGCGCCGCGAGCTCCAGCTCGCCCACCGCGCCTCCCACGACTCGCTCACCGGCCTGCCGAACTCGGCGGAGCTGCGCTCACGCCTGTCCGCCCGGCTGTGCAAGCGCCAGGCGCACGCGGGCGCGCTGGAGTCCACGGACGCCGCCTACGGCCACCCCGCCGTCTTCGACGCCAACGGGCACGGCTTCGACTTCCCCGGCTCGGCGGCGCTGGACGCCTACGACCACCATGTGCACACCGTCGCGCCCGAGGAGTCCGGGCGCGACGACGGCACCAAGGGCCTCGCGGTGCTCTTCTGCGACCTCGACGGCTTCAAGTCGATCAACGACCGGTTCGGGCACAACGCGGGTGACGCGGTCCTCATCGAGGTGGCCCGGCGGCTGACCCGGGGCGTCCGCGACGGCGACACGGTCGCCCGGCTCGGCGGCGACGAGTTCGTGATCCTCGCGGACGGGCTCGGCCGGGCCGACGCCCAGGACCTCGCCGTCCGGCTGCGCAACGAGATCATCCAGCCCATCCGGGCCGAGGGCCGGGCCGTGCGCGTGGGCGCCAGCTTCGGCATCGGATGGGCACACTGCGGAATGACCGCGGACGAAGTGTTGAAGTCCGCCGACGAGCGGATGTACGTAGAGAAACGATCTCGTCCCAAACAGCACAGACGGGCGGGATGAAGTCCAGGTCAGCGAGCTGGTGCGGTGTGAGTCACCCGTTTGGGCGCACAGGAGCGGGTAGGCTCGCCACTCTGACCCCCTGCATCGCAGCCCGCACCTGGTGAGGAGTACCAAGGGATGACGTCCGGCAACAACGGCGCCACTACGCCCGAGGACGACGACCCGTTCGGCTACCTCTACGCCGACGGGCAGGCCAACGGCGCCCAGCCCCCGTCCGGTGGCTACGGCTACCCGAACGCCGTCAACCGGGTGCGGACCGTCGGCCAGCGCCAGTACGGCCAGCAGCCGGCCGGTCCCGGCCAGATACCGCAGCAGCAGGGCGCCTACGGCCAGCCCAACGCGCACTACGCGGCCCCGGAGACCCTGCCCGGCGGGGCGCAGACGACCCAGATGTCCCACAGCGCCGGAACCGGTGGCGGCGGTCGCGGTCGCGGGCCCAACACCAAGGGCCTGCTGATCGGCGCCATCGCGGTCGTCGCGGCGGTCGTCATCGGCATCAGCGTGGCCATGCTCGGCGGCGACGACGAGGACGACCCCTCGGGCGACGGCGCGCAGGCGGGCCCGACGCAGTCCCAGAGCGCGGAGTCCAAGCCCTCGAAGACCACCGACCCCGGTGACGAGGTCGAGCTGCCGAAGAGCGACGCCAAGACGCTGGCCCTCGGCGGCACCGCGGCCACCGCGTCCGACGTCAAGGGCGCCCAGGCGGACGGCGGCGTGTACGTCACCGGTTTCAACCAGGTCGGCTCGTCGGTCACCTGGACGGTGAACGGCATCCCGAAGGGCGGCAAGTACACCGTCTACGTCGGCTACAGCGTCCCGGGCAAGGACCAGAACGCCACGCTCACGGTCAACGGCACGCCCTCCACCGCTCCGGTCAACCTCAAGAACTACGCGAACGCCGCCGAGGGCGACTACGAGAAGGGCTGGACGAAGACCTACAACTACGTCCAGCTCAACAAGGGCACGAACACGATCAAGGTGTCGTGCGAGGAGGGCAACCAGTGCGACGCCCTGCTCGACCAGGTGTGGCTGGTCAAGGGCTGGGTCAAGTCCTAGGCCATGTCCTAGGCCGTGTCCGCAAAGTCCCGCCTGCCGTTCGACGCCCGGCACGCTCCCCCAAGCTCTTCGAGCAGGGGGTACCCCCGGAGCACGCACCGGACGCCGCTCGGCCCGCCCTACGGGCGGACGACGCGACTTTACGGACACGACCTGGGCACGGCTCACGCGGCGGTGGCCTCGCCGGTCACCGCCACCCGGGCCAGCAGGTCCTCGTAGGCGCCCCGGTCGAACTCTCCGGCCGTCGGTGCCGCCACGCTCGCCGCGCCCAGCGCCGTCGCCCGGGCCAGCCGGTCCGGCCAGGCCAGATCCTCGACCAGCCCCGACAGCAGCCCCGCGACGACCGCGTCGCCGGCGCCCGTCGGGTTGCCGCGCAGCCGGGCGGGCGGGGCCGCGCGCCAGCGCCCCTCCGGGGTGACCGCGAGCAGTCCGCCCTCGCCGAGGGAGGCCACCACGGCGCGGGCGCCCCTGCGCCGCGCGTCCTGCGTCGCCCGGGACGGCTCGTGCGACCCGGTCAGCTCGGCCAGTTCCCCGGCGTTCGGCTTCAGCACGTCCGGGCGGGCGGCGACACCCCGGCGCAGCGCCTCGCCGCTGGTGTCGAGGAGGACCGGCACCCCGGCCGTCCGCGCGGAGCGGACCAGCCCGGCGTAGGCCCCGACCGGCACTCCCGGCGGCAGGCTGCCGCACAGGGCCACCGCGGACGCGCCGGCGACGAGGGTGTCGTACGCCTCCTGGAAGGCGGACCACTCGGCGGGCGAGACGGTCGGGCCGGGCTCGTTCAGCTGGGTCGTGTCACCGGTGCGGTCGTCGACGACGGCGACGGTGCGCCGGGTCGGGCCGGTCACCGGGACCAGGGCGTCGACCACCCCGGGGACGGCGGTCAGCCGCTCCCGCACCTCCCGGCCCGTCGCGCCGCCCGCGAAGCCGGTGACCGTCACCTCGTGGCCGAGGGCCGCCAGGACGCGGGCCACGTTCAGGCCCTTCCCGCCGGCGCGTTCGGTGACCTCGGAGACCCGGTGGGAGGTGTGGGGGTGCAGCGCCCCGACCCGGTAGGTGATGTCGAGAGCGGTGTTCAGCGTGACCGTCAGGATCACCTGGGCCGACCTCCCCCGAAAGAAGTTCTCGATGCGTGTGCCGTTCACCCGCGGACGTCCGGTGCGGGCGTCACGATCATGCCAAAAGGGCGGCGGCCGTCACAGTCTCCCAGGACAACCACCGCCCTCAACAGGCGGACACATCACCCCAGTTGGGGATCGATCACCCATTCACCGCGGCGCATCACGCCCTTGAGCTCGAAGTCGGCGTCCAGGACGACCAGGTCGGCGTCCTTGCCGGGCTCCAGCGAGCCGACGCGGTCGTAGCGGCCGAGCAGCTTGGCCGGGTTGGCCGACAGCGCCGCCACCACGTCCCCGACCGGCAGCCGGTCGATGGTCACCGCGCGCTTGAAGGCGCGGTCCAGGGTGAGGGTGGAGCCCGCGATCGAGCCGCCCTCCACCAGGCGGGCCACGCCGTCGGCGACCTCCACCTCCAGTGGGCCGAGCATGTAGCGGCCGTCGCCGAAGCCGGCGGCGTCCATCGCGTCCGTGATGAACGCGACCCGGTCGGCGCCCGCGTGACGGAACGCCAGTTCCAGGGAGGCCGGGTGCAGATGGGTGCCGTCGTTGATCAGCTCGACCGTCACCCGCTCGTCCTCGAGCAGGGCCACGATCGGGCCGGGCTCGCGGTGGCCGAGCGGGGGCATCGCGTTGAACAGATGGGTGGCGACGGTCGCGCCGGCGTCGATCGCCTCCACGGTCTGCTCGTAGCCGGCGTCCGTGTGCCCGATCGCGGCGATCACGCCGTGCTCGGCGAGCAGCCGTACGGAGTCGATGCCGCCCGGCAGCTCGGTGGCGAGGGTGACCATCGCCGCGTGGCCGCGGGCCGCGTCGACCAGCTTGCGGACGTCCGCCGGGTCCGGGTCGCGCAGCAGCTCCTCGGAGTGCGCGCCCTTGCGGCACGGCGAGATGAACGGCCCCTCGAAGTGGATGCCCGCGATGTCGCCCTGCTCGGCGAGCTCGGAGAGCAGCCCGGCCCGGCGGGTCAGGAAGTCCATGTCGCCGGTGACGGTGGAGGCGACCAGGGTCGTGGTGCCGTGCAGCCGGTGGGTGCGGATGCCCTGGAGGACGTCCTCGGGCGTGCCCGAGGTGAAGGACGCCCCGCCGCCGCCGTGATTGTGGATGTCCACGAAGCCCGGCACGATCCAGTGGCCGGTGAGGTCGGCACGGCGGGCGTTCTCCGGTGCCGTGCCGGCGATCCGGGCGCCGTCGACGATCACCTGGCCCTCTTCGAGCGTCCCCGTCGGCAGGACCACGTGGGCGCCGGACAGGACGAGGGGACCCCTGTCCGCCGCGGGCCGGGGGTGCGTTGTGGCGCTGTCCCGCGCCCCTGAGGGGATTGCCATCAGGCCGATTCCTCCGTGCGGTCGGTGGATGTGAGGAGATCCCAGGCCAGAAGACCGGCACCGAGGCAGCCGGCCGTGTCCCCGAGTGCCGCGGGGACGATCTCCGGCAGCTTCTGGAAGGTGACCCGCCGCCGGACCGCGTCCCGCAGGGGTGTGAACAAGGTTTCCCCCGCCTCGGCCAGACCGCCACCGATGATCAGGGTGCGCGGGTCCAGCAGGGTGAGGGCGGTGACCAGACCGTCGGCGAGCGCGTCCACGGCCGTCCGCCACACGCGGACGGCGTTCGGGTCGCCGGACAGGACGGCCTTGGCGCAGTCCGCGGCGTCCGCCTCCGGGTCGCCGCAGGCGGCGGCCCAGGCCTCGCTGACGGCGGCCGCCGAGGCGTACCGCTCCAGACAGCCCCGCTGTCCGCAGGGGCAGGGGGCGCCGCCGGGCCGGACGACGACATGGCCGATCTCGCCGGCGAAGCCGTGCGCGCCCGCCTCCACCCGGCCGTCGATGCCGATGGCGCCGGCGATCCCGGTGCCGAGGGGCACGAACAGGAAGCGGTCGGCGCCGCGGCCCGCTCCGACGCGGCCCTCGGCGAGGCCACCGGTGCGCACGTCGTGGCCGAGGGCGACGGGGACCCCGCCGAGCCGTGCGGCGAGCAGATCGCGCAGCGGGACGTCCCGCCAGCCCAGGTTGGCGGCGTAGACGGCGAGGCCGCGCTCGGGGTCGACGATCCCGGGGACCGCGACACCGGCGGCGGCCGCGGGCTCGCCGAAGTGCTGCTCGCCGTGGGCGCGCAGCTCGGCGGCGAAGTCGAGGATGCCCTCGACGACGGCCTCCGGTCCGCGCGCGCGGCCGGTGGGCCGGCGGGCCTGGTGGAACAGCTCGCCGTCCGCCCCGGCCAGGGCGGCCTTCATCCCGGTGCCGCCCACGTCGAGGGCGATGACATGTCTCACGGGGACAGTGTGGCTTGCCAACCCGCGAGAGGTCTAGTCCACTTGCGTGGTGTAGACCTGTGGGGGCACATATGTATGACGATTCGAAATTTTCGAACAGAGGTATGGGGCGGATTCGCGTGCAACGGCGTGGTCGGAGGCGTACAGGAACGGTCGTCGCGGTGGTGGCCGCACTGGGCATGACGGCGGTGCTGGGCGGCTGCGGAGTGACCGGCGACACGGACGACGTCACGCTCACGCTGGTGGCGGCCGACTACGGCGACAGCGAGGCCACCAGCTCGCGGAAGTACTGGGACAAGCTCACCGAGGCGTACGAGGCGGAGCACCCCGGGGTGACCGTCGACGTCGAGGTGTACTCCTGGAACGAGGTCGACGCCAAGGTCAAGGAGATGGTCGCCGCGGGCGAGGCACCCGACCTCGCACAGATCGGCGCCTACGCCGACTATGCCGCGAAGGACCTGCTGTACCCGGCCGACGACCTGCTCTCCATCCCGGTGCAGGCCGACCTCGTCCCGCAGCTCGCCGAGGCGGGCCAGGTGGACGGCGTCCAGTACGGCCTTCCCTTCGCGTCCTCGACGCGGCTGCTCTTCTACAACAAGACCCTCTTCCAGCAGGCCGGCCTGTCCGCGCCGCGCACCTGGAAGGAGCTGGCGGCCGCCGCCGCGGCGCTCAAGGCGCAGGGCGTGAAGTACCCGTACGCGCTGCCGCTCGGGTCCGAGGAGGCACAGGCCGAGACGATGCAGTGGCTGCTCAGCGGTGGGGGCGGCTACACCGACCCCCAGCTCGGCACCTACAGCATCGACTCCCCGGAGAACGTCAGCACCTTCACCTGGCTGCGGGACAGCCTGGTCGGCAAGGGCCTCACCGGCCCGGTCCCGCCCGGCGAGCTGAACCGCGCCGACGCCTTCACCGCCTTCACCAAGGGTGACGTCGGCATGCTCAACGGGCACCCCTCGCTGATGCAGACGGCCGAGAAGAAGGGCGTGGAGTTCGGCATGGTGCCCATGCCCGGCCTCGACGGACCCACCAAGTTCTCCATGGGCGTGGCCGACTGGATGATGGCGTTCAAGCAGAACGACCACGCCGAGCAGATCGGCACGTTCCTGAACTTCGTCTACGACGAGAAGAACGTCCTGGACTTCTCCCGGCGCTACGACCTGCTCCCCGTCACCACCTCCGCGTCCCACGTGATGTCCGGCGCGAAGGAGGACGCCGACCTCAAGCCCTTCCTGGAGCAGCTGCCGTCCTCCGAGCTCTACCCGGTCGGCCGGACCTCCTGGGCCACGGTCAGCGCGGACGTCAAGAAGAGCATCGGCGCGACGGTCACCTCGGGCGGCAGCCCGGCGACGGTCCTGGCCCGGCTCCAGACCACGGCGAACCGGCTGGACGCCGCCGAGTAGCAGCCGCTGTCGGTGGCGGGGGTTACGGTGCCAGGCATGGACCAGCAGCAGGAACGGCCCGAGCCGGCCCTCGCCGACCGCGAACGGGCAGTGCTCGCCCTGGAGCGCCGGGGCTTTCCCGGCCCCGGCGCCAAGGAGCGCGCCATACGCGAGGAGCTGGGCCTGGCGCCGGTGCGCTACTACCAGCTGCTCAACGCCCTGCTGGACGACCCGAGGGCCCTGGCCCACGACCCGGTGACGGTGAACCGGCTGCGCCGGGTGCGCGACGCGAGGCGGTCCGAGCGCTGAGGGCTACCCGGCCCGCCGCTGGATAGTGTCCAGGTATGGCCCGTCACAACGATCCGAACGACCCGACCCCGTCCGCCCCCGCGTCCGGCGCGGCCCTCCCGGAGCCCACCACCGGCCCCGGCCGGGACGGGCTGGCCGCGCTGCTCGCCCGGCCCGCCCGCGCCCTGGTCGCCCTGGACTTCGACGGAACCCTCGCGCCGATCGTGCCCGACCCGGAGAAGGCGCGCGCCCACCCGGAGGCGGTGCCCGCGCTCGCCCGGCTCGCACCCGAGGTCGCCGCCGTGGCCGTGATCACCGGCCGGCCCGCCGAGGTGGCCGTGCACCACGGCGGCTTCGCCGGGGTCCCGGGCCTGGAGCACCTGGTGGTGCTCGGGCACTACGGCGCCGAGCGCTGGGACGCCGCGAGCGGTGAGCTGTCCGCACCCGACCCGCACCCCGGGGTCGCGGCCGCACGCGCCGCCCTGCCCGCCCTGCTGGCGGAGCACGAGGACGGCACCTGGATCGAGGACAAGGGGCACGCGGTCGCCGTGCACACGCGCCGCGCCGCCGATCCGCAGGGCACCTTCGACGCCCTGCGCGGCCCGCTCACCGACCTGGCCGAGCGCAACGGCCTCATCGTCGAACCGGGCCGGATGGTCCTCGAACTGCGCCCGCCCGGCATGGACAAGGGCAAGGCCCTGAGCGACCTCGCCCACGACCTCGGCGCCGAGGCGGTCCTGTACGCCGGAGACGACCTCGGCGACCTGCCCGCCTACGCCGCCGTCGACGACCTGCGGGCCAAGGGCGTCCCCGGCCTCCTGGTCTGCAGCGGCAGCGAGGAGGTCACGGAACTCTCCGAGCGGGCGGACGTGGTGGTCCCGGGCCCCGAGGGCGTGGTCGCACTCCTGCGCACCCTCGCGGACCGCACGAAGACGGACCGCACGCCCACAACCTGACCGGTCAGGCCGCCCCGTCCCCCGTCAACGCGTTCAGCTGGTCCAGGAACCACCGGGCGGGGGGCAGGGCCGTCGCCGCGGCCGCCAGGCGCTTGGAGCGCTCCGCCCGCTCCGCCGGGGGCACCGACAGGGCCTCGTGCAGCGCCTCGGCCGTGGCGATCACGTCGTACGGGTTGACGGGGAGGGCGTCCTCGCCGAGCTCCTCGAAAGCGCCGGCCTCACGGGACAGGACCAGGACGCACCCCTCGTCGGAGACGAGCGGCACCTCCTTGGCGACCAGGTTCATTCCGTCCCGGATGGGGTTGACCAGGGCCACGTCCGCCAGCCGGTAGGCGGCCAGGGAGCGGGCGAAGTCGTCCTTGACGTGCAGGACGACCGGCGTCCAGCCGGGCGTCCCATAGGCGTCGTTGATCTCCTGGGCGACCCGCTGCACCTCGGCCGTGTAGTCGCGGTAGACGGCGAGGTCCTGCCGCGAGGGGTAGGCGAAGGCCACGTGCACCACGCGCTCGCGCCACTCGGCGTGGTCGTCGAGCAGCTGCCGGTACGCCAGCAGGCCGCGCACGATGTTCTTGGACAGCTCGGTGCGGTCGACGCGCACGACGGTGCGGCGGGGCGAGCCGTCGGGGGCGGTGCCGATCTCCTCGCGCAGCGCCGTCATCCGCTCGGACACGTCGGACTCGTGCGAGCGGGCCCGCAGGAAGTCCGCGTCCGCGCCCAGCCCGTGCACCCCGATCCGGGTGCCGCCGAGCCCGCCGGCGAACCGCTCGCAGCACGCCTCGAAGGCGTCCGCCCAGCGCCGGGTGAGGAAGCCGAGCCGGTCCGCGCCGAGCATCCCGCCGAGGACCTGCCGGGCGATGTCGTCGGGCAGCATCGCGAAGTACTCCGGCGGCGCCCACGGCGTGTGCGAGAAGTGCCCGATCCGCACGTCCGGGCGCAGTTCGCGCAGCATCCCCGGCACCAGCGTCAGGTGGTAGTCCTGGACCAGCACGGCCGCCCCGGGGGCCGCCCGCTCGGCCAGCGCCTCGGCGAAGGCGCGGTTGTAGGTCTCGTACGAGGCCCACTGGCGCCGGAACTCCGCGTCGAAGACCGGCTCCAGCGGGGTCTGGTAGAGCATGTGGTGCACGAACCACAGGACCGAGTTCGCGATGCCGTTGTACGCGTCCGCGTGCACGTCCGCCGGGATGTCCAGCATCAGCACGCCGTCCTCGCCGGCCCCGCGGCGCACCGCCTCCCGGTCGCCGTCGGACAGCGCCGAGCACACCCACAGGGCGCCCGCGTCCGGCCCGATCGCCGACAGCCCGGAGACCATTCCGCCGCCGCCCCTCTTGCTGTGCAGCGAACCGTCGTCGCGCACCTCGTAGGAGACCGGGCCGCGGTTCGAGGCGACCAGTACCTTGGCAGCAGTCTGCGGGGAAGCCATACGCCTCAACCTAGCCCGGCCCGGAAACGCTCAAACGTACGGTTCGGCTCAGTGGGGGCTCACGCACGCGCTGTATACGGCCGGTGCCCGGCGTTCACGCGACCCTGCGCGTCGCGTACTCCGCGATCTCCACCATCGGCGGGCGCTCCTCGGTGTCCACCGAGTACGTCCGAGGCTCGAAACCGTCGGCGCCGCGCTCGAACTGGGTCAGCGCCGGACGCACCAGATGCCCGCGCGCCAGCCGCAGCTGGGCGGTGCGGTAGATCGCCGCGGACATCCGGCCCAGCGCCTGCCCGTCCTGGTGCCGGTGCTTGCGCACCCCCACGTCCACCTGCGCGAGAGCGTCCAGTCCCACCAGATGCAGGGCGTCCACCAGCATGCCCAGCTCGACGCCGTACCCGACCGGGAAGGGCAGCTGCTCAAGCAGGCTGCGCCGGGCCGCGTACTCGCCGCCGAGGGGCTGTACGAATCCGGCCAGCTGCGGCCAGTGCATGTTCAGCAGCGGGCGGGCCATCAGTTCGGTGACGCGGCCGCCCTGCCCGGAGGCGCCGCCGAGCGGGCGGTCGTACATCGCCTTGACCAGGTCGACCCCGGGGTCGGTGAGCAGCGGCCCGACGATGCCGAGGACGAAGTCCGAGGAGAACTCGCGCAGGTCGG
Organism: Streptomyces nigra; assembly: GCF_003074055.1. Classification (NCBI taxonomy): domain Bacteria; kingdom Bacillati; phylum Actinomycetota; class Actinomycetes; order Kitasatosporales; family Streptomycetaceae; genus Streptomyces; species Streptomyces nigra. The sequence goes on along the minus strand of NZ_CP029043.1, from coordinate 3,379,232 downwards.
CGTCGACGAAGCAGACGATGTCCCCGCCCGTGACCAGCAGCGACCGCCACAGCACCTCGCCCTTGCCGGGCACGGCCGGGACGCGGGGCAGGATGTCGTCGCGGTGCACGACCCGCGCGCCGGCCGCCGCGGCGACCTCGGCGGTGCGGTCGGTGGACCCGGAGTCGACGACGACGATCTCGTCGACCAGCGGCACCTGGTGCACCAGGTCGTGGGCGATGATCGCGACGATGTCGCCGACCGTCTCCTCCTCGTTGAGCGCGGGCAGGACGACCGACACCGACTGGCCGCTGCGCTGCTTGGCGGCCAGGACATGGTGCAGCGGGCGGTCGGCCAGGGACCAGGAGCGGCTGATCAGCCAGCGCTCGACTTCTTCCAGCACGGTCGGCGGCTCCTCACTGTCGAACGACGTCGGTGATCCATCTCGCGGTTCGGACGGCTCTCTCAACTGTCCTGGCCTTCGGTTACAGTCTTGAACAACGCGAGTGACCATCGCATGTCAGGGTCGCCCGGGTTCACAACCGCAGTACAACCGCATACCGCTCATCCAGAGGGGCAGAGGGACACGGCCCGATGAAGCCCCGGCAACCCTCCAGTCGGTTCTCGTAGATCAGCGTCGATCGTCACCGTTGATCGTCCTCGCGAGGCTCCCGGCTAGGGAAGGTGCCAAATCCGTCTCACGGCGAGATGCGTCGTGAGGAAGATGAGGAGAAAGGGCCTCGCCTCACATGGCTGTGCAGACTGTTGCAAGCAGCACCGACTCCACCGTAGACCTCGGCCCCGCAGCGGCGCTCTCCTGTCGCGAGTGCGGCCACCGCGTCCCGCTCGGCCCGGTCTTCGCCTGCGAGGAGTGTTTCGGCCCGCTCGAGATCGCCTACGACTTCTCCGGCTACGACACCGAGAAGCTCCGTCAGCGCATCGAGGCGGGCCCCGCGAACATCTGGCGCTACGCGCCCCTGCTGCCCGTCCCGGCCGACGTGGCGGACAAGCCGAACATCAACCCCGGCTGGACCAAGCTCGTCAAGGCCGACAACCTCGCCCGCGAACTGGGCGTCACCGGCGGCCTGTACGTCAAGGACGACTCCGGCAACCCGACGCACAGCTTCAAGGACCGCGTGGTCGCGCAGGCCCTGGAGGCCGCGCGCGCCTTCGGCTTCACCACCCTGTCCTGCTCCTCGACGGGCAACCTGGCCGGCGCCGTGGGCGCCGCCGCGGCCCGCGCCGGCCTCCGCTCGTGCGTGTTCATCCCGCACGACCTGGAGCAGGGCAAGGTCGTCATGGCCGCGATCTACGGCGGCGAGCTTGTCGGCATCGAGGGCAACTACGACGACGTGAACCGTTTCTGCTCCGAGCTGATCGGCGACCCGGCCGGTGAGGGCTGGGGCTTCGTGAACGTCAACCTGCGGCCGTACTACGCCGAGGGCTCCAAGACGCTCGCGTACGAGATCTGCGAGCAGCTCGGCTGGCGCCTGCCGGACCAGCTGGTCGTCCCGATCGCCTCCGGCTCCCAGCTCACCAAGATCGACAAGGGCCTCCAGGAGCTGATCAAGCTCGGGCTGGTCGAGGACAAGCCGTACAAGATCTTCGGTGCCCAGGCCGAGGGCTGCTCGCCGGTGTCCACCGCCTTCAAGGCGGGGCACGACGTGGTCCGCCCGCAGAAGCCGGACACCATCGCCAAGTCGCTCGCCATCGGCAACCCGGCCGACGGCCCCTACGTCCTGGACATCGCGCGCCGCACGGGCGGTGCGGTGGAGGACGTGACGGACGCCGAGATCGTGCAGGCGATCAAGCTGCTCGCGCGCACGGAGGGCGTCTTCGCCGAGACCGCGGGCGGTGTGACGGTGGGCGTCACGAAGAAGCTCATCGAGAGCGGGGTGCTCGACCCCACCAAGACCACGGTCGTCCTGAACACCGGTGACGGCCTGAAGACGCTGGACGCGGTGGCGGGTACGGGCCTCACCGCGACGATTCGTCCCAACCTTGACTCCTTCCGAGAGGCTGGCCTCGCATGAGCGTGACCGTTCGCATCCCGACCATCCTGCGCACCTACACCGGCGGTCGGGCCGAGGTCGCCGCCGAGGGCGCGACCCTGGCCGAGGTCATCTCCGACCTGGAGAAGAACCACACGGGGATCGCCGCCCGTGTGCTGGACGACCAGGGCAAGCTCCGCCGCTTCGTGAACGTGTACGTGAACGACGACGACGTGCGTTTCGAGCAGGGTCTGGAGACCGCCACTCCGGACGGCGCCGGTGTCTCCATCATTCCGGCCGTCGCCGGCGGCTGACCGGATGACTGAACATTACCTTCGGTAACCTCAGTCACCGAGCGTTCATCGAATTGCCTCCTCCGTGAGAGAAACGGAGGAGGCAATTCTGTGTGATTGAGCGGGGTACAGTTGGGGAACGCACCGCCGGTTCACGGACCGGCCGCCTTTGATGCGTGCCGCCGGCCCGACAAGAAGTAGCCAAAGTGCGCGGCCCTTTTGCGACTCATGCCCCGTTTGTCCGGCCGGACTTGACGCGAAGTCAGCGGAATTGTCCCCACATTCCCGACCGGTCGTGCCCGGATTTCTCGTCCGATTGACCTGTTGCAGACGGCAGTTGGGCAGATACATTCAGCCGCGGTCGACGCGTTCCGGCGCACGCCCCCGACCGATTGGGGGGTGAGGTCTGACCCGGATCCGCGAAGTGTGGATCTGTGCAAGGGCCAGTAATAGGGGAGTTAGGCATGGCTCAGGGCACCGTCAAGTGGTTCAACGCGGAGAAGGGGTACGGCTTCATCGCGGTCGACGGTGGTGCGGATGTTTTCGTCCACTACAGCGCGATCCAGATGGACGGTTACCGCACCCTGGAAGAGGGCCAGCGGGTCGATTTCGAGATCTCGCAGGGTCAGAAGGGGCCGCAGGCGGACATGGTCCGGCTGGCGACCGGCTGAAGCACGCGTCGACGAACAGCAGCGACGTTCTTCTTCGAAGGGCCCGCGCCTCCTGGGGGCGCGGGCCCTTCGCCGTGCCCGCGCGCCCCTGTGCGCGACGGGCGCGCAGCGCGGGCGCCTTGCACTCTCGTACCCCGAGTGCTAATCATTGGCGTTAGCACTCTGAAGGTGAGAGTGACAAAGGAGGACCGGGTCGGTGAGGCCCGCAGGCCAGGTGGGGCAAGGAACCACGCGGCCGGCGAGCCGTCCGTCGCGGGCGCGGGCGCGGTCCGAAGGAATCACCCCCAGTCCTGGAGGGACCACTTCACATGGCCAAGATCATCGCGTTCGACGAGGAGGCGCGGCGCGGCCTCGAGCGCGGCATGAACCAGCTCGCGGACGCCGTCAAGGTGACGCTCGGCCCCAAGGGCCGCAACGTCGTCCTCGAGAAGAAGTGGGGCGCCCCCACGATCACCAACGATGGTGTCTCCATCGCCAAGGAGATCGAGCTCGAGGACCCGTACGAGAAGATCGGCGCCGAGCTGGTCAAGGAAGTCGCCAAGAAGACGGACGACGTCGCCGGTGACGGTACGACCACCGCGACCGTCCTCGCCCAGGCCCTGGTCAAGGAGGGCCTGCGCAACGTCGCCGCCGGCGCCAACCCGATGGCCCTCAAGCGCGGCATCGAGCGTGCCGTCGAGGCCGTCAGCGCCGCCCTGCTCGAGCAGGCCAAGGATGTCGAGACCAAGGAGCAGATCGCTTCCACGGCCTCCATCTCCGCCGCCGACACCCAGATCGGCGAGCTCATCGCCGAGGCCATGGACAAGGTCGGCAAGGAAGGCGTCATCACCGTCGAGGAGTCCCAGACCTTCGGTCTGGAGCTGGAGCTCACCGAGGGTATGCGCTTCGACAAGGGCTACATCTCGGCGTACTTCGCCACCGACATGGAGCGTATGGAGGCCGTTCTCGACGACCCGTACATCCTGATCGCGAACTCCAAGATCGCCAACGTCAAGGACCTGCTCCCGCTCCTGGAGAAGGTCATGCAGTCGGGCAAGCCGCTGCTGATCATCGCCGAGGACGTCGAGGGCGAGGCCCTGTCGACCCTGGTCGTCAACAAGATCCGCGGCACCTTCAAGTCCGTCGCGGTCAAGGCCCCGGGCTTCGGCGACCGCCGCAAGGCGATGCTGAACGACATCGCCATCCTCACCGGTGGCGAGGTCATCTCCGAGGAGGTCGGTCTCAAGCTGGAGAACACCTCCCTGGACCTCCTGGGCAAGGCCCGCAAGGTCGTCATCACCAAGGACGAGACCACCATCGTCGACGGTGCCGGCTCCTCCGAGCAGGTCCAGGGCCGGGTCAACCAGATCCGCGCCGAGATCGAGAACAGCGACTCGGACTACGACCGCGAGAAGCTGCAGGAGCGCCTGGCGAAGCTCGCCGGCGGTGTCGCGGTCATCAAGGCCGGTGCCGCCACCGAGGTGGAGCTCAAGGAGCGCAAGCACCGCATCGAGGACGCCGTGCGCAACGCCAAGGCGGCCGTCGAGGAGGGCATCGTCGCCGGTGGTGGCGTGGCCCTGCTGCAGGCCTCCAGCGTCTTCGAGAAGCTGGAGCTCCAGGGCGACGAGGCGACCGGTGCGGCCGCCGTCAAGCTCGCGCTCGAGGCCCCGCTGAAGCAGATCGCCGTCAACGCCGGTCTCGAGGGCGGCGTCGTGGTGGAGAAGGTCCGCAACCTCACCCCGGGTCACGGCCTGAACGCCGCGACCGGTGAGTACGTCGACCTGGTCGCCGAGGGCATCATCGACCCGGCCAAGGTGACGCGCTCCGCGCTGCAGAACGCCGCGTCGATCGCCGCGCTGTTCCTCACCACCGAGGCCGTCATCGCCGACAAGCCGGAGAAGGCCGCGGCCCCGGCCGGCGGCGGCATGCCGGGCGGTGACATGGACTTCTGATCGTCCTCGGGGCCCCCGGCCCCGGACGGTCCACGTCCTACACGGAGGGCGGCACTTCCTGTTCCGGCAGGAGGTGCCGCCCTTCGGCGTGTCCGGGCTCACGCGGACGGGAACGGCGAACGGGATGCGGGGGAGCCGGGGAAGTGCTTAAGGTGGTGTAACAATGCACGCGCACATACTGCCCGGTCAGTCGACCGCATCCCCCACCGAGGAGCCCCCCGTATGACCCTCGCCCAGCCCGCCGCCTCCCGTGCGGCCGAGATCCTGTCCCGGCCGGCCGTCATCAACGGCCTCACCGTCCCGAACCGCATCGTGATGGCGCCGATGACCCGGATGTTCTCGCCGGGCGGCGTCCCCGGGGAGGACGTGCTGTCGTACTACGCGCGCCGGGCGGCGTCCGGCGTCGGTCTGATCGTCACCGAGGGCACCTATGTCGGGCACCCGTCGGCGGGCCAGAGCGACCGGGTGCCCCGGTTCCACGGCGAGGAGCAGCTGGCCGGCTGGGCGAAGGTCGCCGAGGCGGTGCACGCGGCGGACGGCACGATCGTGCCGCAGCTGTGGCACATCGGCATGGTCCGCGAGCAGGGCCAGCAGCCCTTCCCGGACGCCCCGGCCATCGGCCCCTCCGGGCTGCGCATCGGCGCCGACGAGCCCACCGGCCGCGCGATGACCCGCCAGGACCTGGACGACGTGATCGCCGCCTTCGCGGAGGCCGCCGCCGACGCCGAGCGCATCGGCTTCGACGGCGTGGAGATCCACGGCGCGCACGGCTACCTGGTCGACCAGTTCCTGTGGGCGGGCACCAACCGCCGCACCGACGCCTACGGCGGTGACCCGGTCGCGCGCACGCTCTTCGCCGCCGAGATCGTGGCCGCCGTACGCGAGCGGGTGTCGCCCACCTTCCCGGTGATCTTCCGCTACTCGCAGTGGAAGCAGGAGGCGTACGACGCGCGCCTCGCGGAGACCCCGCAGGAGCTGGAGGCCATCCTCGCCCCGCTCGCCGCCGCCGGTGTCGACGCCTTCCACGCCTCCACCCGCCGCTACTGGATCCCGGAGTTCGACGGCTCCGACCTCAACCTCGCGGGCTGGACGAAGAAGCTGACCGGCCGCCCCACCATCACGGTCGGCTCGGTCGGCCTCGACGGCGAGTTCATCCGGGCGTTCGTGGGGGAGGGCTCCGCCACCAAGGGCTTCGACGACCTGCTGGACGCGCTGGAGCGCGACGAGTACGACCTGGTGGCCGTCGGTCGCGCCCTGCTGCAGGACCCGCAGTGGGCGGCGAAGGTCCTCGAGGGCCGCATCGACGAGCTGAAGCCGTACGACGCCGCGTCGCTGCGGACCCTCAGCTGACCCCGGCCCCGCGCGGCCGTCACGCTGGGGAAGGGGTGGGGGACACGGGGTGCCTCGCCGCTGCAGGGTGGTCCTCGCGGTCGGCACGCGAGCCCGCCACGGTGGAGTAGCGGCTACAGATTGCCCAGGGGCTCGATGTCGACCTTCACCGGGGTGCCCCAGATCCGCAGCACCTCGTAGTCGGTGAACTCGTGCACCAGCCGGTACGCCATCGCCGCGCGCGGCCCGCGCCGCTGGGCGGCGAGATACAGCTCGGCCTCCTGGCGGTCGCGGCGCGGGGTCCCGCACAACTGCCACTCCTGGCCGTTCCACAGCTCCGGCAGCCAGCGCTGCTGGGGCTGGGGGCGGTCGCCCCGCACCCCGTACCGGGACGGCGCCGTCGGCTCGGGGGACCGGGGCACGTCGGGGCCGTTGAACTCCGAACGCCGCGCGGCCCGGCGCCGGGTCTCGCAGAGCAGGCACAGGTCGTGCGCGTTCTCGTCGACCGGCCCGTTCGGATGCTCCGGGCAGCGCGTGGCCGGCGCCGCGCCGGAGACGCTCTCGTCGAGCAGCTCCAGCGCGCGGCGCAGATCCGCCTTCATCTCGTGCAGCTTCGCGTCGGGCGTGTCCGCGGAGAGGGCGTCGCCGTGCTCACCGAGGACACGGAGAGCACGGCCCAGGGCGGTCATCTGGGCGTGGTTCATGGACCCCAGTCTGGGCAGTCCCCACCCCTTCGCGCCAACTCTCAGCCCATCGTCCTCGCCCCGTCCAGGGACTCCCTGATGATGTCGGCGTGACCGGCGTGCTGCGCGGTCTCGGCGATGATGTGCAGCAGCACCCTGCGGGCCGACCAGCGGGCGTCCTCGTCGAACCACGGCGCCCGCGGCAGCGGGTGGGACGCGTTCAGGTCCGGCAGCTTCGCGACGAGCTCGTCGGTGCGCCGGGCGACCTCCTCGTACTCCGCCAGCACCCCGGCCAGCGTCTCGCCCGGCAGCATCCGGAACTCGTCGGCGCGCTTGGCGAAGTCCGCCTCGGTCATCGTCGAGAAGTCGGGCATCGCGGCCGGTCCGTCCACGATGAAGTCGGCCCACTTCTGCTCCACCGACGTGACGTGCTTGATCAGCCCGCCCAGACACAGCGCGCTGGCGGTGCTCCGGATGCCCGCCTGCTCGTCGGTGAGATCACGCGTGGTGAACCGCAGGAAGTGCCGGTGCTTGGCGAGCGTCTCCAGGAGGTCGGCGCGCTCGTCCGTGACGGTGGTGGTGTTCGTGGTGTCGGTCATGAGCCCACCGTAGAAGTCGTTTAGGTCAGATCCTGACCGCTTCGACGAAGGCCTCCCACGCGGATTCGGAAAAGACGAGCGCCGGTCCGCCGGGGGTCTTGGAATCACGGACGGGGACGAGGGTGGGGAAGTCGTGGGTGACTTCGAGGCAGTTGCCGCCATCGCCGCCGCTGTGACGGGACTTGTGCCAGGTGGCCGCCTTCAGGTCCTGCTCAGGGATGCTCCTCATGCGCGTAATCCTGCGCCATGGCCTCGATGAGGGCCAGGGACTTGTACGGAGACAGCGCGCAGGCCGCGAGCAGCTCGTAGGTGTGCCGTCGGCGTCGGACGGTGGCGGGGTCGTCCTCCAGCCGTCCGGTGCCGACTCCTTCGAAGTAGACGAGCGGGGGCGCGTCCTCGAACTCCATCAGCTTGAGGGCGCCCTGCATGGCGGCGTGCGCCCCGCCCTCGAAGGGCAGCACCTGGACGATGACCCGGCTGCGGCGCATCAGGGCGGCGATGTGCCGCAGTGCCTCCGCCATCACCTCGCGTCCGCCGGTGACCCGCCGCAACGCGCCCTCGTCCAGAACCACCCACAACAACGGGTGTGTTGGATCGCTGAGCAGACGCGTCCGCTCCATCCGCGCGCTCACCAGCCGGTCGATCGTCTCCTGCGGGGCGGTCGGCTGGTAGGCCCGGCACACCGCCTCGGCGTAGGCGGGCGTCTGCAGCAGGCCGGGGACGAGGAGCGGGGCGTACTCACGGATCTCCGTGGCCGTCGCCTCGGCCTCCGCCGCCTGCGCGAAGTGCTCCGGATACCGGGACTGCGCCGTCACCCGGCAGTTGCGCTGGAAGAAGTCGTCCGTGCCCAGCACTTCGTCCAGCACCCGGGCCTGGTCGGGCTGGATCCGCCGGGTCCCCGCCTCCAGCTGGCCGACGAACGAGCCGCTGACGAACAGCAGTTGCCCCAGCTTCTCCTGGCTGAGGCCGGCCTTCTCGCGCGCGTGCCGCAGCTCGGCGCCGAGCAGCGCACGGGGCGACGACGACGGATCCAGGTCCTTGGGCCCCGGCATGGCACCTCCCGGTCGGACAGCGAAGGGTGTTGGGACGTTCCCTCTGGCCAGCCTAGGGACGATTCCGCCACTCTGTGTGGCGAATCAGTGACTCCGCGTGGAGAGGTGACCCCCCATGAGGTCCTCCGAAGAGATCGTCGCGTCCCTGCGGGAGGCGTTCGGCGCCGTCGGTGTCGTCCTGCCGTCCCTGTGCGTGGACCCCGTCACCGGGGCCGGGAAGGAGCCGTACGCCCTCGTGCAGTTGGGGCGGTGCAACGTGCGGACCGCCGAGCGGCTGGTGGCGGTGCTGCGGGACGCGGCGGAGGTCAGGCGCCGGCCTCTCGCAGCGCCTCCCGCAGATGCCCCCGCGCCGCGCTGAGCAGTTCTGTAGCTGTCGGGCCGTCGACGTCCGCGAGGAGGACCAGGATGGCCGTCTTCACCTCGCCGTCCGCCTCGGTCAGGGCGCGTTCGACGGCCTCGTGGTCCGCGCCCGTGGCGAGGGAGACGATGCGGCGGGAGCGGGCCCGCAGCTTCTCGTTGGACGCGCGGACGTCGACCATCAGGTTCCCGTACGTCTTGCCGAGCCGGATCATCGTGATCGTCGACAGCATGTTGAGGACCAGCTTCTGTGCCGTGCCCGCCTTCAGCCGGGTCGAGCCGGTCAGCAGCTCCGGGCCGACGACGACCTCGATGCCGTGCTCGGCGGCGGCCGCCAGCGCGCTGTCCGCGTTGCAGGACAGGCCGATCGTCAACGCGCCGAGCCGCCGGGCGTGTTCGACGGCACCGACGGCGTACGGGGTGCGCCCGGAGGCGGAGACGCCGACCACCGTGTCCAGCGGGGTCAGCGTGAGCGCGTCGAGGTCGGCGCGGGCCAGCTCTGCGGAGTCCTCGGCCCCCTCGACGGAGGTCACCACCGCCTTCGGGCCGCCCGCGATGAGGCCGACGACCTGCCCCGGGTCGGTGTTGAAGGTGGGCGGGCACTCGGAGGCGTCGAGCACGCCGAGCCGGCCCGCGGTGCCCGCGCCCGCGTAGACGAGGCGCCCGCCCCGGCCCATCCGCTCCGCGACGGCGTCGACGGCGGCGGCGATCTCGGGCAGGCGCCGGGCGACGGCGGCGGGCACCGAGCCGTCCTCGCCGTTCATGATCCGGGCGATGTCGAGGGTCGGCAGCCGGTCGATCTCGGCGAACTCGGGCCGGAACGCCTCGGTGGTCAGGGTCTCCAGCTCGGCGCGGAGGTCACGAGGAGTGGAAGCGGAGGTCATGCGCGGGCGGCTCTCTTCGTTGCTCGACGACGCGACTTTACGGACACGGCCTAGCGGCGGTGCCGGTGGGCCAGGGCCTCGTAGGAGGCGGCCAGCGCGGGCGCCGCGGTGTCGTACGTCCGTTGCGCCACCCCGACGAACAGGCAGTCCACGACGAGGAGCTGGCTCGTCCGGGACGACATGGCGGCGGGCCGCAGCTCGCTCTCGCGGGCCGTCGACGTGGTGAGGACGTGGTCGGCGTACTGCGTGACCGGGCCGTCGGGGCGCCCGGTGATGGCGACCGTGGTGGCCCCGTGCTCGAAGGCGACCCGCAGCGGCTCGATGACGTCCCCGGTCGAACCGGAGTGCGTGATCGCGATGGCCACGTCCCCGGCGCGCAGCTGCACCGCGTTCGTCACCGCGAGGTGCGGATCGCTGTGGGCGTGCGCTATCAGCCCTATCCGCAGCAGCTTCTGCGTGAGGTCCTGGGCGACCAGGCCGCTCGCCCCGATGCCGTACACGTCGATCCGGCGGGCCGCCGCGGCGGCGGTGACCGCCGCGCCGAGCTGGACGGTGTCGAGTCCGGCCGCGGTGTCGGCGAGGGTCTGCTGCTCGTCGTAGGCCAGCTTGGCGACGACGTCGGCGATCGGGTCGTCCACGGCGATGTCGGTGGTGATCGCGGGGGCGCGGCCCGACTCCTGCTGGGCGGCCAGACCGGCCAGGGCGAGCCGCAGATCGCGGTAGCCGGGGTAGCCGAGGAGACGGGCGGTGCGTACGACGGTGGCCTCGCTGGTGCCGGTGAGCTCCGCGAGCCCGGTGACCGTGAGGGCCGCACAGCCGGCGGGGTCCTTCGCCACCGCTTCCGCGACCCGCTGCATGGAGCGGGTCATCGAGGGGGCGAGCGTACGCACCTTCGCCGCGAGGGCGGCGGGCGCGGGCGCGCGGCCGAAAGTTTCCTTCACGTCATTGGTCACATATGAAACGTATTTTCAATGCCGGGTCGTGGTCAAGAGTGCGCACAATAGACGCATGGACCCGGTCACCCCCATCGAACAGGCGCTGCACACGGCCCGCGCCCTGGTGCTCGCCGACCTGGCGGCCGACGAGGCCGCCGAGGCGGACGTCGTCTCCCTGGTGGAGCAGTCCGTGGTCGAGCGCCGCTGGTGGGTGGAGCAGTGGCCGGACGGAGTGGCGTACGTGCCGGGTCTGGTCGCCCAGGACGTGCAGGACGCGCTCCTCGACCGGCACGGCCGCTGGCCGCTGTGCCCGGTCTGCGGCACCGGCGAGCCGCACGCGCTGGACGTCGAGCCCGAACTGGGGCCGGACCCGCACTGGGTGTGCCACAAGGCGGGCGTGAAGGTCGCGCCGGTCGGCCTGCTCGGGACCGCGCTCGGCGGGAAGCCGTCCGCGTGACGATCTACATCGACCCGCCCACCTGGCCGGGCCACGGCCGCCTGTGGTCGCACGTCGTCAGCGACGTGTCGTACGACGAGCTGCACCGGTTCGCCGACGGGATCGGCGTCCCGCGCCGGGCGTTCGAACGCGACCACTACGACCTCCCCGCGCACCGGTACGCCGACGCGGTCCGCGCGGGCGCGGTCGAGGTCAGCAGCCGCGAGGTGGTGCGGCTGCTGTACGGGGCCGGGCTGCGCAGGCGGAAGAAGGACATGCGTCACTGACCGGAGGCTGCGCCCGCCTCCCGGCGGACGTACAGCCGCAGCGGTCCCTCCTCGTGCCGCTCCTGAGCCGCACGCTCCTCCTCGACGCTCGCGCGGACGTAACCGGCGCGCTCGACGACCCGCTGCGAGGGGGTGTTGTCCTCCTCGATCGTCGCGCACAGGCTGTGGACGTCGTCGCGGGCCAGCGCCCACCGGGACAGGGCGTCCAGTGCCTCCGCCGCGTAGCCCCGGCCTCGGGCGCCCTCCACCAGGTCGTAGCCGATCTCCGCGCGGCCCTCCTCGTCCGGGGCGCCGTGGAAGCCGATCCCGCCGACCGCGAGACCGTCCTCCCGGCGCAGAAGCACGAACACGCCGAACTCGGGGCGGTGCACGCCCGCCTCGTACGCCTGCGTCAGCATCCCGGCGGCCTCCCGCGTCCCCTCGTAGGGCCCGCCGACGACCCAGTCGAACCCGCCGTCGCCGCCCTGGGCGAGATCGGCGGCGGTGGCCGGGGTGAGCCCCTGGAGGGTGAGCCGGTCCGAGGTGAGGACGAGGTCGTTCTTCCAGCGCCAGCCGTCGACCGGCGCACGGCCGGGCAGATCGCCGCGGCCGGTGGCCCACAGGAGGGTGCGCCAGGGGTCGGGGTCCGGCCGGACCTCCGGGAAGATCGTCGTCAGCACGAACTGGGCGAGCCCGGCCGGGGGTTCGTAGTCCAGCCCCAGCCCGACGGCGATGTCATGGGTGTGCAGCAGCACCTCGGCGACGCCCATCGCGGCGAACCCCTCGCGGTTCGCGCTGCGGAACGGATACGGGTGGAAGGCGCGCACCTCGGGCGGCGTGGTGCTCAGGACCGCCGTGAGCAGGACGCCGGTCGTCTCGAGGACGTCGAGCAGACCGTCGTTGCCGGTGCCCTCGTCCAGGGTGATCTCGAAGGGGACGTATCCGCTCCGCGCCCGTCCCGCGAGCTGTCCCGCGTAGGCGATGAGGTCGCCGGCCATGTGCTCGGCCGTGGCGCGGCAACTCCAGTCGAGACGCCCCGCCTTCACCCCGTCCCAGTCCCGGTCCGCCACCGTGCGCAGCAGCGCCACGGCATCGGCCACGGCCTCGGTCACCTGTTCCCCGCCCCTGTGTCGCATGGCGTGCAGGCTACGGTTCCGCACGGCTCAGAGCGACAGCATTTCCAGTTCCGAGGAGAGGTTGTAGCGGGCGGTCGCCTCCCACTTCTCCCGGCCGTACGGCGTGCGGAACAGGCTGGGCAGGTCGAGGAGTTGCCGCAGCACGTCGGCGCGGCCGGCGCGGAAGGCGTCGTTCGGGACGAAGTGGTACTCCTCGCGGACGGCGGCCGTGTAGGCCGCGTACGCCGAGGGCGGCGCGGCGAGGATCGCGAGGTCGGCGTCGCACAGCACCTCGCCGTTCAGGTCGCCGGGCGCCGGATCGTGCGTGACGGTGAGCCGCACCAGCCGGGCCACCTCCGCGGTCCGCTCGGCGGGCACCCCGGCCTCGGGAAGCGCCCGCTCGGCGAGCCGGGCGGACCGCTCCTCGTTGGTCGACCGGTCGGGCAGATACACGGCGTCGTGGAACCACGCGGCGAGCCGGACGGCCTCGACGTCCGTCGCGTACTCCGCCAGCTCGTCGACGTGGTCCAGCACCGCCGTCAGGTGGTCCACGGTGTGATAGCGCCGCTGCGGCTCGGACCAGCGCTTCAGGAGCGCCTTCCCGTACCGCTCGGGCGCGATGGCGCAGGAGTCGTCGCCGCGTGCGGCGAGCAGGGTGCGCAACCAGCGGGCGCGGAGGTCATCGAGGTCGGCCATGACGCCATTCTGCCCGCGGACGGCGGAGGGTCGCCCTACGCGACGGCGGTCCCCTCGAGCTCGACCAGCTGACCGGGGACCGCCAGCCGTGCCACCCCGAGCATCGTGGTGGCCGGTGCCACCCCGGCGGCGCCCAGGCGCGACGCCAGTACGCCGTAGTGCGGAAGGAGCCGGTCGACGTCGGTGGTGCAGACGTTGAGCCGGACGAGGTTCGCGAGGGACATGCCGGCCTCGCCGAGCACGGCCTCCAGGTTGTCGAGGCTCAGCGCCAACTGCGCGGCCATGTCCCCCTCGTGCTGCGGCTTCCCCTCCGCGTCCATCGCGGTCTGCCCGGAGCAGTACAGGGTCCGGGTGTGCCCGGAGACGACCTCCCCCTGGTTGAATCCCAACGCCACGGACCAGGTCACCGGGTTGACTGCCGTTCGTTCCACTGCCACTTCAGCTCCCGTCGATGTCGGTGCCCGGGAGCCTTCCGGCAAATCCCGACACCTTTCGTCAGGTATGCGAGGGGATCCGAGGCCACGCGAGTACGCGGCCCGGAAGCCCGGCCCGACCGACCGGAGACGCCCTAGCGTGGACGGCATGACATCTGCTGACGTGCACGACGTACGGGACCCGGAGCTGCCGGGGCGGCTGCTGACCGTCGAGCGGGACACGCTGGTCCCGCTGCTGCGGACGCGGCCCGACGAGGACTTCGCGCGCAGGACGGCCGCGTGTCCGGGGTGGTCGGTGCGGGATGTGCTGGCGCACAGTTCGGCCGCGCTGACCCGGGTGGTGGACAACCGGCTGGGGGAGGGCGTGTTCTCGCCCGAGTCCAACGACCGGGACATCGTCGAGCGGGCCGGGTGGAGCAACGCCCGGATCGTCGACGAGCTGGAGCGGGCGATGACCGAGGCGGGGCCGGTGATCGCCAAGGCGGGCGGGGCCCTGGACGGGGTCGGGCTCGGCGAGTGGGTGCACGCCGGTGACGTGCGCGAGGCGCTGGGCGAGCCGGGGGCGTACGCCGGGGCCGGGCTGCCCGACGCGCTGGCGCTGCTGGCGTGGCTCACGCGCGAGCGTCGGCATGTGCCGCTCCAGGCCGACCTGGACGACGTGGACGAGCCCCTGCGGCTGGGCGACCCGCTGGCTCCCCGGCCCCCGGCGCGCTACATCGGCGACGCCACCACCCTCGTACGGCTGTACTCCGGGCGTCCGGCGGCCGGGGCGTCGTACGAGCTGGCGGGCGCGGAGCCGGCGGAGCTGAACATCTTCGGGTGACCCCGTTTCCGGCCATGGGTTGAGCGGGACCCCGGATGGGCAGGCGTAGGCTTGGATTGGACTAGACCTGTAGTCGCCAGTTGTCGCCGCCGAATGCCGAGGAATGGGGTCCCATGAGCGAGCGTGCAGTCCTGGAGGTGATCGCCCTCGGCGTCGAGGACGCGGTCGCCGCCCAGGCCGGGGGTGCGGACCGGCTCGAACTCGTCACCGACATGGCGGCGGACGGGCTCACCCCGCCGGTCGAGACGTTCACCGGGATCCGCGCCGCCGTCGACATCGATCTGCGCGTGATGCTGCGGCTGGCCGGCGGGTTCGCGGTGGGGGACGTCGAGCGGGTCGTCCGGGCGGCGCGCGAGCTGCGGGACGCCGGGGCGGACGCGTTCGTGCTCGGCTTCCTCGACGCGGACGGGTCGGTGGACCTCGCCGCCATGGAGCGGGTGGTGGCGGAGCTGGACGGGTGCCGGTGGACGTTCCACCGGGCGATCGACCGCGCCGCCGACCGGGACGCCCTGCGCAAACAGCTCGACGGGATGCCGGGCCTGGACACCTACCTCACGGCGGGGGCGGCGGGCGGCGTCGACGACGGCCTGCCCACGCTGCTCGCGGAGGCGGCACGGGACGGCGAGCCCGGCTACGAACAGCGCGTCCTGGTCGGCGGCGGCCTCCGCCTCGACCACGTCCCGGACCTCCTGGCGGCGGGCATCGACGCCTTCCACATCGGCGGCGCGGCCCGCCCGACCGGCTGGACGGGCCCGGTCTCCGCAGAGGCGGTCTCCACCTGGAGAACCGCCCTGGACACCCCGGCAAAGGTCTTTTAGGGCCTGCTGGGGGCGCGGGCACTGCTTTTTCACCGGTCGCGGGGAGGTGCTTTCGCGGGGCGCGGGGCACTGCCTTCCACAGGGCGCCGGGAGGTGCTTTCAGGGGCGCGGGGAACTGCGCGACCAGCCCCCACCGGCCGGCACCCGGCACACAAAGCCGACCCCCCGCTCCCGTAGCCGCCCCAACTCACAGCAACTGCGCAGGCAACGCCCCCGTATGGGTGACGGTCAACCCCGACACCGCCCGAGTCAGCGCCACATACAACCGCCGCAACCCCGTCCGCTCATCCGGCTCCCCCTCCACCACGGCCCCCGGTTCGTCCAGGACCACGTAGTCGTACTCGAGCCCCTTCGCCAGCGACGCCGGCACCAGTGTCAGCGGGACGCGCCGGGTCGTCTCCTCACCCGGCGCCAGATACTCCAGCCCCGCCGCCTTCAGCGCCTCCGCCAGCGCCGGCACCCGCGCGTCAGCGGCGATGAGCCCGACCGACCCCTCGTGCCGCAGCGACTCCTCGCACGCGGAAGCGACCTCCGCCGCCTCCTCGACCGTACGGATCTCGAAGAACCCGGGGTTGTCACGGATCGACGCCACCGGCGCCAGCCCCGGCGCGATGGACGGCAGCAGACGCGACGCGTACGTGATGACGTCCGTCGGCACCCGGAAACCGGCCGTCAGCTCCTCGATCACCCCGTCCCGCTTGCCGAGGTGCGTCAGCGCCTCCTCCCAGCTGCGGGTCGCCCACGGAGTGGTCCCCTGCGCCAGGTCGCCCAGCACGGTCGCCGAACCGGTCGTGCAGCGCCGCCCCACCGCCCGGTACTGCATCGGCGACAGATCCTGCGCCTCGTCCAGCACCACATGCCCCAGCGACGGCGTGCGCGTCACGAGGTCGCTCGCCTCGTCGATCAGCACCGCGTCCGCCGCCGACCACTTCGCCGACTTCACCGACCGCGCCGGCTTCGCCCACAGGATCGGCCGCTGCTCGGCCTCGTCGAGGACGCCGTCCGCGTGCTCCGCCAGGAACTCCGCGTCCGACAGCAGCCGCAGCACCAGCTTCGCCGGGTCCACCGGCGGCCAGATCGCCTTGACGGCCGCCTTCACCGCCGCGTTGCGGGCCACCGCGTCCTGCACCCGGTCGTCCGGCGCCTCGCCCGACCGCTCCATCTGCACCAGCACCGCGTGCGCGATCCGCTGCGGCAGCGCCTCGCGGGCGGCGCCGTACCGGATGCCGCGGTCCAGCAACTCGCGGACGATCTCCTCGACCTCGTACGCCGGGACACGCCACCGCCGTGAACCGCGCACCACGACCACCGCCTCGGACGGCATGGTCACGTGCGCGTACACCGCCCGCCGCAGCACCTCGGCCATCCGTGCGTCACCCTTGATCACCGCGGCCGCCGCGTCGTCGGCGCCGCGCACCTCGACCTGGGCCACGAGATCGTCGACCGTGGCCTGGCGGACCGTCAGCTCGCCGAGCGCGGGCAGCACCTGCTCGATGTAGTGCAGGAAGGACCGGTTCGGCCCGATCACCAGCGTGCCGGTGCGGGCCAGCCGCTCCCGGTGCGCGTACAGCAGATACGCCACCCGGTGCAGGCCGACGGCCGTCTTCCCGGTGCCCGGGCCGCCCTGCACACACACGGTCCCGCCGAGCCCGGACCGTACGATCTCGTCCTGCTCGGGCTGGATCGTCGCCACGATGTCCCGCATGGGGCCGACACGCGGCCGTTCGATCTCCTGCTGGAGCAGCTTGCTGGTGCGCGCCGCCTCCGCCGGGTCGGACAGGTGCTCGTCCTCGTACGCCGTGAGATCGCCGCCGGTGTAGCCGAAGCGGCGGCGCAGCGCGATGTCCATCGGGTCCTTCTTGGACGCCCGGTAGAACGGCTGAGACACCGGCGCACGCCAGTCGACGACCATCGGGTCGCCCTCGGCGTCGTGCACATGCCGCCGCCCGATGTAGAAGCGTTCCCCCTCCGCGCCCTCGGCCTCCTCGGCACCCGGCGCGTGCAGATAGTCGAGCCGGCCGAAGAACAGCGGGGTGTCGCTGAGGTCGGCCAGCGCCTTGATGCGGTCGTCGATCTGCCGGGTCAGCACCTCGGCGTTGACCCAGTTCGCGCTCACGTCGCGGATGTCGAGGGACTCGACGTCCTCGCGCATGGCGCGCAGCGCGGCGCGTGAGGACGCCAGATGGGAGCGCTCTCGCTCCAGTGGGTCGAGGCTGTCGTCGACGGGCCTGGACAAGGGGGTGCCTCCGGATGACCAACGAGCGGATCGGACGAGAGAGAGCCGTCCGGTTTCCGTCCGGGCGGCGGCACTCCGCGAGGGGAGGCGGGCAAGAGCGGAGATTTTAGGCGAGACCGTCCCGCGCACGCCAACGAATATCCGGCACCCCCACCGGCACTCCGCAACCGGCGCCCCCACCGGCACTCCGCAACCGGCGCCCCCTAGGGGACGCCGTCCTCCTTCAGGGCGGCCCGTCCGCCCCGAGACGTACGGGACCGGCAGCCGGCTTCGGCCCGGAGACCGATGCGGGCTTTACGGACACCGACGCATCATGGAGACATGAGCGCAGCAACCATCCACCCGGCCCCCGCGGCCCCCCGCGGAGCGACCGCGCTCCAGGGGAGCCACCGTCATCGACTCGGTGAAGCCCTGCGCGCCGTCAAGGTGTTCATGGGCGCCGCCTTCGACGTGATCGTCCTCGGCGAGTACCGGGAGGAGGCGGGCGTCCGCCACAAGTGACGGACCCGCCGGTCACGGTGACACGAAGTCAGCGACCGTGACCGTACGGAATCGCCGGTTCCTCCCGGGCCTTCAGCTCTCGGTGCCCCCGGCGCCTTCCGCGAGGATCTCGTCGGCGTCCACGATCCGGTACGCGTAGCCCTGCTCCGCCAGGAAGCGCTGGCGGTGGGCGGCGAAGTCCTGGTCGAGCGTGTCCCGCGCGACCACGGAGTAGAAGTGGGCCTGGTGCCCGTCCGCCTTGGGCCGCAGCACCCGGCCGAGCCGCTGCGCCTCCTCCTGACGCGAGCCGAACGTCCCCGACACCTGGATGGCGACCGTCGCCTCCGGCAGGTCGATGGAGAAGTTCGCGACCTTGGACACCACCAGCACGTTGATCTCGCCCTGCCGGAACGCCTCGAACAGCTTCTCCCGCTGCGCGTTGGACGTCTCGCCCTTGATCACCGGCGCGTCCAGGTGCTCGCCCAGCTCGTCGAGCTGGTCGATGTACTGGCCGATCACCAGGATCTGCTGCCCGGCGAACCGGCGCACCAGCGCCTCGGTGACCTTCCGCTTGGTGTCGGTCGTCGCGCAGAAGCGGTACTTCTCCTCCTGCTCGGCGGTGGCGTACGCGAGCCGCTCGGAGTCCGTGAGGTTCACCCGGACCTCCACGCAGTCCGCGGGCGCGATGTAGCCCTGCGCCTCGATCTCCTTCCACGGAGCGTCGAACCGCTTGGGGCCGATCAGGGAGAACACGTCGGACTCCCGGCCGTCCTCGCGGACCAGCGTCGCCGTCAGCCCGAGCCGCCGCCGCGCCTGGAGGTCGGCGGTGAACTTGAAGACCGGCGCGGGCAGCAGATGCACCTCGTCGTAGAGGATCAGGCCCCAGTCCCGGGAGTCGAACAGCTCCAGGTGCGGGTAGACGCCCTTCCGCCGGGTCGTCAGCACCTGGTACGTGGCGATGGTGACCGGGCGGATCTCCTTGCGCGTCCCGCTGTACTCGCCGATCTCCTCCTCGGTCAGCGAGGTCCGCTTCACCAGCTCGTGCTTCCACTGCCGGGCGGACACGGTGTTCGTGACGAGGATCAGCGTCGTCGACTTGGCCTCGGCCATGGCCCCGGCACCGACCAGGGTCTTCCCGGCGCCGCAGGGCAGGACGACGACACCGCTGCCGCCGTGCCAGAAGTTCTCCACGGCCTGCCGCTGGTACGGCCGCAGCGCCCAGCCGTCCTCGTCCAGGTCGATCGGGTGCGCCTCGCCGTCCACGTACCCGGCGAGGTCCTCGGCGGGCCAGCCCAGCTTGAGCAGCGTCTGCTTGATCTGCCCGCGCTCGGAGGGGTGCACGGCGACCGTGTCCGGGTCGATGCGGTTGCCGACCAGCGGCGCGACACGCTTGGAGCGCAGCACCTCCTCCAGGACCGGACGGTCGGTGGTGGTCAGCACGAGGCCGTGCGCGGGGTGCTTGGACAGCGTGAGCCGGCCGTACCGGTCCATCGTCTCGGCGATGTCGACCAGCAGCGCGTGCGGCACCGGATAGCGGCTGTACGTCACCAGCGCGTCGACGACCTGCTCGGCGTCGTGCCCGGCGGCGCGCGCGTTCCACAGGCCGAGCGGCGTCACCCGGTAGGTGTGGATGTGCTCGGGCGCCCGCTCCAGCTCCGCGAACGCCGCGATCGCCCGACGGCACGCGTCGGCCTGCTCGTGATCCACTTCGAGGAGCAGGGTCTTGTCCGACTGGACGATCAATGGTCCGTTCACGTGGGTCCGTCCTTCCGCTCACCACTCGACCAAACGTCCAGTGTGCCTGATCCCTTCCGGGCCGCTCTCAGATCTGGTCGTCGGCCAGCTCGGCGACCCCGGTGATCCGGTGCAGCGGATACGTCCGCACCTCGTCCGCGGTGTGGTCGTACGCCGTCACGAACCCGCCCTCGACCCGTACCGGCGCGATCACCCGCTGACTGGCGGCGCCCTCGGCGTTGACGTACCCGATCCACAGGGCCTCGCCGGTCAGCACGGCCGCCTGCATGGTGGCCAGCGTCTCGGCGGAGGTGGTGCGGGGCAGCTCGCCGCCGCCCCCGGCCGGGGTGTCGCCGCCCGTCCTGCGCGGTGCCGTGGACGCCAGGTCGCCCGCCCGGATCGCGCGGATCGCGGCGGCCAGCAGTGTGGCGTCCGGCGCGGGCGGGCCGTCCGGCACCGGCTCGGGGGCCGTGCGCGGCGGCGTGCGGTGGGCGTCGGCCCGGGTGATCAGCACATCGCCCTCGGCGGACTCGGCGGCCGGCGCGAAGCCCATCGCGCGCAGCCCCTCCAGCAACGTCGCCGGGTCGCTCTGCGCGGCGAGCACGGTCGGCGCGAGGCGGCGCAGCCGCAGCCCGGCGGCCCGCTTGTCGGCGAGGATCTCGTTCAGCATCGCGTCGTCGTCGCAGCGGACGTACGCCGACGCGGCCCCCACCCGCAGCTGCCCGTGCCGCCGCGCCACGTCGTCGATCAGATACGCCAGCGGCTGCGGCACCGGCGTACGGGAGTGCTCGGCGAGGAAGGCGTGCAGGTCGGAGGCGGTACGCCCGGCGTCCAGGGCCCGGCGCACCGACCCCGGCGTGAACCGGTACACCGTCGCGCCGCCCTTGGACTCGACGTCCGCGAGCACACCCAGCGTGTCCGCGAGGGGCCGCCGCAGCGGTCCGGGCGCCACGGCCGTCAGGTCGGCCTGGAGCAGGACGTGGTCCAGCGGCTCAGGCAGCAGCGGCGCCAGCAGCCGGGCGGCGGCGGCCGCGGCGGCGGCCTGCTCGGCCGGCGGCAGCGGCTCGGGCTGCGGGGCGGGGCGCGGGTGCTCGTGGTGCACGGGCAGCTTGTCGCCGGGCCCGGTCGGCTCGGGCGCCGGGGTGCTCCGTCGCACCCCCGCGGGACCGTCCGCGGACGGACCGGTGGCCGAGGGCCCGGCGCCGTCCTTGGCCGTCCCGGCGGACGTGGCCGGGGGCAGGCCCAGCAGGGCCCGCCCGTGCGAGGACAGGGCGCCGCGCCCCGTCACACCCAGCCGCTCGGCCTCGTCCAGGGTCCACCGGGCCAGCCGGCCGCGCAGATCGTCCTCGCGCTGCGGCCCGCGCAGGGGCCGCTCCCAGCGCAGCCGGGCCAGCACCGACTCGGCCGACGGGGCCGCCCCCTCCGGGAGCGAGGCCAGCAGCGTCAGCACCCGGTGCCGCACCTCCGGCGCCGCCGAGCGGTCCAGGCCCGGGCCGAGCGCCGACAACGTGCGGTCCTTCGCGTCCCGGCCGCCGACCACGCCCGCCGTCCGGGTGGCCGTCAGCCAGGCCCGGGCCAGCGCCGCCCAGCGCTCGGCCGCCGGCAGCTCCAGCCACTCGTCGTAGGCGGGCGTGGCCGCGTACCGCTCGTCGGCCTCGCCGTCCGAGGCCACCAGGCCGGCGGTGTACGCGAGCTCCACCCAGAACGCGGCGACCGGCTCCGGCACGTCCAGGGCCACGGCGGTCCGCTTCAGGTCGCGCACGCTCAGGCCACCGGCCCGCAGCACCGCGGGCCCGCCCTCGTGCCAGTCCTTCAGCAGCTCCTCCATGGTGGCGAGCGCGGTGTACGCCTGCCCGGCCGCCGTCGCGTCCACGATCTGCGGGCGGTGCGTGGCGGCCGGCTCCACCGGCGGCGGCAGCGGCTCGGTGGCGCGGTGGGCGCGCCCGCCGCGCAGATGCAGCGCCGCCTCCCGGGGCAGTACGACCGTGCCGGGCGCGGTGGGCAGCAGCAGACCGCGGTCCATCAGCCAGCGCAGCCGGGGCGCCGGGTCCGCGGTGACCTGCCCGTACGGCGGCCCCCACACCAGCCGGGACAGCACCTCCACGGACTCCGGCGGCGCCTCGTCGAGCAGCGCCGACATGCGCCGCCGGTCGGAGAACAGCTCGGTCAGCGCGTCCAGGGCGGACACCGCGTCATGGGTGGACGCCAGCCCCGCCGCCGTCACGATCTCCTGGATCCGGCCCGGCGACATCCCGGACGCGGCCTCCCGCACGGTGGGCCCCAGCCCGGTCGGCGACGGATGCTGCGGCGAGGGCGCCAGCAGCTCACGGGCCGTGCGGACCAGCCGCAGCCGGTCGTCGGCGCCCCACACCAGCGCCTGCTCGCGCAGCGTCCGCAGGGCGTGCGGCAGGGCGCCCTCGACCGCCGGGTCGCCGTCGTCCCCGGCCATCAGCGCGAGCAGTCCGGCGTACGTCGCCGGGTCCGGTGCCACGGCCAGCGCCTCCGCCGTCTGCAGCGCGAACCGGTCCAGCCGCTCCAGGGCGCGCACCACGGACGCCCGGGTGCCGGCCCGCGTCGCGAGCTGCGTCAGATCCGTGGGGACGGGCGTGATGAGGTCGGGCCGGCTGCGCAGGAGCACGGCCAGCGAGGCGTCGTCCCGCGCGCGGAGCGCCTCCGCGAGGGAACGGGGCGGTACAGCCGGTTCGCTCATCCGACCCAATCTAGCGGGTGCGTGGCCGGGGCAGGGGAGGCGGCGAACCCCCGATCCACGCGCGGCGGGCGGGGCCGACGGCACCGGCGGCACCGCCCCCGCGTCCCGGGCACCGCCCGCGCCCTGCGCTAACGTCGTCCCACGGGGTACCACAACGCACCCACCCCGGAGGGGACTTCGTGGGGATCGAGAGCGACCAGGTCGTCTACGAGTATCTGAGCCGCGTCGGCGACGTGGCCCAGCAGCGGCAGCTGCCGTCGGCCACCCGGATGCGTCTGGTGAACGAACTGCGCGGCGAGATCGACCGGCGCCGCGCCAAGGCACCTGTCGACAGCCCCGCCGCCGTCCGGCGCATCATCGCCCGCCTCGGCAGCCCCGACGACGTCGTCACCGCCGCCGGGGGAGCGCCCGCCGCCGAGGGCACCGCGCCCCCGCAGGGCCCGGTCACCGCCGTGCCCGCCCAGCCGTCCGGCGACGACACCGCGTCCGCTCGGCGCCCCAAGGGCCTGCGCCGGATGGTGCCGCGCCCGCGCCCCTCCGAGGCCGCCCGCCCCGCCGCGCCCCCGCCGCCCCATCTGGCGACCGCGGCCGAACTGGGCGGCAGCGCGCTGCGGCCCGACTGGTGGGAGGTGGACAGCACCCCGCTCGGGCCCGGCGAGGACATCCCCGGGTTCGTCGGCGGCGTCGAGATCCCCGAGATGCTCCGCCGACCCCCGGCGAAGGACGCCCCCGGCACGAAGGACCCGGCACCGGCCGCCGTCGAGCAGGCCGACGACGACACGGTGGTGGACGAGGCACCCAAGCGCCGCCGCCTGCTGCGCCGCCCGGCGCTCCCCGAAGGCCGCTGGAACAACCCGCTGCTGCTGGCCGCCGCCGCCCTGCTGGTCGCCGGAGCGTTCCTCGGCAACCTCGTCGTGCTGCTGGTGGGCTGGCTCATCGCCTGGGGCTCCCGGCGCCTGAGCGACACCGAGACCAAGTGGGCGGTCGTGATCCTGCCCGGCCTCTCCCTCACCGCCGGGGTCGTCTGGCTCTGGGGCCGCGCCACCGGCCGCTGGGGCGAGGCCCTGGTCCAGGGCGAGACCAACGCGGCGATCGTCGAGACCTGGCCCTGGGTGGTGCGCGGCGCGGCCGTGGCGTCGGCCCTGTTCATCGTCTGGCGCTCCCAGCGGCGCACCTGACACCTGCCCGCGGGACGGCCGGGCGCGGCGGCTCGGCACAATGGCGCATATGGCACTCACCGTCGGCTTCGACCTCGACATGACCCTCATCGACTCCCGCCCCGGGATCCACGCCTGCTACCGGGCGCTGACCGAGCGGACCGGGACGTACATCGACGCCGACCTCGTGGTCACCCGGCTCGGGCCGCCGCTGGAGGAGGAGCTGGCGAACTGGTTCCCGGCCGACCGGGTCGCGGCCGTCGCCGAGGAGTACCGGGCGATGTACCCGGCGTTCGCCGTCGCCGCCACGTCCGCGCTGCCCGGAGCCCGTGAGGCGATAGCCGCCGTACGGGACGGGGGCGGACGCGCGATCGTCGTCACCGCCAAGCACGAACCGAACGCCAAGCTGCACCTGGAGCACCTCGGCATCGAACCGGACGCGGTCGTCGGCGACCTGTGGGCCGAGCAGAAGGCGGGAGCGCTGCGCGAGTACGGCGCGAGCGTCTACGTCGGCGACCACCAGGGGGACATCCGGGCGGCCCGCGCGGCGGACGCGCTGTCGGTGACCGTGGCCACCGGGCCGTTCGACGCCGCGCAGCTCGCCGAGCTGGGCGCGGACGTCGTCCTCGACGACCTCACCGGATTCCCCGACTGGCTGGCCGGCTACCGCGCGGCGGCCTGACGCGCCTGACGCCTGCCGGCCGCGATCGACCGGAACACCCCGGCGCCGGCGACGAGGAATCCGACGCCCATGAGCATGCTCAGACCGAACATGAAGGTCGGAAAAGGCGTCGTACCGAGCAGGAACGGGGCCATCGTGACCAGTGTGGCCACGGCGCCGACGAAGAAGACGATCGCACCGGCCCGGATCAGCCGGTCTCCGGGGGCGGCGGAATTCGCTTGGGTTTTGTCACGCACCGCACCAGGGTAGTTCCCTGCGCGAGGGAACGACCCGGCGACGTCTTGTCACCGGCCCCGGGACCATTAGCCTGGGTACCGGCGGGTCGAGGTCGACCCGCTGCAGTGCTGTCAAGAGCCGTTTTTTCAGAAGCAGTTTCCCGACGAGTACGAGGACGAGGACAGACGTGCCCACCGGCAAGGTCAAGTGGTTCAACAGTGAGAAGGGCTTCGGCTTTCTCTCCCGCGACGACGGCGGTGACGTCTTCGTCCATTCCTCGGTCCTCCCCGCCGGCGTCGACACGCTCAAGCCCGGCCAGCGGGTGGAGTTCGGCGTCGTCGCCGGTCAGCGCGGGGATCAGGCGCTGTCCGTCGTGCTGCTCGATCCGACGCCGTCCGTCGCGGCCGCCCAGCGCAAGAAGCCGGACGAACTGGCGTCCATCGTCCAGGACCTGACGACCCTGCTGGAGAACATCACGCCGATGCTGGAGAAGGGCCGTTACCCGGAGAAGAACTCCGGCAAGAAGATCGCCGGTCTCCTCCGGGCCGTCGCCGACCAGCTCGACGTATAGGCGGTACGGACCGCACGGCCGTTAGGCGGTACGGACCGCACGGCCGTAGGGATTTCCGGGATCTCTAGGGGAAATCCAGTGCGCGCGGGTCGAGGGGCGGAAGGAGTCCCTCGGCCGCCGCGCGGGTCAGCAGTCCACGCACGGCCGCGTATCCGTCCTCGCCGAGATCGGCCGTGAACTCGTTGACGTACAGACCGATGTGCTGGTCCGCGACCGACGGGTCCATTTCCTGCGCGTGTTCCATGACATAGGGCCGGGAGGCTTCCGGGTCGTCCCAGGCGGCCCGCACCGAGGCGCGGATCGCGTCCGCCAGCGCGGTCAGCCGGCCGGCGCCCAGCGACCGCTTGGCGATGATCGCGCCCAGCGGGATCGGCAGCCCGGTGGTGTCCTCCCAGTGCTCGCCCATGTCGGCGAGCTTGTGCAGCCCGTAGTTCCGGTACGTGAAGCGCGCCTCGTGGATGACGAGACCCGCGTCGACCTTCCCGTCCCGCACCGCGGGCATGATCTCGTGGAACGGCATCACCACGATCTCCCCGACCCCGCCGGGCACGGTGTCGGCGGCCCACAGCCGGAACAGCAGATACGCCGTCGACCGCTCGCTCGGCACCGCGACCGTGCGCCCGGCCAGGTCCGTCCCGGCCTCCCGGGTCAGCACCAGCGGCCCGCAGCCCCGGCCCAGCGCACCGCCGCAGGGCAGCAGCGCGTAGGTGTCCAGGACGTACGGCAGCACGGCGTACGACACCTTCAGCACGTCCAGCTCGCCGCGCTCGGCCATGCCGTTGGTGACGTCGATGTCGGCGAACGTCACGTCCAGGGCGGGGGCACCCTCGACACGGCCATGGGCGAGGGCGTCGAAGACGAACGTGTCGTTCGGGCAGGGGGAGTACGCGATCTGCAAGGGGTCACCGGTCATGTGGGTTCCAACTCCGGAGGACGGGGGTGATCTTCCCGAAGCCCTCGGCGAGCGCGGCCAGCGCGTCCCCGATCCGCCAGGCGGCGCGGTCGCGCGGGCCGATGGGGTTGGAGACCGCGCGCAGCTCCAGGACGGGTGTGCCGTGGGCGGCGGCGGCCTCGGCGACACCGAAGCCCTCCATGGCCTCGGCGAGGGCGGTGGGGTGGCGTTCGCGCAGCCGGGCGGCGCGGGCGGCGGTGCCGGTGACGGTGGAGACGGTCAGGACGGCGCCGGGGCGGGCGCCCGTCGCGGCCGCGACCTCGTACACGAGGGCCTCGGGCGGGCGGTGGGTGACGGTGCCGAAGCCCAGCTCGGTGACGGGCAGAAAGCCGTCGGGGGTCTCCGCGCCCAGGTCGGCGGCCGTGATCTCGTCGGCGACGACGAGGGAGCCGACGGGCGCGTGCGGCGCGAAACCGCCGGCGATGCCCGCCGATACGACCAGGCCGAACGGGCGGCCGGTCAGCGCGGCGGTGGTCAGGGCCGTGGCGGTGGAGGCGGCCGCGAGGGCGGGGCCGACCCCGGCGGCGATCACCTCCGCGTCCGGCAGGCCGAGCGCCGGGGCCACCGCGTCCCGCTCGGCGGGGACCGCGGTGGCCACGAGGATCCGGACAGCGGACGTGATCAGGCGTCCTTCTTCAGCTTGAAGGACCACACGCCGGTGACGTCCCGCTCGCCCTCCTTGATGGAGACGAGCGTCGAGTTGCCGCTGGCGCCGTACTGGGCGTTGAAGAACACGCTGCCCGGGACGGTCCGGTAGGTCTTGGTGCTGGAGTCGGTGAGCGGCTGGCCGTTCATGAGGATCGTCCAGCCCTCGTCGGCGATCTCCGGGTCGACACCGAAGCGCACGGTCTCGTCCGGGTCCACCGTGATGGTCTTGATGTCCTTGCCCTTGAGGCACTTGGGGAGATCCGCGGTCTTCACGGTCTCACCGCTCTCGCCACCGCAGGTGGCCTCCGAGTGGACGGAGGACGTGCCGACGGTCACCGTGGCGAGCGGCGTCGGCTTGTCGCAGGCCGACAGGACGAGCACTCCGGCGGAAACGGCGCCGGCGGCGGCGAGCGCGCGGCGGCGTCGCACAACGGATTGCAGCGTGGTCATGGGCGAAGGCTATCGGGCGGGTGTCGTGCTCTCTCCATGCGGGGGCGGCGTGCCGTGTCACGGAGGCGGGACGGCGTGGTCCCTCACTCGACCCGGGGCCGGCCGTGCCCGCCGTGCCGGGCCGACCCGAGCAGGCCCTTGACGGTGGTCAGCCAGCCGGTGGCGACGATGGCGGCGCCGACCAGCAGCCCCAACGAGCCCCGCAGCGGCAGCACGATGCCGATGGCGCCGCCGAGCACCCACGACATCTGCAGCAGCGTCTCGGAGCGGGCGAACGCCGACGTCCGCACCGACTCCGGCACGTCCCGCTGGATCAGCGCGTCCAGCGACAGCTTCGCCAGCGCCTGCGCGAACCCGGCGACCGCCGCGAGGCAGGCCACCACGACCGCGCCGAACAGGGCCGCCGCGGTGAGCGCCATGGCCATCACCAGGCCCACGACGGTGACGATGATGATCTCCGGCGCCCGGGATCTGAGCCAGGCGCCGACCGCCGTGCCCAGCGCGTTGCCGGTGCCGGCCGCCGCGGCGACTATGCCGAGGGACACGGCGGCGCTCTGCCCGGACATCGGGTGCTCCCGCAGCAGGAACGCCAGGAAGAAGATCAGGAACCCGGACAGACAGCGCAGGGCGGCGTTGGCGCCGAGGGCGTGGGTGACCGCGATGCCGACCGTGCGCAGCCCCGGGCGCTTGACGGGCTTGCGGTGCGGGCCGTGCAGATGCTGCTCGTCGGCGGCGAGCAGCGCCCGGTCCTCGCCCTTGGCCGAGTCGACCTTCGGGGGCAGCGTGAACGACAGGACCGTACCGGCGATGAAGATCGCGCAGGCGCCGAACAGCGGCCAGCGCGGCCCGACCGCCTGCAGCCCGGCGCCGATCGGCGCGGCCACCCCGGTGGCCAGCAGCCCGCCCAGGGTGACCCGGGAGTTGGCCTTCACCAGCGAGAAGCCCGGTGGCAGCAGCCGGGGCACGACGGCGCTTCTGACCACGCCGTACGCCTTCGAGGCGACCAGCACCCCGAGCGCGGCCGGATACAGCTGCAGATCGCCGCTGACGACGGCGCTGGACAGGACGAGGGCGAGCAGCGCGCGGGCCAGCATGGCACCGGCCATGGCGGCCCGGCGGCCGTGCGGGATGCGGTCGAGAAGCGGACCGATCACGGGGGCCAGCAGAGTGAACGGCGCCATCGTGATGCCCAGGTAGAGCGCCACCCGGCCGCGGGCCTCGTCCGTGGGGACGGAGAAGAAGACGGTCGAGGCGAGCGCGACGGTGATCATGACGTCGCCCGCGCCGTTCACCCCGTGCAGCTCGATCAGCTTGCCGAGGCCCGACTCGCCCGCGCCGTGCGCGTGCGTGGCCTTGCGGATGCCGCGCGCCGGCCCGGTGAACGGGAAGTGCAGGGCACGGCCCAGCGTGCGGAAGGGGCCGCGCCTCCGGCCCGTTCCGCCACGTCGGTTACGGCCGCCCTCGGGCCCACCGGTGCCGGTGGCTCCTTCGGGCTGCCTCGCGGTCGCCACGACGCAATAGTGCCCCGTAATGGGGGTGGCTAGTGCGGTTACGGCGCGTATGGAGGGCACGGGCAGCCGGTCGGCGGGCATCGCGGAGCGCCGAGAAGCACCGTCGGTGTAGGCCCAGCGCCCGCGCACAGGTAGCGTGCGTATCTCAGCCATCCCGCACAATGGATGACGTAGGTGCGCCCGAGCGCGATTCGGACGCGGACGTCGACGCGGCCCACAGGTCCGCTCCGTCCGCTCCGCCGCCTTGAGGCACCCGCACCCGTAAGACGGCGTAGGAGAGAAGCGATACCTGTGAGCGCAGCGACCACGCGAAGCCGCACCCCCGATCGTCTGTGCGCCGAGGCCGTCGACCTCGCCCGCAGCGCCGCCGAGGAGGCCGCCGCACCCGGTGTCGTCGGAGAGCACGCGGGCGTGGTGTCCGAGGGCGACCGTGTGGTCACGCACTTCTTCGAGTGCAAGGAGCTCGGGTACCGCGGCTGGCGCTGGGCGGTCACCGTGGCCCGCGCCTCCCGCGCCAAGATCGTCACCCTCGACGAGGTCGTCCTGCTGCCCGGACCGGACGCGCTGCTGGCGCCCGAGTGGGTGCCGTGGAGCGAGCGGCTGCGCCCCGGCGACATGGGCCCGGGCGACCTGCTGCCCACCGACGCCGACGACCTGCGCCTGGAGCCCGGCTACACCGGCGTGGACGAGCCGGGCCCGAACGCGCCCGTCTCCGAGGAGATGGCCGAGCTGGTCGAGGCGGAGGACGCCGAGGTCACCGGCGGCACCCCGGCGAACCTGCCGATGGCCCCCTCCCGAGGCTCCATCGCCGCCATCGCCGACGAACTCGGCCTGCGCCGCGCCCGCGTGCTGTCCCGCTACGGCCTGCACATCGCCGCGGACCGCTGGGAGGAGGGGTTCGGCGCGAAGACGCCCATGGCGCAGGCGGCTCCCGCCACCTGTGTCAGCTGCGGCTTCCTCGTCCCGATCGGCGGCTCCCTCGGCCAGGCCTTCGGCGTCTGCGCCAACGAGTTCTCCCCGGCCGACGGCCATGTGGTCTCCCTGACCTACGGCTGCGGCGGCCACTCGGAGGCGGCCGTCATGCCGAAGCCGCCCCGCCCGGCCCCGCCGGTCGTCGACGAGACCCGCGTCGACCCCTTCCCTCTCCGCCCGTCCCCGGACTCGGGCTCGGTCCCGGCCACGACGGACGAGGACTCGGCGGAACTCGGCCACTCGTAGGGACGGCGGGACGCCTCAGTCGCCCGCCGCGCCCTCGGGCCGGTACCGGGGCAGCCCCTCCGTGGAGATCGTCCAGTCCGCGATGGCGACGTCCTCCCCGTACACGAAGTCCTCACGGGTCGCGTGGCGCGGCCCGTCGGGGGTGGAGTGGATGTCGCTGAGCACCGCGCCGGTGCCGGTGCGGGGGTCGAACACGGCGTGGACGGGGATGCCGATCAGCGGGTAGTCCCGTGTCCTGGCGACCCAGTCGTTGTCGGCGTCCCGGGCATGTCCCTGGTCGTGCCGCGGTGAGCGCAGGGCAGGCAAACCGCCCGGAATCAGGCCGAGTTGCTGTTGTCCACCCGCCTGGGCGAGTTTGCTCCGGAGCCGGGCGTCGTCCGAATACGTCGGCCGGGCTCGGGGTGCTCGGCGGATGATCTTCCGGGGTGCTCCGGACCGGTGGTGATCTGCACCCGGGTGGGGCAGGCGGTACCTTCGTCGCGACGGCGATGAGGAGTGTCAACGTGAGCAAGTTCGTGCGGCCCGCGGCCGAGGGCGCCGACCCGTTCGGTACGGCGCGGCTGCGGCGTGGAGTGCTGGACGCCTGGGCGACCAGCCCCGCCCGGTTCCGGGAGGACGCCAACGCCGAGGAGGACCTCGTCCTCGGCGGGTACCGGGACCGGCTGGTCGTGGAGCTCGCGCAGAACGCCGCCGACGCCGCGGGCCGGGCCGGGGTGCCCGGGCGGCTGCGCCTCACCCTGCGCGAGGGCGTGCTCGTCGCCGCCAACACCGGTGCGCCCCTGGACGCGGCCGGTGTCGAGTCGCTGTCCACGCTGCGGGCCTCCGCGAAACGCGACAGCGAGGCCGTGGGACGGTTCGGCGTCGGCTTCGCCGCCGTCCTCGCCGTCACCGACGAGCCCGCCGTCGTCGGACGGCACGGCGGGGTGCGCTGGTCGCTCGCCGAGGCCCGGGAGCTGGCCCAGGACACCGCCCGGCACAGCCCCGGACTGGGCGACGAGATCCGGCGCCGCGACGGGCATGTGCCCCTGCTGCGGCTGCCGTTCGCCGCCGAGGGCACCGCCCCCGACCCGTACGACACCGTCGTCATCCTGCCGCTGCGCGACACCGCCGCCGCCGACCTGGCCGAGCGGCTGCTGGGTGCCGTCGACGACGCGCTGCTGCTCGCCCTGCCCGGCCTGGAGGAGGTCGTGGTCGAGATCGGCGACGCCGCGCCGCGCACCCTGCGCCGTCGCGCCGACGGCCCCTTCACCGTCGTGGAGGACTCCGCGTCCGGCGTCACCCGCTGGCGCACGGCGTCCGCCCACGGCCCGCTCACCCCCGAACTGCTCGCCGACCGCCCCGTCGAGGAACGCCTGCGGCCCCACTGGTCGCTGACCTGGGCCGTCCCCGTGGACCCCGCCGACGGCAGCCCCGCCCGCCCCCGCACCGCGCCCGTCGTGCACGCCCCCACGCCCAGCGACGAACCGCTCGGCGTGCCCGCCCTGCTCATCGCGTCGTTCCCGCTCGACACCACCCGCCGGCACGCCGCCCCCGGCCCGCTCACCGACTTCCTCGTGCAACGCGCGGCCGACTCCTACGCCGAACTCCTCGCCGCCTGGCGTCCGGTGGACGAGGGCGTCATCGCGCTCGTGCCCGGCCCGCTCGGCAAGGGCGAACTCGACGGCGCCCTGCGCCAGGCCATCCTGGAGCGCCTGCCCCGGACGTCCTTCCTGCCGCCCGCCCTGCGCCCGGCCGAGCCGGACCCCGAGCTGCCCGAGTCGCTGCGCCCGCGGGACGCCGAGGTCGTCGAGGGCGCCGGCGCCGACACCGTACGGGTGCTGGCCGAGGTGCTGCCCACGCTGCTGCCCGCCGGTCTGGAGCGGAGGACGGAGCTGCGCACCCTCGGCGTCGCCCGGGTTCCGCTCACCGACGCCGTCGACCGGCTCGCCGGACTGGAGAAGGAGCCCGGCTGGTGGAACCGGCTCTACGACAGCCTCGCCGGGGTCGACCCGGACCGGCTGTCCGGGCTGCCCGTGCCCCTGGCTGGGGGTACCTCCCAGACGTCCGGTACTGGGGGAGGCCGCACGACCATCGGGCCCCGTCAGGTCCTGCTGCCCACCCCCGGCGGCACCTCCGTCGCCCCCGAGGTCCTGGCCCGCCTCGGCCTCAAGGTCGCTCACCCGGACGCCGCGCACCCCCTGCTGGAGAAGCTCGGCGCCCTCGCGGCGACCCCGCGCGCGGTCCTGACCACACCCCAGGTGCGGGCCGCCGTGGCCGCCTCCCTCGACGACGACGGCGCGATGGACTGGGAGCAGGACGTCCCCGACGCCGAGGAACTGGCCGACACCGTGCTCGCCCTCGTCCGGGACGCGGGCCTCGAGCCCGGCGACGAGCCCTGGCTCGGCGCGCTCGCGCTGCCCGACGAGGACGGGGAACTCACCGCCGCCGGGGAACTGGTGCTGCCCGGCAGCGCCTTCGCCGAGGTCATGCGGGAGGGCGAACTGCCCTTCGCGGACGCCGAGCTGGCCGGGCGATGGGGGGAGCAGCCGCTCGCCGCCTGCGGTGTGCTCGCCGGGTTCGCGCTGATCCGCGCCACCGACGTCGTCCTCGACCCGGACGAACTGGAGCCTCGGGACGGCGACTTCGCCGAGCCCGACGACGCTGGTCTGCTGGACGCCGTCGACGTGTGGTGCGAGGACGTCCTGGACCGGTTCCCGGACACCCCGGTGCCGCCCGTCGCCACCGAACTCGTCGCCGTACGCGATCTGGAACTGGTCGACGACGACAAGTGGCCGCAGGCCCTGGCCATGCTCGCGCAGCCGCCGCTGCGGGACGCCCTCACCCAGCCGGTGCGCGTCCTGCTCCCCGACGGCACCCACGAGGTCGTACGGCCCTACACGGCATGGTGGCTGCGCGGGCACCCGGTGCTGGACGGCCGGCGTCCCGCGGGCCTGCTGGCCGCCGGCGGCGACCCGCTGCTGCGCGGCCTGTACGAGGAGGCCGACGCGACCGGCTTCGACGACGAGCAGGTGCTGCGCGCCCTCGGCGTACGCACCTCGGTCGCCGCGCTGCTGGACGAACCGGGCGGCGCCGCCGAGCTCCTGGACCGCCTCGCCGACCCCGACCGGACGGTCACCGCGGCCCAGCTGCACGCCCTGTACGGGGCGCTGGCCGAGCTGGACCCGGATCAGGTGACCCTGCCGGACGACCTGCGGGCCGTCGTGGACGGGCGGGTCGAGGTCGTCGACGCGGCCGACGCCGTGGTCGTCGACTCACCGGACCTGCTGCCGTTCACCGCGGGTGTGCCGTTGCTGCCGGTGCGGCCGGCCCGGGCGGCGGACCTGGCCGAGCTGTTCCAGGTGCGGCGGCTGAGCGAGTCCGTCGCCGGAGCCGTGGACTCCGAGGGCACCGAGCACGAGGTGCCGGAGGCCGTCCGCGCGCTGCTCGGGCCGCGCACCCCGGCGTCGTACGTCGAGCACGAGGAACTCGTCGTGGACGGTGTGGAGATCGACTGGCGGCTGACCGACGACGGCGTCCTGCACGCGGCCACCCTGGAGGGCGTCGCCGCCGGACTCGCCTGGGCGGCCGGGCAGTGGCCGCGCCGCTTCGAGGTGGCGGCCCTGCTGGAGGACCCG
This sequence comes from Streptomyces nigra, assembly GCF_003074055.1. Lineage (NCBI taxonomy): Bacteria > Bacillati > Actinomycetota > Actinomycetes > Kitasatosporales > Streptomycetaceae > Streptomyces > Streptomyces nigra. The sequence continues at coordinate 3,345,761 of NZ_CP029043.1, read as the reverse complement.
TCGCGCACGGCGGAGTTGGCGCGCGACCGGTGGTTCGACTGAGGTGACTCGCCGCCGGCGTGGTCACACATATTTCCCTCACATCTCGTACAACCTTTCGTGGCCTTCGCTGATCTGATCATCCGAGCCAACTGGCTCCACGATCACTTGGGCCCGGCCGGTGACGAGCCGTACGGAACGATCACGCCGGGCCCCTTCTCCTCCTGGGGAACGCATGCGCATTCGAGCCACTGTGGCCGCCGTCTCCGGCGCCCTGGCCCTCTCCGCCCTGGCCGTTCCGGCCGCCCAGGCCGGCAATGACAGCGACGTGGCCGCGAAGAAGCCGACCGCCGCCGAGCGCTTCGGCAGCTCCCAGAACCGGTCGGCGTTCAGCACGTCCGCGGCCGCCGAGGCCGAGCCCGTCGTGTCCAAGGTGACGATCAACTCCGGCTCCGCCGTGGTCGTCGGCACCACGTACGCCAAGAACTTCACCGTGTCGGTGACCGCCAGCCACGCCACCGGCATCCAGGACGCGTACGTCGACCTGTGGCACGGCACCGACCTCGACAACATCGACGGCCTGCTGATGTCGAACGAGGACGCCGCCACCTGCACCGCCACCAGCGCCACCACGTCGACCTGCAAGCTCACCTTCACGGCGGTGCCGGGCAGCGACCTGTACATGAACGCCCTGGCCGGCACCTGGCACGTGACCGCCGGTGCTCTCGCGGGCGACGGCAGCATCTACTGGAACGACTTCCACACGACCCACCGGGTCCAGCGCTACTCGAAGCTCACGGTCAACGCCTCTCCCGAGCCGGTGACGAAGGGCAAGACCATCACCGCCACCGGCAAGCTCTCCCGGGCGAACTGGGAGGACTTCAAGTACCACGGCTACACCAACCAGTCGGTGCAGCTGCAGTTCCGCAAGAAGAGCAGCAACACCTACACCACCGTGAAGACCGTCAAGTCGAACTCGACGGGTGAGCTGAAGACCACGGTCACGGCCTCCGTCGACGGCTACTACCGCTGGTCCTTCGCGGGCACCAGCACGACCCCGGCGGTCAAGGCCGCGGGCGACTTCGTCGACGTGCGCTGAACCCCGTAGTACTCGACCGTCGTGTGCCAACCCCCGGAAGCCGTCCGGGGGTTGGTGACGAAGGTCACTGAATTGGCCCGCCGGTGAGACAACCGGCACCGGCGGGCGCGTATCTGATCACATGGGTCAACAGGCCCCCGATCACCCGGGCCCCGTCGTGACCGAGCGGGGCCCCTTTCCGTACCAGGGGAACGCATGCGCATCAGAGCCACCGTGGCCGCCGTCTCCGGCGCCCTGGCCCTCTCCGCCCTCGCCGTCCCGGCCGCGCAGGCCGACGGCTCCTCCGTGGACCGAGCGGACGTGGCGAAGGTCCGCCGGGCCGCTCTCGCCGCCACCGCTCGTGCCGCCGCCGTCGAGGGCCGGCCGTACGCCCTGAACGTCTCCTTCTCCAACTTCAAGATCGCCAAGGCGGTCAAGGTCGGCACCACCAACCACGTGTCCACGACCGTGAGTTACACGCTGACCCACGGCGCGGACGTCGACATCAAGGCCCGCGACTTCCTGACCGACCCGATCCTCTACAAGGGCTCCTTCGCCGCCCCGGAGAACCGGCTCTACGGCAACAAGCCCGCCGTCTGCACGGCCACCTCCGCGACGACGGCCACCTGCAAGGGCACCATCGACGTCTACCCGGCCGCGAGCGAGCTGATCAACTCCGACGCCGGCAGCTGGAAGGCGTCGGCCGAGGCCACCGCCTTCAACGGCGAGGACCCGGACGACGAGGTCTTCGACATCACCAAGGTCGGCTACAAGAGCCAGGGCGACCTCGGCACCACCCTGCTCCAGCGCTACTCCAAGCAGACGGTGAACGCCTCGCCGGAGCCGGTGCAGAAGGGCAAGACCATCACCGTCACCGGCAAGCTCTCCCGGGCCAACTGGGAGGACAACAAGTACCACGGCTACACCGCCCAGCCGGTGAAGCTGCAGTTCCGCAAGAAGAACAGCAGCACCTACACCACGGTGAAGACCGTCACCACCAACGGGACGGGCGAGCTGAAGGCCACCGTCACCGCCACCGTCGACGGTTACTTCCGCTACACGTTCGCGGGCACCGGCACGACCCCGGCGGCCACCGCCGCGGGCGACTACGTGGACGTCCGCTAGGTCGTGTCCGTAAAGTCGCGTCGTCCGCCCGTAGGGCGTGCCGGGCGTCGAACGGCAGGCGGGACTTTGCGGACACGGCCTAGCCCTCGGGCGGGCTCAGCACGGGACCCGGCGGTCGACCCACTTCCACAGGAACTCCAGGGCGACCGCCGCCACCGCCGCGATACCGACCGCGATCCACGGCATCGTCATCCCGACCAGCCGCAGCGCGAAGAACTCCTGCAGCCACGGCACCACCAGCACCAGCAGGAACGCGAAGCCCATCGCGGCCACCAGCGCGATCCGCCACCAGGTGTACGGCCGGGCGATGATGACCAGCACCCACATGGAGATCAGGAACAGCGTCAGGGTGGCCACGCTGGTCTCCGCGGGCAGGCTGTCGTCCCCCGAGTAGTGGGCGCGGGCGATCAGATACGTCGCGAACGTCGCCACCGCCGCCACCACCCCGCCCGGGATCGCGTAGCGCATGACCCGCCGTACGAAGTGGGGCTGCGCCCGCTCCCGGTTCGGCGCGAGCGCCAGGAAGAAGGCGGGGACCCCGATGGTGAGCGTCGACAGCAGGGTCAGATGGCGGGGCAGGAACGGGTACTCCACCTGCCAGAACACCACCATCAGCGCCAGCAGCACCGAGTAGACCGTCTTCACGAGGAAGAGGGTCGCCACGCGCGTGATGTTGCCGATCACCCGCCGCCCCTCCGCCACCACCGACGGCAGCGACGCGAAGCTGTTGTTCAGCAGCACGATCTGGGCGACGGCCCGGGTGGCCTCCGACCCGGAGCCCATGGCGACCCCGATGTCGGCGTCCTTCAACGCGAGCACGTCGTTCACACCGTCGCCGGTCATCGCGACGGTGTGGCCGCGGGACTGCAGTGCCCCCACCATGTCCCGCTTCTGCTGCGGGGTGACCCGCCCGAACACGGTGGCGTCCTCGATCGCGCCGGCCATCTCGTCCCGCTCCCGGGGCAGCCGGCGCGCGTCGACGGTCGTCCCGGTCAGCCCGAGCTTGGTCGCGACCGCGCCCACCGACACCGCGTTGTCCCCGGAGATCACCTTGGCCTGGACGTTCTGCTCGGCGAAGTAGCGCAGGGTGTCGGCGGCGTCGGGCCGCAGCCGCTGCTCAAGGACGACGAGGGCGGCCGGCTTCGCGTCCAGGGCGACCTCGGGGTCGTCGAGCTCGCGGGCGGCCCGGGCGAGCAGCAGCACCCGCAGGCCCTGCTCGTTCAGCCGGTCGGTCTCGGTCAGCGCGGGATGGTCGTCGGAGAGCAGGACGTCGGGCGCGCCCAGCAGCCAGGTGCCGGACTGGCCGTCGCCCTCGCTGAAGGTGGCGCCGCTGTACTTGCGGGCGGAGGAGAACGGCAGCGCGGCGGTGCGGCGCCAGTCCTCGGCGGCGGGGTAGGCGGCGATGACGGCCTTCAGGGAGGCGTTGGGGCGGGGGTCGGACTCGCCGAGGGCGCCGAGGACCGTACGGACGTAGGACTCGTCGAAGCCGTCCAGGGTGCGCAGCGCGGTGACGTCCATGCCGCCCTCGGTGAGGGTGCCGGTCTTGTCGAGGCAGACGGTGTCGACGCGGGCCAGGCCCTCGATGGCGGGCAGCTCCTGCACCAGGCACTGCTTGCGGCCGAGCCGGATGACACCGATGGCGAAGGCGACCGAGGTGAGCAGCACCAGCCCCTCCGGGACCATCGGCACGATGCCGCCGACGGTCCGGGCGATCGAGTCGTCGAGGTCGTTCTCCTTGACGAACAGCTGCGTGATGATCAGACCGATCGCGGCCGGGACCATCATCCAGGTCACGTACTTGAGGATGGTCGAGATGCCCGACCGCAGCTCGGAGTGGACGAGCGTGAACCGGGACGCCTCCTCGGCGAGCTGCGCCGCGTACGCCTCGCGTCCGACCTTGGTGGCCTGGAAGGCGCCGCCCCCGGCGACGACGAAGCTGCCGGACAGGACCGCGTCGCCGGGCCGTTTGACCACCGGGTCGGCCTCGCCGGTGAGCAGCGACTCGTCGATCTCCAGGCCGTCGGCCTCGACGCACACCCCGTCCACCACGGCCTTGTCCCCGGGCCCGATCTCCACGAGGTCGTCGAGGACGATCTCGGAGGTGCCGATCTCGGCGGCGACCCCGTCCCGGCGGACCGTGGGCCGCGCCTCCCCGATCACCGCGAGCGAGTCCAGGGTCTTCTTGGCCCGCCACTCCTGGACGATCCCGATGCCCGTGTTGGCGAGGATGACGAAGCCGAACAGGCTGTCCTGGATCGGCGCGACGAACAGCATGATCAGCCAGAGCACGCCGATGATCGCGTTGAACCGGGTGAAGACGTTGGCGCGGACGATCTCCGCCATGGACCGGCTGCTGCGCACCGGCACGTCGTTGACGGCTCCCCGGGCGACCCGTTCGGCGACCTCGGCCGCGGTGAGCCCGCCCGCCGCGACGGTGACGGAGGCGGCGTGCACGGGGTGGTCCACATCGGTGCCCGCGTCGGCATGCGTCATGCATTCGACGGTACGTGCGGAGCGGGGAGTTCACCCGCCGAGTGCGCGTAAGTTCCGACCGCGGGAGGAGCCGTCTCGTACCGGGGTCGTACGGCCGCTATTCGGCGGAGGGCGCCGTCGGCCGCCCGGCGCGCGCGCCGGCGCTCTCCCGCTCCGCCGCCACCCGCTTGATGGCCGTCTCGCGCCGGCGGACGTACCAGATGCCGATGAGGCCGAGGCCGCCGCCGGCCAGGCAGGTCCACACCCACCAGGTGCGCCCGTGGTCGTCGAACCAGCCGTAGAACGGCAGCTGCACGACGAAGAGGACGAACCAGATGATGGTGCCGCCGGTGATGGTCGCGACCACGGGGCCCTCCAGGGGCTCCGGCGCCTCGTGCTTGGGGGTCCACTTCGCCATGCGACACAGCTTACGAGGCGATCAGGTCTACGCGCGGAGATGGCTCTTCCGGGCTTTATATGTTCATACTGAAACGGTTTGAGTCTGACCACTTCTCTTCGTAGGAAACACCAAAAGCATGTCCACCTCGGCTCCTGCCAAGGCCCCCACCCCTGAACAGCCGGGAGCCGGGCCCACCTACGGCGCACTCGACCGCTTCTTCAAGATCTCCGAACGCGGCAGCACCGTGCCGCGCGAGATCCGCGGCGGTCTCGCCACCTTCTTCGCGATGGCGTACATCATCGTGCTGAACCCGATCATCCTGGGCAGCGCGAAGGACATGTACGGGCATCAGCTGGACAACGCCCAGCTGGTCACCGCCACCGCCGTCACGGCCGCCTTCAGCACCCTGCTGATGGGCGTCATCGGCAATGTGCCGATCGCGCTCGCCGCCGGCCTCGGCGTGAACTCCGTCGTCGCCCTCCAGCTCGCCCCGCGCATGTCCTGGCCCGACGCGATGGGCATGGTGGTCCTGGCCGGATTCGTGGTCATGCTGCTCGTCGCCACCGGTCTGCGCGAGCGCGTCATGAACGCCGTGCCGTTCGGCCTGCGCAAGGCCATCGCCATCGGTATCGGCCTGTTCATCATGCTGATCGGCCTCGTCGACTCCGGCTTCGTCAGCCGTATCCCGGACGTCGCCCAGACCACGGTGCCGCTCCAGCTCGGCACCGGCGGTCACCTGGTCGGCTGGCCGGTGCTGGTCTTCGTGCTCGGCTCGCTGCTCACCCTCGCGCTGATCGTCCGCAAGGTCCCCGGCGCGATCCTCATCTCGATCGTCGCGATGACCGTGGTCGCCGTCGTCATCGAGGCCGTCGCGACCGTGCCGTCCTGGGGCCTGACCACCCCGAAGTGGCCCGGCAACCCGGTCGCCAGCCCCGACTTCGGGCTGATCGGCGAGGTCAGCCTGTTCGGCGGCTTCGGCAAGGTCGGCGTGCTGACGGGCGTCCTGTTCGTCTTCACCGTCCTGCTCTCCTGCTTCTTCGACGCCATGGGCACGATCATGGGCGTCAGCGACGAGGCGAAGCTGACCGACGGCCGCGGCCAGATGCCGGGCATCAACAAGGTGCTGTTCGTCGACGGTCTCGCCGTCGCCGCGGGCGGCGCCAGCTCCTCCTCGGCCACGACGGCCTTCGTGGAGTCCACGGCCGGCGTCGGCGAGGGCGCCCGCACGGGCCTCGCCAACGTCGTCACCGGCGGTCTGTTCGCGGTGGCGCTGTTCCTGACGCCGGTCGCCACGATGGTGCCGTCCCAGGCGGCCACCCCGGCCCTGCTCGCGGTCGGCTTCCTGATCCTCGCGAACTCCGTCAAGGAGATCGACTGGGCCGACTACACGATCGCGATCCCGGCCTTCGTGACGATGGTGATGATGCCGTTCACCTACTCGATCACCAACGGCATCGGCATGGGCTTCATCACCTTCGCGGTGCTGCGGCTGGCCGCCGGCCGCGGCCGGGAGGTCCCGGCCGCGATGTACGTGGTGGCGGCGGTGTTCGGCTTCTACTACCTGATGCCGGCCCTGGGTCTCACGTGACGCCGTAGAACTTCTCTGTCTCCTCGACGGCGGACTGGAACCGTTCGTCGAAGTCATCACGGATGAGCGTCCGGACCACATAGTCCTGGACGCTCATTCCTCTTTTGGCGGCATGCCGGCGCAGCCGGTCGAGCAGCTCGTGGTCTATCCGCAGGCTGAGCACGCTGGTCCCCATGCACACGAGGGTCGCGGCACCTTCCGGTGCGGTGTGTCACGTTCCGCCGCTGGATCACCCATATGAGTGACGAACGCGTGACGTGGCGGGAGTCACGGGAGGCCCACGCGTCCCCAGTGGTATTTAGCCAGAGTAATGAGTTACGCTAATGAACATGTCGGACCTCACCCATGGCGACGACGCTGCCGCCGTGAACTCCCTGCGCTCCGCGGTCATGCGCCTCTCCCGCCGCCTCAAGCACCAGCGGGTCGACGAGTCGCTGAGCCCCACCGAGATGTCGGTGCTCGGCACCCTCTCCCTCTGCGGCAGCGCCACCCCCGGTGAGCTGGCCCGCAAGGAGCACGTCCAGCCGCCGTCGATGACGCGCATCGTCGCCCTGCTGGAAGCCAAGGGCCTCGTCCGGCTGGAGCCCCACCCGGAGGACCGGCGCCAGAAGGTCGTCACGAAGACCGAGCAGGCCGAGACCATGCTCGCCGAGAGCCGCACCAAGCGGAACGCCTTCCTGGCCACCCTCGTCGAGGGGCTCGACGAGGACGAGTGGGCGACCCTGCGCGCCGCCGCCCCCGTCCTGGAGAAGCTCGCACACCTGTAGGCAGTCACCAAGGAGGCGACCACTTTTGAGTTCGGGACCCGGAGCAGACTCCGCCCCCGCACCGACCACCCACGACTCCCCGCCCGTTCCCGAGCGCCGCAACTCGATGTTCAGCTCGCTGCGGATCCGGAACTACCGGCTGTTCTTCCTCGGCCAGGTCGTCTCCAACACCGGAACCTGGATGCAGCGCATCGCCCAGGACTGGCTGGTGCTCAGCCTCACCGGCTCCGCGACCGCCGTCGGCATCACCACCGCGCTGCAGTTCCTGCCCATGCTGCTCTTCGGCCTGTACGGCGGCGTCCTCGTCGACCGGCTGCCCAAGCGCCCCACCCTCATCGCCACACAGTCCGCGATGGGTCTCACCGGCGTCGCGCTCGCCGCCCTCACCCTCACCGGACACGTCCAGGTCTGGCACGTCTACCTGGCCGCCCTCGCCGTCGGCTTCGCGACCGTCCTCGACAACCCGGCCCGGCAGTCGTTCGTCTCCGAGATGGTCGGCCCCGGCCAGCTGCAGAACGCCGTCAGCCTCAACTCCGCGAACTTCCAGTCCGCCCGGCTCGTCGGACCCGCCGTGGCCGGTCTGATGATCACCGGGGTCGGCACCGGCTGGGCCTTCCTCGCCAACGGCCTGTCCTTCGTCGCACCCATCGCGGGCCTGCTGCTGATGCGGGCCCGCGAGCTGCACGTCGTCGAGCGGGCGCCGCGCGGCAAGGGACAGCTGCGCGAGGGACTGCACTATGTCGCCGGGCGCCCGGACCTGATCTGGACCATCGTCCTCGCCGGGTTCGTCAGCACCTTCGGCTTCAACTTCCCCGTCTTCCTGTCCGCCTTCGCCGACGACGTCTTCCGCGCCGGCGCCGGCTCCTACAGCCTCTTCAACACCCTGATGGCCGTCGGCTCCCTCGCCGGAGCGCTGCTCGCCGCCCGGCGCGGCACGGCCCGGATGCGGGTGCTGATCGCCGGGGCCGTCGCCTTCGGCGCCATGGAGATCGTGGCGGCCGTCGCGCCCTCCCTGTGGCTGTTCGCCCTGCTCATGGTCCCCATCGGCATGTTCGGCATGACGGTCAACGTCACCGCCAACAGCAGCATCCAGATGGGCACCGACCCGAGCATGCGCGGCCGGGTGATGGCCCTCTACATGATGGTCTTCATGGGCGGCGCCCCCCTCGGCGCCCCGATCGCCGGCTGGGTCACGGACGCGTACGGCGTCCGGGCGGGCCTCGCCTCGGGCGGCGCCGTGACCGCCGCCGCGGCCGTCGCCGTCGGCCTGGTGCTGGCCCGTATGGGCGGGCTGCGCCTCTCGGTCGGCTGGTGCCACGGGCACCCGAAGGTGCGGTTCGTACCGCGCGAGCGCGAGCAGCTGGCGACCGCCGCATAGGTCGTGTCCGGCGAGAGGCGTGCCGGGCGCCGGGCGGCAGGCGGGACTTTGCGGACACGGCCCAGGACGGACACGGGCACGGCGGCGAGACTTGCACCATGAGACTCTTCGCCGCCGTGCTGCCGCCGGACGACGTGGCGCGGGAACTGCACACCGAGGTCGCGGCCCTGCGGAGCCTGCCCGGCGCCGACCTGCTGCGCTGGACCGCGCGGCCCGGCTGGCACTTCACCGTCGCCTTCTTCGGCGAGGTCGACGACGACCTCCTGCCCGCCCTGTCCGCCCGGCTGGAGCGGGCCGCCCGGCGGACGGCGCCCTTCCCGCTGGCGCTGCACGGAGGGGGCCAGTTCGGGCACGGGCGGGCCCTGTGGACGGGCGCCGGCGGTGACGTGCCCGCCCTGCGCGTGCTCGCGGGGCGCTGCGAGGCGGCGGCCACGAAGGCGGGCGTGCCGATGGGGGAGCACCGCCGGTACAAGGCCCATCTGACGCTGGCCCGCAGCCGGACCGCCGTGGACACCCGGCCGTATGTGACGGCCCTCGCGGACTTCACCAGCCGCACCTGGACCGTGGCCGAGCTGGCGGTCGTCCGCAGCCATCTGCCCACCTCCGGCGTACCGGGCGAGCAGCCCCGCTACGAGGTGGTCGCCCGGCGGCCGTTCGGGGCCGCCGGTTAACCTCGATGGCGTGGACCCGAAAACCCGTAACCGGATCATGGCCGGTGCGCTCGTGCTGATGTTCGTCCTCGTGGCCGTGGCGGCGGCGCTCGGACGGTGACCTCGCGCCGCCTGTCCGGCCTCTACCAGGCGAACGCCTCCGGCGACGGCCCCGGACCCGGGAACACCTCGTCCAGCCCGGCCAGCAGCTCCTCACTCAGCTCCAGCTCCACGGCCCGCAGCGCCGACTCCAGCTGACCGGCCGTGCGCGGGCCGACGATCGGTCCCGTGACGCCGGGCCGGGTCAGCAGCCAGGCCAGGGCGGCCTCGCCGGGCTCCAGACCGTGCTTGTCGAGCAGGTCCTCGTAGGCCTTGATGCGGGCGTGTGCCGCCGGGTCGGCGAGGGTCTCCGCGGCCCGCCCGGAGGTACGGCGACGGCCCTCGGCCTCCTTCTTGAGCACCCCGCCCAGCAGACCGCCGTGCAGCGGCGACCAGGGGATGACCCCGAGGCCGTACTCCTGCGCGGCCGGGATGACCTCCATCTCGGCGCGGCGCTCGAAGAGGTTGTAGAGGCACTGCTCGCTGACCAGCCCGATGGTGCCGCCCCGCCGGGCGGCGGTCTCGTTGGCCTGGGCGATCTTGTAGCCGGGGAAGTTGGAGGACCCGGCGTACAGGACCTTGCCCTGCTGCACCAGCACGTCGATGGCCTGCCAGATCTCGTCGAACGGGGTGTTCCGGTCGATGTGGTGGAACTGGTAGAGATCGATGTGGTCCGTCTGCAGCCGCTTGAGGCTGGCGTCGACCGCGCGCCGGATGTTCAGCGCGGAGAGCTTGTCGTGGTTGGGCCACGCCTGGCCGTCGGCGCCCATGTTGCCGTACACCTTGGTGGCGAGGACGACCTTGTCGCGCCGGTCACCGCTCTTGGCGAACCAGTTGCCGATGATCTCCTCGGTACGGCCCTTGTTCTCGCCCCACCCATAGACGTTCGCGGTGTCGAAGAAATTGATGCCGGCGTCCAGCGCCGCGTCCATGATCGCGTGGCTGTCGGCCTCGTCGGTCTGCGGTCCGAAGTTCATCGTGCCGAGGACGAGTCGGCTGACCTTGAGTCCCGTGCGTCCGAGCTGCGTGTACTCCATGGAGTGCACGCTAACCACTTCGAGTGCGCTCCAGGCAAGGGCGCGCGACCCCGTCAGTCGCGGGGGAAGTCGTCCGTCTTCAGGACGAGGTCGACGACCGTGCCGGTCAGGTCGACGTCGGTGCCGAAGTCGACCCGGGTGCAGGTCGTGTAGTCGCCGTCCTTGGGGTCGGTGTGGACGTGACAGCGCCCCTGGTACGGATCGGCGATCAAGTAGACGGGGACCTCGGCCTCGGCGTAGGCGAGGCGCTTGGGGCCGTAGTCGTTGGCGGCCGTGCCCTGGGAGATGACCTCGGCGACGAACTCGACGTCCTGGTATCGCCAGTGGCCCCTGTCGTCCTCCTCGGCCGCATCCTTGAGCAGGGCGACGTCAGGGCAGAAGCCGTTGTCGTGGCCCGGAAAATCGATGCGGACGTCTGAGAACACGGCGGCGTCCATGCCGAACCTGTCCTCGAGGGCCCGCACGATTCGGCGGATGATGCCCCAGTGCGTGCTCCGCTGCGGTGTCATGTAGACGTTGCCCCCGACGATCTCGACCCGGTAACCCTCGGGGACGGGCATACGCTCGAGCAGCTCGAACCATTCGTCCAGGCTCGGGGTGCTGGCGTCGGCGTCGGCCATCGCGATCCTGTCTTCGAGGACGGTCATCGTGGCGCTCCTCCCCGGCTGCTCCACGGTCAGGTGCAGCCGCGCTGTACAACGATACGCACGGTGACGGCGGCACGGAGACGAAGCTCACACGGGGGGGTCAGAGCGGGCCGTACGGCGCGCCCAGGTCCCAGGCCTGGTGCATCGCGTCCGCGAAGGCCCCGGCGATCTTGTGCTCGCCGCTCGCGTTCGGGTGGGTGCCGTCGTACGTGTCCAGGTCGATGGCGTACGACGGCGGCGGGGACGCCAGCAGCAGCGGGGAGCGGGGCTGGTCCAGGTCGGCGACCGTCTTTGCCAGGAGTTCGTTGAAGCGGGTGACCTGCGCGGCGAAGGGCGGGTCGTCCACGGCCCGGACGTTCGGGATGACCGGCAGCACGACGAGGCGCACGCGCGGGTTGCCCGTGCGTGCCTCGGCGACGAAGGCGCGGACGTTCTCCGCGGTCTGCTCGGCGTTCGTGTAGAAGCCCAGGTCGATCAGGCCCAGCGAGACCAGCAGGACGTCGGCCCGGTGCGCGCGGACCGCGTCGGCGATCAGCGGGACCATGTGCTGCCAGCCCTCGCCCCAGCCGGCCAGATGGGCGCGCGGGAACTCGGGGTCGGCGTACCCGTACGAGCTCGGGGACTCGGTGGCCTTGTCGTACAGCGTCTCGCGCGGGCCGACGAGGGCGAAGGGGCCGCCGTGGGTGTCCCGCAGGTGCTGCCACATGCGGTAGCGCCATGTGTGTTCGCCGGCGCTGCCGATGGTCATGGAGTCGCCGACGGGCATGAACCTGAGCATCCGCTCATGATGGACGATCTCCCGCGGGTGCGAGGAGCCGGTGGGGGTGTGAAGCCCGCCACGCGGCGTGCGCCCCCGGCGAGGCGCGATGTCCGGCGAGGGCCCCGCTCCGAACGCCCGGGCCGGATGGCAGGCTTGGGGCATGCGCCGACCGCTCGCCATACTCGCCGGGGTCCTGCTCACCGGTGCGCTCACGCTGCCCGCGTCCGCCGCCGACGGGAACGAGGACTTCACGATCGAGGACCCGCGGATCACCGAGTCCAGCGGCCTGGCCGCCTCCCGCCAGCACAAGGGCGTCTACTGGACGCACAACGACCAGGACACGGGCGCCTACCTGTACGCCGTCGACAGCGCCACCGGCAAGACGGTCGCGCGGATCACCCTGACCGGGGTGGGGACGCCACGCGACGTGGAGGCGATCTCCATGGGCCCCGACAACCAGCTGTACGTCGGTGACATCGGGGACAACGACGGTGTGGAGTGGCCCTATGTGTGGATCTACCGGCTGCCCGAGCCGAAGGTCCTGAAGGACCAGTCGGTCCGGGCCACGCAGTACGTCGTGAAGTACTCCGACGGCACCCGGGACGCCGAGTCGATGGTGGTCCACCCGAAGACCGGGCGCGTCTACATCATCGACAAGCAGGAGGACGGCGGGCATCTGTACGAGGGCCCGGAGAAGCTCTCCCCGTCCGGCGCGAACGTCTTCGAGCCGACCACGCCGGTCGACCTGTGGGCCACCGACGCGGCCTTCTCCCCGGACGGGCGGACTCTCGTGGTCCGCGGCTACTTCGGGGGTCTCGCCTACGACTGGAACGGCGGGAAGCTCAAGCGGCTGGAGCGGGTCAGCGTGCCGCTCGGGCAGGGGGAGTCCGTGACGTACTCGCCCGACGGAAGCAAGATCATGCTGGGCAGCGAGGGCGTGAACAGCTCGGTGGTGGCGAAGGACGCGCCGGGGGACACCGGCTCCGACTCGTCGTCGTCGGGCGGGAGTTCGGCCTCCCCGGACGGGGACGACGGCACGGACGGAACCTTGAAGGTCGGTGCCGTGGCGGTGCTGGCCGTCCTGGTCGTGTTCTTCGTCCTGCGGAGGCTGTTCCGGCGGGCGTGAGCGCCGCTCAGTCCGCGTCGCCCGCCGTGCGCCCTGTGCCTGCCCGGTCCTCGTCGCCCGCCGTGCGACGGGCGACGAACACCTCCAGGCCGTCCAGGATGCGCTGCAGGCCGAACTCGAAGTGGTCGAAGTCGGGGCCGAAGGTGTCCTCGGAGAGGCCGGCCAGGACGGGGTAGCGCCCGCTGAGCATGGCCTTCTCCAGCGCCGGCCGCTGGGCCTCCCAGAACTGGGCGTCCGTCAGCCCCGAGCTGCGCTCCGCCTCCTCCTGGTACAGCTGGGTCCGCGCGGCTCCGACGACGTATCCGTCGATCATGATGATCGCCGACAGCAGTTCCGGGTCGGTCAGGCCCATCGGCTTGATCCGGCCGAGCATCTTCTCCAGGCCGTCCAGGGCGTTCGGGCCGAGGATCGGCCGGGACTGGTTGACCTCCAGCAGCCAGGGGTGCCGCCGGTACAGGGCGAGGGTCGCCCGGCCGAGGGCCTCCAGGGCCGAGCGCCAGCCGCCGTCGCCGAGCTCCGCCGCGTCCGCCGAGACGCGCTGCACCCGGTCCAGCATCAGGTCGAGCAGCTCCGCCTTGCCGGGGACGTAGCGGTACAGGGACATGGCGCCGGTGCCGAGCTCCGCCGCGATCCGGCGCATCGACAGCGCGCCGATCCCGTCGCGGTCGGCGACCTCGACGGCGGTCTCCACGATGCGGTCGAGGGTGAGGCCCGGCTTCGGCCCCCGGCTGGGCATCTGCCCCGTGCCCCAGAGCAGGTCGAGGGTGCGCGCGATGTCGCCGCTGCCACTGGTCTCCGTACCGCCGCCACCGCTGCTCATACGGGCAGTCTAGATCCGCGTCCGAAAACTGGGTACACCGTACGCGCCATCGGGTACGGTGTACCCGGTTAATGGAAGGGGGACCCCATGAACGACGACGGTCACGCCGTACGGGCGGAGGGCCTGGAGAAGCGGTACGGCGAGAAGCGCGCCCTGGACGGTTTCGATCTCGCCGTCCGCGCGGGCACCGTGCATGGACTGCTGGGCCCGAACGGCGCGGGCAAGACCACCGCCGTCCGCGTCCTGTCGACGCTGATCAGGGCGGACCGCGGACGGGCGGCCGTGGCCGGGCTCGACGTGGCCCGCCGGCCGCGCGAGGTGCGGGCGCGGATCGGGCTGACCGGGCAGTACGCGGCGGTGGACGAGGTGCTCACCGGGCGGCAGAACCTGGAGATGTTCGGGCGGCTGTTCCACCTGGGCGGCCGGCGGGCCCGGCTGCGGGCCGCCGAGTTGCTGGAGCAGTTCGACCTCACCGACGCCGCCGACAAGGGCGTCGGCGACTACAGCGGCGGCATGCGGCGCCGGCTGGACCTGGCCGCGTCGATGATCCTCGCCCCGGCCGTGCTGTTCCTGGACGAGCCGACGACGGGGCTCGACCCGCGCAGCCGCGGGGAAGTGTGGGACTCGGTACGGGCGTTGGTCGCGGACGGCACGACCGTGCTGCTGACCACGCAGTATCTGGAGGAGGCCGACCGGCTGGCCTCCCGGATCACCGTCATCGACCAGGGCCGGGCCATCGCCGACGACACCCCGGACGCCCTGAAGAACCGGGTCGGCGGCGACCGGATCGAGGTGGTGGTCGCCGAACGCTCCGAGATCCCGCGCGTGGCAAAGGTCATCGCCCGGGTCGCCGACGGCGAACCCGAGGCGGACGAGACCGAGTTGCGGGTGCACGCCGCCGTGACCGACCGGGTGGCCGCCCTCACGGACGTCGCCCGCACGCTGCAGGACGAGGGCGTACGGGTCGAGGACATCGGTCTGCGCCGGCCCAGCCTCGACGACGTGTTCCTGCGCCTGACCGGACATCGCACGGAGAAGGAGGCGGCGGCATGAGCGCGCTCGACCTGACCGGACCGGCCGGCCGCGGCCGGGTGTACTGGGCGCTCGCGGACTGCTGGAACATCGTCCGCCGGGGCCTGACCCACTACCACCGCCAGCCGGTCAACATCGCCTGGCAGTTGGGCTTCCCGATCCTTTCCGTCCTTCTGTACGGCTATGTCTTCGGCAGCGCGATGAAGGTGCCAGGGGGCGGCGACTACCAGGACTTCCTGATGCCGGGCATGTTCGTGATGACCATGGCCTTCGGCTTCATCAACACCGCGACCGTCGTGGTGTACGACTCCACCAAGGGCGTCATCGACCGCTTCCGCTCCATGCCGATGGCGTCCTCCGCGGTGGTGGCCGGACGCGGGGTGACCGATCTGATCGTCGCCTGCGCCGAGTTGGCCATCCTGATGCTCACCGCGCTGGCCATGGGCTGGCGTCCGGACGGCGGCTGGGGCTTCCTCGCCGCGTTCGGGCTGCTGCTGTGGCTGCGGTTCGCACTGATCTGGCTCGGCGTCTGGCTTGGTCTGCTGGTTCCCAACCCGGAGGCGGCGGGCGGTCTGTTCGCGGTGGCCTTCCCGCTGACGATGATCTCCAGCATCTTCGTCGCCCCGCAGCTCATGCCCGACTGGCTGGGCTGGGTGGCCGCCTGGAATCCGATCTCCTCCACGGCCGCTGCGACCCGCGAACTGTTCGGCACGCCGGTGGGCGGCGGCGACTCCTGGGTGGAGCAGCACGCGTTGCTGATGGCCGGGGTGTGGCCGGTGATCCTGACGGCGATCTTCCTGCCGCTGGCGGTGCGGCGGTTCCAGAAGCTGAGCCGGTAGGTCGTGCCCGGCCCGGCTCCGCCCTTCGCCTGACGCGGGGGGAGCCGGGCCGGCCGGGTGTCCGGAATTGCCGTAACTCCCGTTTTCCGTGGGGTTTCTGAGAGCGGGCTGTGCCTCGATTTGGTCAAGTCTTGCTCGAATTCGCATATGAGCGGTGCGCACTTCGGCGACGATGCGGCACGGCCCGCGTCACTCGTGGGTCTGACCCCGACACCGTTGCGAGAGAACTCCATGAGAAGAAGCGCAGCCGTACTGTGCGGCGCCACGGTCGTCCTGGCCGGGACACTCACCGCCGTTCCCGCCAACGCCAGCTCGCCACACTCCGCGAGCACGGCCCTGTCGACCGCCGTCGCCAAGGTCGCCTGGAAGAAGTGCGGGACGGACGACACCCCCACGCTCCAGTGCGGGACGGTCAAGGTGCCGCTCGACTACGCGAAGCCGCGCGGACGCCAGATCACGCTGGCCGTCTCCCGTGTGCCGCACACCGCGTCCAAGTCCCAGGGCCCGCTGCTGGTCAACCCCGGCGGTCCCGGTGGCAGCGGCCTGTCGCTGGCCGAGTTCGTCGCGTCCTCCCTCCCGAAGGAGGTCGCCGCCCAGTACGACGTCATCGGCTTCGACCCGCGCGGCGTGGGCGAGAGCGAGCCCGCCCTCGACTGCAAGCCGGGCCACTTCGACCCGGTGCGCCCCAACTCCGTGCCGAGCACCCGGGCGCTGGAGAAGGCCAACGTCGACCGGGCCAAGGCGTTCGCCAAGGCCTGCGGCACCAAGTACGCGGATGTCCTGCCGTACATCGACACGGTCAGCGCCGTGAAGGACATGGACTCGATCCGCCGGGCCCTCGGCGCGTCGAAGATCAACTACTTCGGCTACTCGTACGGCACCTACCTCGGCGCCGTCTACGCCAAGCTGTACCCCGAGCGGGTGCGGCGCCTGGTGCTGGACTCGATCGTCGACCCGACCGGTGTCTGGTACGAGGACAACATCCAGCAGGACTACGCCTTCGACAAGCGCCACAAGGCCCTGATGGCGTGGATCGCCAAGTACGACGCCACGTACAAGCTCGGCACGAACCCGAAGAAGATCGAGGCCAAGTGGTACGCCATGCGGGCGGCCCTGGCCAAGAAGCCGGCCGGCGGCAAGGTGGGCGCCTCCGAGCTGGAGGACATCTTCATACCGGGCGGCTACTACAACGGGTACTGGCCGACGCTGGCCAGGACGTTCGCGGCGTACGTCAACGACCACGACACGGCGGCGCTGGTGACGGCGTACGACAACATCGCGGCGATCGACGCCTCCGGTGACAACGGCTACAGCGTCTACGCGGCCGTGCAGTGCCGTGACGCCTCCTGGCCGCGCGACTGGAAGCAGTGGCGCAAGGACAACTGGGCGGTGCACGAGAAGGCGCCGTTCATGGCCTGGAACAACGCCTGGTACAACGCGCCGTGCGCGTTCTGGCCGACCAAGACGCTGAAGCCGGTGAACGTCTCCAACAGCAAGCTCCCGCCGGTGCTGCTGTTCCAGGCGACGGACGACGCGGCCACGCCCTACCAGGGCGGTGTCACCATGCACCGGCTGCTGAAGAACTCCAGCCTGGTGGTGGAGCAGGGCGGCGGCAACCACGGCATCACGCTGAGCGGCAACGCCTGCCTCGACAAGCACCTCGCGGCGTACCTCACCAACGGCAAGGTCCCGCACGGCAAGGGCACGGTCGACGCGGTGTGCGACAAGCTCCCCGACCCGACGCCGCAGCCCGCGGCGCGGAAGGCGGCCGGCGCCGGCACCCTGAGCGCGATCCTGGGCTCCGCCCGCTGATCGACCGACACAACGACAGGGGGCGCCCGGCGACACTCGCCGGGCGCCCCCTTCGTCACGTACGCGGGAAGGTCAGAGCTTCTCGATGACGTAGTCGACGCACTTGGTGAGCGCCTCGATGTCCGACGGGTCGATCGCCGGGAACATCGCGACGCGCAGCTGGTTGCGGCCCAGCTTGCGGTACGGCTCGGTGTCGACGATGCCGTTGGCGCGCAGCACCTTGGCGACGGCGGCGGCGTCCACCTCGTCCGTGAAGTCGATCGTGCCGATGACCTGCGAGCGCTTGGCCGGGTCGGTGACGAACGGGTTCGCGTACTTGATGTCCTCGGCCCAGCCGTACAGCGTGCGGGCGGAGGTCGCCGTGCGGCGGACCGCCCAGTCCAGGCCGCCCTGGCCGTTGATCCACTCCAGCTGCTGGTTCAGCAGGAAGAGGGTGGCGAGCGCCGGGGTGTTGTACGTCTGGTTCTTGCGGGAGTTGTCGATCGCCGTCGGCAGGGAGAAGAACTCCGGGATGTGGCGGCCGGACGCGTGGATGCGCTCGGCGCGCTCGATCGCGGCCGGGGAGAACACGCCGATCCACAGGCCGCCGTCGGAGGCGAAGGACTTCTGCGGGGCGAAGTAGTAGACGTCCGTCTCGGCGATGTCGACCGGCAGGCCGCCCGCGCCGGAGGTGGCGTCGACCAGGACCAGGGAGCCCTCGTCGGCGCCGGCCACGCGCTTGATCGGCATGGCGACACCGGTGGAGGTCTCGTTGTGCGTGAAGGCGTAGACGTCCACGCCCTGCTGTGCGACGGCCTCGGGGTGCGTGCCCGGCTCGGAGACGATGACGTCCGGCTCGGCGAGCCACGGGGCCAGCTTGGCGGCCTTGGCGAACTTCGAGGAGAACTCGCCGAAGTTCAGGTGCTGCGACCTGTTCTCGATCAGGCCGTGCGTCGCGATGTCCCAGAAGGCGGTGGAGCCGCCGTTGCCGAGGATCACCTCGTAGCCGTCGGGCAGGGAGAACAGGCTCTTGATGCCCTCGCGCACCTGGCCGACCAGGTTCTTGACGGGAGCCTGGCGGTGGGAGGTGCCCAGCAGGGAGGTACCGGTCGCGGCCAGCGCGTCCAGCGCTTCCGTCCGCACCTTGGAGGGGCCCGCGCCGAAACGTCCGTCGGCGGGCTTGATGTCAGCGGGAATCTGGATCTCAGCCACGACACGGAGGGTAGCCGGTGGAGGAAACCCCGGCGAAACCTCGTCCGTCCGGTGAGACGGCGGGCTGGTTGAGTGGACGTATGGGCGAACTGGAGAGGGAACTGCGCGCGGCGGTCCGGGGCGAGGTCGGGTTCGACGTCATGTCCCGTGCCCTGACGACCATGGACGCGTCGAACTACCGGCGTGTCCCGCTGGGGGTGGTGGCCCCCATGGACGCCGACGACATCGCCGCCGCGCTGGCGGTGTGCCGGGAGCACAGGGTGCCGGTGGTGGCGCGGGGCGGCGGCACGTCCATCGCCGGACAGGCCACCGGCACCGGGGTCGTCCTGGACTTCACGCGACACATGGACCGGCTGGTGTCGCTGGACCCGCAGACGCGCACCGCCGTCGTCCAGCCCGGCCTCGTCCTGGACCGGCTCCAGGAGGCCGCGGCCCCGCACGGGCTGCGCTTCGGCCCCGACCCGTCCACGCACAGCCGGTGCACGCTCGGCGGCATGATCGGGAACAACTCCTGCGGCGCCCACTCCGTGGCGTGGGGGACGACCGCCGACAGCGTGCGGGAGCTGGACGTGCTCACCGCGCGCGGCGAGCGGCTGCGGCTCGGGCGGGACTGGGCGGGCGCGCCGGACGGGCTGCGCGCCCTGGTCGAGGGGGACCTGGCCCGGCTGCGCACCGGCTTCCCCGAGCTGCCCCGCCGGATCTCCGGGTACGCGCTGGACGCGCTGCTGCCCGAGCACGGCGCCGATGTGGCCCGCTCGTTCTGCGGCAGCGAGGGCACCCTGGGCATCGTCACCGAGGCGGTCGTACGGCTGGTGCCGGCGCCCCGCGCGCGGGCGCTCGCCGTGCTGGCGTACGCCGACGAGAGCGCCGCCGCCGAGGCGGCCGCCGGGCTGCTGCCGCTCGGCCCGCTCACCGTGGAGGGCATGGCCGCCGACCTCGTCCCCGCGTCGGCCGCGCTGCCCCGCGGCGGCGCCTGGCTGTTCGTGGAGACGGGCGGGGAGTCCGAGGGCGAGGCACGCGCGCATGCGGAGACGATCGTGCGCGCCGCCGACGTCGTGGACGCCGCCGTCGTCACCGACCCGGCCGGGCAGCGGGCCCTGTGGCGGCTGCGGGAGGACGCCTCCGGCACGGCGACCCGGATGCCGGACGGCACCGAGGCGTGGCCCGGCTGGGAGGACTGCGCGGTGCCACCGGCGCGGCTGGGGGCGTATCTGCGGGAGTTCCGGGCGCTGCTGGCCGCCCACGGGCTGCGCGGGGCGCCGTACGGGCACTTCGGGGACGGCTGCATCCACATCCGTATCGACTTCGACCTGCTCACCGACCGGGGCGTCGGCCGCTTCCGGCGCTTCTCCGAGGAACTGGCGGACCTGGTCGTCGCGCACGGGGGCTCGCTGTCCGGGGAGCACGGCGACGGGCAGGCCCGCGCCGAACTGCTGCCTCGGATGTACGGCGAGGAGACGGTCCGTCTCTTCGAGCGCGCCAAGGGCGTATGGGACCCCGACGACCTGCTCAACCCCGGGATGCTGGTGCGCCCCGCACCCCTCGACGCCAACCTGCGCTTCGCGGTCCTGCCCCGGGAGCCCGTGGACGTCGCGTTCGGCTACCCGGCGGACGGCGGCGACTTCGCGGCGGCCGTCCGGCGCTGCGTCGGCGTCGCCAAGTGCCGTACGACGTCGGTGGGCGGGCCGGGCGTGATGTGCCCGTCGTTCCGGGCGACCGGCGCCGAGGAGCACTCCACGCGCGGGCGGGCCCGGCTGCTGCACGAGATGCTCGCCGGGGAACTGGTGACCGACGGGTGGCGTTCGGGCGAGGTGCGTGACGCGCTGGACCTGTGCCTCGCCTGCAAGGGATGCCGCTCCGACTGCCCGGTCGGGGTGGACATGGCCACGTACAAGGCGGAGTTCCTGCACCACCACTACGCCGGCCGGCGCCGCCCCGCCGCGCACCACAGCATGGGCCGGCTGCCCCGCTGGCTGCGCCTGGTGGACCGGACGCGGACGGCGGCCCTGGTCAACTCCCTCGCCTCGGTCCGGCCGCTGGCCGCGCTCGCGAAACGCCTCGGCGGGATCGCGCCCGGGCGGCGGCTCCCGAGGCTCGCGACCCGTACCTTCAGCCGCTGGTGGGAGAGCCGGGAGAAACCTGCGGCCCCGGCGGGCGGAGAGCTGGTCGTGCTGTGGCCGGACACCTTCACCGAGCATCTGTCGCCGTCCGTCGGGCAGGCGGCCGTCCGGGTGCTGGAGGCGGCCGGACTGCGGGTGGCGCTGCCGCCGACGGTGCGGATGACCCCGTCCGGGCCGGGCGAGGGCGTGGCGGTGGCCATGGACCCGCTGTCCGTGCTGCGCGGCCGGCAACGGGTCTGCTGCGGACTGACGTACGTCTCCACCGGCCAGCTCGACCGGGCCCGCGCGGTGCTGCGGCGCACCCTCGACCTGATGGAGCCGCTGCTGGAGCGGGACACCCCGGTGGTCGTGCTGGAGCCCAGCTGCGCCGCGTCCCTGCGCACCGACCTGCCCGAGCTGCTGCACGACGACCCCCGCGCCCACCGCCTCGCCGGGCGCGTCCTGACCTTCGCCGAGGCCCTGGAGCGGTACGCGCCCGGCTGGGCGCCGCCCCGGATCGGGCGGCCGGCGGTCGGGCAGACCCACTGCCACCAGCACGCCGTCCTCGGCGACGCGCCCGACCGCCGGCTGCGCGAGGCGGCGGGTCTCACGGGCGGACTGAGCGGCGGCTGCTGCGGTCTCGCGGGGAACTTCGGCTTCGAGAAGGGCCACTACGACGTGTCCGTGGCCTGCGCGGAGGAGCAACTGCTTCCCGCGGTGCGGGACGCGGGCGAGGACGCCGTCGTCCTGGCCGACGGGTACTCCTGCCGGACCCAGCTGGAGCAGCTGGCGGGCGTGCGGGGGCGGCATCTGGCGGAGGTCCTCGCGGAGGCGCTGGAGCAGGGGTGATGGGCCGTCCGGGAGCGGACGGACGCGCTGGAGATGAGCGGGGCGCCGGGCGCCCCTAGGCTGACGGACGGTGGAACGCCGCCCTCCGGTACGGCAGGCACCCCTCCCGGCCGTCCCGTCCGGTCCTCGACAGGAGCCCCCCATGCCCCTCCTCCTCCGGCCCCTCACCCGCGACGAGCACCTGGCGTTCGTCGCGGCCCGCCGCTCGGCCAGCCACACCCAGGTCCCCTCCTGGGGCGAGGTGAAGCCGGACTGGACGGCGGAGAGCCTGGGCTGGTTCGACGAGGAGGGACGGCTGCTCGGCGCGGGCCTCGTGCTCTACCGCCCGCTGCCCCGCCTGAGGAAGTACCTGGCGTATCTGCCGGAGGGCCCGCTCATCGACTGGCACGCGCCCGACCTGGCCGAGCGGTGGCTGGCGCCGCTGGTGGCGCATCTGAGGCGCAAGGGCGCCTTCTCGGTGCGGATGGGGCCGCCCGTCGTCGCCCGGCGGTGGAGCCCCGACGCGGTGAAGGCGGCCATCGCCGACCCGGCCGCGCACCGGCTGAGGGACGTGGAGCCCACGTTCCACGACCCGCGCGCCGCCGAGATCGAGGAGCGGCTGCGGGACGCCGGATGGCGGCGGTCCGAGCCGGGCGGCGAGGAGGGCTTCGCGGCCGGGCAGCCCCGGTACGTGTGCCAGGTGCCGCTGGCCGGGCGGTCGCTGGACGACGTCCACCGGGGGCTCAACCAGCAGTGGCGGCGCAACATCAAGAAGGCCGAGAAGGCGGGCGTCAAGATCGTGCGGGGCGGCCCCGAGGACCTGCCCGTCTTCCACGAGCTGTACCGGGAGACCGCCGAGCGCGACCGGTTCGTGCCGCGCCCCCTGCCCTACTTCCAGCGCATGTGGACCGCGCTCACCGCCGAGCACCCCGACCGGATGCGGCTCTACCTCGCCCATCACGACGGTGAGGTCCTCGCCGCCGCCACGATGCTCACCGTCGGCGAGCACGTCTGGTACTCCTACGGCGCCTCCACCAGCCGCCGGCGCGAGGTCCAGCCGAGCACCGCCATGCAGTGGCGGATGATCGCCGACGCGCACGCGGCGGGCGCCGCCGTCTACGACTTCCGCGGCATCACGGACACCCTGGAGGAGTCCGACCATCTGCTGGGTCTGCTGCGGTTCAAGGTGGGCGCGGGGGGTGAGGCCGTCGAGTACCTGGGCGAGTGGGACCTGCCGGTGAACCGGCTGCTGCATCGGGCGCTGCATCTGTACATGGCTCGGCGGTAGGCGCGGGGCACCTCCCGACGGGCAGGCGCCGGGCGGCCTCGGCAGGCGTGGGGCCGGCTTCCGGGCGAGCCTTGCGGTCCACACTCTGGGACAGTGGCATAACGGGTTCACACGCCTGACCGAGTCCATTACCCTGGACTCGGCAGTACAGCACACTGAACGAACTCGCAGCCTAGCCCTGGAACGCCCGTGAGCATCCCCGAAGCCGCCGCCGCGCCCGCGCGGACCGGCACCCCGGCCCCCGCCGAGCCCGCCGCCGGCCCCCCTGGCCGCTTCGGCTCCCTCGGCCCGGTGGGCCTGGTGCTCGCCGGCGGTATCTCGGTCCAGTTCGGCGGCGCCCTCGCGGTGAGCCTGATGCCGCGCGCCGGAGCACTCGGCGTGGTGGCGCTGCGGCTGCTCGTCGCGGCGGTCGTCCTGCTGGTGGTCTGCCGGCCCCGGCTGCGCGGCCACTCCCGGACCGACTGGGGCACGGTCGTCGTCTTCGGCATCACCATGGCCGCGATGAACGGCCTCTTCTACCAGTCCGTCGCCCGTATCCCGCTGGGCCCGGCCGTCACCCTGGAGGTGCTCGGCCCGCTCGCCCTGTCCGTCCTCAGCTCACGCCGCGCCCTCAACCTCGTATGGGCCGGACTGGCCCTCGCCGGGGTCTTTCTGCTCGGCGGCGGGGGGTTCGGCAGCCTCGACCCGCTCGGTGTGGTCTTCGCCCTGGGCGCCGGCGCCATGTGGGCGGCCTACATAGTCTTCAGCGCCCGTACGGGCCGGCGCTTCCCGCAGGCCGACGGGCTGGCGCTGGCCATGGCGGTGGGTGCCGTGCTGTTCCTGCCGCTGGGCCTGGCCGAGGCGGGCGCCAAACTGGCCGACCCGGTGACCCTCGGGCTGGGCGCGGCCGTGGCGCTGCTCTCCTCGGTCCTGCCCTACACGCTCGAACTCCTCGCCCTGCGCCGCCTGCCCGCGGGGACCTTCGCGATCCTGATGAGCCTGGAACCGGCGATCGCCGCGACCGCCGGGTTCCTCATCCTCGACCAGGCCCTGTCCACCGTCCAGGCGCTCGCCATCGCCCTCGTCATCGCGGCGAGCATGGGGGCGGTGCGGACGCAGGTGGGGCGCGGACGGCGCCGGGGGCGGAAGGCCGCGCCCCGGGTGAGGGACGCCGCCTGATCCACACGAAAGGCCGAGAGGGCGTGCCGGGCGTCGAACGGCAGGCGGGACTTTGCGGACACGGCCTAGCGCATCAGCAGACCCCGCAGCCCCAGCCCGTAGTGCACGCGCAGCCGCTGCAGCTCCCACAGGCCCACCGCCGTGATGGAGAGCGGGGAGCCCAGGATGAACACGAACCGGATCAGCGTCGGCACGCCCTCGTGGGCGCCGGTGAACACGTCGATCAGCGCCATCTCCCACGCCAAGGCCATGATCAGCAGCGGCGGCACCGTCTCGTGGATGTCCGCGGTGCGGAACACGTGCTGGACGGCGAGCCCCACGCCGAGGACGACGAACGGCAGCACCCAGAAGAGCACGAGGAGGAGGACCGCGAGCATGAGGCCCTTCGTCGCGGTGAAGTGCCCCTCGACGAGAGGTTCCTCGCCCTCGAAGAATCCCGAGAGCACGATGATCGGGAACACGGAGGCCGCCGCCATCATCGCCACGATCGCGCCGAAGCACCGCCCGGCCCGGCGCAGCAGGTCCCGTCGCGCCGCCGGAGCGGCCAGGTAGTACAGGACGCCGACGACGACCGGGAGGGTCGCCGCCAGCACGAGGGCACTGGTCCACGACTTGTCGACCTGCTCGTCCGCCGCGTCGGTGATCTTGGTGGAGAGCTTGTAGCTGTAGGACATCCACAGGAACGCGCCCACACCGACCCAGGTCCTGATCTTCCGCATCCGGGCCACCTGCGGATCCGAGACGATGCCCGGCCGTGACGGGGTGAAGACCCTGCGCGCGGTGTGGAGGGGGCCGATGTACCGCCGCAGCCGGCTGATCGGCCCGCCCTGTGGTGGCCCCGGCGGCCCCGGCGGCACCGGCCCCGGGTGGGGCGGCTGGGGCTGCGGCGGCACATGGGGCTGCGGCGGATACGGCGGCTGCGGCTGTGGCTGCGGCGGGTGGGGCTGGGGCCCCTGGGGCGGCTGTCCGCCCGGGTTCCAGTTGCTCATCGTTCGTCCCCCGATATGTGCGTTGGCGCCGTGATGGGCGCGATCGGCGAGTGTATTGAGCACATGGCGTCCTCGCGGACTTCACCCCAGGTCGTCCACCGAACGATCGCAATTATGCAAGCACGCTTGCTTGTTTTATCCGGCGCTGCCATGCTCCTCAGCACGCCGCACACCGCCGTGCCCCGAGGGGAGCGTCCCGTGTCCGATCCGACGCCCGTGTTCGACGACCTGCGCGAGGAGAGCGAGGAACTCGACCGGCTGGTGGCCGGTCTGAGCCCCGCGCAGTGGGCGCTCGCCACCCCCGCGCCCGGCTGGACCGTCGCCCACCAGATCGCGCATCTCGCCTGGACGGACCACTCGGCGCTGCTGGCCGCGACCGACATGGACGCCTTCCACACCCTGGTGGAGAAAGCGCTGGTGGCGCCGGGCTCCTTCGTCGACGACGGGGCCGAGGAGGGGGCCGCGCTGCCGCCCGACGAGCTGCTGGCGCGCTGGCGTGACGGCAGGGTGGCCCTGGACAAGGCGCTGCGCGCGGCACCCCGGGGAGGCAAGCTCCCCTGGTACGGCCCGCCCATGTCGGCGGCCTCCATGGCCACGGCCCGGCTCATGGAGACCTGGGCTCATGGACTGGACATCGCCGACGCCCTCGGTGTGGTGCGGCCACCCACCGACCGGCTGCGGCATGTGGTGTGGATCGGGGTGCGCACCCGTGACTTCGCCTTCACCATCCATGGGCTGCCGGTGCCGTTCGAGCCGTTCCGGATCGAACTGACCGCCCCGTCCGGCGAGCTGTGGACCTACGGTCCCGAGGACGCCGACCAGCGGGTCACCGGGAGCGCCGTCGACTTCTGCCGGCTGGTCACCCAGCGCGCCCACCGCTCCGACCTGGACCTGCGGGCCGAAGGTGCCGACGCCGACCGCTGGTTCGACATCGCCCAGGTCTTCGCGGGTCCGCCCGGCGCGGGGCGCGGCCCGAAGGGGGAGGGCGCCCGGTGACGGCGGCCGCGCGGCCGCTGCGGATCGGCAACGCCTCCGGCTTCTACGGTGACCGCTTCGAGGCCATGCGCGAGATGCTGACCGGCGGAGACCTGGACGTCCTCACCGGTGACTACCTCGCCGAGCTGACCATGCTCATCCTCGGCCGCGACCGGCTGAAGGACCCCGGCGCCGGATACGCCCGCACCTTCCTGCGGCAGCTGGAGGAGTGCCTCGGGCTCGCCCACGAGCGGGGCGTGAGGATCGTCGCCAACGCGGGCGGGCTCAACCCGGCCGGGCTCGCCGACGCCGTACGGGCCCTCGCGGAGCGGCTCGGTGTCCCGGTGCGCGTCGCCCATGTGGAGGGCGACGATGTGGCGGACCGCCACCCCGGCAGCCTCGCCGCCCATGCCTACCTCGGCGGCTTCGGGATCGCCGCCTGCCTGCGGGAGGGCGCGGACGTCGTGGTCACCGGGCGGGTGACCGACGCGGCCCTGGTGACCGGGCCCGCCGCCGCCCACTTCGGCTGGGGGCCCGGCGATCACGACCGGCTCGCCGGCGCCGTGGTCGCCGGACATGTGCTGGAGTGCGGGGCGCAGGCCACCGGCGGCAACTACGCGTTCTTCGACACGGCCGCCGCGACCCGCCCCGGCTTCCCGCTCGCCGAGCTGCACGAGGACGGCCACTGCGTCGTCACCAAGCACCCCGGCACCGGCGGCCTCGTCGACGTCGGCACGGTCACCGCCCAGCTGCTGTACGAGACGGCCGGCGCCCGCTACCCCGGACCCGACGTCACCGCCAGGCTGGACACCGTACGGCTCACCCAGGACGGGCCCGACCGGGTCCGGATCGACCAGGTGCGCGGCGAGGCCCCGCCCCCCGGGCTCAAGGTCGGCGTCAACCGTCTCGGCGGCTTCCGCAACGAGGTCGTCTTCGTGCTCACCGGGCTGGACGTCGAGGCCAAGGCGGCGCTCGTACGGCGGCAGATGGAGGACGCGCTCGCCAAGTCCCGGCCCGCCGAGGTGCGCTGGGACCTGGTCCGCACCGACCGGCCCGACGCGCCGACCCAGGAGACGGCGAGCGCCCTGCTCCGGCTGGTCGTGCGGGACCCGTCCCAGGAGAACGTCGGACGGGCGCTCAGCGGGGCCGCGATCGAGCTGGCCCTCGCCAGCTACCCCGGCTTCCATGTGCTCGCACCACCCGGAAAGGGCACGCCCTATGGGGTGTTCGAGGGTGTGTACGTCCCCCATGGTGCCGTCGGCCATGTGGCCGTCCTCCATGACGGACGCCGGATCACCGTGGCGCCGCCCCAGGAGACGGCCGTGCTCGACACCGTCCCG
Organism: Streptomyces nigra; assembly: GCF_003074055.1. Taxonomy (NCBI): domain Bacteria; kingdom Bacillati; phylum Actinomycetota; class Actinomycetes; order Kitasatosporales; family Streptomycetaceae; genus Streptomyces; species Streptomyces nigra. Next base: position 3,318,284 of record NZ_CP029043.1, on the reverse strand, counting down.
GAGCCGCCGGTGCCCGAGCCCCTGCCCGCCGGGCCCACCCGGCGCGCCCCGCTCGGCCTGGTCGCGGGCGCCCGCAGCGGGGACAAGGGCGGGGACGCCAACGTCGGCGTCTGGGCCCGCACCGACGACGCCTGGCGCTGGCTCGCACACGAACTCACCGTGGACCGGTTCCGCGAACTGATCCCGGAGAGCCGTGAGCTGAGGGTGACCCGGCACGTCCTGCCACGGCTGCGCGCCCTGAACTTCGTCGTCGAGGGCATCCTCGGCGAGGGCGTCGCCGCCCAGCACCGCTTCGACCCGCAGGCCAAGGCCCTCGGCGAATGGCTGCGCAGCCGCCACCTCGACATCCCGGAGAGTCTGCTGTGACCGTCCTGCCCACCACCCTGGACCCCACGAGCCCCGACCACCGGGACAACCGGGAGGCCATGCTCGCCAAGCTGGCCGAGCTGGACGCCGAGCACGCCAAGGCCCTCGCGGGCGGCGGCGAGAAATACGTCCAGCGGCACCGCAAGCGCGGCAAGCTGCTCGCCCGCGAACGCATCGAGCTGCTCCTCGACCCGGACTCCCCCTTCCTGGAGCTGTCCCCGCTGGCCGCCTGGGGCAGCGACTACACGGTCGGCGCCTCCCTCGTCACCGGGATCGGCGTGGTCGAGGGCGTCGAGTGCCTGATCACCGCCAACGACCCGACCGTGCGCGGCGGCGCGAGCAACCCGTGGTCGCTGAAGAAGGCGCTGCGCGCCAACGACATCGCGCTCGCCAACCGGCTCCCCGTGATCAACCTTGTCGAGTCCGGCGGCGCCGACCTGCCCTCCCAGAAGGAGATCTTCATCCCCGGCGGCGCCATCTTCCGGGACCTGACCCGGCTGTCGGCGGCCGGCATCCCGACCGTCGCCGTCGTCTTCGGCAACTCGACGGCGGGCGGCGCCTATGTGCCCGGCATGTCCGATCACGTGATCATGGTCAAGGAGCGCGCCAAGGTGTTCCTCGGCGGCCCGCCCCTGGTGAAGATGGCGACCGGCGAGGAGAGCGACGACGAGTCGCTGGGCGGCGCCGAGATGCACGCGCGCGTCTCGGGCCTCGCCGACTACTTCGCCGTCGACGAAGCAGACGCGCTGCGGCAGGCCCGGCGCGTGGTCGCCCGGCTCAACCACCGCAAGGCGTACCCCGATCCGGGCCCGGCCGAGCCGCCCAAGCACGACCCGGAGGAACTCCTCGGGATCGTCCCCGGCGATCTGAAGACTCCCTTCGACCCGCGCGAGGTCGTCGCCCGGATCGTGGACGGCTCCGACCTCGACGAGTTCAAGCCGTTGTACGGGACCAGCCTGGTGACCGGCTGGGCGAGCCTGCACGGCTACCCGGTCGGCATCCTCGCCAACGCCCAGGGCGTGCTGTTCAGCGAGGAGTCGCAGAAGGCCGCGCAGTTCATCCAGCTGGCCAACCAGCGCGACATCCCGCTGCTGTTCCTGCACAACACCACCGGCTACATGGTCGGCAGGGAGTACGAGCAGGGCGGCATCATCAAGCACGGCGCCATGATGATCAACGCGGTCTCCAACTCCCGTGTCCCGCATCTGTCCGTCCTCATGGGCGCCTCCTACGGCGCCGGGCACTACGGCATGTGCGGCCGGGCCTACGACCCGCGCTTCCTGTTCGCCTGGCCGAGCGCCAAGTCGGCGGTCATGGGCCCCCAGCAGCTCGCCGGGGTGCTCTCCATCGTCGCCCGGCAGTCCGCCGCGGCGAAGGGACAGCCGTACGACGACGAGGCGGACGCCGCGCTGCGCGCCATGGTGGAGCAGCAGATCGAGTCCGAGTCGCTGCCGATGTTCCTGTCCGGGCGGCTCTACGACGACGGCGTCATCGACCCCCGCGACACCCGCACCGTCCTCGGCCTGTGCCTGTCCGCCGTGCACACCGCGCCCTACGAGGGCGCGCGCGGCGGCTTCGGCGTCTTCCGGATGTGAGGGAACCAGTGATCACTTCTGTCCTCGTCGCCAACCGGGGCGAGATCGCCTGCCGGGTCTTCCGCACCTGCCGCGACCTGGGCGTGCGCACGGTCGCCGTGTACTCGGACGCCGACGCGAACGCCCTGCACACGCGCGTGGCCGACACGGCCGTACGGCTGCCCGGCGCGGCGCCCTCCGAGACGTATCTGGACGGCGCCCTGATCGTGAAGGCGGCGCTCGACGCCGGCGCGGACGCCGTGCACCCCGGCTACGGCTTCCTCTCCGAGAACGCCGGCTTCGCACGGGCCGTCCTCGACGCGGGCCTCGTCTGGATCGGGCCGGCGCCGGAGGCCATCGAGGCGATGGCGTCCAAGACCCGGGCCAAGGAACTCATGGGCCTCGCCCCGCTCGGCGAGGTCACCGAGGCCGACCTGCCCGTCCTGGTGAAGGCCGCCGCGGGCGGCGGCGGGCGCGGGATGCGGATCGTGCGTCGCCTCGACGAGCTCGACGCGGCGCTCGCGAGCGCCCGCGCGGAGGCCGCGAGCGCCTTCGGCGACGGCGAGGTGTTCGTCGAGCCGTACGTCGAGCGCGGCCGCCATGTCGAGGTGCAGATCCTCGCCGACACCCACGGCACGGTGTGGGCGCTCGGCACCCGGGACTGCTCGCTGCAGCGGCGGCACCAGAAGGTGATCGAGGAGTCCCCGGCCCCCGGGCTCTCCGACGCGCTCACCGCCGAGCTGCACGCCCTCGCGGTCCGGGCCGCCCGCGCCGTGGACTATGTGGGCGCCGGCACGGTCGAGTTCCTGGTCGACGGCGACACCGCGCACTTCCTGGAGATGAACACCCGGCTCCAGGTCGAACATCCGGTGACCGAGGAGGTGTTCGGCGTCGACCTGGTCGCGGAGCAGCTGCGGATCGCCGAGGGCCACGCCCTGGACCCCGAGCCGCCGCCCGCGCGCGGGCACGCCGTCGAGGCCCGCCTGTACGCCGAGGACCCGGCCCGCGACTGGGCCCCGCAGACCGGCACCCTGCACCGGCTCGCCGTCCCCGGCGGTGTCCGCCTGGACACCGGGTTCACCGACGGCGACGGGATCGGCGTCCACTACGACCCGATGCTCGCCAAGGTGATCGCCCACGCGCCCACCCGCGCGGAGGCCGTCCGCAGGCTCGCCGGCGCCCTGGAGCGTGCCACGGTCCACGGCCCGGTCACCAACCGGGACCTCCTCGTACGCTCCCTGCGCCACGAGGAGTTCACGGGCGCCCGTATGGACACCGGCTTCTACGACCGTCACCTCGCCGAGCTGACCGCCCCGGCCCCGGACCCGTACGCCCCGCTGGCCGCCGCGCTCGCCGACGCCCGTGGCCGCTCCCGGTTCGGCGGCTTCCGCAACGTCCCCTCCCAGTCTCAGGTCAAGCGGTACGCCGTCGGTGAGGAGGAGCACGAGGTGCGCTACCGGCACACCCGCACCGGCCTCGAGGCCGACGGGGTGCGCGTCCTGCACGCCGACGCGCACCGGGTCGTCCTCGAGGCCGACGGCGTACGGCGGACCTTCGAGGTCGCGCGGTACGGCGACGAGGTGCATGTGAACGGCACGCGTCTCACCGCGCTGCCCCGCTTCCCCGACCCCACGGCACAGCTCGCCCCGGGGTCCCTGGTGGCCCCGATGCCGGGGACGGTCGTCCGGGTCGCCGACGGCCTGGCGGAGGGGTCGGCCGTCGAGGCCGGTCAGCCGCTGCTCTGGCTGGAGGCGATGAAGATGGAGCACAGGATCACCGCACCGGCCGCGGGCACGCTCACCGCCCTGCACGCCGCCCCCGGACAGCAGGTGTCCGTCGGCGCCCTCCTGGCGGTCGTCCAGCCGTCCGGCTGACGGCCCCGAACCGCCCCGAACTGCACGGTCAGCCACGACGAAGGAGTCACATGGCCATGATCGAGACCGAGGAACACAAGGCCCTGCGGGCCGCCGTGGCCGCCCTGGGCAAACGCCACGGCCGCGGATACGACCGGGAGACCCTGTGGGCGGAGGCGGCCAAGCTCGGCTACCTCGGCGTCAACCTGCCCGAGGAGTACGGCGGCGGGGGCGGCGGCATATCCGAACTGTCCATCGTGCTCGAGGAGCTGGGCGCCGCGGGCTGCCCGCTGCTGCTGATGGTCGTCTCCCCGGCGATCTGCGGCACGGTCATCGCCCGCTTCGGCACCGAGGAGCAGAAGCGGCACTGGCTGCCCGGCCTCGCCGACGGCTCCCTGACCATGGCGTTCGGCATCACCGAGCCGGACGCCGGATCCAACAGCCACCGGATCACCACCACCGCCCGCCGCGACCCCGACTCCGGCGACTGGATCCTCAACGGGCGCAAGGTGTTCGTCTCCGGCGTCGACATCACGGACGCGACCCTCATCGTCGGCCGCACCGAGGACGCCCGCACCGGCAAGCTCAAGCCGTGCCTGTTCATCGTCCCGCGCGACACCGAGGGCTATGGGCGCCGCCAGATCGACATGGAACTCAGCGCGGTGGAGAAGCAGTTCGAGCTGACCCTGGACGACGTCCGGCTGCCGGCCGACGCGCTTGTCGGCGACGAGGACGCGGGTCTGCTCCAGCTGTTCGCCGGGCTCAACCCCGAACGCATCATGACGGCCGCCTTCGGTATCGGCATGGGCCGTTTCGCGCTGGCCCGCGCCATCGAGTACGCCCGCGACCGTACGGTGTGGAAGACGCCCATCGGAGCCCACCAGGCCATCGCCCACCCCCTCGCGCAGGCGCACATCGACCTCGAGATGGCCCGCCTGATGATGCAGAAGGCGGCGTACCTGTACGACGCCGGGGACGACGTCGGCGCCGGTGAAGCGGCCAACATGGCCAAGTACGCGGCGGGGGAGGCCTGCGTGAAGGCCGTCGACCAGTCCGTGCACACCCTCGGCGGCAACGGCCTCACACGGGAATTCGGCCTCGCCTCGTTGATAACCGCGGCGCGCGTGTCTCGTATTGCCCCGGTGAGCCGGGAGATGATTCTCAACTACGTCTCCCACCAGACCCTGGGTCTGCCCAAGTCGTACTGACCGGCAGCCGACCGGCACCGTGTCGCGAGGAGGAACCGTGTTCCGCAGCGAGTACGCAGACGTCCCGGCCGTAGAACTCCCCATCCACGAGGCGGTGCTGGGCCGGGCCGCCGAGTTCGGGGACGCCCCCGCGCTGATCGACGGCACCGACGGCACCACCCTCAGCTACGAACAGCTCGACCGCTTCCACCGGCGGGTCGCCGCCGGACTGGCCGAGGCGGGCGTGCGCAAGGGCGACGTGCTCGCCCTGCACAGCCCGAACACGGTCGCCTTCCCCACGGCGTTCTACGCGGCCACCCGCGCGGGTGCCTCCGTCACCACGGTGCACCCGCTCGCCACCCCCGAGGAGTTCGCCAAGCAGCTCGAGGACAGCGCGGCCCGGTGGATCGTCACCGTGTCCCCGCTGCTGGAGTCGGCGCGCCGGGCCGCCGAACTCGCGGGCGGGGTGCAGGAGATCTTCGTGTGCGACAGCGCGCCCGGACACCGGTCGCTGATCGACATGCTGGGTTCCACCGCCCCCGAGCCGCAGGTCGCCGTCGACCCGGCGGAGGACGTCGCGGCCCTGCCGTACTCCTCCGGCACCACCGGCATCCCCAAGGGCGTGATGCTCACCCACCGGCAGATCGCCACCAACCTCGCCCAGCTGGAACCGGCGATCCCGGCCGGGCCCGGCGACCGCATCCTCGCCGTGCTGCCCTTCTTCCACATCTACGGCCTCACCGCGCTGATGAACGCGCCCCTGCGGGTCGGCGCCACGGTCGTCGTGCTGCCCCGCTTCGACCTGGAGACGTTCCTCGCCGCCATCCAGAACCACCGCATCACCGGCCTCTACGTGGCCCCGCCCATCGTGCTGGCCCTCGCCAAGCACCCCCTGGTCGCCGAGTACGACCTGTCGTCGCTGGAGCACATCGTCAGCGCCGCCGCGCCCCTGGACGCGGGGCTCGCCGCGGCCTGCTCCCAGCGGCTCGGCCTGCCGCCGGTCGGCCAGGCGTACGGCATGACCGAGCTGTCGCCCGGCACCCATGTCGTCCCGCTGGGCGCCATGGCCGACGCGCCGCCCGGGACCGTCGGCAAGCTCATCGCCGGCACCGAGATGCGCATCGTCTCCCTCGACGACCCGGACAAGGACCTCGGCGTCGGCGAGTCCGGCGAGATCCTGATCCGCGGGCCCCAGGTCATGAAGGGCTATCTGGGCCGGCCCGACGCCACCGCCGCGATGATCGACGCCGACGGCTGGCTGCACACCGGCGACGTCGGCCATGTCGATTCCGACGGCTGGCTGTTCGTGGTCGACCGGGTCAAGGAGCTCATCAAGTACAAGGGCTTCCAGGTGGCACCCGCCGAACTGGAGGCGCTGCTGCTCACCCACCCCGGAATCGCCGACGCGGCCGTGATCGGCCACTACAACGACGAGGGCAACGAGGTCCCGCACGCCTTCGTGGTCCGCCAGCCGTCCGCGCCGGAGCTGACCGAGGGCGACGTCATGATGTACGTCGCCGAACGCGTCGCCCCCTACAAGCGGGTCCGCCGGGTCACCTTCATCGACGGCGTCCCGCGGGCCGCCGCCGGCAAGATCCTGCGCCGCGAGCTGCGGACGCCGAAGGAGAGCGCATGACGATGGTCGGCCGCGCCCACGCGCGCGGTGTGCACACCCTGAGCCTCGACTCCCCGGACACCCGCAACGCGCTGTCGGCGGCCCTCGTGGGCGGGCTGGCGGACGCGCTGGAGGAGTGCGGCAAGGACCCCGACGTGCGCGCGGTCGTGCTCACCCACACCGGGAACACCTTCTGCGCGGGCGCCGACCTGCGGGACCCGCCGGACCCGGACGCGCTGGTGGCGCTGCTGCGGGCGATCGTCGCCCTGCCGAAACCCGTCGTCGCCCGCGTCACCGGCCATGTCCGCGCGGGCGGCCTCGGGCTCCTCGCGGCCTGCGACATCGCGGCCGCCGCCCGCACCGCCACCTTCGCGTTCACGGAGGTTCGCATCGGGGTGGCCCCGGCGGTGATCTCGCTGCCGGTGCTGCCCCGCGCGGACCCCCGCGCCGTGGCCCGCTACTACCTCACCGGGGAGCGGTTCACCGCCCCCGAGGCGGCCCGGATCGGCCTGCTCACGGACGAGGGCGACGACGTGGACGCCGTACTGGAACCCGTCCTGGACGGCCTGCGCAGGGCCGCCCCCCAGGCCCTCGCCGAGACGAAAGCGCTGCTCGCGGCTAAGGTGCTGGAAACCTTCGACCGGGAAGCGGCCGGACTGACCGCGCTCTCGGCCCGGCTGTTCGCCTCCTCCGACGCCCGTGAGGGGATGACGGCCTTCCTCGAAAGACGGGATCCGGAATGGGTGGTGTGAGCACGGCCGGCGACCGGGTGGACCGCGTGCCCAAGCAGGACCGCAGCCGCGTCACCCGGCAGCGGCTGCTGGAGGCCGCCGTGGCCTGCCTCGCCGAACACGGCTGGGCGGGCTCCACGGTCTCCGTCGTGGCCGAACGGGCCGGCGTCTCCCGGGGCGCCGCCCAGCACCACTTCCCGACCCGCGAGGACCTGTTCACGGCGGCCGTCGAGTACGTCGCCGAGGAGCGCTCCCTCGCCCTGCGCGCCCTCTTCCCCGAGGGCGGCGCCGACCGTCACGCGGTGGTGGCCGCCCTGGTCGACCTCTACACCGGTCCGCTGTTCCGCGCCGCTCTGCATCTGTGGGTGGCCGCGTCCGACGAGGACCAGCTGCGGCCCCGGGTGACCGAGCTGGAGGCCCGCGTCGGCCGGGAGACCCATCGCATCGCGGTGGACCTGCTGGACGCCGACGAGTCGCGGCCCGGCGTCCGGGAGACCGTGCAGGGCCTGCTCGACATGGCCCGCGGCCTGGGCCTGGCCAATCTGCTCACCGACGACACCGGACGGCGGGCCCGGGTGGTGGCGCAGTGGGCCCGGCTGCTGGACGAGGCCCTGGGCTGAGCGGCGCCGCGCCTCAGTCGTCCCCGTCCTCGTCGTCGTCCTGGGCGGCGGCCGGGCTGGGGACGCCCGCCGGGTCCGAGGCGCCCGTGGTCGGCGGCGCCTCCGACGTCGTCCCGGAGCCGCCGGTGTCGTCCGGCGCGAACCACATCATGCCGAGCAGCATCGCGGCCACGAACAGCAGCGCGCCCGCGGCCGTCGCGGCGATCCGCCGGGGGCCGAACGCGGACGGGGGCGCGGAACGGCCCCGGGACCCCGACCCGGAGCGCGAGCGCGGGCGGGCGGCGGCCCGGTTGGTCCGGGGACGCGGCTCGGGGGCCGCCTGAGCCGAGGGCAGCATGTACGTCGTCGGGCCGCTCGTGCCCCCGTGCCGGGCCGCCGGGGCGGGCGCCGCGGGCGCGGGGCGGCGGGCGGACGGCGCGGCCGGTTCCGGCAGCGGTTCGGGGCGGCCCTGCCAGGCGCCCGCGGCGAACCAGTCGGCGGCCTGCTGGGCGCCCGGCCGGTGCTCGGGGTCCTTGGCGAGCAGGCCCAGCAGATAGTTCTCGAAGGCGGGCGGGAGCCCGGAGACGCCCAGCTCGCGCGGCGGGACCGGCGCGGCGTCCAGGTGCTGGTGCAGGATGGCGACGGCCGTGTCGGCGTTGAACGGCGGGCGCCCGGTGAGCATCTGGTAGAGCACACAGCCCAGCGCGTAGACGTCCGAGGCGGGCCCCGCTGGCTTGCCCAGCGCCCGCTCCGGGGCGAGGTAGAGGCTGGTGCCGACGATCTGACCGGTGGCGGTGAGCGCCGCGCCCGGGTCGTCGAGGAAGCGGGCGATGCCGAAGTCGCCGATCTTGAGGGTGCCGTCGGCGTCCAGCAGCAGATTCCCGGGCTTGATGTCCCGGTGGACGACGCCCTGCCGGTGCGCCGCGGCGAGCCCGGCGGCGGCCTGCGCGGCCATCCGGGCCACGCGGTCGGCGGGCTGGGCGCCGGACTGGGTGAGCACCCGGGCCAGGCTGTCGCCCTCGACCAGCTCCATCACCAGGTAGAGCTGGTTGTCGTGCTCGCCGAAGTCGCGGACGCCCACGACGTTCGGATGGTCGATCCGCGACGCGGTCCGGGCCTCCAGGCGGAACCGGGAGGCGGCGGTCGGGTCGGAGTCCTGGGGCAGCAGCAGCTTGACGGCCACCTGCCGGTCCAGCGTCTGGTCGTAGGCCCGCCAGACCTCCCCCATGCCACCGCGCCCGATCGACTCGATCAGCCGGTAGCGGCCCGCTATCAGCACCTGTTCCCATCCTCATGCCGGGGGACGTGTGGGTCGCCGCGGCCACAACTCACCCCGAAGGCAAGGGGGATGACTGGGGGTGCCGCAGCCGCCCCAGCATACTGGCGCAGTGGATCACCGGCGCCGCGCGCGCCGTCCGCGCGACGGGGCCGGCGGGGGCGGTGCCGTCCCCCCGCCGGCTCCCGGGGCGGTCAGTGCGCGATGTCGGCATAGCCCTCGACCTGGCGCGGGTCGCGCGGGCCCGGGCCCACATAGCGCGCGGAGGGGCGGACGAGACGGCCGGTGCGCTTCTGCTCCAGGATGTGCGCGGACCAGCCCGCCGTACGGGCGCAGGAGAACATGGACGTGAACATGTGCGCCGGGACCTCGGCGAAGTCCAGCACGATGGCCGCCCAGAACTCGACGTTGGTCGCCAGCACCCGGTCCGGACGGCGGCTGTGCAGCTCCGCCAGGGCCGCCTTCTCCAAAGCCTCGGCGACCTCGAAGCGGGGCGCGCCCAGGTCCCGTGCGGTACGGCGCAGCACCCGCGCGCGGGGGTCCTCGGCACGGTAGACACGGTGCCCGAAGCCCATCAGGCGCTCACCCCGGTCCAGGGTCTGCCGCACATAGGCGTCGGCGTCACCGGTGCGCTCGATCTCCTCGATCATGTGCAGCACCCGGGAGGGCGCCCCGCCGTGCAGCGGACCGGACATGGCGCCCACGGCACCGGAGAGCGCCGCGGCCACGTCGGCGCCGGTGGAGGCGATGACACGGGCGGTGAAGGTCGAGGCGTTCATGCCGTGCTCGGCGGCGGACGTCCAGTAGGCGTCGACGGCGGCCACGTGCTTGGGGTCGGGTTCGCCGCGCCAGCGGATCATGAACCGCTCCACGACGGACTGCGCCTTGTCGATCTCGCGCTGCGGCACCATGGGCAGGCCCTGGCCGCGCGCGGACTGGGCGACGTAGGACAGCGCCATGACGGCGGCCCGGGCGAGGTCGTCGCGGGCCTGCTGCTCGTCGATGTCCAGGAGCGGTTTCAGGCCCCACACGGGCGCCAGCATGGCGAGCGCGGACTGGACGTCGACACGGATGTCCCCGGAGTGCACGGGGATCGGGAACGGCTCGGCGGGCGGCAGCCCGGGACGGAAGGCGCCGTCGACGAGCAGCCCCCAGACGTTGCCGAACGAGACGTGACCGACCAGGTCCTCGATGTCGACGCCGCGATATCTGAGCGCGCCGCCCTCCTTGTCGGGTTCGGCGATCTCCGTCTCGAACGCGACGACTCCTTCGAGCCCGGGTACGAAGTCGGACATCAGGCGGCTCCTCGTGATGGATGCGACGGATGGTGTTGTGGGTGGGACGACACTCGTGCGGCCGGTGAAGAAGGGGATCGCGCCCCCGGCGGATCCACGGTCACGGACCCGTCGCCCGGATCGTCCGGGTGCGGCGGGCCTCGTCGGACTCGCGGTCCGGGGCGTATCCCTGTGATGCCCCGTGCGCCGGGCGGTCATCCGGCCCGGACCACATCCGAACGATATCCCCGAGTGTCACTCTTGGGGAGGTCTCGCGGCACTCAGTGCCAGGGAGCGGGTGCCGCGAGAGCGGGTCCGGGCGCCGTCGGTGCCGGGAAGCCGGTCCGGGGCACCGTCCCCGGGGGCGCGTCCCTCATACGGCAAGATGACCGCGTGACCGACCCAGACGCCTCCCTCGATCCCGCGGCGCCCGAACTCGACCCGGCCGCGATGCGCAAGCACTACCGGGCCGAGGGCCTCGCCGAGCACGATCTGGCCGCGAGTCCGGTGGAACAGTTCGCGCGCTGGTTCCGGCAGGCCGCCGCACAGGCCCACCTCTTCGAACCGAACGCCATGATCGTGTCCACGGCCGACGGCGAGGGCCGCCCCAGCTCGCGCACCGTGCTGCTGAAGCAGTTCGACGAGCGGGGCTTCGTCTTCTACACCAACTACGACTCGCGCAAGGCCCGCGACCTCGCCGAGAACCCGTACGTCTCGCTGCTGTTCCCCTGGCATCCGATGGCCCGCCAGGTCATCGTGCAGGGCATCGCGCGGCGCACCGGCCGCGACGAGACGGCCGCCTACTTCCGGACCCGGCCGCACGGCTCCCAGCTCGGTGCCTGGGCCAGTGCCCAGTCGTCCGTGATCGCCTCCCGCGCGGAGTTCGACGCGTCGTACGCGGAGCTGGCCGCCCGCTATCCCGAGGGCGGGGAACAGGTGCCGGTGCCGCCGCACTGGGGCGGCTTCCGGATCGCGCCGAGCTCGGTCGAGTTCTGGCAGGGCCGGGAGAACCGGCTGCACGACCGGCTGCGGTACGTGGCGGAGCCGGACGGCGGCTGGCGGGTGGAGCGGCTCAGTCCGTGAGCGCCGGCGGGCGGCCCCGGACACGCAGCGACCCGCGAGCTCTGGTCCCTCCGCCGTGGCGGGGGAGCCGGCCGGACGTACCGGCGAGCTCGCGGGTCGGGTGACTGCGTGGAATTGGCCGGCTGCGTGTCTCACTCACACGCTGGTCCGGCACCGCACGTGGTGGGTGACGGGCCGCTAGCCCGCAGCCACCTCTTCCGTCCGGTATGCATACATCTGCCGAACCACCTCCTTTCCGAAGTACAGCCCACCCTAGGAACCGCTTCGGCGTCGCTCAACCCCTTTTTTCCCGCACGTTTTCCTTGGACGCCGCGACCGCCCCTCACCTAGCGTTCCGCCCATGACGGAGCGAGGCGGGGCAGGGAGGGCGATCCTCGGCGGGGAGCCGCGGATCGTGCCGGTGGACGGCGAGACGGCGCTGGAGGAGTGGAGGCACGTCCACAACGTGATCGTGCCGCCCGCCGCCCTGAGTCTCGACGAGGTGCGCGAGCGCGCCGGGCGCAACCGCCTGTGCAACGCGTACGTCGGCGACGTCCTCGTCGGCTGCTCGACCGTGCGTCCGCCGCGGAGCGAGGACGGCGTCGCGACGGTCATCGCGCGCGTGCTCCCCGGACACCGGGGCCACGGATACGGCACGGCGCTCTACGCGGACGGGCTCGCCCACGCGCGGGCGCTCGGCGCCCGGGCCGTCGAGACCTGTGTGCTGGCGGTCAACGAGGACGGGCTGCGGTTCGCGTACGCGCGCGGGTTCGCCGAGACCGACCGCTACGTCCTGGACGGAGCCGCCGACGTATGGGTCGACCTGCGGCTGGAGCGACCCGACGGGGCAGGATGAGACCGGTACAACGATTCCTTCAATCTTGCGGGAACCTGGTGTGTGCTGAGTCACGTTCCAGTTAGATGAGGGTGAGTGAGCGAACCGGCGCGCCGTACCGACGTGCGCGGCTTGGCAGGGGGTCCAGGTGAGTGCTTCCCGGCGTAGTGGGACCACCGACGAGCTGGGACCGGACGAACCCGAGCGGGACGGTCCGGACGAGTCGTCGGCCGGTGCCGAGGGTTCGGCGGGCGGGTCCGATCTGCTGGCCGCCCTGCTGGACGGGATGGACGCCGCCCTGTGCGCCTTCGACGCGGACGGCGTCCTCACGCACTGGAACCGCGAGGCGGAGCGCATCCTCGGCTGGACCGCCGCCGAGGCCGTCGGCCGGCACGGCTTCGCGGGGTGGGCGGTGCGGCCGGCGGACGCCGAGGAGGTCGAGGCGCGGCTGATGTCCGCCATGCGGGCCCCCGGCCGCCAGGTGCACGAGTTCGCGCTGCTGACCAAGGACGGCGGCCGGGTCCTGGTGCGCACCCAGTCGGCCGCCGTGCGCGGCCCGGACGGCGAGCCCGCCGGGGTGTACTGCGCCTTCAGCGAGGTGCACACACAGATCGACCTGGAGCGCTCCATCGCGCTGAGCGAGGCGCTCTTCGAGGACGCGTCGTGGGGTGTGGTGCTCGTCGACGCCGACCTGCGGCCCGCCGTGGTGAACGCGCACGCGGCCCGGGCGCTCGGCATCGGCCGGACCTCCGTGCTCGGCCGGCCGCTCGGCGATGTGCTCGCCCAGGGCGTGGAGGAGCTGGAGAGCGCCCTCACCCATGTGCTGGCGGAGGGCGCGCCGCCCGCCCCGGCCGAGATCTGGGTGAGCGTACGGACCCCGGAGGGCGACCGGCGCCGCTGCTGGCGGTGCGGGTTCGTCCGGCTCGCCTCGCCGCTCGCGGAGGAGCCGGTGCCGCTCGGCGTCGGCTGGTTCTTCCAGGACGTCACCCCGGCCAAGCAGACCGAGCAGGAGGCGGCGCTGCTGCGGTTCCGCACCAACCAGCTGCACCGCGCGGCGCGGGCCGCGGCCGAGTGCGAGGACCCGGCCGAGGCGGCCACCGTCCATCTGGACTTCGCGCTCGCCGGCTTCGCCGACCACGCCCTGATCGACCGGGTCGCGGGAGGCGCCGTACGGGACGCGGAGGCCGCGGACCCGGTTCGCCTCGTCCGGGTCGCGGTCACGCCGTCGGGCGCCCCGGGCCCCTCCCGGCTGGGCGGCGAGGCCGGCCTGCCCGTGCGCTACGGCGAGGGCCACCCGGCGCTCCAGTGCGTGGCACGCGCCGGTTCGGTCCGGGCGGCGGCCGGTGACGTGCCGCCCGAGCGGGCGCGCGCCTGGGCCGTGAGCCGGCAGTGGCCCGCGGACGCGGTGTACGCCCTGTGCGCGGTGCTGCGCAGCCGGGGCCGCACCCTCGGCGTCGTGACGTTCCTGCGCGGCGCCGGCCGGACCGCGTTCGAGCGCGGCGACGCCCTGTACGCGGAGGACGTGGCGGTGCGCATCGCCTCCGCGCTGGACCTGGCGGAGGCGACGGACACCCCGTGACCCGTCAGTGCCGGTAGAAGATCCGGTCGCCGTACTCCTCGAAGATCCGGCGGTTCCACTCGTGGCCGCCGTCCACGTTGCCCGAGCGCAGCAGCGGGACCTCGACGCCCCGGGCCGCCAGCGAGGCCGCCGCGGTCGCCATGACGGCCTGCATCAGCGCCGAGGTGACGACCGTGGACGCCGGGGCGAAGGGCGCCGGGATGGTGTCGAGGGTGAGCTCCGCGTCACCGATCGCGATCTTCGAGTCGATGACGACGTCGCAGTGGTCCTTCAGGAAGGTGCCGGAGCTGTGCCGGGACGTCGTCTGTTCGGCGTACGCCACCGACGTGAGGCCGATGACCTTGACCCCGAGGGAGCGGGCGTGCCGGGCCATCTCCACCGGGAGCGCGTTGCGGCCGGACAGCGAGACGACGACGAGGGCGTCGCCCGCGCGCAGCGGCGAGCTGTCCAGGACGGCGGTCGCGAGCCCGTCGACGCGCTCCAGGGCGGAGCCCAGCGTGGCGGGCACGACGTCCACGCCCACGGCGCCCGGCACCGCGAGCAGGTTCATCAGCGCCAGGCCGCCCGCGCGGTAGACGACGTCCTGGGCGGCCAGGGAGGAGTGCCCGGCGCCGAACGCGAAGAGCCGCCCCCCGCCGGCGACCGTGTCCGCGAGCAGGGTGCCGGCCGCCTCTACGGCGTCCGCCTCCTCGGCGCGGGCCCGCTGGAGCAGGCCGATCGCGGCGTCGAAGAACTGCTCGGCCGGCGTGCTGTCGCTCATGCGGGGCCCTCCGGGGTGCCGGGTGAGGTGTCGGGGTGTGTCGCGGATCACCGTGCGGTCTGGACCACTGCGGTGTCAATACGGGGTGCCGGGCGGGCGGCCCGGTCCGCGGCGGGCCCGGCGCGTACCGGGTTCGGGCGGCGCGGCACGGTTGTCGGTGCCATCCGGCAGAATTGAGTCAGGGCCAGCGCACGCGCCGCGGAGCTGTCTCGCTTCCGGCTGATCTCATCGCAGAGCTAATCGAGGGGCACGTATGTCCGGACTGATCGACACCACGGAGATGTATCTCCGCACCATCCTCGAGCTGGAGGAGGAAGGTGTGGTCCCCATGCGCGCCCGGATCGCCGAGCGGCTGGACCAGAGCGGGCCGACCGTGAGCCAGACCGTGGCGCGGATGGAGCGGGACGGCCTGGTGTCCGTCGCGACCGACCGCCACCTGGAGCTCACCGACGAGGGGCGTCGGCTGGCCACCCGCGTCATGCGCAAGCACCGCCTGGCCGAGTGTCTGCTCGTCGACGTGATCGGTCTGGAGTGGGAGCAGGTGCACGCCGAGGCCTGCCGCTGGGAGCACGTGATGAGCGAGGCGGTGGAGCGGCGCGTCCTCGAGCTGCTGCGCCACCCGACCGAGTCGCCGTACGGCAACCCCATCCCGGGCCTGGAGGAGCTGGGCGAGAAGGACGGCGCGGACCCCTTCCTCGACGAGGGCATGGTCTCGCTGGCCGACCTGGACCCCGGGGCCGACGGCAAGACGGTGGTCGTGCGCCGGATCGGCGAGCCGATCCAGACCGACGCGCAGCTGATGTACACGCTGCGCCGGGCCGGCGTGCAGCCCGGCTCGGTGGTCAGCGTGACCGAGTCGGCGGGCGGTGTCCTGGTCGGCAGCAGCGGCGAGGCGGCCGAGCTGGACTCCGACGTCGCCTCCCACGTCTTCGTGGCCAAGCGCTAGACCCACGCTCCCGGTTCTCGCCGTTCGGCAAGATCCAGTGCTCCGAATCGCAGCGCGGGGCCCGCGCGCGTGCGAGGCTGTCGCCTGAGGCATCCGACCTGAGAGCTCTCGGCCGTGACCCGGCGCCGCCGCGCGTCCGGCCGGGGAAGGGGCGGGAGGAGATGTGCCGTCGCCGTGGAGAGGGCCCCGGCGCCGTGTGGCGCCGGGGCCTGTCCTCCCCTGCTGACCCGGAGCCCCGAGCTCCCAGGGTCATCCCCTCGGACCGTTTTCCCCGAGCGGTCCGCCTCCCGATGAAGGTCTCCCCCCGGCGAACGCGATCAATCGTGACAAGGGGTCACCCGAAGGTGGGGTGTTGTCCGTGAGAACCGCATTTTCGAATACAGGTTCGATAGTCTGCGGTGACAGGTCGGGCGGACCGTGCGCTGCAGAGATGTGCGCATAAGATCACGTCGGACACACACGACAGACACATCGCCTCCGAGCAGCCGTCGCCGCGGGGGACGCGGGGCGCCGGCGCGGTGCTCGGACGAGTGATGGCGGATACGGCAGGCACAGCAGACGGAGCAGGCGGACGCGGAGCACAGGACCGGCCGGGGCGAGCGGTCCGCGTGGAGCTAGGGGGGTGCCAGGACCAATGGCGCGGCGCATCGACGTGACCGGGACGGACGGCGTCCGTCTCGCGGCCTGGGAGTTCGGCGACCCACCCAAGTCCGACCCCCGACCCGGCCACGAGGACACCCCCGGCGTCCTGTTACTGCACGGCCTGATGGGCCGCGCCTCCCACTGGGCCTCCACCGCCCGCTGGCTCTCCGAGCGGCACCGCGCGATCGCCCTCGACCAGCGGGGCCACGGCCGCAGCGACAAACCCACCGGGGCCGCCTTCACGCGCGAGGCGTACGTCGACGACGCCGAGGCCGCCCTCGAACAGCTCGGCCTCACCCGGGCCGTCCTCATCGGCCACGCCATGGGCGCGCTGACCGCCTGGCAGCTCGCCGCCCGCCGCCCCGACCTGGTGAGCGGCGTCGTCATCTGCGACATGCGGGCCTCCGCGCTCGGCGCGGCCTCGCAGCGCGAGTGGGCGCAGTGGTTCAGCGCCTGGCCCGTCCCCTTCGCCACGCTCGCCGACGTCCGCAAGTGGTTCGGCGAGGACGACCCGTGGGTCGAGCGCCCCAACCCGGCCCGCGGCGAGTTCTACGCCGAGGTCATGCACGAGTGCGAGGACGGCTGGCGCCCGGTCTTCGACCCCGAGCAGATGCTGCGCACCCGCGAGACCTGGGTACACGACGCGCACTGGGAGGAGTTGGCGCAGGTCAGGTGCCCGGCGCTGGTCGTACGCGGACTCGACGGCGAGCTGGGGCGGGCCGAAGCCCAGGAGATGGTGCGCGTCCTGCCCCGCGGGCAGTACGCGGAGGTCGCCGACGCCGGGCATCTGGTCCACTACGACCAGCCGGAGGGCTGGCGCACGGCCGTCGAGCCGTTCCTGGACGCGGTGTGGGCCTGAGCGCGGCTCAGCCCTTGCTCACCGCGGCCAGGATCTCCGGAAGCCGCGCCGCCGTCCGGGGCGCCGCGAGCCGCAGGCCCAGCAGGGTGATCGCCGCCCCGTAGGCGGCCCCGGCGGGCAGCAGCAGCCAGGTCCAGTCCGCGCCGCCCTCGCTCAGCCGCAGCCAGATCACCGCGGCGATCACCGGGGCGCACAGCAGGGCCGCCGCGACCATGCCGCCGAAGATGGAGATCCATGCCAGGCCCGCCTGACCGGGGGCGACATTCTTGTGGCCCTCCTGCGGGATCGAGTACGGGAAGCGGGCCGACGACCAGGCGCCCGTCGCCAGCATCGCGCCGAGCAGCGCGAAGGACAGCCCCAGCACCTCCGGCAGCCGGTGCCAGTCCCCGATCAGGGCCGTCGTCACCACCGTGACCAGCGTGGCGTACGGCAGGGTGATCAGCAGCAGGGCCAGCGCCCGGCCGCGCAGTTCCACATAGGCGTCCCGCGGCGAGGAGATCGTCATCGCGACCATCCAGAACGCGGACGTGTCCTGCCCGAACTGGTTGTACATCTGGATGCCGAGCATCCCGGCCGCGAAGCAGGCGAAGTAGATCGACCCGCTGCCCTGCACGGCGTTGAACACCGGCACGATCAGGCCGATCGCCAGCGACGTCACCCAGGCCGCCTTGGTCTTCGGGTCCCGCCAGACATAGCGCAGGCTGCGCTCCATGACGGTGCCGGTGCGGCCCGCGGGCAGCAGACGCGCCGGGCCGCGCCCGCCCTTGTCCCGGACGGCGCTGTCACCGGCCGCCTGGAGCGTCGACCCGTCCGGCGCCGTCATCAGCCGGGTCAGATGACGCGCCCACACCACGATCAGTGCGGCCAACGCGAGCGCGGCCAGCCCCAGTTGCAGCGCGGCCGCCCCGTACGAACCCTCGCTCACGGACCGCACGGCACCGATCGCGGATCCCGGCGGCACCCAGCGCAGCACGTCCGCCAGTGGGTCGAGCCGCCCGAGCCCCGCCGAACCGAGGCGCTGCGCCGCGAAGTTGACGAACTGCGCCCCGATCGCGACGACCAGCCCGCTCAGCACGGCCAGATCGCGGCCCTTGCGGCTGGTCAGCAGCCGGATGTTGGCGGCGGCGACCGCGCGCGCCAGCGCCACGCACACCAGCAGGGCCAGCACCACCGCGACGACACCGACGGCATACGCCGCCGCGCCCCGCGCCACCGCGATCATCGACCCGGTGAGCAGGCACAGCGTGAACAGCGGCCCGATGCCCACCAGGGAGGCCACCAGCAGGGCCCGCACCAGGGGCCGGGGCCGCAGTGGCAGCATCACCAGCCGTGTCGGGTCGAGGGTCTCGTCGCCGCCGGGGAAGAACAGCGGCATCACCGCCCAGCCCAGCGCGAGCACGGCGACCAGCAGCACGACCAGGGCGTCCGCGTGCGCGGTGCCCCGCAGCAGGATCAGGCCGAGGAGCTGGAGCGCGGCGAAGAGCAGGGCCACGACCGCCGAGGCGATCCAGGCGGCCCGCCGGCCCCCGGACTGGCGCAGCCCGTTGCGCAGCAGCGACAGCTTCAGCCGGACGAAGACCCCGGTCACATCGGTGCTCATCGGGCCCCGCCGCCCAGCCAGTCGAGGTCGGACCCGGCGTCCCGGCCGTGTGCGCCGACCAGTTCGAGGAACGCCTGCTGCAGCGAGGGCGCCTCGCCGCGCACCTCGGCGAGCGGACCGTGGGCGCGGATCCGCCCGGCCGCCATGACGGCGACCCAGTCGCACAGCGACTCGACGAGCTCCATCACATGGGAGGAGAAGACGACCGTCGCGCCGGAGGCGGTGAACCGTTCCAGCACCCCGCGGATCGTCTGGGCGGACACCGGGTCGACACCCTCGAACGGCTCGTCCAGGAACAGCACTTCGGGGTTGTGCAGCAGGGCCGCGGCGAGCCCGATCTTCTTGCGCATACCCGTCGAGTAGTCGACGACCAGCTTGTGCTGGGCCCCCGCGAGGTCGAGGACGTCGAGCAGCTGCGTGGCCCGCTTGTCGACCTCGGCGCCGGGGAGCCCGCGCAGCCGTCCCGTGTAGCCGAGCAACTCCCGTCCGGACAGCCGCTCGAACAGCCGCAGCCCCTCGGGCAGGACACCGATGCGCGCCTTGACCTCCGCCGGGTCCCGCCACACGTCCTGCCCGACGACCTCCACCGACCCCTGGTCGGGCCGCAGCAGCCCGGTCACCATGGACAGCGTGGTGGTCTTGCCGGCGCCGTTGGGGCCGACGAGCCCGATGAACTTCCCTGCGGGCAGTTCCAGATCGATCCCGGCCACGGCCACCTGCTGACCGAACCGCTTCCAGAGCCCCTGTACGCGTACGGCTGCTGACGTCATGCCCGAAACCCTACGGGCCGGGTGGTGCCCCTGGGGCCAGGGTCTTTCGTCTGGATCAGGCCGGATCAGGGAGCGGGGTGCGGTGCCGTGCATCGCAAGGCGGAGGAGGGCGCCATGGCAACCGACGACAACGCGGCGAGGTGCGGTCCCAGACCCCGCGAGCCCGGCGTGATCCAGACGAGAGGCCCTAGCGGTCGCGGCCGCACGCGTACGCGAGCGGCGAGATCAGCTCCTCGGCGTCGGGCAGCCAGCGGTTCGCCGGGGTGGGCCGGCACGCCCACTGCACGGCGCCCCGGGACCCGAACCGGGTGGGCGGCGCCGCGACCCAGGCGCCCTCGCCGAGCGCGACCAGATCCAGCGAGCCCACCGACCAGCCGAGCCGGCGCACCAGGTCCGGCAGCTTCACGGCGGCACCCGGCAGCACGAAGAAGTGCATCCGGCGGTCCGGCGTCAGCGTCACCGGGCCCAGCGTCAGCTCCATGCGCTCCATCCGGGCCAGCGCCAGGAACCCGGCGGTCTCCGGGACGGACAGCGCGTCGAAGGTCCGCCCCGTCGGCAGCAGGATCGACGCGGTCGGCTGCTTCTGCCACATCCGGCGGGCGACCGTGGCGCTGCCCGTCGCCTGCGTCGCCCAGTCCGGGCGCGCGGGGTGCGCGCCGGGCGCCGGGCACGCCGCGTCACCGCAGGAGCAGTACGGCACGCCGTCGACGGCCTCCAGCCAGGTCCCCGGAAACACGTCCCAGTGACGCTCCTCGGCGTAACGGACGGCGGTCTCCAGCAGCGAGTCCCCGCGCTGCTTCGGAATCTGTGCGGCTTCGGTGGCCGGGATCGTCTCTTCCACGCTCAGCACAACTCCCGCACCCACCGGGGGTTACGGCCCTCGCGCGCGCCGGGGAGGAGCACCCCGCCCGCTGCCGGGGCGCATGGGTGCACAGGTGGGGGCGCGCGCGAGGATCCCCGTCCGGCGCGGGGTAGCCCCCTGGGGGGCCGGCTCAGGCCGTAACCCCGGCAATCCTCACAAGCCTCGCATTTTCGGTACGCGGACGGGGCATTGATCTTCACGGCCGGGAACCACCGGGGGCGCAGCCAGTGCCCCGGGGCGGGACCCCGGCGGTGACAGGGACGTCAACTCGGTGCGCGGGCAGGCACCGCAGTCACAGGGGGTACGCCAATGGCCGCAAGGCCTCTCGTCGCGCGGCAGCCGAACGAACGGCTCCAGGCGCTCATCCAGGAAGCGGGGTGCTCGAACGCCGGGCTGGCCCGCCGGGTCAACATGTGCGGCGCCGAGCACGGTCTCGACCTGCGCTACGACAAGACGTCCGTGGCCCGCTGGCTGCGCGGGCAGCAGCCGCGGGGCCGGGCGCCCGCCATCATCGCCGAGGCGCTCGGCCGCAAGCTGGGCCGCACCGTCACCATCGACGAGATCGGCATGGCCAACGGCAAGAACCTCGCCTCCGGCGTGGGGCTGCAGTTCTCGCCGACCGTGCTCGGGGCCATCGAGCAGGTGTGTGAGCTGTGGCGCAGCGACGTCGGCCGGCGGGACTTCCTGTCCGGCTCGTCCGTCGCCGCGTCCGCCCTGGTCGAGCCCAGCCGCGACTGGCTGATCTCGGCGCCCGACGCGCAGGTCGCGCGCTCGGCCGGGCCGCGGGTGGGCCCGTCCGACGTGGCGGCCGTACGCGCGATGACCCAGGCCCTGGTGGACCTCGACCACCAGTACGGCAGCGGGCATGTGCGCCCGGTCGTCGTGCACTACCTCAACAGCGTCGTCTCCGGGCTGCTCGCCGGGTCGTACCGGGAGGCCGTCGGACGTGAACTGTTCGCCGCCGTCGCGCGGTTGACCGAGCTCGCCGGCTACATGGCCGTGGACACCGGTCAGCCGGGCCTCGCCCAGCGCTACTACATCCAGGCGCTGCGCCTCGCGCAGGCGGCCGGGGACCGCGGATACGGCGGGTATGTGCTGGCCGCCTCGATGAGCCATCTCGCCGCCCAGCTCGGGAACCCCCGGGAGATCGCCCAGTTGGCGCGGGCGGCGCAGGAGGGCGCACGGGGGCGCGTGACCCCGCGGGCCGAGGCGATGTTCCACGCGGCCGAGGCGCGCGGGCACGCGCTGATGGGCGACGCGCGCTCGGCCCAGCTGTCGTCCGGGCGGGCCGTGGCCGCGCTGGAGGCGGCGGATCCGGCGTCCGGCGACGATCCGGCGTGGATCGGGCACTTCGACGAGGCGTATCTCGCCGACGAGTTGGCGCACTGCCACCGCGACCTCGGGCAGGCGGAGGCGGCGGCGCGGCGGGCGCAGGAGTCGCTGGCGGGGCTGCCGGAGACGAAGGCACGCCGCCGGGCGATCGGCTATGTGCTTCTCGCCACAGCTCAGGTCCAGCAGCGGGAGATCGAACAGGCCTGCCACACGGGCCTGAAGGCTGTGGAGCTTCTGGAGACCCTGCGCTCCAACCGGGGCGCCGAGTATCTGGAGGACTTCCAGCAGCGGCTGGAGCCGTACCGGGACGAGCCCGTGGTCAGGGACTTCGGGGAGCGGATCGATCTTCAGGCGGCCGCCTGACGGGACGGGCGGCCGGTCGTGAAGGCGAGGTGAAAGGAAGGGGGACGCGAAGCGCGGGTGGCGAAAGGGGACTTGCCGGACGGATGAGGGGCCGGGACTGTAACGGCGGTCACAGGGGCGCCGGTCACGCACCGGGCTGCGTGGCACCGGCGTCGGCGGAGCCGGTAGCGTGAGCCGACGATTCACAAGGTCCCCCATTAGTAGGAGTCCCGGTGACGCAGAGTGGACAGGGCGAGGAGCCCTCGGCGCGGCCCGCGCGCGAAGGCATCGTGCTGCCCTCCGACGGTGGTGAGCCGCTGCTGCCGGGGATGACGGGCGACCCCGTCGGCCGGCCGGCGACCCCGCCGACCGCGCCCCCGCCCTCGGCGCCGCCCGGCGGCCAGTCCTGGGGCACCCCGTGGGGACCGGAGCAGCAGCATCATCAGGCCCCGCCCGCCGCGCAGGGCCAGCCGTGGGGCGCGCCGCAGGACCAGTCCTGGGGCGGCCAGGACCAGCAGCAGTACCAGGCCCCGCAGCAGCAGTCGTACGGACAGCAGCAGTACGTGCAGGACCCGAGCCAGGGCCAGGGGGCCTACGGCGGTCCCGGCGGGAGCGCGCCCATGCCGCCCGCGGGCGGCGGCTACGGCGCCCCGATGCCCCCGGCCGACGAGGGCGCCACCCAGTACATACCCCCGGTCGCGGCGAACCCGGACGAGCAGGCCACCCGCTTCATACCGCCCGTCCCGGC
Source organism: Streptomyces nigra (assembly GCF_003074055.1). Taxonomy (NCBI): domain Bacteria; kingdom Bacillati; phylum Actinomycetota; class Actinomycetes; order Kitasatosporales; family Streptomycetaceae; genus Streptomyces; species Streptomyces nigra. Next base: position 3,295,472 of record NZ_CP029043.1, on the reverse strand, counting down.
CGACGAGGGCGCGACCCAGGTCATCCCGCCGGTCGGCCCGGGCGCCCTGCCGCCCGAGACGCACGGGGAGAGCACCCAGGTGCTGGGCCGGGCCCGGCAGGGCGCCGGTCCGATGCCCGCGGCCTCCGGCGCCGACCCCACCCAGTTCCTGCCGCCCGTGCCGGGCGGCCCCGGCGAGCGTCAGCCCCACTCGGACTTCGACAACCTCTTCCGCAGCGAAAGCGCCGGGCACGCCCCGGCCACGCAGCATCTGCCCCCGTATCAGCAGCAGCCGCAGGGTTCGCATGAGGGCGGTTACCCGCCGCCCGGCCGGCCCGGACCGCACGACGACGACGGTGGCCGGGGCGGCCGCGGGCGCTCGCGCGTCCCGCTGATCGCCGCCGTGGGCGTCGGGATCGTCGCCCTCGGCATCGGCGCGGGCGCGCTGCTCGCCGGCGGGGGCGACGACGACAAGACCGAGGCGAACCAGCCCGTCTCGGCGACGGCCCCCGCGAACGAGGAGTCCGCCTCGCCGTCCGCCGACCCGGCGGAGGAGCAGGCGATCGCCCTGGACAAGCTGCTCGCCGACAGCGGCAACAGCCGCACCGCGGTGATCAAGGCCGTGGCCTCCGTGAAGTCCTGCGGGAACCTCCAGCAGGCCGCGCAGGACCTGAGGGACGCCGCCGGGCAGCGCAACCGCCTGGTCGCCGACCTCGCCAAGCTGAAGGTGGACCGGCTCCCGGAGCACGCCCGGCTGACGGCCGCCCTGAACAGGGCGTGGCAGGCGTCGGCGTCCGCCGACAACCACTACGCGGCCTGGGCGGACCAGGTGGCCGGAAACAAGAAGAAGCTGTGCAAGAAGGGCCAGGCCCGGGTCACCGACGAGACCCAGGCCGGCAACCGCGACAGCGGGACGGCGAGCCAGCAGAAGAAGACGGCCGCCGACCTGTGGAACGCGATCGCCCGCGAGTACGGCCTGACCCAGCGCCAGCCGGTGCAGCTCTGAGGAACGTGACGCTCGGTCACGGATAGGTCACGGTGGGGTGAAGAACGGGGGCCGGTGAGGCCGCCGGGATGGGGAACGTACGATCGATGACCGTGCAAGGTTCGGATAGCTCTTCCCGTCGCGGCCGTCGCTCCTCCACCATGGGCGGCATGCCACTCAACGACATGCCGTGGTGGCGCTGGCGCAGCAATGTGCGCTCCGCGCTGCACATGCTCTCCGATCCGGTGTTCCAGCGGGACGTCTGGCTGGCCGGCGTGGACGGCTACGGCGACGTCACCGACGCCGTGTACCGCCTCGTCGAGGACACCTGGCTGGACAACTGGTCCGCCGAGAAGTACGTCGGCACGATCTTCCGGGACTCCCAGGAGGCGGCCCTCGTCGACACCGCCGTGCTGCGCGTGCTGCGGATCATGCATCAGGTCGGCCCGGACGCCCCGGTCTCCGCGTACGTCGACCACCCGGGCTGGCCGGAGGCGGTGCGGGCGGCGCGGGACGCGCACGTACGGCTGGCGACGGCCGACGGCGAGGACCCGGACGCGCCGCCGCGCACCCTCGAGGTGCTGCGCATCATGACCCGGTCCGCGTAGCGGGACGACCGCCCGCGCGGCACCCGTCGTATGGGACCCTGTGCTGCATGAACGAGCAGTCCACCGGAGTCGCGGTCCCCGCCGACCAGTACGTCCTCACTCTGTCGTGCCCCGACAAAAAGGGCATCGTGCACGCCGTGTCGAGCTATCTCTTCATGACCGGCTGCAACATCGAGGACAGCCAGCAGTTCGGTGACCACGACACGGGACTGTTCTTCATGCGCGTCCACTTCTCGGCGGACGCCCCCGTCACGGTGGAGAAGCTGCGCGCGAGCTTCGCGGCGATCGGCGACTCCTTCCACATGGACTGGCAGATCCACCGGGCCGGGGACAAGATGCGGGTCCTGCTCATGGTCAGCCGGTTCGGGCACTGCCTGAACGACCTGCTCTTCCGCGCCTCGATCGGCGCGCTGCCGGTGGAGATCACCGCCGTGGTGTCCAACCACACCGACTTCGCCGAACTGGTGGGGTCGTACAACGTCCCCTTCCACCACATCCCGGTGACCAAGGACACCAAGGCCGAGGCCGAGGCGCGGTTGCTGGAGGTCGTGCGCGAGGAGGACGTGGAGCTGGTCGTGCTGGCCCGCTACATGCAGGTCCTCTCGGACGACCTGTGCAAGGAGCTGAGCGGGCGGATCATCAACATCCACCACTCCTTCCTGCCGAGCTTCAAGGGCGCCAAGCCCTACCACCAGGCGCACGCCCGCGGCGTGAAGCTCATCGGGGCCACCGCGCACTACGTCACCGCCGACCTCGACGAGGGCCCGATCATCGAGCAGGAGGTCGAGCGGGTCGGGCACGACGTCACGCCGGACCAGCTCGTCGCGATCGGGCGCGACGTGGAGTGCCAGGCGCTGGCGCGGGCCGTGAAGTGGCACGCCGAGCGCCGGATCCTCCTCAACGGCCGCCGTACGGTCGTCTTCGCCTGACGGCCCGGGGGAGCCCGCGCCCTACATCCGGCTCAGGCTCGCCGCCGCGAACAGCACGTCCCTGATCGCCTCACGGTCGCCGACCTGCCCGGCCGCCGCCTCCGCTGGCGGCACATGGCCGGCCGCGAGCCGGCAGAACTCGGCGCCGTCCAGGGCGACATGGGCCACCTCGTGCTCTGCGGAGCCCACCGCGGCCGGGGAGTCGAGCGGGATCAGCCACTCGCCGCCGCCCGACCCCTCGATCTCCAGGCGCAGGCTCCGGCCGGGCTCGCCCGCAGTCACCAGCCGCCGACGGCCCGGAGGCGGCGGGGCGGCCAGACCGGCCTGGCGCCGGGCCGACAGCACGCTCGGCAGCATCCGCGCCGCCAGGTCGACCATATGGTGCAGATCGCTGCCGGACGGCGGCTCGTACGGGTAGTCCACCGCCTCGGCGATGTCCTCGGCGTGCACCCAGCACTCGAACGCCCGGTCCAGCATGGCGTCCCGCAGCGGCAGCTCGAAGTCGCCGTACGGGACGGACAGCGCGCCGGTGCCGCCGCCCGTGAAGGAGACCGTGCGGACGAGGTCGTGGGTCTGCTCCCGCCAGGGTGCCCGCACGGCGCGGGTCGGCGGGAAGTGCGAGGCCCGCCAGTACGCCTCGGTCCGCGCGGACGGCGTGGGGCGGTGGGCGGACACCTCGCCCAGCGGATCGGGCAGGCCGAGCGCGACCGCCACCATCCCGTCGACGGTCAGCAGATGCGCGATCACCCCGGCGACGGTCGTCCGGCGGCTCGTCGGCTCGTCCTTGCGGAACCACCGCAGCCGTACGGGCGCGTGCCACTCGGCGTCCCCGAAGTCCTGCAGCAGCGCGTCCAGCCGGGCGGTCTCGGCGTCGTAGGGCGCGGCCCACTCGGGCACCGGGATGCGCGGCGGGCGCCGCTCCAGGCAGCCCTGCAGGACCCGGGCGCGCAGCGACGGGTCGAGGTCGAGGCTCTCGGCGGGGTGCAGCAGGCCGACGGCCTCCCGCAGCCGCAGCGCCTCGTCGGCGCAGCCGCCGCAGTCCCCGAGGTGCTCCTCCACGGCGGCCGTCTCCTCCGGCGAGCAGGCGGCCAGCGCCCAGGCGCCGAGCAGCGACTTCAGCACCCGGTGCTCCAGGACCGGCACGGGCGCGTCCGGCAGGTCGGGCAGCGGGCGCCCGGTGTCCTCGACGGAGGTCCGGGGGACCGGTATGCGGGGCGGCCGTCCGGGGCCGGGCTCGGGGGTGGGGTGCTGGTCGTCGCCGTCGCCGCTGTTCATGCCGTCGGCTCCGCGGGTGCTGTCCGCGGGGCCGTTCTCCTCCTTGTGCCGATCGTGCCGGTCGTGGTCGTGCAGGCCGTGCCGGTCGTGGTCGCCGGGCTCGTACGGTTCGGCCCCGGTCATGCGGCACCCCCGTACTCCGGTGGTGCCCCGGGCCCGGCCCCGGCGTCGTGGGCCGTGGACAGCAGCTGCAGGCCAAGACGCAGCCGGCGGCGGGCCTCCTCCTCGGTGACCCCGAGGTCGGCGGCGGTCTGCCGGTAGTCGCGCCGCTGGAAGTAGGCCAGCTCCAGCGCGGCCCGCAGCGGGGCGGGCATGGACTGGACGATGTAGTCGGCGCGGGCGGCGACCGAGGCGTGGCGCACCTTGCGCTCCAGCTCCTCGGTGGAGCCCTGCCCGGCGCGCACCAGCGCGGCGGTCTCGGTGGCGCGCAGCCTCTGCACGGCCAGCCGGTGGGCCAGGGCCGCGACCCAGGAGCGCAGCGGACCCTGCCGGGGGTCGTAGGCGTCGGGGTGCTCCCAGACGTGGACGAAGACCTCGCGGGTGACGCGGTCGGCGGCGCGTTCGTCGCCCAGCACGGTGTGCGCGAGTCCGTGCACGAGCGAGGCGAACCTGTCGTAGAGCTCGCCGAGGGCGGCCGCCTCGCCGCGTGCGAGCCGCTGCTGCATCTTGCGGTCCCAGCGGGGCGGTGCGTCCTTCTTCGCCATACGGCCCCCCTCCGGAGCCTGTGAACAGGCTCTCACCGGTCCGTCCCTGTCCAGCGTGCGTCCGCCGTCTCCACGAATGTAGTCGGCACGTCCGGCGGCACACGCCCCTTTGTGGCAATGTGCGCCCCTTGCAGCGTCATGGCTGGTGACACACCTCGCATCCGTGGTAGTGGGCTCCGCTCGCGGTCGGTTACCCGCTTCGTGCGACCAGACACGATCGAACAGGATCGAATGCGATGGAAACAAGCCTTATCTGATCGGTGACCGTTTTCTGCAGGGAGTTTCAGGGAACAGCCGCTGGGGCAGCCGCGCTGCAAGGAAGCGTAGGAATGGCTTCCGTTTCGACGGCCGAGGGGCGTGGTGGTGACCTTGAAAGTGACCGGTGACGAGCGGGGCGACTGGTCCGTCCTCGAGGTGTCGGGCGAACTGGACCTGGTGACCTCGCCGGTGCTGCGCCAGCACGTCCACGACGTGGTGGCCGAGGGGCGCCACAGCCTCGTGCTGGACCTGTCCGACGTGCTGTTCTGCGACTCCTCCGGGGTCGGTGTGCTGATCGCGGCCCGCCGCCTCATCCGGTCCTGCCAGGGCAGTCTGCGGCTGATACTCCCCGCCCAGGGCGCGGTGGACGGCTCGCACGTCAACCGGGTGCTCGGGGCGCTGGGCGTGCGTCGGCTGTTCGAGGTCTATCCCGACGTGGCGGCGGCGGTCGCGGACGACGCCCGTCCCCTGTCGGCCTGAACGCGCCCCGCCCTCCCGGCGGGTCGGCCACATCCTCGTACCGGAAATTCCCCGGTTCCGATACAACCGCCGCTTCGAGGCGCCCCGGCGGCCCGCGGCGTCGTACGCTCCGTGCGACAAGCACCCCACGTGACGTTAGGCGGCCCGAAACGACATGGTCAGCAGCGAGTACGAGCGCAGGATCGCGGCCCGGTTCGCCACCTTCGACCAGGACGGCAACGGGTACATCGACCGGGAGGACTTCAGCGCGGCGGCCAAGGCGCTGCTCGCCGAGTTCGGCACCCCGGCGCGGTCCGACAAGGGCCAGGCCCTCTACATCGGCGCCGAGGCCTTCTGGCAGGGCATGGCCGGGATCGCCGACCGCGACGGCGACCAGCGCATCACCCGTGAGGAGTTCGTCACCGGCGCGGTCAAGCGGCTGCGCGACAACCCCGACCGGTTCGCCGACATCGCCCGGCCCTTCCTGCACGCGGCCCTCGCCGTGGCCGACACCGACGACGACGGCACGGTCACCGTCGACGACACCGCGCGCGTGCTCGGCCGCCTCGGCGTCCCCGCGGACACGGCCCGCACGGCGGCCGCCGCCCTCGACGCCGACGGGGACGGCACGGTCACCGAGGACGACGTCGTCACCGCCTTCGCCCGCTACTTCACCGTCCCGGAGTGAGCGTCCGGCCCTGACCCGGATGTGTCCGAGAACCGCTCCCGCAGCCGGTACTTGAGGACCTTGCGCAGGGTCTCGTTGCGGGGCAGGGCGTCCACCACCTCCAGCCGCTCCGGCAGCTTGTGGGGGGACAGTCCTTCCCCGCGCAGATACGACGTCAGTGCCTCGAGGGTCAGCTCCCGGGCGCCGGGCGGCTGTTCGACGACCGCGCAGACCCGTTCCCCGCGCTCGGCGTCCGGCAGCCCGATCACGACCACGTCCCCGACATGCGGGTGCCGGTGCAGCAGATCCTCGATCTCCTTCGCCGAGATGTTCTCGCCCTTGCGGATGATCACGTCCTTCAGACGGCCGGTGAGCACCAGGTGCCCGCTGCCGGTGAGGTGCCCGAGGTCGCCGGTGCGCAGGAAGCCCTCGGCGTCGAAGGCCGCCGCGGTCTGCTCCGGGTCGAGATAGCCCCGGCACACGGCCTCCCCGCGCAGCCGTATCTCGCCGTCGACGATCCGCACCTCCATCTCCCGGGGCGGCCGCCCCTCGGTCGTCGCCAGGTTCTCCGGGGTGTCGTCCGGCGTGCCCATCGTGATCATCGGCACCTCGGTCATGCCGTACCCGTGGGTGAGCCGCACCCCCATCTCCCGGACCACCGCGTGGTACAGCTCGGGCGGCTTCGGCGCCCCGCCGCCCGCGAGCAGCCGCAGGCTGGGGACGACCCGGGTACCGGGCGGCTGCCGGCGCTGCTCGGCCAGGAACATCGAGTAGAACGCGGTGGAGCCGCCGGCGATCGTCACCCCGTGCCGGCGGTAGCCGTCCAGCGCCTCCGGCAGCGCGAACTGCTCGAACAGCACGGCCGGGAACCCGTACAGCAGCACCATCACCAGATAGTCGGGGCCGCCGATGTGCGCGTAGGGGAAGGCGATCGAGCCGACGTCGGACGCCGTGGGCCGCAGCGCGTGCCCGAGGCAGGAGCCGCCCGCGATCAGCGAACGGTCGGTGTGCAGCACGCCCTTGGGGTCCGACGTCGTCCCCGAGGTCCAGTAGATCCAGCGCACCGAGGTGCCCTCGGCGGGCGGCGGCGGCAGGACGGCCGGATCGCCCTCGGGCAGGACGTCGTACGCCGTGAGGACGCCCTTCGCGCCGAGGCGGCGGGCCATCGCGGTGTGGTCGAAGCCCCGCCGGACGCCCGGCACCGCGAAGAACTCCGCCCGGGACTCGCGCAGCGCGAAGCCGACCTCGCGGTCCCGGTAGAAGGGGATGACCGGCGACTGCACGGCGCCGAGCCGGGCCAGCGCGAAGGACAGCACGACCGTCTCGATCCGGGTGGGCAGCTGCCAGGCGACGACCGTGCCGGGCCGCACCCCCAGGCCGTACAGCCCCGCCGCCACCCGCTCGGCGCGGTCGCGCAGCGCGCCGAAGTCCAGCGCGCGGTCGTCCTGGAGCAGGGCCGGGCGGTGCGGTGTGAGGCGGGCGCGGGCGGCGAGCAGGTCCCACAGGGTCCGGGCGGAAGCCAGGGTGTGCGCGGTGTCGTCCATGACGGCCCCCTGTCGTCGAGCGGACCATCTGTTGACTGACGGTCCGTCAGATCGTGCGGAGAGCGTAGGGCCGGACGCCTTGCCGGTCCAGGGGTGCGGGCCTAGCCTTCCCGTGCGCAGTATCTGACGGCTCATCAGATGGAGGCCGTATGGACCTCACCCACACGCCGGAGGAGGAGGACTTCCGCGCCCGGCTGCGCGCGTGGCTGGCCGAGGTGCTCCCCACCCTGCCGCCTCCGCCGTCCCCGGACGACTGGCCCGGCCGGCGCGCCTACGACCTCGGCTGGCAGCGCCGGCTCCACGACGCCGGGTACGGCGACGTCCACTGGGGCGCCTCCCCGACCGTACGGCTGATCTTCCTGGAGGAGACCGAGCGGGCCGGAGCGCCCTATGTGGGCGCCTCCTTCGTCGGGCTGCTGCACGCCGGGCCGACCATCGCCGCCGAGGGCACCGACGAGCAGCGGGAGCGCTGGCTGCCCCCGATCCTGCGCGGCGACGAGGTCTGGTGCCAGGGCTTCAGCGAACCCGGCGCCGGCAGCGACCTCGCGGCCCTGCGCACCCGCGCGCACCGGGACGGCGACCACTACGTGGTGAACGGCTCCAAGATCTGGACGTCCCACGCCGAAGTGGCCGACTGGTGCGAGCTGCTGGTGCGCACCGACCCCGGCGCCCCGCGCCACCGCGGGATCAGCTGGCTGGCGATGCGCATGGACGCGCCCGGCGTCACCATACGGCCGCTGCGGACCCTGGCCGGCTCGACCGAGTTCGCCGAGGTGTTCCTGGACGACGTGCGCGTCCCCGTCGCCCACCGGGTCGGCGCGGAGAACGACGGCTGGCGGGTGACCATGGTGACCCTGTCCTTCGAACGCGGCACGGCCTTCGTGGGCGAGGTCGTGGCCTGCCACCGGGTGCTGCGCGAGCTGGCCGCCGAGGCACGGCGCAACGGCCGCTGGGACGACCCCGCGCTGCGCCGCGCCCTGGGCGGGCTGCACGCGGAGTTCCGCGCGCTGTGGCGGCTGACGCAGTGGAACGTGGGCGAGGCCGAACACGGCGGCGGGGTGCCCGGCGTCACCGGCTCGGTCCTCAAGCTGGCCTACTCGCACGCCCGTCAGCGGCTCTACGACACCGCCGCCGACGTACTGGGTGCGCAGGCGCTGGACCTGGACCGGCCGTGGGTGCTCGACCGGCTCTCCTCGCTGTCGTACACCATCGCCGCCGGCACCTCGCAGATCCAGCGGAACATCGTGGCCGAGCGGATCCTCGGACTGCCGAAGGGGCGGTGAACGGTGCGACTCCAACTCGACAAGGGTCAGCAGGCGTTGCGGGACGGTGTGCGGGAGCTGCTGGCGCGCCGGTTCGGGCCCGAGGCGCTGCGGGACGCCGTGGAGCGGCCCGGCCGGCTGGACCGGGAGCTGTGGCGGGAGCTGGGTGCCGCAGGCTTCTTCGCGTTGCGCCTGCCCGAGAGCGAGGGCGGTGTGGGGCTCGGACTGCCCGAGGCGGTACCGGTCTTCGAGGAGGCGGGCCGGGCGCTGCTGCCGGGCCCGCTCGTGGCGACGCATCTGGCGGCCGGGCGGGTGCCGGGCGCCGCCGAGGGGGACACCGTCGTGGCCGCGGCCCTGGGCGGGCTGCTGGAGTGGGCGGAGGCGGCGGACGTGGTGCAGGGTGACACCGCAGGGGCCGTACCGCTGCGCTCGGTCGATCCGCTCACCCCGCTGCACCGGCTGCCCGGAGCCGCCCCCGTGGACCCCGTCGCCGTCCTGCTCACCGCGGCCGAACAACTGGGCGGTGCGGAGCGTACGTGCGAGCTGGCCGTGCAACACGCCCGGACCCGTGAGCAGTTCGGACGGCCCGTCGGAGCCTTCCAGGCGGTGCAGCACCTCTGCGCCGACATGCTCGTACGGACCCGGACGGCGCGGGCCGCCGTGCACGCGGCGGCCGTCACCGGCGATCCGGTGGACGTCCACGCGGCCCGGCTGCTCGCCGACGAGGCCGCCGCCCGGAACGCCCGCGACTGCCTCCAGGTGCACGGCGGCATGGGATTCACCTGGGAGTTCGAGGTCCATCTGCATCTGAAGCGGGCCTGGGTCCGCACCCGTCGTGCGGGGCCCACTACGGAAAGTGAGGAATTGTTGGCGGCCGCATTACTGAAAGGGGAGACCTGAAACGCCGTGGTCTGCGCGGTCGTGGAAAGCGCTCACAAAGATGTCGCGGATTGTGGCATGCCGGAATCACGGAGCGTTGATATCGCCTTGTGTCCGGAGTGTGACTCGTCACGGGGCGGAGTCGGGCGTTCGCTCCGGTACCTTGTGTGGGATGCGAGTGGTTCCGAGTACGAGCCATGCCGGAGCCGCCTTCGAGGCGGCTTCGTATCCGGCGGTGCTCGCCGCTGCTCGCCCGGCGTACGGGCCGTTCGCCCCCGCCTGTTCGACTCTCCACGGCAAGCGTCGCACAGTATGCAGCAGGGGTAATCCTTCGCGCTGGAATATGCCCGAAGCGCTTGTTGGGGTGACTGTACGTCAACCATGCTGTCAGTCAAGGGATTCACGTTCCGTGACCCTGGCTTTGGCCATTGTTCTGGCCATGAAAAAAATGGCTAGGATCGTGGCCCTCGTGAGGCGCGGGTTCAAGTGTCCGCCGGTTCGGATGGTGTGAGCGGTGCAGGTGCTTCAAGTGCAGTTGGAGATCCGGCCCGATCCCGCTGAGGTGGGGCGAGCCAGGCGCTGGGCGCGCTCACGGCTCGCCGGTTCGGGGATAGGGGTCGACGAGCCGCTCGCGGAGACGCTGATCCTGCTCGTCTCCGAACTCGTCACCAACGCCGTGGTGCACACCGGCTGTCCGGCCGTGCTGCGGCTCTCCCTGCCCGAGGCGCCCCAGGAGTCCGCCACCGTACGGCTCGAGGTGGCCGACCGCAGCGGCAGGGCCCCCGTGCCCCGCTGTGCCGACGGCGACGCGACGGGCGGGCGCGGACTCGCCCTCGTCGACGGCCTCGCGGACCGCTGGGGCTGGGCCTCCGAGGGTGCCGGCAAGCGGATCTGGTGCGAACTCGACCGGGACGGTGAGCCCGGCGCCGCCGTCACCGCCTGCGGCGGCGTCTCCGCCTACGAGGGGTTCGCGTACGAGGCGGTGTGACGGGCGCGCGCCGCGGTCCCGGCCCTGGCATACGGGGCACGGATGCAGAAGGCGAGTCCCTGTCCCGATCCATGGCCCCCGATGCGCCCGGTCATGCTCCTATGCGCGGTGCCAACAAATGGGACGTAAGTAACAAATCACCAACAGGGTGTTGACGAGTCGTGTCCGTTTGATCACGCTTGTGGTCAGCGATTCGCCGCGAGGGGACGGCGAGGGCTTCGGTGACGGAGGCCCTTGCCGAGTGTGGGTCGTGTTTCGGCGTCGGTTCTCCAGGGCCAGGAGGGGCAGGTACGCCGGAGCCGGATGGCGGCGCGCGCCGTGCTCGGGGCGGTCGGGGCCTCCCCGCCCGGGTGGAGCCGGGGGATGGGGAGGCCGCGCCGCCAGCCTGGCTCACGCGCGCGTCGGGCGTCGTCGCTCAGGCAACGTCACCGCGCACGTCACAGGACCGCCACCGGGGCCACCGGGCTTCCGGTGCCGCCCACGAAGGGCTCGGGTGTCGCGGCCAGCAGAAACGTGTAGCGGCTCTCTTCTCCACAGGCTGTGGACAACTTTTCGAGGTTCCAGTTCTGGCCCTGCGGCATCCCCATCTCCACCAGGTCGAGCGCGTGCACGGGCAGCCACAGGTCCGCGTGCTCCGGCGGAAAGATCTCGAAGGTGAGGGTGTCGTTGGCGACCGCCGCCACATCGCGCGCGTGGAACCACTCCGGGGTGCGGATCGACAGGCCGGGCGAGGGATGCCCGTAGCCGTGCCGGTCGCCCGCCAGGCACAGCTGCATGTGTCCCGTCCGGACCAGCACGATGTCACCGGCGCGCACCCGGGTGCCCGCCAGTTCCTCGGCCGCCTCCAGGTCCTCCGGGGTGACCGCGCGCCCGCCGTCGAGCCGCGCCACCCCGAGGGCCCGGGCCACGTCGAGGAGCACCCCGCGCGAGACGATGTGCCGCGCCTTGTCGATGCCGCCATGGTGGGCGCCGCCATGTGCCGTGACGCTGTCGGCGGGACGGCCGTTGTAGAGCCGGCCGGAGTGCGACACATGGGCGAGCGCGTCCCAGTGGGTGGCGGCCTGCAGGCCCATGACCACCGCGTCGTCACTGCACGCGACGGTCCCCGGGCCGAAGATCTCCTGGTTGATCTGCACCATGGTGTGCAGCGGATTGACCCGGCCCGGGATCATCCCGGTCTGCACACCGTCCTGTTCGAGCGGCAGCGCGAGCGGGACGCGGCGGCCGGAGCGGACGCACGCCGCCGCCGCGCGGACCACGTCGTCGGTGATCAGGTTCAGCGTGCCGAGCTCGTCCTCCGCCCCCCAGCGGCCCCAGTTGTTGACGCGCTGGGCGATCTCGTGGAACGCGTCCGGCAGCGACATGGGTCCTCCCCGGGTCTTGTCCCCGCACAACTGACGGGCCGTAGAATCAGAAATCTAACGGACCGTCAGAAACGGCGGGAAGGGGTCACGGCATGGGGAACTTCTTGGCAGGCAAGGTGGTCGCCGTGACGGGGGCCGGGCGCGGCATCGGACGCGCGGTGGCGCTGGCCGCCGCCGCCGAGGGCGCCCGCGTCGTCGTCAACGACCACGGGGTGTCCGTGGACGGCGCCTCGCCGGCCGGCGAGGTCGCCGAGGCCGTCGTCAAGGAGATCGAGGCGGCCGGCGGCGAGGCCGTCGCCGTCGCTGACGACATCTCCACGATGGCGGGCGGCCGGCGGGTCGTGGACACGGCCCTGTCCGCCTTCGGACGGCTCGACGGGGCGGTGTGCGTCGCCGGGATCCTGCGGGAGCGGATGCTGTTCAACATGACCGAGGACGAGTGGGACCCGGTCCTCGCCACCCATCTCAAGGGGACGTTCACCGTGTTCCGCGCCGCGTCGGCCGTGATGCGCGCCCAGCGGTCGGGCACCCTGATCGGCTTCACCAGCGCCAACCACCAGGGGTCGGTGTCACAGGCCAACTACAGCGCGGCCAAGGGCGGTGTCATCTCGCTCGTGCGCAGCGCCGCGCTCGGTCTGCACAAGTACGGCGTGACCGCGAACGCCGTGGCGCCCGTCGCCCGGACCCGGATGTCCGCGGGCGTGCCCGTGGAGCTGGCCGACCTCGGTGAACCGGAGGACGTGGCGGCGTTCGTCGTCTACCTGCTGTCCGACGCGGCCCGCGAGCAAGGCGTCACCGGGCAGGTGTACACCGTCGCCGGTCCACGGATCGCGGTGTGGGCGCAGCCCGCCGAACTGCGCTCCGTGCACGCCGAGGGGCCATGGACGCCCGAGCGGATCGCCCGGGTGCTGCCGGGGACCGTGGGGGTCGACCCCATGCCGATGCTCGCGCGGGTGGCGGCCGCCGAGGAGGCCGCACGGCGCGGCGACCGCCCCAACGCCCGCTGACCACCTGGTTCGAGACGAGGAGGCACCGTGGACTTCGCGTTCGGCGAGGAGGACGAGGCGTTCCGGACGGAGGCGCGGTCGTGGCTGGCCGGGCACGCCGGGGGCGGACGGGAACGGCGGGCCTGGGAGCGGGTCCTCGGCAAGGCCGGGTGGATCGGGCTCGGCTGGGGCGAGGGCGGGTACGGCAACCGCACGGCCACCCTGACCCAGCAGGTCGTATGGGCCGAGGAGTACGCGCGCTCCGGCGCCCCGCCCCGCTCCGGGCACATCGGTGAGAAGCTGCTCGCCCCGACGCTGCTCGCGCACGGCAGCGCGGAGCAGAAGGCCCGGTTCCTGACGCCGATCGCCTCCGGCGAGGAGCTGTGGTGCCAGGGGTACAGCGAGCCCGAGGCGGGCTCCGACCTCGCCGGGGTCCGCACCCGCGCCGAACGCGCCCCGGACGGGTCGTACCGCATCACCGGGCAGAAGATCTGGACGTCCCTCGCGCACGAGGCCGACTGGTGCTTCGTGCTGGCCCGCACCGACCCCGACTCCCGCCGCCACCACGGCCTCGGGTTTCTGCTCGTGCCCATGGACCAGCCGGGGCGGGTCGAGGTCCGGCCGATCCGGCAGCTCACCGGGACCAGCGACTTCAACGAGGTCTTCTTCGACGGCGCCCACGCGCGCGCCGAGCATCTCGTCGGCGGTGAGGGCGCGGGCTGGACGGTCGCCATGAGCCTGCTCGGCTTCGAGCGGGGCGTGTCCACGCTCGCCCAGCAGATCGGGTTCGCCGCCGAGCTGGCGCGGGTCGTGCGGGAGGCCGTGGACCGCGGTGCGGTGGCCGACCCCGTCGTACGCGACCGGCTCGTACGGCAATGGGCGGAGCTGCGGGTCATGCGCTGGCACGCCCTGCGGACTCTGGGCGGCACCGGGGACGCGGGGGCGCCCAGCGTGGCCAAGCTGCTGTGGGGCGGCTGGCATCAGCGGCTCGGTGAACTGGCCGTGCGGATACGGGGCGCGGCGGGCGGTGCCGGACCGGAGGACTGGACGCCCTCGGCGCCGTACGCGCTCGACGAGACGCAGCGGATGTTCCTGTTCTCACGGGCCGACACCATCTACGGGGGGTCGGACCAGGTGCAGCGCACCATCATCGCCGAGCGGGTGCTCGGTCTGCCCAGGGAGCCCAAGGGGGGCGTCTGATGCGCGGAGTGCTGTTCGACGGAGAGCGGGCCGAGGTCGTCCACGACCTGGAGGTCCGGGACCCGGGGCCCGGTGAGGTGCTGGTCGCCGTCGCGGCGGCCGGACTGTGCCACAGCGATCTGTCCGTGGTGGACGGGACCATACCGTTCCCCGTTCCGGTGGTGCTCGGCCACGAAGGCGCGGGCGTGGTCGAGGCCGTCGGTGTGGGGGTCACCCATGTCGTGCCAGGGGACCATGTGGCGCTGTCCACGCTCGCGAACTGCGGGACGTGCGCCGAGTGCGACCGGGGACGGCCCACCATGTGCCGGCGGGCCATGGGGCGGCCGTCGCGGCCGTTCCGGCGGGGCGGCCGGCCCGTGTTCCAGTTCGCCGCCAACTCGGCCTTCGCCGAACGGACCGTGGTGAAGGCCGTCCAGGCGGTGCCCGTCCCGAAGGACATCCCGCTGCCGAGCGCCGCGCTGATCGGCTGCGGGGTCCTGACCGGGGTCGGGGCGGTGCTGAACCGGGCCCGGGTCGACCGCGGCGACCGGGTCGTCGTGATCGGTACCGGAGGCGTCGGGCTCAACGTCGTGCAGGGAGCCCGGATCGCGGGCGCGCTGTGGATCGTGGCCGTCGACGCGAACCCGGGGAAGGAGGAGACGGCCCGGCGGTTCGGTGCCACGGACTTCGTGACCTCGGTGGACGAGGTGCGGGAGCTGCTGCCGGACGGGGCCGACCACGTCTTCGAGTGCGTGGGCCGCGTCGAGCTGATCCGGGCCGCCGTCGACCTGCTCGGCCGCCATGGGCAGGCCGTCCTCCTCGGGGTGCCGCCGGCCACCGCCGAGGCGTCCTTCCTCGTCTCCTCGATGTACCTGGACAAGTCCATCCTCGGCTGCCGGTACGGCTCGTCGCGGCCCCAGCGGGACATCGCGCTGTACGCCGAGCTGTACCGCGAGGGCCGGCTGCTGCTGGACGAGCTGGTGACGGCGGCCCATCCGGTGGAGGAGTTCGCGCGGGCGGCGGCCGACGCGGAGGCGGGCAAGGTCGCGCGGGCCGTGCTGACGTTCTGAAGTGCCGTAGGGAGACGGGTGGTTCGCGCCGGTCCTGATGCGCCCGGCGGAGTTTTCCACAGGCCTGGAAAACGGCTGCCGGGATGTCGGTGCCGGGACATACCGTCGACTGCATGACCTATCGAGACGTCGCCTCCAGGCAGGTCCTGGTCTGGGCCGGGACCGCCGTGGCCGCCCGGATGCCGGTCGCCATGACCCCGCTGGCGCTGGTGTTCCTGGTCCGCGAGCGGCCCGGCGGCTACAGCCTGGGCGCGACGCTCGCGGCGGCCTATGTGCTCGGCGAGATCGTCGCCGCCCCGATCCTGGGGACACGCCTCGATCCGGCGCGCGGCCGGCGCCAGCTGACCGCCGGACTCGCGGGCGGCACCCTCGGGTTCACGGGCCTCGGCGTCCTCGCCGGGTCGCACGCCCTGGTGCTCGGCGCGTTCGCGTTCCTGGCCGGGGCCGCCCCGTCCGCGGCCGCCGGAGGGCAGCGCGCCCTGCTGACCTTCCTGGTGCCGGAACGGGCCGTGGCGCAGGCGCTGTCCACGGAGTCGATGCTGATGTCGGGCGTGTGGGCCGTCTCGCCGGTCGCGGTCGCCGGGCTGGCGCTCGCGGTGGACCCCCGGGTGCCGCTGCTCCTCGCGGCCGTCCTCATGGCGCTGTCCATGGCCGGGCACCGGCTGCTGCCCGCGGGCTGGGCGAAGGACGGCCAGGGCGGCCGGGCCAACCGGGTGGGGACCCGCGTCCTGCTGGGCGCCTGGCCGGTGTACGTCACGGGCGCCGCCAGCATCACCCTGCTCGGCCTGGTCGAACTCACCCTGCCCGCCCTGCTGGAGCAGCGCGGGATAGGCGTCGGCTGGTCGGGTCCGCTGCTGGCGGGCATGGCGGTGGCGGCGGGCGCCGGGGCGTTCGTGTACGGACTGCGGTCCTGGCCGGGCCGGTTGCGCTCACGCAGCGTCGTGCTGATGTGCGGCATGTCGGTGTTCGTGGCGCTGCTCGCGCTGGTACCGGACGGGCCCGGCATGGCGGTCGCCCTCGTCCTCGCGGGCGTCCTCCAGTCCGGCGCGCTCATCACCCGCAATCTGTCGCTGCGGGACGCGTTGCCGCCCGGCGCGCTGGCCGCCGGATACTCCGTGCTGTACGCGGCGGCGGGCGCCGGGTACGCGGCGACGGGGTCCCTGGCGGGCGCCCTGCTCCAGGTGGTGGCGCCCTCCACGGCCATGCTGGCCGGGGTCGGGCTGACGCTGCTGCTGACCGCGCTGGGCTGGTGGGGGGAGGCCCGGCGGGAGCGGTCACCGGCTCCCGGCGGTCTCCAGGCAGGCCCCGCCGCCCGCGCGGAAGGTGCGCCGATAGCTGGTGGGGGTGACCCCGAGCGCAGCCTGTAGGTGCTGCCGCATGGACTGGGCGGTGCCGAAGCCGGAGCGCGCGGCCACCTGGTCGACCGACAGATCGGTGGACTCCAGCAGATGCCGGGCGCGTTCGACCCGCTGCCGGGTCAGCCACTGGCCGGGGCTGACGCCGGCCTCCTCCCGGAAGCGCCGGGTGAAGGTGCGCACCGACATGGACTCCTGGTCGGCCATGTCGCGCAGCTGGATCGGCTCGTGGAGGTGCGCGAGGGCCCAGGCGCGGGCCGCCGTCGTGGACGACTGCTGCGGGTCGGGGACCGGACGCTCGATGTACTGGGCCTGCCCGCCGTCGCGGTGCGGCGGTACGACCATGTGGCGGGCCACGTCGTTGGCGACGGCCGTGCCGTGGTCGCGGCGGACCATGTGCAGACACAGGTCGATCCCGGCGGCGACCCCGGCCGACGTCAGCACGTCGCCGTCGTCGACGAAGAGCACGTCGGCGTCGACGTCGATCGTCGGGAACAGCTCCTGGAAGCGCCGGGCGTCGGCCCAGTGCGTGGTCGCCGGGCGGCTGTCCAGGAGTCCTGCGGCGGCCAGGACGTAGACACCGGTGCAGATGGAGGCGAACCGGGTGCCGGGGCGCACGAGGGCGAACGCGGCGGCCAGTTCGGCCGTCAGGACGCCCCGCTCGAAGACCGGCCCGAGCTCGTACGACGCCGGGACGATCACCGTGTCGGCGGTGGCCAGGGCCTCCGGGCCGTGCTCGACCTGGATGGCGAAGTCGGCGTCGGTCAGCACGGGGCCGGGCGGCCGGACGGAACAGGTGACGACCTCGTACAGCGGCCGGCCGCGCTCGTCCCGGGGGCGGCCGAAGACGCGGTGCGCGATGCCCAGCTCGAAGGGGATCGCCCCGTCGAGGGCGAGCACGGCCACCCGGTGGGGCTTCGGGGGGTCCGTCGGGGGCTGGAGGCTCGGCTCGGAGGGCATGGCCCGATCCTAACGAACGCTGTCCTCCGGGCCAATGGAATCGAGGGCGCGCAGGCCCGAAGCTCATGAGCGTGACGCAGACGACCCCCGCCCTCGACGACTCCGCCGCCGACGGCGCCGCACCGACACCGCGCCGGCCGCGGATCCACCGCGCCTGGTTCGTCGCCGCCGTGGCCTTCGTGACGATCCTCGGCGCGGCCGCCTTCCGCTCCCTGCCGGGCCTCCTCATCGACCCGCTCAACGACGACTTCGGCTGGTCGCGGGGCACGATCGGGGCGGCCGTCTCCATCAACCTCGCGCTCTACGGCCTGACCGCCCCGTTCGCCGCCGCGCTGATGGACCGGTTCGGCATCCGGCGGGTCGTCGCGGTGGCCCTGGTGCTGATCGCGGCGGGCTCGGGGCTGACGTACTGGATGACGGCGGCCTGGCAACTGCTGCTGTGCTGGGGGCTGCTGGTCGGCCTCGGCACCGGTTCGATGGCGCTGGCGTTCGCGGCCACGGTCACCAACCGCTGGTTCACCGAGCGCCGGGGCCTGGTCACCGGCATCCTCACCGCCGCCTCCGCCTCCGGCCAGCTGATCTTCCTGCCGCTGCTGTCCTGGATGGTCGAGGAGCACACCTGGAGGCCGGCCGTCGTCACCGTCGCCCTCACGGCGCTCGCGGTCGTCCCCTTCGTCTGGCTGCTGCTGCGCGACCACCCGGCGGACGTGGGCCTCGCGCCCTACGGCGCCACGGAGTTCGTGCCCAAGCCGCCGCCCGCGCAGGGCGCCGCCCGCCGGGCCGTGACCGTCCTCCTCTCGGCGGCCCGCACGGGTCCCTTCTGGCTGCTGGCCGGCACGTTCGCGATCTGCGGCGCCTCCACCAACGGCCTCATCCAGACCCACTTCGTGCCCGCCGCCCACGACCACGGCATGCCGATCACGGCCGCCGCCTCGCTGCTCGCGGTCATCGGCGTCTTCGACGTCGTCGGCACGATCTTCTCCGGCTGGCTCACCGACCGCTTCGAACCGCGCCGCCTGCTCGCGGTCTACTACGCCCTGCGCGGTGTCTCGCTGCTGTTCCTGCCGATGCTGCTCGCGCCGAGCGTCCACCCGCCGATGCTGTTCTTCATCGTCTTCTACGGCCTCGACTGGGTCGCCACCGTCCCGCCCACCGTCGCCCTGTGCCGGGAGCAGTACGGCGAGGACAGCGCGATCGTCTTCGGCTGGGTGCTCGCCTCGCACCAGGTCGGCGCGGCGCTGGTGGCGTTCCTCGGCGGGGTGGCGCGGGACGTGTTCGGCTCCTACGACATGGTCTGGTACGCGTCCGGCGCCCTGTGCGCGGTGGCGGCGCTGATGGCTCTGGTGATCCGGCGGCGCCCGCAGACCGCCGTCCCGGCCCTCTGACGCGCGGTCACCGCAGCCGGCCCCGGTGGAAGAGCAGCGGCGGCTCGTCCCCCTCGCTCGTGCCCAGGTCGTCCACCCGGCCGACGACGATGAGGTGGTCGCCGCCCGGGTGCACCGCGTGGACCGTGCAGTCGATCCAGGCCAGCGTGCCCGCGAGGCGCGGGGAGCCGGAGACGGGGGCCGGGTCGTAGCGCACCCCGGCGAACTTGTCGGCGCCGCTCACCGCGAAGGCCCGGCACAGCTCGCCCTGCCCGGCGCTGAGCACGTTCACGCAGAAGACGCCCGCGCGGGCGATGCGCGGCCAGGTCGTGGACGTACGGCCGACCATGAAGGCGACCAGTGGGGGGTCGAGGGAGAGGGACGCGAAGGACTGGCAGGCGAACCCGGCGGGGCGGTGCGGGGCCTCGGCGTCCGCCGGGGCCGTCACGATCACCACGCCGGTCGCGAAGCTGCCGAGCACCCGCCGGAACACGTCCTGCGGGATCGGGGCCCGCTCGTCCGCGCCGACACAGCGCAGCGCGGGGCGGGGCGGAGCCGGGGCGGGCGGCGCCCCGGCCGGGCGGAGGTGACGGACGGCGGCGGCCGCCATCCCAGCGTGTCCCATCACATCCGCCATTAGAACTGACGGTCCGTCAGATAGGAAGACCCGCGAGGTGGGGAGATGTCAGCGCCCCCGGAACTCCGGGTTCCTGCGCTCCACGAAGGCCGCCAGGCCCTCCGCCGCGTCCTCGGTCGTGAGATTGATCTCCTGCGCGGCCGACTCCGCCGCGAAGGCGCCGGCGCGGTCGCTGTCCCAGGAGGCGTTGACGAGCTGCTTGGTGAGGGCCAGCGCGCGGGTCGGGCCCGCCGCCACACGCACCGCCCAGCCGACGGCCGCCTCCTGCAGCTCCGCGTCCGGGACGACCCGGTTGACCAGGCCCAGCCGCTCGGCGTCCGCCGCGCCCAGGGCGTCGCCGAGGAACATCAGCTCCTTGGCGCGGTGCGGGCCGACGAGCCGGGGCAGCAGATAGGCGCCGCCGCCGTCCGGGACGAGTCCGCGCCGCACGAAGACCTCGATGAACCGCGCCGACTCGGCGGCCAGGACGAGATCGCAGGCGAGCGCCAGATGGGCGCCGAGCCCGGCCGCGGTGCCGTTCACCGCCGCGATCACCGGCTTCTCGCAGTCCAGGACGGCCGCGATGAGCCGCTGGGCGCCGAGCCGGAGCGTGCGGGCGACGTCGCCGGTCCGCCGCTCCCCGCCCGCCGCCCCGCCCCGCAGGTCCGCCCCGGCGCAGAACGCGCGCCCGGTGCCGGTGAGGACGACGGCCCGTGTCTCCGGGTCCGCGGAGGCGGCGTCGAGCAGGGCGACGAGCCGGTCGCGCATGGCGGGCGTGAGCGCGTTCAGCGCCTCGGGGCGGTCCAGGGTGATCCGGCAGACCCCGTCCTCGCGGGAGTGCCGTACGCACAGGTCGGACGTCCCCATGTCAGCGGCACACCACGAGCGCGTCCAACGCGACCGCGCCCTGCCCGCGAGGCAGCACCATCAGCGGGTTGACGTCCAGCTCCGCGAGCTCGTCGCCGAGCTCCAGCGCCATCCGCTGCACCCGCAGCACGACCTCCACCAGCGCGTCGAGGTCGGCCGGGGGCCGCCCCCGGACCCCGTCGAGCAGCGCCCGCCCGCGCAGTTCGGCGCACATCTCACGGACCTGCTCCTCCCCGAAGGGCGGCACCCGGACGGCCGTGTCGCGGAGCACCTCCACCAGCACCCCGCCCAGCCCGACCGTCACCGTCGGCCCGAACAGCGGATCGTGCGAGGCGCCCACCACCATCTCCAGGCCCCGCTCCACCATCTGGCAGACCAGGACGCCGTCCAGCGCGATGTCCTCGTAGCGGGCGATGTCGGTCAGCTCGCGGTAGGCGTCCCGGACCTGGCTGGCCGAGGTCAGCCCGATTTTGACGAGGCCCAGCTCGGTCTTGTGGGCGATCCGGGCGCCGGACGCCTTCATCACCACCGGGTAGCCCACCAGTCCCGCCGCGCGCACGGCCGCCGCCGCGCTCGTCACCAGCTGTTCGCGCGGGACCCGGATGCCGTACGCCCGCAGCAGCTGCTTCGCCGCGTGCTCGCTCAGCTGCTGCCCCGGGCGCAGCAGGGCCCGCGCCTTGCGGCTGGACGGCGAGGGGGTGCGGGGCGCCTCGTCGAAGGGGGAGCGGTAGCCGTCGACGAACCGGTGGTGGTCGAGGTAGGCGCGGACGGCGGAGACGCAGTTGGCGACCGTGCGGAAGGTGACCACGCGCGAGGAGCCCAGCAGGACCTCGCGGTAGGCGTGTTCGGTGCCGACCGGTGACCCCCACACCACGCAGACCAGTTTGTCCGTGCGCTCGGCGGCGTCCACCAGGTCCTGGGCGAGCTTGTCGCTCAGCGGCGGGAACGGCCCGGTGACCGGGCAGATGAGCACGCCCACCGAGGGGTCGTCGAGGATCGCCCGGAGGATCCGGGGCCCGCGCTCGTCGCCGACCGGGTGCCCGCCGTTGTCGACGGGGTTGGCGACGCTCAGGTACTCCGGTATCCACTGGTGCAGTTCGGCCTGCTTGGCCTCCGACAGGACCGGCAGTCGCAGCCCCGCCCCGGCCGCGAGGTCGGCCACATGGGCGCCCGTGCCACCGGAGATCGAGTAGACGACGACGCCGTCGGCGCGGGGCGGGCGGGCCCGGGCCAAAAGGGTGGCGGTGTCCTGGAGTTCGTCCAGACCGTCGACCCGGATCACCCCGTACTGCCGCAGGGCCGCGTCCACGACGGCGTCCGCGCCGGTCAGCTTGCCGGTGTGGGAGGCGGCCGTACGGGCACCGGCCTCGGTGCGGCCGACCTTGACCGCGACCACGGGCACCTTGCGGCGGGCGCAGCGGTCGGCGGCGAGCAGGAAGGCGCGGCCGTCCTTGATGCCCTCGACATAGGCGGCGATGACCCCGACCTCGGGCCGTTCGGCGAAGTAGGAGAGGAAGTCGGCCGTCTCCAGGTCGGCCTCGTTGCCGGTGGGCGCCCAGTGCGACAGGCGTACGCCCAGCTCCTGGAGGGCGAACACGGGGCGGCCCTGGTGCCCGGACTGGGTGATGAGCGCGATCGCGGGCCCCTCCAGGTCGTCCCGGAACCGCTCGAAGGCGTTCAGGTTGGTGTTGGGGCCGAGCAGCCGCAGCCCGGAGCGCTCGACGGCGGCGGTGAGCCGGGCCTGCGCGGCCGCGCCCTCCGCGCCGGTCTCCGCGAACCCGGAGGCGAAGACGACGGCGAACTTCACCTTGGCCTGCGCCAGTTCCTCGATCACCGGCAGCGGGTCGGCGACCAGCAGGACGGCGAGGTCGACCTGTTCGGGCAGGTCGGCGACGGTCGGGGAGCAGGGCAGGCCGAACACGGACGGGCGGGCCGGGTGCACGGGATGGAGCCGGGCGCCGACCCGCTCGGCCCAGTCGACCAGCCGCCGGGTGATCCCGGTGTTCGGCCGCCCCTCGGCGTCGGAGGCGCCGATCACGGCGAGGGACTCCGGCCGGAAGAGGCGGTCCAGGTCGGGGACCTCGCAGTACAGGGGGCGGCCGCTGACGTCGAGGTCGTCGGGTTCGGCGGGCCGGCCGTGGACGGCGGGCGCGGGCTGTTCGCCGCAGGCGACGACCCGGGCCCGGCGGGAGTCGGTGGTGAGGGTGCCGTGGGTTGATCCAAGCATCGGTCCGCCCGTCCCTGGATGACAGCGATTAACTGACGCTGTGTCAGATTAAAGGAACTGACACGGCGTCAGGAACCGTCGTGCAGGGCAAAAGTCGGGCCCTTGCGCGATCCGACCCGCTCAGACCGGCAGCCGGGACACATCGCGGCGCCGGTCGCCCGCGACGGCCCGGGCGATCTTCTGCGCGTCGATCGCCATCTCCCGCAGATTGCCGCTGATGGGGTTGGTGTAGCCGGTGAAGTACAGCCCGGGCGCCTCCGCAGGGGTCCGGGCGCCCCGCACACACGGTCTGCCCCGCCCGTCGAGCACGCCGAGATGCCCGACGAGTTCCTCCAGGCCGCGCGCGTACCCGGTGGCCGCGACGACGACGTCCGGCGATATCCGGCTGCCGTCAGCGAGCACCACCTTGTCCGTGTCGAACCCCTCGACGGCGGCGACGATCTCGACCCGGCCCTCGCGCACCGCGTCCACGAGCCCGACGTCCAGGACGGGGATCGCGCCCTCGCGGACCCGGCTGTAGAGGCCGGTGTCGGGGCGCGGCAGCCCGTGCGCCGACAGGTCCGGGACGCTGATCCTGGCCACCGGCCGGGCGAGCCGGTCCACGAGCCGCACCGGCAGCCGCCGGACCGCGATGCTCGTGAACTGCGCGGGCCATCCGGCGGTCGAGCGACGCACGATGTGCGGGACCGTCCGCACCGCGAGGCGCACGCGCTCCGCCCCGCCCTCCACGAGGTCCACGGCGATCTCCGAGCCGGTGTTGCCGGCGCCCACGACCAGGACGTCCCGGCCGGCGTACGGGGCGGGGGAGCGGTACTCGCCCGCGTGCAGCAGCTCCCCGCCGTAGCCCTCGCGTCCGGGCCAGTCGGGGATGCGCGGCGTGTGGTTGTACCCGGTGGCGACGACGACGGCGGCGCCCGCCAGTTCCCGGCCGCCGGTGGCGTGCAGCAGCCAGCCGGAGCCGTCCGGCGCGGGGTCGACGCGGGAGACCTCGACGCCGGTGACGATCTCCAGGTCGTGGTGCTCGGCGTACTTCTCGAGATAGCGCACCATGTCGTCGCGGGACACCCAGCGCCCGAACCGGCGGGGCATCGGCAGGCCGGGCAGCGCCGACAGTCGCCGGGTGGTGTGCAGATGGAGCCGGTCGTAGTGCGCGCGCCACGAGGCGCCGACCGCGTCCGACCGCTCCAGGACGACGGCCCGTATGCCGCGGGCGCGCAGGGCGTACGCGACGGAGAGCCCGCCGGGGCCGCCCCCGACGACGTAGACGGGGCGTTCCGGGAGATGAGGGGTGTCGGCCATGATTCGGAGCGTAATCACGCGATTGGTTGATGGGTCTCGGTCAAGCCCGGAATTGGTTGCGGATCGATCACGACTGCAGGAGACCTGGGTGGGGCCTGTGACGTAGCTCTCCTGGTTGTGGGTCCGGGCCCCGGGATGCGGGGGCGCGGTGCGTCCGAGGCTGCGCCGGGCGGCCCGTCTCCACCTGCCCGTGCGGGCCACGGGAGTTAGGATCCGAACCCATGGTCCTCACGGTGAACGACGTGGAACGGTTCGAGGCGGCCCGCCCCCGTCTGGAGGCCATCGCCTACCGGATGCTCGGCTCGGCGAGCGAGGCGGAGGACGCCGTCCAGGAGACGTTCCTGCGCTGGCAGGCCGCCGACGTGGAGCGCGTCGAGGTCCCCGAGGCATGGCTGACCAAGGTGCTCACCAACCTGTGCCTGAACCAGCTCACCTCCGCCCGCGCCCGCCGCGAGACCTATGTGGGCCAGTGGCTGCCCGAGCCGCTGCTCGCCGGGGACCCCATGCTGGGCCCGGCCGACACCGTCGAGCAGCGCGAGTCGGTCTCGTACGCGGTGCTCGTCGTGCTGGAGCGGCTCTCGCCGAGCGAGCGGGCGGTGTACGTGCTGCGCGAGGCGTTCGACTACACGCACCGCGAGATCGCCGAGATCCTCGACATCACCGAGGCCTCCAGCCAGCAGATCCTGCACCGCGCCCGCAAGCACGTCGCCCAGGGCCGGGCCCGCGCCGAGGTCGACGAGGCGGCGGCCCGGCGGATCATCGACGAGTTCCTGGCGGCGGCCACCAGCGGCCGCACCGAGCCCCTGGTCCGGCTGCTCACCGAGGACGCCGTCGTGGTCGGCGACGGCGGCGGCAAGATCCCGGCGCGGGCCAAGGCGGTCGAGGGCGCCCTGGCGGTCGCGAAGTTCCTGCGCGGCCTGTTCAAGCCCAGCGAGGCCAAGCGGGCCCTGGTGGGCGGGTCGCCCGAGTACTACGCGGCCACCGCCAACGGCGGACCCGCCCTCGTGGTCGTCGTCGACGGCCGGGTCGTCGGCGTCATGTGCGTGGAGGTCGCCGAGGACGGCCTCGCCGCGTTCCGCAGCCAGGTCAACCCCGACAAGCTGGAGCGCGCGACCCGGCTCTGGCAGGCCGCCGACCACGGGGAACCCCTGGTCCGCGAGGCCTTCTGACCCGCGTACGACGCTCTTCACGCGATGTGACGTGGTTCACATCGCGTTCCTGTCAGGAATCGGCGGGCCGCCCGGTTCAGGTGGCGAACCCGCTGAAGACAGGAGCAAGGACATGCAGCACCGCATCATCGTGCTCGGGGGCGGCTACACCGGAGCGTTCGCGGCCGGGCGGCTCGCCAGGCGACTGCACGGCGACGACGTCACCGTCACCCTGGTCAACGCGGAGCCCGACTTCGTCGAACGCGTCCGGATGCACCAGCTCGCCGTGGGACAGGAGCTCAAGCCCCGGCCGTTCGCCGACCTGTTCCGGGGCACCGGCGTCGACCTGAGGATCGCCCGGGTCACCGCCGTCGACGCCGACCGGAAGACCGTGGCCGTCGAGGACGCGGACGGCGCCGAGGAGCTCGCGTACGACACCCTCGTCTACGCCCTCGGCAGCGGCTGGGACGACCAGGGTGTCCCCGGAGTCGCCGAGCACGCCTACGAACTCGCGAGCCGGCCCGGCGCGCTGCGGCTGCGTGAGCGCCTGGCCGCGCTGGAGGCCGGAGCCCCCGTGGTCGTGGTCGGTGGCGGCCTCACCGGCGTGGAGGCCGTCACCGAGATCGCCGAGGCCCGCCCGGACCTCGACGTCTCCCTGATCGTGCGCGGCGGACTCGGCGACTGGCTCTCCCCCAAGGGCCGCCGCCACCTGCGCAAGGTCGTCGGCCGGCTCGGCGTCACCGTCCACGAGGACACCACCGCCACCGAGGTCGGGCCCGACCGGGTCACCACCGCCGGCGGGGCCGTGCTCCCGGCCGCCGTCACCGTGTGGACCACCGGCTTCGCCGTCCACCCGATCGCGCTGGCCACCACCCTGGAGGTCGGCGACCGGGGGCAGATCGTGGTCGACGGCACCATGCGCTCGGTCTCCCACCCGGACGTCTACGCCATCGGCGACGCGGCCCTCGCCCGGGGTGTCGGCGGCAAGCCGCTCCGCATGTCGTGCGCCTCAGGCGGCTTCACCGCCTGGCAGGCCGCCGACGCCGCCGTGGCCCGCCTGACCGGCGGCAAGCTGCCCAAGGTCCCGCTGCGCTACTTCAACCAGTGCGTCTCGCTGGGCCGCAGGCAGGGCCTGATCCAGTACGTCACCGGCGACGACCGCCCCGTCCGCGCCGTGCTGACCGGCCGGATCGCCGCCTTCTACAAGGAGCTGATCTGCAAGGGCGCCGCCTGGAACGTCGGCAACCCGGGGATGGGCATGCCGCTGCGCCGCCGCCGGACGGTGGCCCCGCAGGACCCCGCCGTCGCCGCGGCCGAGGCGGCCGCCTGAACCGGCTGGGGCCGTGCCCCGGCCGCGGGACGGCCGGGACGCCCGGACGATTGTCACGCCCCATGGATCTGACGTACCGTCAGATCCATGGACGCGATCTGGCTCACAGGCGCTCAATGGCTGGCCGTGCTCCGGATAGGCCTCGGGCTGTGGTGGCTGGAGAGCTGGCGGCACAAGGACCGCCGGAGCTGGCTGGCCGGGTCCGGGATCGCCTGGGCCGCGGACATCGCGGCCGAGCACCGCTGGCCCGCCGTCCGCACCGGCTTCCGGCGCGTGGTGGCACCCCGGCCGCGGGTCATGGCGTATGTCGTCCTCTACGCCGAACTGGCCCTGGGACTCGGCCTGGTGCTCGGGTTCCTCACCCCGGTCGCCCTCGCCGGCGGACTGCTGCTCAATCTGCTGTACCTCACCCTGATGATCCACGACTGGGCCGAGCAGGGGCAGAACGGCATGATGGCGCTGATCTCGGTCGTCGCGCTGTTCGGGATGTCCTGGCAGTCCTGGTCGGTGGACGCCGCGCTCGGACTGTTCGGATGAGCGCGCCCCGCTACGACGTCCCCGAACCGGACGCCTTCACCCGCCCCTACTGGGACGCGGCCGCCGCCGGCCGGCTGCTGCTGCGCCGGTGCCGGGCCTGTGGACGGGCCCACCACTACCCGCGCGAGGCCTGCCCGCACTGCTGGAGCGAGGACGTCGTCTGGGAGCCCGCGAGCGGCCGGGCCACCCTGTACACCTGGTCCGTCGTACACCGCAACGACCTGCCGCCGTTCAACGCGTTGACCCCGTACGTCGCCGCCGTCGTCGACCTCGCCGAGGGCCCCCGGATGACGACCGGCCTCGTGGACTGCCCGGACCCCGCCCGCCTGCGGGCCGGCCTGGCGCTGACGGCCGCCTTCCCGGACGGGGTGCCGATGTTCCGCCCGGCCCCCTGATCCTCCGGGTTTCAATGGACCTCATGACCGACGCCGCGATACGCCCCGCACCCCGCCCCTTGCCGGACCTGCACGGCCATGGACTGCGGCTGCGCCCCTGGGACCCGTACTCCGAGGCCGACCTGGACGCCTGGTGCCGGGGCCGCGCCGACCCGGAGTTCCGGCGCTGGAACACCCCGCTGTCGCTCGCCACGGACCGCGAGGGCGCCCTCGCCTCCCTGCGGACCGCGGTCGGCGCGACGGACGGCTCGGCGGCGTACTGCGTGACCGACGCCGGGACCGGCGCCCTCCTCGGCCATGTCGGGGTGACGGTCGTCAGCCGGCGTATGGACTACGGCCTGGTCGGCTACTGGGTGCTGCCCGAGGCCCGCGGCCGGCGCGTGGCGGTCCGCGCGCTCGACCTCGCCGCCCGCTGGGCGCTGACCGCGCCGGACGGCCCCCGGCTGCACCGCCTCGAACTCGGGCACGCCGTGGGCCACGACGCCTCCTGCCGGGTCGCCGAGCGCTGCGGTTTCCCCGCCGAGGGCACCCTGCGGGGCGCCATGTGGGAGGCGGGGCGGCAGGACGCCTACCGGGACGTGCATCTGCACGCACGGCTGGCGACCGACCCCGGGCCCGACGTCCTCCTTACCCCAACACCCGTCCCCGTGTGACGACTTGTGTCGTCTTGGTGTCCACAGCGGAAAAAAGTGCACAACGCCGGGACGGGCGCGGGATCATGAGGCATGCGCCCGGACGACTGGTACTGCACCCAGGACCTCAACGGCTTCCTGTCCCACGCCGGAGGCTTCCTGCGCTCACGCCCCGACCTGCACACCGTCGCCCTGACGGTCACCGAGACGCTGCGCGTCAACGGGCCGCGCGCGTACGGCGACGAGCCCCCCGTGTTCGGGGTGCTGGAACGCGACGGGCAGGTGCGGGCCGCCTACTTCCGCACCCCGCCCCACATGCTGAACGTCACCCCGCTCACCCCCGACGAGGCCGACGCCCTCGCCGCCCATCTGCTCGCGCTCGGGCAGACCGTCCCCGGCGTCGTCGCCGCCCGGGAGACCGCCGAGGCGTTCGTCGCCGCCTGGCAGCGGCACACCGGCGCCCGCGGCACCGTCGCCCAGCGCCAGCGGCTGTACCGGCTGGGCAATCTGACCGTGCCGCGGCCCGTCCCGCCCGGCCGCGCGCGTCTCGCCGGGCGGCCGGACCGGGAGCTGCTGGCCCGCTGGTACGGCGAGTTCACGAAGGCCGCCGGGCACACCGCCGCACGCGACCCGGGCGCCTGGGCCGACGCGCGGATCGCCTACGGCGGGATCACCCTGTGGGAGGCCGAGGACGGCACTCCCCGCGCCATGGCCGGGGTGACCCCGCTGATCGCCGGGCAGGTCCGCGTCGCCCCCGTCTACACCCCGGCACCGCTGCGCGGGCGCGGCTACGGCGGCGCGGCCACCGCCGCGGTCACCCGGGCCGCGCTCTCCTCCGGGGTGCGCGAGGTGCTGCTCTTCACCGACCTGTCCAACGCCACGAGCAACGGCCTCTACCAGCGCATCGGCTACCGCCCGGTGGCCGACTTCACGGCGTACGACCTCCACCGCGCCCGCTGACGTCAGGGCCAGAGCAGCTCCTTGACCCACCCCGGTTCCGCGCGCCGGTAGACGAGCCGGACGTGCCGCCGCTCGGCGTCGCCCTGGAAGAACTCCACCTCGTCGGGGCGCACCCGGTACAGCGTCCACGTCGGCACCGGCGCGTCCGGCTCCCGCCGGGCCCGCTCCCACGCGGCCCGCGACGCCCGTTCCAGCTCCTCGGGGGAGCCGAGCACCTCGCTCTGCCGTCCGGTCAGGGCCGCCGCGAGCGCCCCCGTCGAGCGGGCGTGCAGATCGGCCTGGGACTCGGCGGACGGGGCCGCCGTCACGGGGCCCCGCACCCGCACCTGACGGCCCCGCGCCGGCCAGTAGAAGCCGAGGGCCGCGTACGGGCGGGCGGCGAGCTGGCGGCCCTTGCTGCTGTCCCGGTGCGTGGCGAAGGCCCAGCCCGACACGTCGGCGCCGTGCAGCATCACCGTCCGCACGTCCGGCAGGCCCTCCTCGTCCGCGGTGGCGAGGGACATCGTGTGCGGCTCCGTCTGCCCGGCCGCGACCGCGTCG
This sequence comes from Streptomyces nigra, assembly GCF_003074055.1. Classification (NCBI taxonomy): domain Bacteria; kingdom Bacillati; phylum Actinomycetota; class Actinomycetes; order Kitasatosporales; family Streptomycetaceae; genus Streptomyces; species Streptomyces nigra. The sequence goes on along the minus strand of NZ_CP029043.1, from coordinate 3,266,106 downwards.
GCGAACCACTCGGTGAACAGGCCGAGCGGCTCGCCGGGCGCGTCCGACGGGTCGAAGGCGGGCAGCTCGACGTCCCACACCCGCAGCGACCTCAGCAGGTCGTGAAGATCCGTTCCCATGCCGCGATTGTCGCGTGCGGGGGACGGCCCGGCCTCAGAGCCGGCCGATGTCCGACGACAGCCAGTGCTCGGGCCGCATGTGGACGACGACCTGCTCGCCGTGGTTCTTCCAGGCGAAGTCGACATAGCCGTCGACCTTCTCGGGCGGCAGATAGCGCGCCGAGATCTCCCGCAGGTCCTCCAGGGTGGCCGGCACGGTCCGCAGGACCGGGCCCTCCACCGACACGTACCGGATCGTCGGCTCCAGCCGGTCCACCAGCAGGGAGAACCGGCGCGCCTCCTGGATCAGCCGGTTCTTGCGGGAGTCGAGGCCGGTCAGGATCCACACGTCGCCGCCGGGGGCGTACTGGTACCAGATGGGCACGGTCAGCGGGCCCCGCCCGCCTCCCGCGTCGACCGCCAGCGCCGCGACATGCGGCTCGGCGAGGAACTGCTCACGCTCTTCACGGGTCAGCGCCATACCGTCTCCTCGGGTCGGTTCACTCCCTTCCCAGTACCAACGTCCCCGACGAGCAGAACCATCCCCCCGTCGCCGACACCACGCCCAGCCGAGGCGGCTCCCCCGTCCGGCCCCGCCGGGCCACCTGACGCTCCCCGGCCTCGCCCCGCAGCTGACGCACCGCCTCCACCAGCAGGAACAGCCCGCGCATCCCGGGATGCTGGGCCGACAGACCGCCCCCGTCCGTGTTCACCGGGAGCTCCCCGCCGCGCACCAGCAGCCGCCCCTTTCCGACGAACTCCCCGCCCTCGCCCTTGGCGCAGAAGCCCAGATCCTCCAGGGTCACCAGCGTCATATAGGTGAAGGCGTCGTACAGCTCGGCGAAGTCCATCTCCTCGGGCCGCAGTCCGGCCCGGGCGAAGGCGAGCCGCCCGCTCACCGCCGCCGGGCCGGTCGTGAAGTCCGGCCACTCGGACATCGACGCGTGCGAGACGTGCTCCCCGCTGCCGAGCACCCACACCGGTGCCGTCCGGCAGTCGGGGACGTACTCCTCGGCGGCCAGCAGCACCGCCGCGCCGCCGTCGGAGCGCAGACAGCAGTGCAGCCGGGTGAACGGGTCCGCGATCATCGGGCCGGACAGCACGTCGTCCACGGTGACGGGGTCGCGGTGCAGCGCCTCCGGGTTGAGGGCCGCGTTGGCCCGCGCCTGGACGGCCACCTCCGCCAACTGCTCGACGGTCGTGCCGTGTTCGAGCATGTGGCGGCGGGCGGCCATGGCGTACTTGGCGATCAGCGTGTGCCCGTAGGGGACCTCGAACTGCGCGGGCCCCCGGCCGCCGAAGGACAGGTCGCCCGTCCTGCGGCCCGCCCTGATGTCCGCGCGGGCCGTCGAGCCGTACACCAGCAGCACGGCGTTCGCGTGGCCGCGGGCGATCGCGTCGACCGCGTGGGCGGCCATCACCTCCCAGGTGGCACCGCCGACCGACGTGGAGTCCACCCAGGTCGGGCGCAGCCCCAGATACTCGGCCACCTCGATGGGCGCGAGCACGCCGAGGCCCGCGGAGGCGAACCCGTCCACCACCTCCCGGCCGAGCCCCGCGTCGGCCAGTGCCCGGCGCGCGGCCTGGGCGTGCAGGGCGTACGCGGTCGCGTCGTCCACCCGCCCGCAGTCGGACAGGGCCACACCCACCACGGCGACGCTCCGGCTCCCGGCAGTCATGCGCGGCCTCCCGCCTCTGGGCATCTCATGTCGGCGCTTCTAATATGACGGACCGTCAGATCCAAGGGGAAGAGCCGGAGGGAACCGCCCATGGACACCAGCCTCACCCCCGAGCAGGATGGCGTCCGCCGCGCCCTGCGCGACCTGCTCGAGAGCCGCTGCGGTCCGGCCGAGCTGCGCGCGGCCCTCGACACCCCCTCCGGTCACGACCCCGCGCTGTGGACCGCCCTCGCCGAACGGCTCGGCCTGCCCGGCCTCGCCCTCCCCGAGACATACGGCGGTGTCGGCTGCTCGGTGACCGAACTCGCCCTCGCCTGCGAGGAGACCGGCCGGGTCCTGGCGCCCTCCCCGCTGCTGGCCACCACCGTCCTCGCCGCCGCCCTGATCGCCGCGCTCGGCACCGCGGCCCAGCGGGAGGAACTGCTGCCCCGCCTCGCCTCCGGCGCCGTCACCGCCGCGCTCGCCGTCGACGGCACCGTCCTCGCCACCGCCCTGGCCCTGACCGGCGGCAACGGCGGCGACTGGGCCGGCGGCGGCCGGGCGGGCGGCGTACAGGCCCGGCGGACCGCGGACGGCTGGCGGCTGTACGGGCAGGCGGACCAGGTGCTGGACGGGCACAGCGCCGGCCTGCTCGTGGTCGCCGCGCACACCGGGGGCTACACCCGCCCGCGGACCCTGCTGTTCCTGGTGCCCGGCGACGCCGCCGGAGTGGCCCGCGCCCGGCGGACCACCGTGGACGCCACCCGCCCACAGGGCCGGGTGCACCTCAGGGACGTCGAGGCGCGACTGCTCGGGGAGGAGGGGTCCGACGTGACCGGCGCCCTCGCGGAGATTGGCGACCGGGCCGCGGCGGTCCTCGCCTGCGAGGCCGTGGGCGCCGCCGGACGGGCCCTGGAGCGGACCGTGGAGCACGTCGGGCGGCGCGAGCAGTTCGGGCGGCCGATCGGGTCCTTCCAGGCGGTCAAGCACCGGCTCGCGGACGTGTACGTCGAGGTGCAGGCGGCCCGGTCCGCGGCGTACTACGCGGCCTGGGCGGCGGCCCACGGCGAACGGGCCGGCGGCCTCGCCCTCGCCCAGGCCCTGCGGGCGCAGCGGACCGCCTCCGCCGAGGCCGTCCAGTTCCACGGCGGACTCGGTTTCACCTGGGAGCACGAGGCGCACCTGTACTTCAAGCGGGCCGCCGGCGACGAACTGCTCCTCGGGCCGGTCCACCGGCTGCGCGCGCACGCCGCCGGGGCGGCCCGGCTCTTCGAGGCGGAGGCGCCCGGGACAGGGGAGGTGCGGGTGTGAGCATGCCGCGAGCCGTCGTACGCGCCGTGCAGAAGGTCTCCGCGACCCGGGCCTTCGCCCGCGCCGCCCCCCATGCCGTCCCCGCCCTCGACCGGGCCGTGCACCGGCTCACCCGGGGAAAGGTGCTGCTCAGCGGCCTGATGCTGCCCGGTGTCGTGCTGACCTCCACCGGCGCCCGCAGCGGACGGACCCGCCGGACGCCGCTCGCCTGTGTGCCCGAGGGGGAGGGCCGCTCCTGGCTCCTCGTCGGCTCCGACTTCGGCCGGCCCGGACACCCCGCGTGGACCCACAATCTCCTCGCCCACCCCGATGCCGCGATCGACGTCAAGGGCCGCACGATCGCCGTCACGGCCGCGCTCCTGACGGGGGAGGAGCGGGAGGCGGCCTGGCGGGCCGCGGTGGCCCTCTGGCCCCCGTACACGACCTATCAGGCTCGCGTGGACCGGGAGATCCGCGTCTTCCGGCTCACCGCGCGGGCGCAGGCCCGCTGACCCGAAAACGACGGCGGCATTTGCCCGGCACCCCGCCCTCCGGGGGAGGATCCGCCCATGGACGACGTGGACAGACGCATCCTCGCCGAGCTGCAGCAGGACGGCCGGCTCACCGTGACGGAGCTGGCCGCCCGGGTGGGGCTCAGTGTCTCGCCGTGCCATCGGCGGCTGCGCGAGCTGGAGCGGTCCGGCGCCATCGGCGGATACCGGGCCGTGGTGGACCCGGCCGCCGTCGGGCTGGCCTTCGAGGCGCTGGTCTTCGTCTCCATGCGGCAGGAGGACCGGGACACCGTCGCCGGGTTCGAGCGGGCGCTCGGCGAGGTGGAGGAGGTGCTGGAGGCGCAGCGGCTGTTCGGGGAGCCCGACTATCTGCTGCGGGTCGTCGCCGCCGATCTCGCCGCCTACCAGCGGCTGTACGACGAGCGGCTGGCCACGCTGCCGGGGGTGCAGCGGCTGACGTCGACGCTGGTGATGAAGCACGTGGTGAAGGACCGGCCGCTGCCGGGCCGGACCGGGCCGTGACGCACGGCAGGCGGTGGCCCACCCGGTGGACCACCGCCTGCCAGACAGGACTTGGGGGGCTATCCGGCGGGAGGCCGCCCCGCCGGACGCTCGGGCGTCACTTCGTCGGCTTCCTGCCGGTCACGCCCAGGTGCACCAACAGGGCCAGATTGGGCTTGAGTTCGGCCTGCTTGACGCCCCAGGTCTGGAAGCCCTTCTGGTGCGAGGCAACGGCGGCGAGCATCGCGACGAGCGATCCGGCGATGGCGGCGGGGTTGACGTCCTTGTCGACCTTGCCCTTCGCCTGGAGCTGGGTCACCGCGTCCGCGAGGGAGTTGTTGACCGAGTTCAGGATCTTCATGCGGATCTTGTAGAAGCGCTTGTCGCCCTCGGACGCGCCGAGGTCGACGACCCGCAGGATCGCGTCGTTGCGGCGCCAGAAGTCCAGGAAGCCGTCGACGAGTTCCTGCGCGGTCTGCCAGCCGGCCTTCCCCGTCCAGCTGCGGCCCTCGACCAGCTCGGTCAACTCCGCGCCCTCGGTGGCCATTTGCTCGGCGATCTCCAGGACGGCGCCCTCGACGTCCGGGAAGTACTGGTAGAAGGTGGCGGGAGAAGTGCCCGCCTTCCGGGCGACATCGATGACTTTGACGTCCCGGTACGGGGAAGAGCTGAGCATCTCGCTGAGGCAGTCGAGCAGCTTCTGCCGGGTCGCCTGCCCACGCCGGCCGGCCACGCGGCCGTCGACGGTACGCACTTGTCCTGTCATGTCGTCAGCTTACCGAGGCGGCATCGGGGCGCGATTCGGCCGACTGCAAATGGGGTGCACCGGGGTGCGAGGGGTGGTGTGCCTGGTCTGCGCGGTGCGCGCGGGGCCGTTACGTTGGCGGTATGGCCGAAAACAGGGCATCCACAGACGGAACGGATCAGGTGGAGGGCGTCCCGTGCTGGGTGGACGCGCAGATCCCCGACGTGGAAGCGGGCAGGCGGTTCTACGGCGAGCTCTTCGGCTGGGCCTTCGAGGAGGCGTACGACTCCGCCGTATGGGCCCTGCTGGACGGCGACCGGGTGGCCGCGCTGACGCCGAAGACGGACGGGCGGATGCCCAGCGTGTGGACGGTGTACTTCGCGACCCCGGACGCCCGGGCGCTGGCCGGGCGGATCCGGCAGGCGGGCGGCCAGGTGGTCACCTCGCCCGTGGAAGTGGGGGAGGGGCTCGGCACGGCCGCGCTGGTCACCGACCCCGAGGGCGCCGTGTTCGGGCTGTGGGAGGCGGGCTCGCACCCCGGGTTCGGGCGCCGGCACGAGCCGGGGACGTTCGCGTGGGCCGAGCTGTACGCCCGGGACACCGAGGCCGCCAACACCTTCTACGGCGGGCTCTTCCACGACGCCCTGTTCGGCCCCGGCGCCGAGCCGGACTTCGGGCGGGCGGCGGTCGGGGAGGTCTTCGCGGAGATGATGCCGCCCCACTTCGTCGTGCACTTCCGCGTCGAGGACGGCGCGCGCGCCCTCTCCCGGGTGGGCGGCCTCGGCGGGCGGGTGCAGGTCCCGCCCTTCGAGACGTCGTACGGCACGGTCGCCGTCGTCACCGACAATCAGGGGGCGTCGTTCGCCCTTCTGGAGCGCTGAGCGGGGCGTCCCGGCAGGTGAGGGGGGTCGGCCATCCCTCTCGATGTACCGGTTTGTACCGAGACACCCCTTTTTGAACCCGGGTTCGCCACCGGGCGCTCGGACAGGAAGAATCGGGGTGCGTGCCGCCGCGGCGGTGCGGTGGTGAGACGCTGCACGGGGTCACGTACATATGTGGGTGCACGGGGCCCGTACGGGGAGGTGGCAGGCAGAGTGGTGGATCAGCTGACGCAGCACGATCCGCGCAGGATCGGGCCGTTCGAGGTGCTCGGGCGGCTGGGCGCCGGCGGCATGGGGCTGGTCTATCTCGCGCGGTCGGCCTCGGGCCGGCGGGTGGCGATCAAGACCGTCCGCACGGAGCTCGCCGAGGACCAGCTCTTCCGCGTCCGCTTCACGCGCGAGGTGGAGGCGGCCCGGGCGGTCTCCGGCTTCTACACGGCCGCGGTGGTCGACGCCGACCCGCGTGCCGCCGTGCCGTGGCTGGCCACCGCGTACGTCCCCGCGCCCTCCCTCGAGGAGATAGTGAACGAGTGCGGGCCGCTCCCGGCCCAGGCGGTGCGCTGGCTGGCGGCGGGTGTGGCGGAGGCCCTCCAGTCGATCCACGGCGCCGGACTCGTCCACCGCGACCTCAAGCCGTCCAACGTGCTCGTCGTCGAGGACGGGCCCCGCGTCATCGACTTCGGTATCGCGTCCGGCGTGTCGAACACACGTCTGACCATGACCAACGTCGCCGTCGGCACCCCCGCCTACATGTCCCCGGAACAGGCGAAGGACTCCCGCAGCGTCACCGGCGCCAGCGACGTCTTCTCGCTCGGCTCGATGCTGGTGTTCGCCGCCACCGGGCACCCGCCCTTCCACGGCGCCAACCCGGTCGAGACCGTCTTCATGCTGCTCCGCGAGGGCCCGGACCTGGAGGGTCTGCCCGACGAGCTGCGCCCCCTCATCGAGTCCTGTATGCAGATGGACCCGACGGCCCGCCCCAACCCGGCCGACCTGCAGGCCCAGCTCGCCCCGCACCTCTTCGGCTCCGGCACCGACGACAGCGGCACCGCGTCCGCCTGGCTGCCCGAGCGGGCCGTCAGCCTGATCGAGACGCGCCGCGGCGGCCGCCCCGCCCCCAAGCCCGCGCCCGCCTCCGGGCGCAGCGCCGGACGCAACGTCCCCGCGCCCGTGCCGCCCCCGCCGCCGCACGACCCGGTCGTCCCGGCGCCCCAGCCGGTCCCGGTCGGCGCCCCGGACACCGGCCCCGTCCATCTGGCCGGCGCCGCCGTCCCGATCGGCCCCGGCCCCCGGGTCGCCGACGCCCGCGCCGCCGCGATGAAGGCGCCGCCCGCCGAGGCCGCCCTGGTCGCCTCCTGGTCCAAGCCCCGCCCCGGCGTCAACGGCGCCGACCCCGCCCTCCCGGCCGCGCCCGCGGCCCCGGAGGGCCCGGGCGGCTGGCGGCCCTGGCGCTTCCGCATGTCCAACGACGTCTGGGGCACCCCCGCCGTCGCCGGCGACCTCGTCTACGTCACCTCCTTCGAGGTGCACGCGCTCGACGTGGCCACCGGCCGGCGCCGCTTCAAGACCCGGGACGTCGCCTGGTCCATGGCGGTCGCCGACGGGCGCATCCACGCCTCGGACGGCCCCACCCTGTTCGCCCTGGACTGCAGGGAGGGCGCCGACCTGTGGCGGCTCCAGACGGACGCCTGGGTGTACTCCCTGAAGGCCGAGCGCGGCACGGTCCTCACCGGCACCCGCGGCGGCGGCGTCCAGGCCTGGGAGGCGTCGAACGGCCAGAAGCTCTGGGAGATCACCGGCGCGCAGACCGACTTCGAGACCCCGGAGGCGGGCCCCGCGCTGTTCGACGGCATCGCGTACGTCTGGCAGGACGCCCGGCTGCGCGCCCTGGACGCCCGCACCGGCGACGAGCGCTGGTCGTACCCGATCGGCGACGCCGCCTCCTGCGGCGGGGTGCCGGTACGGGTGGCCCGCGCCCACGACGGCTTCGTGTACGTCTCGGCCGGGACCCGGGTGCTCGCCCTCGACGCGATCGGCGGGCACGTCCGCTGGCACTTCGAGGCCCCGGCGGTCTTCCTGTGCCCTCCTGCCTTCGTGCCGGGCCCCGCGGTGACCGGCGGCGGTGTGTACCTGGCCGACTACCTCGGCACGGTGTACGCGCTGGACGCCACCGACGGCCGCGACCGCTGGCGCATCGCCACCGAGGCCCGCTCCTCGACCGAGCCGGTGCTGGTGGCCGCGGGCCATGTCCACGTCGGCAGCGGCAAGGGCCTGTACACCCTGGACGCCGTCACCGGGACGCCCAAGTGGCGCTTCCAGGCGGGCGGCGACATCGTGGGCGCGCCCGCGGTGGCGGAGGGCCGTATCCACTTCGGCTCCACCGACCATCTGCTCTACACGCTCAAGGCCGACGACGGCCGGCTGCGCTGGAAGCTCGCCACCGGCGGCGAGATCACCGGCTCCCCGGTGGTCCGCGACGGCGTGGTGTACGCGTGCAGCAAGGACCGCTGCGTCTACGCGCTGGACGCGGAGAAAGGCACCGGAACCGCCCGTACCGCATAGGCGCCTTCACGGGTCCTGCACGAGGGGTCACGCCAAGTGAGCGCTTTCCGGCGCTCACCGGCTGCTACCGTGACGTGCTCACGCTCAAATTCAACGGGGGTTGACACCAGTGAAGCTTCGCCATGTCCGCGCGGTGGCCGTGTTCGTCGGAGTCGTCGTCGCACTGACCGGGGCCCGGCACTCCAGCGGCGGTGGCTGCAGCGGCTCGGACTCGTCCAGCAGCTCCTCGTCGAGCTCCGGTGGCAGCGGGGGCGGCAGCACCCACTACGACGACGATGACGACTACGACACCGGGTCCACCTCGGGCGGCGGTGCGCAGACCAGCGAGGGCCCGGGCTCCGCGGAGACCCGTGACGTCAAGATCGTCCGCTGTGAGAACGACCCGGAGCGCGGGCTCGTCGCCCGGGTGGGCGCCACCAACAGTGACGCGCTGCGGACGTACTCGTACACCTTCACGGTCACGTTCAAGGACGCCGGGGGCGGTGAGCTGGACGAGCAGACCTCCGGCATCCTGACCGTCGAGCCGGGCGCCACCGAGTCGGTCGACGTCACGGCCCGCACTCAGGCCACCGGCAGCGGCACCTGCGTGCTGGGCGAGGCCCTGCGCATGGCCGACTCGTACTGAGGGCTGTCACCGGGTCCGGAACGCGCGGCCGCGGGTGCGGAACAGCTCCTCCTGCCGCTCGCCCGGCAGATTGCCGAGCGCGATCAGATGCGGGGCCTGCGCGAAGGCGCGGTCGAGGGCGGCCTCCCGGGCCGCCCACAGCGCCCGCACGGTGCCCTGCACACCCTCCGGCGGATACCCGGCGATCACCGTCGCACGCTCGACGGCCACGGGCAACGCCTCACCCGTGGCCGTGAGTTCGGAGATCAGCCCGATCTCGTGGGCCCGTCGCGCGCCCAGCCGTTCCGCGGAGCCCATCAGCGCCATCCGGGCCGCCTCCCCGTGCGGCATGCGCAGCGCCATCAGCATGGACTCGTAGGCGCTGACCATGCCGTACGTGGTGTGCGGGTCGAAGAAGGTGGCGGTCGGGTCGGCGACGAGGAAGTCGCTCTCACCGAGCAGATAGAAGGCACCGCCGCAGGCCATGCCCCGCACGGCGGCGATCACCGGCTTCCACAGGTCGTTGGACTTGGGTCCGGCCCGCAGCAGCGGATCGTCCGTCATGTACGGGGAGTCGGGCTGCGGCACCACGGTGTCCCGGTCCAGGCCGGTGCAGAACGCCCGCTCGCCGGCACCGGTCAGGACGACGGCCCGGACGGTGTCGTCGAACCGCATCCGCCGCCAGGTGTCGACCAGTTCGTCCCGGGTGGCCAGGTCGAGCGCGTTGAGCCGTCCGGGCCGGTCCAGGGTGACCACGGCGACCCCGGTGTCCTTGTCGACGCGCACGTCCAGGCTCATGGCCGCTCCAGCGTCCAGCGCGGCAGCCCCGTGCCGTCGAACACCGCCCGGACCCGGGCGCCGATACGGATCAGTTCCGGCGGCACGGAGTTCAGGGCCGCGCCGGGACCGGCGACGACGTTGCCGACGAGCCGGATCCGGGGCGCGTCGGCGAGCGCGACGACCACCACGTTGTACGGGGCCAGCTCCGCGTAGTCCGGCAGCAGGGGCGGGTGGGGGACGACGTACGACCAGATCCGCCCGTGTCCGCTCATGAGCCGCCACTCGCTCGCGAAGGACTGGCAGTGCGGGCAGCAGGGCCGGGGCGGGAAGCGGGGCTCGGCGCAGGCGCCGCAGGTCTGCACCCGCAGCTCGCCCCGGGCGGCGTACTCCCAGAAGGGGGCGCCGTCGGCGTCGGTGACGGGGGACAGCATCGGCGGTCAACTCCTCAGAAGCAGCGCGGAGGTGGGGACGCCCTCGCCCGCGGTGACGAGGCAGGTGGCGGCGCCGGGGACCTGTGCGGTGCTGGTGCCGCGCAGCTGCTTGACGCCCTCGTTGATCAGGTTGAAGCCGTGGACGTACGCCTCGCTGAGGCCGCCGCCGCCCGTGTTGAGCGGGAGCCGTCCGCCGGTCTCCAGGGCGCCGCCCTCGGTGAACGCCCCGCCCTCGCCCCGCGCGCAGAACCCGTAGCCCTCCAGGGAGAGCGGGACGAGCGCGGTGAACGCGTCGTAGATCTGGGCGACGTCCACGTCCTGGGGGGTGAGGTCGGCGTGCTTCCACAGATGCCGGGCGGCCGTCCAGGCGGGGCCGGTGAGCGGGTCGTCGTTCCAGTAGTTGACCATGCCGTGGTGCTGGGCGGGCAGGCCCTGAGCGGCCGCGTGCACGTACACGGGGGTCCGCCGGCAGTCGCGGGCGCGCTCGCGGCCGACGATCACACAGGCGAGGGCGCCGTCGGTCTCCAGGCAGTTGTCGTACAGGCACAGGGGCTCGCTGATCCAGCGCGAGGTCATGTACATCTCGCGGGTCAGCGGGCGGTCGTACATGATCGCGGCCGGGTTCTGGTTGGCGCGGTTGCGGCAGGCGAGGGCGACGTTGAAGAGGTGGTCACGGGTGGCGCCGTACTCGTGCATGTAGCGGCGGGCGAGCATGGCGATCTCGTCGACCGGCCGCAGCAGGCCGTACGGCCGTGTCCACTGGGCCGGGGTGGGCAGCTGCGCGGTCGTGTTCCGCCACGGCCGGGGGCCGCTGCCGCGTTTGCGGGACCGCCAGGCGACGCCGACCGACGCCTGCCCGGTGGCGATGGCGGCGGCCAGATGCGCGACGGTCGCGCAGGAACCGCCGCCGCCGTAGCCGACCCTGCCGAAGTAGGTGAGGTCGCCGAGGCCGACGGCCTTCGCCAGCTCGACCTCGTCGGTGTCCTCCATCGTGTACGAGGCCAGCGCGTCGACCTCGCCGGGCGCGATCCCGGCGTCGTCGAGGGCGGCGAGCACGGCACGGCAGGCGAGGGTCCGCTCGTCGTCCGCGAGGTGCCGGGCGAAGGGGGTCTGCCCGATGCCGACGATCGCCGTGGCGTCCTTGAGGCCGGTGCCTGACGTCATGCCGTGCCCACCTCCGGGTGCCGGAACGGTTGCTGACAGTTCGTCAGATTACAGCTAATCTGACGGTCAGTCAGCTAGTGGTGCGGGAGGCCGTGGTGGACGGTGACGTGGAGTGGGGCAGCGTTCCGGAACTCGTACGGGCCGCGGCCGCCCGGTACGCGGACACCGAGGCCGTCGTCGAGGGCCGCACCCGGATCACCTACGCCGAGCTCGGCGCCCGGGTCGAGCGCGCTGCCGCCGCCTGCATCACCGCGGGCGTCCGGCCCGGCGACCGGGTCGCCCTGTGGGCCCCCAACTCGCCCGCCTGGATCGTGTCCGCGCTCGGCGCCGTCTCGGCGGGCGCGGTGCTGGTGCCGCTGAACACCCGATTCAAGGGCGCCGAGGCGGCCGACGTGCTGCGCCGAAGCGGCGCCCGGCTGCTGTTCGTCACGGGCACCTTCCTCGGCACCTCGTACGTGGCCTCGCTGCGCCGCGCGCTCGCCGGGGGGCCCGGGCTGCCCGCGCTGGAGCAGGTCGTCGTGCTCGCGGAGGACGCCCCCGCGGACTACCGCACCTGGAAGGACTTCCTCGCGGGCGGCGACACCGTGAGCGCGGCACGGGTGCGGGCGCGCGCGGCGGCCGTCGAGGGCTCCCGGCCCTCGGACATCGTGTTCACGTCCGGGACGACCGGCCGCCCCAAGGGCGTGGTGATCACCCACGCGCAGACGCTGCGGGCCTACGCGGTCTGGAGCGACCTGGCGGGCCTGCGGCACGGCGACCGCTACCTGATCGTCAACCCCTTCTTCCACACCTTCGGCTACAAGGCCGGGGTGATCGCCTGCCTGATGCGGGGAGCGACGATGATCCCGCAGCCGGTGTTCGACGTGGAGACGGCCCTCGCCAACATCGCGGCCGAACGCGTCTCGGTGCTGCCGGGGCCGCCCACCCTGCACCAGTCGCTGCTCGACCACCCGGCCCGCGACAGCCACGACCTGTCCGCGCTGCGCCTGGTGGTGACCGGCGCGGCGGTCGTCCCGCTGCGGCTGGTGGAACGGCTGCGCGGCGAACTGGGGGTGGAGACGGTCCTCACCGCCTACGGACTCTCCGAGGCCGGGGGTCTGGTCACGATGTGCCGGCGCGGCGACGACCCGGCGGTGATCGCGACGACGTCCGGCCGGGCGATCCCCGGCACCGAGGTCCGGGTGGAGGCCCCGCCCGGCGAGCCCGGCGAGGTCCTGGTGCGCGGCTTCAACGTGATGCGCGGCTACTACGAGGACGCGGCGGCGACGGCCGAGGTGCTGACCGCCGACGGCTGGCTGCGGACCGGGGACGTCGGCGTGCTCGACACGGCGGGCAATCTGCGGATCACCGACCGGCTGAAGGACATGTTCATCGTCGGCGGCTTCAACGCCTACCCGGCGGAGATCGAGCGGACCCTCGGGCTGCACCCGCAGGTGGCGGACGTCGCCGTGATCGGCGTCCCGGACGCGCGGCTCGGCGAGGTCGGCAAGGCGTTCGTGGTCCGCCGGCCGGGAGCCGTGCTCACCGGCGACGACCTCATCGCCTGGGCGCGGCGGGAGATGGCGAACTACAAGGTTCCGCGGCGGGTGGAGTTCGTGACGGGGCTGCCGCGGAACGCGAGCGGGAAGGTGGTCAAGGCGGCGCTGCGGGACGCGGACCCCGCGCCCGGCTGACGCCGACGACCGCGACGGCTCCCCCTCCGCACCGCCGCGGTCGTCTCCCCGTGCCGGATGGTCTGCGGGTCAGACCGGCTCGCCGGTGGCGTGGACGTTGTCCGTCGACGTGTCCGCCGTGTCGCCCTTCGGCTTGAGGGGCTCGCTCGTGGCGTGCACGTTCTTCGTGGTGATGGGCTCGGTGGTGGCGTGGACGTTGTCCGTCGTGTCGGCCGGCTCGCCGGTCGCGTGGACGTTGTCGGTGGTGTTCTCGTCGGACATCTCGGTATCTCCCCTGAAAAGAGACGGACTTCGTGCTGAAGGAGCAGGATCCGCCCGGCAGCTCCCCCGAGGGCTGCCGGGCGGGCCCTGCTGGGCCGGTTCACCCTAAGGTCCCGGCCCTCCGCCGTTCCGTCTGCCCCCCGACGCGACGGCCCGGCACACATCAGAGTGCCGGGCAGCGATAAACGAACGATGAACGCCCGGACGTCCGGGCGGAGCCGCCCGGGTCGGGCGGCCGCCGAGGGCGTCAGCAGGCTCCGCACCTCCAGGGCCTCGGGTGCGCCGAGCGCCTCGAACAGGGCGAGCGCCTCCCGCCAGCAGACCTGGGCGCGGCCGGGCTGCCCGATGCCCTCCAGGGCCCGCCCGAGCACGGTCAGGACGTTGCCGTGCCGCCACTCGCCGCCGATGCCCCGCAGCAGGGTCAGCGCGGTCTCCGCGTCGGCGGCGGCCTGCGCGTAGCGCCGCGCGGCGATGTCGGCCTCGGCGAGGCGGAACAGCGTCATGCCCTCCCACAGCCGCTGCCGGCTGTCCCGGAACACCCGCAGCGCCTGCCGCAGGCACTCGGTGGCCTCCGCGAGCTGCCCGCTCTGGGTGAGCGCCAGCCCCAGGGCGTAGCGGCCGTTGGCGCCCTTCAGGGCGTGCCCCATCGCGTCGTACATCTCCGTGCCCTGGCGGGCCAGTGCCACCGCGCTCGCGGTGCGGCCCGTCGCCAGGTGGATGCGCGACAGATTGCACAGGGCGCTCGCCTCGCCCGGACGGTCCCCGAGCGCGCGGAAGTTCTCGATGGTGGCGGTGAAGTGCGCCTCGCCCTCGTCGTGCCGGCTCTGGTAGAGCTCGACCACCCCGCTGATGTTCGACGCCCAGCAGCCGGTGAGCGGGTCGTCGGCCTGGCCGGCCAGCTCCGTCGCCCGCCGCGCCTCCTGCAGCGCCACGTCGAAGCGGCTGCCGGAGATGTGGTGCACGAAGGCCAGCGCGGTGAGCGCCCGGCCCTCCGAGCGCGGGTCGCCGGCGCGCTCGGCTACATCCCGCAGCAGCGTCGCGACCGTCTCGTACTCCTTGGAGTTGGCGCCGGACTCCGCCAGGTCCACCGCCGCCCACAGGATGTCCACGGCCCGGCGCAGCGTCCCCGGCCGCGCCGCCTGCCTGACCGCGGCCAGCAGGCACACGGCCTCGGAGTACAGCCAGTCCTGGGCGGCCCGCCGGCTGTCGAACGTCAGCCCCGGGTACGCGGTCCGCTCCAGGTGGTCCACCAGCCGGTCGCCGGGCCGCTCGATCAGATAGACCCCGGAGACCGTGGCCAGATAGAAGTCCAGCAGCCGCGACAGTGCCGCCTCCCGTTCCCCCGGCGGGTGCTCGTCGCGTTCCGCGCAGGAGCGGGCGTAGAGGCGGACCAGGTCGTGGAAGCGGTAGCGGCCCGGCGCCGCCGACTCCAGCAGGGACATGTCGACCAGCGGCTCCAGCAGGTCCTCGGCGTCCTCCACCGGAAGGTCCAGCACCGCCGCGGCCGCCGCCAGCGAGATGTCGGGGCCGTCCGCGAGGCCCAGCAGCCGGAACGCGCGCGCCTGCGCGGGCTCCAGCGCGCCGTACCCCAGCTCGAACGTCGCCTTCACCGCGAGGTCCCCGGCCTGCAGCTCGTCCAGCCGGCGCCGCTCGTCGGCGAGCTTCGCGGCGAGCGAGGACACCGTCCAGGTGCGCCGCGCCGCCAGCCGGGACGCCGCGATCCGGATGGCCAGCGGCAGGAAGCCGCACGCCGCGACCACGTCCAGCGCGGCCTCCCGCTCGGCCGCCACCCGCTCCTGGCCGACGATCTTCGTGAAGAGGGCCAGCGCCTCCTCCGGCGCCATCACGTCCAGGTCGACGAGGTGGGCGCCCGCGAGGTCCACCATGCGCACCCGGGACGTCACCAGCGCCGCGCACCCGTCCGTGCCCGGCAGCAGCGGCCGTACCTGGGCGGCGTCCCGCGCGTTGTCGAGCAGCACCAGGACCCGGCGGCCGTCCAGCACCGACCGGTACAGCGCCGCCCGCTCCTCCAGCGAGTCGGGGATCGCGGTGTCCGCGGTGCCGAGCGCCCGCAGGAAGGAGCCCAGCACGGTCTCCGGCTCGGCGGCGCGCGGACCGGCGCCCTGGAGATCGACGTAGAGCTGACCGTCGGGGAAGGCGGCCCGCGACTGATGGGCGACGTGCACCGCCAGCGTCGTCTTGCCCACCCCGCCGATACCGGCCAGCGCCGACACCGCCATCACCCGGCCCTCGGCCGAGGACAGCACCTCGCTCAGCTCGGACACGAACGCCGACCGGCCGGTGAAGTCCGGCACGGTGGCCGGGAGCTGGGCCGGGCGCACCGGCGCCGCCGCCGGTTCGGCCGCCGGGGACGACGGCTCGGCGAGCGCCGGGTCCGCCCGCAGGATGCGCTGCTGGAGCTCCTTCAGACCGGGCCGCGGGTCCACGCCCAGCTCGTCGGCGAGCAGCCGCCGGGTGTCGGCGTACACCGCGAGGGCCTCCGCCTGCCGGCCGCTGCGGTACAGCGCCAGCATCAGCAGCTCCCGCAGCCGCTCGCGCAGCGGATGCGCCGCGGTCAGCGCGGTCAGTTCGGAGACGGCCTCCGCGTGGCAGCCCTGCTCCAGGTCCATGTCGAGCCGCGCCTCGAGGAGCTGCAGCCGCCACTCCTCGAGCCGGACCCGCTGGGCCTCCGCGTACGGGCCGGGCACCCCGGCCAGCGCCTCGCCGTCCCACAGTGCCAGCGCCCGCCCCAGCAGCTCCCGCGCCCGGCACAGATCCCCGGCGGCCCGCGCCTTCTCGCCGTCGGCGGCGAGCTCCTGCGCCTGCGCCAGGTCCAGCGCGCCCTCGCCGAGCCCGCGGATCGCGTAGCCGCCGGACTCGCTGACCAGGACCTCGGCGCCCAGCGCCTTGCGCAGCCGCGACGCGTAGGTGCGGACCGCGGCGAGCGCCTGCGAGGGCGGTTCCTCGCCCCACAGGGCGTCGAGCAGCTCCGCCGCGGTCGCCGTGCGGCCCTCGCGCAGCAACAGGGCCGCCAGCAGGGCGCGCTGCTGTGGCGAGCCGGTGGGGAGGGGTTCCTCGCCGCGCCAGGCGCGCACCGGGCCGAGCACGCCGAAGCGCAGGGCCGTCACCGGCGCCGCCGCATCCGCCGAGGAGCCGGGACGCCTCTGCTCCGGCACTCGCGGTTCCCCGTCCATCGCCGTCTCCCTCAGACCGTTTACAACTCCGTCAGTTTGCCTTGTTCCGGCCGATGCGTCAGCCGTGGAGCGGGTGTTGGCGGCCGGGCGCGCGGGATGTCACACGGTCCACACGCACCCTTCGCACGGCCGACCCCGACCGGCGTAGCTGACGGGTCGTCAGATCGGCGCTACGGTGGCCGACATGGACACCGAGACGACGTTCCCGCCGATCATCTCCGTGGACGACCACACGGTCGAACCCCCCACCGTCTGGCAGGACCGGCTCCCGAAGAAGCACCGGGACACCGGCCCGCGCATCGTGCGCGCCCCGCTGAAGGACATGACCTTCCTGGGCGGCCGGTTCAAACCCGTCATGGGCCGCCCCGGCGACGACGGCCCCCTCGGCGACTGGTGGGTGTACGAGGACCTGCACCGCCCCCTCACCCGCCTCGACACGGCCGTCGGCTACGACCGCGACGAGATCAAGCTGGAGGTCATCACCTACGAGCAGATGCGCCCGGGCTCCTACGACGTCCCGGCCCGCCTGGCCGACATGGACGTCAACCACGTCCGGTCCGCGCTCTGTTTCCCGACCTTCCCGCGCTTCTGCGGCCAGACCTTCACCGAGGCCGCCGACCGCGCACTGGCCCTGCTGTGCGTACGGGCCTACAACGACTGGATGGTGGAGGAGTGGTGCGGCCCCGAGGCCCACGGGCGGCTCATCCCCCTGACCCTCATCCCGCTGTGGGACGCCGAACTGGCCGCCGCCGAGGTCCGCCGCAACGCCGCCCGGGGCGTCCGCGCCGTCGCCTTCTCCGAGATACCCCCGCACCTCGGCCTGCCCTCCGTGCACACCGACGACTGGGACCCCTTCCTCGCCGCCTGCGACGAGACCGGCACGGTCGTCGCCATGCACATCGGCTCCAGCAGCCGGATGCCCTCCACCTCCGCCGACGCCCCGCCCGCCGTCGGCTCCACCATCACCTTCGCCAACTGCTGCTTCTCGATGGTCGACTGGCTGATGAGCGGCAAGTTCGAGCGCTTCCCGAACCTCAGGGTGATGTACGCCGAGGGCCAGATCGGCTGGATCCCCTACATCCTGGAGCGCGCCGACGTGGTCTGGGAGGAGAACCGCGCCTGGGGCGGTGTCGCCGACAAGGTGCACCGCCCGCCGTCGGAACTCTTCGCCGAGCACGTGTACGGCTGCTTCTTCGACGACGCCTTCGGCCTGCGCAACCTCGACGCCATCGGCGTCGGCAACGTCCTCTACGAGACGGACTACCCGCACTCCGACTCCACCTGGCCGAAGTCCCGTGAGGTCGGCGAGGCGCAGATGGGGCACCTGGACGCCGAGGTCGTCGAGCGGATCGTCCGGGGCAACGCCATCGAGCTGCTCGGCCTGACCGGCGACGGGCTGTGGCCGGGGCCGGGCGGCGGTGCCCGGTGAGCGGCCTGCGCCACGGCATCCAGCTCCCCGTCCAGTCGCAGAGCGCGCTCTACGCGGAGCCCTGGGAGGCCGCCGCCGGACCGGACGACCTGGTCGCCGTCGCCCGCGCGGCCGACCGCGCCGGATTCGCGTACATCGCGAGCTGCGACCACGTCGGCGTCCCGCGCCGCCTCGCCGCCGCCATGAGCACCATCTGGTACGACCCGGTCGCCACCCTCGCCTTCCTCGCCGCCGTGACGGAGCGGACCCTGCTGCTCAGCCATGTCGCCGTCGTCGGACTGCGGCACCCCCTGCTGTCCGCCAAGCAGTACGCCACGCTCGACCACCTCAGCGGCGGCCGGCTGATCCTCGGCGTCGGAGCCGGGCATGTGCGCGAGGAGTTCGACGCGCTGGGCGTGGACTTCGCGCGCCGGGGCGCCGTCCTCGACGAGTCGATCGACGCCCTGCGCGCTGCGCTCGGGCCGGACGAGTTCCCCGAACACCACGGCAAGCAGTACGACTTCGCCGGACTCGGGCAGCGTCCGCGGCCCGCGCAGGAGCACGTCCCGGTGTGGGTGGGCGGGTCCTCGCCCGCCGCCGTGCGCAGGGCCGCGCTCAAGGGCGACGGCTGGCTGCCGCAGGGCGACCCGCGCGACCGGCTCCCCGCACAGATCGCCCGGATCCACCGGCTGAGGGAGGAGGCGGGCGTCGAGGGCCCCTTCACGGTGGGCGCCATCGCCGAGCCGCTGTACGTGGGCACGCCCGCCTGGGACGTCGGCCGCCGCACGCTGAGCGGGCCGCCACAGGCGCTCGCCGAGTCGCTGCGGGCCTACCGGGCGATGGGCGTGCACCAGGTCCAGGTGCGGCTGCGCAGCCGCGGCCGGGCCGAGCTGGAGGACCAGATCGCCGCCTTCGGGGCCGAGGTCGCCCCGTGTCTCGACTGAGGGGGAGCGCCATGGGCAGGCTGGACGGCCGGGTCGTGATCGTCACCGGCGCGGCGCGCGGCCAGGGCGAGCAGGAGGCACGGCTCTTCCGGGCCGAGGGCGCCGAGGTGCTCCTCGCCGATGTGCTGGACGACCGGGGGGAGGCGCTGGCGAAGGAGCTGGGCGCCCGCTACACGCACCTGGACGTCGGCGAGGAGGAGGACTGGCAGGCGGCGGTGGCGACCGCGAAGGCGGCGTACGGGCATGTCGACGGTCTGGTCAACAACGCCGGCATCCTGCGCTTCAACGCCCTCGTGGACACCCCGCTGGAGGAGTTCATGGAGGTCGTGCGGGTCAACCAGACCGGCTGCTTCCTGGGCGTGCGGACCGTGGCGCCCGAGCTGGCGGACGGCGGCACGATCGTGAACACCGCCTCCTACACGGGCCTGACCGGCATGGCGGGCGTGGGCGCCTACGCGGCCAGCAAGCACGCCGTCCTCGGCCTCACCCGGGTCGCCGCGCTGGAGCTGGCGCCCCGGGGCATCCGGGTGAACGCGATCTGCCCGGGTGCCGTCGACACCGCGATGGCGAACCCCGCCCGGCTGGACCCGGACGCCGACCCGGAGGCATCCGCCCGCGCGCTCGACGGCTTCTACCGGAAGCTGGTGCCGCTGGGCCGGATCGGGCGGCCCGAGGAGGTCGCGCGACTCGCGCTGTTCCTGACGTCGGAGGACTCCTCGTACATCACCGGGCAGCCCTTCGTGATCGACGGCGGCTGGCTGGCCGGGGTGAGCGTGATCTGACGGGTCATCATCTCTTGACGGTCCACGCGGGCGGTGCCACAGTCGGCCGCACAGCAATCTGACGGATCGTCAGATAGAAGCCAGGTCGTCAGATGAAACCAGGGGACGGTGAACCGCCTTGGAATTCGGGCTCTTCGTACAGGGATACGTCGGCAGGCGCGCCGAGACCGACCCGCTCGCCGAGCACAAGGCGCTCATGGAGGAGACCGAGTACGTCATCCAGGCGGACCGGTCCGGGTTCAAGTACGCCTGGGCCTCGGAGCACCACTTCCTGGAGGAGTACTCGCATCTGTCCGCCAACGACGTGTTCCTGGGCTACCTGGCGCACGCCACCGAGCGCATCCACCTCGGGTCGGGCATCTTCAACCCCCTGGCCCAGGTCAACCACCCGGTGAAGGTCGCCGAGAAGGTCGCCATGCTCGACCATCTCACCGGTAACCGCTTCGAGTTCGGCAGCGGACGCGGCGCCGGCTCGCACGAGATCCTGGGCTTCATACCGGGTGTGACCGACATGAACCACACCAAGGAGATCTGGGAGGAGACCATCGCGGAGTTCCCGAAGATGTGGCTCCAGGACGAGTACGCCGGCTTCCAGGGCAAGCACTGGTCCCTCCCGCCGCGCAAGATCCTGCCCAAGCCGTACGGGAGGTCGCACCCCGCGATGTGGTACGCCGCCGGGTCGCCGCCTTCGTACGCCATGGCCGCCCGCAAGGGGCTCGGGGTGCTCGGCTTCAGCGTGCAGAAGGTCTCCGACATGGAGTGGGTGCTCGAGCAGTACAAGAGCGCGATCGTGGACGCCGAGCCGATCGGGGACTTCGTCAACGACAACGTGATGGTGACGACCACCGCCATC
The DNA here is from genome assembly GCF_003074055.1 of Streptomyces nigra. Lineage (NCBI taxonomy): Bacteria > Bacillati > Actinomycetota > Actinomycetes > Kitasatosporales > Streptomycetaceae > Streptomyces > Streptomyces nigra. The sequence continues at coordinate 3,245,765 of NZ_CP029043.1, read as the reverse complement.
TGCGCGCCCACGCACGAGGAGGCGGTGCGCGTCGCGGTCGACGGCGGGCTGCACTATCTGCCCTCCCTGGTCTTCCGGTACCACGACACCTTCCCGCGGCCCGAGGGTTTCCCCGAGTGGCCCGAGACGCTGCCGCCGTACACCGCCGAGTTCGTGGAGCTGCTCATCGAGGAGGAGCTGCTGATCTGCGGCGACCCGGACGAGGTGCTCACCCAGTGCAAGCGGTGGGAGCAGGCCGGGGCGGACCAGCTGAGCTTCGGGCTGCCGGTGGGGGTGCCCAAGGAGGAGACGTTGCGGACGATCCGGCTGATCGGGGAGCACGTGATTCCGAAGATCGATACGGATCCTGTGCACCGGACCACGCGGTTCCGGAGGGGTGCCTGATCGCCGTGGGCGGCCGCGGGTGCGTGGGGGGCGCTCGCGCAGTTCTCCGCGCCCCTTGACGGCACTGTCCGCACCCCCGACCCGAGGAGGAACCGGCATGCTCGATCACGTCATCAAAGGCGCCACCGTCGTCGACGGCACCGGCGCCCCCGCCCGCACGGCCGATGTCGGGGTGCGGGACGGCCGTATCGCCGTCGTCGCCCCCGGCATCACCGAACCGTCCCTGACCAGCGAGGACGCGACCGGACTCGTGCTCGCGCCCGGCTTCGTCGACCCGCACACCCACTACGACGCCCAGCTGTTCTGGGACCCGTACGCCACCCCGTCCCTGAACCACGGGGTGACCACGGTCGTCGGCGGGAACTGCGGCTTCACGCTCGCCCCGCTTCACCCGGACCGGCCCGGCGACGCCGACTACACACGCCGCATGATGTCCAAGGTCGAGGGCATGTCCCTGGTCGCCCTGGAGGAGGGCGCCCCCTGGAACTGGCACGGCTTCGGGGAGTACCTGGACGCGCTCGAAGGGCGTATCGCGGTCAACGCGGGCTTCATGGTGGGGCACTGCGCGCTGCGGCGGTACGTCATGGGGGAGGACGCCGTCGGTGGCCGGCCGAGCGGCGAGCAGCTCGACGCCATGCTGCGGCTGCTGCACGACGCCATGGACGCCGGCGCCTGGGGCCTGTCCACCACCCAGTCCTCCACCCACTCCGACGGCGACGGCCGCCCCGTCGCGTCCCGGCACGCGGAGCCCGCCGAACTGCTGGCGCTGTCCAAGGCCGTCGGCGAGCACGAGGGCACCCAGATCGAGGCGATCGTCGCCGGCTGCCTGGACCAGTTCAGCGACGCCGAGATCGACCTCCTCGTGGAGATGAGCGCGGCCGCCGGGCGCCCCCTGAACTGGAACGTGCTGACCGTCGACGCCGCCGTGCCCGAGCGGGTCCCCCGGCAGCTGCTGGCGAGCGAACGGGCCCGCAAGGCGGGTGGCCGGATCGTCGCCCTCACCATGCCGATCCTCACGCCCATGAACATGTCCCTGGGCACGTTCTGCGCGCTGAACCTGATCCCGGGCTGGGGCCCGATCCTGGGCCTGCCGGTCCCGGAGCGGATCGCGAAGCTCCGCGACCCGGACGTCCGCGCGGAGATGCTGCGCCGGGCCGCCTCCAAGGAGGCCGGTGTCTTCCGACGGCTCGCGGACTTCGGGCGGTACGTCATCGGCGACACCTACAGCGAGGCGAACCGCGGGCTGACGGGCCGCGTGGTGCGGGACATCGCGGCCGAGCGAGGCCAGGACCCGTTCGCCTGCCTGGTCGAGATCTGCGCCGACGACGGACTGCGCACGGTGCTCTGGCCGATGCCGCCCGACAACGACCCCGCCTCCTGGGCACTGCGGGCCCAGACCTGGCAGCACGAGGACGTCATGCTCGGCGGCTCGGACGCGGGCGCGCACCTGGACCGCATGTGCGGGGCGCCGTACACGACACGCTTCCTCGGTGACTGCCTGAGGGGCCGGAAACTGGTGCCGCTGGAGCAGGCGGTGCGGATGCTGACCGACGACCCGGCGCGGCTGTTCGGGCTGCGCGAAAGGGGACGCGTGCAGGAGGGGTTCCATGCCGACCTGGTCCTCCTCGACCCGGAACGCATCGCCGCCGGCACGGCCACCCTGGTGCACGACCTGCCGGGCGACAGCCCGCGCCTGGACTCCAAGGCGCTCGGCGTGCACGCCGTCTGGGTCAACGGCGTCGAGGCGATCCGGGATGACGTGGTGACCGGGGCGGTGCCGGGGCGGGTGCTGCGCTCCGGCCGCGACACCCGGACGGTGAGCACCCGGTGAACCAGCGCCTCTTCATCGGCGGCACCTGGACCGAGCCCGAGGGCGGCCACTACGAGGTCGTAGACCCGGCGACCGAGACGTCCGTCGGCGCGGCCCCCGAGGCCACGCGGGCCCAGGTGGCGGACGCCTGCTCGGCGGCCCGGGAGGCCTTCGGACCGTGGTCGCGCACGGCACCGGAGAAGCGGGCGGCCATCCTGGCCCGGGCCGCCGACCTGATCCGGGAACGTCTGGTCCCCTACGCCGAACTCGCCCGGGCGGAGACCGGCGCCACGACCGGCACCGCGCGGGCGATGCAGGTCGGCGTGGCGGCGGCCCGCTTCCGCCGGTACGCGCGCGTGGAACCGGCCGAGTGGCCGATCGCCCCCCAGATCAACGAGGCCGGCCCGATGGGGAAAGCCGGGGTGGTGGGCGCGCTGGCGATACGCCAGCCCGTCGGCGTGATCGCCTGCATCTCCTCCTACAACAACCCCTGGGCCAACGCAGCCGGAAAGATCGCGCCGGCCCTCGCGATGGGCAACACGGTGGTCGTGAAGCCGGCCCCGCAGGACCCCTTGTCCGTGTACCGCATGGCGGAGGTACTGGTGGAGGCCGGTCTGCCACCCGGCGTGCTGAACGTGGTGTCCGGCTCCTCGGTGGAGGTGGGGGAGGCCCTGGTCGCCTCCCCGGACGTCGACATGGTGAGCTTCACCGGCTCCACGGCGGTCGGGCAGCGTATCGCCGAGGTGTGCGGCCGGGACATGCGCCGCCAGTTGATGGAACTGGGCGGCAAGGGCGCGGCACTGGTCTTCGCCGACGCCGATCTGGACTCCACGGTGTCCGGCATCGGCACGACGTTCTCCTTCTACAGCGGCCAGATCTGCACGGCCCCGACCCGGGTACTGGCCCAACGCCCCGTCCACGACCGCCTGGTGGAACGGCTGGCGGCCTACGCGCGCCGCCTGAAGGTCGGCGACCCGCGCGAGCCGGACACGGTCGTCGGCCCGGTGATCTCCCGGGCACACCGGGACCGCGTGGAGTCGTACATCGAACTCGGCCGCAAGGAGGGCGCGGTGGTGGTGGCGGGCGGCGAACGCCCGCCCCTGGACCGGGGTTTCCACGTAGCCCCGACCCTTCTGGCCGACTGCACGAACGACATGCGGGTGGCCCGAGAGGAGATCTTCGGCCCGGTGGTCGTGGTCGTGCCCTTCGACGACGAGGAGGAGGGCATCGCCCTGGCCAACGACAGCGACTACGGCCTCATCGACTACGTCTGGTCGGCCGACGTGGCCCGCGCCTTCCGTGTGGCACGGCGGCTGCGGGCCGGCGGGGTCGGTGTGAACACCGTCGCCCGCAACATGGAGGCGCCGTTCGGAGGCTTCAAGAAGAGCGGCGTCGGCCGGGACGTCGGCTCGTACGCCTTGCACGCCTACAGCGAGGTCCAGGCGATCGTCTGGCCGGGGTGAGGCCCTGAGGCCCTGAGGTCAGCCGTCCAGGTCGACGCGGATCGACAGCAGGTCCGTGCCGAGGGCCCGTACGGCCGTGCTGTTGAAGCGGGGGAGCCGGCGCAGCCGGGCCACCGGGTCGTCGTCCGGCAGGAGATGAGCCGTGCCGGTGTGCCAGCGGCCCTTCAGGCGCACGCGCACCCGGGGGTCGGCCTTGATGTTGCGGATGTACTGGGACCGGTCGCCGAACTCCGACACCAGCCAGAACTCGTTCCCGACGCGGCGTCCGCCCACCGGTGTCCGCCGGGGCAGGCCGGAGACCCGGCCCGTGGTTTCCAGCAGCGTCTGGAAGGGCAAGCGGCGCAGTACCGGATTCCCCACATGGCGCTGGAAAGCGGTGGCCGCACGGAACCTGGCGTCGTCGAGGCGTGACATGAAGGGCTAGTCTCCTGGGTCCCTCGGGGAAGCCTGGGCACGTCCGGCGAAGTGTTGCCGGACCGTTGCCTCCATGTGCGCCAGGACGAGAGCGGGTGGCTGCCGATGCGGGTCGTGACGTGGAACCTGTGGTGGCGGTTCGGCCCCTGGCAGGACCGGCGCAAGGCCATCCTCGCCGCGCTGCGCGACCTGCGCCCGGACGTCGTCGGCCTTCAGGAGGTCTGGGCCGCCGACGGCGAGAACCAGGCCGAGTGGCTGGCCGGTGAGCTGGGCCTGCACTGGGCGTGGGCGCCCTCCCCGGCCCCGGAGCGCTGGCGGGCGCGGATCGGGGACCCCACGGCCGACATCGGCACCGCCGTCCTCAGCCGCTGGCCGGTCGTGGACCGGCACGTCCTGCGCCTGCCCGTGCCCGCCGACCTCGACGACGGACGCCTCGCCCTGCACGCCCGGCTGGCCACGCCCGAGTACGACATCCCGTTCTTCACCACCCATCTGACCTCCGCCCCGCACGCCTCGGCCGTCCGCGTCGAACAGGTCACCGCCCTGGCCCGGTTCGTCGCCGAGCACCGCGGCCGGACGCCCTTCCCGGCCGTCGTCACCGGCGACTTCAACGCCTTCCCCGACTCCGACGAGGTCCGCCTCTTCGGCGGTCTGCGCACCGCGCCGCCCGTCCCGGGTCAGGTCTTCCTCGACGCCTGGGAGTACGCCGACCCGGCCGCCCCCGCCCTCACCTGGGACCCCCGGAACCCCTACGCCGCGGCCACCCTGGAGCCGGGCGCCCGTATCGACTACATCCACGTCGGCCCCCCGGGCGAACGCGGACTCGGCCACGTCCGCTCGGTCCACCGCGCCTGCGACACCCCGATCGCCGGCATCTGGCCCTCCGACCACGCGGCGGTCACGGCGGACCTGGCCGACTGACGTCGCTCAGTCGCGGCGGATGAGTTCCGGGTCGACGCGCCGCCCCACCAGCGACAGGGTCTGGAGTTGCCCCTTCCACTCGAAGGCGCCATGGTTCTGACCGGCGGGCCACCACTTGTACTGCCCGTGGTGGAACCTGGCACCGTCGGTCGACAGCGTCGGCATGGTGTGCCACGAAGCGGCGAACGCCGTGCCGGCACCCATGGCGAACAGGCCGGCCCCGGATGTCCCTGGCTTGGCTTGATCTTGATGCCGGGGAATTCGTCAACGTCCCAGAAAAATCGGGTTCGTGAACGCCGCCAGAGCCCCCGGCAGCGGCCCCGCCGCGGTCTCATGGCGGAGTTCCGCCCGGACGTAGGCCGCGTTGGCCGGGGTGGTGCGCCATTCGGCCGTGCCGGTGCCCGAGACCGGGAGGGGGTCGGTGGTGAAGAGGACGCCCTGGTCGGTGACGAAGCGGATCGTGCAGCGGGGGGCGCCCTTCGCCTGCAGGCGGACCGTCACGGGGGTGTCGGGGTCCACCTCCAGGCGTTCGCCGATGCCCGCGTGCCGGGCACGGCCGCCGGAGGCGCCGAAGGTCAGGGAGACGTTCTTCGACTCGGCGACATAGGAGCGGCCCGCGCGCAGGCCCTCCTGGATGGCGGTGCGGGTCAGGTCGTCGGCGAGGACGACCGTCTGCGGGCCGCCGACCGGGTCGGGGTCGCGGTGCGCGTCGCTGTTGCCCATCGCCGGGATCCAGGAGCGCGACCCGGAACGCGCCGACGCCACCAGCGTGCTGTCCCAGTCCGCCAGGGCCACCTCGTCGTCCGGGGTGTACGGGCCGTTCCACACCTCGATCACGTCGGCCTCGCCGAAGCCGAACTTCCAGTTGCAGCCGACGCAGGTGGCGTGCGGGTGGGCGGGCACGACGAGGCCGCCCGCCTCCCGGATCCGCCGGGCGAAGCGGCCGAAGCGGTTGTCCCGAGCGCGGTAGCGCCAGTCGACGAAAGTGCCGGGGTCGGTGCCGAGCGCCACCACGTGCCCGTTGCGGGTCGTCACCTCCTCGCCCAGCATGATCAGCAGGTCGTCCCCCGCCGCCTCGGCCCAGTGCGGATGCGAGGTGTGCGTGTTGTGGTCGGAGGAGTTGATGAAGTCCAGGCCCGCCGCCCGCGCCAGCGCCGCGATCTCGGCGGGGGTGCGGCGGCCGTCGGAGTGCCAGGAGTGCAGATGGCAGTCGCCCCGGTACCAGGCGCGGCCCCGCCCCTCGGCCCGCTCCGACGGGTACACCGGCCGGACGGCTTCGCCGGGCTCGCCGTACGTGAGCGTGATCGTCAGTTCGTACGGCAGGCCCTGCGGGGCCACCGTGTACGGCCCGAGGGCGATGTGCCAGGTGCCCGCGCGGACCGGCCCGGGGACATAGCCCGGCGTGGCCTCGTCCGTCCGGATGAAGAACTCCGTGCGCGCCCCGCCCGACCAGCCGCGGAAGCCGCGCCCGCCGAGGTCGGTGCCCCGTTCGTCGAAGATGCCGATGTCGAGGGCGTTGCCCGGGGTCCCGGCCGGGACGGACGGCTTCTCGTAGGTGTAGGAGACCTTGATCTCCCGTACTCCGGGCGGGACTTCGACGGGTACGTACACATAGTCGGGGGAACCGGGTGGCAGGGTGCCCCGCACGGTGCGGGTCTGCGTGCCCCGGTGGTCGTCGGCTCCTGACGCGAAGGTCACGCTTCCCAACGTAAGCGCGGCGGCGGCGCCCGTCACGAAGAGCGCGCGGCGGCCCAGGCCCGCGTGGTCGTCCTCGCACATGCTGATGCTCCCGGATCGTCGTGAGTGCCATGGCGTGCGTGGTGCGGGGGTGGTGCGTGCAGCCCTTGTATTCAGCCGTGAACTCCGGTGCGGGGGAAGGGGATCGGCGGACAATCACGCGGTGCGCGCAGCGTCCGAAATGTGCCGACCAGTCGGTATGGACATCGTGGCCCGCCGGGGGTACAGATGCAGGCATGCGCATCTCCGCCACGATCTTCCTCACCGACGAGACGATCACCCCGACCCGGCTGGCCCGTGAGCTGGAGCAGCGGGGATTCGCCGGGCTGTATCTGCCCGAGCACACCCACATCCCCGTCGAGCGGACCACGCCGTACCCGGCCGGCGGCGATCTGCCGCCCGAGTACGGCCGCACCCTCGACCCCTTCGTCGCCCTCGGCCAGGCCGCCGCCGTCACCGAGCGGCTCGGCCTCGGCACCGGCATCACCCTGGTCGCCCAGCACGACCCCATCGACCTGGCCAAGCAGATCGCCACCCTGGACCATCTCTCCGGCGGCCGTTTCACCCTCGGCCTCGGCTTCGGCTGGAACGTGGAGGAGGCCGCCGACCACGGCGTCGACTGGTCCACGCGCCGCGCCCTCGTCCGCGACCGGATGGCCCTGATGCGGGCCCTGTGGGCCGACGAACCCACCGCCTACGAAGGTGACTTCGGGTCCGTCCGGGCCAGCTTCGCCCACCCCAAGCCCGTGCAGAAACCGCGCGGCCCGCGCCTCAACGGCCCGCGCACTCTCATCGGCGGCGCCGCGGGGCCGAAACTGTTCGACCACATCAGCGAATACGCCGACGGATGGCTGCCGATCGGCGGGCGCGGGCTGTCCGAGAGCCTGCCCCGACTGCGGTCCGTCTGGGCCGACGCCGGACGCGACCCGGACGCCCTCCAGGTCGTGCCGTACGCCGTCTTCCCCACCCCCGGCAAGCTCGCCCACTACGCCGAGCTCGGCATCGAGGAGGTCGTCGTGCAACTGCCGCCGGGCGGCGAGGACGAGGTGCTGCGCGCTCTGGACGGCTACGCGGACTTCGTCGCCTGACCGCCACCGGCGGACGAGGTACTGCGCCCTGACGGTTACGCGGCGTTCGTCGCCTGACGGCCACCGCTGATCAGCCCGCTCGTATGCTCGAAGGATGACGACTCCCGCGACCCCCGGAACCGGCCCGACCGAGAACTCCATGCGTCGCGCCCTCAAACGCGCCCGGGACGGCGTCGCCCTCGACGTGTCCGAGGCGGCCGTGCTGCTCCAGGCCCGCGGCGAGGCCCTCGACGACCTCGCCGCGTCCGCCGCCCGGGTCCGGGACGCGGGCCTCGCGGCCGCCGGCCGGCCCGGGGTCATCACCTACTCCAAGAGCGTCTTCATCCCCCTCACCCGCCTGTGCCGGGACCGCTGCCACTACTGCACCTTCGTCACCGTCCCCGGCAAGCTGCGCCGGGACGGCCACGGGATGTTCATGTCCCCGGACGAGGTGCTGGACATCGCCCGCAAGGGCGCGGCCCTCGGCTGCAAGGAAGCCCTCATCACCCTCGGCGACAAGCCCGAGGACCGCTGGCCCGAGGCCCGCGAGTGGCTCGACGCGCACGGCTACGACGACACGATCGCCTACGTCCGCGCCATCTCCATCCGCATCCTGGAGGAGACGGGCCTGCTGCCCCACCTCAACCCGGGCGTCCTGACCTGGACCGACTTCCAGCGCCTCAAGCCCGTCGCGCCCTCCATGGGCATGATGCTGGAGACGACCGCGACCCGACTGTGGTCCGAGCCCGGCGGCCCGCACCACGGCTCCCCGGACAAGGAGCCCGCCGTCCGGCTGCGGGTCCTGGAGGACGCCGGCCGGTCCTCCGTGCCGTTCACCTCCGGCATCCTCCTCGGTATCGGCGAGACCTACGAGGAGCGCGCCGAGTCCCTGTTCGCGCTGCGCAAGATCGCCCGCGCCCACCACGGCGTCCAGGAGCTGATCATCCAGAACTTCCGCGCCAAGCCGGACACCGCGATGCGCGCCATGCCCGACGCGGAACTGGACGACCTCGTCGCGGCGGTCGCCGTGGCCCGCCTCATCATGGGCCCGGCCGGCAACATCCAGGCCCCGCCCAACCTCGTCGACCACGAGTACGCCCGGCTGATCGCGGCCGGCATCGACGACTGGGGCGGTGTCTCCCCGCTCACCATCGACCACGTCAACCCCGAGCGCCCCTGGCCGCGTATCGAGGAACTGGCCCGACGCTCCGCCGACGCCGGATTCGAGCTGCGCGAACGGCTCTGCGTGTACCCGGAGTTCGTGACACGTGGCGAGCCCTGGCTGGACCCCCGGCTGCTGCCGCACGTCCGCGCGCTCGCCGACCCGGAGACGGGCCTCGCCCGGCCGGACGCCGTGGTCGAGGGCCACCCGTGGCAGGAGCCCGACGAGGCGTTCGTCTCCTCCGGCCGCACCGACCTGCACGCCACCATCGACACCGAGGGCCGAACGTCCGACCGCCGCGACGACTTCGACGAGGTGTACGGCGACTGGGGCGCCCTGCGGGAGGCCGCAGCGCCCGGCATGGCCCCCGAGCGCATCGACACCGACGTCCGCCAGGCGCTCCGGGTCGCCGCCGACGACCCGACCCGGCTCACCGACGACGAGGCGCTCGCCCTGCTGCACGCCGACGGGCCCGCCCTGGACGCGCTCTGCCGCGTCGCCGACGACGTCCGGAAAACGGCGGTCGGCGACGACGTGACGTACATCGTCACCCGGAACATCAACTTCACGAACGTCTGCTACACCGGCTGCCGCTTCTGCGCGTTCGCCCAGCGCCGCACCGACGCCGACGCCTACACGCTCTCCCTGGACCAGGTCGCCGACCGTGCCCAGCAGGCGTGGGACGTCGGCGCGGTGGAGGTCTGCATGCAGGGCGGCATCCACCCCGACCTGCCCGGCACGGCGTACTTCGACATCGCGCGGGCGGTGAAGGAACGCGTCCCCGGCATGCACGTGCACGCCTTCTCCCCGATGGAGGTCGTCAACGGCGCCACCCGCACCGGCCTGTCCGTCCGCGAGTGGCTGACGGCGGCCAAGGAGGCCGGCCTGGACTCCATCCCGGGCACGGCGGCGGAGATCCTGGACGACGAGGTCCGCTGGGTCCTCACCAAGGGCAAGCTGCCGGCCGCGACCTGGATCGAGGTCGTCACCACCGCCCACGAACTGGGCCTCCGCTCCTCCTCGACGATGATGTACGGCCATGTCGACCAGCCCCGCCACTGGCTCGGGCATCTGCGCACCCTGGCCGGCATCCAGCAGCGCACGGGCGGCTTCACCGAGTTCGTGACCCTCCCGTTCATCCACACCAACGCCCCGGTCTATCTCGCGGGCATCGCCCGCCCCGGCCCGACGGTCCGCGACAACCGCGCCGTCACGGCCATGGCCCGGCTCCTCCTCCACCCCCACATCCCCAACATCCAGACGAGCTGGGTCAAACTGGGCACCGAGGGGGCGGCGGAGATGCTCCGCTCCGGCGCCAACGACCTGGGCGGCACGCTGATGGAGGAGACGATCTCGCGGATGGCGGGGTCGTCGTACGGCTCCTACAAGTCCGTACGGGATCTGGTGGCGGTCGCCGAGGCGGCCGGGCGGCCGGCGAAGCCGCGCACCACCCTGTACGGCGAGGTGCCCGAGGAGCGGCAGCGGGCGGCGGCCGCCTCCGACGGGCACCTGCCCGAGCTGCTGCCCGTCCTGGACTGACGGGGAGCCCCCGGCGAGGGTCGGTACGATGATCCGACCCTCGCTGGTGGACTCGCCGGCGTTCCGTAGCCGTCGGCGCGTTCCGTGGCCGCCGACGGCCGTCCATAGCTTTCCGTAGCCGAGGAGATGCGTGCCCGTGCCTGCTACCAGGGTCTGGGTGACCGGTCTGACGGTGGGCGCCATAGCCGCCGTCGCCGTCCTCGCCGTGCAGGCCGACCAGGGCCCGCACCCGACGGCGGGGAAGGCCCGGCCGCACGCGTCGGCGTCCCCGCAGGCGAGCCCCGCGCCGTCGAGGACGCCCCGGCCCGCCGAGGTGCCCGCCGACTCCGGCACCGGCCGCCGGATCGTCTACGACCTCGGTGACAAGCGGGTCTGGCTGGTCGACGCGAGCGACGCCGCCCGGCGGACCTTCACCGTCTGGCCCGGCACGGTCAGCCCGGACCCCGGCCGCTACACGGTGTCGTCCCGGACGATGGCCACCCAGGGCTCCGACGGTGTGCAGATCCAGAACATCGTGTACTTCGCCGCCAAGTCCGGCATCTCCATCGCGTTCTCCAACGCCGTGGACGGCTCCTCGCCCCCGCCCGCCGACGGCAAGCGGACCGGCGGGGTGCGGATGCGCGCGGCGGACGGGGCGGCGCTGTGGAAGTTCGGCGAGACCGGGACGCCGGTGGTCGTGGTCGACTGACCGGCGCCCCGTCCCCCAGGTGCGTCAGGCCTCCGTGCTCCCGCCCTGCCCGGCCGGCAGGTGGTTCACGATCAGCACCACGCCGCTCAGCAGGAAGACCCGGGTCGCTGCGTCGAGTCCGTTCCAGTCCGAGGACTGCCACATCGCGAACCACTCACCGCCGATCGCGATGAACCCGGCGCCGAACAGCAGCATCAGCATCAGCAGCCCGTACGTGGAGAAGCGACGGGCCCGGGCGTCGTCGCGCCGCGCCCACAGCCAGGTGCCGTATATGAGGACGAGCGCGGCGACGGTCTCCCAGACGATGATCGCGACATAGGCGGCGTCCTGAAGTCCCTTGCCGGTGACGGCCCGCCACATCAGGTCCTCGTCCTTGAACGTCGTGTCCATCGCGAGGACGTGCCGCACGAACTGCTGGTTCGTACCGAAGTCCGTGATGTTCCCGAAGACGACGAGCGCGATGTAGAGCGCCACGGTCCCGGTCAGGAGCGTGGCGGCGAGACGCAGAGCGGTACGTGGGGGTGTGGTCGACATGGAGGTCATCTTCCCCGCGTCGCGCGGTTGTTCGGGCGTCATTGCGCCACAATGAGCGGGACGGACTTCGGGGCGGTCGGACGAGGGGACGTACGGTGGCGCAGGCGCAGCCGTCGATGCAGGAGCTGATCGCCCGGCGCAAGCGCGCGGGATTCGTGGGCCGGCGTGCCGAGATCGACCGCTTCCGGGCCAACTTCGATCTGCCGCCGGACGACGAGCGGCACAGCTTCGTCTTCCACCTCCACGGTGTGGCGGGCGTCGGGAAGTCCTCCCTGCTGCGCGAGTTGGAGAGCGTCGCGGCCGAGCGCGGCGCGGTCACCGCGACGACCGACGAGACGGTGAGCGGCGTCCCCGGCACGATGGCCGCGATCAGCGCGCAGTTCGCCCGGCAGGGCATCGAACTCAAGGCGCTGGACAAGGCGTTGGCGGCCTACCGGCAGCGCCGGCACGAGGCGGAGACGGCGTCGGCCGTACCGGACCCGGGCCCCGGCACGGCGGCACCGGCCGCGTCGGCGACGAGCACGGCGGTGGCCCGGGCGGGACTGATCGGACTGGGCATGGTGCCGGCGGTCGGCGCGTTCGCCGGGGCGATCGACGCGGCCCAGGTGGCCCAGAGCACCGATCGCGCCCGGGCGGCGCTCGGCGCCCGGTTCCGCAACCACGACGACGTACGCCTCGTCCTGGAGCCGCTGGAGGTCCTGACCCCTGTCTTCCTGCGGGAGCTGAACGAGGTCGCCGGGCGGCATCCCTGGATCGCCCTGTTCTTCGACACCTACGAGCAGAGCTCGCCGTTCCTCGACCCGTGGCTGCTCGACCTGGTCACCACGGACCGCTACGGACGGCTCCCCGCGAACCTGGTCGTCACCCTGGCGGGTCAGTACGGACCCGACCCGGCCCGCTGGGGCGACTACGCGGGCTTCGTCACCGAGTTCGCCGTGGAGCCCTTCACCGAGTCGGAGGCCCGTCAGCTCCTCGCGGCCAAGGGGGTCGTCGACGAGGGTGCCGTGAACGAGGTGCTGCGGCTTTCCGACCGGCTGCCGGTGCTGGTGTCCACGCTCGCCGGGCACCCGGCCGGCGGCCCCGGCCCGGCGGGCGACCCGGCCGCCACGGCCGTCGACCGCTTCCTCCGCTGGGAAGAGGACCCCGGCCACCGGGCCACGGCCCTGGCCTGCTCGTTCCCCCGGCACCTCGACGAGGACGTGTTCGGTGTCGTCGCCGGCGGTGAGGCGACCGGCTCGTACGGCTGGCTGAGCGGGCTGCCCTTCGTGAGCGCCCGGGACGGCCGGGTGCGTTACCACGACGTGGTGCGCTCGGCGATGCTCAGGCAGCAGCGGACCCGCTCGCCCCGACGCTGGGCCGACCGCCACACCGCGCTCGCCGAGACCTACGGCGCCTGGCGGACGGAGGCCGGGGAAGGACTCCCCGCCGACGAGCTGTGGGCCGACCCCACCTGGCGCGAGCTGCGCCTGGAAGAGACGTACCACTCGCTGTGCGCCCGCCCCCGGACGGCCCTCGGGCCGGCGCTCGCCGACGCCGTCCACGCCTGCCGGGTGGACGAGCCGGCCGCGAGGGGCTGCGCCCAGGTGCTGTACGAGGCGGGGGAGCACGCCGACGCGGACCAGGTGCGCGGCTGGGGGCGCGAACTGCTGGACGCGCTCGCGGCGGAGCCGGGCGCGGTCCTGCCGGCGCTGGGCCTGCTCCTGGACCGTGCCGCCCTGGACGACCGGACGCGCGCCGAGGCGCACAGCGTCCGCGGGCGGGAGTACCGCAGGGCGGACGAGCTCGACCGGGCGCTCGCGGAGTGCGACCGGGCCGTGGCCCTGGACCCGGAGTCCGCGATGGCCCACTACGGCCGGGGTCTCACATACGCGCGGAAGGGCGACCACCTCGCGGCCCTCGCCGACCTGGACCGCGCCGACGCACTGCGTCCCGGCACCGCGTGGATTTTCGCGGAGCGCGCCGAGTGCCTGCAGGCCCTCGGCCGGCACGAGGAGGCGGTCGCCGCCTTCGACCGGGCCCTCGCCCTCGACCCGGCCGACGAGTTCGTCCACGCGAACCGCGGCTACAGCAGGCAGGCGCTCGGCGACCACGACGGCGCGCTGAGCGACTTCGACCGGGCGCTGGAGACCGACCCGGAGTATCTGTGGGCCCTCGTCCACCGGGCGGAGGCCCACCGGGCGCTCGGCAGCCTCGACGCCTCGTTCGCCGACCTGGACACCGCGGTGGCCCTCGCACCGGACAACGCCTGGCTCGCGTCGGAACGCGGCGACGCCTACCGCCTGGTGGGCCGCTACGAGGACGCGGTGGCGGAACTCGGCCGGGCCTGCGAGCTGGACCCCGACTACGCGTCCGTGCACGCCGGCCTCGGCTTCTCGCTCGCCCGTCTGGGCTGCGCCGCCGAGGCCCGGACCGCGTACGACCGGGCGATCGAGCTGTCGCCCGACTACACCTGGGCCCTGGTGCAGCGTGCGCACCTGCGTGCCGAGCTCGGCGACGAGGAGGGGAGGTTCGCCGACCTGGACCGTGCCGTGGCCGCCGACGGCTCGTCCTGGTGGGCGCGCACCATGCGGGGCGTCGCCCACAGCGACGCCGGCCGCCACGAGGCCGCGCTGGCCGACTTCGACGCCGCACTGGAGACGGACCCGGACCGCGCCGACGTGCTGTTCGTGAAGACGAGAGCCCTGTGGGAGCTGCGCAGGCACGAGGAGTCCCTGCCTCTCCTCGACCGGGTCGTGCGGAACGACCCCGGCAACGCCGAGGCGCTGTACTTCAGGGGCACCCTGCACCGCCTCCGCGGTCGCCGTGCCGAGGCCGTGCGGGACTTCGACCGTGCGCTCGCCGTCCGCCCGGACGACGCCTTCCTGTACGAGGTCCGGGCGGGGGCGCTGATCAGTGCCGGCCGGCTGTCCGAGGCGCTGGCCGACTGCGAGGAGTGCCTCGCCCGCGACCACGAGACCGCGTGGGCCCGCGCGCGGACGGTGGACATCCTGCTGTGGCAGGAGCGGTACGACGAGGCGCTCGGCGTACTCGACACGCTGCGTCCGGCGGCACCGGACGAGGACGACTTCGGCGTCATGGTCCAGTGCTGGTACGCCGACCTCATGACCGGCTGCCGGGAACGCGCCCTGGCCACCGCCGAGTGGCTGCGCGCCCACGACGACCACGGGATCGTGATGCTCGCGCTGACCGTCGGCGCCCACGACGGGCTGGCCGTGGCCGAGACCCTGTGGCAGGAGGCGCGGCACCGCATGGAGACGGAGCAGGACGACACACCGCATGTGGGGCTCCTGCTGACCGCGTGCGCCCTGGGGCAGTGGCAGCACGCCGACACGGTGCTCGCCGGTCTCCTCGCGGAGGACGACTGGGAGGAGCTCGCCGACGTGGTCACCTACCTCGCCCTCCTGGCGCGCACCCGGGGTGTCGACCGCGCGTGCCTGGGCCCCCGGCTGACCCGGGCCACCGAGAGCCGGAACGCCCTCCGGGACCGCCACGCGGCCCCGGTGTGACCCCCGCCCGGCACCGGGCGATACCGGGCCGGGCCCCTCTGACCCGGGACGACTCCGGCTGATCCGGGCACCTGCCGCATACCGTTCCACCCTCCCGACCCCCCGTCCCCGGTCGATTACAGTGACGAACTGTCGTACGAGCGGTCGGTCACGGGGAGGTCTTGGTGGGTGCGACTGTCGGACCCGTCTGGGGCCGTACCGAGCAGCAGGACTACCGCAGCCGGGTGCGCGGAACACTGCTCGGCGTGGCCGTCGGGGACGCTCTCGGGGCCCCCGTCGACGGGCTGGGGCTGGCCGAGATCCAGGAGCAGCACGGCGCCGAGGGCCTGCTCGACCTGGCGTTCGGCTACGGCCGCCGGGGTGCCGTGACCCATCTCACCCAGCTCACCCTCTTCTCCGTGGACGGGTTGATACGGGCCCAGGTCCGCCGGGACACCGGCGCCTGGCATCCACCGACCGATCTGCACCGGGCCTATCTGCGCTGGGCCGCCACCCAGCGCGACTGGGGCCCCGACGAGCGCCGCAAGGACGACGGCTGGCTCGCCCGCGAGGAGTGGCTGTACGCCCGCCGCGACGCGACCCGCTCCCTCCTGCTCGGCCTCGGCGACCCGGCCATGGGCACCCTGGAGGCGCCGAAGAACTCCGCAGAGCTCGGCCCCGAGGCGGCGGCGCGCTCCGCGCCGTTCGGGCTGCTCGTCGGCTGGGAGCCGCAGCTCGTCGTGCAGCTCGCCGTCGAGTGCGCGACGCAGACCCACGGCCACCCCGTCGCCTACCTGTCGGCGGGCGCGTACGCCGTGATCGTGCACGGCCTGGCCTGCGGGGAGAGCCTGGACGGTGCCGTGCAGCGGGCCCTCGCGCTGCTCGCCGTGCGCCCCGGGCACGAACCGGTGTCGGACGCGCTGCAGCACGCGCTGGGCGCGGTGCGCCAGGGCATGCCGACGCCCGCCCGCGTCGGGGAGCTGGCCGCCGACGGCTCGGCGGACGGCCTGCTCGCGGCCGCCGTGTACTGCGCCCTGGTCGGCGAGGACGTCCGGCAGGGACTGTGCCTGGCGGTGAACCAGGACGGCCCGTCCGCCGCCACGGCCGCCCTCACCGGCGGTCTGCTCGGTGCCCTGCACGGTGAGACGGCCCTGCCGCCGGCCTGGCTGGCCGAGCTGGAGGGCCGTCCCACGATCCTGGAACTCGCCGACGACTTCGCGATGGAGATGACGCAGGGCCCGGCCCTGCACGGGCCGGGCGCCTCCGCCCCGGGCTGGCTGGCGCGCTACCCGCGCGCCTGAGCCCGCCGCACGTCGCCCCACGCTTCCGCGCCGGCTCCCGCGCCCACTCCTTGGCCGCCCACTCCTTGGCCGCTCACTCCTTGGCCCGCACCACGTCCTCCACCGGACCGGCCGGCGCCGGTACCGCGGCGGCCGCCGTCCCGTCGCCGTCGGTGTTGACGCTCTCCACCACGGCGAGCCGCTCCGGGGTGTCCTCCGGCTTCAGATGGCCGATGAGGATGTAGAGGATCAGCGACACCGCCAGCGGGATGGAGACCTGGTACTGCAGCGGCACACCGCCGTCGACGTTCCAGCTGATCGGGTAGTTGACCAGCCAGAAGGCGAGCAGGCCCATCGACCAGCTGGTGAGCGCGGCGGTGGGCCCGGAGCGGCGGAACGGCCGCAGCAGACCCAGCATCATCGGGATCGCGATGGGGCCCATGAGCCCGGCGACCCACTTGATCACGACGGTGATGATGTCCTTGAACGTGGGGGAGTTGACCTGCGTCGCCACCGCCATCGACAGGGCGAGGAAGACGACGGTCGTCACCCGCGCCGCGACCAGCCCGGACCGCTCGTTCCAGGCCCGCGCCTGCTTCGACAGCACCGGCGCCACGTCCCGGGTGAAGACGGCGGCGATGGCGTTGGCGTCGGAGGAGCACATGGCCATGGTGTGCGAGAAGAAGCCGACGATGACCAGGCCCAGCAGACCGTGCGGCAGCAGCTGTTCGGTCATCAGGGCGTAGGAGTCGGAGCCGTCCGGCTTCTGGGACTCGACGAGCAGCGGCGACATCCACATCGGGAAGAACAGCACGAGCGGCCAGACCAGCCACAGCACCGCCGACAGCCGGGCGGAGCGCTGGGCCTCGCGCGGGGTGGCCGTGGCCATGTACCGCTGGGCCTGGTTGAGCATGCCGCCGTTGTACTCGAAGAGCTTGATGAAGAGGAACGCCAGCAGGAACACCGTGCCGTACGGACCGACCAGCGGCTCGCCGTGGCCCTGGAGTTCGGGCTCGTCCCAGGCGCCGAGAAAGCCGATGCCCTTGTCGTTCAGCTTCATCACCACGGCGAAGAACATCGCGAGCCCGGCGAGCAACTGGATGACGAACTGCCCGAGTTCGGTGAGGGCGTCCGCCCAGAGGCCGCCGATGGTGCAGTACACGGCGGTGATGCACCCGGTGATGAGGATGCCCTGGTTCAGCGAGACACCGGTGAACACCGACAACAGGGTCGCGATCGCCGCCCACTTGGCGCCCACGTCCACGATCTTCAGCAGCATGCCGGACCAGGCCAGCGCCTGCTGGGTCCGCAGGTCGTAACGGGTTTTCAGATACTCCAGCGGGGAGGCCACGTGCAGCCGTGACCGGAGCCGGTTGATGCGTGGCGCGAACAGCTTCGACCCGATGGCGATGCCGAGCGCGATGGGGAAGGACCAGGTGACGAAGGACGTGACGCCGTAGGTGTAGGCGATGCCCGCGTACCCGGTGAACATCACCGCGCTGTAGCCGGACATGTGGTGCGAGATGCCGGACAGCCACCACGGCATCTTGCCGCCCGCGGTGAAGAAGTCGCTCACGTTGTCCACACGCTTGTGGGACCAGACGCCGATGGCGACCATCACGCCGAAGTAGCCGATGAGCACGGCCCAGTCGAGACTGTTCATATGACCCCTTCCAGGGTTCCGTCCTGTGAACGGCCCGCCCATGGTCGATGCGTGGAAGAGGGCACGACAAGCGCGAGTAGGGTCAAGGGACAGTAAAATCGTTCTGCTTGGTGACTTCAGTTCATAAACGTGAACGACGAAATCCGTTGCAACCCGTACGTCAGCGCATCAACTCCCCGGCGTTGACGAGCAGCGACTGCCCCGTGATGGCCCGTGCCCGATCCGACGCGAGGAACACCGCCGCGTCCGCGACGTCCCCGTCCGTGGGCATGTCCGGCAGCGCCATCCGCCCCGTCAGGCGCGCCCGCACCTCGTCCTCCCCGACGCCCTCGGTCCGCGCCGTGAACCGTACGAAGGTCTCCACCGGCGGCCCCCACATCCAGCCCGGCAGTACGGAGTTGACCCGGATCCGGCGCGGCCCGAGCTCCCGGGCCAGCGAGTACATCGCGCTGGTCAGGGCGCCCTTGGAGGCGGCGTAGGCGGCCTGGCGCACCTCGGACGGCGCCGCCACGGCCGACTGCGTGCCGATGAACACCACCGACCCGCCGCGCTCCGACAGCGCCGGCAGACAGGCCCGGGTCATCCGCAGCGTGCCCAGCAGATTGACGTCGAGCACCGCCTGCCAGGTCGTGAAGTCGGCGTCCTCCAGCCCCCCGAACAACGAGTCCCAGGCCGCCACATGGACCACCGCGTCGATCCCGCCGAACCGTTCCCGGGCCAGCGCCGCCAGCGCCTCGCACTGCGCCTCGTCGGTGATGTCGGTCGCCCGGAACGCGGTGCGCTTCCCGGACGGGTCGATCTCGGCGGCGCTGCGGGCCAGCCGCTCCTCCGTCCGCGCCCCCAGCACCGCGTTCCCGCCGTCCCGTACGACCGCCGCCGCGACCTGGTGGCCGAGACCCGCGCCGACCCCCGACACGACCACGGTCCTGTCCATGAGCAGTGACATCCCGGTGCCTCCCGACCCTGGCACAATATCTGACGGGGCGTCAGAGTATGGGCGAGCCGAGGAAAGGGGAACAGCGTGAGCGAGGACACCCGCAGCGAGGTGTACGCCGAACTGGCCGCCGTCGGCCCGTACGGCGCCGCCCCCGGCCACGCCCTGATCACCATGGTCGAACCGCACCCCGGCCATGAACGCGCCTACAACCGCTGGTACGAGGACGACCACTACTACGCGGGCGCCATGGCCATGCCCTGGATGTTCGCCGGCCGCCGCTGGGTCGCCACCCGCGACCTCCAGCTGCTGCGCCACCCCGCGCGCTCCGCGGTCGCCCGGCCGGTCACCGCCGGCTGCTATCTCTCCACGTACTGGATCACCGCCGGCCGCTACGCCGACCACATGCGCTGGACCGTCGCCATCAACCGGCGCCTCAACCGCGACGCCCGCGTCCACCACGACCGCACCCACGTCTTCACGGCGTTCCAGGACCACGCGACGACGGTGTACCGCGACGGCCCGGCGGGCCCCCGCGACCTCCACGCCCTCGACCACCCCTACGCCGGACTGGTCCTCCAGGTCGTCGACGCCGACACGGCCGCGCACAGCGCCGACCTGCTCGCCTGGCTGCGCGACCGGCATCTGCCCGAACGGCTGGCGGGCTCCCCGGCCGCGATGGTGACCGTCTTCCGGCCCACCCCGCTGCCGCTGGACCGCATGACCTACGTCCGCCAGGTCGAGGGCGTCGGCACCCGGCTCACCCTGCTCTGGTTCCTGGAGGAGGACCCCCGGCGCTGCTGGGAGGAGCACTTCGCCGGTCCGGAGACGGCCGTGGAGAAGACCGGCCTGGGCCGCACCGAGCTCGTGGCACCGTTCATCCCCACGGTGCCGGGCACCGACCGGTACGTCGACGAACTGCGCTGACCGGCCCGGTCGGCGCAGTCCCGTCAGCGCGGTCCCTCAGCGCAGTTCCTCCGGGCAGGGCGTGCCGCGCGGCACGTCGTAGGGCGCAGCCAGCCGGTAGACGCCCGCCCGCGGGGCCACCAGCGTCGTCCACCGGTCGCCCTTCGCGTCCTCCTCGGTCTCCATCAGACAGCCGTTGACGTTCTCGTACGACTTCGGCTGGTCGTCCGGACGGGCGCGGGACTCCTCGGTCTCCCGCGGCGGGTCGAGCTTCCTGCCCTCCGCGTCCACGATGCTCAGCCACGGCGAGTACGGGATCCGGATCAGGATCCGGCCCGGCCTGCTCACCCGCATCGTCATCTCGCCCTGCTCGGCCCGCTCCACCACGGCGTTCGGCTCGGCCAGCGGCACCGGGTCGGTCACCTCGAACAGCTGCCAGTTCGCGTCGCCCCACACCTGCTTCAGATACGGCAGACCGCGCTGCACCAGCTCCCGCTCGCGCTGCGCCGCCGAGGGGTCCGGCTCGTCCTTGGGCAGCACCACGAAGTGCACCGCCCAGCGCCGCAGCCACTCCCGGTAGTTCGCCGAGTTGAGGGTGTCGTCGTAGAAGAGCGGGTTGCGTTCCATGTCGGCCTGCCGGTTCCAGCCGCGCGCCAGGTTCACGTACGGCGCGAGCGCGGACGCCTCCCGGTGCGAACGGGCCGGCACGACCTCCACCCGGCCCTTCTCCGCGCCGACCTCCTGCAGCTCGTTCACCAGCGGGGCCAGCTCACGCGCCCAGGACGCCTCCGGGGCCGCGTGGATGATGTCGTCGACCGTCTTGTAGCCGATCCACCCGACGAACGCGAGCAGCGCCGTCACCAGCGCGTACCACTTGCGGGTGCGCGCCACCGTGAACGGCAGCGCCGCCACCAGCGTCACCCCGGCGAACAGCATCGCCAGCCGGGTGATGTTGGAGCCGATCTGTGAGCTGACCACCCACACCAGGACGACCGAGACGCCGTACACCGCCGACACCAGCCGGACCGTCCGCCAGTCCGACGGCACCGTGAGACAGACGACGACCGACATCAGCAACGGCATGATCACCGAGCCGATCACCATCGGCTGGGTGCCGGAGAACGGGAACAGCCACGCCGACAGTCCCACCACGGCGGTCGGCGCGAGCCCCAGCGCCCAGGCGCCCGGACGCCGTTTCTGCAGGAACAGCGCGACGGCCACGAGCCCGACGAACAGCCCCGCGACCGGCGACGCCATGGTGGCCAGCGCGGCGAGCGGCGCCGCGCACAGCGCCTTCGCCCAGCGTTTGTAGCGCCAGCGGTGCGGCCAGCAGAAGACGACGGCGACCGCGCCCAGCGCGAACATCGTGCCCAGCGCGAACGTGACCCGCCCGGAGATGGCGTTGGCGATCAGCCCGAAGACCCCGGCGAGCGCGGCCCACAGCGGATTGCGCACGGACCGGCTGCGCAGCAGGACCAGCATCAGCAGCCCCGCCGAGATCGTCCCCGCGATCATCATCGTCGTCCGGACACCCAGCACCGACATCAGATACGGCGACACGATGCTGTACGACACCGGGTGCATCCCGCCGTACCAGGCGAGGTTGTACGCGGAGTCGGGGTGCCGGCCGACGAACTCCGCCCAGGCGTCCTGGGCCGCGAGGTCGCCGCCACTGTTCGCGAACGTGAAGAACCAGATGATGTGGAGCAGCCCGGCGACGGCGGTGACCGACAGCACCGGGTGCCGCAGAAGGCGCGCGCGCAGGGCCTCGAAGGCCGCCGCCGGACGCGACGGCGGACCGTTCCGGGTGTCACCCGGATCCAGGTCAGAGCGCGGCGCGGGTACGCGTATTCGCGGACCGGCTCCCCGTCCGGGATCGGCGTCGTCGGCGCGTGTCGGCTCCGCAGTGGCCACGTCTGAGGCACTCCCCGTGCTGTCTTCTCTTCTGGCCGCGTCCCGTGTCCCGCGTGTGTCGGCCCAGTCGGTCAAGGTGCTGCGGTCGTGCCCCGTGGGCGACGACCTGCCCGATTCGTGACGCTAGCACGCAGCCCGCCGACGAGCGTGGTCGGCGGGCTGCGGTGTGATGACGCCGTCGCGCCCCCGGCTCAGCCGATCCGGGTGAGTTTGTCCGTGAAGCCCGGCTCGGTGAGGTCGCTCCGCAACGCCACCGGGATCTTCACCGCGCCGCTGCTGCCGTCCCCGACGGTGAGCGTGCCCACCTCGGTGCCGGCCTTCGCGGTGTGCGGGACCTCGTCGGGCGCGAAGGTCAGCTTCACCTTCAGGCCCGCCCAGCCGATCGCCGTGACGTCCTTGGTGGCCACCACCGGCGTACGGCCGCCCAGACCGTCGTCCACATACCCGACGACGTCGCCCTTCTTCAGGATGGTCGCCGACTCCAGGGCGCCCTGCGCGGCCCGGATCAGCTGGTCGCCGCCGTACAGCGCGGCACTGAGGATGGTGTTCTCCGGGCCGCCGGCGGGCTGGCGGACGACGGCGCCGATGATGGTGCGCGTCTCGCCGCCGATCTCCTTCTTCGCCGCGAAGACGAGGTTGCCGAGGGCGGAGGTGGTGGTGCCGGTCTTGATGCCCACCACGCCGTTCTTGCCGACCAGCTGGTTCCAGTTGGAGTGGTTGACGCCCTTGTAGTCGTCGTACGACATCATCGCGGCGACCTCGCGGAAGGCGGGCTCCTTCATCGCGGCCTTCGCCAGCTTCACCTGGTCGACGGCCGTGCTCACCGTGGTGTCGTTCAGACCGGACGGGTCCGTGTACGTGGTGTTCGTCATGCCGAGCTTCTCGGCGGTGGCGTTCATCTTCGCCACGAAGTCCTTCTCCGAACCGGCGTCCCAGCGCGCCAGCAGCCGCGCCACGTTGTTCGCGGACGCGATCAGGATGGACTCCAGCGCCTCACGCTGGGTGATCGAGTCACCCTTCGTCACATCGACGGTCGACTCCTGGCCCGCGTTCGACTGGTCCTCGGCGGCCTGGTCGATCGGGATCTTCGGACCCGGGGCGCCGCTCTTCAGCGGGTGCTCGCGCAGGATCAGATACGCCGTCATCACCTTGGCGACACTCGCGATCGGCACGGGCTTCTGGTCGCCCGAGGAGCCGAAGCTGCCGATGCCGTCGACGTCCAGCGCGGCCTGGCCCTGGGCCGGCCACGGGATGTCGATCTTGTCTCCCTCGAAGGTGAAGCTGTCGTTCGCGGTGAGGTCGAGCGTCGGCGCCGGCAGCGGACGCACGGACTGCACGATCGCGAAGACGATCGCCAGCAGGATCACCAGCGGCGTCCAGATCTTGACCCGCCGCACCAGGGTGCGCACCGGGGTCTCCGGCGGCGGCGGGGTGTTCGTCAGCTCGGCCAGCAGGTCCAGCGGGGGCTTCGGCGGCAGCGGCTGCTGCGTGGTGCGCTCGGGCCCGATCTGCGGGACGGCCGCGGTGACGTCGGCCGGCGGCACGGGAGGCCGGGGCGCCGCGGGCGCCTTCGGGGCCTCCTGCGGGAGATCCGGCTTGAGCCCGACGAACTTGCTGGTGCGCTCGGCGGGGGGCTCGGGCCTGGACGCGTCCGGCTTGGGAGCCGCCGGCTTGGAGGGCTCGGGCTTGGACGCCGCGGGCTTCTCGGCGTCGGGCTTGGGTGCCTCCGGCTTCTCGGCCTCCGGCTTGGGGGCCTTGAGCATGGTGGTCGGCTGGTCGACGTGCGGCTTGGGGGGCCGGGTCCGGAAGACGGCGGTGGCCTGGTCGACGCCCTTGCGGTCGTCGGCGGCGGGGGTGTCGGCGGCGTCCTCGGGGGTCTTGTCGTCGGCCGGGGTCTTGTCGTCCTTGGGCGCCTCGTCGGCCGTCGTGTCTGCGGCCTCGGGGGCGGCCTTCGGCTCGGCGGGCCGGGTGCGGAAGATCGCGGTGGCCTGGTCGACGCCCTTGCCGTCGTCGGGGGTGTCCTCGGCGTCGGCGGACGCGGCGGTGTCGTCCTCGGGCTCGTCGTCCGTCGCGTCGTCAGTCTTCGCGGCGGTCTGCGAGTCGGAGTCCTCCGCCTCCTCGGCGTCGTCCTCCGCGCTCGGCTCGTCCTTGCCGTCGGAGGACGCCACCCAGGCCGCGACGGCGTCCCTCAGCCGGTCCTGGCCCTCGCCGGAGTCGCCGGAGTCGTCGGAGTCGGCAGAGTCGTCGGAGCTTCCGGAAGCATCCGCGTCGTCCGCGCTCTCGGCGTCATCGTTGTCGCCGGAGGCGTCGGCGTCCGAGTCGTCGGCCTCCGAGGCACCCTCAGCCGCGCCCTCGGCGTCCTCAGCCGCCTCGGCGTCGGCGGCACCCTCGGTCTCGGGCTTCTCCGGCTCCTCCGGCGTCTCGGCCGGCTCCTCGCGGGACAGCACCCGCGTGGCCGTGTCCACGCCGCCGCCCGAGGACGACTCGCGGGCCATCGCCAGACGCGGGTCGCCGCCCGGGCTCTGGGCCGGCCGGGTGGTGGCCTCGGGTTCGGGCCGGGACTCGGGAACCGGGACCGCGCTCCCCGACGTCGGTTCTGCCGACGACTCGCGCTGCTTCGACCTGTCGGGGGACTCGCCCGCCACCGATGCCTCCTCCATGTGCCGCCGCACGCCACCGTACGGCTGCCGAACCGTGGGTCGTCGCCCGGACACCGTGTCCGCACGACCCCCGTGCCGCTGTCCGAACCAGATACCAGTGTCCTGTGCGCGACCCCCACCTGACGCGGTAGACGAGAACGACATACCTACTGGTTCCGCTACGAACCGGTCACGTGCTCTCGACAGACCAATGTGAGAGGGGTCACCCTGTCTTTCATCCACGCGGGGAGGCATGGATGGGCAGGAGCCGCAGAACACTTCCGGAGGAGCTTCTGCTGCTGGCGTTGGACCCGGCCACGGGTACCACCGCGCAGCCGCAGTCGCTCGACCTCGGTCTGGCCGGAGCACAGCTAGTGGAGCTGGCGCTGGCCGGACGGATAGCCCCAGACGGGGATCGTATCGCCGTGGTGGCACCACGGCCGACAGGAGATCCGACACTGGACTGCGCGTTGGAGTTGCTGCGAAGGCGTGGCGCTCCGGTACGGGCCGTCCACTGGATCGGCGGGCCCCGCCTGGGGCTGCGCCAGACCTATCTCTCGCATCTGGAGAGGTGCGGCATGGTCCATGCCGTGGCCGGCCAGATGTGCGGGGTGTTGCCGACGACTCGCTATCAGGCGACGGACAACGAGATCAGCCGGGAGATCAGGGCCCGGCTGGACTCCGCGATCCGCACCGGCGTACCGCCGGACCCGCGGACCGCGGCGCTCGCCGCCCTGGCCCACGCGGTCGGTCTCGGCAAGCACCTGTATCCGGGCAACGAGGGGCGTTCCTCTCGCTCCCGGCTGCGGGATCTGATCCGGCACGACCCCATGGGCGGCCTCGTCGCGCACGCGGTGATGGACGTCCAGAACGGCGCGGCCGCACAGCCGCGTCGCGGGCAGACTCCGTCCGGCCGTCCCCCGGGCCCCGGCGGAAGGCCGTCGGCGGAACCCGCGCGCGGTGTCCCGGCGCAGCCGCGCCGAGGATCCATGGCGCGGGTCGTGGCCCACTGAGAAACCGCTCGACGAGAAACCGCTCGACCCGCACGACACGTCCGACCGGCACGACCCGTACGACACGTTCGACCAGCAGGACCCGCACGCCACGTGCAGCGCCGCACCGTCCCCCATGACCGGTTCGGGAGCCGCTGATCCGCGCGGGGCGACGGAACCGTACGTCCGTATCACCACGGACAGGGACACCGGTTCCGTCGTCCCGCGCGGCCGCGTGTGCCGGGCCGCGGATCGCCGATGGTGTGCGTCCTGCGCATATCCACCGGTTTCCCAGCGGTGGTGAGCGCCTTGGTGGCAATCTGCTGAACAGCAGATACGCAAAGTGCCGATCACAAGGCAGGCAGCCGGAGGTGCACGTCCCGTGGCGTCCAATGTCAATCCCACCGTCAGGCGACGCCGGCTGGGCCAGGAGTTGCGCAGGCTCCGCGAGCTCAAGGGCATGACCGCCGAGGAAGTGGCCGAACGGCTGCTGGTCTCCCAGTCGAAGATCAGCCGGCTGGAGAACGGACGGCGCAGCATCAGCCAGCGCGACGTCCGCGACCTGTGCGGGGTCTACGAGGTGGAGGACCACCGGATCGTCGACTCCCTGATGCAGATGGCCAAGGACTCGCGTCAGCAGGGCTGGTGGCACTCCTTCGGCGACATCCCCTACAGCGTCTACATCGGCCTGGAGACCGACGCGGCCAGTCTGCGCGTGTACGACCCGCAGGTCGTGCCGGGCCTGCTGCAGACGAAGCAGTACGCGGAGGCCCTGATCGCCGGGGCGCTGCCCGAGACGGCGCCGACGGAGATCGAGAAGCGCGTCCAGGTGCGGATGCGCCGACAGGAACGAATCTCCACCGAGGAGAACCCGCTGCGGCTGTGGACCGTGCTGGACGAGGCGGCCCTGCGCCGGGTCGTCGGCAACCGCTCCCTGATGCGGGATCAGCTCGAGCAGCTCGTCGAGCAGTCCCTGCTGCCGCACGTCACCGTGCAGGTGATCCCCTTCGACATGGGCGCCCACCCGGGCCTCAACGGCCAGTACGCGATCCTGGAGTTCCCGGACGCGGCCGACTCCAGCGTCGTCTACATCGAGGGCGTCACGAGCGACCTGTACCTGGAGAAGGCGAACGACGTGCAGAAGTACAGCGTGATGTACGAGCACCTGCGGGCGCAGGCCCTGAACGTCGAGCAGTCACGGCAGTTCATCGCGGACATCGCCAAGGAGTACGCGCGCTGAGGACGCGCGCTGACGGTCATCGACCGCGAAAAAGCGGCACGGTACACCGTCCCCCGTCAGGACGGAAGACTCCAATGGAATATGCCACCCGGCCGAGTGAATAGTCGCTTCGTCGGCCGGGGGTGGCGAGTAGCGTCGATCACGCCACCGAGCAAGAAGGTTGGCGTGAATCGCGCTGCCGGTCCGTTCCGGGCCGCGCCGCGCGATGACAGCACTCACCATCAGCATTGCGGAGCGAACATGGCAATTCGTCAGGGTGCCACGGACACGTGGACCAAGTCCTCGTACTCGACAGGGAACGGCGCGTGCGTCGAGGTCAAGTCGCCGGTCACGGCGGCCATGGCGGTACGGGACTCCAAGGTGCCCGAGGGCCCCGTCCTGGCGTTCCCCGCGAACGCGTGGAACACCTTCGTGGCGTCGGTCAAGGCGTGAGGGGCGGGGCCGTCTGACCTCCCCTCCCACAACAGAGCACCACACAGGCACCACAGGAAGAGCCCTCTCGACCAGTCCGCCGTCCTTGCCGAGAGGGCTCGGCCACACCCGTCGGGCACGGCGGCCCGGCGCGGTGCGCGCCGGTGTCACCTCACCGGGAAGGCCACATCGCACACCGGGTCCCCGGCTCCCGCCGCCTCCCAGTCCGCGAAGTACACCTCACGGCACGGACCCGCCTGCTCGAGCCCCTGCCGGGCGATCCACTCCTCCACCGCCTCGAACGCCGCCAGGATCTGCGGATGCGCCACCTGCGCCTTGGTGATCCGGGTGAAGGCCAGCCGCTGTGCGGGCTCCACCCGCACCGAGGTGGCGCGTGTACGGCCCTCCCGGGCGAGCCAGGCCCGGGCCGCCGCCTCGTCCGCGACCGGCACACACGCCTCGGCGGGCCCGTCGCTCTCCGGTGACACCTCGGCGTGGTACACGACGAACGGCGGCGCCGTGACCCCGCCGCACTCCCGCGCGGCTGCCTCGAGCCGGCCCAGCGCCGACCCGATCCACACCGGCAGCTCGTCCGCCAGCACATGACGGGTCTCGGCGATCACCACCCGCTCGGGCACGTCCACCGTCTCGATCACGAATTTCTCGCTCATCCCGGAGCTCCTCCCCGACAGTCGTCCACGGAGGTACTCGGCGAGCGCACGCTGCCCCGCCACCCGCGTCTCGACGTCCGCCCAGTAGGCGGCGAGCCGGCCGGCGGCCGTGGCCCCGTTCGGGGCCCCGACCACCTCGGCGACCCGCGCGAGCGGCATGTCCAGCTGGCGCAGCAGCGCGACCGTACGGGCCCGTTCGACCTGGTCGGCCCGGTAGTACCGGTAGCCGCTGGCCTCGTCGACCCGGGCCGGCACCAGCAGGCCCAGCCGGTCGTACAGCCGCAGCGCCTTGGCGGACAGCCGCGCCCGCGCCGCGAACGCGCCGATGGTGAGCAGTTCCTCGTCCACGGCCTCATCCTCCGTCACCGGGCGGTTCCTCCCGCCCGGCGACGACGACGCTCGGCTCTGCCCCAGGGGCAGAGTCAAGCGGTCAGGCCAGCTGCGCCTCGACGGCCGCCACGAGCGCGGCGTCCTCCGGCTCGGTCTGCGGCGAGAAGCGGGCGACGACCGTGCCGTCCCGGCCGATGAGGAACTTCTCGAAGTTCCAGCGGATGTCGCCGCTGTGCCCGTCGGCGTCGGCGAAGCCCACGAGCCGCTCGTACAGCGGGTGCCGGGCCTCTCCGTTCACCTCGACCTTCTCCGTCATCGGGAAGGTCACGCCGTACGTGGCCGAGCAGAACTCGGCGATCTCCTCGGCGGAGCCGGGCTCCTGGCCGAGGAACTGGTTGCAGGGCACCCCGAGCACGGTGAAGCCGCGCTCGGCGTAGCGCTCCTGGAGCTTCTCCAGGCCGTTGTACTGCGGGGTCAGCCCGCACTTGGAGGCGACGTTCACGACCAGCACGGCCTTGCCGGCGTACTGGGAGAGGTCGGCGGAGCCGCCGGTGAGGGCGTCGATGTCGACGTCGAGGGGGGAGGTGCTGTCTTGGGTCGTCATGCTCCGGATGCTAACTCCGCCCCTGATCGCGCCGCCGCCGGGCGTCGACGAGGCCGTCTCCAGCCGGCGTCCGCGCGTCCACGAGGTCGTCCCCGGCCGCCGCACGCGCGGCGACGAGGGTGTCGCCCGCCGGCGTCCGCGCGTACAGCACCGAGCGGCCCGCCCGCCGCCGCTCCACCAGTCCCGCGTCCCGCAGCACCCGCAGATGCCGTCCGACCGAGCCCAGGCCCTGCCCGGTCACGGCGACCAGATGGCTCGTGCTCATCGGGGAGCCGAGGAGGACCAGGACCGTGGCCCGGGCGGGACCCAGCAGCGCGGAGAGCCCCGCGGGGACGCTCCGGGCGTCCGGGTCGGTGAGCGGGCCGGAGCAGGCGTAGACGAGGGCGTAGCGGTCGGGCTCCTCCCAGGACACCCAGCCGGTCCGCGGGGTGACCGGCATGAAGACCAGCTCCGCGCCGGAGATCTCGCGGGGCGGGTACTCCTGCAGATTGACCTGGAGCCGGTTCCCGCCGAGCCAGCGGGTCTGGCCCGGCCGCAGGGAGTCCAGCACCGCGGCCCAGCCGCCCTGGCTGACCCGCGCGGTCCGGGCGGCCACGTCCGCCTCCAGGATCCGCCGGCGCCGGTCCCAGTACGGCCGTACGGTCCGGGTCCAGACGTACTCGAGGAGCCGCGCGGCCCGCTCCGGCAGGTCGTCGCGGTCCAGGTCGGCGGGGAGCGGCCCGCCGAGGGAGACGGTGAGATGGGCGCGGGCGGCGGCCGGGTCGGCGGACCGCACCCGGGCGACGACGCCCTCGAAGCGCTCCCCGTCCCGCGGGGTGGGCGCGACGAAGTCGGCGATCCAGGACCGCCCGAGCGCGGCGCCCACCAGCCGCGCGGTCGTCGGGTCCGCGGCCAGCCGGGACCGGTAGCCGGGCAGATGGGCGCGCAGCCACGCCCGCTCACCGGGGTGCGCCGGGATGCCCGCGTGCAGCAGCTTCAGACTCGCGAACGTCTCCGCGAACGGCGAGAGCACGAACCGGCTGCGCGCCAGCGTGTCCGCGTTGAGCTGCCACCACCCCACGAGCACCCTCCCCACGTTGCGCGTGCGCGCGAACGACGTTTCGCGTGCGCGCGAAAGAGTACGGCCGCCGCGCGCCCCGCCGCAGACTCCCCGCATGCGCAGCTACCGCGAGCTCTTCCGGACCCCCGAGTTCACGCCGTTCTTCCTCGGCTCCGCCGCCCAGGGCGCGGCCCTGACGATCGGCGGGCTCGCGCTCGCCACCCTCGTCTACCGGGCCACCGACTCGCCGCTGCTGTCGGCGGTCAGCATGTTCGGGCCGCAGCTCGCGCAGATGCTCGGGGCGACCTTCCTGCTGTCGGCCGCCGACCGGCTCCCGCCGCGCGCGGCGCTCAGCGGCATCGCCCTGGCCTTCGCGCTCTGCACGGCCGTCCAGGCGCTGCCCGGCCTGCCGCTCGGGGCGGCCTTCGCCGTGGTCTTCGTCCAGGGCCTGGTCTCCTCGCTGGGCGGCGGGGTGACCGGCGGCCTGCTCAACGAGATCCTCCCCAAGGGCGGCTTCGTCCTCGGGCGTTCGGTGTTCAACATGGTCTTCGGGCTGGTGCAGATCGTCGGCTTCGCGACCGGCGGCGCCCTCCTGGCCGTACTGTCCCCCCGCGCCTGTCTGCTCCTGTCGGCGGCGCTGTACGCCACCGCGTCCCTCGTCCTGCGGCTCGGCCTGACGGCCCGCCCGGCCCGTGCCACGGGTCGCCCGTCGGTGGCGGCGACCTGGCGCACCAACGCCCTGCTGTGGTCCTCGCGCCCCCGCCGCCTCGCCTACCTCGGCATGTGGCTGCCCAACGGCCTCATCGTCGGCTGCGAGTCCCTTTACGTCTCCTACGACCCCGGAGCCGCCGGCGCCCTGTTCGCCTGCGCGGCGCTGGGCATGTTCGCCGGCGACCTGACCGTCGGCCGCCTGGTGCCGCCCGCCCTGCGCCCCCGCCTGCCGATCCCGCTCCTGACGCTGCTGGCCGCGCCGTACCTGCTGTTCGCTCTGCACCCGTCCCTGCCCTGGTCCGCCCTGGTGGTGTGCGTCGCCTCGGTCGGCTTCGGCGCGACCCTGGCCCAGCAGGAACGCCTCATGTCCGTGACGCCGGACGAACTCGCGGGCCACGCCCAGGGGTTGCGGGGAGCCGGGATGCTCACCATGCAGGGCCTCGCCGCCGCCCTGGCAGGCACCCTCGCCCAACTGACCACGCCGGCCACGGCGATGACCTGCCTGGCCCTCACATCCCTCACGGTCACCCTGGCCCTGGCGACGGCCCACCGCCGGGCGGGGGAGGAGGCGACGGCGACCGCTACTCCCTGACTCGGTACGGCACCTGGGTGACCAAGAGGGGAGTTTTCTCCACCGCGCCGACGCCCCACCCGTGGCCAGAATGAGGACACGGGCGCTTCGCCCCACGTACCGCACAGGCAACAGAGAGGAGCGAGCCGTATGGACCGCACGACGCAGCTCGGGGTGAATCACGCGCCCGACGAGATCAGGGGATTCTCGGTCGCGGCCGGACTGGTCGGGCTGCGCAGGGTGATGTCCCTGTGCTGGATGGCGTCGGCGGCCTTCGGCCGGTCCCTGGCGGTGTCCGGGGCGATCTGGCTGGTCGGCCCCGGCCTCGGCGTGGTGCCGCGCGCCATGGAGGGCGTGCGCAACCTCGCCGCCCGCCGGCGGGAGCTGGCCCTGCGCTGGTCCGGGGTCGAGATCCCCGGCCCGCCCGGCCCGCCGCCCCCCGCACCCGAGGGAGCCTCCTGGCCCGCCGCCCGCTACCGGTGGATCATGAGCGACCCGCAGACCCGCCGGGAATGGGTCTGGGTGCTCGTCGACCCACTGGCCGGCGCCTTACTGGCCTTCTTCCCGCTCGCCCTGATCCTCAGCGGCGTCTGGGGTGTCTTCCTCGCCTTCTTCGGGGTCCCGCTGTCCGTCGAATGGGACGGCCTGTGGTACCAGTTCATCCCGGTCGAGGGCCAGGCCACCGCCGTCCTCGCCGGCGTCCTGGGCGTCCTCCAGTTGCCGCTCGCCCTGTGGGTGGCGCCGCGCGCCGTCCGCCGGCACGCCCTGTACACCCGCTCCATGCTCGCCCCCAGCGAGAGCGAGCTGATGGCCGGCCGCATCCAGCACCTGGCCACCACCCGCTCCGAGGCCGTCGACACACAGATGGCCGAGATCCGCCGTATCGAACGCGACCTCCACGACGGCGCCCAGGCCCGCCTGGTCGCGATGGGCATGACCCTCGACGCCGCCGAACACCGTCTGGAGAGCGACCCGGAGGCCGTGCGCGCCCTGCTCGCCGAGGCCCGCGAGTCCTCCTCCAAGGCGCTGGAGGAACTGCGCGACCTCGTGCGCGGCATCCACCCGCCGGTCCTCGCCGACCGCGGACTCGCGGACGCCGTACGGGCGTTGGCGATGGTCTGCCCGGTCCGCACCGAGGTCCACGTCGACCTGCCGGGCCGCCCCGAGATGCCGGTCGAGTCCGCGGCGTACTTCGCGATCTCCGAGATCCTGACCAACGTCGCCAAGCACTCCGGCGCCGACCGGGCCTGGATCGACCTTCGTTACGATCGCGGGATGCTGCGCATCACCGTCACGGACGACGGCCAGGGCGGTGCGGACGTCTCGCGCGGCACCGGTCTGCGGGGCATCGAGCGCCGGCTCGCCACCTTCGACGGCGTCCTCGCCGTCAACAGCCCCGTGAACGGCCCGACCATGGTGACGATGGAGCTTCCTTGCGTATTGCCCTCGCCGAAGACCACTTCCTCCTGAGGGACGGGCTGATCCGTCTCCTCGGCGCCCACGGCCACGAGGTCGTCGCCGCCGTGGACAACGGGACGGAACTGCTCGACGCGCTCGTCGAGCGGCGGCCGGACGTCGCGGTCGTCGACGTCCGGCTGCCGCCGACGTTCACGGACGAGGGCCTGCGCGCGGTGCTCGCCGCCCGCGAACGTGTCCCGGACCTGCCGGTCCTGCTCCTCTCCCAGTACGTCGAGCCGCTGTACGCCCGCGAGTTGCTGGCCGGTGGCGGCCGGGGCGTCGGCTACCTGCTCAAGGACCGCGTCACCAACGGCGGCCACTTCCTCGACGCCATCCGCCGGGTGGCGGAGGGCGGCACCGCGATGGACCCCGAGGTGATCTCCAAGCTCCTGCTCCGCAAGGAGCGCGACGTAGCCGTCGGCAGCCTCTCGGAGCGCGAGCGCGAGGTCCTGGAGTGGGTGGCGCAGGGCCGCTCGAACGCGGGGATCGCCCAGGGCCTGTTCATCTCCGAGAAGGCCGTCGCCAAGCACATCGGCAACATCTTCACCAAGCTCGGTCTCCTGCCGACGGACGGGGACAACCGCAGGGTGCTGGCCGTGCTGGCGTATCTCGACCAGTAGCGGGCGCGGGGGTAGCACGGGCGGACGGTGAAAAATGACGATCACCGGCGAGTCGTACCGACATGTCGTATTTCGTCACATTAGCCTCTCGTAACTGTACGAAGTCGATCTCTCATGGATCGCACCCCCTCACCTCTCCGGAGATGACATGCACAAGCTTCGCAAGGCTGCCGTCGTGGTCGTCGCCCTCGGCAGCGCCGGAATCCTGGCCAGCGGCACCGCCACCGCCCAGGGTCTCGACGGGCACGGCGGCAAGAAGGGCGGGGACAAGGTCAGCGTCCTGCAGAGCTCCAACTGCCGCTCGCACGACCTGAACCTCGACGTCCTCGGCGAGGTCGGCATCCTGAACGGCGCCCTGGCCAACGCGCTCAACGGCGAGGGTGACGCGGGCGCGCAGAACACCCACCTCGGCTCGACCATGGGCTGCAACAACAGCGCGTTCTGAGGTCCGTCCGCGGAGGAACGGCGTTCCGTGCCGCGGGGTGCGATCGGCTCCCACGATCGCCCGAACAACCGAGCAGGGGCCCGACCCGCGAGAGCGGACCGGGCCCCTGCTCGGTCTGCGGTCGGCTTGCGGGTGGCGCACCTCTTGCGCGGGCTATGGCGACCGCCATAAGTTACTAAGCGGTCGCTCATAAATCGCCCAGCGTTTCGCCGTCCCGCACCGCTCGCCTCGAAGGAGAGCCGTCATGCCGTCGCTCGACCGCCAGGAGAACGTCTTCGTCCTCGACCTCGGGGACGGCGAGAACCGCTTCCACCCCGACTGGATCGCCGCGTTCGGTGCCGCGCTGGACGAGGTGGAGAAGGCGGACGGCCCGCGCGCCCTGGTCACCGCCGCCACGGGCAAGTTCTGGTCCAACGGGCTCGACCTGGAGTGGCTGACCGCCCACGCCGACGACTACCACGACTACGTCGTCTCCGTGCACCAGCTCTTCGCGCGCGTGCTGTCCCTGCCGCTCGTGACGGTCGCCGCGCTCCAGGGCCACACCTTCGCCGCCGGCGCGATGCTCTCCCTCGCGCACGACTTCCGGGTGATGCGCGCCGACCGCGGCTACTGGTGCCTGCCCGAGGCGGACATCAACATCCCGTTCACGCCCGGCATGTCCGCCCTCATCCAGTCCCGGCTCACCCCGCGGACGGCGCACGAGGCGATGATCACCGCCCGCCGCTGCGGGGGGGCCGACGCCGAGTCGGCCGGCATCGTCGACCGGACGGTCCCCGAGGACGCCGTACGCTCCACGGCGATCGAACTGGCCCAGGCCCAGGTCAACAAGGCGGGCGACACCGTCGGCACCATCAAGTCCCGTATGTACGGCCCGGTCCTGTCGACCCTGCGCGCCACCACGAACCCGCTGGGTTGACACGGCCCTCAGTTCCCGGAGTCATCGGACCCTTCCTGCGCGGCGCGCCGGTACTCGGCGTTGATGCGCTGGGCTTCCTCGAGCTGGTCCTCGAGGATGATGATCCGGCACGCGGCCTCGATCGGCGTGCCCTTGTCGACGAGCTCGCGGGCGCGGGCGGCGATGCGCAACTGGTAGCGGGAGTACCGCCGGTGCCCGCCCTCGGAGCGCAGCGGAGTGATCAGCCGCGCCTCGCCGAGCGCGCGGAGGAAGCCCGGTGTGGTGCCGAGCATCTCGGCGGCCCGGCCCATCGTGTAGGCGGGGTAGTCGTCGTCGTCCAGCCGGTCGCTGAGTGGGGAATCTGCCATGTCACCTCGATGTGCAACGCGTCGAGGGGCCCCGCGCCGACCGGCACCGGGCCCCGCACCACATGTAACACCATCGGCCCGCCCCGACGCTCCGCCGCCCTTGCACAGGGCTCGGGTACCCACGACAGCCGGAGACGACGGTGAGGGCCTGCCGACGCGCGTCGGCAGGCCCTCACCGGGCTCATGGGGGTGTCGTACGGATCAGGAGGAGAAGGCGGCCACGCCCAGCTCCCGATGACACCTTCCGGTGACCGGCGTGACCGGCGTGTCCAGCACGTGGACGTCGCGCAGCCGGATCCGGTCCGTATAGGCGGGGCTGCGGCGCAGGACGGCGAGCCGTTCCCGGGTGACCGTGCCGGTGCTCTGGTCGTCCCCGTCGCACAGGACGAGGTGGTCGACCCGGGCGCCGGCCATGAGGGACAGCGCCACCTCGACCGTCATGTCGTCCCGGACCCGGGGCCCGGCGGTGTCCCGCCCGTCGACCCTGGTCTCGGAGATGCGGTGTGCTGCCCGGTACTGCGGCTGAGCCGTCGTCATAGCTGCTCCTGCGAAACGGTGGAAGGCGGGCGGTCGGTCACGGCGCCGGGCGGTGCCCGGTGGGAAAGTCCTATGCGGCCGAACCCAGGCCGGACCTGCGCGGACCTTCCCGGCGCACGGACTGGCTCCGGACCTGTCCGCTCTGGCCACCCTGTCCGCCGCGGCCGCCGTATCCGCCGCGCCCGGAACGGCCACGGCGGCCCCGGGAGGAGGACGTGCCGCGAGGGCTCGCCGCCTCGGGTGCGGCGATGACGACCGGGACGCCCGACGGAGCCTGCGCGCCGGTGATCCGGCTCAGCTCCGCCTCGCCCGAACGCACCTGCGCGATACGGGGGCGGATGCCCGCCGCGTCCATCAGCCGGGTCATGCCCCGGCGCTGGCCGGGGGTCACCAGGGTGACGACGCTGCCGGACTCGCCGGCACGGGCCGTACGTCCGCCGCGGTGCAGGTAGTCCTTGTGGTCGCTCGGCGGATCGACGTTGACGACCAGGTCGAGGTTGTCCACGTGGATGCCGCGCGCCGCGACGTTGGTCGCGACCAGCACGGTGACCTGGCCGTTCTTGAACTGGGCGAGGGTGCGGGTGCGCTGGGGCTGCGACTTGCCGCCGTGCAGGGCCGCGGCGCGGACACCGCTGCTCAGCAGGTGCTTGGTCAGCTTGTCGACGGCGTGCTTGGTGTCGAGGAACATGATCACGCTGCCGTCGCGGGCCGCGATCTCGGTCGTCGTCTGGTACTTGTCCGCGTCGTGCACATGCAGGACGTGGTGCTCCATCGTGGTGACCGCGCCGGCGGACGGGTCGACGGAGTGGACGACCGGGTCCGAGAGGTAGCGGCGGACCAGCAGGTCGACGTTGCGGTCCAGGGTGGCCGAGAACAGCATCCGCTGCCCGTCGGGGCGCACCTGGTCGAGCAGCGCCGTGACCTGGGGCATGAAGCCCATGTCGGCCATCTGGTCGGCCTCGTCGAGCACCGTGATGCCGACGTCGTCGAGACGGCAGGCGTTCCGGTCGATGAGGTCCTTGAGGCGTCCCGGCGTCGCGACGATCACCTCGGCACCGGCGCGCAGCGCACCGGCCTGGCGGCCGATGGACATCCCGCCGACGACGGTGGCCGTCCGCAGGCCCACGGAGCGGGCGTACGGAGCGAGCGCGTCGGTGACCTGCTGCGCGAGCTCACGGGTGGGGACGAGGACGAGGCCCAGCGGCCGCTTCGGCTCGGCGCGCCGTCCGGCCGTACGGGCCAGGAGGGCGAGTCCGAAGGCGAGCGTCTTGCCCGAGCCGGTGCGGCCCCGGCCGAGGACGTCACGTCCGGCGAGGGAGTTCGGCAGCGTGGCCGCCTGGATCGGGAACGGCACGGTCACGCCCTCGTGGACGAGCGTGGCCATCAGCTGGCCGGGCATGTCGAGGTCGGTGAACGACTCGACGGCCGGCAGACCGGGCGTCTTCGTCACCGGCACAGCGAACTCGTCGCGGCGCGGGTTGCTGGCGCGACGAGTGGGCCGGGAGCCTCCGCCGAAACGGTCAGGAGTGCGAGAGGTGCGGGGTGTACGGGACATGCGGGAACGCTGCATGCGGAACCTTCCGTTCTGGGCACGCAGCAAGGAATTCCCGCAGCAGAAGAGCGGCGCAGAGAATCTCGAAACGAGCCGGAGAAAAAAATCGGTGGGGCGAGCCGGACGGGCGACATGACAGCCGCTCGACGGCGGGTGGTACGACTTCCGCGCAGCGCCCCTGAGAGCAACGAGAAGTGAAAACTGCCGGGAAAAGCAGCGAGCTGGGGCCCGCACCCCAGAGGTGCGGGCCCCAGCTGCGAAGTCTGCGTCGGTGACCGACGTCAGGCGGTGACGATGTTCTCAGCCGTCGGGCCCTTCTGGCCCTGGGCGATGTCGAACGACACCTTCTGGCCCTCCAGCAGCTCACGGAAGCCCTGGCTGGCGATGTTGGAGTAGTGGGCGAAGACGTCGGGGCCGCCGCCGTCCTGCTCGATGAAGCCGAAGCCCTTTTCCGCGTTGAACCACTTCACGGTACCAGTAGCCATTTTGTTTCTCCTTCGGAGGCGGTGATCGGAGAACGCCCTGTGCGTAATCCGTGTCGCCGTGTCGATCATCCGTCGGAAAAACAATCCCTCTGGCAACCACACCTGCAACTGATAACGACAGTAGCACGGAGGGATGGTCCGTGCGGGGCCGAAATGCCGGGTCAGGCCGGGGCCGAAGAAACCCTGCGGTGAGCCGGACTCGAAATTCTCATCCCGCGAACACAGATATTGCCCGGCGTGGCGGAGGAGGTTTTCCCCACCCGGCATGACGCCCCCCATGCCCCGCCCGGGCCGCAGCCCGTCGCCCCGCCGAGGCCCCCGCTCGCGGTTCCAGGGCCGTCGACGCGGCTGTGAAGTGGCTCACTCCGAGGGCGGAGATCCGCGATGGTGACCGACCTGCCGACCGCTCCGCGTGAACGATAAGGTCCGCCGGAGGGGATGAGGGGGAAGCGAAGCATGGTGGCACACGGTGGGCCGGAGGTCGGCGACGACAGTCACGAGCGCGACACCGCCGAGCGTGACGACAAAAAGGCGCGGCGGTGGGTGTGGGCCACGCTCGGCTGCACCACAGGAGCACTCGGCTGCGTGGTGGCCGTCGCCGTCGTCGTATGGGTGGCCGTGGTCGCCGTAGGCCTCTTCGTGGCGGTGGCGAGCAACTGAGGCCACTGCGCACTCGCCCGCCTCACTCTCCCGATGCCGCTGGTGACCGTGCTCTCGGGTACGTCGGGCTCTTGGTGTACGTCGGCCACAGGCGCGAGAAGTCGAAGCGGTCCCGCTTGGGTCTTTCGTTCGGATCAGGCCAGACCCCGCGAGCCCGGCGTGACCCAAACGAGAGCGCCTAGGCCCGGGCTCAGGCGTCTCCGCAGGCCACGGGGTGGGAGCGTTATAGAGCGGACAATCTGGGCACTGCAGTACGCCGGGGCCGTCGACGAGAACATCGAGAATTCTCCGTCGAAATGGTCAGTGAACCCTTCACCGCAGGGACGGAGGACCTGTCCACGTCGACGCGCCGCATCGTGGACCGCGCGGGCGGGGAGAACTGGGACGTCGTCGTGGCGCTCACCGACCTGCCGTTGCACGCAGGAAGGCGGAAGCTCGCCGTGGATCTGAGCCACGAACACGGCCTGGCCCTGCTGTCACTTCCCTCGCTGGGAGGCCTGCGCTTTCACCGCAGGGCGCGACGGGCGGTCGAGCGGGCGGTGCTCAGCCTGCTGGACGGGCGTCCCGCCAGCGCCCCGGAACCTCGCCACCCCGACCGCTGCGACGTCTCACCGGCCGTTTCGCCGGTGTTCACTCGGGTCCGGTCGACGACGAGGAGACCGCGGATAGCCGGTACGTCGTCAGCGGGCCGGGCGGCTACCTGAGGGTGCTCGGCGGCATGGTCCGGGCCAACAGGCCGTGGCGCCTGGTCCCGGACTCTCGAAGGCCCTGGCCGCGGCACTTGCTTCGGGAGCGATCTTCACCGTGAACGCCACGGTCTGGAATCTGGCCATCGCCCTGGACACCGCACGACTCGTGATCGCCACGATCGGGTCCATCGTCCTCATGATCGGCTGGCTGATCGTGGACGCGCATCTCTGGCACCGGGCGACGGGGGACTCGCCGCAGGCGAGAACGCGGGCAGCGCTCTACAACGCGTCGACGGTCGTGACCCTCGGCATCGGGGTGCTGGTCTGCTACGTGGGCTTGCTGATCGTCAACTTGCTGTGGGCGCTCTTCATCATCAACGGCGAGGTCTTCGCCTCGATGACCAAATCACCGCTGCGGGCGGCGGAGCACTGGACCCTGGCCTGGTTCGTCGCGTCGGTCGCCACGGTGGGCGGCGCGCTGGGCTCGGGCCTGGAGAGCGACGAGGCGGTCCGCGCGGCCGCCTATTCGAAACGCGAACAGGAACGCCGGCGCATGCTCGAGGAAGAGGGCGATCAGGACCGCCGCGCCTGCCAGCTGTACGGCGTATGCGGGCGCCCCTGAGGCATGCATGCCGGCGCAGCCTCGCGGACCAGCACCGCCATAGACGGGTGCACGCATGCAGCGACGTCCCGTCGTCAGAAGTGGATGTCAAAGGCCCCGGACCATGATCGGTCCGGGGCCTTTGCGCTGGTGCCCCCGGCAGGATTCGAACCTGCGACACCCGCTTTAGGAGAGCGGTGCTCTATCCCCTGAGCTACGAAGGCGCGGATCGTGGAAGATCCGGCGACTAGCCTAGCGGATCGTCGATCGGTCTTGGGGGCGTTCCGGTTTGGGCTGGTCAGGGGCGATGTGTGGGGGCATCGGGGCGTCGCGGACTGTCGCGCTTGACCTCAAGTTTGGTTGAGTTTCTACGTTTCTCTCGTCGGTCCCGGCGCGTTCACCGCATCCCCGGGGCGGCTTCCTCCTACGAGAGACGAGGACCTCATGTCCCATGCGCCCCTCAAGATCGGTGTGCTCATCGGGAGTGTTCGGCCCGGGCGGTTCGCCGACAAGGTGTGCCAGTGGTTCCTGTCCGAGATCGGGCGGCGGGACGACATGGAGACGCATGTCATCGATCTGTCCGAGCCCGTGCTCGCCGACGAGCTGAAGCTCACCCTCGAGCAGTCCGACGCGCCCACGCTGGCGCGGCGGATCGGTGGGCTCGACGGGTTCGTCGTCGTCACGCCCGAGTACAACCACGGCTACCCCGCCGCGCTCAAGCTCGCCATCGACTACGTCCACCGGGAGTGGCGGGCCAAGCCGGTCGGGTTCGTCTCGTACGGCGGGATGGCCGGCGGGCAGCGTGCCGTGGAGCAGTTGCGGCAGGTCTTCGCCGAGCTGCATGCCGTCACCCTGCGCGACACCGTCAGCTTCCACATGGCCTGGGAGCGGTTCGACGACGACGGGCGGCCGCACGACGAGGACGGCACCGCCAAGGCCGCCGCCGTCCTGCTGGACCAGCTCGCCTGGTGGGGGCTCACCCTGCGGGAGGGGCGTGCCGCTCGGCCCTACGACGGGTGAGAGGCCTGCGACGGATGAGGCTCTATGACAGCTGAGGCTCTATGACGGATGAGAGCTCATGACGGGATGAGCGGGGCGGTGGTCTTCACCGGGGGGCGGAAGTGATGTGTGTCGTCAGGCGTAGGTCGGCCTCCATGGCGCGTGCGGTCGCCAGTAGGTGTGGGAGTACCTCTTTCATGCATGCCTCCCTCGTCCTGCGAGCCCTGTGGATCGTCGCCTCGATCGCCGCCACCACCCGGCCCGTTCCGTCGCGTACCGGTACCGCCAGGGTGCGCAGGCCCGGTTCCGGGGCGTCGTACGTCACGGCGTGACCCTCGCGGGCGACGGTGTCCAGGTCGGTCGTCAAGGCGTCCGGGGCGGGGGCCTCGGGGTGGCACAGGGCCCGTTTGCGCAGGTCCGGAGGCAGATCCGACAGGAGGACCCGGCCCGCCGGGGTCGCGTGGGCCGGCTGTCGCGTGCCCACCTCCACCTCGAGGCTCAGCGCATGCGTGGGGGCGGTCGCGGCCGTGCACCGGGTTTCCTCGCCCGTCGAGGTCAGGGTGGCTAGGGAGACCGACTCGGTGAGGTGGGCGGACAGCTCCGTCAGGTGCGGGGTCGCCAGGTGGGACAAGGGCAGGCGGGACAGGGGTGGGAAGCCCAGTGACAGGACACGGGGGGTCAGGCGGAAGCCCCGGGTTCCCGAGCGGCGGACCAGGCCCAGGTGGGCGTAGGTGAGCAGGGCCCGGCGGGCCGTGGCGCGGGGCAGGCCGGTCGCGCGGGCCACGTCGGTCAACGTCAGCTCGCCGCGGCCCTCGCCGAACGCGGTCAGGACCGTCAGTCCGCGCGCCAGGGACTCGACGAACTCCCGGCCCAGTTCCTGCTTGGACGCGCTCGTCCAGGAGGCCAGTCCCGAGGGACCGGCGCCGGGCCGGGCGGCCGGTGCGTCGCGCAGGGCGCGTTCCATCGCCGTCGCCGTGCCACGGAGGCGGGGGAGGACCGTTTCGCGCAGTCCGGCGGCGGTGTGGCGGCCGGTGTGGCTGACCACGCTCGCCGCGCAGACGATCCGGCCGCCCTCGGCCGCGTCGCGGACCGGTACGGAAAGGGTGAGCAGGCCGGGTTCGGTGAGTTCGTCGTCCTCCGCCCAGCCGTTCCGCGCGGCCGTCTTCGCTCGGTCCTCGAAGTCGGCCCATGGTTCGGAACACGGACGGCGGGCGCGCCATGACTGCCAGTCCGTGTCCGTCCACTCCGTCGCGAACAGCGCGCCCGGCGCCGTACGGTCGGCGGGGTGCAGGGTGCCCAACGGGAAGCCGAGGGGCAGCCTCCGGCGATGGCCGGACCGGTGGACGAGGCGGACGCCGTCCCGGTCGGGGACCGTCAGTGTCA
This sequence comes from Streptomyces nigra, assembly GCF_003074055.1. NCBI lineage: Bacteria > Bacillati > Actinomycetota > Actinomycetes > Kitasatosporales > Streptomycetaceae > Streptomyces > Streptomyces nigra. The sequence goes on along the minus strand of NZ_CP029043.1, from coordinate 3,203,964 downwards.
CCGACTCGTCCAGCTCCTCGGCGAGCGCGCCGGCGTGCGGTGCGAGCTGGGCGGGCCAGCCGAGGGCGGCGAGGTAGGCGTTGCCGAGTTCCAGCACGCGGGGTGCCAGCGCCACGTCGCGGCCGTCCATACGGACGTATCCCATGCGGGCGAAGGTGGAGGCGATGCGGTCGACGGTGGAGCGGGCGAGGCCCGTGGCGCGTTCCAGGGCGCTCGGGCTCAGGGTGCCGCCCGCCTCCGTCAGGCGGCGCAGTACGGTCACGCCGCGGATCAGCGGGGCGACCGCCTCGGCGGGTACGGCCGGGCCACCCCGTGCGGCGCCGGCATCGGCATCCGCCGCAGCATCGCGGCCACGTGCGCCGGCGACCCCACCGTCATCGGCGCCGGCGCCGGCGCCGGCACGGGCACCCACACCGTCGTACAGCATCCTCTTCGCGGGCATCTGCTCTCCGGTGCGGCGGTCGCGGCAGCCCCCACCGTAGACCGGCCGGCCGATCACCGCAGGTCATCGCTCCCGTGTCACCCGTACCCGGTACGCCCCGGCCTCGTCCACGCCCACCACCGCGACCCGCACGCCCCGCTTGCCGTCGTCGAAGGCCTCGCCCGGCGTGAAGGTCGCGTCCGACAATTCGGCGTGCACGTTGGGGCTGCGGGTGCAGCCGCCGCTGTCCTCCTGGGAGTCGTGGACCTTCACCGGGCCCATCCCGGTGTCGACGTCCGCGTCGACCCGGTAGACGAGGACGCCGGGGCGGCAGACGGCCTCGTCGTTGCCCTCGCGGGTGCGCACTTCCAGGGCGTAGCCGGAGCGCGGGCCCAGCGGGACGAAGACCAGCTTGGGGCCGCCCTTGCGGGCCAGCGGGGTGAGGGAGTAGTCGTCGGTGCCGGGGGCGGACGCGCAGCGGACCTGGGAGTCGTCCAGCCAGCCCAGCTTCCACTTGTGCCAGCCGAGCAGGTCGTTGTTGGCCCCCCAGTCCTCGCTCATGATGTCCCAGTGGCCGACCGCGCCGCCTCCCTCCGCGGTGTAGAGGTCGGGCAGGCCGAAGACATGGCCGTTCTCGTGGGGGAGGACCCGGTAGCCGGTGCGGTGGTAGGTGCCGGAGCCGTCGTCCTGGCGGGAGTACACGAAGGAGGCGTTGGTGACGGAGACACCGTCCGCCACCGGCGCCTCCACATTGCCGGCGAACGTCACCGACAGGACGGTGTCGAGGGCGGAGGGCCCGGCGTTCGGGGTGACGAGGACGTTCAGGAAGTCGTACGACTGGAAGTCGACGCGTGCGTCGGCGGCGACCACGATGTCCTGGACCAGCCGGCGGTACCCGGGGTCGAAGGGGGCGCCGCGCTCTATGCCGTACTCGCGGAACGACTTGGGCATCCGCAGCCAGTCCGGGATCGGGGTCTCGGCGCGGTAGTCGAGGCGGCCGTAGGAGCTGGTGCGGAACCAGTCCCGGGTCTGCGGGAAGAACTCGCGGTAGCGGTCGAGGGCGTCGCCCGGGCCGGGGGCGTCGGGGAAGTCGACCATCAGGGTGAGGGCGCGGACGGTGCCGGTGGAGCGGGCGTAGCCGCGCGGGGTGGGCACGCCCTCGGACATCTGGACCGTCGGCGGGCCGCTGATCATGCAGGGTCCGAGTGCCGTGGAGTGCTCCGGGGATATCGGTCCGGCCCCGGCCACCGTGGAGGTGCCCGCCGTGAGGTGCCCGGTGCCCGCCGACGTGCCGACCGCGAGGATCAGCGAGGTCACGGAGGCGAGGGCGGCCACACGGCGGGGACGTATCCGGCGGTTCGGCTGCATGCATGGGCCCTTTCAGTCCATGGCAGCCCGCCGGACCGCGCGCTGCACCCTCTCGATCACCCTGTGTCGAGGGATGCGGGCGCGCGCGTTGAAGGAGACCGAACGTGGGTTCCGGGCCTGGTCAGCGACGTCCGGGAATGTGACTCAGGTCACAGGAATATGGGCAGCGGGCGGGAAATAACCGGGGACCCCCTCCCCGTTTAGACCTGTGTCCGCGCGAAATGGGGAGCCCTTCCCCGGATCGTCGAAACCGGGTCACAGGACCAGGGGAACCGGGTCACAGAATCTCGGGGAACCGGGTCGCAGAACCCCGGGGGAACCGGACACCGAGCATCACAGGAGACGAGGAGTACACCGTGCAGACCGCCACCCCCGCAGCGCGCAAGGCGCCCCGGCCGCGCGCCGACGCCCTGCGCAACCGGGAGCGGATCGTCACCGCCGCCCGCGAGATGTTCGTCGAGCACGGCCCCGACGTGCCGCTCGACGACATCGCCCGCCGGGCCGGCGTCGGCAACGCCACGGTGTACCGCAACTTCCCCGACCGTGACGCGCTGGTGCGCGAGGTCGTCTGCTCCGTCATGGACCGTACGGTGGCGGCGGCCGAGCTGGCGCTCGCACAGACCGGGGACGCCTTCGAGGCCCTGGAGCGCTTCGTGCACGCCGCCGCCGACGAGCGGATCAGTGCGCTGTGCCCGATGGTCCAGAGCACGTTCGACCAGCACCATCCGGATCTGGAGGCGTCGCGCGAGCGGTGCGAGAGCCTCATCGCCGCGATCATGGACCGCGCGAAGGCGGCGGGGCAGCTCCGGTCCGACGTGGACGTCGGCGACGTCATGATCGCCGCGGCCCAGCTCAGCCGGCCCCCGGCCGGCACGGGGTGCGACCTCGCGGACCGCTACGTCCACCGCCATCTGCAGCTGTTCCTGGACGGACTGCGGGCACCGGCCCGCTCCACCCTTCCCGGTACGGCTCTGACCATGGAGGACCTGCGCAAGGCCTGACGCGACCCGTCCAGAAGCCCATAAGTCCAGGAGCCCAGGAGCCCAGGAGTCCAGCAGCCCCTAAGCCCAGGAGTCCGGAAGCACATGTCCTGAACAACCTGAACGACCTGAACCACCTGACCGAACCGATCAGTTCGTAGCGAACCGCGACCCACCCGCCTCTTCCGCGCGGGGGTCGTGATCACACAGCCGTCGTCAGCGGCCGTCACAGCCGACGAGCCGTCCCCTTTCCTTTCACTTTTTCCGTCACGAAGTCCCGAAGTGGGTACCCCCATGTCTGAAACAGCCGCGAAGGCTCCCGGCAGTGCCCTCGGCGCCGCCGATCCCAACCGATGGAAGGCGCTCGCCTTCATCGCGATAGCCCAGCTGATGGTCGTCCTGGACGCGACGATCGTGAACATCGCGCTGCCCTCCGCCCAGCAGGACCTGGGCATCTCCGACGGCAACCGGCAGTGGGTCGTCACGGCCTACGCCCTCGCCTTCGGCGGTCTGCTGCTGTTCGGCGGGCGTATCGCCGACCTCTGGGGCCGCAAGCGGGCCTTCGTGGTCGGTCTGGGCGGTTTCGCCGCAGCCTCCGCCCTGGGCGGGGCGGCCACCAACGAGGCCATGATGTTCGGCGCCCGCGCGCTGCAGGGCGCGTTCGGCGCGCTGCTCGCCCCGGCCGCGCTCTCCCTGCTCGCGGTGATGTTCACCGACGCCAAGGAGCGCGCGAAGGCATTCGGCATCTACGGCGCGATCGCCGGTGGTGGCGGTGCCGTCGGCCTGATCCTCGGCGGGTTCCTCACCGAGTACCTCGACTGGCGCTGGACGTTCTTCGTGAACATCCCGTTCGCCATCGTCGCCGCGCTCGGCGCCTGGTACGTCATCCGTGAGCCGCAGGGCAGCCGCAACCGCTCCACGCTCGACATCCCCGGCGTCATCCTCTCCACCCTCGGCCTGGTCGCGCTGGTGTACGGCTTCACCCGCGCCGAGTCCGACGGCTGGAGCGACGCCACCACGATCGGCATGTTCGTCGCCTCCGGTGTGCTGCTGCTGGCCTTCGTGATCGTGGAGGCCCGGGTCAAGGCCCCGCTGCTGCCGCTGCGCGTGGTCACCGAGCGCAACCGCGGCGGTGTCTACCTCTCGCTCGGCCTCGCGATCATCGCGATGTTCGGCCTGTTCCTGTTCCTGACGTACTACCTGCAGATCGTGAAGGGCTACTCGCCGGTCAAGACCGGCTTCGCCTTCCTGCCGATGATCGCGGGCATGATCACCGGGTCCACCCAGATCGGCACCCGGCTGATGACCCGGGTCGCGCCGCGGCTGCTGATGGGCCCCGGCTTCCTGGTGGCCGCGCTCGGCATGCTGCTGCTGACCCAGCTGGAGATCGGCTCCTCGTACGCCGCGCTCCTGCTGCCCGCGATGCTGCTGCTCGGCCTCGGCATGGGCACCGCGTTCATGCCGGCCATGTCGCTGGCCACCCTGGGCGTCAAGCCGCAGGACGCCGGTGTCGCCTCGGCCATGGTCAACACCTCGCAGCAGGTGGGCGGCGCGATCGGTACGGCGCTGCTGAACACGATCGCCGCCTCGGCGACCACGTCCTACATCGACGACCACATCGCAGGCGCGTCCAGCCGGTCCCAGCAGCAGCTGGTCCAGGCGCAGGGCCTGGTGCAGGGCTACACCGCCGCCATCTGGTTCGCCGTCGGCATCCTGGTCGCGGCCGCGCTCATCGCCCTGACCCTGATCAACGCCGGCCGTCCCGGCGGCACGGCGGTGGCGTCCTCCGAGGAGGGCGCCGAGGAGGAACTCCCGGTGCCGGTCGTCGCGCACTGACGCACGAACGACCACGGCCTTGACGGCCGTACCCCGAGGGACCAGGCGTGCGTACGGGGAAGGGGACGCTCGGTACGTACGCCGCGAAGGACCTGCCCCGGCTCGCTGGAACGAGCGGTTCAGCGCAGCCAGGGCAGGTCCGCACCCGCTTCGCTCGGCTGCAGGCCCTCGGCGACGATCTTCATGATCTCGCCGAGGGCCTTCTGCTGTTCGGGGCTCAGCCGGTCGAACAGCGCCTGCCGTACGGCCTGTACGTGGCCGGGCGCGGTCCGGCGCAGCACCTCCAGCCCCTCGTCGGTCAGCACGGCGAACTGGCCCCGCTTGTCGTCGGGGCAGTTCTCGCGGCGCAGCCAGCCGTTGCCCTCCAGCCGGGCGACGGCGTGCGAGAGCCGGGAGCGGGTGATCTTCGCGTACATCGCCAGCTCGGTCATCCGCAGCCGGCGCTCGGGGGACTCGGCGAGCGCGACGAGGAGCCCGTAGTAGAGATGGGGCATGCCCGCGTCCCGCTGGAGCTGACGGTCCAGATGGTCGTCGAGCAGGGTCGTGGCCTCTATGTACGAGCGCCAGACGCGCTGCTGGTCCGCGGTGAGCCAGCGGGCCTCCTCCGCCGGGGCGGAGCTCGGTGCGGTGTTCATGCTCTCCACTGTACGAGCACGCTTCTTGAACTTTGAACTATCTCGGCGTACCGTCAGGGGAGTAGACGCTTTAGATTTGAAGCACTTAGGGAGTGGCCCGTAATGTCCGCTGTTCAGGAGCGCATGCCCGCCCTCTACCTCAGCCACGGAGCCCCACCGCTCGCCGACGACCCCGTCTGGCCCGGCGAACTCGCCGCCTGGTCGGCCGCGCTGCCGCGCCCCAAGGCGATCCTCGTCGTCTCCGCGCACTGGGAGGAGGCCCCGCTCGCCCTCGGCGCCACCGAGGCCGTGCCGCTCGTCCACGACTTCTGGGGCTTCCCCGAGCACTACTACCGGGTGACCTACCCCGCCCCCGGCGCTCCCGAGCTCGCCGAGTCCGTACGCAAGCTGCTGCGCGCCCCCGGCACGCCCGTGCAGGACATCCCCGACCGCGGCCTCGACCACGGCGCCTACGTCCCGCTCGTCGAGATGTACCCCGACGCCGACATCCCCGTCCTGCAGATCTCCATGCCCACCCTCGACCCCGTGCGGCTCATGGACGTCGGCCGCAAGCTGGCCCCGCTGCGGGACGAAGGCGTGCTGATCATCGGCTCCGGCTTCTTCACCCACAACCTCGCCGCGCTGCGTCAGGGCGGAATACCGTCCTGGTCGGTGGAGTTCGACGAGTGGGGACGCCGCGCCCTGGAGCACCGCGACTGGGACGCACTGCTGGACTTCCTCCACAAGGCGCCGGCCGGCCGCTACGCCCACCCCCGCACCGAGCACTTCGCCCCACTGTTCGTGACCATGGGTGCGGCCGACGCGGCGGGCGAGCCGGGCGGTCAGAAGTCGGTGATCGACGGGTTCTGGATGGGACTGGCGAAGCGGTCGGTGCAGTTCGGCTGAGTTTCTTCGCCGGTGAGCTTCTTCGCCGGGCGGTGGACGGCCGAAACGAGTCCCTGCGGATCTCCCCGGGGATCTCCTGTGGCCTCTCGGGGGTGTCCGCGGGCGAAGCGGCCCCTCCTGGCAACCTTCCGCGGGTACGGGCCGTCTTCAGGGAGGGAAGGGCAGCCGACGGCGGCACTCCTCCTCCGAATGGACGGCGACAGCGATGTGAGCGGAGTCTCACCCCTTCCCCCCGTCCGGCGTCGACGAAGACACCGGATCCTGGCGGATCCCGTCTGACCTGCGGCTCCGCGGCCCGTTCAGGGGCCGGTCGCGCGTGTGGCCCAGCAGGATACTGCAAGATCAGAAAAATAGGGGGGTGCGTTGGGAATTCTGTCCTGATTCAAGTCGTTGTTCCCATCGAATGCCGGGCACTCGAGAAGAGTCCCAAGCGTTCAAAGGACCACCCGCCAGCCCAATCGCAAGGGAGCACGCATGGCAACCCGTGCCGTCGCCCGTCGTCAGTCCGCCACCGGCGAGGCCGTCGACGCGGCCAGCAGTGTTCGCGCCCATGGCGGCGAGATCGCGGACCGCGACCTGGTCGGCATGTACCTCGACGAGATCGCCCGTACGCCGCTGCTCGACGCCGCGAAAGAGGTCGAGCTGTCGCAGATCATCGAGGCGGGTGTGTTCGCACAGCAGGTCCTCGACGGGTACGAGGAGTCCAAGGCCGACGCCACCCGTGAGGAGCTGGAGGCCCTGATCGCCGACGGCGAGCGGGCCAAGGACGTCTTCATCCGCTCCAACCTGCGACTGGTCGTCGCCGTGGCCCGCCGCTACCCCCGCAGCGGCCTGCCCCTGCTCGACCTGATCCAGGAGGGGAACGCCGGTCTGGTGCGCGCGGTCGAGAAGTTCGACTACCGCAAGGGCTTCAAGTTCTCCACGTACGCCACGTGGTGGATCCGCCAGGCCATCACCCGGTCCATAGCCGACCAGTCCCGGACCATCCGCCTCCCCGTCCACCTGGTCGAGGAGCTGGGCCGGATCCGGCGCGTGCAGCGCGAGTTCAACCGCGAGCACGGCCGTGACCCGGAGCCCGCGGAGATCGCCGCCGAACTCGGCTCGACCCCGGAGCGTGTGACGGACGTCCTGGACTGGGCCCGCGACCCCGTCTCGCTGAACATGTCGGTGGACGACGAGGGCGAGACCCAGTTCGGCGACCTGCTGGAGGACACCTCCGCCGTCTCGCCCGAGCAGTCCGTCCTGACCCTGCTGCGCAGCGAGGAGCTGGACGACCTGATCGGCCGCCTCGACCAGCGCACGGCGTCCATCATCAAGATGCGGTACGGCATCGATGACGGCCGCGAGCGCACGCTGACCGAGGTGGGCAAGGAGCACGGTCTGACCCGCGAGCGCATCCGCCAGATCGAGAAGCACGCCCTGCTGGAGCTGAAGAAGCTGGCGCGCAGCACCGGCTTCGACGCGGCCGCGTAGATCGCGCGGCCGCGGGGGCGGCATCCTCATCCTCCGTACGGCCGGAGGGCGGCGTCGGCGGCACCCGCGAGGGGCGTGCGCCGGGTGGCGAAAGACCGCGCAAACATGGCGCCGGAACGCCGCTTGAGGCCCCGGGGTCCAGGGAACAAGACCTCAGGGCAAGGGAGTTCGACCCGGCAAGGGAGTTCGACCCTTCACCCACGGACCACGTCCCGACGCACTCCCCCCGGCGCCGGGACTTTCCCCGAGCCGGGCTTCGGCGCCCATCCCCCCTGGGCGCCGGGCCCGGCTCGACCCACGTCCGCCCCCGTGCGGGCGGGGCGATTCCGGGTGGAACAAAGGGCCACCCCGTACCTGAACCACGGGGTGACCCCTCGGATGGCAGATTGTGTCACATGGGCATAGCCTGCAGCATGTGAGCAGCCCCACCCCCGCACCTGACCCGGCCACCGCCTCCCTCACGGAACGACGCAAGGCGGCGACCCGCATGGACATCGCCCGCACCGCGGCCGCCCTGTTCGTACGGCAGGGACTGAAGGCGACCCGCGCCGAGGACATCGCACAGGCCGCCGGCGTCGCACCGCGCACCTTCTACCGGTACTTCGCGACCAAGGAGGAGGCGGTGGCGCCGCTCTACGCGGACGGCGCCGACCGCTGGACGCGGGCGGTCCACGACGCCCCCGCCGCACTGTCGGTGCCGGAGGCCCTGGAGCACGCGGTCCGGCACACGCTCACCCCCGGCGAGGGCATCTCCGGAGCATCCTGGGAGTGGACCCGCACCCTGGTCCGCCTCGCCCTCGACGACCCGGCGCTGCACCGGGTGTGGGCGGAGGTCGGCCATGCCACCGAGGCCCGGCTGGCCACGGCGCTGGCGGCGCGCGGCGCGGGCGACAACGTTGCCCCCGGCCTCGCCTTCCCCGCGGCGGTGGCCTCCGCCGCGGTCCGGGTGGCGGTGGAGACCTGGGCCACCGGAGACGCCCCGGCCGACGGCCCGGAGGGCCCCCGGGCGCTGGCCCTGGCCAACCTGGAGGCTCTGAAGGATTTCCCGTGGGGTGAAGCCGGGATCTAGGCGGAAGCGGCGCGGCTCAACCGCCCGCCCAACTCCCTCACGGATGTCACCAGTTCCTCGGGCGACTCGACCGTGAAGTCGCAGCCCGCCATCGCGAGCCGCACCGCCATCCACTCCAGGGGGCCCCCGGCCGTCCCCCGCACCCGGCAGGTCCGCCCGTCCTCCAGCGGCTCCGGCGCACCGAGCCACCCCGGCAGCCGCGCGGCGACGAACTCCGCGGGCGCGTCGAACGTCACGGAGAACTCGTACGACTCCTGCCAGCCCCACATGGACCGGCGCAGATACTCCGCGGCGCTCCCCGTGGGCAGTTCCCGCGGGGCGAACCGGGCGCCGGTCGCGAACGGCTCGCTCACCCGGTCCACCCGGAACGTCCGCCAGTCGTCCCGGTCGAGGTCGTAGGCGACGAGGTACCAGCGCCGCCCGGTCGACACCAGCCGGTACGGCTCGGTCAGTCGGCGTGACGCGGTGCCGTCCTTCGCGCGGTACGCGAACCGCAGCCGCTCCCGTCCGGCCACGGTCGAGGCCATGACGGTGAGCGTCTCGGGCGCGATGCTCGCCCCGTCCCCGCTGGCCAGCGGTGTGGTCGCGGCCTGCAGGGTGCTCACCCGGTGCCGCAGGCGGGCGGGCAGCACCTGCTCCAGTTTCGCCAGGGCCCGTACGGACGCCTCCTCGATGCCCTCGACGGCGTGCCCGGCGCCGGCCCGCAGGCCCACCGCGATCGCCACGGCCTCCTCGTCGTCCAGGACGAGCGGGGGCATCGCCTTGCCCGCGACGAGCCGGTAGCCGCCGTCGGACCCCTTGGTCGCCTGGACGGGATAACCGAGCTCCCGCAGCCGGTCGATGTCACGGCGGACCGTGCGCCGCGACACCCCGAGCCGGTCGGCGAGCTCACCGCCGGGCCACTCGCGGGGTGTCTGGAGGAGGGACAGGAGGGTCAGCAGCCGTGCCGGAGTGTCCGTCGTCATGCGTCCGAGCATGCCGTATGTCTAGGACATGATCTGACCTAATCGGGCCGTAGCTTCGTTCCATGACCTCAGCGGAGCGCAGGACAGCGACACAGCGACAGCGAACGACAGCGGTGGACGGGCCGACCCTCACGAAGGCCGCCGACGGGAAAGACGGCCCCTCGGGCCCCGAGGCAGGCACGGAACCGGATCCCGGAGTGGCTCCCGCGGACCGCCGCCGCTGGTTCGCCCTGGCCATCGTGATGACCGCGGCCTTCATGGACCTCGTGGACGTCACGATCGTCAACATCGCCATCCCGTCGATCCAGCGCGAGAGCGGGGCCACGTTCAGCCAGATCCAGTGGATCACCGCGGGATACGCCCTCGCCTTCGCCGCGGGCCTGATCACGGGGGGCCGGCTCGGCGACATCCACGGCCGTAAGCGGGTGTTCCTCGTGGGCATCGGCGGCTTCACCCTCGCCTCCGCGCTGTGCGGCTTCGCCGTCGACCCGGAGATGCTGGTCGCCTCCCGCATCCTGCAGGGCGCGATGGCCGCGCTGATGGTGCCGCAGGTCCTGTCGATCGTCCACGCGACCTTCCCGGCGCACGAACGGGGCAAGGTGTTCGGCCTGTTCGGCGCGATCGTCGGCCTGGGCGCGGTCAGCGGGCCGCTGCTCGGCGCGCTGCTGACGGAGGGCGACCTGTTCGGGCTGGCCTGGCGCCCGATCTTCCTGATCAACCTGCCGGTCGGCATCGCCGGCCTGCTGCTCGGCAGCCGTTTCATCACCGAGTCGAAGGCGCCGAAGGCCCTGAAGCTGGATCTGGTGGGCGTCGCGCTGGTCACCCTCGGACTGCTGATGCTGCTCTACCCGCTGACCCGGGGCCGCGAGCTGGGCTGGCCGCTGTGGGGGTACGTGTCGATGGGCGGCTCGCTCGTCGTGCTGGGGGCGCTGGTGGCGTACGAGCGGCGCAAGGGCGCGCGTGACGGCTCGCCGCTGGTCGAACTGTCCCTGTTCAGGGTGAAGAGCTTCGCGGCCGGCATCGCCGTCCAGACGGTCTTCGGCGTCGCGCTCGGCATCTTCTTCCTGGTCTGGACGCTGTACATGCAGTACGGCCTGGGCTGGGGGCCGCTGAAGGCCGGTCTCACCGGCATCCCGTTCTCGATCGCCGTGTCCACGGCGGCCGGTCTGTCCGTCCAGCAACTCGTCCCGCGCTTCGGCCGCAAGGTGCTCCAGGCGGGCGCGCTGACCATGGGTGCCGGCGTCCTGCTCTACATCTGGGAGGCCGGCCGGTACGGCCTGTCCATCACCCCGTGGCAGATGGCGCTGCCCCTGGTCGTGATGGGGATCGGCATGGGCCTGATCGTGGCCCCGCTGACGGACGCGATCCTCTCCGAGGTGCCGCGCGGGCACTCCGGTTCGGCGTCCGGCCTGATCAACACGGTCCAGCAGATGGGCAACGCCCTCGGCCTCGGCCTGGTCTCCGTCGTCTTCTTCGGCGTCGTCGACGACCGCCTGACCCGGGCCACCACCCGCACCGAGGCGAGCACGGCCTTCGCGGACGGCTTCCAGCACGCGCTGGTGTGGGTGGCGGTGGTGATGGGCGTCATCTTCCTGCTGATGTGGGCCCTGCCGGCACGACCGGCGGTGCATCGGGAGGGCGAGGAGAACGAAGCCGTCGATGCCGCCGAGAACACCGAGGACACCGAGGGGCGCGACGAGGGTGCGCGCGCCGGGCGCGCGCGCTCCACAACGGCTCAGGACACACCCTCCGAGCAGGAGGAACGGCTCGCGCACGCGCTCTGACGCCCCGGATAGCTCCCCCCTGGTGGGCCCGCCCTGGGACGGAATGTAATCTGCGACACACAAACGTTCTGTGCGGGCCCGCGCAGGACACGCCAGCGTCCTGTGCGGGCCCGCAGAGGACGGACGAACGAGAAGCGGCAGGCGTCATGGCATCGAGAGAACAGGCTGCTCCGGCGGAGGCGGCGGCGTCGGAGACCGCGTCGTGGCTCCCCACCCTCTCGGCACTCTCCCTGGGTGAGCTCGCCACGCTCGACCCCTCGGCGCTGGACGCGCCCCTCGAGCAGCTCAAGCGCCGCGTCAACAAACCGCTCTCCACCATCGCCGGAAGTTCGGGCAGCTAGGGCCTCTCGTTTGGATCATGCCGGGCTCGCGGGGTCTGGCACCGCACCTCGCCGCGTTGTCGTCGGTTGCCATGGCTCCGCCATGGCGCCCTCCTCCGCCTTGCGATGCACGGCACCAGACCCCGCTCCCTCATCCGGCCTGATCCAAACGAAAGACCCTAGTCCCGGCGAAACGGGGCCCCGGAACGCCGGGGCCCGCCTAGCATGACCTGATGCGTCATCACCAGCTCTCCACGCCTGTCTTCGAGGCCCTCGCCTCGACCGGCGAGGACGTGTCGGCCGTCGAGGCACTGCTCGACGTCGAGTGCAGCCGCCGCCTCCTGATGCTGCGCGCCATCCTGGACGCCTGTGCGTCGATGCCGACGGTGGGCGAGGCGTGGAAGCTGCTGGTGCGGGCCGAGGAGCGGAGTCCGCAGACGTTCCGGACAGCACTGCTGGACCCCCAAGTCGGCGTGTGGGCAGCAGCGTTGATGCGCCGCCTGCCCTCCGAAGGTGAAACGGAGGGGGCCGCGGACGAACCGCCCCTGTGGGCGGAGGCCGGCTTCCTCGGGCAGTTCGCGGCCGCCGTGGCGTTCGAGGCCGGGCTCGACTTCGACGTCCAGGTGCCGATCCGGCAGGGGCGGGTGTTCCTCCCCCGGCTCGGGCGTGCCCGTCTCGGCTCCGACGAGGCCTGGGGCACCGCCGGGGTGTCGGCACGGGACGGAGTCCTGCGGGTCGCCGCGAACGATGAGACCGTGACACTCCCGGGTGATCCGGAGGCCGACGGGCCCGGCTGGGAAGGGCTGCGCCGGATCCGCGCCGAGCACGGCGGCCAGGCGCTCACCCTCGTCCTGGACGACCTGGGCGACCGCCCGGTGGTCACCGGACTGCCCGCCACCGGACGGCTGACGGAGCCTCGACTCACTGCCTGGCGCGACTGGTTCGCCGCCATGTGGCCACTGCTCGTGGACGACCACCCCGCCAGTGCGCGGGCGCTCGCCGCGGGTCTGCGGTCCGTGGTGCCCCTGCCCCGAGGGGAACGACTGCGGGCCCGCGCCGCCTCCTCCAGCGACGCGTTCGGCTGTGTACTGCTGTCGGCGCCGGACGAGGACGCCGAGGCGCTGCCCGCCCAGCTGGGCGTCGCCCTCGTCCACGAGTTCCGGCACAGCCTGCTGAACGGGCTGATCTTCCTCACCCCGCTCTTCGAGGACTCCGGCGCGCTCTTCCACGCCCCCTGGCGCGACGACCCACGGCCGGTCGGGGGACTGGTGCACGGCGCGTACGCCTTCTCCGGGGTCACCCGCTACTGGCGGACCCGCGGCCTCGACGGCCTCGCCGGCTTCGAGTTCGCGCTGTGGCGCCACGCCGTACGGGAGGTCCTCGCCACCCTGCGGGACCATCCGGCGCTCACGCGGCTGGGCGGAGACCTCGTGACGGCCCTCACGGAGCAGACCGCCGCCTGGGACGCGGACCGGGCGGGGGAGACCGAGTCCAGGCTCGCCGACCTGGCCGCCGCCTACCACCAGGCCGCGTGGCGCGCCCACCATGCGCGGCCGTCCAAGACGGGCGTCGACGAGCTAGTGGAGCTGTGGGAGGCCGGACGGCCCCGCGGCGAACGGAGCCGGGCAGCGAGCCCGGACGGTGCCGTTGTGTCCGCCGACCCCGACGCCTGCAGGCTGGACGTGCCGGCGCTGCTCGCGCGGCTCCTCCTCATCGACCCCGACGCCCTCACACGGCTGCGCGCCCAGGACGACCCGGGCGCCGAGGTGTCCGGCGCCGGGCCAGGCGACCTGGCACTCGTGGCCGGGGACACCGAGGACGCGGTGAAGCTGTACGCCGACGAACTCACCCGGCGTGACGCCCGCCCCGCGGCATGGGCGGGACTCGGACTGGCCCTCCTCGAGAGCGGGCGGAAGGCCGCCGGTACGGCGCTCGTCGAGCAGCCCGAACTGGCCCGCGCCGTCAGCGCGGCCCTGCCCGTCCCGCCGGACCCGGTGGCCCTGGCGCACTGGCTGGGCGGCGTCTGAGTCCGCGCCGCCCGGCCGGCGTCGGTCTCACAGCGGCATCGGGTCTATGTCGCAGTCCGCCCGGTGCTCCCAGTCCGCCGCGCGCTCCACCGCCGGATGCGCGGTGCCGAGCTTGCGGGCGAGACGTTCACGGGTGTCCGCGTGCAGGACGTCCGCCTCGTCGGTACGCCCCAGCGCGCGCAGGTCCATGGCGAGGTTGGCGGCGCAGGCCAGGGTCGACGGATGGTCCTCGTCGAAGGTGGCCCGTGAGCGGCGAAGCGTCTCCTCGTCCAGCGCCAGCGCCGCGGCGGCGTCCCCCAGGGCGTAGTGGTCGCTGGCCAGGTTCGTCCGGCACACCAGCGTCGAGGGATGGGTCTCGCCGAGAGCGGCCGTGAACTCGTCCAGGACGACGCTGTTGATGTACTGCGAGGCGGCCGCGTTCCCCAGCAGCCGGTAGGTGATGGCCAGGTTCAGCGCGGCCGACAGGGCGTGAGGGTGGTGCCGGCCGTAGGTCTTCTCGTACTGCTCGCAGATCTGCGTCCCTATCCGCAGCGACTGCGGCAGGTCTCCGCTGTGCCGCAGGTGCACCGTCAGCTCCAGCGTCGCCGCCATCGTCTCGGGGTTCTGGTCGCCGTACCGTGCGCGCAGCGCGGCGCGCACCCGGTCGGCGGTCGTCAGCGCCTCCTCGTGCTCGCCGGCCTTGCGCAGGGCCACGGCCAGGTGGCGGAAGCAGGACAGGCTGAGCGGGTTGTCCGCCTTCAGCAGGGCCGTCGACCGCTCCACGATCTCCCGGTGGTACGTCAACGCGGTCGCGTACTCGCCCAGTTCACGGGTGTCGAGGATGAACCCCAGCCAGGTGCGCAGCGCGTCCACGTGGTCCTGGCCGTACATGTTGACGTAGCTGTTCCAGGTCATCTCGTCGACGTCCCGGGCCCGGGCGAAGTCACCGGCGAGACGCAGGCTCACGCCCAGGTTGTGTGCGGCGCGCAGGGTCTCCGGGTCGTCGGGCCCGAGCATGCGCAGATACTGCTGGTGCACGGACTCCGTCAGCGTCAGGGACTCGGCGAAGTCACCGCGCACCCGGTGGTCGATGGCGACGTTGCCGAGCGCGTCGATGGTGTCCTGCGCGTCGTGGCCCATGGTGCGCCGGTAGGCGTCCAGGACGGAGGCGTTCAGGTCGGCCGCCTCCTGATAGGCACCCATCGTGAACAGCAGGAAGCCCAGCCAGCGGGCGACCTGCAGGGTCTGCGGATGATCGCGTCCCAGCGTCTCGGACCACATCTCGTACGCGGTGCGGGCGAGTTCCCGGCCGGAGGTGTAGTCGCCCCAGCGCAGCAGATAGATCACCTCGTTGACGACGAGGTTGCGCACCCAGTTCTCCTGCGACCGCACGGCCTCCGACACCACCACGTGCGGATACAGCGAGCCGTACCGGTCCCAGCGGTTGATGTCGTTCGGGTCGTTGGGGTCGTTCGCCGCCAGCAGCAGATGGGCGCCGCGCCGCATCGTGGCGCGGTCCTCCTCGGTCATCCGGTACAGCAGCGCCGCCTGGACCAGCCGGTGCATCTGGAGGGAGTTGTTGCGGTGGTTGAAACGGGCCAGTGAGTAGCGGCCGATCTCGCGGATGACCTGGCCGAGCCGGATCGGGTCCTCCAGCGCCGCGTCCAGCTCGGGGGCTATGGAGCCGCGGGGCATACGGGCGAACAGGGTCCGCGCGATGGGCTCCGGCGCGTAGAACGAACAGACCTGCAGCAGCTGGTAGGCGGCCGGGTTCTTCGTCTCCAGCTGGTCCAGGGAGATGTTCCAGGCGGCGATCACCGGGTGCTGGTTGTCCAGCGGGGCCGTGCCGCGGAGCAGGTCGACGCGTTTCTCGTCGAGCAGGCGTAGGTATTCGTCGACGAGCATGCCGGTCTCGGCGTGCCAGGCCGCCGCCTGCTCGATGGCCAGCGGCAGGTCGCCGAGCGCCTCGGCGAGCCGGTCGGCGTCCTCGTCGCTGATCTCCGGTCCGCGCAGGCGCAGCAGTTGCTTGCTCTCCTCGCGCAGGAACACGTCGACCTCCAACGGGCGTGCGATCGAAGCCCATTGAGGGTTGCGGGAGGTGATGAGGATGTTCCCGGGCCCGCCCGCCGGGAAGAACTGCTGGACCGCCTCCGGGCTTTCGGCGTTGTCGAAGACGAGCAGCCAGTTCGAGTACGGCTTGCCGATGCGCAGTGCCTCGAGGACGGCGGCGACCGTGGAGGACGCGTCGCTTCCCGGGGTGAGCCCGAGGCGCGGGGCCAGCTCCACCAGGGACAGGGAGATCTGCGCGGTGCGTTCCGCGGAGATCCACCAGACGACGTCGTACTCGGTCATCTTGCGGTACAGATACTCCACGGCGAGCAGGCTCTTGCCGACTCCACCCATGCCGTGCAGGGCGTGTGGCAGGACCGCGGTGGCCTTCTCGACCAGCAGTCGCCGGTGCAACTGGTCGAGGAGCTCCTCACGGCCGGTGAAGTTCGGGTTCCTGGGCGGGATGTTTCCCCACACCGTGGGGGTGTTCCTGGTGCGATCGTTTCCCACGGTGCCCGGGGGCTGCTGCGGCATCGCCGGCCTCCTGTTCCCCTGATGCGTCGGGCGGTCGGCGTCGCCCGGGGGGTGGGCGACGGCTTGGCTGGGTGTGCGGGGTGCGATGGTGCCCTCGGATGGTGCGTGGTGCTGCTCGACGTGGGCGGCGAGTGCGGCGTCCACCTGTCGTGCCGGTTTCAGGAAGGGGCCGGACAGGGCGTGGAGCACAGCGCTCTCCGCCCGGAGCCACGGCCCTGACTCCTCGTTCACTTCGGGAAGCCGGGACACGACGGCCCCACTCAGCAGCCGGGGCAGTCGCCACAAGTGTTCCCCGTCGCCTCCCCGACGATCCCCCACCAGCTCGACCACTCGTACGAGATCGGGTCGGCGTCCGGCAGCGAGCAGTTCCTCCCGCACACCCGGCTCGAACGCGTAGCCCCGGCCGTCGGGCGCGGGCCGGGCCAGGCCATGGGTCAGCAACTGGGCGAAGTCGGCCAGGGAACCGTCGGGCAGCAACCGGTCGAGCACCTGGCGGATCAGCGGCGGCTCAAGCGGGACGGCGGCGAGCAGCGTGGCCAGCGTGAAGACGTCCCGGGTGACCGTGGAACGGAAATGCGCCACCCGGCCGCCCGGATCGGCCGGCGGCCCCACATCCCCCGTGCGCTCCGGCAGTCCGGCGCGCGGGAACATCACCGTCAGCGGCAGCCAGGCGGGCGGTCCCGCACGCAGCAGCGCCGACCAGGCGTCCAGCCAGCGCGGCGACAGCTCCAGCACCGGGATCGGCACGTCCGGGCCGTGGCCGGGGGGCCGGCCGTCCCCGTCGGGGCCGAGGCCGCGCGCCCGCCAGCGCAGCCGGTGGTTGGAGGCGCCGGAGGACGGCGCACGCAGCAGCACCTGCCAGCCGCGCAACGCCGTCGCGGGCCACACCGCGTGCGGCAGCACATGGATCACGGCGACGGGCCCGGCCTGCCCCCACCGGCGCAGCAACGGCTCCACGGTGTGCGTGCGCCAGCGGGCACCGGCCCCGTCGGTGAGCAGCAGCGTCAGCCGGCGGTCCGCGCCCCGCCGGGCCAGACCGGCCGGGTCGGTGCTGCGGCCGTACGGCAGCCGATGGGTCGTGACACGGCCGTAGACACCGGTACGGCGCAGCGCCCGGACGAAGGCCCGCGCCGTCTCCTCCCACACCTCCATGGTGGGCCCGCCGTCCACGACGACGGCCACGTCCCAGGGCCGCCCCCGCCCGCCGCCCGGCCCGGCCCGGCCCAGGCCCCGTCCGGCGCGGCGCAGCGCACCGGGCAGCCCCGGCGGGAGCTCCGGCCAGAAGCCGGTGGTCACGGCTCCTCCGGGGCCGTCCACGCCCACAGGGCGTCCACCGCCGGCTGCCAGCCGCGTTCATCGGCGACGGCGCTCAGGACACCGTTCGCGGCCAGATGCAGCGAGTCCAGCAGCCGCTCCACGACCGGCCCTTCGGCGCGCTTTGCCCGTTCCAGGAAGGCGTCCACGACGTCCGGTGCCGGAGTGCCGGGGCGGCCCGGCGGATAGTGGCGCGCGGCCACCGCCCGCAGCGTGTCCACGTCGGGCCGGCGCGTCCGCAGCACCACACACCGCCGTACGAGGTCGAAGGGCATGTCCCGCTCGCCCGTGGTCGTGATCACCACGACGGGGAAGGCGTGGCAGCGCACCACACCGCCGGGCACCGTCACCACCGCGTCCGGATCATCGTCCGTGGCGACCCGGCCGGCACCGGCGGGCAGGTCGAACCCACCGGCGGCCAGCACCGTGCACAGATCCTCCGGCAGGGAGATCTCGGCCCGGTCCAGCCGGTCGATCAGCAGAACCCGGGGCCTGCGGTACGGCAGAAGCGCGGTGCCCAGCGGACCGAGCCGGCCCTCACCGGCGAACAGCCCCTCCCGCAGCGTGCTCAGGCTGGTGATTCGCCAGTGCAGGACACGCCCGAGCGCCAGCTCACGGCCGATGCGGTGGGCCAGGGACGCCTTGCCGGTGCCGGGTTCGCCGCTGACCAGCAGCGGGCGGCGCAGACACAGCGCCGCGTTGACCCGGTCCACCTCGTCCGGCGCGAACGGCAGCGGGGCCGTGCCCTCGCCGAGCAGCAGGGCGGCGTACGGATCGTCCGGAGGCGCGGGGAGCAGCGGACCGCCGCCGAAGCTGCGCCGGCCGGGCGGATCCGGCCAGGGCTCGCTACCGGGACCCGGGTGGCCGGTGCCCCGGTAGACACCCCAGGTGGCCTGCTCGTGCGGGGGCTCTTCGGTCGGCGGCATGGCGAGTGTTCCTCCGGCTGGCACTGGTCGGGGACGGGGGCGACGCGCGAGGTACTGGGAAGACGGCTGTGCGTCAGGGGCCGACCCTGGTCACGGTCCCCGTCTCATGGCCATCCCCGCCCGTCCGGCACGACCGGTTTGCGGTCCGGGTCGTCCCACAGCAGCGTGAGATGACGGCCCGGATGGTGCCCGTCGCGGCCGTCGCCGTCATGGATCGCGGCCTGCCGCCGATATGCGGCGACCTTCGCCGGGAGCTGCTGCCAGCCCTCGGCGAGCAACGTCCGTACGACGTCCAGGAACTCCTGCGTCGAACGGTCCGTGCGGTGCCAGATCACCACCGGCAGCCCGCTGCGCAGCGCCGCCTCCAACTCGCGCCGGCCATGGTTCTGCCCGGGCAGCGGCGGCTCGCTCAGGACGGTCGCCACCACCTGCTGGTTGTCGCCGAGGCGGGCCTCCAGACCGCGCAGATGACCGCCGTCGCCGCCGACCGCATGGACGTACAGGGACTGCGCGGGCGGCTCACCCAGCGACAGCTGCAGCCAGCGGTGGCGCCAGAACCGGTGCCAGGCACTGTTCTGCAGCCGGTCCAGGCTGCGGATCACCACCGGATAGTCCACCGCCAACGGCACATGCGGGCTCTCCGTCGTGTCCCGCGGCCACCAGTCGACGGGCAGATTGAGCAGCTCGAACGGCAGGACGAACTCCAGCCACAGATCGGCGGGCCGGTCACCGGCGGCCCCCTCGACCGAGCGGACGATCCCGCTCACCGCCTCCTCCAGCCCGTCCCTCGGCACCTGCGGCAACGCGTCCCCCTGCTCCCAATGCGGCCCACGCGCCGTCGACATGAAGGAGTGGGACACCGTGTAGGAATCGCTGTCCAGCGGATCGGGCGTGATGTGGATGGCCAGGAACTCCTGATGCGGCCGCACCGGAGCGGTCGGCGACCGCAGCCGTTGCGTGCGCTCCATGTCGAGGAGCTGCGCGAGACCGCAGCGCAGCGCCCACTTCCGGTTGCGGGCCAGAACCTCCCCGGCGAGGAGGTGGTTCATCGAGTCGGTGCTGCGGTCCAGATAGAGCATCCACGGCGGCAGACCGTCCCGCGGTGCACCCTGACCGGCCATGTGCAGGAAGTCGTGCCACGGGTTCTCCGCATGGGTCGGTGGCGCCGCCACCCGGGCGTGGGTGGCCGCCCGCACCAAGGCCGTCCGCATCTCGTGCGACATCGTCAGCATTCCGAGAGTGCCGGTGAGGAAGTCCCACGAGTCGGTGATCTCGGGGAGGCCGTCGAGCGAGTCGACGGCCGTCCACTCGTCCGCGAGCCGCCGCACCAGCACGGCCTGCGGGCAGCCGGGCTCCAGCATCGGCAGTTTGCGGGCCAGGGCCGACAACCCGTCCGGGCACCGGGCGCAGAAGCGGACCAGTTCGAGCAACTGCATCGGCACCGTGGCCTGTTCACGCAGGTCGACCCGGCGGTCGAGGGACTCGCCGACCATCTCCGCGAGCAGGGCCCGCGCGGACCGGTCCCGCAGCGCGCCGACCGAGAGCAGCGCGTTCTGCCCCTCCTCCTCGATCCGCTCGCGTATCCGCGATGCCGAACGGCCGCGGCCCCCGCCGCCCTCCCAGGTCAACGGCGCCCCACTCAGCCGGGGAACCGGGGCGGCAAGGCCGGCTTCGCGCGGCCGGCGCGGGCGGCACCGACCCCGTCGAGCAGCCGCTCCCGCGCCCGCTCCATCGGAAGGCCCACCAGGTCGATGTGGACGACCGACGCCAGCAGCCCCTCCGGTCTGCAGCGCGCCACCATCACCGGGACCAGTCTGCGGGCCAGACCCGTGGGGTCCGCGGCCTGCACGGCCTGCCACTCCTGGCGGCCGTAGACCGAGCGGAGATAGTCCGGGGAGAGCACCGCGATCGTGCGCGCGCACTGCGTCACGCCCCTCTCCATGCCGACCGGCCACTGAGTGCCCGGCACGAAGTCCCACTCCTCCACGAGGACACCGTGCCCCGCGTCCTCCAACTGCCAGGCGATCCAGGCCGCCCAGGCGCGATCCACGGCGGTGTAGGAGACGAAGAAGTCCAAGGCGCCGTCCTGAGCGGCGGGGGAGGAGTGCGGGGACCGCGAGGGCGGTAAGGAACCGAGTGGCGCGGGCTGAGGCGCCGGGGGTGGACCGGCCGTCTCCGCGACGCGCCCGTGGACCAGGGCGCTGACCCTGTCCGAGGTGCGGCTGTGCCCCTCCAGCAGCGACACGACCTGCGCGAGCGCGGGCAGTCCGCCGTCCGCCGCCTCGCAGGCCCGCACCAGCTCCAGGAACTGCAAGTGACGGGTGGGGTGTTCGCGCAGGTGAAGCCGCCGGCCCAGTTCCTCCCCGATCAGCTCCTCCAGCATGGCGCGCGCCGAGCGGTCCTGGAGGGTCGGCGAGTCGAGCAGTGCCTCCACGAGCTCCCGCTGCCAGTCGTGGTCCACCCCCGTGCGGTGGCGCGAGTCGTCCGTGTCCACAACACCCCCCGAAAGCTGTGTCCCACGTCCAGGATACGGACGCAGTGACGCCGGGTCAGCGCTTCGTCACGTTCTCGCGCCAAGCGGCCTCGGGGGTTACACGGTGCCCGTTCATGTCCGTGCGGTGCCTGAATGTGTTTACTTCTCGCTCAGTCAGGCTTACTCTCCCTTCGAAGCCACAAGCTCGGGCACAGCGCGAAGGAGAACGGGCATGTACGCACCGGAGCGGCAGCAGGCGATCCTCCGGCTCGCCCGGGACGGTGGGCGGGTGGACGTGCTGTCGCTGGCCGAGGAGTTCCAGGTGACCGCCGAGACCATCCGGCGGGACCTCAAGGCGCTCGACCGGGCCGGGCTCGTACGGCGCGTGCACGGCGGCGCCATCCCCGCCGGACGCCTCGACTTCGAACCGGACCTCAGCGAACGCGAATCCACCGCCGCCGACGAGAAGGACAGGATCGCGAAGGCGGCCCTCGCCGAACTCCCCACCGACGGCACCGTCATCCTCGACGCCGGCACCACCGTCGCCCGCCTCGCCGCCGCACTCCCGCTGGAAGCCTCCCTCACCGTCGTCACCCACAGCCTGCCCACCGCCGCCCGTCTCGCCGACCACCCCGGCATCCAGCTGCACCTCGTCGGCGGCCGCGTACGCCACCGCACCCGCGCCGCCGTCGACGCCTGGGCCCTGCGCGCCTACGCCGAGATCCGCGCCGACGTGCTCTTCGTCGCCGCCAACGGCTTCTCCGCCGAACACGGGCTGACCACCCCCGACCTCGCCGAAGCCGCCGTCAAACGCGCCGCCGTCGCCGCCGCCCGCCGCGTCGTCCTCCTCGCCGACTCCGGCAAGCACGGCCAGGAACACTTCGCCCGCTTCGGCGACCTCACCGACGTCGACCTGCTCATCACCGACACCGGCCTCGCCCCCGACACCGCCACGGCCCTCGAACACGACGGCACCGAAGTACAGCGAGTCTGAGAACGTCCCCCCACCAGGGCCTGGAAACGAGCGCATGATCCTCACCGTCACCCCCAACCCCTCCCTCGACCGCACCTACGAGGTCCCCGCACTCCACCGCGGCGAGGTCATCCGCGCCACCGGCGAACGCATGGACCCCGGCGGCAAAGGCGTCAACGTCTCCCGCGCCGTCGCCGCCGCCGGCCGCCGCACCGTCGCCGTACTGCCCCTCGGCGGCGCCCCCGGCGCCCTCGTCGCCGACCTCCTCCACGCCCAGGGCATCGAGGTCGCCCCCGTCCCCGTCACCGGAGCCACCCGCTCCAACATCGCCCTCGCCGAGACCGACGGCATCCTCACCAAGATCAACGCCCCCGGCCCCGAACTCACCGCCGCCGAACGCGCCCACCTCCTCGACGCCGTACGCACCCAGTCCCGCACCGCCGACTGGATCGCCTGCTGCGGAAGCCTCCCCCGCGGACTCGCCGCCACCTGGTACGCCGACGTCGTCACCCGGGCCCACGCCGACGGCACCCGGATCGCCCTCGACACCTCCGGACCCGCCCTGCTCGAAGCCGTACGCGCCCGGCCCGACGTCGTGAAACCCAACGCCGAGGAACTCGCCCAGGCCGTCGGGCGCCCGCTCGCCACGGTCGGGGACGCGCTCAAGGCCGCCGAGCAGTTGCGCGCGCTCGGCGCGCGCGCCGTACTCGCCAGCCTCGGCGCCGACGGGCAACTCCTCGTCGACGACGCCGGCACCTGGTACGGCAGCGCCCACGTCGACACCGTCCGCAGCAACGTCGGCGCCGGCGACGCCTCCCTCGCCGGATTCCTCATCGCCGGCGGCCACGGCCCCGGCGCCCTCGCCTCCGCCGTCGCCCACGGCGCCGCCGCCGTACGGCTCCCCGGCAGCGTGATGCCCACCCCCGCCGACCTCGACCCGACCGCCGTCACCGTCACCGCCGACATCCCCGTGGACCGCGTCCTCGGCGAGCCCGCCGTATGAGCGGCGCCGCGGGGCGTGGTGGAGGCGCCGGATGCGCCTGTCTCCCCGTCCTTCACTCCGTCCCCAGCCCCGTCCCCCTTCTCGCCCACCGGATCCCCGGGGCGATACGCGTGCGAAGGAGCCCGCGATGAGCGACATGATCACGGCGGACCTGGTCGACCTCGACCTGACCGCCGACACCAAGGAGGCGGCGGCACGCGCCCTCGCCGAGCGCATGGTGGCCCTCGGCCGGGTGACCGACCTGGACGGCCTCCTCGCCGACATCGCCGCCCGCGAGGCACAGATGCCCACCGGCCTCGACGGCGGCATCGGCATCCCCCACTGCCGCAGCGCCCACGTCACCGAACCGACGCTCGCCTTCGGACGCAGCACGAACGGCATCGACTTCGGCGCCCCCGACGGCCCCGCCGACCTGATCTTCCTCATCGCCGCCCCCGCCGGAGCCGACGAAGCCCACCTCACCATCCTGTCGGCGCTGGCCCGGCAGCTCATGGACAGCACCTTCACCGGCGCGCTGCGCGCCGCCCGCGACGCGGAGTCGGCAGCCGCGCTGATCGGGGGAGAGCAGGCACCTGGGGAGGGCCGGGACGCCGAGGGTTCCACTGCGGACGCCCCGCGTCCCTTCCGTATCGTCGCCGTCACCTCCTGCCCCACCGGCATCGCCCACACCTACATGGCCGCCGAGTCCCTGGAGAACGCCGGCCGGGACGCGGGCGTCGAACTCGTCGTCGAGACCCAGGGCTCCGCCGGCTTCACCCGGCTCGACCCCGCCGTCATCGCCGCCGCCGACGGCGTGATCCTCGCCCACGACGTCGCCGTACGCGAGAAGGACCGGTTCGCCGGCAAGCCCACCGTCGACGTCGGCGTCAAAGCCGGCATCAACCGGCCGGCCGAACTCATCGCCGAGGTGCGGGAGAAGGCCGCGCGGGGAGAGGTCACGCGGGCCGCGCGGCCCGGCACCCCCGTCGAACGCGCCGGCGAACCCGACGACGGCTACGGCACCCGCCTGCGCAAGTGGCTGATGTCCGGCGTCAGTTACATGGTCCCGTTCGTCGCCGCCGGAGGCCTGCTGATCGCCCTCGGCTTCGCCATCGGCGGCTACCGGATCGACGAGGCCCCGCCCGTCACCGAACACTTCGCCTGGGGCCAGATCGACAGCTGGGGCGCCCTGCTCTTCCAGATCGGTGGCGTCGCCTTCGGCTTCCTCATCCCCGTCCTCGCCGGCTACATCGCCTACGGCATGGCCGACCGGCCCGGACTCGTCCCCGGCTTCGTCGGCGGCATGATCGCCTTCACGATCAACGCCGGATTCCTCGGCGGCCTCGTCGCAGGCCTGCTCGCCGGCGGCGTCGTCCTCGCCATCCAGCGCATCGACATCCCCCCGGTGCTGCGCGGCATCATGCCCGTCGTCGTGATCCCGCTGCTGTCCTCCATGGTCGTCGGCTTCCTGATGCTCGTCGTCATCGGCAAGCCCATCGCCGAGGCACAGAAGGCCATGACGGACTGGCTCGGCAACCTGTCCGGCTCCAACGCCGTCCTCCTCGGCATCCTCCTCGGCCTGATGATGTGCTTCGACCTCGGCGGCCCCGTCAACAAGGTCGCCTACGCCTTCGCCACCGCCGGCATCGCCGTACAGGATCCCAGCGACTCCGCCATGAAGATCATGGCCGCCGTGATGGCCGCCGGCATGGTCCCGCCCCTGGGCATGGCCCTCGCCACCACCCTCCGCCGCACCCTCTTCACCCCCACCGAACGCGAGAACGGCAAAGCCGCCTGGGTGCTCGGCGCCTCCTTCATCAGCGAAGGCGCCATCCCGTTCGCCGCCGCCGACCCACTGCGCGTCATCCCCGCCTCCATGGCCGGCGGCGCCGTCACCGGCGCCCTCACCATGAGCTTCGGCTCCACCCTGCGCGCACCCCACGGCGGCGTCTGGGTCACCTTCCTGATCGGCAAGCCGTTCCTCTACCTGCTCGCCATCGCCGCCGGTACGGCCGTCACCACCGGCCTCGTCATCCTGCTCAAGGGCATGCGCCGTACGGCGGGGGAGGGGCCTTCAGCCGTCGACGCCTCCGAGGGCAGCGGCGCGGGGAAGCAGCCCGTGGCCACCGCCTGAGACGGCCGGTTGTCCCGGTTGCGGCGCTGTGCGCGCTTCACGGCACCTGCGAGATACGTCACGGTCCGGGCCGTACCGCCCGGACCGTGGTGTCTACTGGGAGACATGCCTGAGCACGTCTCGATCCTCCAGCTCCTGGGTCCCGTCGTCCTCGCCCTGGCGGCCGTGCTGTGGGTGACGGGGCTCGTCCGCCTGCTGCGCCGCTACCGCCCCGTGAACCGTCCGGGGGGTCCCGGCCAGGCACTCTCCGGCCTTCCGCAGCAACGGCAGACCGCCCCCGAACGGGAGGCCGTCGAACTCACCCCGGCGGAACGCGACGCCTTCGCCGGCCTCGTCCACCGGCTCAACTCCGGCCGCTGATCGATCCAGAGGCCGGGTTCGAGACGTTCGCCGTCAGGAGACCTGCGTCGCCCGCCGCTCCATCGCGGCCCGCGCCGCGTCCTCGCTGACGTACACCTCGCACATGTGCCGCCCGTCCGGCGTCGCCGTGTGCTCGACCTCCCACAGCGACACCTCCGCCCCGTCCCGCAGCAGGAACGCGTGCTCGTAGAGCGAGAAGCACAGGCCCGCACGCGCCGACCGCCAAGGACGCCCGAACGCCTGGGTGATCCGGTGCCCGCACGCCGTGGCCAGCAGGGCGGCCGTCTCACGCCCCGGCCGGTCCGCGTTCTCCGCGCGGCGCAGCAACCGCCGCGCATGATCCACCGAGTTGTCCGGCACATACGCGTGCCGGGGCGCCACCATCGGCGACAGCTGCACCGTCACCGGCAGCTCGAAGTCGGGAGCGTCCGGAGGCAGCGGAAGCCGCTCGGTCGCGGCACGCAGCTCCTCCTCGTCGACATACACCTCATGCTGCGGGGCACGGTCCCGTGCCGTGTTGTGCACCAGCTCCCACAAGGTGAGCGCCGAACCGTCGGCGAGCAGCCAGGTGTGCCGGTACGTCTCACGGTGCAGCCCCGCACTGTGGTGCGCGGAGTGCAGCGAACTGTCGTGCGCGAGCGCGCAGTCCAGCCGCCGTATGGTCTCGTCGGGCAGCTCGAACGAGTTCAGGGCACGGCCGAGGAGCCGCGCGAGGTGCTCCTCCGGAGACTCCGGCGACTCGGGTGGTTCGTACGCTGTGGTCTCGTACGGAACGCTCAAGGTTTCTCCCGGCGTTGCTGCATGTCACCTTGTGGGTGCATACCGTAGCTCCTCGGTCGGACATCATGTCCGGGAACCGAGAAAACGTACGTCCGGTGAAACGCGTGGACCGCGCGAGAAGTTCCCGCGCGGCCCGTCGAACCGTCAAGAAACCCTGCCTGACGTGCGCTTCAGGGGGCGTGCCGATCAGGCGGCGCTGCCCGCGGTCCACTCGCTCCACGGCATGTTCCAGCCGTTGAGGCCGTTGTCCGGCTTCACGCTCTTGTCGGGGGAGTTCTTGACGACCACGACGTCCCCGAGCATCGAGTTGTCGTAGAACCACTTCGACGGCGTGTCCCCCTGGCCGCCCTTCACATCCCGCAGGCCCACGCAGCCATGGCTGGTGCCCTGACGGCCGAACGGCGGATTGCCCTGGTTGTACCAGTAGTTGCCGTGGATGTACGTGCCCGACTGCGTCAGCCGCATCGCGTGCGGCACGTCCTTGATGTCGTACGCGTCCGCCAGATTGACCGTCCGGCTGTCCATGTGGAGCTGCTTGGACTTCTCGGAGATCACCATCTGCCCGTTGTAGGTGGAGAACTCCGAGCTGCCCGCCGAGATCGGCACCGACTTGATCGTGGCGCCGTCCCGGACGACCGTCATGGTCTGGGTGTTCACGTCGACCGTCGACACCTGGGAGCGGCCGATCGTGAAGGTCACCGTCTTCTTCTGCACGCCGACGACCCCGTCGGCACCCTCGACCCCGTCCAGGTCGATCTTCATCGTGACCTTGGAACCGGTCTTCCAGTAGTCCTCGGGCCGGAAGTCCAGACGCTTCTGGCCGAACCAGTGCCCGACCACCTTCTGCCCGCTGCTGGAGGTGACGGTGATGTGCGACTGCACCGCCTTGCGGTCGCTGATCGCCTTGTCGAACGAGAACGACACCGGCATCCCGACGCCCACCGTGGTCCCGCCGTCGGGGGTGTAGGTGCCGATGAAGCTGTTCGCCGCGCTGACCGTGGTGAACGTCGAGTCGGCGGTCGTGCTCCGGCCGTCCGCGTCCTTCGCGGTGGCCGCTATCTCGTACTTCGTGCCGCGCTCGAGCTGCTTCCCGGGGTGCCAGTCGGACCCGTCCGAGGACAGCGAGCCCGGCACCTCCTGCCCGGTCTTCGCGTCCTTCATCCGTACGGCCGTCAGCCTGCCGCCGTCGACCCGTACGCCCGTCGTGTTGATGGACGCCCCCGAGGAACCGTCCTTCGCCGAGATCACGATCTTCGCCGCGGACGTCGTGGACGACCCCTTGCCCCCCTTGCCGTCACTGCTCCCGGCGTCGGTGCCGCCACCACTGCAGGCGGTGAGGGTCAGGGCGCCGATCGCCAGGGCGGCACAGGCCCCCACTGTGCGGCGCGCTGTCATGTCCGGCGTTGTCACGATCTGCTCCCTCATTCGACGTTACGCGAATTCTGGTTGGTTCCGTTCCGTTCCAGGGTGGAAGAGGCCACCGCCTCGGGGCGGGTTCCCCACGTGCGCGGTGAACGTCATCACGTGACACAACCGCGACAAACGTGAGCGGTATGTGGTCGTTCGGGGGTGGGAGGGTGGGGCGGGGGCCCTCCCCCTTACCTTCTCGCTGGCCCCGGAATGGGGCGTCGGGCGCATCGACAGATTGCTGATCAGGGGCATGACCACCAACGTGTCCGCAGGTCGGGAGGCTCTTCCCGGCCTACCGCAGTGGGGTGAGATCGCTCACGAGTCGCGCCGCATGGACGTCGAGAGGGGCGACTCGCAGTCGAAATCGAAAGTCTCCACAGCGGCGTCAGAGCGGAGCGGTTTCGGGGATGCGTGCCGACACGAAGCTGGTGAGCCGTGCGACCTGGTCCTCAGTGATCCGTTCCACTCATACCTCCTGCGGCTAGCAACCTTGTTCACCTGCGACGGCGCCAACTATCGGCACCGGGCTGGCACCGCCATGGGCGACGGGAGGCCCAGACGGCTTGGCCAAAGACATAGGGGCGCTCCCTCCCACCCCCGCCCTCACCGCCCGTACAACTCCCCGTACGACGGCCACGCTCCGCCCGGGCCGTCCACCGATTCGGCCGCGCGTACGGCTCGCACGATCGCCCGGGTCACCATGTCCGCGCCCGCCGCGAGGACGTCGTTCAGCGCGAGCGGGTCGGCGTCCAGCGCGCGCTCACCGGTGGCGAGCGCGAAGACCGTGTCGCCGTCGTTGAGCAGGTGCACCGGCCGTACGGCCCGTGCGATGCCGTCGTGGGAGGTGCCGGCCAGCTTCTGTGCCTGTGCCTTGGTCAGGCCGGCGTCGGTGGCCACCACCGCGAGCGTGGTGTTCAGCGGTGGCGGCGGTGCGTTGGTGTCCGCGATTTCCGCCAGCCGCCGGCGCGCGGCCTCGTGGACGTGGGCCTCCGGAAGGTCCACCAAGCCGTGCGACAACTCCCCGTACAGCGCGCCCGTCCCAGGCTCCACGGCCGACCCCGCCGCGTTGGCCACCACCAGCGCGGCCACCGTGATCCCCGACTCCAGGACCGTGCTCGCGGTGCCGACGCCGCCCTTGACCAGCCCGACCGTCGCACCCGTCCCCGCGCCCACACACCCTTCCCGCACCGCCCCGCCGGCTTCGCTCGCCGCTGCCGCCTCGACCGCCGCCCGGCCCGTGCCGGCGTCCGGCCGTGCCCGGAAGTCGCCGCCGCGTCCCAGGTCGAAGACGCACGCCGCGGGCACCACCGGCACCACATGGGCCGGGTCGGGCCCGACCCGCACGCCGCGCCGCTGCTCCTCCAGCCACGCCATCACCCCGGTCGCCGCGTCCAGCCCGTATGCGCTGCCCCCGGTCAGGACGATCGCCTCGACCTTCTGCACCACGTTGCGCGGGTCCAGTGCGTCGGTCTCCTTGGTGCCGGGACCGCCTCCTCGTACGTCCACGGCGGCCACGGCTCCGCCCTCCGGGGCGAGGACGACCGTGGTGCCGGTGAGCCAGCCGTCCCCGGTGCGGGTCGCGTGGCCCACTCGCAGTCCGGCGACATCCGTCAGAGCGTCAACTGTCATACGCCCAGTGTCGTCCAGGCCCGTGCCGCCCAACCCGGTGCGTCAGGCGGCCGGCTCCCGTGTCGCCGCCGCACGCTGCCGGGCGTGTCTGCGCGCCGTCAGCGTCTCGCCGGTCGCCACGCCCAGCGCCGAGACCAGTCCGGCCGTGAACACCGCCCACTCGCCCAGGAACGTGCAGCAGATCACCAGCAGGGCCGTGGTCGGCAGCACCAGCTGCTGCGCGATGCCCATCTTGAAGTACCGCGCGTGCAGCGCCCACACGGTGAGCAGATACAGCGCCGTCGGCAGGGTCACCGCCGCGGACGCCGCCAGCGTCGAGATGTGCGCCTCGTGGAGCGACTCCTCGACCGCCACCTCCAGGCCCGCGCCGATCGCCGCCGCCGAGGCGAA
Organism: Streptomyces nigra; assembly: GCF_003074055.1. NCBI lineage: Bacteria > Bacillati > Actinomycetota > Actinomycetes > Kitasatosporales > Streptomycetaceae > Streptomyces > Streptomyces nigra. The sequence continues at coordinate 3,174,268 of NZ_CP029043.1, read as the reverse complement.
CACCACGTAGTGGCCGTAACCCCACAGGAACGACTCCCTGTTGGAGCGCAGATGCCCGTGGATCGGCACGACGAAGTAGACCCACCACGCCGAGAAGATGATCAGCAGGCCACCGGCGGCGATGGGCAGCAGCTCGCCCAGCGCGTCGTTCTCCTCGATGCCGGTCTTCACGGCGACCGTGGCCGCCGCGATGGTCTCGCCGAGCACGATGATGGTGAGCAGCCCGTACCGTTCGGCGATGTGGTGCGGGTGCCACGACGTCGGATGGATCCTCTCCGCGTACGCCGGCACGCACAGCTCCAGGATCGCCATGACGAGGAACCACCAGCCCCGTGCGTCCTCCGGCAGCAGCACCAGACCCAGCCAGCCGATCTGGCAGAGCAGCACACCGCCGGCGTACCGCAGCGCCATCGCCCGCTCCCGGCCGGAACTCGACCTGGCCACCCGCAGCCACTGCCCGACCAGGGCCAGCCGCATGATGAGGTAGCCGACGAGCACCGCCCCGTAGTCGTGGTCCTGGAACGCCTCGGACACCCCGGCCGCCAGGACCAGCACACCGGCGATCTGCACCAGCGTGACGACCCGGTACAGCACGTCGTCGTTGTCGTAGGCGGACGCGAACCACGTGAAGTTCATCCAGGCCCACCAGATGGCGAAGAACACCATCGCGTAGTTGAGGATGCCTTCACCGGCGTGGCCCTCGGCGACCGCGTGGACCAGCTGGACGCCCGCCTGGGCGATGGCCACGACGAAACACAGGTCGAAGAAGAGCTCCAGCGGGGTGGCGGCCCGATGTTCCTCGCTGCGGCTGCGGGCCGTGAGCCGGCGCAGCGGCCGGCGGTGTCCGGTGGGGCGGGCGGAGTCCGGCGCGGGATTCGAACTGGACGTCATGGGATCAAGCACAGCAGATGGGGCGTGGATTCGCGCCCGCGGCGCACGACCCGCGCACAAGCCCCCACAGGACTTCACCGACGGCACCGCCGGACCCCGGACACGCACCGCCGGACCCCGGGCACGCGGTGGAGGGTCGGGGACCGACCCGGTGGGACGCGGGGACGCGGGGGCGCGGCGGCGGGGCCGTACCCTGGAGCCATGAGCAGCACCCCCGCCTCCGAGCCGCGCGAGCCGAAGCCCGCGCTGATCTTCGACGACCCGCTGGACCAGCAGTCCTCGGACGACACGGACCGCGGGTGGGGCGACCGGCCGGCCGGGGACAGCGCGGCCGACCTGAAGCGCTTCCTCGACGAGAAGCCGCCGCACCACATCTGAGGCCCTGCGCCGCCCGCGCGCCAGGACGCTAGCGCTGGTCGTGCCCCGACCCGCGCTGCGCGACCAGAGCGTCGCGGATCTCCTTCAGGACCTCCAGCTCGCTCACCTCGATAACCTCCTGCGTGCCCTCCTTCGCCTTGCGGCGGGCCTCCACCCGGGCCAGGTACTTCGCCATGGGCAGCACCATGAGGAAGTAGACGACCGCCGCGGTGATCACGAAGCTGAGGCCGGCGCCGAGGACGGAGCCCCACAGGATCTGGATGCCTTCGTCGCCCTTGCAGGTGCCGGTCAGGCACGAGCTGTAGTGATCGAGGTTCTTCGTGCCGATCGCACCGACCAGCGGGTTGATGACCCCCTTCACCACCGCGTTGACGATGTTGGTGAAGGCGGCACCGATGACCACCGCGACGGCCAGGTCGACGACGTTTCCGCGCATCAGGAAGGCCTTGAAGCCCTGCCAGACGCTCGGTTCCTTGTTCTCGCTCACTTGGGAGGCACTCCTCGGACGCGCTGCTCGGGGAACGGATCGCTCCGCAACCTACGTCAGCGTTCAGCCATTCTGTCCAATCGGCCTCCTCTTTGGAGCGAAGCGACGGGCGCCGACGCTTGACCGGGCTCAGCACAGCGTCACCGCCAGCCGCGCCGTCGCACTCGCCCCGGCAAGCCGGGCGGCCGTGGCGCGCGGCACGGACAGCACCACGAGTGCCCCGGCCTCTCCGGTGGCCTCCAGCGGCTCCGGCAGCTCGGCCACGCGCGCACCGCGCGCCACCACCTCGGCGTTCCCGCCGAAGGCATCTTCACCGAAGCCGTCCCCGCCGGGACTGGGACCGTTCCCCTCGGCGGCGATCACATCGACCCGGTCACCGGGGCGCAGCAGCCGTACGGTCGCCGCGTCGGCGATCCGCACCGGCGCCGACACCGGCTCGGTGACCCGGTGCGGCCGTACCGGCTCGTCCGCCGGGTGCCCGCGCGCCCCGTCGGCCTCCCTCGGTCCCGCCGCCACCAGCGCCGCCGCGGTCACGGCCAGCCCGGCCGCCACGGCCCGCCGCCGATGCCGTACGAGCCGGCGCAGCCGGTACCGCGTGCCGCGCACCCGCACCGGGTCGAAGTGCGGCACCTCTCGGGTGGCCGGGGCGTCCGGCCCCGGCGGCAGCGCACGGCGAGGCGACGAGGAGAAAGAGAAAGAGGCAGAAGGAGCCCGGAAGGCAGGGGGAGCTACGGACACGGGGATCACCACCAGTGAGGACGGAGCGGACGGAACGGCTTGCGAAGCCACCATCCGTCATCACGCCGCCGCCCGCTGAGGCCCGTGGACAACCCACAGCCTGTGGAAAAACCCGCCCCTCGAACGAGGCGTTCCGCCCACCAGGTACGCCGGTACGCCCGCTACACCCCCGGCAACCGGCTACCACTGCGCCCCTACGGCAACACGAACCCCGGATCCATCCCGCCCAACGCCCCCGCACACAGACAGTCCCGGTCCTCATCGGCCGGCAGAGCCGCCACCGCGTCGAAGAGAACCCCCCGCAGCCGGTCGACGTTCGCCGCGAACACGCGCAGCACCTCGTCGTGGCTGACGCCCTCGCCGGTCTCGGCGCCCGCGTCGAGGTCGGTGACCAGGGTCATCGAGGTGTAGCAGAGCTCCAGCTCACGGGCGAGTGCCGCCTCGGGGTGGCCGGTCATGCCGACCACGGACCAGCCCTGCGCCTGGTGCCACAGCGATTCGGCGCGGGTGGAGAAGCGGGGCCCCTCCACGACGACCAGGGTGCCGCCGTCCACGGGCTCCCAGTCCTGGCCGCGCGCGGCCTTCAGGGCGGCGGCGCGGCCGGTGGGACAATAGGGGTCGGCCAGCGACACGTGCACCACGTTGGGCACGGTGCCGTCGGGGAGCGGCAGTCCGTCGAAGTAGGTGCCCACCCGGGACTTGGTGCGGTCGACGAGCTGGTCCGGCACGAGCAGGGTGCCGGGGCCGTACTCGGGCCGCAGACCGCCCACCGCGCACGGGCCGAGCACCTGGCGCACGCCGAGGGAGCGCAGCGCCCACAGGTTGGCGCGGTAGTTGATGCGGTGGGGCGGCAGATGGTGGCCGCGGCCGTGCCGGGGGAGGAAGGCGACTCGCCGGCCGGCGATCTCGCCGAGGAAGAGGGAGTCGCTGGGCGGCCCGTACGGGGTGTCGACCTGGACCTCGGTCACGTCGTCGAGGAAGGAGTAGAAACCGGAGCCGCCGATCACGCCGAGCTCGGCGTTCGCCTTGTTCGCCATGTCCGCACCCTAACCGGCCCCGGACACACCGAGGACCCCGCCGCCGGACGACGACAGGGTCCCGTAAGAAGTGGTGGTGCCGCCGCGGGCTAGGCGGCGGAGGAGGTGCCGGTGCTCGACGCCTTCTTGTCCGAGGAGGACGAAGAGGACGAGGCCGTCGAGGACGCCGACGAGGAGTCGGACGACGACGAAGAAGACGCCGACTTCGACGACGCCGGCGAGCTGCTCGACGAGGAGCCGCGGCTGTCGTTGCGGTAGAAGCCGGAGCCCTTGAAGACGATGCCGACCGCGGAGAACACCTTCTTGAGGCGGCCCTGGCAGTTGGGGCACTCGGTCAGGGCGTCGTCGGTGAACTTCTGCACCGCCTCGAGGCCCTCGCCGCACTCGGTGCACTGGTACTGGTAGGTCGGCACTGTCTTCCTCCTGGCACTCTCACTCGATGAGTGCTAACGACGATCCATAGTGACGTATTCCGGCCGCTCAGTCCACTGCCACCGGCACGCGGTGACCGACGCCACGTGCGACCGTGCGCCCCGCGGCCCGGGTCTCGAGCCGTGAACGCAAGGCCAGGAGCGTGATCAGGGCCAGCAGGGTGCCGCCCATGGGCACCAGGAATCCGGCGCCGCCCCACAGGCGGTCCTCCAGCTGTCCGGCGACCGTGACGGCGGCGGCCTGGCCGAGCGCGACGGCGCCGGTGAGCCAGGTGAACGCCTCGGTGCGGGCGCCGGCCGGGACCAGGCTCTCCACGAGGGTGTAGCCGGTGATCAGAGCGGGCGCGATGCACATGCCGACCAGCAGGCCCAGCGCGGCCAGCACCAGGACCGAGTGCGCGGCCCACAGCCCGGACGCGGCCAGCGCCAGCGCGGCGTAGCCGACGAGGAGGCGGCGCTGCGGCGAGACCTTCCAGACGATGGCACCGCAGACGAGGCCGGCGAGCATGTTGCCCGCGGCGAAGGTGCCGTACAGGACGCCGTTCAGGCCGGGGCTGCCGATCGACTCGGTGAAGGCGGCCAGGGACACCTGCATGCCGCCGAAGACGGAACCGATGCCGAGGAACGTCACGATCAGCACGCGCACGCCGGGGACGCGCAGCGCGCTGGCGTGCCGTACGCGCGCGTGCCCGCCGCCGGTGACGGCCGGCTGGGTGCTCCGCTGCGCGGCGAACAGCAGTCCGCCCACCAGGGTGAGCGTGGCCTCGGTGACCAGGCCGGCGGCCGGGTCGACGGCCGTGCACAGCGCGGTGGCCAGCAGCGGGCCGACGACGAAGGTCAGCTCGTCGGTGACGGACTCGAAGGCCGCGGCCGTCGACATCAGGGGCGAACCCTGGAGCTTGACGCCCCAGCGGGCCCGCACCATCGGCCCGACCTGCGGCACCGAGGCGCCGGTGGGCACGGCCGCGACGAACAGCGCCCACAGGGGCGCGTGTGCGAGGGCGAGCGCGGTCAGCGTCAGCCCGGACACGGTGTGCACGAGGACGCCGGGGATCAGCACGGCCCGCTGCCCGTAGCGGTCGGCGAGACGGCCGCTGTAGGGCGCGAAGACGGCCATGGAGACGCCGGTGACGGCCGCGGCGGCGCCCGCCGCGCCGTAGGAGCCGGTGGTGTGCTGGACCAGCAGCACGATGGAGATGGTCAGCATCGCGAACGGCTGGCGTGCCGCGAAGCCGGGGAGCAGGAACGTCCAGGCGCCGCGGGTGCGCAGCAGCTGTCCGTATCCCGGGCGGGAGGAGGCCGAGTCCTTCGACGGCTCCTCGGTGACCGTGGATGCCACGGCCCGTGCCTTTCTGCCGCCTGGTAGCGCGGCCCCACCGGGTGGGGGACGGCGCCGAGAGCTGTCCTCTTGCGCGGAACTGCGGTAGATACCGGCGCCCACGATGAGGAGGGGCGTCCCGGCCGCCATACGGTCGCGCCAGCTCTGCGTCAGGCAGAGTTGGTTCGATCTGGGTCACCTGCATTGTACAGGGGCTTGGACCCCAGCCCCTGTGAAAACCAGCACGCCCCGGCTCCCCGCCTGCACTTCCCCGGAACAAGTCGCATCACAGCGCAAGCCGCACACGGCACCGGCCTTGCGACCGGGCACCGGCCCTGCGACCGGGCACCGGTCCCTACGACCGGCTCATCCCGTCCGTCCCCAGCCACCCGGCCAGCTTGCCGCCCGCGCCGACGGCGCGGAGCCTGCGCTCGGCCTGGTCGCGCACCGGGTCGGTGGCGACCACGAGGAGTTCGTCGCCGTGCCGCAGCACGGTGGCCGGCTGCGGAACGAGGGATTTTCCGTCGCGGACGACGAGGGTGACGGCTGCGCCCGGCGGCAGCCGCAGTTCGCCGACCTCGACGTTGTGCATCTTCGAGCCCTCGGGGATGACGAACGACAGCAGGTGTCCGCCCAGCCTCTCCAGGGGCGCCGACTCGATGCCGAGGTCGGCGGCCTCCGGTCCCTGGCCGAGGTTCAGCTTGCGGCCCAGCCAGGGCAGCGTCGGCCCCTGGATCAGGGTGTAGACGACGACCAGCACGAAGACGATGTTGAAGATGCGCTCGCTGCCTTCGACGCCGCTCACCACGGGGATCGTCGCCAGGATGATGGGGACGGCGCCGCGCAGGCCGGCCCACGACATCAGGGCCTGCTCCCGCCAGACCACCCGGAACGGCGTCAGGCAGGCCACGACGCTCAGCGGGCGCGCCAGCATGGTCAGAGCCAGGCCGATGACGAGGGCGGGCACGATGTCGTCGCCCAGTTCGTGCGGGGTGACGAGCAGGCCGAGCAGGACGAACATGCCGATCTGGGCGATCCAGCCGAGCCCTTCGGCGAAGCCGCGGGTGGCCGGCCAGTGCGGCAGTTTTGCGTTGCCCATCACCATCGAGGCGAGGTAGACCGCGAGGAACCCGCTGCCGTGGGCCATGGCGCCGGACGCGTAGGCGGTGACGGCGATGGCCATGACGGCGATCGGGTACAGGCCGGAGGCAGGCAGCGCGACGTGCCGCAGCCCCCAGGCGCCGAGCCAGCCGATGGCGAGGCCGATGGCCGCGCCGATGGCCAGTTCCAGCGCTATCTCGCCGAGCAGCACGTACCACTGCTCGATGGGACCGCGGTGGGAGAAGGCGACGACGAGGATGACGACGGGCGCGTCGTTGAAGCCGGACTCGGCCTCCAGGGTGCCGATGACCCGGGAGGGCAGTGGGATGCGGCGCAGCACGGAGAACACGGCGGCGGCGTCGGTGGAGGAGACGACGGCCCCGATGATCAGGGCCTGCTGCCAGTCCAGTCCGACCAGGTAGTGCGCGGCCGACGCGGTGACGCCGACGCTGATGGTGACGCCGACCGTCGCGAGCGCGGAGGCGGCCGGAAGGACGGGCTTGACCTCTTTCCACTTCGTGCCGAGTCCGCCCTCGGCCAGGATCACGACCAGGGCGGCGTAGCCGATGACCTGGGTGAGCTCGGCGTCGTCGAAGCGGATCCCGATGCCGTCCTGGCCCATGAGGACGCCGATGCCCAGGTAGACGAGCAGGCTGGGGAGGCCGCTTCGCGAGGAGATGCGGACCGCAGCGACGGCGCTGAGCAGCACGAGCGAGCAGACGAGCAGAAGCTGGTTGAGGTCGTGGACAGTCAGCGGCCGTTCCCTTCCCTGGCCCACGTACGCGCGCGGGGGCTCATGAACATAGGACACGAAGTGGCGGTTCTCCGCACCCAACTACTTCATTACCTTACCTAACTCTTGACGATTTCTTGACGCTCCGGCGGGCATGATCGAACGTCCGTCCGCTACGGTTCCCCACTCCGCGTCAAGTCCGACCGGGCCCTGCGCCTATGGTTGCTCCCAGCACTCCAGGACCGTCTGCCGCTCGCGTTAGGACAGCAAGGACAGCGATGCCCCCGAACACCACCGCCTCCACGGGTCAGCAGCCCGGCAAATCCGGCAGGAAGAAGGGGCGCAGAGCGCGTCTGCTCGTCCTGGTCCTGGTGCTGGCCGTCATCGCGGGTGTCACCGGCGGTGCCTACTGGTCCATCAGCACCGTCCGCGCGTCCTTCCCGCAGACCAAGGGCTCGCTCACGCTCGACGGGCTGTCCGGGCCGGTCGACGTCAAGCGGGACGGCTACGGCGTGCCGCAGATCTACGCGTCCTCCGACGAGGACCTGTTCATGGCGCAGGGCTTCGTGCAGGCGCAGGACCGGTTCTGGGAGATGGACGTCCGCCGGCACATGACCTCGGGCCGGCTGTCGGAGATGTTCGGCAAGGGGCAGGTCGACAACGACGAGTTCCTGCGCACCCTCGGCTGGGACCGCATCGCCAAGCAGGAGTACGACACCAAGCTGTCGGCCGCCACCAAGAAGTACCTCCAGGCCTACGCCAAGGGTGTCAACGCCTACCTGGCCGGCAAGGACGGCGCGGAGATCTCCCTGGAGTACGCGGCGCTCGGCTTCACCAACGACTACAAGCCCGAGCAGTGGACCCCGGTCGACTCGATCGCCTGGCTGAAGGCGATGGCCTGGGACCTGCGCGGCAACATGCAGGACGAGATCGACCGCGCCCTGATGACGAGCCGGCTCGGCCCCAAGCAGATCGCCGAGTTGTACCCGCAGTACCCGTACGACCGGAACAAGCCGATCGTCCGGACCGGCGGCTACGACGCGGTCACCAAGACGTACGGGCCGCAGGACGCCACGGCCGGTGGCACGGGCACCGGGGGTACGGGGACCGCAGGTACCGCGGGCGCCTCCTCGTCCGGCACCACCGGTCTGCAGAGCCAGCTGGCGGGACTCCAGGACGTCCTGGACGGGCTGCCCACGGCCGTCGGTGTGAACGGCAACGGCATCGGCTCCAACTCCTGGGTGGTCGGCGGCAAGCACACCATCACCGGCAAGCCGCTGCTGGCGAACGACCCGCACCTGTCGGCGTCGCTGCCGTCCGTCTGGTACCAGATGGGCCTGCACTGCCGCTCGGTCTCCGCCTCCTGCCAGTACGACGTGGCCGGCTACACCTTCGCGGGCATGCCGGGCGTCGTCATCGGCCACAACCAGGCCATCGCCTGGGGCATGACCAACTCCGGCGTCGACGTCACCGACCTGTACCTGGAGAAGGTGTCCGGCGACGGCTACCTGTACGGCGGCAAGACGGTGCCGTTCACCACCCGCCAGGAGACCATCAGGGTCGCCGGCGGCGAACCGAAGAAGATCGTCGTACGCGCGACGAAGAACGGCCCGCTGCTCTCCGACCGCAGCTCCGAGCTGGTCAAGGTCGGCAGGAAGGCCACCGTGGACACCGCGGCGCCCGACCGCGGCGACGGCTACGGCATCTCGCTGCGCTGGACCGCGCTGGACGCCGGCACCACCATGGACGCCGTCTTCGCCATGGACAAGGCGAAGAACTGGAACGACTTCCGCGCCGCGGCCGCCCTCTTCGACGTGCCCTCGCAGAACCTGATCTACGCGGACCGCGAGGACAACATCGGGTACACGCTGCCCGGGAAGATCCCCACGCGCGCGCAGGGCTACGACGGCTCCGTGCCGGCCCCCGGCTGGGACCCCAAGTCCCGCTGGACCGGTTACCTCGACGAGGACGAACTGCCGTACGAGTACAACCCGAAGCGCGGCTACATCGTCACCGCCAACCAGGCCGTCGTCGACAAGAAGTATCCCTACACGCTGACCACGGACTGGGGCTACGGCGCCCGCAGCCAGCGCATCAACGACCTGATCCAGTCGAAGATCGACGGCGGCGGCAAGATCTCCACCGACGACATGCGCCAGATGCAGCTCGACAACAGCAGCGAGATGGCCAAGCTGCTGGTGCCCCAGCTGCTGAAGATCGACATAGCGGACCCCGACGTCCGTGAGGCGCAGGAGCTGCTGGAGGGCTGGGACTACACCCAGGACGCCGACTCGGCGGCCGCCGCCTACTTCAACTCGGTGTGGCGCAACATCCTCAAGCTCGCCTTCGGCCACAAGCTGCCCAAGGAGCTGCGGGTCAAGGGCCAGTGCCTGTACGTCGACCCGGTCAGCACCACCGGCCCGGCCGACGAGGTGCAGAAGGTCCGCGAGTGCGGCGAGCGCGACGCCGACCAGGCGCAGCCGGACGGCGGCGACCGCTGGTTCGAGGTGGTGCGCGCCCTCATGGACGACCCGGACAGCGACTGGTGGAAGACACCGGACGCGGGCCCCCGCAAGGGAGCCGACCGCAACCGCGACGACCTGTTCGCGCGCGCCATGGTCGACGCCCGCTGGGAGCTGACCGCGAAGCTCGGCAAGGACATCGACACCTGGAGCTGGGGCCGCCTGCACCGCCTGTTCCTGAAGAACCAGACCCTCGGCACCGAGGGCCCGGGCTTCCTCCAGTACGCCCTCAACCGCGGCCCCTGGAAACTCAGCGGCGGCGAGGCCACGGTCAACGCGAGCGGCTGGAACGCGGCCGGCGGCTACGGGGTCGTGTGGGTGCCGTCGATGCGGATGGTCGTCAACCTCGGCGACCTCGACAAGTCGAAGTGGATCAATCTCACCGGCGCCTCCGGGCACGCCTACAACGCCCACTACACCGACCAGACGGACAAGTGGGCCGACGGCGAACTGCTCGACTGGTCCTTCTCCAAGCAGGCCGTCGACGGCTCCACCAGCGACACCCTGGTGCTGCGGCCCTGACCGTCCGCCGATCGTGCGACGGGCCCTCCACGCCTGCGTGGAGGGCCCGTTCGCGTACGGCGGTCAGGTCCGGGGGAAGCGCCGGACCCCCGACGGAGTCACCACCGCGTGCACCGGACGGTCGTGCGGCTCCTCGGGGACACGGGCGACGACCTCCGTGTCGTACAGCAGCACCACGAGCGCCGGATCGACGCCCGCGCTCTCCAGCCGGGCCAGCACCCGGTCGTACGATCCGCCGCCCCGCCCGAGACGCATCCCGCGCGCGTCGACGGCGAGGCCCGGCAGCAGCACCACGTCGGCCTCGGTGACGGCGTCCGGGCCCAGGTGCGGGCCGGGGGGCTCGAAAAGAGCCATCTTTCCGCCGTGTTGGACGCGGACGAGCCCGTCCCGTCCGGTGTACGGGCCCCAGTCCAGGTCGTTGTCGGGCAGTAGGGCGGGCAGCAGGACGCGCACGCCCCGCGCGCGCAGCGCGTCGAGCAGCGCGAGGGTGCCGGGTTCGCTTCCCACGGAGACGTACGCGGCGACCGTGCCCGCCTGCGCCAGCTCCGCGAGGCACAGTGCGCGCTCCGCCAGCGCCGCCGCGGATTCCCGCACGTCATCGGGTGTCAACCTGCCCCTTACCGCGAGGAGCTCTCGCCGCAACGTCCGTTTGGCAGACTCGGTGCCGTCCGCGAAGTGAGGCAAAGCTCGCTCCCTAACCCTTCCCAATGTGCTCATATGAGAGCCAAATAACCGGAGCTTCAGATTCCATACAAAGGCACCGGATAAGGTGTCGGGCATGACTCAGTCCCACCCTCGGATCACCAAGGCTGTCATCCCCGCAGCGGGTCTAGGAACCCGCTTCCTGCCGGCCACCAAGGCGACTCCCAAGGAGATGCTGCCGGTCGTCGACAAGCCCGCGATCCAGTATGTGGTCGAAGAGGCCGTCTCGGCGGGCCTCGACGACGTCCTCATGATCACCGGCCGCAACAAGCGGCCGCTCGAGGACCACTTCGACCGCAACTACGAACTCGAGTCCGCCCTGCAGAAGAAGGGCGACGCCGAACGCCTCGCCAAGGTGCAGGAGTCCAGCGACCTCGCCACCATGCACTACGTGCGCCAGGGCGACCCCCGGGGCCTCGGCCACGCCGTGCTCTGCGCGGCCCCGCACGTCGGCCACGAGCCCTTCGCGGTCCTCCTCGGCGACGACCTGATCGACCCCCGCGACCCCCTGCTCAAGCGGATGGTCGAGGTGCAGGAGCAGCACGGCGGCAGCGTCGTCGCCCTGATGGAGGTCGCGCCCGAGCAGATCCACCTCTACGGCTGCGCCGCCGTCGACCCCACCGACGAGGGAGACGTCGTCAAGGTCCACGACCTCGTCGAGAAGCCGGCCGCGGCCGACGCCCCGTCGAACTACGCCATCATCGGGCGCTACGTCCTCGACCCGCACATCTTCGACATACTCCGCAAGACGGAGCCCGGTCGCGGCGGCGAGATCCAGCTGACCGACGCCCTCCAGCAGTTGGCCGCGGACGAGAAGGTCGGCGGCCCCGTGCACGGCGTCGTCTTCGAGGGCCGCCGCTATGACACCGGCGACCGGGGCGACTACCTGCGTGCCATTGTCAGACTCGCATGCGAACGTGAAGACCTGGGCCCGGACTTCCGGACCTGGCTTCGCAGTTACGTAGCCGAGGAGATGTAGCGAGTTGAGCACCGCCGCGCCCCGTCCCGCCGGCCACGACCAGCTCTGGTCCGTGGACGAACACCTTCAGGACATCCTCGCCACCGTCCGCCCCCTGGAACCCATCGAGCTGCAGCTCCTCGACGCCCAGGGCTGCGTCCTGGTCGAGGACGTCACGGTGCCGGTCTCGCTGCCGCCGTTCGACAACAGCTCCATGGACGGGTACGCGGTACGGGTCGCGGACGTCGCGGGCGCGAGCGAGGAGTTCCCGGCCGTCCTGGAGGTCGTCGGGGACGCCGCGGCGGGCCAGGCCGACCAGCTCCACGTCGGTCCCGGCCAGGCCGTCCGCATCATGACCGGCGCCCCGCTGCCGCCCGGCGCCGAGACCGTCGTCCCCGTGGAGTGGACCGACGGAGGGCTCGGCGAGGGCCCCGTCACCGGGATGCGCGCCCGCAGCCAGGCCCCCGAGGGCGCCGCCGGCACCGTACAGATCCACCGGCCCGCCGAGGCGCGCGCCCATGTGCGCGCCGCGGGCAGCGACGTCAAGGCCGGCGACCGCGCCCTGGAGGCCGGCACCGTCCTCGGCCCGCCGCAGATCGCCCTGCTCGCCGCCATCGGCCGCGGCACGGTCCGGGTCCGCCCGCGCCCCCGCGTCGTCGTCATGTCCACCGGCAGCGAACTCGTCCAGCCCGACGAGCAGCTCGCGACCGGGCAGATCTACGACTCCAACAGCTTCGCCCTCACCGCCGCCGCCCGCGACGCCGGCGCCATCGCCTACCGCGTCGGCGCGGTCGCCGACGACGCCGAGACACTGCGCGACACCATCGAGGACCAGCTGGTCCGCGCCGACCTCATGGTCACCACCGGCGGCGTCAGCGTCGGCGCGTACGACGTCGTCAAGGAGGCGCTGTCCCACGCCGGCGACGAGGACGAGCCCGGCAGCGGCGTCGAGTTCCGCAAGCTCGCCATGCAGCCCGGCAAACCGCAGGGCTTCGGCTCGATCGGCCCCGATCACACCCCGCTGCTCGCCCTGCCCGGCAACCCGGTGTCGTCGTACGTCTCCTTCGAGCTGTTCGTGCGCCCCGCGATCCGCGCCCTGATGGGCCTGACCGATGTGCACCGGCCCCGCACCCGGGCCACCCTCGTCGCCGACAAGGCGCTCACCTCGCCCAAGGGACGCAGACAGTTCCTGCGCGGCAGCCACACCGACGGCGAGGTGCGTCCCGTCGGCGGCGCCGGATCGCATCTGGTCGCCGCCCTCGCGCACGCGGACGCGCTGATCGTCGTCCCCGAGGACGTCGAGAGCGTCGAACCGGGCAGCGAGGTCGAGGTGGTCCTGCTCGGCTGACCGCCCCGGGTTGGCGGTACCGTGTCGCGCACAGCAGGCCCGTGCGCCGCACCGCGACGGGCCCGGACCGGGAGCGCCACACCAGCATGAGCACGCAGAACCCACCCGAGCAGGACCACCTCACGCACCTCGACGAAGCGGGCGCCGCTCGGATGGTCGACGTCTCCGGCAAGGACGTCACCGCGCGCACCGCCCGCGCGAGCGGACGCGTCCTCGTCTCACCGCGCGTGGTCGAGCTGCTGCGGGGCGAGGGGATGCCCAAGGGCGACGCCCTCGCCACCGCCCGGATCGCGGGCATCATGGGCGCCAAACGCACCCCGGACCTCATCCCGCTGTGCCACCCGCTCGCGCTCTCCGGTGTGAAACTGGACCTGTCGGTCGCGGACGACGCCGTGGAGATCCTGGCCACCGTGAAGACCACGGACCGCACGGGCGTCGAGATGGAGGCCCTGACCGCGGTCACCGTCGCCGCGCTCACCGTGATCGACATGGTCAAGGCGGTCGACAAGGGAGCGGTCATCACGGACGTACGGGTGGAGCAGAAGACGGGCGGGAAGTCGGGCGACTGGAGCCGGGCATGACGTATCGCGCTCTCGTGGTCACCGCCTCCAACCGGGCCGCCGCCGGGGTCTACGAGGACCGGGGCGGACCGCTGATCGCCGACGGCCTGAAGCGCCTCGGGTTCACCGTCGACGGCCCCCGGGTCGTCCCGGACGGCGACCCCGTCGAGGCCGCCCTGCGCACCGGGGCCGAGGACGGGTACGACGTCGTCGTCACCACCGGCGGCACCGGCATCTCGCCCACCGACCGCACCCCCGAGGCCACCCGCGCGGTGATCGACCGCGAGGTCCCGGGCATCGCGGAGGCGATCCGGGCGTACGGCCGGGACAAGGTGCCCGCCGCCGCCCTGTCACGGGGTCTCGCCGGCGTCGCCGGACGGACCCTGATCGTGAACCTGCCCGGCTCCACCGGAGGGGTGAAGGACGGCCTGGCCGTCCTCGAACCCCTCCTGATCCACGCCGTCGACCAGCTGCGCGGCGGCGACCACCCCGGACCGAGCAGTGGGGGTGCGAGCTGAACAGCCCATCCTGGCCCGTCGTGCTGCGGGACGGCGACATCGTCCTGCGGCCGATAAAGATGCGCGACCAGCGGGCCTGGCGCGAGGTCAACCGCCGCAACCGCGACTGGCTGCGGCCCTGGGAGGCGACGATCCCGCCCCCCACCCCCAGCGGGCCGATCGTGCACCGGCCCACCTACCGGCAGATGGTGCGCCATCTGCGGTCCGAGGCGAACGCCGGCCGGATGCTGCCGTTCGTCATCGAGTACCAGGGGCGGCTCGTCGGGCAGTTGACGGTCGCCGGGATCACCTGGGGTTCGATGTGCTCCGGGCACGTCGGCTACTGGGTGGACGAGTCCGTGGCGGGCCGCGGCGTCATGCCGACCGCCGTCGCCCTCGTCGTCGACCACTGCTTCCGCACCGTCGGTCTGCACCGCATCGAGGTCTGTATTCGCCCCGAGAACGGGCCCAGCCGCCGGGTCGTGGAGAAACTCGGATTCCGCGAAGAGGGACTGCGTCCGCGTTATCTCCACATCGACGGAGCCTGGCGCGACCACCTCGTGTTCGCGCTCACCGCGGAAGAGGTCCCCGACGGACTGCTCGGCCGCTGGCACCGCACCCGTGCGCAGGCCGGCCCGCCCTCCGGGCCGCGCAACACACAGGGGAATCCCGCGTAACCCCGGAATTGAATAAGTGTTCGAAATTGATCGGCGGATGACCGGCTGAGGGCATCAAATTCGCGGCCTCGGCGGGCAGCTGATCGCATCGGTCACAAAAAAAGTTCGAAATATCAGCCAGATCGTGCGACACACCGGCTCAATTGGCGGATGGCCTCATGCAAACCCCTCTACCGTGTGAGACGTGAGCAGCAGCGGCCTCATCTACGCAGTCATCGTCGGGGCCTGGGCCGCCTACCTGGTGCCGATGTGGCTCCGTAGGCAGGACGAGCTGAACGAGGCCCGTCCGACGGAACGCTTCAGCACGGCCATCCGGTTGCTGTCCGGACGGGCGGGCATGGAGCGCCGGTACGCCAAGGACCTGCGCGCCCGCTCCACCGTCGAGGGGGAGCCCGGCGCGGACGACCCGGACGACGTCACCGAGTCGGTGGACGTCCGGGCCTTCGCCGTACCCCCGACCCGTCCGCAGACCCAGGCGGCGGCACCGGCCCCGGCACCCGCCCGCCCGGAACCGGCCCGCCCCGAACCCGCCCGCGACACCCCCCGGGACGCCGACGCCAAGGCCCGCAAGCGCGTGCCGGCCCCCCGGCGGTCCCCCTCCGAGGAGGCGGCCGCAGCACGGGCCCGGCGCCTGAAGGTGCTCGCGCGCCGCCGGCGCACCACCGTCGTCCTCTTCCTCGCGTTCACCCTCGGCGCGATCGTCGCCGCCGTCGGCGGACTCGCCTTCCTGTGGGCACCCGGCGTCCCCGCCGTCCTGCTCAGCGGATACATCGCGTATCTGCGGTCCCAGGAGCGCCGCCGCTTCGCCTACCAGATGGACCGGCGCCGCGCCGAGGCCGCAGCGCAGCGGCTGCGTGAACACGCCCGGCAGAACCGCCGCCGCGGACCCGGCGACGCCGCGCCCGGCGCCCCCGAGTCCGACGAAGGGTCCGGACCAGACACCGGCACCGACCTTTCCGCGCTCGCCGCCGACCGGCGCGCCCTCGTCGAGCAGACCGACCACGCCGAGTGGGTCGACCAGCAGCGCGAACGCCAGCGCCGCCCCGGGCACGGCGACAGCTGGGACCCGGTCCCCGTCCCGCTGCCCACCTACGTGACCGCGCCGGTCGCGCCGCGCGCCACCTCCGACGTCGACCTCGGCGCACCGGACGCGTGGAGCTCGGCCCGCTCCAGCGCCGTCGGCCACGAGCACGAGGCCCCGGCCGCCGCCGACGCCTCCGCCGCGCCCGAGGACGACCGCGCCGATGGGGACGAGCGCAGCGACGCCCGCCGGGCCGCGTCCGCCCGCCGGGCCCGTGAACGGGGCCGCACACCGCTGTTCGACCAGTACGAGGACGGCGACCGGCCGCGCGCCGCCAACGAGTGACGGCCCTCCGGCGCGGCCGGCCGGCCGCCCGGCAACGGATTTCCGAGCACCCCGATCGGGGTGCTAAAGTTTCACTCGTTGCAAGGGCCTGTGGCGCAGTCCGGTAGCGCACCTCGTTCGCATCGAGGGGGCCAGGGGTTCAAATCCCCTCAGGTCCACGCAGCTCAAAGCCCCGGTAGGGATATCCCGACCGGGGCTTTGGCATGTCCTGAGGCCGACGGGTCAAAAGGGGCGGCGGGCGGCGGGGTCTGACCCCCGCTCACCCGCCGCGCGTGTGCCGGTCCTCACAGGGCCTTGGCGTAACACAGGCTCAGTTCGTGGAAGCGGTAGTAGCCGAACTTCTCGCACGGCTCGTAGCCGCTGGACGTGTAGAGGGCCACCGCCTCCGGCTGCTTCGCACCGGTCTCCAGCACCATCCGCCGGCGGCCCGCCGCCCGGGCGTCCTCCTCCAGCGCCGCCAGGACGCGCCGCGCTATCCCGCGCCCGCGCATGTCCTCGACCACGTACATGCGCTTCAGCTCGGCGTCGCCGTCCTGGTTGCCCTCGCCGTTCTCGTCCTGCGAGCGCCAGCCGCCGGAGGCGACCGGCACGCCGAGCGCGTCGTACGCGATCAGGTACAGGCCGCGCGGCGGCGCGAAGTCGGCCGCTGCGAGCGGTGTCTCGTCGCCGCCGTCGCCGTAGCGGACGGCGTACTCGGCCTGGACCTGATCGTTGAGCTTGACCGCGTCGGGGTGGTCGAAGGGAACCGGGCGAATATGCATGCTGTATACCGTATATCAATTCAAGATCGGGACATTCCAGAATCGGACAGCGTCCAGTGTGCCGGTAAAGTGCCCGGGTGCTGACTGTGACCTCTGTGAATGTGAACGGGCTCCGGGCCGCCGCGAAGAAGGGCTTCGTGGAGTGGCTGGCCGCGACCGACGCCGATGTGGTGTGCCTCCAGGAGGTCCGGGCCGAGCCTCAGCAGCTGCCCGAGCACGTCCGTGCCCCCGAGGGCTGGCACGTCCTGCACGCACCCGCCGCCGCCAAGGGTCGCGCCGGCGTCTCCCTCTACACACGCCGGGAACCCGACCGGGTGCGGGTCGGCTTCGGCTCGACCGAGTTCGACGCCAGTGGCCGCTACGCGGAGGTCGACCTGCCGGGTGTGACGATCGCCTCCCTCTACCTCCCCTCGGGCGAGGTCGGCACCGAGCGGCAGGACGAGAAGTACCGCTTCATGACCGAGTTCCTGGCCCACCTCAAGGACCTGCGCGAACGCGCCGCCGCCGACGGCCGCGAGGTCCTGGTCTGCGGCGACTGGAACATCGCGCACGACAGGGCCGACCTGAAGAACTGGCGCGGCAACCAGAAGAGCTCCGGCTTCCTCCCCGAGGAACGCGCCTGGCTGACCCGTGTGTTCGACCCGGCGGAGGGCGGCTACGTCGACGTGGTCCGCGCCCTGCATCCGGACGTGGACGGACCGTACTCGTGGTGGTCGTACCGGGGGCGGGCGTTCGATAACGACACAGGATGGAGGATCGACCTCCATGCCGCGACGCGGGGGCTCGCGGGGCGGGCGCTCAAGGCGTACGTCGAGCGGGCCGCCACCCACGGTGAGCGCTGGTCGGACCACGCGCCCGTCACGGTGGTCTACGGGAGCTAAGGGCTGTCCCGTCAGGGACAGCCCTTAGTCGCTCTGCTTGCGCAGTCTGCGGTCCAGGGCCAGGGAGAGTTCGGCCTCGACGACGCTGCGGGCCAGGGGGCGCAGGCGGGGGAGGTCGGACTCGTCGGCGTGGCGCAGGACCAGGTCGGCGAACATGTCGGCCATGGCGTCGACGTGTTCGCGGACGCGGCGGCCGGCGGTGAGGACCTCGGCTAGGGGGATGCCCTCGCGGACGAGGGCCGAGGAGACGTCGAGCAGGCGGCGGCTGATGTGGACGATCTCGTCGCCGTCGGTGCCGAGGTAGCCGAGGTCGAGGGCGGCGGCGAGGTTCTCGGGGGTGACCTGGCCCTCGAAGCGGGCGGCGAGTTCCTCGGGGGTGAGGCGGACGGGCTCCTCCTCGGTGGGGGTGACGCCGAGGACGTCGGCGACGTCGCGGCCGTGGTCGAGGGCCTCGGCGAGTTCGGCGATGCCGGTGAGGGTGTGGCCGCGTTCCAGGAGGGCCGCGATGGTGCGCAGGCGGGCCAGGTGGTGGTCGTCGTACCAGGCGATACGGCCCTCGCGGCGGGGCGGCGGGATGAGCTTGCGTTCGCGGTAGAAGCGCAGGGTGCGGACCGTGATGCCGGCCAGCCGGGCCAGCTCCTCCATGCGGTACTCACGCTTCTCGGTCACTGGGGCACCTTAGTTCGTACCGTGGGTAACTTTCGTGGGCCGCCCCCTACCGGTCGGTACGCGGCTGCTCTACGCTCCCCACCATGCCAGTGTTCACTGGCATGGTTCCGGTGGAGCAGGGAGGCACACGCATGGCCGAACGCGAACATGTGCGGGTCGCGGTGGTCGGGTCCGGGTTCGGCGGGCTGGGAGCGGCCGTACGGCTGCGGCGCGAGGGCGTCACGGACTTCGTCGTCCTGGAGCGCGCCGGCAGCGTCGGCGGCACCTGGCGGGACAACAGCTATCCGGGCTGCGCCTGCGACGTTCCGTCCCATCTGTACTCCTTCTCGTTCGCGCCCAACCCGGACTGGCCGCGCACCTTCTCCGGGCAGGAGCACATCCGCGCCTATCTGGAGCACGTCACCGACACCTTCGGGCTGCGGCCGCACATCCGCTTCGACACCGAGGTGAAGCGGATGACGTGGAACGGCGAGCGGCTGTGCTGGGACATCGAGACCAGCCGGGGCGAGCTCTCCGCCGATCTCGTCGTCTCCGCCACCGGGCCGCTGTCCGACCCGAAGATCCCCGAGATCCCGGGTCTGGCCTCGTTCCCCGGCAAGGTGTTCCACTCGGCGCGCTGGGACCACGACTACGACCTGCGCGGCAAGCGCGTCGCGATGGTCGGCACGGGCGCGTCCGCCATCCAGATCGTGCCGTCGATCCAGCCCGAGGTGGAGCGGCTCACCCTCTTCCAGCGGACCCCGCCGTGGGTGATGCCGCGCATGGACCGGGCCGTCAGCGGGGTGGAGCGCTCGCTGCACCGGGCACTGCCGTTCACCAGCCGGCTGCGCCGGGGGGTGCTGTGGGGCATCCGGGAGCTCCAGGTGCAGGCGTTCACCAAGCATCCGAACGAGCTGGGCTTCATCGAGGGGCTGGCCAAGCGGAACATGGGCCGGGCGATCAAGGACCCGGAGTTGCGGGCCAAGCTGACCCCTGACTACCGCATCGGCTGCAAGCGGATCCTGCTGAGCAGCTCGTACTACCCGGCGCTCGCCCAGCCCAACGTGGATGTCGTCGCCGGCGGGCTCAGTGAGATCAGGGGCTCGACGCTCGTGGCCGCCGACGGCAGCGAGGCCGAGGTCGACGCGATCGTGTTCGGCACCGGGTTCCACGTCACCGACATGCCCATCGCCGAGCGGGTGGTCGGTGCGGAGGGCAAGACGCTCGCCGAGACGTGGAAGGGCGGGATGGAGGCGCTGCGCGGCGCGTCCGCCGCCGGGTTCCCGAACTGGATGACCATCATCGGGCCCAACACGGGCCTGGGGAACTCGTCGATGATCCTGATGATCGAGTCCCAGCTGAACTACATGGCGGACTTCGTGCGCCAACTCGACGTCCTGGGCGGGCGGGTGGCGCTGGACGCCAGGCCGAGCGCGGTGCACGCCTGGAACCGCCGGGTGCAGCAGCGGATGGCGCGGACGGTGTGGAACACGGGCGGCTGCACCAGCTGGTATTTGGACGCGCAGGGCCGCAACACCACCATCTGGCCGGGGACGACCGCGGAGTTCCGGCGGGCGACCCGCCGGGTGGATCTCGCGGAGTACGCCGTCGTACGGCCCGCGGAGCCGGAGCGCGCGCAGAGCGGCGAGAGCGCGGAGGTGTCCGCGTGAGCCGCGCGACGAGTGTCGCCGAGGGGCCGTACGCCCCGCCCGTGCCCGTCAGGGAGCTGACGGTGGAGTCCGCCGACGGGGCGCGGCTGCATGTGGAGGTGCACGGCCCGGAGGGCGCGCCGGCCGTCGTCCTCGCGCACGGCTGGACCTGCTCGACGGCCTTCTGGGCGGCGCAGATCCGCGCCCTGGCCGTGGACCACCGGGTCGTCGCCTATGACCAGCGCGGTCACGGGCGCAGCCCGGCCGCCGCGGTGTGCAGCACGGACGGGCTCGCGGACGACCTGGAAGCCGTTCTGAAGGCCACGCTCGCCCCCGGCGAGAGGGCCGTCATAGCCGGGCACTCGATGGGTGGGATGACGGTGATGGCCGCAGCCGCCCGCCCGGCCTTCCGGGAGCACGCGGCCGCCGTCCTGCTGTGCAGCACGGGCGCGTCCCGGCTGGTCGCCGAGTCGACGGTGCTGCCGTTGCGGGCGGGCCGGCTGCGGACCTGGCTGACCGGGCGGCTGCTCGGGTCGCGGGCGCCGCTCGGCCCGGTCACGGCGGCCGCCCGGGCGGTCCTGAAGTACGCGACGATGGGCCCGCGTTCGGCTCCCGAGATGGTCGAGGCGTGCGCGCGGATCGTGCACGCCTGCCCGCGGACCGTGCGGCACGCCTGGTCGCGGGTGCTGTCCCTGCTCGATCTCGGCCACGGCATACGGGAGTTGACGGTCCCGGCGGCGGTGGTCGTCGGTACGGCCGATCGGCTCACTCCGCCGGTGCACGCCCGCTCGCTGGCCGAGGCGCTGCCGAACTGTGTCGGCGTGACCGAGCTTCCGGGGCTCGGCCACATGACGCCCATCGAGGCGCCCGAGCTGGTCACCGGGAAGATACGCGAACTCGTCACGACGTACACGCAGGTCAAGGAGGGTGCATGAGCAGGGTGAGCCTTGAGGGCCAGGTCGCCGTCGTCACCGGTGCGGCGCGCGGGGTCGGTGAGCTGCTCGCGCGCAAGCTGTCCGCGCGGGGCGCGTCGGTGGCGCTGGTGGGGCTGGAGCGGGACGCGCTCAAGCAGGTCTCCGAGCGGCTGCACGGCGACAGCGACCACTGGTACGCGGACGTCACCGACCACGAGGCGATGGCGCGGGTCGCTCAGGAGGTCAAGGAGCGGTTCGGGAAGGTCGACATCGTGGTCGCCAACGCCGGTGTGGCGACCGGGGGGCCGTTCGTCGAGTCCGACCCGGAGTCCTGGCGGCGGGTCATCGAGGTCAATCTGATCGGGTCGGCGGTGACGGCGCGGGCCTTCCTGCCGGTGCTGATGGAGAGCCGCGGGTATCTGCTGCAGATCGCCTCGCTCGCCGCGATCACGCCGGCGCCGATGATGACGGCGTACTGCGCGTCCAAGTCCGGTGTGGAGGCGTACGCGCACAGTCTGCGGGCCGAAGTCGGCTACAAGGGCGTGCGGGTGGGCGTCGGCTATCTGTCGTGGACGGACACCGACATGGTGCGCGGCGCCGACCAGCACGATGTGATGCGGGAGTTGAGGCAGCGGCTGCCGTGGCCGTCGAACAAGACGTATCCGCTGGGCCCGGCGGTGGACCGGATCGTGGCCGGGATCGAGCGGCGCTCCAGCCATGTGTACGGGCAGTGGTGGCTGCGCGGGATGCAGGGGGTGCGCGGGTATCTGCCGGCGCTCATCGGGACGGTCGGGCAGCGGGAGATGCGGCGGTTCGCGGACCGGCTCGACGGCATGCGGACGGGCCTGGTCGGGGCGGGCGGCGCGGCCGACGAGGAGGCGAGGACTACACGGCGTGACTGATCGACATGCGCAGGGTTATCGCCCGTGTGAATCTGGTCGAGGCCCCAGCGAGGGGCCGATCCGACCCACTACGGGAGTGAACCCACATGGGCATGAAGGACCAGTTCAAGGAGAAGTCCGAGCAGCTCCAGGAGCGTGCGCGCCAGCACGGGCAGCAGGAGCGCCGTCCGCAGGAGCAGCCGGAGCGGGGCCGTCCGCCGCAGCGCCCGCAGCGTGACGAGGAGCCCGAGCGCATGCGTGAGCGTGAGGAAGACGAGCGCTTCGACCTCGACTACGACCGGTAGTCCGTCGGTTCGCTGAAACGCGGGGTGCCCCCGGCTCTGGTGGGTGCCCCGCGTTCGCGTGCACGGCCTGGGAGCGCACGGCCTACGAAGCCGGCCGCGGCGGGAGCTTCGGACGGGACCGGTCCGGTACGTGGGAGTAGTCCGGGGGTGTCGCCGCCGGGTGGGACTCCAGGAGTTCCAGGGCGAGTTCGACGGCGTCGGCGAGCTGGGCGTGACGGCCCTCCGCCCAGTCCAGGGGGGTGCGCAGGACCTCGACGTCGGGGGCGACTCCCTTGTTCTCGACGGACCAGCCGTAGGCGTCGAACCAGGCCGCGTTCATCGGCACGGTGATCACCGTCCCGTCGCCGAGCCGGTGACGGCCCGTCATGCCGACGACCCCGCCCCAGGTGCGCTGCCCGACGACCGGTCCGAGGCGCAGCAGCTTGAACGCGGCGGTGATCATGTCGCCGTCGGAGGACGTCGCCTCGTCGGCGAGGGCGACGATCGGGCCGCGGGGCGCGTCGGAGGCGTACGACACCGGCTGGGCGTTGCGGGTGAGGTCCCAGCCGAGGATGGTCCGGGTCAGCTTCTCCACGACGAGCTCGCTGATGTGGCCGCCCGCGTTGCCGCGCACGTCCACGATGAGCGTGGGCCGGGACATCTCCATGCGCAGGTCCCGGTTGAACTGCGCCCAGCCCGAGCCGCCGAGGTCGGGGATGTGCAGATAGCCGCAGCGTCCGCCGCTGAGTTCCCGTACGACGGCCCGG
Organism: Streptomyces nigra; assembly: GCF_003074055.1. NCBI lineage: Bacteria > Bacillati > Actinomycetota > Actinomycetes > Kitasatosporales > Streptomycetaceae > Streptomyces > Streptomyces nigra. The sequence continues at coordinate 3,151,217 of NZ_CP029043.1, read as the reverse complement.
CGTTTGGTGACCCAGTCCTGGTAGCGCAGCGGGCGTTCGTCGACGAGGGGGACGACGGCGACGCGGCGCGCGCGGCCCGCGACGCCCTCGGCCGGGGTGAAGGTCAGCTCCACCGTGGTGCCGCCGGCTCCGGCGAGCAGCGGGTACGGCCCGGTGTGGGGGTCGACGGGGCGGCCGTCGACATGGGTGAGCACGGCGCCCTCGCGGATGCCGGTGCCGGCCAGCGGGGAGCGGGCCTTGGAGTCGGAGGAGTCGCCGGGCAGGATGCGCCGGACCGCCCAGCCGTTCTCACGGCGTACGAGGTTGGCGCCGAGCAGGCCCTGGCGGCGCTGGTAGTGCGGTGGGCCCTCGTTGCGGCGGGCGGCCGTGACATAGGCGTGGGAGGTGCCGAGCTCGCCCAGCACCTCGCGGAGCAGGTCGGCGAACTCGTCGGGGGTGGCGACGCGTTCGACGAGCGGGCGGTACTGGTCGAGGACGGCGTCCCAGTCGATGCCGCACATGCCGGGGTCCCAGAAGTACGCCCGGGTCAGCCGTCCGGCCTCGGCGTACGCCTGCCGCCACTCCGCGGCCGGGTCGACCTCGTGCAGGATGCGGCGGGTGTCGATCCACACCGTGCTGTCGCTGTCGCCGGACTCGCCGGCGGGGACGGCCCGCAGGTCGCCCTCGTCGACGACGACGAGCCGGGTGCCGTCGCCGCTGACCGCGAACCAGTCGAGGTGGTCGACCAGTTCGGTCTTCTTCGCCTTGCCGATGGAGAAGTGCTCCAGGGTGGGGCGGCCGGTCATGTCGTCGGGGTTGGCGAAGGTCTCGCCGAGCGCGCCCGAGATCGGCCAGCGCAGCCACACCAGTCCGCCGCCGGAGACCGGGTGCAGCGCCGAGTACTTGGAGGCGGTCACCGGGAACGGGGTGACACGGCTGGCGAGGCCCTCGGTCTCCACGGTCGTCGTGCCGGGGTCGCCGCCCTCGTCGTCGGCCAGCGGGTCCAGGCCCCCGGCGGCGGGCCGGCCCTCCGGGGTCAGGGCGAACGGGGAGGGGGTGGCCGAGGAGAGCGGGACCAGGTAGGGGCGGCAGCCCAGCGGGAAGGACAGGTCGCCGGTGTGCACGTCGTAGACCGGGTCGAAGCCCCGCCAGGACAGGAACGCGAGATAGCGGCCGTCGCGGGTGAAGACCGGGTTCTCGTCCTCGAAGCGGCCGTCGGTGACGTCGACGATCAGCCGGTCCTTCATCCGGGCCAGCTTGATCTGGCGCAGGGTGCGGCCGATACCGGGGTGCGACCAGGTCAGCCAGCCGCCGTCGGGGGAGAAGGCGAGGTCGCGCACGGGTCCGTTCACGGACCGGATGAGCTCGGTGACCTCCCCGTTGGAGTCCTCGGTCGCGTCGAGGAGGAGCAGCCGGCCGTCGTGGGCGGCGATCGCGAGCCGTTCGCCGCGGGGGTCGGCGACCATCTCCAGGACCCGGCCCAGCTCGCCGGAGGCCAGCCGGCGCGGCTCCCGGTCGCCGGTGGCCCGGGGCAGACAGGCGATCTCGACGGCGTCCTCGCCGTCCGCGTCGGTGACGTAGGCGACCTGGCCGACGGAGCCCAGCATCTCCGGGAGGCGGACCCGTACGCCCGGGGTGTCGGTGATGGTGCGGGCGGGGCCGTCGCGATGGGTCAGCCAGTACAGGCTGCCCCGGACGACGACGGCGCTCGCGCGACCCGTCTCGTCCACGGAGACGCCGTCGACGTGCTGGGCGGCCGGCACCTGGTAGGGGCGGCGGCCCGCCGCCGGGCCGCTGAGCCGTACGTCGAGCCGGCGGGGTTCGGAGCCGGCCGCGAGGTCGTCCACGATCCACAGGTCGCCCGCGCACTGGTACACCACGCGGGTGCCGTCGCTCGCCGCGTGCCGGGCGTAGAAGGCGTCGTGGTCGGTGTGCCGGAGGAGGTCGGAGCCGTCGTGGGCGCAGGAGTAGAGGTTGCCGACGCCCTCGTGGTCGGAGAGGAAGGCGATGCGGTCGCCGACGAACATCGGGGAGTGCAGATGGCCGTCGAGGCCTTCGAGCAGCCGTCGGCAGTGCAGCCAGAGCCGGCCGGTGGCGCCGCCGCGGTACCGCTTCCAGTACGCCGGTTCGTGCGGTGGGGTGCCGGTGAGCAGCAGGGTGCGGCGCTCGCCGTCGAAGTCGGCGACCTGGATGTCGGAGCAGGGGCCCCAGGGGAGCTTGCGGCCGGGCTCGCCGTCGGGGCGTACCTGGTAGGCGAACGTGTAGTGGGAGAAGGGCTCGCCGTGGGAGGCGACGGCGAGGATCACCCCGTCCGGCGTCCAGCCGCAGACCTGGGTGTCGGCGGAGCCCCAGTGGGTGAGCCGGGTGGTGGCGCCGCCGTCGACGGGGACGAGGTGGATCTCGGGGACGAGGGTGCGCCAGCTCGTGTACGCGATGTGCCGGCCGCCGGGGGAGAAGCGGGGGTGGCCGGTCTTGGCGCGGTCCACGGTGAGGCGCCAGGCTCGGCCCGGGGCGTCGAGGGGGGCCAGCCACAGGTCGTCCTCGGCCACGAAACACAGCAGGTCGCCGCTCAGATGCGGTAGGCGCAGGTAGCTCACCTCCCCATGCTTCGCCCGGGGACTGGAGGGGGCAACTCGTGACATACCGGCCATCCGGAGCCGCACGATGGCCGAAAGGAGCGCGTGCCCCAGAACACGAACGAAACCGTTTCGTTTCGTTAGGGCGGTGCGCTATCGTCTTAGGTGTACGAAACCGTATCGTTCGGAGGAGAGGGGTGGCAGCGATGACCGAGGTGTCCACGACACGGCGCTCCCGCATCACCCCCGAGCGCGAGGCCGAGCTGTACGCGGCCGTGCTCGAACTCCTCCGGGAGGTCGGCTACGACGCCCTCACCATGGACGCCGTGGCCGCCCGCACCCGGTCCAGCAAGGCGACGCTCTACCGCCAGTGGGGCGGCAAGCCGGAGCTGGTGGTCAAGGCGATCCGGCACAACAAGCCAGGCAACGTCTCCGAGATCGACACCGGGTCCCTGCGGGGCGACCTGCACGCCCTGACGTCCCAGGAGGACGACTGCACCATGCAGCAGAACGCCGCGCTGATGCGGGGTCTGTTCATGGCGGTGCACAACAACCCCGACCTCCTGCAGGCGTTCAAGGAACTCCTCATCGAACCCGAGATGGAGGAGTTCCGGCGGATCCTGCAGCGGGCCGTCGAGCGCGGCGAGGTCCGCCCCGACCGCCCGGCGCTCGACTACGTCGTGCACATGCTGATCGGCGCCTTCGCCACCCGGTCCCTGATCGACGACCGGCCGCCGACGAAGGCCTTCCTCACGTCCTACATCGACGCCGTCGTCCTCCCCGCCCTCGGCGTCCCCGTCAGCTGACGAGCCCTCCCCACGCAAGCCCTTACCTGACGTAACCGCTCACGTCGTCGGGCTGATCACCCCTGCCCAGAACCAACCCACGACCTGACCGGGAGACGCCCTCGTGGCCACGTTCCTGTACAAACTCGGCCGGCTCGCCTTCAGGCGACGCCATTTCGTCGCCCTCATCTGGGTCGCGCTGCTCGCCGTCGCCGGCGTCGGCGCGGCCACCGCCCCGAGCGCGGGCAGCACGTCCTTCTCGATCCCCGGCACCGAGGCGCAGAAGGCCTTCGACCTGCTGGACGAACGGTTCCCCGGGATGAGCGCCGACGGCGCCACCGCCCGGGTCGTCTTCAAGGCGCCGGACGGCCGGAAGATGACGGACGCCGGCAGCAAGGCGGCCGTGGAGGACACCGTCCGGGAGCTGTCCGACGGCTCCGAGGTCGCCTCCGTCGCCGACCCGTACACCGCGAACGCCGTCAGCAAGGACGGCACGACCGCGTACGCCTCCGTGAAGTACAAGGTCTCCGGCATGGAGCTGGAGGACACCTCGCGCGAGGCACTCGAGGACGCCGCGCAGCACGCCCGTGACGCCGGACTGACCGTCGAGGTCGGCGGTGACGCCCTCCAGACGACCCCCGAGACCGGGGCCACCGAGGTCATCGGCATCGCGATCGCCGCGGTCGTCCTCGTCATCACCTTCGGCTCCCTGATAGCGGCCGGGCTCCCGCTGCTGACCGCCCTGATCGGCGTCGGCATCGGCATCTCCACGATCACCGCCCTGGCGAGCGCGCTGGAGCTGGGCTCCACGACCTCGACCCTGGCGACGATGATCGGCCTCGCCGTCGGCATCGACTACGCCCTGTTCATCGTCTCCCGCTACCGGGCCGAACTCGCCGAGGGCCGCGACCGCGAGGAGGCCGCCGGACGGGCCGTGGGCACCGCCGGATCCGCCGTGGTCTTCGCCGGACTGACCGTCGTCATCGCCCTGGTCGGCCTGTCCGTCGTCAACATCCCGATGCTCAGCAAGATGGGCATCGCCGCCGCCGGTACCGTCGTCATCGCGGTCCTGATCGCCCTGACGATGATCCCCGCGCTGCTCGGCTACGCCGGCCGCAGGGTCCGGCCCGCCGGTGCCAAGAGCCGCTGGATGGGCGGCCGGCGCGCCGAGCGCAAGGCCGCCGCCGGCACCGCCAAGCCCAACATGGGCACCCGCTGGGCGAGTTTCGTCGTCCGCCGCCCGGTCGCCGTGCTGCTGCTCGGAGTGCTCGGCCTCGGCGCCGCCGCCGTCCCCGCGACCTCCCTGGAGCTCGGCCTCGGCGACGACGGCTCGCAGCCGACGTCCACCACCCAGCGCCGCGCCTACGACCTGCTCTCCGACGGCTTCGGACCCGGCTTCAACGGACCGCTGATGGTCGTGGTCGACGCCCGCGGCACCGACGACCCGAAGGCCGTCTTCGGCGACGTCGGCAACACCATCGAGCGGCTGGACGACGTGGCCACGGTGACGCCGGCCGCGCCCAACAAGGCCGGCGACACCGCCACCATCACCGTCATCCCGAACGCCAAGCCGTCGTCGGTCACCACCGAGGACCTGGTGCACTCCATCCGCGACGAGGGCGCCCGCATCCAGGCCGACACCGGCTCGACCGTCCTGGTCACCGGCTCGACCGCGATGAACATCGACGTCTCGCAGAAGCTGAACGACGCCCTGCTGCCGTATCTGGCGCTGGTGGTCGGCCTGGCCTTCCTGCTGCTGATCGTGGTGTTCCGCTCGGTCCTCGTCCCGCTCAAGGCCGCCCTCGGGTTCCTGCTGAGCGTGCTCGCCGCCCTCGGCGCGGTCGTCGCGGTCTTCCAGTGGGGCTGGTTCGCGGGCCTGCTCGGCGTCGAGGAGACCGGACCGGTCATGTCGATGATGCCGATCTTCATGGTCGGCGTGGTGTTCGGCCTCGCCATGGACTACGAGGTGTTCCTCGTGACCCGGATGCGCGAGGCGTACGTCCACGGCGAGAAGCCGAGCCAGGCCGTCGTCACCGGCTTCCGGCACGGCGCCCGGGTCGTCACCGCCGCCGCGGTGATCATGATGGCGGTCTTCGCCGGGTTCATCGGCTCCAGCGAGTCCATGGTCAAGATGATCGGCTTCGGCCTGGCGATCGCGGTGTTCTTCGACGCCTTCGTCGTCCGCATGGCCATCGTCCCGGCCGTCCTCGCCCTGCTCGGCAAGCGGGCCTGGTGGCTGCCGAAGTGGCTGGACCGCGCCCTGCCCAACGTGGACGTGGAGGGCGAGGGCCTGCGCACCCCCGAGGACGGCAAGGACACCGACCCCGACGCGGACCGCGCGCCCGCCCTCGTCTGACACGCGGGCGGCCGACCGGGACCGGCCGGTGAGGGCTCCGTGGGGACGGGGCGCCCTCACCGGCCTTCCGCCGTGCCGGTCCGGACCGCGAAACGTCCTCGCGTGGCCCGTACACGCACCGCTAGCGTGCCGTGCATGACGACGACCGACAACCCGGGCTCCGGAGCCCACCCCCGATTCGCCGAGGCCCTGCACGAACTGGGCCTCGGCGAACTGCTGCCCCGCGTCCGCCGCTTCCCGGACGCCACCCGCACCGCCGCCGAGGCCGCCGCCGCGATCGGCTGCGAACTCAGCGAGATCTGCAAGTCGCTGATCTTCGCCGCCGACGGCGTCCCCGTCCTGGTGCTCATGGACGGCGCCTCCCGGGTCGACCTCGAACGGGTGCGGCAGGAACTCGGCGCCGGGAAGGTCACCCGCGCCAAGGCCGACGTCGTCCGCGAGACCACCGGGTACGTCATCGGGGGCGTGCCGCCCTTCGGGCACCGCACCCGCACCCGGGTCCTCCCCGACCGGTCGCTGCTGGAGCACGACGTGGTGTGGGCCGCCGCCGGGGACCCGCACACCGTCTTCCCCATCGGGCCCAAGGACCTGATCACCCACGCCGGAGCCGCCCTCGTCGACGTGCGCGAGCAGTGACGCCCCTGGTCGCCGGCGCCGTCCTGCTCGCCGCCGTCACCCACGCCGGCTGGAACGCCATCGCGCACCGCATCACCGACAAGCTCGTCGGGTTCACCCTCATCGCGGGCGGCGGGGTGCTCATCGGGATCGCCCTGATGCCCTTCGGGACGTTCCCGGCGGCGGGCGCCTGGCCGTATCTGCTGGCGTCGGCGGTCGTCCACGTCCTGTACTTCGCGCTGCTGATGACGTCCTTCCGGCTCGGTGACTTCGGGCAGGCCTACCCGCTCGCCCGGGGCACCGCGCCGCTCGTGGTCGCCGTCCTCGCCGCCGTCTTCGCCCACGAGGTGCCGGACGGCTGGGCGGCCACCGGGATCGCCCTGTCCTGCGCGGGCCTGACCGGGGTCGCCCTGTGGGGGCTGCGCGGGCGCCGGCCGGACTGGGCCGCGATCGGCGCCGCCCTCGCCACCGGGCTGAGCATCGCCGCGTACACCGTGCTCGACGGGCTCGGTGTCCGCGCGTCCGGGTCGTCCCTCGGCTACATCGCCTGGCTGATGACGCTCGAAGGGCTGGTCATCCCGGCGTACGCGCTGTGGCGCCGGCGGGGCTCGGCCCTGGCCGTGCTGCGCCCGTACGCGGGGCTGGGACTGCTCGGCGCGGCCCTGTCCGTCACCGCGTACGCCCTGGTCCTGTGGGCGCAGACCCGGGCCGCACTCGCGCCGGTCGCGGCGCTGCGCGAGTCCTCCATCATCGTCGGCGCCGCCATCGGGGCCGTCTTCTTCAAGGAGCGCTTCGGGGCGCCGCGTATCGCGGCCGCGTTCCTGCTGGTCGCCGGGATCGGGCTGATGCTGCACACCGGGTGACTCGGCGGGAGGGATCAGTGCCGGCCCGTGATCCCCGACAGGTCACGGACCGTCACGCTGTTGCGGTCCGCGACCGAGCGGCCCAGCGAGTGGTGCGGCCACAGGCCCCCGGCCACGCGCCGGCTGCGCTCGCTCCAAAGACGGGCCGCCAGGGCGCCCGCCTTGTAGTGGTTCAGGGCGAAGCCGCCGGAGTGGACGCGCAGCAGGGTGAAGCCGCCCGGGTACTCCTTGGCCGCCGCGACCTCCTGCTGGGTGACATGCGGGGCGCGCGCCAGCACCGTCCGCTTGTTGCGGTGCGTGTGGCCGGCGTGGTGCAGGAAGACGCCCGGGGCGTCCGCGTAGGCGTCGAGGACGGAACCGGCCTGCCGGCGGTCCAGGCAGTGCCCGCGCGTCACCGGGAACAGCGAGTCCCGCACGGTCAGCGGATGATGCCCGAACACCAGCGTCGGCTGGTCCGGCTGCTCCCTCAACCGCTGCTGGAACCAAGCCAGTTGCTCCCGGCCGAGGCCGCCCGCGTCCGCGCCGTTGCCCGTCCTGACATAGGTGTCGAGGCCGACGACCCGCAGGCCGCCGAGGTCGCGTGCGAACCAGCCGGGGCCGTCGCCGTCCACGAACGCGGTGGCGAAGGTGCCCTCCTCGGAACGGTCGTGATTGCCGCGTACGACGAAGTAGTCCCGCCCGCGCGTGCCGAACCCGTCGAGGATGCGCCGGGCCTCGGCGAGGTCGTGCGCCGCACCGCCGGCCGAGATGTCGCCCCCGGCGAGCAGCACGTCGGCGCCGCGTCGCCGGGCCTCCTCGACCAGCGCCCGGGACATGATCTCCGGATACGGCTCCCGGCCCGGCTGCTGGAGCACCCCGCGCAGCAGGGGCAGCCCGCCGACCAGACCGGCCGTGGTCTCGCCGAGGTGCAGGTCGTTGCAGAGCGCGATGGACAGCAGATGCCGGCCGGGCGGCGGCTGGGGGGTCGTGAACGAGTACGGCCCGCCGCGGGTGCCGAGCCCGAACGCCGAGGTGCCGACCGCGTTGCCGCGCACCAGGTGCAGCGAGGTCGGCGTCGCGGTGACCCCGCGCGAACGCGCCTGGTAGTAGTACGTCTGGCCCGGCTCCAGGCCCGTGAGCTCGACCTGGTGGTGGGCGGTGGGCGGGCCGCCGGACGCCACCCGGTTCAGCCGGGACGGGTGGGTGCCGTAGACGACCTCGCCCTCGGTGACGGCGGGCAGCGGGCGGCCCGCGCCGTCGTCGGTGCCGGGGACACCGGTGAACCAGGTGACGACCGCGCGGTCCTCGGTGAGCGTGACCAGTTCCAGATGGACGGCCGCCAGATCGTCGGGGTGCGCGGCGCGGGCGCGCCGGCGGGCCGTGGCCGCCGACCGCAGCAGGGCGGGGGCCAGCCGCGCCCCGGAGCGCAGCACCTCACCGGGGCCGGGCAGGGCCGACAGGGCGGCGAGAGCGGGGAGATGGGCGGAGAAGCAGCAGCGCATGGCCTCGGTGCGGCCCTGTGCGGGGGACGGGACGAGAGGCGCCGTCGGCGGGGCCAGAGCCGGTGCGCGACCCTCCCATGGAAGCAGGGCGGGAGCGCCTTCGGCGGTCCCTGTGCCGAGTGTCACCTGATCCCGAGTTGCCGGATGGACACCGGGTAAACGCGGGTCGGCTGGGGTGGACGTGGCGTCCGGATCGGGCCGTTCGACTGTCCGGGACCGGCCCCTCGGGCCGCCCGCCGCACTACGATCGTCCCGGCGGACGGTTCACCGAGGGGGCGGGCAGTGACGGCGCTGAGCGAGGGATCGGACGCGGGGGTCGGCGACCGGGAGCCCCTGCCTCCGGACCGGATCAAGCACCTCGAGTTCATCCAGGCCACCATCACGCGGATGGGCACCAACTCCTTCCTGGTGAAGGGCTGGGCGCTGACCCTGGCCGCCGGTCTGCTCGCGCTGTCCGCGAGCCGGCTGAGCTGGCACCTCGCGGCCGTCGGTGTGCTGCCGCTGCTGTGCTTCTGGTACCTCGACTGCTTCTTCCTGCGCCAGGAGCGGGCCTTCCGCCGCCTCTACGACGACGCCCGCCGCCCCGGCAGCACGGTCGAGCCGCTCTCCATGAACGTGGCGTCCTATCTGGGCACCATGCCCTGGCGGGAGGTCTGGGTCACGCCGACCCTGCTGCTGTTCTACTCGCCGCTGTTACTGGCCGACCTCGCGCTTCTCGTCCTCGCCCTCTGAGCCGGCGCGGGCGGCGTCCGCGACCCGGGCCGCGAGCGCGTCCGCGGCGGCGTCGTCGGCGAACCGGAAACCGGCGCCGGCGGCCGGCCACAGCCGTCCCATCGCGTCCCCGGCCCGGCGCGGCACCAGATGCACATGGGTGTGGAACACCGTCTGCGTGGCCGCCTCGCCCGCCGAGGAGACGACGTTCATGCCGTCCGGCGCGAGCACCGAGCGCAGCGCCCGGCCGACCCGCAGCACCGTCCGCATCAGATGCCGGGCCGTCGTGTCGTCCATCGCCCACAGGTCCGCCGAGTGCCGCCGGGGCACCACGAGCGTGTGACCGAGGGTGGCGGGCTCCAGCGGGAAGAACGCCACGGTGTGCGGGTCCTCGTGGACCAGCCGCGTCCCGGCGGTTCCGGCCGCGATCTCACAGAACACGCAGGGCTGTTCGTCCCCGGGCATGGGCTTTCCCCGTTCGTCGGCGGTGTGCGGTGGCGGCCACTGTACGACCGTCCCGCCCCGGCCCTTCTGGCGAGCCGGCCCGTGAAGGAGCACCCTGGAAGCAGGTCTTCCGGAGGTGATCGTCATGATGCACACCGCAGTGGGATGGCATGTCGAGATGGAGTTCATGGAGGACGACCAGCACACGCGCGCGGCCGCGCTGGTACGGCTCCCCGACGGCACCGAGGTACGCGGCCACGGGCATGCGACCCGGCACCACACCGACTCCTACCAGCCCCGGGTGGGGGAGGAGATCGCCGGCGCCCGCGCGCTGAACGAGCTGGCGACGCAGATGCTGAACAAGGCGCACAGCGAGATCGACGCCGCGTCGGGCCGCACCTCGCACCCGATCCACGTCTAGGTATCCAGAGAAGTCCTGATCGCCCGGATCAGCGCCTGCGCCCTCGGGTCCGCCGTCACCGTCCTGCGGAAGCCGTTCGTCACATAGCCGAAGGCGATGCCCGCCTCCGGGTCGGCGAAGCCGAGGGCGCCGCCGCGCCCGGGATGCCCGAACGAGCCGGGGCCCAGCAGCGGCGAGGCGGTGCCGTGCAGCATGTACCCCAGACCGAAACGGGTGTTGACGACCAGGACGCGGTCCGGGCCCGACGACTCCTCGGCGCGGGCCAGGTCCACCGTCGCCGGGTCGAACAGCCGCATCCCGTCGACCTCGCCGATCAGCGCCGCGTAGAAGCGGGCCAGCGCGTCGGCCGTCGCGATGCCGTTCGTGGCGGGGAGCGCGGCCGCGCGGTACGCGGGGTCGTTCTGGTCGGGGAAGGGGCTGATCGCGGCGAACGCGCGACGCGTGAGGGAGTCCGGATCCTTGTAGGCCGCGGTCACCGACCGCTTCGGCCGGGCCCGCAGCGCGCCCGTCGGCTCCGGCCCGTCCACCCGCCCGGTACGGCCGACCCGGCCGGCCGCCTCCTCCGGCAGCCCCAGCCACAGATCGAGCCCCAGCGGGCCCGCCACCTCCTCGGCGAGCCACTCGCCGGTCCAGCGGCCCGTCACCCGCCGCACCAGCCCGTCCAGCAGCCAGCCGTACGTCAGCGCGTGGTAGCCGTGCGCGGTGCCGGGCTCCCACACGGGGCGCTCCGCGGCGACCGCCGCCGGACCGCGTTCGGGGTCCAGGGCCTCCTCCGGGGTGAGCGGCACGTCGAGGACCGGCAGCCCGGCGCGATGGCCGAGGACGTGCCGGACCAGCAGCCGCTCCTTGCCGTGCGCCTTGAACTCCGGCCAGTACGCCGCCACCGGCGCGTCCAGGTCCAGTTCCCCGCGCCGGTGCAGCAGCAGGGCCACGGCAGCGGCGACCCCCTTGGTCGCCGAGCGCACGACCTGCGCGGTGCCGCGTTGCCACGGCTCGGTGCCGTCGACGTCCCGGGTGCCCGCCCACAGGTCGACGACCCGCCGCCCGTCGCGGTACACGGCGACGGCCGCGCCCCGCTCGCCGAGCCCGGTGAAGTTCCGCGCGAAGGCGTCCCTGACCGGCTCGAAGCCCTCGGCGACCGTGCCGTTCACATCCACGCGCGTGCTCCCTCGACGACCACCCGGCGCCCCCGTGGCGCCTGCGGTGTCCAGTCCAACATGGGTGCGCCACCTTCGATTCCGAAGTGTGGCCGACGTCTCGCGGGGAGGGCGGAGGTCAGGCGCCCGTGGGCACCGAGCGCGGGTCGAACCCGTACGGCAGCTCCAGGCGGTGGGCGCCCATCAGCGCGTCGTCGGCGAGGAGTTCACGGGTCGGGCCGTCCGCCGCGATCACGCCCTCGCTGAGGATCAGCGACCGGGGGCACAGCTCCAGCGCGTACGGCAGGTCGTGGGTGACCATGAGGACGGTGACGTCCAGGGAGCGCAGGATGTCGGCGAGTTCGCGGCGGGAGGCCGGGTCCAGGTTGGAGGACGGCTCGTCCAGGACGAGGATCTCCGGCTCCATCGCGAGCACCGTGGCGACCGCGACCCGGCGCCGCTGCCCGAACGACAGATGGTGCGGCGGGCGGTCCTTGAACTCCGCCATGCCGACCCGTTCCAGCGCCCGGTCGACACGGGCCTCCAGCTCCGCCCCCTTCAGCCCGGCGGCGGCCGGCCCGAACGCCACGTCCTCGCGGACCGTCGGCATGAACAGCTGGTCGTCCGGGTCCTGGAAGACGATCCCGACCCGGCGCCGGATCTCCGCCATGTGCTCCCGGCCCACGGGCAGCCCGGCGACCCGCACGCTGCCGGTGCCGCCGCTCAGGATGCCGTTGAGGTGCAGCACGAGAGTCGTCTTGCCGGCGCCGTTCGGGCCGAGCAGCGCGACCCGTTCGCCGCGCTCGATGGAGAAGTCGACGCCGAACAGGGCCTGATGCCCGTCGGGGTAGGCGAAGGCGAGGCCACAGACCTCGAGGGAAGCGGTCACAGGGTCCATCCCAGCAGACAGACGACGAGGGCGGAAAGCGGGAGGGTCAGGGCGTACGACCACTGCGCCCGCGACGCGGTGACCTCGTCGATCACCGGCATCGTCCCGGCGTACCCGCGGCTGACCATGGCCAGGTGGACGCGCTCGCCGCGTTCGTAGGAGCGGATGAACAGGGCGCCCGCCGACTTGGCGAGCACCCCCCAGTGCCGTACGCCCTTCGCCTCGAAGCCGCGGGACTCGCGTGCGATGCGCATCCGGCGCATCTCGTCGGCGATGACGTCGCCGTAGCGGACCATGAAGGACGCGATCTGCACGAGCAGCGGCGGCAGCTTCAGCCGCTGCAGGCCGAGCAGCAGCTCGCGCAGCTCGGTGGTGGAGGCGAGCAGCACCGACGCGGCGACCCCGAGGGTGCCCTTGGCCAGCACGTTCCAGGCGCCCCACAGGCCGCCGACGCTCAGCGACAGGCCCAGCACCTCGACGCGTTCGCCCTCCGCCACGAACGGCATGAGCACCGCGAACGCGACGAACGGCACCTCGATCAGCAGCCGCTTCAGCAGAAAGCCGGCGGGCACGCGCGCGACGTACGCGACGACGCCGAGCAGCACCGCGTACAGGCCGAACGCCCACATCGCCTCGCGCGGTGTGGACACCACGACGACGACGAACGCGAACGTCGCGGCCAGCTTGGTGTGCGGCGGCAGACCGTGCACGGGTGAGTGCCCGTGCCGGTACAGCCGGTGCGCGTGGCCCGCCCCCATGTCAGGCGCCGCTCGTGCTCGCCGGGGAGACCTCGGCGGGACCGGCGGTGCGGCGCCGGCGCACGGTCCAGAACACCGCGCTGCCCGCGACGACGGTGACCCCGACGCCGATCACGCCCGCGAGGCCGCCGGACAACCGGGCGTCGGTGACGTCCTTGACGCCGTAGTCGGCGAGCGGGGAGTCGGCGACGGCGTGGTCCTCGGCCTTCTTGTCGATGCCGTGGTCGGCGGCGACCTTCTCGAGGCCGTCGGGGCTGGCGGAGGCGTAGAAGCTGACGAAGCCGGCGAGGACCAGGGAGGTCACCAGGCCGACCGCCCACACCTTGCGCGGGGAGCGCGCGGCGACCGGGGCCGGCTCGGCGGCGGGCGCGTCGACGAGTTCGCCGTTGACCCGCAGCCTCAGCCGCTGCCGCAGATCACGGGCGCCGTACACCAGGTCGGGGCGTACGGCGACGACGGCGCCGACCGTCAGGGCGGTGATCGTGGCCTCGCCGAGGCCGATCAGGACGTGCACGCCGACCATGGCGGTCAGGACCTTGCCGAGGGAGACGTCGGTGGTGCCGCCGACCGCGAACATCAGGGTGAAGGCGAGCGCCGCCGCAGGGACGGACAGCAGGGCCGCGGCGAAGGAGGCGACGGTGATGGAGCGGCGGCCGCGCGGGAGCACCTTCACCAGGAGCCGGAAGACGGCGTAGGCGACGACGGTCGTGACGATCGCCATGTTGGTGATGTTCACGCCGAGCGCGGTCAGGCCGCCGTCCGCGAACAGGATGCCCTGCATGAGCAGGACGACGGACACGCACAACACGCCCGTATAGGGCCCGACCAGGATCGCCGCGAGGGCGCCGCCGAGCAGATGGCCGCTGGTGCCGGCCGCGACGGGGAAGTTGAGCATCTGGACGGCGAAGATGAACGCGGCGACCAGACCGGCGAGCGGGGCGGTGCGTTCGTCGAGCTCGCGCCGGGCACCGCGCAGGCTCACGGCGACCGCGGCCGCGGCGACCACGCCGGTCACGGCGGAGGTGGGGGCGTCTATGAATCCGTCAGGTACGTGCACCGTTCGATGATAGTGGCTTAATGCGAACGGTTCGCAAGAGCGAGGCAGTGTTCATTGCGGCCACGCTCGCCGTGGGGCGTCCGGGCATGATTCGGCCCACATCTGAGCCCGATCCGGCTACGACGAGCGGAATCGGGAAGATGTGCGACATTGGAGAAGGAGCGGAGGCAAGCCTTCGCACAGGTCACGCGTTGAGTTCACGCGGGTTAGGGGCCGTCCGATGTCCGTAGTCGAGCAGTACGCACGAGCCCACATCGTCACCGACGCCGACATCCAGGCCGCGGAGCAGGACGCCGTACCGGTCGTCCTGCGCTACGACCCCGACACCGATCCACGCGTGGTGCACATCCGGCTCCCCGGAGGCGACACCCACGACTGGACGTGCTCGCGCACCCTGTTGGAGCAGGGCCTGCGCGCCCCCGCCGGAAGCGGCGAGGTACGGGTCTGGCCGTGCGGCCGGGTGCAGGCCGTCGTCGAGTTCCACTCACCGGAGGGCGTCTCGGTCGTCCAGTTCGACACGAAGGCGCTGATGCGGTTCCTGCGGCGGACCTATCTGGCCGCCACGGAGCCCGTGCACAGCTGAGGCTCAGCCGCCCGCCTTCAGCAGGGCCGCCACGATCGGGCCGGCCGTCGAACCGCCGTGTCCCGCCGCCTGCACGACACCCGCCGCGGCGAGGTCACCCCGGTACGCCGTGAACCAGCCGTTGGGCTTCTTCTGGTTGTCGACCTCGGCCGAACCGGTCTTCGCGCCGACGTCACCGGGGACGCCCGCCATCGCCTCGGCCGCCGTGCCGTACTTCGCCGTGTACGCCATCAGATCGCGCAGCTGGCCCAGCGTGGACGCGGACATCGTGCGGGACGCCTTCGCGAGCGTGCGCCCGTCCACCTCGGGGGAGACCAGGTAGGGCTGCTTGAAGACGCCCTGCTTCACGGTCGCCGACACCGACGCCATGTTCAGCGGGTTCATCCGCACCCCGCCCTGCCCGATCAGCTCGGCCGCCATCTGCGCCTGCGACTGCACCGGGACGGCGCCGTCGAAGGTGGGCACGCCCACCGACCAGTTGTCGAGCGAGAGACCGAAGACCTGCTGGGCCTGCTTGGTGAGGCTGTCGTCCTCCAGCTCCGGCGCCTGGCTGATGAAGGCCGTGTTGCAGGAGCGGGCGAAGCTCGCCTTGAACGTCCCGCCCTTGATCTCGAACTTGTCGTCGTTCTGGAACTTCCAGTGCCCATAGGTGAAGTACTTCGGGCAGGGGTGCGCCTTGTCCGCCGACGCCAGGCCCTTCTCGATCAGCATCGAGGAGGTGACGACCTTCATCGTGGAGCCGGGGGCGAGGGAGCCCTGGAACGCGGTGTTGAAGCCGTGCGAGGAGTTCGCCGCGGCGAGGATCTCGCCGGTGGAGGGGCGCAGCACGACGACCGACGCCTTCTCCTTCGCGGCGACCTGCTGCTCGGCGGCGGCCTGCAGGGAGGGGCTGAGCGTCGTCTTCACGGTGCCCGGGGTGCCCTTGCTCAGCTCCAGCACGGTCTTGTCGGCCAGCTCCGCCTTCTGGGACTCCTTGCCCCGGACGACCTGGAGTTCGACGCCCGCCGTGCCGCCGGCCTTCTCGCCGTACTTCTCGCGCAGCCCGTCCAGGACGGAGCCCAGCGACGGGTAGGCCTTCACGGTCAGCTCGCCGCCGTCGCGGTCGAGGGCCTTGACCGGCGGGGTGCCGGACGCGCCGGTGACGAGCCGGTCGCCGTCCTTCAGCTCCGGGTGGACGACCGACGCCTGCCACTTGACCAGCGGCTTGCCGTCCTCCGCCCGCCGGACGACGGTGAGTGCGCTGTCGTACGTCAGGGGCTTGCTGGTCTTCTTGTAGGAGACGGTGCCCTTCACCGAGAAGGGGACCTTGTCGCCGGCGCGGGCACCCGGGGTGAGGGTGACGTCCTTGATACGGGCGTCCTTGGCGTAGCCGGTGAGCTGGGCCTTCGCGGCGGCGCTGTCGTCGGTGGCGGCGGCGGCCTTCGCCACGTCGCCCTTCTGCCAGGCCGTGAGGAACGCCTCGGCGGCCGAGGTGACCTCCTTGCCGGAGAGCGGGCCCGACCTGACCTTCCGCGCCCGCTGCTCGGCGGAGGACGACTGCGTGTCCGCGGCCGCTCCACCGCCGTACAGGGCGTAGACGCCGAACCCGGCGCCACCGATCACGACGGCGATCATCCCGCCGAGCACGGCGGGGTTGGTCTTCCGCCGCTCGGCGACGCGCTTTCTTCTGCCCACTGCTTTCCGTTCCCTCGCGAATCCCAGGGGTCCCCGGTGCCCCGCTGCCCTCACGCACAACGACGACGACCAGCCTAGAGTCCCCCGGCGCCGAGGGTGAGGTCAGCCGGCCGCTCGTAGCACGGCTGCGACAATCGGACCGGCCGCGTCGCCGCCGTGCCCGCCCTGCTGGACCAGTGCGGACGCGGCCACGTCACCGCGGTACCCGACGAACCAGCTGTCCGAGGTGGCTTCCCCGTCGACCTCCGCCGAACCGGTCTTCGCGCCGATGTCACCGCTGAGCCCGCGCATGGCCGCCGCGCCGGTGCCCTGCGTCGCGGTCAGCCGCATCATCTGCCGGATCTGGTTCGCGGTGCCCGGGCGCAGCCCCGCCGCGGTCGCGAACTCCCGGTCGTCGAGCGCGCGCGGCACCAGATACGGCTGCCGGAACGAGCCGGTGATCG
This sequence comes from Streptomyces nigra, assembly GCF_003074055.1. Lineage (NCBI taxonomy): Bacteria > Bacillati > Actinomycetota > Actinomycetes > Kitasatosporales > Streptomycetaceae > Streptomyces > Streptomyces nigra. Next base: position 3,134,446 of record NZ_CP029043.1, on the reverse strand, counting down.
CGGTCGCCGTCACGGACGCCATGGTCAGCGGGTTCATCTGGACCGTGCCCTGCCCGATCGCGTTGGCCGCGCGGTCCGGCCCCGCGGAGGCGGGGACGCTGCCGTCGAACGAGCTGATGCCGGTCCGCCAGTCGCGGCCGATCCCGAACCGCTGCTCGGCCTCCGCGGTCAGGGAGGCGTCGGTGACGCCGTCGCGGCCGACCAGCTTGATGAAGGCGGTGTTGCAGGACCGGGTGAACGCGGCCGAAAGGGTGGCGCCGGTCCCCTCGTCGGGCTTCATGCCCTTCAGGTTCTTGAAGGTCTGGCTCTGCCAGACCGCGGTGTCCGGGCAGGGCGCCGGACCGTTCATCGTCGCGAGGCCGTTGTCGATGAGCATGGCCGAGGTGAGCACCTTCATCGTGGAGCCGGGGGCGACCTGCCCCTCGAAGGCCGCGTTGAAGGCGTCCTCACGGTGGTTGGCGACGGCGAGGATCTCACCGCTGCTGGGCTGGAGGGCGACGACGGAGGACTGCCCGTACTTCTCGACGGCCTTCTCGGCGGCGGCCTGCACGCCCGCGCTGAGCGTGGTGCGCAGCTTGCCGGGTCTGCCCTTGGAGAGGGTCAGCAGCGAGGTGTCCGGGGCCTCGGTGGCGGTGTGCCGGATCGACAGCTCCACGCCGGGCTCACCGCCCGCCTTGTCGCCGTACCTCGACCGCAGGGTGTCCAGGACCGGCCCGAGCGAGGGGTACTTCTCCTTCGTCAGCACGGTGCCGTTCCGGTCGACTGCCTCGATGGGCGGGTTCTCGGCCTCGCCGGTGACCAGGGTGTCGCCCTTGCGCAGCTCCGGATGGATGACGGCCGGCTGCCAGTCGACAAGCGCCCGCCCCGTACTGACCCCCCGCACCACGGTGAGCCGGCTCTCGTACCGCAACGGCTTGGACTTCCCGCCGTAGGACACCGTGGCGTCGACACCGAACGGCACGGTGGTACCCGTCGCCTTCCCCGCCCTGATCTTCACATCACTGATGTGCGCGGCCTTGGTGTAGGCGTTGAACAGCACACCGGCGGCCGCGTCGTTGTTGGTCCGGGCGGCGGCCTGCTCGACCTTGCCCTTCTCCCACGCCTCGAAGAACGCCTCGGTGGTCTCCGCCACCTCGTCCGCGTCCGGCGGCCCGGACCGTGCCGACCCCCCGGCGCCGGTGGCCCCGCCCCCGTCCAACGCCGACACGATGTTGTACGCGCCGTACCCGGCCCCGCCCACCATCAGGGCGAACACCCCGCCGACGACCGCGACCTTGACCCCCTTGGCCATGATCCCCTCCCCGTTTTCGTCCCCCGGCACTGTAAGTGGCGTGGGGGAGAACTGTGAGGAGAGTTTCCTTTTGTGACCGAGGAGGCCCGCACATGTGTCCGATCGTCAGGCCCTCCGGGCGGGCCCGCCTACACCCACGTATCCAGCCACATCCGCGACCGCCACTCGTCGATCGGGATCGACGTGCCCGTGTGCAGGGGCCAGAAGTAGATGAAGTTCCAGGCGATCAGGAGGACCAGGACGCCCGCGGCCGTCGCGCCGATCACCCGGCGGGTGGCGCCGGAGCGGGGTGGGCCGATGATCGCGCCCAGGAGCATCGCCACGGCCAGGCAGAGGAAGGGGAGGAAGACGATGGCGTAGAAGAAGAAGATGGTGCGTTCCTGGTAGAGGAACCAGGGGAGGTACCCGGCCGCGACGCCGCAGGCGATGGCGCCGGCCCGCCAGTCGCGGCGCAGCAGCCAGCGCCACAGGACGTACAGCACGGCCGCGGCCGCCGCCCACCACAGGACCGGGGTGCCGATCGCCAGGACCTCGCGGGCGCACTTGCCGCCCGCGTCGGAGGGGCAGCCGTCCCTGCCGGGCAGCGGGGACTCGTAGAAGAAGGAGACGGGGCGGCCGTCGACGATCCAGCTCCACGGGTTGGATTGGTAGGTGTGCGGCGAGGACAGGCCGACGTGGAAGTCGTACACCTGGTTCTCGTAGTGCCACAGGGACAGCCACCAGTCGGGGAACAGCCAGGACCAGTCGCTGGTGCGGCCGTTGGCGGTCGCCCAGTCGCGGTAGTAGCCGCCCTTGCCGTTCGTGGGGGAGAGGATCCAGCCGGTCCAGGACGCGAAGTAGGTGACGACCGCCACCGGGACCGTCGCCAGGAAGGCCAGGCCCAGGTCGTGGCGGGCCACGGCCCAGTAGGGGCGGCCGGCGCCGGCGACCCGGCGGGCGCCGATGTCCCACGCCACGGTCATCAGGCCGAACGCGGCCAGGAAGTACAGGCCGTTCCACTTGGTGCCGATGGCCAGGCCCAGCATCAGGCCCGCCAGCCAGCGGTAGGGGCGCAGCCCGAGGCGCAGGGTCTCGGCGATGTGCGCGTCCGGGCGGGCCCGCCCGTCGGCGTCCACCGGCAGCGCGGCCGCCAGCTTCGCGCGCGCCCGGTCCCGGTCGATGACCAGACACCCGAAGGCCGCCAGCACGAAGAACATCAGCACCCCGTCCAGCAGCGAGGTGCGGGCCATCACGAAGGCCAGCCCGTCCACGGCCATGAGCGCGCCCGCGACACAGCCGAGGAACGTGGAGCGGAAGATCCGCCGGCCGATGCGGCACAGCATCAGCACCGACAGCGTGCCGAGCAGCGCCGTCATGAAGCGCCAGCCGAAGGGGTTGAACCCGAACATCAGCTCGCCGAGCCCGATGACGTACTTGCCCACCGGCGGGTGCACGACGTACGCCGCCTCCGTCGGGATCGGCACCTTGTCGGCCAGCTCCAGGACGGACTTGTTGGCGTTCTTGTCCCAGCTGACCTCGAAACCGCGGTGGATCAGCGCCCAGGCGTCCTTGGCGTAGTACGTCTCGTCGAATATCACCGCCTTCGGGCTGCCCAGGTGCCAGAAGCGCAGCACGCCCGCAAGCAGCGTCACCAGCAGCGGGCCGCCCCAGCCGGACCAGCGTGTGATCCGGTCGGCGAGCGGACCCGAGGCGCCGAGGAACTGCCACATCCGCGGGCTGGGCTTCACGTACGGCGGCACGAGTTGGTCGCGTACGTCGCCGCGGGGCGCGGCGGAGTAGCCGAATCGGCGCAGCCGCTGCTGCCACGACGGCCGCTGCTCGTGCGATGCCTGGCCCTGCCGGGTGTCCGTGGAGGACGCGGTACTGGTCACCGCGCCATCGTAGGGAACACGTCTGTGACAGTCGCGCGGATGCGCCCTGCGAGACTGGAAACGTGACAGGAACCCTTGTACTGGCAGGCACCCCCATCGGCGACGTCCAGGACGCCCCGCCCCGGCTCGCGGAGGAACTGGCCGGCGCGGACGTGGTCGCCGCCGAGGACACCCGGCGGCTGAAGCGCCTCACCCAGGCGCTGGGCGTGCAGCCGTCCGGCCGGGTCGTGTCGTACTTCGAGGGCAACGAGTCGGCGCGCACCCCCGAACTGGTCGAGGCGCTGCTGGAGGGCTCGCGGGTGCTGCTGGTCACCGACGCGGGGATGCCGTCCGTGTCGGACCCGGGGTACCGGCTGGTCGCGGCGGCGGTGGAGAAGGACATCCGGGTCACCGCCGTGCCCGGCCCGTCCGCCGTGCTGACCGCGCTGGCCCTGTCCGGGCTGCCCGTGGACCGGTTCTGCTTCGAGGGGTTCCTGCCGCGCAAGGCGGGGGAGCGGCTGTCGCGGCTGAAGGAGGTCGCCGGGGAGCGGCGCACGCTCGTGTACTTCGAGGCCCCGCACCGGCTCGACGACACCCTCGCCGCGATGGCCGAGGTGTTCGGGCCCGAGCGGCGGGCCGCCGTGTGCCGGGAGCTGACGAAGACGTACGAGGAGGTCAAGCGCGGCGGCCTCGGGGAGCTGGCGGCCTGGGCCGCCGAGGGTGTGCGCGGCGAGATCACCGTCGTCGTCGAGGGTGCGCCGGACAAGGGCGGCGAGGAGATCGACGCGGCCGAGCTCGTGCGCCGGGTCCGCATCCGCGAGGAGGCGGGCGAGCGGCGCAAGGAGGCGATCGCGGCGGTCGCGGCCGAGGCGGGCGTGCCCAAGCGGGAGGTGTTCGACGCCGTCGTGGCGGCGAAGAACGCGGGCGCGTGAAGGTGGTGTGAGCAGGGCGTACACCGCTGGGCGCGGGCGCCCCATGCCGGGGTAAAGCGACTCGGGCCTTTCGGCAAGGAACGGCCAATTCGCCGCCAACAGTGGACAGATGCCGTGCGTTCATGTCCGGCCGGGAGTCCACTGGTCGTGGGGCGTCGATCGTCCCAGCCCTGCGGACCACAGGAGCCGGCATGAGTGAGAGCGCACAGCGGATACCGGGCCTTCCCGGTGCTGCCACCGCCGCCGTCCACGAGTCGTACTCGTTCGCGTGCATGCGCTGCGGGCACGGCTGGGAGCAGTCGTACGCGATCGAGCACGAGCGGGACGCGGACGGTCGGGAGTCCGTCCGGTACGTGGCCGACGGCCGGGTCGTGCCGTCGCCGCTGAGCCGGCCCGTCTGCCGCAACTGCGACGGGCATGTGGTGCGCATCATGCGCGCCGGGCAAGTGGCCTCCGTGCAGAACTCCCTGCACCGGCCCGCCCCCGCCCCGGCCCCGGTGGTGCCCGCACAGCCCGGTGAGGCGCCGCATCACCGGCACCTCTCCGACCTCCTGCACGTCTTCCACCGCAAGGCCGGCTGACCCCGCCGCCCGGCCGGCCCGGCAGGCCCCTTCCGTAGGATCGGGACATGCCTTCGAACGCCGCCGACAAGCACGCCGCTCCGCCCGCCCCGGAACCCCTGCGGGTGCCGGTCGCCGACTCGCACACCCATCTCGACATGCAGTCGGGCAGCGTGGAGGACGCCCTGGCGAAGGCGGCCTCCGTCGGGGTGACCACCGTCGTGCAGGTCGGCTGCGACGTGCGCGGCTCGCGGTGGGCGGCCGAGACGGCGGCGGCGTACGACGCCGTCCACGCGGCCGTCGCCCTGCACCCCAACGAGGCGCCTCGCATCGTGCACGGCGACCCCGACGGCTGGTCCCGGCAGGGGGCGCGCGAGCCCGGGGGCGCGGCGGCGCTCGACGAGGCCCTCGCCGAGATCGACCGGCTCGCCGCGCTGCCGCAGGTGAAGGGCGTCGGCGAGACGGGACTGGACTACTTCCGCACCGGGCCCGAGGGCATGGAGGCGCAGGAGGCGTCCTTCCGCGCCCACATCGAGATCGCCAAGCGGCACGGCAAGGCCCTCGTCATCCACGACCGCGACGCCCACGCCGACGTCCTGCGCGTGCTGAAGGAGGAGGGCGCCCCCGAGCGGACCGTCTTCCACTGCTACTCCGGCGACGCCGAGATGGCGGAGATCTGCGCCCGCGCCGGATACTTCATGTCCTTTGCCGGGAACGTCACCTTCAAGAACGCCCAGAACCTGCGGGACGCGGTCGCCGTCGCCCCGCTGGAACTGCTCCTCGTGGAGACCGACGCGCCCTTCCTCACCCCGGCCCCGTACCGCGGACGGCCCAACGCCCCGTATCTCGTTCCGATCACGGTGCGGGCCATGGCCGAGGTGCGCGGCATCGACGAGGACACGCTGGCCGCGGCCCTGGGATCGAACACGGCACGCGCCTTCTCCTACCCGCGCTGACACCCCGCCGACGGCCCTCCCGGCTCCCAACGCCCGTAAAAATTACGGTGCGTAGCCGCGTCGCCTTGGTGACCGCCCGGCGCTCCGCTAGGTTCTGGTGGCCCTGAACGGACCCCTCCGCTGGAGCGTCGTCGTGAGCAACGCGCAGTTCGAGACGTATGGACCGAGCCCGTCCCCGTACCCCCCGGGGTACGGCGGCTTCGACCCGTACACCGCTCCCACGGTCGCGTACGGCACGCCGGCCGCCTTCGAGCCGTACACGGACCGTCACGAGAGCGGGTACGGCGGTCCTGAGGCGTACGCGGACACCTACCGCCCGGCGTACGAGGTGGCCGAAGGGGCGTACGCGCCCGGCGCGGACCACCGGACCGGGCGGCGGGCCGCGCACCGCCGTCGCGGCCGGACCGTCGAGCGGGTCGAGGGGCCCATGCGCCGGCTGGTCCCGCAGGCCCTGGTCGTCGCGTTCCTGGCGGGCGGCACCAGCGCCTTCGTCGCCAACGACAAGGCTGTCGAGCTGACCGTCGACGGCGCCCCGCGCACCCTGCACACGTTCGCCGACGACGTGGGCGACCTCCTCGACGACCAGGGCGTCGAGGTCGGCGCCCACGATGTGGTGGATCCGCCGGCGGGCTCGGCGCTGGAGAGCGGCGACGAGGTCGTGGTGCGCCACGGGCGGCCCCTGCGGCTCACCCTCGACGGCCGCCCGCGCGAGGTGTGGACGACCGCGCACACCGTCGAGGCGGCGCTGCGGAAGCTCGGTGTGCGCACCGAGGGCGCGTATGTGTCGGTGCCGCGCTCGAAGCGCATCGGACGGGAGGGGCTCACGCTGGACGTGCGCACCGAACGCGCGGTGACGGTCCTCGCGGACGGCCGCGCCCGCACCGTCCGCACCAACGCCGCGACCGTCGCCGAGGTCGTCGAGCAGGCCGGCATCACCCTGCGCGGCGACGACACCACCTCGGCGCGGGCCGAGGACTTCCCGCGCGACGGGCAGGCGGTGACCGTGCTGCGGATCACCGGCGGCCGGGAGATCCGTGACGAGGTGATCCCCTTCGACGTACGCCGGGTCGAGGACCCCGCGGTGTTCCGGGGCACGGAGGTCGTCGAGCGCCCGGGCCGGCCGGGCCTGCGCCGCATCACCTACACCACCCGCACCGTCAACGGCGTACGGCAGAAGCCGCGCCGCACCGGCACGGAGGTGATCCGCCGGCCGGAGACGCAGATCGTCAAGGTCGGCACCAAGCCGCTGCCCGTCTCCACGGACTCGACGGGCCGGCTGAACTGGGAGGGGCTCGCGGCCTGCGAGTCCGGCGGCCGCCCCGACGCGGTCGACTCCTCGGGGACCTACGGCGGGCTGTACCAGTTCGACACCGAGACCTGGCAGCGCCTCGGCGGCCGGGGCCGCCCCCAGGACGCGCCGCCCGCCGAGCAGACCATGCGCGCCAAAAAGCTGTACGTCCGCCAGGGCACCAGCCCATGGCCGCACTGCGGGCAGCGCCTGCACGGATGAGACCCGCGCCGGGCACGGGCCACCGGCCCGGCCGCGGCGCCCGGCCCGGCCGCGGCGGACCCGCTGCGGCGCCCGGCCCGGACCCCCGGTCCCGGTTGCGGTGACCGGCCCGGACCCGTCGGCCCCGGCTGTGGCGACCGGGCCGGACGCGGCGGACCGGCTGCGGCGGTCGGGCCGCCCCCCCCGGTCCCGCTGTGGCGAAGGGCCCGGACCCCTCGGCCCCGGCTGTGGCGACCGGGTCGGACGCGCTGGCCCGGCGGTGGCAGTCGGGCGGCCCCGCCGACCCCGGCCGTGGCGGGCGGTGCGGGCCGCCGGACCGGCTGCGGCGATCAGGCCCTACGGAGCCCCGTACCCTGGTCGGGTGAGCAGCCCCACCCCCGACGCCCTCCTGGGCCCCGCCGACATCCGTGAACTGGCGGCCGCCCTCGGTGTGCGCCCCACCAAGCAGCGCGGCCAGAACTTCGTCATCGACGCGAACACCGTCCGCCGTATCGTCCGCACCGCGGAGGTCCGCCCCGACGACGTGGTCGTCGAGGTCGGCCCGGGGCTCGGTTCCCTCACGCTCGCCCTGCTGGAGGCCGCCGACCGGGTCACCGCCGTCGAGATCGACGACGTGCTGGCCGGCGCGCTGCCCGCCACCGTCGCGGCCCGCATGCCCGACCGCGCCGACCGGTTCGCGCTGGTCCACTCCGACGCGATGCACGTCACCGAGCTGCCGGGACCGCCCCCGACGGCGCTCGTCGCGAACCTCCCCTACAACGTGGCCGTCCCGGTGCTGCTGCACATGCTCGAGACCTTCCCGAGCATCGAGCGCACGCTGGTGATGGTGCAGTCCGAGGTCGCCGACCGCCTCGCCGCCGCCCCCGGCTCCAAGGTGTACGGCGTCCCCTCGGTCAAGGCCAACTGGTACGCCGAGGTCAAGCGGGCCGGCGCCATCGGCCGCACCGTCTTCTGGCCCGCGCCGAACGTCGACAGCGGACTGGTGTCGCTGATGCGCCGCACGGACCCGCTGAAGACCACCGCGTCCCGGCGCGAGGTCTTCGCCGTCGTCGACGCCGCCTTCGCCCAGCGTCGCAAGACGCTGCGCGCCGCCCTCGCCGGGTGGGCCGGTTCCGCGGCCGCCGCCGAGGCCGCCCTGGTCGCGGCCGGCGTCTCCCCGCAGGCCCGCGGCGAGTCGCTGACCGTCGAGGAGTTCGCGCGCATCGCCGAGAACAAGGACGCCGGAGACAAGGGCGCCGGACATGAGGAGCAGGGCCAGCAGTGAGCGTCACCGTCCGCGTCCCCGCCAAGGTCAACGTCCAGCTCGCGGTGGGCGCCGCCCGCCCCGACGGCTTCCACGACCTGGCCAACGTCTTCCTCGCCGTCGGCCTCTACGACGAGGTGACCGCCATCCCGTCGCCGGACGGGCTGCGCGTCACCTGTGACGGCCCCGACGCCGCGCAGGTCCCGCTGGACCGCACCAACCTCGCCGCCCGCGCCGCCATCGCCCTCGCCGAGCGGTACGGCCGCACGCCCGACGTCCATCTGCACATCGCCAAGGACATCCCCGTCGCGGGCGGCATGGCGGGCGGCAGCGCGGACGGCGCGGGGGCCCTGCTCGCCTGCGACACCCTGTGGGGGACCGGCGCCACCCGCGAGGAACTCCTCGACATCTGCGCCGAGCTGGGCAGCGACGTGCCGTTCAGCCTGGTCGGCGGGGCGGCCCTCGGCACCGGGCGCGGGGAGAAGCTGCGCCCCCTCGACGTCGGCGGCACCTTCCACTGGGTGTTCGCGATGGCCACGCGTGGGCTGTCGACGCCCGCCGTCTTCCGCGAGTTCGACCGGCTCGCCGAGGGCACCCGCGTCCCCGAGCCCATCGCCTCCGAGCCGCTGCTCGCCGCCCTCGCGAAGGGTGACCCGGACGCGCTCGCCGCCGCCGTCTCCAACGACCTCCAGCCCGCCGCGCTCTCCCTCTTCCCGGAGCTGGCGGACACCCTGGACGCCGGGCGCGCGGCCGGGGCGCTCACCGCGCTCGTCTCCGGCTCGGGCCCCACCACGGCGTTCCTCGTCCGCGACGCGGCCGGCGCCCAGAAGGTCGCCGAGGCCCTGGCATCCGCACCCGCCTGCCGCACGGTGCGCACAGCGGTGGGGCCGGTGCCGGGGGTGACGGCTCTCTGAGGCGTCAGGGGCGCGGGCCGACCGTGGTCAGATCGATGTCGACGGGAGCCGGCTTGTCCACCTTGACCCGGTCGCTCTGCCGGCCCAGGTGCACGTACGACATCGTCGCGAGGTCGAGTTCGTAGACATGCACCACGGGCCGGCCGGTGAGGCCGTCCTGCTCGACGCGCCAGAAGTTCGGAATCCCGGCGACGGCGTACTTGTGCGGCTTGTACATGCGGTCGCGGGCTTCCGAGTCGGGGGAGACGACCTCCACGGCGAGAAGCACGTCCTTGGCGTGGAAGCACGTCTGGTCCAGCCCGGTCACCGCATCGGCCCGCACCACGCTGACATCCGGTTCGGGGCCGTTCCGCCGGTCGAGGACCACCGTCATCTCGCGCTCGACACTGAACTGCGGGCCCAGGCAGGCGCGCAGTCCCTGGACCAGCAGGTCGATCACCAGGAAGTGGAAGCGGCGCTGCGGACTCACGAAGATCAGGCTCCCGTCGATCAGCTCTGTGTGCGGCGGGAGATCAGGCAGGGTGAACAGGTCGTCCACGGTCCAGCCGTCCGGAGGCGGCACCGGCCAGCGGCGGTGCTCTGCGGGCTCGGCGGTCATGAGTCCTCCCATGGACGGGATCCTGCGGCCTGTCCTCCACGGTAGTCGCCCCATTCCGATCACGTCATCACAAAGGGTGACCATCTCCTCGCGTCACGGCCGTCCCCCGGCAGGGCCTAGGCTGGAAAGCTGATCGATCCACCGGGCAGGAGCAAAATGGCCGTCAATCTGGTCAATGTCGAGAACGTCAGCAAGGTGTACGGCACCCGTGCGCTGCTGGACGGGATTTCGCTCGGCGTCTCCGAGGGGGACCGCATCGGTGTCGTCGGCCGCAACGGCGACGGCAAGACGACCATGATCCGGATGCTGGCCAGGCTGGAGGAACCCGACACCGGCCGGGTCACCCACTCCGGCGGGCTGCGGCTCGGCGTCCTCACCCAGCACGACTCCCTCGACCCCGAGGCGACCGTCCGCCACGAGGTGATCGGCGACCTCGCCGACCACGAGTGGGCCGGCAACGCCAAGATCCGGGATGTGCTGACGGGCCTGTTCGGCGGGCTCGACCTGCCCGGCTTCCCGCAGGGGCTCGACACCGTCATCGGTCCGCTGTCCGGCGGCGAGCGGCGCCGGATCGCGCTGGCCAAGCTGCTCATCGAGGAGCAGGACCTGATCGTCCTCGACGAGCCCACCAACCACCTCGACGTCGAGGGCATCGCCTGGCTCGCCGAGCACCTGCGCAACCGCCGCTCCGCGCTCGTCTGCGTCACCCACGACCGGTGGTTCCTCGACCAGGTCTGCACCCGCATGTGGGACGTGCAGCGCGGTGTCGTCCACGAGTACGAGGGCGGCTACTCCGACTACGTCTTCGCGCGCGCCGAGCGGGAGCGCATCGCCGCGACCGAGGAGGTCAAGCGGCAGAACCTGGTCCGCAAGGAGCTCGCCTGGCTGCGCCGCGGCGCCCCCGCCCGTACGTCCAAGCCCCGCTTCCGCGTCGAGGCGGCCAACGAGCTGATCGCGGACGTGCCGCCGCCGCGCGACAGCAGCGAGCTGATGAAGTTCGCCTCCTCCCGGCTCGGCAAGACGGTCTTCGACCTTGAGGACGTGACCGTCCAGGCCGGGCCCAAGGTGCTGCTGAAGCATGTGACCTGGCAGCTCGGCCCCGGCGACCGCATCGGCCTGGTCGGCGTCAACGGCGCCGGCAAGACCTCCCTGCTGCGGGCGCTCGCCGAGGCCGCCTACAGCGAGGGCGAGACCCAGCCCGCGGCCGGGCGGATCCGCGTCGGCAAGACGGTCAAGCTGGCCTATCTGTCGCAGGAGGTCGCCGAACTCGACCCCGAGTGGCGGGTGTTGCAGGCCGTGCAGCAGGTCCGTGAGCGCGTCGACCTCGGCAAGGGCCGCGAGATGACGGCCGGTCAGCTCTGCGAGACGTTCGGCTTCAGCAAGGAGAAGCAGTGGACGCCGGTCGGGGACCTCTCCGGCGGTGAGCGCCGCCGGCTGCAGCTGCTGCGTCTGCTGATGGACGAGCCCAACGTCCTGTTCCTCGACGAGCCCACCAACGACCTCGACATCGAGACCCTGACCCAGCTGGAGGACCTCCTCGACGGCTGGCCCGGCTCGATGATCGTCATCTCCCACGACCGGTTCTTCGTCGAACGCACCACCGACCGGGTGTTCGCCCTGCTCGGCGACTCCACCCTGCGGATGCTGCCGCGCGGCATCGACGAGTACCTGGAGCGCCGCCACCGTATGGAGGCGCAGGCGGCCGCCGCCGCGTCCGTCCCGGCCGTGGAGAAGGCCGTACCGGAGCGCAGCGCCGCCGATCAGCGGGCCGCCAAGAAGGAGTTGCAGCGCATCGAGCGACAGCTCGACAAGCTGTCCGAGCGCGAGACCGAGCTGCACGCGCAGATCGCCGAGAACGCCACGGACTTCGCGAAGGTGGCCGAACTCGACGCGGAACTGCGCGATCTGGCCACCCAGCGGGACGAGCTGGAACTGCGCTGGCTCGAACTCGCCGAGGACGCGTAGCCGTCGGCTCCCGCACGTGAAGAGCCCGTGAAGGGTCATAACGGGGGCATCACAGGCCGGTCCTCCCTTGGGTACAGGGGTGGGCGGGGACCGGTGCGCCGTCGGTGGCGGGTGATAGAAAGGGCCGCTGAGGACAGTCTGAGAAACGCCGGTGTGGCGAGATCGCGACGGCACAGGACGCGGCACCGCACCGGCCCACCGAGGGGGACCACTCATGAGCCAGCCGCCCAACCAGCCGCCGCAGGGCGGTTTCGGCGCACCGCAGGATCCGCGGCAGGGCGGCTTCGGTGCCCCGCAGCAGCCGCAGCCCGACGGTGCCCCGCAGACCCCGCCCCCGCCGCAGGGCGCCCCCCAGACGCCTCCGCCGCCGCAGACCCCGCCGCAGCCGCCGGCCGGCCCGCCCCAGCCCGGGTACGGCTACCCGCAGCAGCCTCCGCAGCCGCAGCAGCAGCAGCCCGGCCCCTACGCGAGCGGCCCGTACGGCCAGCCGCCCCAGCAGCCGGGCCCGTACGGCTACCCGCAGCAGCCCGGCCCCTACGGCCAGCCGCCGCAGGGCTACGGCCAGCCCGGCCAGCCGCAGTTCCCGGGCGCGCCCGGCACCCCGCCCGGCGGCTCCCGCAACCCGTTCAAGGGCAAGCCCGCCCTCGCCGTCGTCGCGGCCGTCGCCGCGCTCGCGGTGATCGGCGGCACCGTGTGGGCGGTGACCAGCGGCGACGACGGCCCGAAGAAGCCGGTCGCGCAGAAGACCGACGACCCCAAGGGCTCCGCGTCCCCGAGCGGTGACGACGGCGGCGATGACGGCGGCAGCGCGGGCGGCGCCGACCCCGACAACCTCAACGGCGGCCGGCAGGCCGGCGAGGCCAAGGTGCTCTGGTACCAGGCCGCCCCCGACGCCCCCGGCTCGGGCGCCGACGCCCCCGGCATGTGGATCACCGACACGACCGCCGTGAAGGCGGCCTACAAGCAGGTCTTCGGCTACCGCGTCGCCGACGGCAAGGCCGCCTGGGACCCGATCTCCTTCCCGGAGAAGATCTGCTCGGTCACCGCGCAGAAGTCGTCCGACGACAAGGTCGTCGTGGCCTACATGAGCGGCAGCAGCGACCGCGCCAAGTGCAACCAGCTCCAGCAGATCGACCTGAACTCCGGTGCGAAGGGCTGGAAGGGCACGGTCGCCGAGGGCGGCCTGTTCGACACCACGCTCAAGGTCGAGATGTCCATCACCGGCAAGACGCTGATGGTGGGCCGCTCGCAGTCCGGCACCGCCTACGACGTCGGCACCGGCAAGAAGATGTGGGACAAGCAGCGTTACGGCGACAAGTGCTTCCCCGACGCCTTCGCGGGCGGCGAGAAGCTGATCGGCGTGGCGTCCTGCGACGCCGGCGGCTCCGGCGAGCACGACGAGATCCAGGTCCTCGACCCGGCGACGGGCAAGGCCAAGTGGACGCGCAAGATCGACGGCGGATGGCGGGTCGCCCGCGTCTTCTCCGTCGACCCGCTGGTCGTCTACAGCACCAACAAGGACAAGAAGACGTGGAACATCTCCACGTTCGACTCCGCGAGCGGCAAGCGCCGTTCGCAGGTCTCCGTCGACCTGGAGATCGGCGCCGAGTGCGGCTGGGCCATCCTCGAGCGCGCCCTGCAGGGCTGCGGCGGTGTGGTCGCCGACGACGACACGCTCTACATGCCGACCAAGGCCATCGCCGCCGCCAACGAGATCGTCGCGATCAGCCTGGACAGCGGCAAGGAGAAGTGGCGCGCCAAGTCCCCGGCCGAGGAGACGATGCTCCCGGTCAAGGTCGAGGACGGCAAGCTCGTCGCGTACGTGACGCCGTCGTACGACGCGGGCGGCCAGGTCGTCGCGATCCCGCTCTCCGGCGGCGACCACGACCCGGAGAAGCTCCTGCAGAACCCGGCGGGCGCCGCGCGGATCGAGAACGGCTTCTTCTCCAAGGCGTACGACTGGGTCGACGGCCGCTTCTACCTGTCGAGCACCCGCCTCAGCGGCCGGGACGACGCCAAGGAGAAGCTGATCCTCGCCTACGGCAAGTGAGTTGGGCGCGGGTGCCCGGCACCCGCGCCTCCGCCGTGTCCCGCCGCGCTCCCGTCCCCCTCCCCGAGGTGCCCTCGCCATGACCCAGCCGCCGCCCCCGCCGCCCAACCAGCCCCCGGGCGGCTTCGGCCCGCCCCAGGGCCAGCCGCCCCAGCAGCCGGGCCAGCCCCAGCACGGCCAGCAGCAGCCGCCGCAGCCGCCGACCCCGCCGGCCGGTCCGCCGCAGCAGCAGCCTGGCTACGGCTACCCGCAGGCACCGCAGCAGCCCCAGCAGCCGACGCCGCCGTACGGCTACCCGGGCCAGCAGCCCAACCCGTACACGCAGCAGCCCCAGCCGTACCCGACGCCCAACCCGTACGGCCAGCAGCCCGGTTACGGCTATCCGCAGCAGCAGCCCTACGCGACGCAGCCCGTCACGACGGCCGGCGGCGGCGCCAACGGCGGGCGGATCGCGGTCATCGTGGCCGCGGTCGTCGTCGTGATCGCCCTGGTCGTCGGCGGTGTGTTCCTGTTCAAGCCCGGTGACGACGGCGGCAAGGACGAGACCGCCAGCTCCAGCGGCGGCACCGGCGGCGGAGGCGACGACGGTCGGGGCGGCGGCGGGGACACCCCCGACGGCACCGAGAAGGTGCCCGCCGAGACCAACTCCGACGTCCTGTTCAAGGTCCCGTCGCCCAAGGTCGACGAGGACACCAGCGTCGTCGTCGCCGGCTCGTGGCTGACCGAGAAGGCGTACGTCAAGAGCGGCGTGTCCGAGATCGTCGGCTACGACCCCGCCAAGGGCACCGAGCTGTGGACGATCCCGCTGCCCGGACCGGTCTGCCAGGCCAGCCGGCACATCACCGACGGGCACCTCACGGCGATCGCGTTCCAGCCCGCGAAGCCCACCAAGGACAAGCCGTCCCACGGGTGCAGCCAGGTCGCCGCGATCGACCTCGACACCGGCAAGAAGCTGTGGACGAAGACCGCCAAGACCGGCAGCCGTGAGCTGCGCTTCGACAACCTCACCGTCAGCGGCGGCACCGTCGCCGCGGGCGGCACGAGCGGCGGCGCCGCCTTCGACCTGAGGACCGGCCGCTCGCTGTGGACGCCGAAGGCCGACGACGACTGCTACGACCTCGGCTACGGCGGCGGGCCCAAGCTCGTCGTGGTGCGCAAGTGCGGCAGCTACGACCAGCCGCAGCTGCACATCCAGACCGTCGACCCGAAGTCCGGGAAGGTGATCTCCGAGTACAAGATGGCCGAGGGCGTCGAGTACGCCAGCGTCATCTCCACCGACCCGCTCGTGGTCGCCGCCGAGGTCGGCGAGTCCGACGCCATCGGCATCTCGGACGCCTTCTCCATCGACAACAAGACGGGCAAGCTGCGCATCCGCATCCCGCTGCCCGCCGACAAGTTCGCGGCCCGCTGCTCCGGCGTCACCACCATCGAGGCCTGCACCGGCGTCGTCGTCGGCAACGACCGGCTGTACGCGGCGACCAAGGAGCACTCCGGCGGCGGCGAGTACGGCCGTACCAACGAGATCGTCGCCTTCGACCTGGCCACCGGCAAGCAGACCGGGCAGCGCGCCGACGCCGGCGACCGCTACACCATCACGCCGCTGCGCATGGACGGCGGCAATGTGATCGCCTACAAGCGGCCCCCGTACGACAAGGGCGGGCAGATCGTCAGCATCGACGGCGGCGACTTCAAGGAGACGAAGCTGCTGGAGAACCCGGCGGCGCGGCCGGTCCGGGACATCGAGACGCGGATGTCCCCGGACTACGCCGAGATCCTCTACTCGCAGGGCCGGCTGTACATGTCGTCCAGGTTCGCCAGCTCGCTGGGGAGTTCGGGCGAGCAGCGGTGGCATCTGATCGCGTTCGGCGCGAACGGCTGACGCGCGCGCCCCCTTTCGACGGCCCCGTTCCTGGTCAGGAGCGGGGCCGTCGGCTTACCGCCTGTGTGGCCGGGCGTGCGGGGAAAGCCGGAAATTCCGCCGTTCCGGGGCACTTATCGCCGGTAGGGGGAGCGCGACGTCGAACAAGCGTGTAGCTTCCGGGGGCATGAAGGGCGGCCCGGCCGGGAGGGGGCCGCTGTCCGCGCGGACCAGTGGGTATCCATAGTGGGGCGCCCGGACGGCGTGACGACCGCATCCGGGCATGGCGGGAGATCCATTGGGGGGACTGGGGGGTTGCTCGATGGGAGTGCGACTGATGGTGGTCGACGACCACCGGTTGCTCGCCGAGGCGCTGGCCTCGGCACTGAAACTGAGGGGGCATCGGGTGCTGGCCGCGGCGGCTCCGGCCGCGGGGGCGGCCGAGCTGGTGATCACGCGGGCGCCCGAGGTGTGTCTGCTGGGGACGGCGACACCGGCGGAGCCGGGGATGTTCGACCCGGTGGTGCGGATCAAGCGGGAGCGGCCGCAGGTGGCGGTGCTGGTCCTCGGGCCGGTGCCGAGCCCCCGCGGGATCGCGGCGGCGTTCGCGGCCGGCGCCTCCGGTTATGTGCGGCACGACGAGCGCATCGAGGGTGTCGAGCGGGCGATCATGAAGGCGCGGGCCGGTGAGGCGGCGGTGG
Organism: Streptomyces nigra; assembly: GCF_003074055.1. NCBI lineage: Bacteria > Bacillati > Actinomycetota > Actinomycetes > Kitasatosporales > Streptomycetaceae > Streptomyces > Streptomyces nigra. Next base: position 3,118,018 of record NZ_CP029043.1, on the reverse strand, counting down.
CACCGCAGTTGCTGCAGGGCGCGTTCAGCGAGCTGCTGAACCCGGCGGCCCAGCCGGACGACGAGGGGCAGCGGTTGCTCCAGATGCTCACCCCGCGCGAGGTGGAGGTGCTGGTCCGGGTCGCCGACGGCGAGGACACCCGGCTCATCGCGGCCGGTATGGGCATCGCCCCGTCGACGGCCCGCACCCATGTCCAGCGGGTGCTGATGAAGCTGGGCGTCGGCTCGCGTCTGGAGGCGGCGGCGCTGGCGGCCCGCACCGGACTGCTCGACCGGGCGGGCCCGCTGCCCCGCCCGCACGCGCCGCCGGAACCGCCGTAGCGGGCCGGGGGCGAGGGCGGGTGCCGCTCGCCCCCGGCGGGGTCATTCGGACGGTTCGTCGCCCGGCGCGACCGGCGGGGGCGGCGGCGCGGCGGGCCGCAGCTTCAGCCAGGTCAGGAAGAACAGGCCGAGCAGCAGCATGCCCAGGCCGGTCCACAGGTTGATGTTGACGCCCTCGGCCTTGTCGATGGCGGCGTCGTCGTCGGTGATGCCGACGATCGTGACGATGACGCCGTAGACGACGAAGAGCCCGCCGATGATGCGGCGGATGTCGAAGAGCCGGGCGGCCGTCTCGGACTTCTCCTCCAGCTCGGTGACCTCGCGCTGGACGTCCTCCTCGGAGAAGCCGTGGTGGCGCGGGCGGTCGGGGTGCTCGGGACGGTCGGTCATGGTCGGTCGGACCTTCCTGTCAGAACGAGAACGGGATGTAGCAGGCGGCCGCCAGGATCACGGCGCCCCAGCCCAGCAGGGCGGGCCTGCGGTACCAGGCGTCGTCGCCCTCGGCGGGCGGCTCCGACATACCGGGGGAGCGGGTGCCGTAGACCAGGCCCTGCAGCTCCTTCGCCGGCTTGGGCGCGGTGAACAGGGAGACGGCGACCATGACGACCGCGCCGGCCACGAAGCCCGCGATGGCGGAGACGAAGTTCGCGCCCTGGTCGGTGGGGATGGAGATGACGTCCTGCTTGTACAGGACGAAGTAGTTGACCATCGCCGCCGTGGTGCCGGCGAGCAGTCCCCAGAAGCCCGACTTCATCGAGGCCCGCTTCCAGAACATGCCGATGATGAAGACGACGAACATCGGCACGTTGAAGAAGGAGAACAGCGTCTGGAGGTAGCTCATGATGTTCGAGAACGACGAGGCCAGGAACGCCGTCCCGATGGACGCCATGACGCCGATGGCCGTGATGAGCCGTCCGAAGCGCACGTAGTAGGTGTCCTCGCGGTCCTTGACCACGTACTTCTGCCAGATGTCCGTGGTGAACACGGTGTTGAAGGACGACACGTTGGCCGCCATGCCGGCCATGAACGCGGCGAGCAGTCCGGTGACCGCGATGCCGAGCACACCGTTGGGCAGCAGCCCCTCCATGAGGAAGGGGATGGCGTCGTTGTACTGGTAGCCGGACTCCTCGGTGCCGAAGCCGGGGACCAGGGCGGCGACGGCCAGACCGGGGATCATCACCAGGAAGACGATGAAGATCTTGGGGAAGGCCGCGATCAGCGGGGTGCGCTGGGCCGCGGAGAGGTTCTTCGCGGACAGGGCGCGCTGGACCTCGGCGAAGTTCGTCGTCCAGTAGCCGAAGGACAGCACGAAACCGAGGCCGAGGACGATCGTCAGCCAGTTGGCGCCGAGCGGGTTGGCGTCGCCGATGCCGGTGCCGCCCCAGGCGGTGACGAAGTCGTCGCCGTGGGCCTTGGTCAGGGTGTCGCTCAGGCCGTCCCAGCCGCCCACCTTCTTCAGGGAGAGGACCGTGATCGGGATGAGCGCGGCCAGGATCACGAAGAACTGCAGGACCTCGTTGTAGATCGCCGAGGACAGACCGCCCAGGGTGATGTAGGCCAGCACGAAGAATCCGGCGACCACGATGGCCACCCACTGCGGCCAGCCCAGCAGGGCCTCGACCACGATCGCGAGGGCGTACAGGTTGACCCCGGCGATGAGGATGGCGGCGAAGGCGAACAGGATCGAACTGAGCAGGTGGGCCGCCCGGTCGAAGCGCAGCAGCAGGAACTCCGGCACGGAGCGGACCTTGCTGCCGTAGTAGAAGGGCATCATCACCAGGCCGAGGAAGACCATGGCCGGGATGGCGCCGATCCAGTACCAGTGGACGGTGTAGGCGCCGTACTGGGCGCTGTTCGCGGCCATGCCGAGGATCTCGGTGGCGGCCAGGTTGGCGGAGATGAACGCCAGGCCGGTGACCCAGGCGGGCAGGGAGCGCCCGGACAGGAAGAAGTCGAGGCTCGTCTTCACCGAGCGGCGGGCCGCGAAACCGATGCCGAGCACGACGACGAAGTAGATGCCCAGCAGCGTGTAGTCGAGCCAGTTCGTGGGGAGCCGTAGCTCCGCGGCGAGGTAGGTGGGGGGATATGTGGGGGTTTCCATGTGTACTCGCTTCGTATAGCGAACCGATCCAGAGCGGAACCTACGCCGCCGTGTTCAGTAATTGAACACTTCGAGTGACGGTTTTTGTTTGATCGTGATGTTGACCGACCCTGGTGAGTTGTGTTCTCCTATGTTTGGTTCTGTTGGGTGAAGGTTCGGACAACTGTGGAGTCCCGCGTGAAGAAGACCTCGACCCGGCTGGCGGACGGTCGGGAGCTCATCTACTACGACCTGCGCGACGACACCCTGCGCCAGGCGGTCGACCGCCGCCCGCTGGAGCCCACCGTCACCACGTCCGAGATCCGCCACGACGACCTCCTCGGGGACGGCGTCGCCATCGCCTCCCACCGGCAGGGCCGCACCTACCACCCGCCCGCCGACGAATGCCCCCTCTGCCCGTCCCGCGACGGCCGGCTCAGCGAGATCCCCGACTCCTCCTACGACGTCGTCGTCTTCGAGAACCGCTTCCCCTCGCTCGCCGGCGACTCCGGGCGCTGCGAGGTCGTCTGCTTCACCTCCGACCACGACGCCTCCTTCGCCGATCTGACCGAGGAACAGGCGCGCCTCGTCCTGGACGCGTGGACCGACCGCACCTCGGAGCTGTCCTCGCTGCCCGCCGTTGAACAGGTGTTCTGCTTCGAGAACCGCGGCGCCGAGATCGGCGTCACCCTGGGGCATCCGCACGGGCAGATCTACGCCTACCCCTTCACCACGCCCCGCACCGCCCTGATGCTGCGTTCGCTCGCCCGCCACAAGGCGGCCACCGGCGGAGGCAACCTCTTCGACGCCGTCCTGGAGCGCGAACTCGCCGGGGAGCGCGTCGTCCTGGAGAGTGAACACTGGGTGGCCTTCGTGCCGTACGCCGCGCACTGGCCGTACGAGGTCCACCTGTACCCGAAGCGCCGGGTGCCCGACCTGCTCGCCCTCGACGAGGCGGCGCGCGCGGAGTTCCCCCAGGTCTATCTGGAACTGTTGAGGCGCTTCGACCGGATCTTCGGGGAGGGCGAGCCGCCCACGCCGTACATCTCCGGCTGGCATCAGGCGCCGTTCGGCCGGTCGGCGGAGTCCGACGGTGTCGTGCGCGACGACTTCGCGCTGCATCTCGAGCTTTTCACCATCCGCCGTACGTCCGGCAAGCTGAAGTTCCTCGCGGGTTCGGAGTCCGGCATGAACGTGTTCATCAACGACGTGCCGCCGGAGCGCGCGGCCGAGCGACTGCGAGAGGTAGCGAGTTAGATGAGCGGGAAGTTTCTGGTCACCGGGGGCGCGGGCTACGTCGGCAGCGTGGTCGCCCAGCACCTGATCGAGGCCGGGAACGAGGTCGTCGTCCTCGACAACCTCTCCACCGGCTTCCGTGAGGGCGTGCCGGCCGGGGCCGCGTTCATCGAGGGCGACATCCGCGACGCGGCCAAGTGGCTGGACCCCTCCTTCGACGCCGTGCTGCACTTCGCCGCCTACTCCCAGGTCGGCGAGTCCGTCGTGAAGCCCGAGAAGTACTGGGAGAACAACGTCGGCGGCTCCATGGCCCTGCTCGGCGCCATGCGCGAGGCGGGCGTGCGCACCCTCGTCTTCTCCTCCACGGCCGCCACATACGGCGAGCCCGCCGAGGTGCCGATCCTGGAGTCCGCGCCGACCCTCCCCACCAACCCGTACGGCGCCTCCAAGCTGGCCGTCGACCACATGATCACCGGTGAGGCGGCGGCCCACGGTCTCGCGGCGGTCTCCCTGCGCTACTTCAACGTCGCCGGCGCCTACGGGGAGCACGGCGAGCGCCACGACCCCGAGTCGCATCTGATCCCGCTGGTCCTCCAGGTCGCCCAGGGCCGGCGCGAGTCGATCTCCGTCTTCGGCGACGACTACCCGACGCCGGACGGCACCTGCGTGCGCGACTACATCCATGTCGCCGACCTCGCCGAGGCCCATCTGCTCGCCCTGAAGGCCGCCGTGCCGGGCGAGCACCTCGTCTGCAACCTCGGCAACGGCAGCGGCTTCTCCGTCCGCGAGGTCATCGAGACGGTCCGTCAGGTCACCGGGCACCCGGTGCCCGAAGTGGTGGCCCCGCGCCGGGCCGGCGACCCGGCCGTCCTGGTCGCCTCCGCCGGCACCGCCCGCGAGCGGCTCGGCTGGAACCCGTCCCGCACCGACCTCGCGGGCATCGTCGGGGACGCGTGGGAGTTCGCGCAGCGTATTGGCTAGGTTCTACGGCTGAGCGGCCGGTCAACTCTCCGGCCATGACGGCCGGTTCGGCAGGGAAGGTCAGGATCAGGGGATGAGCGTCGACACGGCGGCCACGGTCGCGGAGCGGTTCCGGGAGCTGTACGGGTCCGAGCCGGAGGGACTGTGGGCCGCGCCCGGGCGGGTCAACCTCATCGGCGAGCACACCGACTACAACGACGGCTTCGTCATGCCGTTCGCGCTGCCGCACACCGCGGTCGCCGCCGTCGGCCGCCGCGACGACGGTGTGCTGCGCCTGCACTCCGAGGACGTCCGCGGCGGTGTCGTGGAGCTGCGCGTCGACCACCTCGCCCCCGAGACGGACCGCGCCTGGACCGCCTACCCCGCCGGTGTCGTCTGGGCGCTGCGCAACGCGGGTCACGCCGTGGGCGGCGCCGACGTCCACCTCGCCTCCACCGTCCCGGCCGGTGCGGGCCTGTCCTCGTCGGCGGCCCTGGAGGTCGTCGTCGCCCTCGCCCTGAACGACCTGTACGACCTGGGCCTGAAGGGCTGGCAGCTGGCCCGTCTGTGCCAGCGCGCCGAGAACGTCTACGTCGGCGCCCCCGTCGGCATCATGGACCAGACGGCGTCCGCCTGCTGCGAGGCAGGCCACGCCCTCTTCCTGGACACCCGCGACCTCTCCCAGCGGCAGATCCCCTTCGACCTGGCCGCGGAGGGCATGCGCCTGCTCGTGGTCGACACCCAGGTCAAGCACTCCCACAGCGAGGGCGAGTACGGCAAGCGCCGCGCCGGCTGCGAGAAGGGCGCCGCCCTGCTCGGCGTGGACGCCCTGCGCGACATCCCCTACGGCGAACTCGACGCGGCCCTCGCCCGGATCGGCGACGACGAGGAGGTGCGCCGCCTGGTCCGGCACGTCGTCACCGAGGACCAGCGCGTCGAACGGGTCGTCGGCCTGCTGGAGTCCGGCGAGACCCGGGCCATCGGACCGGTCCTGACCGAGGGCCACGCCTCGCTGCGCGACGACTTCCGCGTCTCCTGCCGCGAACTCGACCTGGTCGTCGACACCGCCCTGACCGCCGGGGCGCTCGGCGCCCGGATGACCGGCGGCGGCTTCGGCGGCTCCGCGATCGTGCTGGCCGAGGCCGGGGACGTCGAGGGGATCACCAAGGCCGTCGAGGACGCCTTCGCCGCGGCCGGCCTCACCGCGCCGCGCGTCTTCGAGGCCGTACCGGCGGCGGGCGCGCGCCGGCTGAGCTGAGCGCTCAGCGCAGCCGTTTCACGAGCGTGTACTCGGTGATCCCCGGCGGATAGTCGGGGATCACGCACACCACGTCGTACCCCTGCTTCTGGTAGAACTCCGGCGCCTGGAAGTCCCAGGTCTCCAGGCGCACGGAAGCACAGCCCCGCTCGTCGCGGGCGACGCGCTCCGCCTGTGCGAGCAATTGCGAACCGAGCCCGGCACCGCGGTGGCGTCCGTCCACCCACAGATACGTGACGTGCAGCCAGGTGGCCCAGGTGTGGCCGACCAGACCACCGGCCACGGCGCCCGCGTCGTCCAACGCCCACACATGGAGCGGAAGTTCGCGTTCACCTGGGGTTCCGCGCAGCGCGCGCAGCACCGGGGAGGCCGCGGTGTTGGTGTCCCGCAGTCTCCGCCGGAGCAGATCCCGCCGGGAAGTGTCGACTTCTGTCTCCAGACGAAACATGCGGCTCACCATAAACGCGTCGGCGAACCAGTTCTGCAAATCCGCTTCCGCTCATCGCCGTCGCCCGTACTCTGATGAGCAGCACCGGTGGGGGCCGGTGCTGATCAGGGGGCGAGACAGTCGGGTTCGACGCCCGGCGTGGGGGGTAGCAGTTCCTGCACGGCGGCGGCCGTGCGTGCCCTTCGCGTCCGGGCGTCGCGCCCGCGACCGTGTTCGTCTCCCGGTGTCGTCCTCATGACGATGGGGTATCCCCTGCTCTTCGGGAGCGTGGGGAAGGGGGTTTCGTGGTTCGCATCCGAGTCCTGGTCGTCGACGACCATCGCATCTTCGCCGAGTCGCTCGCCGCCGCACTGGCGGCCGAGCCCGACGTCGAGGTCTCCGCCGCGGGCAGCGGTCCGGCCGCGCTGCGCAGCCTGGAGCGCGCGGCCGCCGAGGGGCGCCGCTTCGACGTGCTGCTCGTCGACGCCGACCTGGGCGGCGCCATGCCGGGCATACGGCCCGCCCCGCCCGTCCAGGAGGTGGGCGAGGACGGACTGGTCGACGGCATCTCGCTGGTCGCGGGCGTCCGCTCCGCGCAGCCCGCCGTACGGACCGTCGTCCTCGCCGAGAAGGACGACCCGCGCCGTGCCGCGCTCGCCCTGCAGGCCGGGGCGTCCGGCTGGGTCGCCAAGGACTGCTCGCTGTCCCGGCTGCTCACCGTGATCCGCGGGGTGCTGCGCGACGAGACGCACCTCCCGCCCGCCCTGCTCACGGGGGTGCTGCGCGAGCTGACGGCGGCCCGCAAGCACCGCACGGAGAGCGAGCGGCTCGTGGAGTCGCTGACCCCGCGCGAGCGGGAGGTGCTGCGCTGCATGGTCGCCGGCCTGGGCCGCAAGGCCGTCGCCGAACGCCTGTTCCTCTCCCCGCACACGGTCCGCACGCACATGCAGAACGTCCTGGGCAAACTGGGCGTCCACTCCACCCTGGCCGCAGTAGCCCTGGCCCGCCGAGCCGGAGTAGGCCCAGTAGACCTGACCCCACCCACCAGAATCCTCCCAGAAGCAACAACAAGCGCCTGACGATAAAGCGCCGTCCGCCGACAACACCCTCAGGGGCGCGGGGAGCTGCGCGCCCGGCCACGACGACGCGGCGCCCGCATCAAACCGGCCCCGGCACCCCGCTCCCGCGAGCGCCGTCCGCCGAAAACACCCTCAGGGGCGCGGGGAACTGCGCGCCCGGCCACAACGACGCGGCGCCGGGCACCCGCGCAGGACCCCAGCGGCGCAGCCCCGGGCAGCACACCTACCCGGGGATGTTGTCGAAGGGCGCGGTCAGCCTGCGCAGCAACCCCGCCAGCTCGGCCCGCTGCCCCCCCGAGAGCTCCCCCAGAATCGCCCGCTCCTGCGCAAGCAGCCCCGCCAGGGCCTGGTCGGCCCGATCCCGCCCCTCGGCGGTCAGCCGCACCAGCACCCCACGCCGGTCACTCGGATCCGGCAGCCGCTCGACCAGCCCCTTCTTGGCCAGCCGGTCGATCCGGTTCGTCATCGTCCCCGACGTGACCAGCGTCTGCGTCAGCAACTGCCCCGGAGAGAGCTGATACGGCGCCCCCGCCCGCCGCAGCGCGGTCAGCACGTCGAACTCCCACGGCTCCAGGCTGTGCTCGGAAAACGCCAGCCGCCGCGCACGGTCCAGATGCCGGGCCAGCCTGCTCACCCGGCTGAGCACCTCGAGTGGCTCCACGTCGAGGTCAGGGCGCTCCCGGCGCCACGCTGCGACCAGCCGATCGACCTCGTCCTCCATGACGATCAGTGTAGTGGTTGTGTCGACGTGAAGTCTCTTGACGTCAAGATAAAACTGGAGGCAGGGTAGGAGCCCGGAAGACAGGAGGCCCCGCCATGTCACCAGCAGCCACCCCCACCCCGACCTGGGACCCGGCGCAGTACCTGCGTCACGCCGACCACCGCGCCCGCCCCTTCACCGACCTCCTCGCCCGCGTCCCCCCGCTCCCCGGCGACCGGCCCCGCATCGCCGACCTCGGCTGCGGCCCCGGCAACGTCACCGCCCTTCTCGCCGAGCGCTGGCCCACCGCCCACATCACCGGCCTCGACAACTCCGCCGAGATGCTCGACCGCGCCCACACCGAGCACGAGGGCCCCACCGCGGGCGGCGGCCGCCTGGACTTCGCCCACGCCGACGTCGCCATGTGGACGCCCGAGGAGCCCTACGACCTGATCGTCAGCAACGCCACCCTGCAGTGGGTGCCGGGCCACGCCGACCGCTTCGGCTCCTGGGTGGCCGGTCTGCGCCCCGGCGGCACCTTCGCCTTCCAGATCCCCGGCAACTTCGACGCCCCGAGCCACCGCCTGATGCGCGACCTCGCCGCCCGCCACGGCGTCGCCGACGTCCTGCGCCACTCCGACGCCGTGCTCGACCCGAGCGAATACCTGGCCCGCCTGACCGCCCTGGACTGCGCGGCGGACGTATGGGAGACGACGTATCTGCATCTGCTGACCGGCGAGGACCCCGTCCTGGACTGGGTGAAGGGCACCGGCCTGCGCCCCGTCCTCACCGCGCTCGCCGACGACCCCGGCCGCCGGGACGCCTTCCTCGACGAGTACCGGGCCGCGCTGCGCGAGGCGTACCCGCCCGGCCCGCACGGCACGCCGTTCCCGTTCCGCCGCCTGTTCGCCGTAGCCCGCAAGGAGCAGTGATGATCAGCGCCGTCGACCACGTCCAGCTCGCCGCCCCGCCCGGCTCCGAGGACCGTCTGCGCGCGTACTACGGGGACGTCCTCGGCATGACCGAGATCCCCAAGCCCCCCGCGCTCGCGGCCCGCGGCGGCTGCTGGTTCCAGACGGGCGGCGTCCAGCTGCACCTCGGCGTCGAGGCGGACTTCCGGCCTGCGTACAAGGCCCACCCCGGGCTGCGGGTCACCGGGATCGCCGCGTACGGCGCCAGGCTGGCCGCGCTCGGTGCCACCGTGGAGTGGGACGGCGCCCTCCCCGGGCACCGCAGGTTCTACTCGTACGACCCCGTCGGCAACCGTCTGGAGTTCCTGGAGCCCGATCCCGCTGTTTGAGCCGTGACCCGCGGGACACCCGTTCTGTGGCAGCGACAGTCGAGCCTTGCGGGAGTTGAGAGACGTGGCGAAGGAAGAGAAGTCCCGGGCCATGAAGGAACAGGTCAAGGGCAAGGCGAAGGAAGCCATGGGCAGGATGACCGGCAACGAGCGGATGACCGCCGAGGGCAAGGCCGACCAGATGAAGGGCGACGCGCGTCAGGCGAAGGAGAAGGGCAAGGACACCTTCAAGCACTGACGCATACCGTCCGCACGACCGACACGGGCGCGCGGGGTGCTGTGGGGGCACCCCGCGCGCCCGTGTCCGCGTCCGCCTCCGCGTCCGTACAAGCCTTCCGGCGTCAGCTCTTGCGGCGCCCGATCAGATGCGGGCGGGCCTCCAGGCCGTCCAGGCCGTGCCAGGCCAGGTTCACCAGGTGCGCCGCCACCTCCGCCTTCTTCGGGCGGCGCACGTCCAGCCACCACTGCCCGGTCAGGGCGACCATCCCCACCAGCGCCTGCGCGTACAGCGGGGCCAGCTTCGGGTCGAAACCGCGGCTCTTGAACTCGCGGCCCAGGATGTCCTCCACCTGGGTGGCGATGTCGGAGATCAGCGAGGCGAACGACCCGGTCGACTGGGGGATGGGCGAGTCACGGACCAGGATCCGGAAGCCGTCCGTGTACTCCTCGATGTAGTCCAGCAGCGCGAACGCCGCCTGCTCGCACAGCTCCCGCGGATGCCCCGCGGTCAGCGAGCCGGTCACCATGTCGAGCAGTCGCCGCATCTCCCGGTCCACGACGACCGCGTACAGCCCTTCCTTGCCGCCGAAGTGCTCGTACACCACCGGCTTGGACACCCCGGCCTTGGCCGCGATCTCCTCCACCGACGTGCCCTCGAACCCCTTCGCGGCGAACAGGGTGCGACCGATCTCCAGCAACTGCTGGCGTCGCTCCGCACCGGTCATCCGGGTGCGGCGCGTGCGCCGCGGCTTGTCGTTGCTGGAGGTGCTGGAGTCGGTCGCCACGGCGTCAATCATGCCGCCTTCGCGGGCTCCTTCCGGCGGCGGGCTCCTTCTTCCCCGGTGTTACGGCGGGAATCGATACGCGAGCGTGACGGCCAGCGCACGTCGTACGCCCAGCCGAACTTCTCGAAGATCTTGATGAAGCGGGCCGAGGAGTCGATCTGCCAGCGCTCCACACCGTGCCGCGCGGACGTCGGATCGGCGTGGTGCAGGTTGTGCCAGGACTCGCCGCACGACAGGACGGCCAGCCACCACACGTTGCCCGAGCGGTCACGCGACTTGAAGGGGCGCTTGCCCACGGCGTGGCAGATGGAGTTGATCGACCAGGTCACGTGGTGCAGCAGGGCCACCCGGACGAGGGACCCCCAGAAGAAGCCGGTGAAGGCGCCCCACCAGGACATCGTCACCAGACCGCCGATCACGGCGGGCAGGGCCAGCGACAGGATCGTGAAGGACACGAAGTGACGGGAGACGGCGCGGATCGCGGGGTCCTTGATCAGGTCCGGCGCGTACTTTTCCTGCGGCGTCTGCTCCTCGTCGAACATCCATCCGATGTGTGCCCACCACAGGCCCTTCATCAGGGCCGGCAGGGTCTCGCCGAACCGCCACGGCGAGTGGGGGTCGCCCTCGGCGTCCGAGAACTTGTGGTGCTTGCGGTGGTCCGCCACCCAGCGGACGACCGGGCCCTCCACGGCCATCGACCCGGCGACGGCCAGCGCGATCCGCAGCGGCCGCTTGGCCTTGAACGAACCGTGCGTGAAGTAGCGGTGGAAGCCGATCGTGATGCCGTGGCAGCCGAGGAAGTAGAAGAAGACCAGCAGGCCGAGGTCGAGCCAGCTGACCCCCCAGCCCCACGCCAGCGGTACCGCCGCGAGGAGCGCGAGGAACGGCACGATGATGAAGAGGAGAAGAGCGATCTGCTCGATCGACCGTTTCTTCTCCCCGCCGAGGGTGGCGGTGGCAGTCGGGGTGTCGTCGTTCGCCTGCGGGGCGTCTTCGATCACATCGGAGCTCGTGGTCATGGGCGTCCCCTGTGGGGTCGAGGGTTGTGACAGATGCCGTGTCACGGTCGGGAGGGCTCCGCGTGCGCGGTGCCTACGGTTCCGTAACCTACGGCGACGTAAGTATGGCAGTGCGCCGCCCTGCGGCAAGAGCCCGTGAGACAGCGCGTCCCCATGGACACCTATCCTTGTCTCGGTCGGACAGCGCGGTCCGCTCTGATTTCTTCCCGGATGTCAGGAGCCGTAAGCGGTGGTCCCGCCGTACGGCCCAGGCGACGGGTTCCCCTCCCGGACGAGCTTCAACACTGCAAGGAGCCGCACCTGTGAGCAGTGCCGACGACCAGACTGTGCCCCAGGCGACCACCAGCACCGAGCTGCGAGCCGACATCCGCCGGCTGGGTGACCTCCTCGGCGAGACACTCGTCCGCCAGGAGGGCCCCGAGCTGCTGGAGCTCGTCGAGAAGGTCCGCCGCCTCACCCGGGAGGACGGCGAGGCCGCAGCGGAGCTGCTGCGTGGCACGGAACTCGACACCGCGGCCAAGCTGGTCCGCGCCTTCTCCACCTACTTCCACCTGGCCAACGTCACCGAGCAGGTGCACCGCGGCCGTGAGCTGCGCGCCCGGCGCGCCGCCGAGGGCGGCCTGCTCGCCCGCACCGCCGACCGCCTCAAGGACGCCGACCCCGAGCACCTGCGGCAGACGATCCAGCACCTCAACGTGCGCCCCGTCTTCACCGCGCACCCCACCGAGGCCGCCCGCCGGTCCGTGCTCAACAAGCTCCGGCGCATCGCCGCGCTCCTGGAGACCCCGGTCCTCGAAGGCGACCGTCGCCGCAACGACACCCGACTGGCCGAGAACATCGACCTCGTCTGGCAGACCGACGAACTGCGCGTCGTCCGCCCCGAGCCCGCCGACGAGGCCCGCAACGCCATCTACTACCTCGACGAACTGCACGCCGGCGCCGTCGGCGACGTCCTCGAGGACCTCACCGCCGAACTGGAGCGCGTCGGGCACAAGCTCCCCGACGACACCCGCCCCCTCACCTTCGGCACCTGGATCGGCGGCGACCGCGACGGCAACCCCAACGTCACCCCCCAGGTGACCTGGGACATCCTGATCCTCCAGCACGAGCACGGCATCAACGACGCCCTGGAGATGATCGACGAGCTGCGCGGCTTCCTGTCGAACTCCATCCGCTACACCGGGGCCACGGACGAACTCCTCGCCTCCCTCCAGGCCGACCTCGACGCCCTGCCCGAGATCAGCCCCCGCTACAAGCGGCTCAACGCCGAGGAGCCCTACCGGCTCAAGGCCACCTGCATCCGCCAGAAGCTGGAGAACACCAAGACCCGGCTGGCCCGCAACACCCCGCACGAGCCCGGCCGCGACTACCTCGGCACCGGCGAACTGCTCGCCGACCTCACCCTGATCCAGAGCTCCCTGCGCGAGCACCGCGGCGGCCTCTTCGCCGACGGGCGCCTGGACCGCACCATCCGCACCCTCGCCGCCTTCGGCCTGCAGCTCGCCACCATGGACGTCCGCGAGCACGCCGACGCCCACCACCACGCCCTCGGCCAGCTGTTCGACCGGCTCGGCGAGGAGTCCTGGCGGTACGCCGACATGCCGCGCGACTACCGGGCCAAGCTCCTCGCGAAGGAGCTTCGCTCCCGCCGGCCGCTCGCCCCGAGCCCGGCGCCCGTCGACGCCGCCGGCGAGAAGACCCTCGGTGTCTTCCAGACCGTCAAGCGGGCCCTGGAGGTCTTCGGACCCGAGGTGATCGAGTCGTACATCATCTCGATGTGCCAGGGCGCCGACGACGTCTTCGCCGCGACCGTCCTCGCCCGCGAGGCCGGCCTGATCGACCTGCACGCCGGATGGGCGAAGATCGGCATCGTGCCGCTGCTCGAGACCACCGACGAGCTCAAGGCCGCCGACACCATCCTCGAGGACATGCTGTCCGACCCGTCCTACCGGCGCCTCGTCGCGCTGCGGGGCGACGTCCAGGAGGTCATGCTCGGCTACTCGGACTCCTCCAAGTTCGGCGGCATCACCACCAGCCAGTGGGAGATCCACCGCGCCCAGCGCCGGCTGCGCGACGTCGCCCACCGCTACGGCGTACGGCTGCGCCTCTTCCACGGCCGCGGCGGCACCGTCGGCCGCGGCGGCGGCCCCTCCCACGACGCGATCCTCGCCCAGCCCTGGGGCACCCTCGAAGGCGCCATCAAGGTCACCGAACAGGGCGAGGTCATCTCCGACAAGTACCTGGTCCCCTCGCTGGCCCGGGAGAACCTGGAACTGACCGTCGCCGCCACCCTCCAGGCCTCCGCGCTGCACACCGCGCCGCGCCAGTCCACCGAGGCGCTCGCCCGCTGGGACGCCGCGATGGACGTCGTCTCCGACGCCGCCCACACCGCGTACCGCAAGCTCGTCGAGGATCCCGACCTGCCGACGTACTTCGTCGCCTCCACCCCCGTCGACCAGCTCGCCGACCTGCACCTCGGCTCGCGGCCCTCCCGCCGCCCCGGCTCGGGCGTCTCCCTCGACGGGCTGCGCGCCATCCCCTGGGTGTTCGGCTGGACCCAGTCCCGGCAGATCGTCCCCGGCTGGTACGGCGTCGGCAGCGGCCTGAAGGCGCTGCGCGAGGCCGGCCTCGACACCGTGCTCGACGAGATGCACGAGCAGTGGCACTTCTTCCGCAACTTCATCTCCAACGTCGAGATGACCCTCGCGAAGACCGACCTGCGTATCGCCCAGCACTACGTCGACACCCTCGTCCCCGACGAGCTCAAGCACGTCTTCGACGCCATCAAGGCCGAGCACGAGCTGACCGTCGCCGAGGTGCTGCGCGTCACCGGCGAGAGCGAACTCCTCGACGCCCAGCCCGTCCTCAAGCAGACGTTCGCCATCCGTGACGCCTACCTGGACCCGATCTCCTACCTCCAGGTCGCCCTGCTCAAGCGCCAGCGCGAGGCCGCGGCCAGCGGCACCGACCCCGACCCGCTGCTCGCCCGCGCCCTGCTCCTCACGGTCAACGGCGTGGCGGCCGGCCTCCGCAACACCGGCTGACCCCGTACGAAAGACGGTGCCCCCGTGCTCGCGCGAGCACGGGGGCACCGTCTTTCAGTGCGGCGATCCGGGTCAGGCCCTGCGGCGCCGCAGCACCAGATAGCCGCCCGCGCCCAGCAGCGCCGCGGCGGCCGCGGACAGCAGGCCCACCGGGGCCTCGTTGCCGGTCTCGGCGAGATCGCCCTCGCCGCCCTGCGGGGACGGGGACGACGACGGCGCCGCCTCGGCGGCCGGCGTCTCAGCCGGAGCCTCGGAGGCGGAGGCGGACGCGGACAGGGCGGGTGCCGTCGCGTCCTCCCCGCAGTCCGTCCAGAACACCTTGTGCTTCGCGGACCCCTTCTCGCCCGCGAAGTTCCAGAACAGCTTGTAGTGCCCGTCGGGCAGCGTCAGATCCGCCGTACGGCCGTGGCCCTCGCCGTCCAGCGTGAGCGCGCCGGACCGCACGGTCTCGCCCTTGACGCCGGCCGTCGGCGCCCAGGCCTCGATGTGCCAGTCGACCTGCTGGGCGCGGTCGAACCCGAAGGCGTCCAGGTAGAACGTGCACACGTGCGGTTCGTTGCGGCGCAACTCCTCGCCGGTGGCGGAGTCATGGATCTTCACGGTGCCGTTGTCGCCGGGAGCGGTGGCGTGGGCGGCCGCCGGGAGGCACAGCACGGCGGAGGCGGCGACGGCGGACAGGGCGCCGGCGCGAAAGAGGGTACGCATGGGGCAGCAGTCCATCTGCGAGTGGGAACGGGACGATGTGGAGGGGGCGGCTCAGCTTCCAGCCGTCGCTGAACGAAGGTCAATCACGAAGCGGCCACACTCCGGACCTCCACAGACATGGAGAACGGGCAGCCCGCTCACACCATGACGAAAGCGCCCGTCAGCAGGGCCAGGCCCGTGCCTGCCAGCAGCCAGGAGAGGCGGGCGCTGCGCAGGCCGCCTGCCGCCACCACCGAGGCGAGCAGGAAGGCGCCGCCCAGGGGGACCCAGGCGTAGAGGACGCCCGCGGGGCCCGAGCGGACCACCTCGTCCGTGCCCGGCTTCACCACCACGGCGTATGTCTCGCCCTTGTGTACCGCGACGTTGTTCTCGATCCTCACCGAGTCGCGCTCGCGGGATCCCACGGAGACCGGTGTGTACGGGCCCGTGCACGAGTCGCCGGTGCAGCGGGCGACCTCGATCGTGCCGTGCTCACGGCCCTTGGTGAGCATCACGTGCTGGGCGCTGCCCCACGACCCCCACACACCCGCGACCAGGATGAGCAGCACGACCGTCCCCATCGCCGCGACCCGGCCGAACCGCAGCGCGGAGACGGCGCCCTGACTGGAGACAACGGCGGAAGGCATGGCCGCGATCCTTGGCCATGCCCCTACGGCCGGTCAACTCGACGCCGACCGCGCCGGCGGACAAGTCAGGAGTTGTACGTGCTTTGCGCCCGCTCCAGGCCCTCGATCACCAGACACTCCACCGCGTCCGCCGCCCGGTCCACGAAGTAGTCCAGCTCCTTGCGCTCCGCCGCCGAGAAGTCCTTCAGCACGAAGTCCGCCACCGGCATCCGGCCCGGCGGACGCCCCACGCCGAACCGCACCCGGTGATAGTCGGAACCCATGGCTTTTGTCATCGACTTCAGGCCGTTGTGCCCGTTGTCCCCGCCGCCGAGCTTCAGCCGCAGCGTGCCGTAGTCGATGTCCAGTTCGTCGTGCACGGCGACGATGTTGCCCAGCGGCACCTTGTAGAAGTCGCGCAGCGCGTTCACCGGGCCGCCCGACAGGTTCATGTACGACATCGGCTTCACCAGCACCACCCGCCGGTTCGCCGGACCGGGCGGGCCGATGCGCCCCTCGACGACCTGCGCCTGCGCCTTCCCGGCCCGCTTGAACTTGCCCCCGATCCGCTCCGCCAGCAGATCCACCACCATGAACCCCACGTTGTGCCGGTTCCTGGCGTACTCGGGCCCCGGATTACCGAGACCGGCGATCAGCCACGGCGCACTCGGATCGGTCGTCACGTCCACGTCTCCATTGATACGCGCCGGCCGCCGCCCCCGGAGGGACGGCGGCCGGCGAACACGACGGCGGAACCGGAACGGCTCCCGCCACGACTCGAGGATCAGGCCTCGGCGACGTCCTCGCCCTCGGCCTCGGCGCCCTCGGCGGCCTCCTCGGCCTGCGCGGCCAGGACCTGCAGCACGACGGTGTCGTCCTCGACGGCCAGCTTGGTGCCCTTGGGCAGCTCGATGTCCTTGGCGAGGATCGAGGCGCCGGCCGCGAGGCCCTCCACCGACACGGTGACCGACTCGGGGATGTGCGTGGCCTCGGCCTCGACCGGAAGGGCGTTCAGCACGTGCTCGAGCAGGTTGCCGCCCGGGGCCAGCTCGCCCTCGGCGTGCACGGGGATCTCGACCGTGACGGTCTCGCCGCGCTTGACCAGCTGCAGGTCGACGTGCTCCAGGAAGCCCTTCAGCGGGTCGCGCTGCACGGCCTTCGGGATGGCCAGCTCGTTGGTCTTGCCGTCGATGTCCAGCGCGATCAGGACGTTCGGCGTACGCAGGGCGAGCAGCAGCTCGTGGCCCGGAAGCGTCAGGTGCAGCGGGTCGGAACCGTGGCCGTACAGCACACCGGGGACCTTGTTGTCACGACGGATACGGCGGGCGGCACCCTTACCGAACTCGGTACGGGTCTCGGCGGCGATCTTCACCTCGGACATGGCGATCACTCCTCGTAGAAGTAGAACGGACGGGGTCACCCGGCCACGAACGGCCTGCTACGAAGAGCGCGTCGATAACGGACAACCGCCTCCACAACGGGAAACGGCCTCCCTCGCCGAGCAACTGCAGCAGTCTACTCGGGGAGGGAGGCCGTTCCCAAAACGATCTTCGGCGCTCGCCTACTGCTCGTCGAACAGGCTCGTCACCGAACCGTCCTCGAACACCTCGCGCGCCGCACTGGCGATCGTCGGCGCGATCGAGAGCACCGTCAGCTTGTCCAGATCCGCCGCCAGTTCACCCGGGGTCGGCAGCGTGTTCGTGAACACGAACTCGCTCACCCGCGAGTTCTTCAGGCGGTCCGCCGCCGGACCCGACAGCACACCGTGCGTCGCCGTCACGATGACGTCCTCCGCCCCGTGCGCGAACAGCGCGTCCGCCGCGGCGCAGATCGTGCCACCGGTGTCGATCATGTCGTCGACCAGGACGCAGACGCGGCCCTTGACCTCACCCACGACCTCGTGGACGGTCACCTGGTTCGCCACGTCCTTGTCACGCCGCTTGTGGACGATGGCCAGCGGCGCGCCCAGCCGGTCGCACCAGCGGTCCGCGACCCGGACCCGGCCCGCGTCCGGCGAGACGACCGTCAGCTTGTCCTTGTCGACCTTGCGGCCGACGTAGTCCGCCAGCAGCGGCAGCGCGAACAGGTGGTCCACCGGCCCGTCGAAGAAGCCCTGGATCTGGTCGGTGTGCAGATCCACGGTCAGGATGCGGTCCGCGCCGGCCGTCTTCATCAGGTCCGCGATCAGACGGGCCGAGATGGGCTCACGGCCACGGTGCTTCTTGTCCTGGCGGGCGTAGCCGTAGAACGGCACGATCACCGTGATCGAGCGGGCCGACGCACGCTTCAACGCGTCGATCATGATCAACTGCTCCATGATCCATTTGTTGATCGGCGCCGTGTGGCTCTGGATCAGGAAACAGTCCGCACCCCGCGCAGACTCCTGATACCGCACATAGATCTCGCCGTTCGCGAAGTCGAAGGCCTTCGTCGGGACGACCCCGACACCCAACTGCTGGGCGACCTCCTCGGCAAGCTCGGGGTGGGCGCGGCCGGAGAAGAACATCATCTTCTTCTCGCCGGTCGTCTTGATCCCGGTCACAGCACTGTCTCCTCAGAGGTGTCTCAGCTGGGTGTGCACCTATCACGGTACGCCGTGTCCGACGCACCCGTTTCCGGTCAGTCTTCGCTTCCGCCCTGCCGGGACGCCTCCTCGGCCGCCCGCGCCGCCGCGCTCCCCGGACGCTTGCGGGCCACCCAACCCTCGATATTCCGCTGCTGGCCACGGGCCACGGCCAGCGAACCGGGCGGCACATCCTTCGTGATCACGGACCCGGCGGCGGTGTACGCACCGTCCCCGATCGTGACAGGAGCCACAAACATGTTGTCCGAACCCGTACGGCAGTGGGACCCCACCGTCGTGTGGTGCTTGTCCTGGCCGTCGTAGTTCACGAACACGCTGGCCGCGCCGATGTTCGTGTACTCGCCGATCGTCGCGTCCCCCACGTACGACAGATGCGGGACCTTCGTCCCCTCACCGATCGACGCGTTCTTGGTCTCCACGTACGTGCCGATCTTGCCCTTGGCGCCCAGCCGGGTACCCGGACGCAAATACGCGAACGGACCCACCGACGCCCCGGCACCCACCACGGCGCCGTCCGCCACCGTGTTGTCCACCCGGGACCCCGCGCCCACGCGCGTGTCCCGCAGCCGGCAGTTGGGCCCGACCTCGGCGCCCTCTCCCAGATGCGTGGCGCCCAGCAGCTGCGTACCCGGCAGCACGACCGCGTCCTGCTCGAACGTCACCGACACGTCGATCCACGTCGACGCCGGGTCCACCACCGTGACGCCGGACAGCATCGCCGCCGTCAGCAGCCGGTCGTTCAGGATCCGGCGCGCCTCGGCCAGCTGCACCCGGTTGTTGATGCCCGCGATCTCCCGGTGGTCCGACGCCACCGACGCGCCCACCCGGTGCCCGGCCTCCCGCAGGATGCCGAGGACGTCCGTCAGGTACTCCTCGCCCTGGCTGTTGTCCGTGCGCACCTTGCCCAGCGCGTCCGCGAGGAGCTGACCGTCGAACGCGAACACCCCGGAATTGATCTCCCGGATCGCCCGCTGCGACTCCGACGCGTCCTTGTGCTCCACGATCGCCGTCACCGCGCCCGAGGCGCCGTCCCGCACGATCCGGCCGTAGCCCGTCGCGTCCGGAACCTCCGCCGTCAGCACGGTCACCGCGTTGCCGTCCGCCGCGTGCGTCGCCGCCAGCGCCGACAGCGTGCCGCCGGTCAGCAGCGGCGTGTCGCCGCAGACGACCACGACCGTGCCCTCGACCGGGCCGCCCAGCTCCTCCAGGGCCATCCGCACCGCGTGCCCCGTGCCGTTCTGCTGCGCCTGCACGGCGGTGCGCACGGCGGGGTCGATCTCACCGAGATGTGCGGTGACCTGCTCACGCGCGTGACCGACCACGACGACGAGATGCTCGGGGTCCAACTCGCGGGAGGCGGCCAGCACATGCCCGACGAGACTGCGTCCGCAGAGCTCGTGCAGGACCTTGGGTGTGGCCGACTTCATACGGGTGCCCTCACCCGCTGCGAGAACGACGACGGCTGCCGGGCGAATGGCGCTCACGGGATGCCCTTCGGCTGTGATGGGGGAGGGGTGACATCCGCAGGATACCGGGGCGTTTCCCGGCGGACATGAGAGCGGGCCCCGACCGTGGACGCTGCCAGGTGGGGCCCGAACCGAAGATGTGCTCCCGGGGGAGGACTCGAACCCCCATGATCAGAACCAAAATCTGACGTCTTGCCCTTAGACGACCCGGGATGGGCTGGATGTCCGATTCAGTAGATCGTCCGATCGGACGGCTCCTACTATGCCGTACCAGCAGCCTTCGACGCGACGATACAAGTCCGCGCTGCTCGGGACGGTCCGGGAAAGTCGACGGAAATGGGTGGGGGTGCGCCCGTAGGCTGGAGGCATGACCAGGACGGGGGAAGAGCACGCCGGGGACCCGCCGCCGGGGGGTGGGCCGTGGTGGTGGAGCAGGGCGCGTGGCGCCGTGCTGGACGGGACGCTGGCCGGCGCGTCCGCGGTGGAGTGCGCGTTCGAGGGCGTCGGGTTCGCGCGGGACGCGGGGCTGCCGGTGCCGGTCGGGGTGGTGTTCGGGGCGCTGGCGGGCTCGGTGCTGCTGCTGCGCCGCCGGTGGCCGATCGCGGTGGTGCTGGTGTCGATCGCGGTGCTGCCGGCGCAGATGGGCTTCCTGCTGAGCATCGTCGGCCTGTACACCCTGGCCGCCTCGGAGCTGCCGCGCCGGATCATCGCGTCGCTGGCGGGGATGTCGTTCGTCGGCACACTGATCGTGACGTTCGTGTGGGTCCGCCAGGACGTGGCGCGGGGGAATCTGACGTGGGGCGACTGGGTGGTGCCCTTCGCTTCGTTGACGACGGCGATCGGGCTGACGGCGCCGTCGCTGCTGCTCGGCCTGTACGTGGGGGCCCGGCGCCGGCTCATGGAGAGCCTGCGGGAGCGGGCGGACAGCCTGGAGCGGGAGCTCCAGCTGCTCGCGGAGCGGGCGGAGGAGCGCGCCGAGTGGGCGCGCAACGAGGAGCGGACGCGGATCGCGCGGGAGATGCACGACGTCGTCGCGCACCGGGTGAGCCTGATGGTGGTGCACGCGGCGGCGTTGCAGGCGGTGGCGCGCAAGGACCCGGAGAAGGCCGTGCGCAATGCCGCGCTGGTGGGGGACATGGGCCGGCAGGCGCTGACGGAGCTGCGGGAGATGCTCGGGGTGCTGCGCAGCGGTGTGGCGTCGGCGAACGCCTCGCGGGGCGCGGTGGTGCCGTTGGCGGCGGTGGGGGTCGCCGCGGCGGTGGCCGCCGACCGGGAGCGGGCGGAGGAGCCGGTCGCCGAGGGGCCGTGCCTGTCGGAGCTGGACGAGCTGGTGGGGCAGTCGGCGGCGGCGGGGATGGTCGTCGATCTGTCGGTCGAGGGGGAGTCCAGGGAGTACGCGCCGGAGGTGGAGCAGACGGCGTACCGGGTGGTGCAGGAGGCGCTGACGAACGTCCACAAGCACGCGGCGGGCGCGAAGACGTATGTGCGCCTCGCGCACCGGGTGTCGGAGATCGCGATGCAGGTGGAGAACGAGCCGCCGCCGGAGGCGTCGTCGGCGTCGTCCGCGCGTCTGCCGTCGGGCGGCAACGGTCTGGTGGGGATGAAGGAGCGGGTGTCGGCGCTGGGCGGGGTGTTCGTGTCGGGGCCGACGGACGCGGGGGGCTTCCGGGTGTCGGCGGTGATCCCCGCGGCGTGACCGCGGTGTGACCGCGGCGGGTTCAGGGCGCGGTGAGACGGGCGGGTTCGAGGCCGGTGACGAGTCCGGCGAGGGCCTGGTCGATGTCGGCGCCGAGGTACCAGTCTCCGGTGTGGTCGAGGGCGTAGACCCGGCCCTCGCTGTCGATGGCGAGCAGGGAGTCGGTGCCGGTCTCGGTGCCGAGGGGGCTGACGTCGGTGTCGAGGGCGCGGCCGAGGTCGCCGAGGGTGCGGGCCATGTGCAGGCCGTGCAGGGGGTCGAGGTGGAGGGCGGCGGGGGCGATCTGCCGTCCGGGTCCGGCCGGGGTGATGTGCAGGCCGCCGAACTCGGCCCAGGCCTCGACGGCGGCGGGGAAGACGGTGTGGCGGTGCCCGGCGGGCGAGGTGTGGTCGCGCAGGGTGTCGGCCCAGATCTCGGCTTGCTTGATGTCCCAGCGCCCGGGCTGCCAGCCGGCGGCGCGCAGGGCGGCGTCGACGGGCACGGGGAAGCGGGTGGTCGAGGTGCGGTCGGTGTGCATCGGCTCTTCGTTCGTCGAGTGTGCCGGGGCCGGGTGGGGGGTCGGGGTCCGGGCGCGCGCGGCGGTGTGCGGGTCGTGCGGGCTGGGGGCTCAGTCGGCGGGCGGCGTGGGGTCGACGATGCGGACGCCGAAGTGGGCGCTGAGGGCGGTGCAGGCGCGGCAGGGGGTGACGAAGCTGCCGTGCAGCGGATCGCCGTCCTCGCGGATCCGGCGGGTGGTGAGCTTGGCCTGCTTGAGGGCTTTGCGCGCTTCGCCGTTCGTCATGGGTTTGCGGGAGGCGCGTTTGCTGCGGGCCGTGTCGGCGGCGGCGATGTGCCGCGAGATGAGGATGGTCTCGGCGCAGCGTCCGGTGAAGCGGTCCCGTTCGTTGCTGGTGAGGGTGTCGAGGAAGTCCTGGACCAGGTGGTGCAGGGCGGGGGGCTGGTCGCCCCGGGCGGCGGTGCCGGTGAGGGTGGCGCCGCGTACGGAGAGGGCGGCGGCGACGGTGGGGAGTATGCCGTCGCGGCGGTGCAGGAGGGGCGGTGTGTACGGGGTGCCGTCGGCGCTCCATCCGATGCGGGGGTCGCCGGACCTGCCTGAGTGCGGGTCGGTCTGTGTCGCGTTCATGGTCATCATCCCCTCCTGAGCATCCCCCGGGCATGCTCTCGGACGTCACAGAGTGCCAAATGGCGTGGCGGGTGCGGAAGCTGGGGCGACGCGACACGCCCGTGTCGGGGCGGGCTGTCACGGTGGGGTGACGCCTTGTCACGGCGGTGAGGGGGGCTGTCCCCTGTGCCGGTGACCGTGGTCGTCGTACCGCATAGGCTGTCGCCACCGCTTTCCATGCGGTGACGCGTGGACGCAGACGAGTCAGTCGATTCGGGGCGTTGTGACCGTGTGTGGTCATGGCGGGCCCGGGTCAGAACGCCGCAGGGGGCTACCGCCATGACGACAGGTCGGCTCGGGCTGGGGGATCCTCCCGGCCGCCAGGCCGGGGGACACGCCGCGCCGCCGAACGCGGCCTACGCCGGGCAGGTCGTGCATTTTCCCGACCCGGTGCGGGCGGCCCGGCACCCCAGAGGGGTGCGGGTGGACGAGCGGGGTTACCCCGACTTCTCGCCGTACGCGCGGGCGGCGGCGGAGATCGCGGAGCCGCCGGAGGGTTTCGGTGTCGACGAACTGCGGCTGACGGACTACGTGTCGGCGAACGCGGCGCTGGCGGCGTCGGGGCACGCGTTGTGGGACACGGTGCCGGCGGTGGCGACGCCGCACGGCTGGACGTGGCACCACGTGGTGGGCTCGCGGCGGCTGGAGCTGGTCCCGGTCGAGGTGAAGGCGCTGCTGCGGCATCACGGCGGGATCGCGACGTCGGGCGTGGACCAGCTCAAGCGCGGCACGCGCCCGTTGCAGGAGACGCGGCCGGCGCACTTCCGGCTGCCGAAGTCGGGCGTGGCGGTGACGGAGGCGCAGGCGCTGGGCGTTGAGGAGGACCTCGGCTACCGGCTGCCGGGCGCGTACCGGTCGTTCCTGAAGGCCGCGGGCGGCTGTGCCCCGGTGGGGACGGCGCTGGACGCGGAGTTGGGGCTGCTGATCGACCAGCCGTTCTTCACGGTCCGGGACGAGGCGGCGGTCAACGACCTGGTCTATGCGAACAAGTGCCTGCGGGACCATCTCACCAAGGACTACCTGTGTGTGGGGTTCGTGCAGGGCGGGCTGCTGGCCGTGAAGGTGAAGGGCGAGCGGATCGGCTCGGTGTGGTTCTCGGCCTACGACGACGCGCGGGACGTGGATCCGTCGTGGTCGGTGGCGGAGCGCGTGGAGCGGCTGCTGCTGCCGTGCGGTGAGGACTTCGACGCGTTCCTGTCCCGGCTGGCGGGCTCTCCGCCGGAGCTGGACACGGTGGCGAATCTGATGGTGGACGGTGGGTTCGCGCGTGCGGTGCCTGTCGAGGCCGCGGCTGCGGGGGAGTGAGCTTCGCGATGGTGACGTTCGCACAGGCGCAGGAGCGCGCCGAGGAGTGGATCAACGGCGATGTGCCGTCGTACCAGCATCGTGAGGTGCGGGTCCGGGAGTTCGGGCTGGGCTTCGTGGTGTGGGCCGAGGACCGCGCGGACGGGCCCCGGTCGGACGGTGGCGCACAGCGGCTGGTGATCGCCCGGGACAGCGGGGAGGCCACGCTGTGGCCGTCGCTGCCGGTGGGCGAGGTGATCCGCCGGTACGAGGAGGAGTACGGCCGTGACGACGCGGCCGCGGAACCGGTGCCGGCGCCCGCGGCGCGGGTGGATCTGAACCAGACGTCGTTCCTGCTGACGCCGCCGGAGTGGCTGCAGGAGGCTGCCGACCGGATGGGTGTGCCGGACCGCCGGCAGCCGGAGGACGCCGCACCGCGCGACGCGGAGCCGGTGGACGAGCCGCGGGACGCGGTGCCGGCGGCGGTGCCCGAGGGGGCGACGCCGTGGGCGGGTACGGACACCAACGCGGACGCGGGCGAGGACCGTTCGGTGCCGCTGCCGGAGACGGTGTTCGCGCCGCCGCTCAGCGGTGACGACACGGCGACACCGCCGGACGCCGAGACGGCGCTGATGGCGGGCGGCAGCGGGCTGCCGCGGACGGCGGTCGAGCCGGCCGTGGACGGCCCGGACACGCCGTCCGGTCCGCCGTCGTACGGCTATCCGCAGGGCGCGGGTACGCCGACGCCTCCGCCCGCGCCCCCGTCGTACGGGTATCCGCAGCCGCCGAGCGCCGGGGACATCGCGGACGCGGCGACCAGCAAGGCGCCGCCGCGCGGGACGGGTGGCGCGACGCCGCCTCCGCCGCCGGGCGCGCCCGGTGCGCCGGGTGCGGGCAGCGCCCCGGCCGGCGGGTATGTGCCGACGCAGCTGGTGTCGTCGCTCGGTCCGGACGGGCCGGAGGGCGGCCCCGGCGTTCCGCCGCCGCCCGGTGCCCCGAACCCGCCTGGGGTCCCGAGTCCTCCTGGCGCGCCCGGCGCCCCGGGTGTGCCGGCTCCGCCCGGTGCCCCCGGCACGCCCGGTGGGACGCCCCCGGGTGGGGTGCACCATGCCGCCACCATGCTGGCCAACCCCGGCCCGCAGCCTCCGGCGCCGCCCGGCGCCCCGGGTGCCCCCGGCATGCCCGCGCCCCCCGGCGCCCCCGGTGCTCCCGGCACCCCGCAGCCGCCCGGTCCGCCGGCCCCGCCCGGAGCCCCGGGCGCCCCCGGCATGCCCGGCGCTCCGCAGCCCCCCGGCGCACCCGGTGCTCCCGGTCTTCCGGGTGGCGGCCCCGGTGGCGTGCACCACGCGGAGACCGTGCTGTCCGCGCCGCCCGTCGCGGGCCCCGGCGTGCCCCCGCCGCCGCCCGCCCCGAGTGTCCCGAACGCTCCCGGCGCTCCCGGCGCTCCCGGCGTGCCCACCGGACCGGCCGGCCCCGTCGGCCCTCCCGGCCCCCTCGGGCATCCCGGACCCTCCGGCCCTCCCGGACCCGTCGGTCAGCCCGGCCCCGGTGTGCCTCCGGGCGCCCCGCAGCCCATGCCCCCCGGTGCCGTGCCTCCCGGTGCCGTGCCCCCCGGTGCCATGGCGCCGGGTCCGGGGCAGCCGCCCGCGTACGGCTATCCGCAGCAGCCCACCGGTCAGCCGACCGTCGGCCCCGGCTACCAGGCCGTGCTGCGCTACCGCGCCCAGGACGGCTCGGAGCAGCAGCTGATCCGGCGTTCCGCGCCGGGCACCCCGCACCCGGAGTGGCAGATCTTCCACGAGCTGCGCGCCATGAACGTGCCGCCGGACCAGGTGCTGGAGCTGCACACCGAGCTGGAGTCGTGCGAGCTGCCGGGCGCCTACTGCGCGCGGATGATCCGGGAGCAGTGGCCGCAGGCGCGGATCACGTCGATCGCGCCGTACGGCACGGATCACGCGAGCCGCCAGCAGGGCATGCGGCAACTGCTGGCCCATCAGGGTGAGTTGCACCAGGTGGCGGACGGTCCGGCGCGGCCGGCGCCGGTGCGGGCCCCGCTGCCGCAGGTGCAGCCGGTGCCGCCGATCCCCCCGGAGGGGGTCGCGCAGGAACTCGCCGGGGCGTTCGGGCCGGGGATCTTCCGGTTCGAGCAGGCCGCGGTGTCCCGGCAGGGCGTCCCGCCGATCGTGGCGCACAGCCTGGTCGTGGGCGGTCTGCCGCTGGACATGGGCCCGTTCTTCTGGGCGCAGGCGAAGCCGGGGCGGCCCGTGCCGACGCTGGCGGAGCTGGCGCAGGAGCGCGGGGTGCAGCCCGCGTCGGACGCGGGCTCCTACCTGGTGATGGGCAGCGACTTCGGCAGGGCGCTGTGTGTGCAGTACGGAACGGCACACATCGTGGCCGTGCCCGTGGAGGCCGGGCCGGGCGGTGCGCCCGTGCCGCCGCAGTTCGTGAACACGGGGCTGCCCGAGTTCCAGCGCTGCCTCGCCCTGCTGGGCCGGATGTGGCGGCTGCGGTTCGGTCTGAACCAGGAGCAGGCGGGCCGCTGGACTGTCGACTTCCAGGCGCAGCTCGCGGCGCTGGACCCGGCGGCGCTGGGTTCGCCGGAGAGCTGGTGGTCGGTGCTGCTGGAACAGATGTGGGACGGACTGCTCTGACCTCGCACGGACGTTCGTCCGGTCGGGGAGGGTGTGTGACGTGATGTCACCCGGCTGCCGTCGAGGGTAGCCGGGTGCGGGAAGGGGCCGATCCCGGTGGTGAGACCGGGGTCGGCCCCTTTCGTGTGCGCTGTTCGTCGCTCTTCGCGCCGCCCGCCCGCTCCCGTACGCGGAGTGTCGCGTTATGCCCACTTACGCCTGATACTTCAAGATGTGCGCTAAATCATCATTTTCCTGTCCGTCCGGTGGAGAGGGGTTCCGAGATGAGTGGCGCACCGGTCCCGCTGTACGACTTCGTGGTCGTACGAGGGCGCGGCTACCGTCCCGACCAGGTCGACGCCTTCGTCGACGCCCTCTCCCGCGACCGTGACGCCGCCTGGGAGCGGGCCGCCCGGCTCACCGTGCTGGCCAGGGAGATGGAGACGGAGGCGGAGCGGCTGCGCGAGGAGGTGGCGCGGCTCGTCCCCCAGACGTACGAGACCCTCGGTGAGCGGGCGCGCCGGATCTTCGAGCTGGTCGAGCAGGAGGCGGCGGCCGTGCGCGGGGAGGCGCGCAAGGAGGCCCGGCGCCTGATGGACGAGGCGCAGGAGTGGGCGGACGGGGTCCGGGAGGCGGCGCGGACGCACGCCGACGCGGTGACCGCCGAGGCGGAGGGGTTCGCCGGGGAGCGGCTGCTGGCGGCCCGCACCGAGGCGGACGAGATCCGGGTGACGGCCCGGCGCGAGGTGCGCGAGGAACGCAAGGGCGCGCTGGGCGCGTTGCGGGAGGCGCGGCAGCGCACCGTGGGGATGCTGGCCGACCAGGCGGAGCGGCACGACAGGAAGTGGACGCGGGCCGAGCGGGAGGCCGAGGAGCAGCTGGCGGCCCAGGAGACGGCGGAGCGGGAGCGGGCGACGCGGGCGGAGGCGGCGCTGGCCGAGGCGACCGAGGTGTTCGCGGACGCGGAGGCGTCGGCGCGGCGGCTGGAGGAGGAGGCCCGCACCCATGCCGAGGAGCTGGTCGCGGCGGCGCGGCGGCGGGCCGAGGAGATCGCCCTGGAGACGGAGCGGGTGCTGCGCGAGCACAGCGACACCTGGGACGCCGTGCGCGCCCACATCGGGCAGATGCGCAACAGCCTGACGGCGCTGACCGGGCAGGTGGCGCAGGAGTGAGGGCCCGTCACCGGCATATCGGTGACGGGCCCCCGGTCGTACGCGGTCAGTTGCCCCGGCGGACGGCTCCGGCGAGGATCCAGCCCTCGACGGCCTCGTACTGCCGTCGCTGGTCGTCGGACTTCCCGCGGCCCGACAGGACCGTCCCGAGGTAGCCGAGGGCGAACCCGGCGGGGATCGACACCAGCCCCGGTGTGGTGAACGGGAACCAGTTGAAGTCGGCCTCGGGGAACGCCGCGACGGGCGAGCCGGAGACCAGGTTGGTGCCCGGCATCAGCAGCAGCACGACGACGGTGCCGCCGATCAGCGTCCACAGCAGTCCGGTGCGGGTGTACCGGCGCCAGAAGAGGCTGTAGACGAGCGCGGGCGCGATGGCGGAGGCGCCCAGCGTGAACGACAGCGTGACGAGGGGCTGCAGACTGCGGTGCTGGACCATCGTCGCCAGCACGATCGCCACGCCGCCGACGGCGAGCGCCGACAACCGGGCCGCGGTCATCTCCCGCCGCGTGGACAGCCGTTGCGAGCGGGCCGCGAACAGGTCGTGCGCCAGGGAGTTGGCGCAGGCGAGGATCATGCCGGCCACCGAGGCGAGCACCGTCAGGAAGATCGCCGTGGTGACGGCCGTGAACAGCATCGTCTCCGCGTACGAGACCTCGATGCCGAAGACGGCCCGGGTGCCGAGCAGGAACGCGGTGTTGCCCTGCGGGTCGGCCCCGGCGATGACCTCGCGGCCGATCAGCGCGGTCGCGCCGAACCCGACCACCGTGATCACCAGCACGAACAGGGCGACGCTGGACACCGCCCAGGACATCGACCGGCGGACCTGGCGGGCCCCGGTGGCCGTGTACATGCGCATGGTGATGTGGGGCAGGACGCCGCCGCCGAGCACGACGGCGAGCTGCGAGGTGATCATGTCGATCCGCGGGTACGGGCTGCCCGCGAACTGCAGTCCGGAGTTGAGGAACGACGGGCCGACGCCGCTCTGCGCGGCGGCCGCGCCGAACAGCGCGCCCGGGTCCCAGTCGAAGCGGTTCAGGATGAGCAGGGCGACGACGGATCCCGAGCCGAGCAGCATGACGAGCTTGAGGATCTGGATGAGGGCGGTGCCCTTCATGCCGCCGATCGCCGCGTAGCTGATCATCAGCACGCCCAGGCCGATGATGCAGCCGGTCTCCAGGGAGTCGCCGGAGAAGCCGAGGATGAACGCCAGCAGCTGGCCCGTCCCGGCGAGCTGCACCAGCATCAGCGGCAGCAGCGCGGCCAGGGTGACCGCGCACGCGGCGATCCGTACGGCCCGGCCGGGCATCCGGCGGGCGAGGGCGTCGCCCATGGTGAACCGACCCGCGTTGCGCAGCGGTTCGGCCAGCAGGAACATCAGCAGCATCAGCGACAGGGCCGTGCTCAGGGCCAGCACGATGCCGTCGTAGCCGCACAGGGCGATCACGCCGGTGGTGCCGAGGACGGTCGCGGCGCTGATGTAGTCGCCGCCGATCGCGAGGCCGTTGCGCATCGGCGACAGGGAGCTGTAGCCGGTGTAGAACTCGTCGAGGTCGTCCCGGTCGGGGCCGGTCATCACACACAGCAGCAGGGTGATGGTGGCGACCGCGCAGAACGCGACCAGGGACATCGCCTGGGAGTCTCCGCCGAAGTCCGTCATCGTCCGGCCCCCCTCTGCCCGGCGTCACGCTTGGCGTCGACCTGGGACTGCCGGCGGATGCGGTCGGCGATCGGGTCGACGTAGCGGCGGGCGGTGTGTTCGTACAGGCCGATCGCCAGCCAGGTCACCGGCAGCTGGAGCAGGGCCAGCAGCAGACCGGTGGGCAGGCCGGGGGCGAACTCCTCGCCCATGAAGCCGGGCGCGAAGGCGGACAGGGTCAGGAACAGCAGGAAGTAGCCGAGGGCGGTGAGGGTCGCCACGCGGCGCTGCAGCCGGTAGGCGGTCCGCAGGACCCGCAGGTCGCTGTGGTTCCCGAGCGGCGGGTTCTCGGGGGTGCGGTGGCGCGGCGGCTCGGCCGGCTCGGCCGGGAAGGCCGCCTGCCACGGGTAGGTGGCGTGGGGCGGTGGTGGCGGGTGGGACGTGTGGGGTTGGTACGGCTCATACGGGGAGGACATCCCAGTACTCCTTGCGTGGCTCGGGTCCGGTGCGGCGGACCGCAGGGAGGTGGGGGGGGTGGGCGAGCCACGCACGTTACTTCGGAGTACGGGTGAACGCGAGGGTTTCTGCAAACTGATTGGTCGGTATGCGGGATCGCTATCAAGCCGTGTCTGACCTGGGGTGTTACCGTCGTTAACTCAGACTTTTACGCTGTCTGACCGGCGGATGTCCGTTCTGTCCTCGGCTGTCGCACCGTCACGGTCAGGCCGCCGCCGTCGCGCGGCGCGAGGTCCAGGCTCCCGCCGTGCGCGCGTACGACGCTCTGCACGATGGCGAGGCCCAGGCCGGCACCGGCGTGCTCGTCCGTGCGGACGCGTTCGCTGCCGCGCCGGAACGGCTCGGTCAGCGTCGGCACGAGATCCGGCGGCACCGGCGGGCCGGTGTTCTCCACCCGCAGCTCGCTCACGTCCCCGAGGGTCCCGGTCCGTACGGTGACGGTGCCGCCCTCGGGGAGGTTGTGCACGACGGCGTTCTGGACGAGGTTCGTCACCATCCGCAGCAGCAGCTCCGCCGAACCGGCGACCGGGGCCGCCCCGCCGGCGACGTCCAGGGTGATCCCGCGCTCCTCGGCCCGGGGCAGCAGCACTTCGGCGGCCTCCTCGGCGAGCAGGGACAGATCGACGCTCGCCCGGGCGAAGTTCCCCCGGTCGCTGCGGCCGAGCAGCAGCAGAGCCTCCGTCAGGTCGATCGCGCGGGAGTTGACGGCCTGGAGGCGTGCGAAGACCTCGTCGTGGTCGCCGTCCGGGTCCCGCCGGGCCACGTCGAGCATGGCCTGCGAGATGGCCAGCGGGGTGCGCAGTTCGTGCGAGGCGTTCGCGGCGAACCTCTGCTGCTCCGCCACATGCGACTCCAGCCGCTCCAGCATGCCGTCGAAGGCGTCGGCCAGCTCCCGGAACTCGTCCTGGCGGCCCTCCAGACGGATCCGGTGCGACAGCGACCCGCTCCCGGCGGTCCGGGCGGCGGCCGTGATCCGGGTGAGCGGCGCGAGCATCCGCCCGGCGAGGATCCACCCGCCGCCGAGACCGAGCACGAGCAGCACGCCCATCGTGACGGCCGCCGCGCGCCCGAAGACCCGCGACAGCAGATACCGGTTGGGCGAGATCCCCAGGAGTCCCTGCGAGTTGTCCGGCACGTAGCGCAGCAGGAACAGCCAGACCACCGCCAGCAGGACCGCCCCGGTGACGAGGACGACCCCGGCATAGCTGAGGGTGAGCTTCAGCCGGGTGCTCGGACCGGGGCGCCTAGGCACGGTCGTCGTCCCCGCCGGTGTCGATGCGGTAGCCGACGCCGGGGACCGTGGCGATGACCCATGGCTCGCCCAGCCGTTTGCGCAGGGCGGACACGGTGATGCGGACGGCGTTGGTGAACGGGTCGGCGTTCTCGTCCCAGGCCCGCTCCAGCAGCTCCTCCGCGCCGACGACCCCTCCCTCGGCGTTCACCAGCACCTCCAGCACGGCGAACTGCTTGCGGGTCAGCGCCACATGGCGTCCGTCCCGGAACACCTCCCGGCGGAACGGGTCGAGGCGCAGCCCCGCGATCTCCCGCACCGGAGGCCGGGCGTGCGCGCGCCTGCGGTCCAGGGCCCGTAGCCGCAGTACGAGTTCCCGCAGGTCGAACGGCTTGGTGAGGTAGTCGTCGGCGCCCAGCTCGAAGCCGGACGCCTTGTCGTCGATCCGGTCGGCGGCGGTCAGCATGAGGATCGGGATGCCGCTGCCGGACGCCACGATGTGCCGGGCGACCTCGTCGCCGGACGGGCCGGGGATGTCACGGTCGAGGACCGCGATGTCGTAGGAGTGGACGCTCAGCAGCTCCAGGGCCGTGTCGCCGTCCCCGGCGATGTCGGCCGCGATCGCCTCCAGCCGCAGCCCGTCCCGCACGGCCTCGGCGAGATACGGCTCGTCCTCCACGATCAGTACGCGCATGTCCGCAGCCTAGGCAGCGGTGTGTACCGCCGGCGTATGCGAGGACGGCCGCGCCGGGACGCGCCACCAGCGGCGGGACGCCAGTGCGGCGAGCGCGGCACCGGCCGCGTTCACCAGGACGTCGTCCACCGACGACACACGGTCCAGGCGCAGCACGTACTGCGCCGTCTCGACCAGGACCGAACAGGCCGCCCCGAGCGCCAGCACCCGTGGCACGGACGCCGGCGCCGCGAACCGCATCGGCGCGAAGAAGCCGAGGGCCGCGAAGACGAGCAGATTGCCGGTGATCCCGAGCGGGCCCATCGTGACCAGGTCCCGCAGCGGTACGAGGCTGACCCGGCCGGGGACCTGTCCCGCCGCCGCGCCGGGCATGAGGACCAGCCAGACGAACGGCACCGTGCCGTGCACCATGCCGACCTCGGCCAGCGAGAGCCGCCACGCCGCCGGGACCCCGCGCTTCTGGCGCCGCCACGCCAGGGCGTACGCCACCAGGACGGCCAACGGCACCGTGACCAGGGTCATCAGCACCACGCCGTTGAACGTGTCGTAGCAGC
The DNA here is from genome assembly GCF_003074055.1 of Streptomyces nigra. Taxonomy (NCBI): domain Bacteria; kingdom Bacillati; phylum Actinomycetota; class Actinomycetes; order Kitasatosporales; family Streptomycetaceae; genus Streptomyces; species Streptomyces nigra. The sequence continues at coordinate 3,085,656 of NZ_CP029043.1, read as the reverse complement.
CGTGCCACCGCCCTGCCAGGCAGGTGGGTGCGGTCATCGTCAGCGGCCGCCGCAGAAGGAACAGGACGGCCGCCACGCCGAGCACGGCCGCGCCGAGAGGGAAGAGCTTGCGGGTCATGCCTCCATGACAGGGGCCGGGCTGTTGCGTCGGCGTACGCGGTTCTACATACGCCCGCGATATACGGCGCCGACGAACGCGGTCCAGGCGGGCGCGGAGAAGAGGAGGGCGGGGCCGGTGGGGTGCTTGCTGTCGCGCACGGGGACCGTGGGGTGCGGTGCGTCGGCGACTTCGAGGCAGTCGCCGCTGTCCCCGCCGCTGTAGGAGGACTTGCGCCACGACGTCAGGACCGAGGCGTCAGGGATGCGGTACTCGTCGCGCTTCATCTTCGTAATCCTCCGCGGCAGACCTGAGGAGCGCCAGAGATGCCCGGTGCGACAAGGCGTCGCCCAGCGCCTGATCGTAGGCCACCTGGCATTCGCGTACCACGGACGGGAGTTCCCAGACGCGGCCGGTGCGCAGGCCCTCCACGTAGGCGACGGGAGGCATGTCCTCGAACCACATGAGGGAGACGAAGCCTTCGAGCAGGGCGTGGTACCCGGCCGAGAAGGGCAGGACGTGCACTCGGATCCGGTGGGTCTCCGCGAGGGTCAGGACGTGCCGGAGCTGTTCCGCCATCACAGAGGGCCCGCCGATCGGCCGCCGCAGCACGGCCTCGTCGAACATGGCCCATACGGTCGGAGTGGCGGGGTCGTCGAGGATGCGCCCGCGCTGGAGACGTGTGACAAGCAGCGCGTCACGTTGCTCGTCGCTCCTCGGTGTGGAGCCGGAACTGAGCACCTCGCGCGCGTACGCGGGTGTCTGGAGGATGCCCGGCACCAACTTCGGTGCGTACAGCCGGATCTCGATGGCCTGCCCCTCGAACTCGGCGGCACCCTTGAAGTGTTCGGCGACTTTGCGACCGTCCAGCACCGGCAGGAAGTTCTCGAAGAAGCCGTCGGTCCCCAGCACCTGGTCGAGGCGGCGGGCGTCCTCGACGTCCGGTCTGCGTCGCCCGCCCTCGATATGTGCGATGTGCGTGCGCGACATCACCGCACGCTGGCTCAGCTCCTCCTGGGTCAGGCCCGCCGCCTCCCGGCGCCGCTTCAGTTCCGCCCCGTACTGCTCCCGCGAACGCGGGTTGTCCTCGATGGCCACCCGGCAACTCCCCTTCGTGCGGACTGCGTTGTCACGCTGAGCCACCTTCCGAGCGTACCCACGGTGACGTCACTGTGTGCGGGAGACGACACGGAAAGTGAAAGGCGGTCACGTGGACCAGGCTGAGCAGCAGAAAGACCCGTTCGACGAGGTGCCGGGGCCCGCGCTCACGCTGCGGGTCTCCCGGGACGGCGGGCGGACGTGGGGACCCACGGTGACGTACCAGCCGTCGCGGAAGGACACGCCGTTCGACCTCGCCGGCCGCTTCCCGCCCTGCCGGTGCCCCCGCTGTGTACGTCGCGGGTAGGACGCGGGGGGCGACTCGGTGCCACGGGCCCTCACCGGCCTACCCCGAGGTCGCCGTCCGCCGTCCCTGATCTCTCGGCTTCCGTTCGCCGGGGGCTTCCTGCTTGACCCTCACGCGGCGGGAGGGTGGAGGCTGGGTGGGCCGAAGGGCGCAGCGACCCTGACTCGGCCTCCACCCCAGGGGGGACAGCCCCTAGGGGTACCTCCGTACCAGGTCTCGGGGAGGGTTGGTACCGGCGGAGGACGAGACGGCGGGGGCCGCGTCCTTAACCTGGCTTTACGCCGCCGGGGGGTGGCGGACCGAACCGGCGGGGGTGGGGTTTTCCCCCGCACAAGACGGGGCCGGGCACCAGCGCGCCGGACCCTCTTCCGACACGAGACTGAACGCCGTGACGACATGGCGTGACGCGCCTGCTGAACCGACTTAGGAGACATACCGTGACATCGGCTGTGACCATTCCCAGGCACGGGGGTACTGGAGGGCGTACGGCCGTTGCCGCGCGGGCGCGGCAGGTCGTGAAGGCGTACGGGTCGGGGGAGACCCGCGTCGTCGCCCTGGACCATGTGGACGTGGACATCGCCCGCGGGCAGTTCACCGCGATCATGGGGCCCTCGGGCTCCGGCAAGTCCACCCTGATGCACTGCCTCGCCGGGCTCGACACCGTCACCAGCGGGCAGATCTACCTCGACGAGACCGAGATCACCGGTCTGAAGGACAAGAAGCTCACCCAACTGCGGCGCGATCGCATCGGGTTCATCTTCCAGGCGTTCAACCTGCTGCCCACGCTGAACGCCCTGGAGAACATCACGCTGCCGATGGACATCGCCGGCCGCAAGCCGGACAAGGCGTGGCTGGGGCGGGTCGTCGACACCGTGGGCCTGTCCGACCGGCTCAAGCACCGGCCGACCCAGCTCTCCGGCGGTCAGCAGCAGCGTGTCGCGGTGGCCCGCGCCCTCGCCGCCCGGCCCGAGATCATCTTCGGTGACGAGCCCACCGGAAACCTGGACTCGCGCGCCGGCGCCGAAGTCCTCGGCTTCCTGCGCACGTCCGTGGACGAGCTGGGCCAGACCATCGTGATGGTCACCCACGACCCGGTCGCCGCCTCCTACGCGGACCGGGTGCTGTACCTCGCCGACGGACGCATCGTCGACGAGATGTACAAGCCGACGGCCGAGGCCGTCCTGGACCGGATGAAGGACTTCGACGCCCGGGGGCGCACGTCATGACCGTCGTGAAGACCTCGCTGCGCAACTTCTTCGCGCACAAGGGGCGGATGGCGCTGTCCGCGGTGGCGGTCCTGCTGTCCGTGGCGTTCGTGTGCGGCACGCTCGTGTTCACCGACACGATGAACACCACCTTCGACAAGCTCTTCGCGGTGACCTCCTCCGACGTCAGCGTCAGCCCCAAGGAGGCCGAGGACGAGGACGACGGCTCCGGCACCGGCCGGCCGCGCTCGCTGCCCGCGTCGGTCGTCGAGCAGGTCGCGTCGATCGAGGGCGTCAAGAAGGCGGAGGGCGCGATCAGTTCGCTGAACGTGACCGTCGTGGACGCCGACAACAAGAACATGGGGTCGTCCACCGGGGCGCCCACCATCGCCGGCAACTGGACCGAGAACGACCTGCGGTCCATGGAGATCACCTCCGGGCACGCCCCGCGCGGGCCCACCGAGGTCATGGTCGACGCCGACACCGCCGACAAGCACGACCTGGAGCTCGGCGACGAACTGCGCACCATCGCCGCCACCGGCGACATCCGCGCGAACATCGTCGGCATCGCCTCCTGGAAGGTCACCAACCCGGGCGCGGCCGTCGTCTACTTCGACACCGAGACCAGCCAGCGCGCCCTGCTCGGCGCCACCGGCCGGTTCACCCAGGTCTCCGTCACCGCCGCGGACGGCGTGAGCGACACCCAGCTCAAGAAGAACGTGGCCCAGGCCCTGGACGGCTCGTACAAGATCCAGACGGCCAAGGAGAACGCCGACGAGAACCGCAAGGACGTCGGCGAGTTCATGGACATCATCAAGTACGCCATGCTCGGCTTCGCCGGGATCGCGTTCCTGGTGGGCATCTTCCTGATCATCAACACCTTCTCGATGCTGGTCGCCCAGCGCACCCGGGAGATCGGCCTGATGCGGGCCATCGGCTCCTCGCGCCGCCAGGTCAACCGGTCGGTGCTGGTGGAGGCGCTGCTGCTCGGCTTCGTCGGGTCCGTCCTCGGGATCGGCGCGGGCGTCGGGATCGCCATCGGCCTGATGAAGCTGATGTCGATGGCCGGTATGAGCCTGTCCACCGACGACCTCACCGTGAAGACGTCGACACCGGTGATCGGCCTGATCCTCGGTGTCGTGGTGACGGTGCTGGCCGCCTATCTGCCGGCCCGCCGCGCCGGGAAGGTCTCCCCGATGGCCGCCCTCCGCGACGCCGGCACCCCGGCCGACGGCCGGGCCGGCCGGGTGCGGGGCCTGATCGGCCTGGTGCTCACCGGCGCCGGCGCGGCCGCCCTCTACCTGGCGGCCACCGCCGACAAGGCGAGCGACGGCGCGCTGATGCTGGGCGGCGGTGTGGTGCTGTCCCTGATCGGCTTCGTCGTCATCGGCCCGCTCCTCGCGGGCGGTGTGGTCCGGGTGATCAGCGCGGTGCTGCTGCGGGCGTTCGGTCCCGTGGGCCGGATGGCCGAGCGCAACGCCCTGCGCAACCCGCGCCGCACCGGCGCCACCGGCGCCGCCCTGATGATCGGCCTCGCCCTGGTGGCGTGCCTGTCGGTGGTCGGCTCCTCGATGGTCGCCTCGGCGACGAGCGAGCTCGACAAGTCGGTCGGCGCGGACTTCATCGTGATGAGCCAGCAGCAGCGGATCGTGTCGCAGGCGGAGAAGGCCATGGAGGACACGCCCGGCCTCGCCCACGTCACCCACTACAAGAGCGTCGACGCCACCCTGACCTCGCCGGACGGCAAGACCGACGACTCCGGGGTCACGGCCGCCGACCCGACGTACGCCGAGGACCTGCGCCGGACGACGACCGAGGGCAACCTCGCCGCCGCGTACGGCAAGGACGCCATGTCGGTCGGCAGCGACTACGCCAAGAAGCACGGCGTGCACGTCGGCGACACCGTCACCGTCGCCTTCAAGGGTGGCGAGACCGCGAAGCTGAAGGTCGCCGCCGTCACGGACGACGACACCTCCATCGACCAGGGCGCCCGCTACCTGAGCATCGACACGCTCCGGAAGTACGTGCCGGCGGACCGGATCCCGCAGAACGTGATCATGTTCGCCAAGGCGGAGGACGGCAAGCAGGACGCCGCCTACGCGGCCCTGAAGAAGGCGCTCGACCCGTACCCGCAGTACCAGGTCCGCGACCAGACCGACTACAAGGAGGAGCTGAAGGACCAGGTCGGCCAGCTCCTGAACATGGTCTACGGCCTGCTGGCCCTGGCGATCATCGTGGCCGTCCTCGGTGTGGTGAACACCCTGGCCCTCTCGGTGGTCGAGCGGACCCGGGAGATCGGCCTGCTGCGCGCCATCGGCCTCTCCCGCCGGCAGCTGCGCCGCATGATCCGCATGGAGTCCGTGGTGATCGCCCTCTTCGGCGCCCTGCTGGGCCTCGGACTGGGCATGGGCTGGGGCGCGACCGCCCAGCGGCTGCTCGCCCTGGAGGGCCTGAACGTCCTCGACATCCCGTGGCCGACGATCGCCGGGGTGTTCGTCGGATCGGCCTTCGTGGGACTGTTCGCCGCCCTCGTCCCGGCGTTCCGGGCGGGCCGGATGAACGTCCTCAACGCCATCGCGACCGAGTAGCCACCGCACACGGGGGTTGCGGGGGACGGGCCCGGCCCGGAGGGACACACCCTCCGGGCCGGGCCGCGTCCGACCCGTCAGCCGCCCTGCCGCTCCAGCAGGACGACCCCGTAGGCCGTGCCCCGGACGGTGTACCGGACACCGGGATGCAGACGTCCGGCGTAGGCCTCGACGTCGCGGTGGCGCTTGCGCGAGTTGTCCAGGGCGATGTAGTCCGGCTCGACGCCCTGGGTGTTGCTGACCCAGAACACCCGGCAGCGCGAGGTGAGCCGGCTGATCGGGGCGATGTTCGCCTCGACGGACGCGCCGTCCGGGACGGTGTCGAGCAGCCGCTCGATCGCGGTGACCCGCTCCGGCTTGCGGTAGATCTCGGTCTCGGTCACGGCGGCCAGCGGCAGCGAGGTCGTCAGCGCCAGGGAGGCGCCCGCGACGGCGGCCGGAAGGTGCTGGGCGTACGACCTGAGCCACGGCAGCGGGCTGTTTCGGGCGGTGTGCACGGCGTCGACGAGGGCGAGCGCGACGACCGGCATCAGGACGGCGCTGTAGTGCCAGTCCGTCCCCCAGTACTGCGGGTAGGAGGACACGAACCGCCAGCCGACGGTGGGCAGCGCCACCAGCAGCAGTGGGGAGCGCAGGGCGAGCAGCCCGGTCGTCGGGATCAGGATCCAGCCGAGGGTGCGGAGCTTGGTGTCCAGACCGTCCAGCGGCCCCCCGCCGCCCGATTCGCCCACCTTGTTCCAGTAGTCGTAGGAGCCCGCCGAGTTGAACGCCGGTATCAGCACCAGCAGGGTGAGGGCGACGGCGACGGCACCGAACACGGCGACACCGGCCGCGTACCGGGCCGCGCGCGGGGAGGTGCCGCGCGCCCGCCAGGCGACGACCACGGCGAGGGCGCTCAGCGTGAACCCCAGGTCCTCCTTCACGAGGACCAGCGGCAGCGCCCACAGCAGGGCGGCCCGCCAGCGCCGGGCCAGCAGCGCCTCCAGCGCGAAGGCGATCAGCGGCACCGCGAAGCAGATCTCGTGGAAGTCGAAGTCGACGGCCTCCTGGATGCCCCAGGACAGCCCGTACGAGACGCCGACCGCCAGCCCGCGCCCGCGGCCCAGCAGCCGGGCGGCGGCCCGGGCGACCGGGACGGCGGACAGCGCGAACAGCGCCGCCTGCGCGACGAGCAGGGTGACGGAGGACGGGAACAGCCGGTAGAGCGGTGCAAGGAGCACGGTCACCGGGCTGAAGTGGTCACCGAGGATGTTGAACCCCGGGCCCTTCAGATCGGCGACCGGCGCCTGGAGGTGCGCGTAGGAGCGCACGACCTGCTCGAAGATGCCGAGGTCCCACGAGCGCTGCCCCAGATGGCGGTACCGCCCCACGGAGACGATCGCGTACCCGGCGAACAGCACACCGGCCAGCACCCAGGCGTCCCACCGGCCCGCTCCGGGCACCGGCGACTCCCCGGCACGCGGGCCGGTTACGGCTATCGCGGGGTCCGAGGAGGCGTCCTGGTTCGAGGCGGCGGCACGGGTGGGCATGGGGGGACTTTACGTGGACGGGGGAGGGGGGCCGGGGGGTGGGGCGGGGTGGGATTGCCCGCCGGGGGGTGGGGTGGTCGTGGGGTGTGCACCGGATCCGGTGTCCGGGGGTGGGTGGGGTGGCGTGGGTTGTGCGCGGGGTCCGGCGACCGGGGTCGGGCCGCGGGGTGATCGTGGGTTTGTCCGCGGGCTGCGGTGTCCCGGTCGGGTGGGGTGGGCGCGGGGTGTGCGCGGGCTCCCGTGTCCCGGGTCGGGTGGGGTGGGCGGGGTTGTCCACAGGCCCTCGCGTCCGGAGCCCGCGGGGTGATCGTGGGTTGTCCACAGGCTCCGACGTCCGGGTCTGTGGCGACGTACGCTGGAACACCCGGCCCGTCCCAACGTGTCGGGCCCTTCGTGTTGCCCATCCCTTTGGACGGAAAGCGCCCTCCATGAGTCTGCACGGTCTGCTCGACGCCGTAGTCAAGGACACCGCCCTGGCGGAAGCGATCACGGCGGCCGCGGACGGCAACCGCATGCACGTCGACCTGGTCGGCCCCCCGGCGGCCCGCCCCTTCGCGATCGCGGCCCTCGCGCGCGAGTCCGGCCGCACCGTCCTCGCCGTCACCGCGACCGGCCGGGAGGCCGAGGACCTCGCGGCGGCGCTGCGCTCCCTGCTGCCCGAGCAGGGCGTCGTGGAGTACCCCTCCTGGGAGACCCTGCCCCACGAGCGCCTCAGCCCCCGCAGCGACACCGTGGGCCGCCGCCTGGCCGTGCTGCGCCGGCTCGCCCACCCCCGGCCCGACGACCCGGAGACCGGACCGGTCTCCGTGGTGGTGGCCCCCGTGCGCTCCGTCCTCCAGCCGCAGGTCAAGGGCCTCGGCGACCTGGAGCCCGTCGCGCTGCGCAGCGGTCAGACCGCCGATCTGAACGCCGTGGTGGACGCCCTCGCGGCCGCCGCCTACGCGCGCGTGGAGCTCGTCGAGAAGCGCGGCGAGTTCGCCGTGCGCGGCGGCATCCTCGACGTCTTCCCGCCCACCGAGGAACACCCCCTGCGCATCGAGTTCTGGGGCGACGACGTCGAGGAGATCCGGTACTTCAAGGTCGCCGACCAGCGCTCTCTGGAGGTCGCCGAGCACGGCCTGTGGGCGCCGCCCTGCCGCGAGCTGCTGCTCACCGACGAGGTGCGCGAGCGGGCGCGCGTGCTCGCCGAGCAGCACCCGGAGCTGGGCGAGCTGCTCGGCAAGATCGCCGAGGGCATCGCCGTCGAGGGCATGGAGTCCCTGGCGCCGGTCCTCGTCGACGACATGGAGCTGCTGCTCGACGTCCTGCCCAAGGGGTCCATGGCCGTCGTCGCCGACCCCGAGCGGGTCCGCACCCGCGCCGCCGACCTGGTGGCGACCTCGCAGGAGTTCCTGCAGGCGTCCTGGGCGGCCACCGCGGGCGGTGGCGAGGCCCCCATCGACGTCGGCGCGGCCTCCCTGTGGTCCATCGCGGACGTCCGCGACCGGGCCCGCGAGCTGGACATGATGTGGTGGTCGGTGTCGCCGTTCGCCGCCGACGACGAGCTCGACGCGGACACCCTCAAGCTGGGCATGCGCGCCCCCGAGGCCTACCGCGGCGACACCGCGAAGGCGCTGGCCGACACCAAGGGCTGGCTCGCCGACGGCTGGCGCACGGTCTTCGTGACCGAGGGCCACGGCCCGGCGGCCCGCACCGTCGAGGTGCTCGGCGGCGAGGGCGTCCCGGCCCGTCTGACCATCGACCTGGACGAGATCTCCCCGTCCGTCGTGCACGTCGCCTGCGGCTGTATCGACTACGGCTTCGTGGACCCCGCGCTCGGCCTGGCCGTCCTCACCGAGACCGACCTGACCGGGCAGAAGGCGGCCGGCCGCGAGGGCGCCCGGATGCCGGCCCGCCGCCGCAAGACCATCGACCCGCTCACCCTGGAGGCGGGCGACTACATCGTCCACGAGCAGCACGGCGTCGGCCGGTACATCGAGATGGTGCAGCGCACCGTGCAGGGCGCGACCCGCGAGTACCTGGTCGTGGAGTACGCCCCCGCCAAGCGCGGCCAGCCCGGCGACCGGCTCTACATCCCCACCGACCAGCTGGAGCAGATCACCAAGTACGTCGGCGGCGAGGCGCCCACCCTGCACCGCCTCGGCGGCGCCGACTGGACGAAGACGAAGGCCCGCGCGAAGAAGGCCGTGAAGGAGATCGCGGCCGACCTGATCAAGCTGTACAGCGCGCGCATGGCCGCGCCGGGCCACGCCTTCGGCGGCGACACCCCGTGGCAGCGCGAGCTTGAGGACGCCTTCCCGTACGCCGAGACCCCGGACCAGCTGACGACGATCGCCGAGGTCAAGGAGGACATGGAGAAGTCGGTCCCGATGGACCGCCTGATCTGCGGCGACGTCGGCTACGGCAAGACGGAGATCGCGGTGCGCGCCGCCTTCAAGGCGGTCCAGGACGGCAAGCAGGTCGCCGTGCTCGTGCCGACGACCCTGCTGGTCCAGCAACACTTCGGCACGTTCTCCGAGCGCTACTCGCAGTTCCCGGTCAACGTGCGCGCGCTGTCCCGCTTCCAGACCGACACGGAGGCGAGGGCGGTCCTGGAGGGGCTGCGCGACGGTTCGGTGGACGTCGTCATCGGCACCCACCGGCTGTTCTCGTCCGAGACCAAGTTCAAGGACCTCGGTCTGGTCATCGTCGACGAGGAGCAGCGCTTCGGCGTCGAGCACAAGGAGCAGCTGAAGAAGCTGCGCGCCAACGTCGACGTCCTGACGATGTCCGCGACCCCGATCCCGAGAACGCTGGAGATGGCGGTCACCGGCATCCGCGAGATGTCCACGATCACCACCCCGCCGGAGGAGCGGCACCCGGTGCTCACCTTCGTCGGACCGTACGAGGAGAAGCAGATCGGCGCGGCGATCCGCCGTGAGCTGCTGCGCGAGGGCCAGGTCTTCTACATCCACAACCGCGTCGAGTCGATCGACCGGGCCGCCGCCCGGCTGCGCGAGATCGTCCCCGAGGCGCGGATCGCGACCGCCCACGGGCAGATGTCGGAGCAGGCGCTGGAGCAGGTCGTGGTCGACTTCTGGGAGAAGAAGTTCGACGTCCTCGTCTCCACGACGATCGTCGAGTCCGGCATCGACATCTCCAACGCCAACACCCTGATCGTGGAGCGCGGCGACAACTTCGGCCTCTCCCAGCTGCACCAGCTGCGCGGCCGCGTCGGCCGGGGCCGCGAGCGCGGCTACGCCTACTTCCTGTACCCGCCGGAGAAGCCGCTCACGGAGACCGCGCACGAACGGCTCGCCACCATCGCCCAGCACACCGAGATGGGCGCGGGCATGTACGTGGCCATGAAGGACCTGGAGATCCGCGGCGCCGGAAACCTGCTGGGCGGCGAGCAGTCCGGGCACATCGCGGGCGTCGGCTTCGACCTCTACGTCCGCATGGTCGGCGAGGCGGTGGCCGACTACCGCGCCTCGCTGGAGGGCGGCGTGGAGGAGGAGCCGCCGCTGGAGGTCAAGATCGAGCTCCCCGTCGACGCGCACGTCCCGCACGACTACGCGCCCGGCGAGCGGCTGCGCCTCCAGGCGTACCGCGCCATCGCCTCCGCCAACACGGAGGAGGACGTCAAGGCCGTCCGCGAGGAACTCGTCGACCGCTACGGCAAGTTGCCCGAGCCGGTGGAGAACCTTCTGCTGGTGGCCGGGCTGCGGATGCTGGCGCGTGCGTGCGGCGTCGGCGAGGTCGTGCTGCAGGGCAACAACATCCGGTTCGCACCGGTGGAGTTGCGCGAGTCGCAGGAGCTGCGGCTCAAGCGGCTGTACCCGGGCACGGTCATCAAGCCGTCGGTGCACCAGGTGCTGGTGCCGCGCCCGAAGACCGCGAAGGTCGGCGGAAAGCCGCTGGTCGGGCGGGAGTTGCTGGGCTGGGTCGGGGAGTTCCTCACTTCGGTGCTGGGGTCCTGACCCAGATGGATCCGGCCTGACTGGCTGCCTGGCTCAGTCGGTGTGACGGAAGAGGGTCGCCGCCAGGGCCCGGAAGGCCTCCTCCGGGTCCTGGTCGCCGACCGGGCCGTCCAGGTTGTGGCTGAGGAGCAGTGTGGCGAAGCCGTGGGCCAGGGACCACGCGGCGACCCCGGCCATCCGGGCGTCGATGCCGAACTCCTCCGGGCGCACACCGGAGACGGCGCCCCGCAGGGCGTCACCGGCGAGGGTGCGGGCCGTGGCCAGTTCCAGATCGTCGGCGCGCAGCAGCCCCGGCGTGAACATCACCTGGAAGTGCGCGGGGTGTTCGCGGGCGAAGCGGACGTAGCGCACGCCCGCGTCCCGCAGGTCGGCCGCCTCGGCCAGCGCCGCCGCCAGCAGCCCGAACCCTTCGGCGGCGATCGCCGTGAGCAGTCCGGTGCGGTCCTTGAAGTGATGCGCCGGCGCGGCGTGCGAGACACCGGCACGGCGGGCGAGGTCGCGCAGGCTGAGCGCGGACGGGCCGTCGGAGGCGATGACGTCGAGCGCGGCGGTGAGGACGGCCCGGCGCAGATCGCCGTGGTGGTACGGGCGGCGGGGAGAGGTCTGGCTCTGGCGAGCGGGCTGCTGCGGCATGACAGCAGCGTACGCCGCATCTAGACGGTGACAAGTTCTCGGTATCTAGTCATTGACAAGTTCAGGGCTGGTCGGGCAATCTTGTCAGTGTCAAGTTGAGGAGCGCGGGGGCCGGGATGGGCCGTGAGGTCACGGGACCGGGTGGCTCGGCGCTCGGGACGTCGAATGGGGGCGCGTCATGGCTGATGGTCTGGTGGGCGACTCGGTGGAGCAGGGCGGCGGGGTGAGCGCCGGGATGGACGCCGGTCGGGTGCGACAGCTCTGGCATCTGCTGGAGCCGCTGCACGCGGTGATGTACTACGCGCCCGAGGTGTTCGAGGAGGCGGCGGCGCTCGGATACGCGACCGACGAGCGCTGGCCGAGCTACTTCCCGTTCCGGGCCGCCCCGTTGGGAGCGGTCGGCGTGGAGAGCGTCGCGTCCGCGTTCTACAGCTTCAGCCCGCGCATGGTCGCCGAACACATCGAGCCCGCGTGGAAGACGGCGGGCCCGGAGGCGGTGCTGCGGGCTCGGGTCACCGGGATCGACCGGCTCTACCGCAGGCTGTTCGGCGACCGGGTGGACGGTCCCGGGCCGGCCGAGCTTACGGCCCTGGTCCGGCGCGCGGCGGAGGCGGCGGACACCGCGGGCCGTCCGCTCGCGGCGGCCAACGCCGCCCTGGAGTGGCCGGAGGCCCCGCACCTCCAGCTCTGGCACGCGGCGACGATCCTGCGCGAGCATCGGGGCGACGGCCATATAGCCGCCCTGCTGGTGGCCGGCCTGGACCCCGTCGAGTCGCTCGTGTCCTTCGCCGCGACAGGGGCCGCGTCCGTGGAGCGCTTCGAGAGCCGTGGCTGGAGCGCCGAGGAGTGGGCGGCGGCGCGGGAACGCCTTGTGACCCGGGGCCTGGTCGACGGGAACGGTGTGGCCACGGACGCGGGCCGCGCGCTGCGCCGCAAGGTTGAGGCGGACACGGATCGCCTCGCCGCCGCACCCTGGCAGGCGCTCACGGTGACGGAGGTGGACCGCCTCGTGGAACTGCTCGGCGACTTCTGGGTGGCGGTGCTGTCCTCGGGGCTGCTGCCGTCTGAGAACACGCTGGGGATCGGCAAGGTCTGAGCCATGGTCGGACGGGCGGCCTGACGGTCGGTCAGCCGCCCTCACCCTCGCCCTCGCTCCCGCCCCCGCTAGCGCTCCCGCTCACGCGAAGCCGTCCGCGGAAGTCGACTGGGTCCGCGGACGGCTCTCTCGGGCTGGGCGTGGGTCTACGGCCTCACGGCTGGTCGGGCTTGTCGCGGTCCATGCCTGCCTGGCGCTCGATCCGCTGCTGAGCGTCGTCGACCTGGCTCTCGTACTTGTTGCCCGTCTTCTCGTTGACCTTTCGCTCCGCGGCGTCGGACATGCCCCCGGCCTTGCCCTGCGCATGGCGGTTGCTCTTGAACCTGTCGAAGATGCCCATCCAGAGCTCCTTCCCGAGTGACTCACGATCGACGATACGCCCGACTTGCGTGCAATGCGCACTTGGCCGGTTTCTGGTCTGGACCTCCCGGATACCCCGATGCGCCGGGCGGCTACGGTGTGCACGCCCGGAAATCCGGGGAAGAGAGTCATGGCCCCGGGGCGTCCGGGCAGGCCAGGGGAGGGACCGCACGGTGAGGCGTCTGAGGGGTGGGGCGGCGACCGCCGCGGCGGTGCTCGGTACGGCACTGTTGCTGGGAGGCTGCGAGAACGTCGAGCTGCCCGCACCGGACGGCACGTCCGGCGCCGGCCCGGCCGCGGGATCGGGCCGCGCCACGAGCCCGCTGGACAACCCGGACGGCACGAAGCCGGGCCTTGCGCCTCTCACCTCGGACGCCGACCGGGCCGAGGCCCGCGCCCTCATCGAGAAGGTCGCGACAAAGGGCCGCGGCCCGAGAACCGGCTACGAACGCGAAGCGTTCGGCTACGCGTGGATGGACTCGGCACCCGGCGGAGTCCCGTTCTCCCGCAACGGCTGCGACACGCGCAACGACCTCCTGAAGCGCGACGGCCAGGGCGTCCGCTTCCGTTCCGGCTCCGACTGTGTGGTGATGTCGATGACGCTGGACGACCCGTACACGGGCCGGACCATCGAGTGGACCAAGTCCAAGGCCACCAGTGTGCAGATCGACCACGTCATGCCGCTGTCCTACGACTGGCAGATGGGCGCCTCCCGGTGGCCGGAGGGCAAACGGCAGGACATCGCCAACGACCCGCTCAACCTGCTCCCTGTCGACGGCCCCACCAACAGCTCCAAGGGCGACTCGGGACCCGCCTCCTGGCTGCCGCCGAGCAAGCCGATCCGGTGCTCGTACGCGGTCCGCTTCGCCCAGGTCTCCCTCAAGTACGAACCGCCGGTGACGAAGGCGGACAAGGAGATGATGCTGCGCCAGTGCGGCGGCTGAGACGGTCCCTGAATCAGCCCCTGAAACGGCCCGCGGAAAAGGACTTTGCCGCCCTCACCGCCCGACCTACCGTGACCCGCATGGAGACCAAGGTGTGGAGTCTCGCCGAGCGGCCCGAGCGGGTGGCGGCGGTGCTGGGGATGGCGGACAGCTGGCCGGAGATCGTGCTGCACGATCTCGTGGGGAACAGCCACTACGGGCGGATACCCGCCGAGTTCCCGGAGTACGTGCTGTTCGCCGAGGACGAGGGGGGCGAGGTCGTCGCCCATGCCTTCAGCGTGCCGTTCGCGCTGGACGTCGAGGGGCGTGGTGCCCTGCCCGCGCGTGGTTGGGACCAGGTGCTGGCGTGGGCCTTCTCCGATCTGCGGTCCGGGACCCGTCCCGACACAGTCAGTGCCATCTCCGTCGTCGTCGCCCCGCAGGTCCAGGGCGGCGGGCTGTCCGCCCGGATGCTCGGCGCAATGCGCGACCAGGCCCGCGCGCACGGTTTCACCGAGGTCGTCGCGCCGGTCCGCCCCAGCGCCAAGCACCTCGAACCGCGCACCCCCATCGAGGAGTACGCGCACCGCGTACGCCCCGACGGGCTGCCGTACGACCCGTGGATGCGTGTCCACGCCCGCGCCGGGGCCACCGTGGAATGCGTCGCGCCCGCATCGATGACCGTCGTCGGGTCGCTGGGGATGTGGCGCGGCTGGACCGGGCTGCCGTTCGACACCGAGGGGGACGTGGAGGTGCCGGGGGCGCTGGTGCCGGTGCGGTGCGAGCCCGAGCGGGACCTCGCGGTGTACGTCGAGCCCAACGTGTGGATGCGCCACGCGCTCTGAACCGGCGCCCGGAAGCCCCGCCTCCGCCACCTGCGCCGTCGTACGAGGTGATCAGCACGACAACGATCCGGTACAACCGGTGACCGGACCTCGGTGTCGACCTATACGCTCGAAGCGACCCTCACACGACCGGGATTGCGCCATCGGGCAGGATCGGTCGGGTCCGTCCACCTCGTCAGGCATCAGGAGCAGCCATGCAAGGCCACGGCTACACACAGCCGGTGAAGCAGCCGCCGTCCAACGGGACGCTGGTCTTCCTGCGCGTGCTGTTCGTCGCGGTCACCGTGTTCAGCTTCGGCCTGCTGACCTTCGCGATGATGCTGCGCCTGGCCATCGTGACCCGCCGGGCGCTCGACTGGTGCCTGTTCGTGGCGTCGATCGTGGTGCCCTACTTCGGGTTCTACCTGATCGGCTCCGAGCCCGGAGACGAGATCAACACCGGGGGCGGCTACTTCGGCCTCCTCCTGGTGCTCGGCGGCATCGTGGCCGGAATCGCCTACTACCTCGCCGCGGACATCCGCCACTTCCAGCAGGCCCGCCTCACCGGCGGCTACGTCCAGCGGCCGCCGGTCGGCCCGGCGTACGGCTATCCGCGGCCCGCGTCGCCGTACACCGCGACGACCGTGCCGTCCACGCCCCACACCCCGGTGCCGTCGACGCCCCACACGCCGGTGCCGCCCGTTCCCCGCGACACTCCCTTGCCGCCGCCCCCGCAGCGCCCCGCGCCCGCCCGTATCGACCAGGTGCGCGCCGAACTCGACGAGCTCAGCGACTATCTGCGCCGCCAGGACGGACGGCCCGACGACACCCGTGAGGGCGGGCAGTGACCGCGACGACCGGACACGTCGTCTCCGGCCGCTACGAGCTGTCCACCCTCATCGGGCAGGGCGGTATGGGCCAGGTCTGGACGGCCTACGACCAGCGGCTCGACCGGCGCGTGGCGGTGAAGCTGCTGCGCCCCGACAAGGTCGCCGGGCAGGAGGCGGACGAGCTGCGCCGCCGCTTCGTGCGCGAGTGCCGGGTGACCGCGCAGGTCGACCACCCCGGCCTGGTCACCGTGCACGACGCGGGCAGCGAGGGCGAGGAGCTGTTCCTCGTCATGCAGTACGTCGACGGCGTCGACCTCTCCGCCCACCTCGCCGAACAGGACGCGTACCCGTGGCCCTGGGCGGTCGCGGTCGCCGCGCAGCTGTGCGCCGTGCTCAGCGCCGTGCACGCGGTGCCGATCGTCCACCGCGACCTCAAGCCGCGCAACGTGATGGTGAAACAGGACGGCACCGTCACCGTCCTCGACCTGGGCGTCGCCTCCGTCATGGACACCGACACCACCCGCCTCACCCACACCGGCTCCCCGATCGGCTCACCCGCCTACATGGCCCCCGAGCAGGCCATGGGCGGCGCCGTCGGCCCGTACACCGACCTGTACGCGCTCGGCGTCCTCATGCACGAACTGCTCAGCGGCGACGTGCCGTTCTCCGGCTCGACCGCGCTCGGCGTGCTGCACCGGCATCTGTACGAGCCGCCGAAGCCGGTGCGCCAGTCCCGCCCCGAGGTCCCCGAGGCCCTGGAGGCACTGGTCCTGCGCCTGCTCGCCAAGGACCCCCAGCACCGCCCGGCCTCCGCCCAGGAGGTCTACGAGTCCCTGGCGCCGCTGCTGCCCGCGCGCGGCATACCCGGCGGGGAGCCCCTCGACCCCACCCGCCCCTTCCTGCGCCCGCACGCCCCCTGGCCGGACCGCGCCCGCACCCCCGCGCCCCAGCCGGCGCCCGCCGCCCCGGCACCGCCCGCCGACGAGAAGGCCGACGTGGCACGGGCCGTCGACGAGGTCAAGCGCCTCCTCGGCGAGGGCCGGATCACCCAGGCCGTCGACATCCTCGGCGCGATCCTGCCGGTCGCGGCCGAACAGCACGGCGGCAACTCGCCGGTCGTGCGCACCCTGCGCAAGCAGTACGCGGCCACGCTCATGGACGACGGCCAGTACCGGCGCGCCCTGCCCGAGCTGCGCCGCCTCGCCGACGAGCGGGCCTCCGAGGCCGGACAGGCCGACCCGCAGTCCCTGCGCTTCCGCTACGACGTCGCCCAGTGCCTCGAACAGCTCGGCGAACCGGCCGCCGCCCTCGCCGAGTACCGCTCGCTGCTGCCGTACTACGAGAACCAGTACGTCTCCGGCGACCCCGTGCTCGCCCACGACGTGCGCCGCCGTATCGGGCATCTGCTGCTCGCCCTCGGCGACCGCCCCGCCGCCCACGACACCCTCGCCCGGCTCCTGATGGACGTCGAGCGCCTGCACGGCCCCGCCCACCCCCTCGCCGCAGAGGTCCGCCGCACCCTCCAATGGCTCGGCCAGGTCCGAGGCTAAGGGCTGTCCCGTGATTCCCGGCGTCCACCGGGAATCACGGGACAGCCCTTGGGGCCGCGGAGATCGCGCCGCGCCGGGTGACGGGTGCCCGAAGCGCACGCGAATCGTTGGTCGAATGGGTTGGCCAGAGCTTGCCCACTGCCTACCATCGATCACCGCAAGACTTTGTGCACCGACGCACAAGCGCCCCTCGGGAGGTCTCCTTGCACCGCCGCCGTCGTACCGCGCTCCTGCTCTCCGCCGTGCTCGCCGCGGCACCCCTGCTCACCGCGTGCGGAAGCGACGCGCATCCGGGCGCGGCCGCCGTCGTCGGAGACCAGCGGATCACCGTCGCCCAGCTGGAGAACCGGGTGAGCGAGGTACGCGACGCCCAGCGGGCCGCCGTCCCCGACGAGGCGGCCTACGCCCAGGTCATCGCCAAGTCCGGCACCCTCCCGCGCGACGTGCTGCACACCATGGTCCTCGACCGGGTGCTGCACCGGGCCGCCCTCGACCACGGCGTGAGCGTGACCCGCAAGGAGGTCCAGGAGATGCGGGAGGGCCTGGAGAAGCAGGTCGGCGGCGCGAAGGCGCTCGAGACGTCCTGGCTCCAGCAGTACGGCGTCCCGCCGCAGCGCCTCGACGACAACCTCCGCCTCCAGCTGGAGGCCCAGAAGCTCGCCACCGCGCTCGGCACCGACACCGGCAAGCCCGCCTTCTGGGACGCGCTGGCCGCGGCCTCCAAGAAGCTCGACATCGACCTCAACCCCCGCTACGGCACCTGGGACGCCCGCCAGAGCGCCCGCACCGACGCCAAGGCCCCCTGGCTGCGCGAGGTCACCGCGCCGCAGCAGCCCGCGTAGCCGGCCGGTCCGGGGACGGCCGAAGAGCCGCACCCGGGACGTGGGTTACGTTCGGAGCGTGAACGCAACCAGTCCCGAAGCCGCCCCCGGCCGTATCGTCCTGCTCACCACCAGCCACCGCGTCGCGCCCGGTCTGCTGTCCTGGCCCGCCTGGCAGGCACTGCGCACGGCCGACCGGGTGCTGTGCGCGGACGGCGCGCACCCGCAGCTGCCGTATCTGCGCGAGGCCGGGATCACCGTCGACGAGGCCGTCCCGACCGCCGAACAGCTGGTCGAGGCGTGCTCCGGGGGCCGGACCGCCGTCGTCGTGGCCACCGGCGAGGGCGAGCCCGCGCTCACCGACGGCCTGGCCCGCCTCGCCGGGACCGGCAGGGTGCGGATGCCCGAGCTGGAGCTGCTGCCCGCCTCCTACGACCTGCCCGGCGCCCGCCTCCTCGACCTGGTCCAGGTCATGGACCGCATCCGCGCCGAGTGCCCCTGGTCCTCCCGGCAGACCCACGAGGGCCTGGCCAAGTACGGCATCGAGGAGGCGTACGAACTGGTCGAGGCGATCGAGGACGGCGACCGCGACGAGCTGCGCGAGGAACTGGGCGACGTCCTGCTCCAGGTCGTCTTCCACGCCCGGATCGCCGAGGAGCACCCCGACGCCCCGTTCTCCATCGACGACGTCGCCGGCGGCATCGTCGCCAAGCTGATTCACCGCCACCCCCATGTCTTCGGCGACGCGACCGCGACGACCCCCGAGGAGGTCCGCGAGCACTGGCTGCGCACGAAGGCCGAGGAGAAGCGGCGGGAGTCGGTCACCGACGGCATCCCGCTCGGCCAGCCCGGCCTCGCCCTCGCGGCGAAGCTGGCGTCCCGTGTCCACACGGCCGGACTCGACGTCCCGCTGCCCGCCGGGGAGGGCGTCGGCTACGACCTGCTCGCCACGGCGGTGCGCGCGGCGGAGGCCGGCGTCGACCCGGAGGCCGCCCTGCGCGTCGCCGCCCGGGCCTACCGGGACGCGGTCCGGGCCGCGGAGGGCGTGAAGACCCTGGGCCCGCAGGGCGGATAACGTCGAAGGGTGACCGACCAGCCCCGATGCCCCGCCTCCGCTCCCGCCGCTCCCGAGCTCTTCACCTGGGAGTTCGCCACCGATCCGTATCCGGCGTACGCCTGGCTGCGGGAGCACGCGCCCGTGCACCGGACCCGGCTGCCCAGCGGGGTGGAGGCCTGGCTGGTCACCCGGTACGCCGACGCCAAGCAGACGCTCGCCGACAACCGGCTCTCCAAGAACCCGGCCCACCACGCCGAACCGGCCCATGCCAAGGGCCGCACCGGCATCCCCGGTGAGCGCAAGGCCGAGTTGATGACGCATCTGCTGAACATCGACCCGCCGGACCACACCCGGCTGCGGCGCCTGGTCAGCAAGGCGTTCACACCGCGCCGTGTCGCCGCGTTCGCGCCCCGGGTGCAGGAGCTGACCGACCACCTCATCGACGGGTTCGCCGGGAAGGGGGAGGCCGACCTCATCCACGAGTTCGCCTTCCCGCTGCCCATCTACGCCATCTGCGACCTGCTCGGCGTCCCCCGCGAGGACCAGGACGACTTCCGGGACTGGGCGGGCATGATGATCCGGCACCAGGGCGGCCCGCGGGGCGGCGTCGCCCGGTCCGTGAAGAAGATGCGCGGCTATCTGGCCGACCTCATCCACCGCAAGCGCGAAGCGCTGCCCGACACCCCGGGCCCGGACGAGGACCTCATCTCCGGTCTCATCCGGGCGTCCGACCACGGCGAGCACCTCACCGAGAACGAGGCCGCCGCCATGGCCTTCATCCTGCTGTTCGCCGGTTTCGAGACCACCGTCAACCTCATCGGGAACGGCACCTTCGCGCTGCTCACCCACCCCGCGCAGCGCGCCCGCCTCCAGGACTCCCTGGCCGCCGGCGACACCGCCCTGCTGGAGACCGGCGTCGAGGAACTCCTGCGCTACGACGGCCCGGTGGAGCTGGCCACCTGGCGGTTCGCCACCGAGCCGCTGACCATCGGCGGGCAGCACATCGCCGCCGGTGACCCGGTCCTGGTCGTCCTGGCCGCCGCCGACCGGGACCCGGAGCGGTTCGCCGACCCGGACACCCTCGACCTCTCCCGCCGGGACAACCAGCACCTGGGCTACGGCCACGGCATCCACTACTGCCTCGGCGCCCCGCTGGCCCGGCTGGAGGGACAGACGGCCCTCGCCACTCTTCTCACCCGGCTCCCGGACCTCCGACTGGCCGCCGATCCCGCCGAGTTGAGGTGGCGGGGCGGTCTCATCATGCGGGGGCTGCGCACCCTGCCCGTGGAGTTCACCCCGGTCGGAGTCAAGAGTTCCGCTCCGCAAACATGACATGCGCTCATCTCTGTGATCTTCACGTGATCTGCGCGGCATTAACTTGTGACAAGTGATCGTCTGCCTATACGTTCACCCATCAACGAAGGCACGCGGATTCCGCGTCCCTTGGTCACCGCTGTCTCGCGAAAGGTCCCCGCATGCTCTCCGGGAACGGTCGTCACCGTCGCCCCCGTCAGGCTCCGGCTCTTCTCGTCGCGGCCGGAGTGACCGGCTCCGCCATCGCCATCCCGCTCCTCGGCGCCTCGGGCGCGAGCGCGGCGGACGGGAGCGTGTGGGACAAGGTCGCCGAATGCGAGAGCGGCGGCTCCTGGAGCGCGGACACGGGCAACGGGCACTACGGCGGACTCCAGTTGACCCAGGCGGACTGGGAGGGCTTCGGCGGTCTCGACTACGCCGCGAGCCCGGATCTGGCGAGCCGCTCGCAGCAGATCGCCGTGGCGCAGAAGATCCTCGCCGAGCGCGGGACCGTCCCGTGGGGCACCTGTGCGGTGCTCAACGGGCTCAGCAAGAAGTCGGGTGCCGTCGACCTCGACACCGGTGTCTCCGGGGACTCCCCGAGCGAGGTGTCCGGGTCGTCCGGCTTGCTCGATTCCTCTGATTCTTCCGACTCGTCCGAGTCTTCCGGTTCTTCGGGCGGTTCGGGCTCCTCCGACGGTGCGTCGAACACCCCGAGCGGCTCGTCGTCCGCGTCGCCGGAGAGCTCCGCACCGTCCTCGCCCGAGGCCGGGAAGTCAGGAAAGTCCGAGAAGGCTGAGAAGTCCGGTTTCACGGCCACCGCCTCTCCGGACAGTTCCCCGGTGGAGAGCCCCGAGATCACGAATCAGGACAACTCCGGGCAGAGTGCCGGATCCTGGAGCCTCGTCGACACCGCCGCGATCGAGGACGTACCGGCCGGTCCCGGACGGCACCGCGGCGCCAGCGCCGAGGAGACCAAGGCCGCGGACGGCGACTCCGCCGCCTCCGGCCGCCACGCCTCCTACCGGGTCCGCGCGGGCGACACGCTCGCCTCCATCGCCGACTCCCTTGACGTCGACGGCGGATGGCGCGCGCTGTTCGAGGCGAACAAGGCGGCCATCGGCACCGACGCCAACAGCATCGCTCCCGGTCAGACGCTGGACGTCCCCACCGAATAAGGGCCGAACAGGGCCAAATGAAGCGGCAGTTCACGCCCCGCTTTCATGGTGAATGTCCGTTTTGAATGGACTGAGAGATAGATCTCAGAAGCCTTGATCGTCTTTGAAAATCCCCGAGCGGCGTGTCTACGGTCGTGACCGCTCGCCTCCAGTGCGAGCCCCGACAGCCGTCACGCCGAATCCTGCCGGCGGCCGTCCGGGAACAGTCGTCGCGTCATGCGCCGTAGGCAGGAGCGGGGGACCCAAGGTAAGCGCCGGGTCCGGACGTCGAGGCCCTCCGGGGGCTCACGGCCGGAACCGGCTTGGGGTGAAGTCGCGCACCACGCACCAGTGGTGGGCGACCGGGCAACTCAACCGGCCCGAACCCGACAGCTCACCTCGTAGGCGTCGGTGAGGGGATCTCTCCATGCTGTTCTCCAGCAAGGGCAAGCACCGTCGTCCGTCCAAGGCGGCCCGCGCCATCGCCGTCGTCGGCGTCACCGGCGCCGCCGCCGTCGCCGGCCCGCTGATGGCCGCCGGCAGCGCCTCGGCCGCCACCGCCTCCGAGTGGGACGCCGTCGCCCAGTGCGAATCCGGCGGCAACTGGTCGATCAACACCGGCAACGGCTACTACGGCGGCCTGCAGTTCTCCGCCTCGACCTGGGCGGCCTACGGCGGCACGCAGTACGCCTCCACCGCCGACAAGGCCACCAAGGCCCAGCAGATCGCGATAGCCGAGAAGGTCCTCGCGGGCCAGGGCAAGGGTGCCTGGCCGCACTGCGGCACCGGCCTGTCGAGCGCGGCCTACAACGGTTCCGCCGCCACCGGTGGCGAGCAGAGCGCCCGCTCCACCGAGGAGAAGCCGGCCTCCCGCTCCGCGGACCGTCCGGCCGCCGAGAAGAGCACCAAGACCGTCACCACGCCGACCGGCAAGAAGGTCAAGAAGGGCGACGGCGAGTACAAGGTCGCCAAGGGCGACACCCTCAGCACCATCGCCGCCGACCACGACGTCAAGGGCGGCTGGGAGAAGCTCTTCGAGCTGAACAAGGACATCGTCCAGGACGCCGACCTGATCTACCCGGGTCAGCAGCTCCACCTCAAGTAAGCCCCCACAGGCTCCCCGCCCCGGCGCGTGTTCCCCCGTGTGCGCCGGGGCGGGGTTCTGTGTAGATGTACGCGCCCGCTTTTTGTTCCGTTCGGAAACAATTCGCTCTCGGTTCCGTCCACAGGGCGGTCGACCGCTGGCCGAACCTCCGGAGCCGGTTAGGCTCGTCTCGCAGCACCCACGCGGGCTGCGTAAAGGCTTCACATCCACGAAGGAGATGCTCGTGCCGTCCATCGACGTCGTCGTAGCCCGGGAAATCCTGGACTCCCGAGGCAATCCCACGGTCGAGGTCGAGGTCGGCCTCGACGACGGCAGCACCGGTCGTGCCGCCGTCCCGTCCGGCGCCTCCACCGGCGCCTTCGAGGCCATCGAGCTGCGCGACGGTGACACCAACCGTTACCTCGGCAAGGGCGTCGAGAAGGCCGTCCTCGCCGTCATCGAGCAGATCGGCCCGGAGCTCGTCGGCTACGACGCCACCGAGCAGCGCCTGATCGACCAGGCCATGTTCGACCTGGACGCCACCGACAACAAGGGCTCCCTCGGCGCCAACGCCATCCTCGGTGTCTCGCTCGCCGTCGCCCACGCCGCCTCCGAGGCCAGCGACCTGCCGCTCTTCCGCTACCTGGGCGGCCCGAACGCGCACCTGCTCCCGGTGCCGATGATGAACATCCTGAACGGCGGCTCGCACGCCGACTCCAACGTGGACATCCAGGAGTTCATGATCGCCCCGATCGGCGCGGAGTCCTTCTCCGAGGCCCTGCGCTGGGGCGCCGAGGTCTATCACACCCTCAAGAAGGTCCTGAAGAACAAGGGCCTGGCCACCGGCCTCGGCGACGAGGGCGGCTTCGCGCCGAACCTCGGCTCCAACCGCGACGCCCTCGACCTCATCCTCGAGGCGATCAAGGAAGCCGGCTACACCCCCGGCGAGCAGATCGCCCTGGCGCTCGACGTGGCCGCCTCCGAGTTCTACAAGGACGGCGTCTACACCTTCGAGGGCAAGGAGCGCTCGGCGGCCGAGATGACCGAGTACTACGCGGAGCTCGTCGACGCGTACCCGCTCGTCTCCATCGAGGACCCGCTGTTCGAGGACGACTGGGACGGCTGGAAGACCATCACCGACAAGCTCGGCGACAAGGTCCAGCTCGTCGGCGACGACCTGTTCGTCACCAACCCGGAGCGCCTCGCCCGCGGCATCGAGGAGGGCGCCGCCAACGCCCTGCTGGTGAAGGTGAACCAGATCGGTTCGCTCACCGAGACCCTGGACGCCGTCGAGCTGGCCCAGCGCAACGGCTTCAAGTGCATGATGTCCCACCGCTCCGGCGAGACCGAGGACGTCACCATCGCCGACCTGGCCGTCGCCACCAACTGCGGCCAGATCAAGACCGGTGCCCCGGCCCGCTCCGAGCGCGTCGCCAAGTACAACCAGCTGCTGCGCATCGAGGAGATCCTCGACGACGCCGCCGTCTACGCCGGCCGCAGCGCGTTCCCCCGCTTCAAGGGCTGAGGCACGCGCCTGTAGGAAGCGTCGTACGTACGTCCCCGTACTCGGTCCCGTACCGTGTGCGGGGACGTACGCGCGTTGAGACGGGAGGCGGGACATGGCCGTGAAGGACCGGGACCGGTTCTCCACCGCGACCAGGATCCGGTTGCTCGGGGAGCAGACGGCGGCCCGTGTCTACCGTTCCCAGACCAAGCGGCAGGCCCGGCGCTCCCGGCTCACCAGCCGCGCCGCGCTGCTCGCGCTGGTCGTCTGCACCCTCGTCGTGGCCATGGCGTACCCGATAAGGCAGTACGTCTCCCAGCGCGCCGAGATCGCCGACCTCCAGCGGGAGAAGGCGGCGACCACCCGGCGCGTCGAGGAACTGCGCGACCTCAAGGCCCGCTGGCAGGACGACGCCTACGCCGAGCAGCAGATCCGGCTGCGGCTGCACTATGTGATGCCCGGTGAGACCGGCTTCGTCGTCGTCGACCCGGACGCGGCCAGGCAGTCGCGGACCGACCTGGGCGCGGCCCACCGCCCCTGGTACACGAACCTCTGGGAGGGCGTCGACAAGGCCGACGCCGCCCGCAGCGAACAGAGACGATAGAAAGACAGGCATGGAAACGCCCCCGCCGCCCACCCCGCGCACCGAGCCCACCGACGCGGACGTCGAGGCCTTCAAGCAGCAGCTCGGCCGCCCCCCGCGCGGGCTGCGCGCGATCGCCCACCGGTGCCCCTGCGGCCAGCCGGACGTGGTCGAGACGGCCCCCCGCCTGCCCGACGGCACACCCTTCCCGACGCTGTACTACCTGACCTGCCCGAAGGCGTCGTCGGCGATCGGCACGCTCGAGGCCAACGGCGTGATGAAGGAGATGACGGCGCGGCTGGAGAGCGACCCCGAACTGGCCGCCGCCTACCGCGCGGCGCACGAGGACTACATCCGGCGCCGGGACGAGATCGAGGAGCTGACGGGCTTCCCCAGCGCGGGCGGCATGCCCGACCGGGTGAAGTGCCTGCATGTGCTGGTCGCGCACTCGCTGGCCGCCGGACCCGGTGTCAACCCGCTGGGCGACGAGGCGCTGGCGATGCTGCCGGAGTGGTGGCGCAAGGGCGCGTGCGTGACGCTGCCCGCCGAGGAGGACCGATGACCCGGGTCGCGGCCGTCGACTGCGGCACGAACTCCATCCGGCTCCTCGTGGCGGACGTGCACCCGGACACCGGTGAACTCGTCGAGCTGGACCGGCGGATGACGATCGTGCGGCTCGGCCAGGGCGTCGACCGCACGGGCCGGCTGGCGCCCGAGGCGCTGGAGCGCACCTTCGCCGCCTGCCGCGAGTACGCCTCCGTCATCGAGGAGCACGGCGCCGAGCGGGTCCGCTTCGTCGCCACCTCCGCCTCCCGGGACGCCGAGAACCGCGACGACTTCGTCCGCGGTGTCGTGGACATCCTGGGCGTCGAGCCCGAGGTCGTCACCGGCGACCAGGAGGCAGAGTTCTCCTTCACCGGTGCGACCCGCGAACTGACCGGGCGGGCCGACCTGAAGCGGCCGTACCTCGTCGTGGACATCGGCGGCGGCTCGACCGAGTTCGTCGTCGGCGAGGAGCATGTGCGCGCCGCGCGCTCCGTGGACGTGGGCTGCGTCCGGATGACGGAGCGTCATCTGGTCCGGGACGGCGTGGTCTCCGACCCGCCCTCCGCCGCGCAGGTCGTGGCCATACGGGCCGACATCGAGGCGGCCCTGGACCTCGCCGAGGAGACGGTGCCGCTGCGCGAGGCGAGGACGCTGGTCGGGCTGGCCGGTTCGGTCACCACGGTGTCGGCGATCGCCCAGGACCTGCCGGAGTACGACTCGGGGCGTATCCACCACTCCCGGATCACCCTGGACCGGGTCCGCGAGATCACCGAGTGGCTGCTGCGCTCCACGCACGCGGAGCGGGCGGCCGTGCCCTCCATGCACCCGGGCCGGGTCGACGTCATCGGGGCGGGCGCCCTGGTCCTCCTGGCGATCATGGAGCGCGTCGGCGCCGACGAGGTCGTGGTCAGCGAGCACGACATCCTGGACGGCATCGCTTGGAGTTGCGCCTCCGAGGCGCGTTAGAGAGCGACCCTCGACGGGATCGCTCACTTCGCGGCGAGCGAGGTGCGTTGAGGGGCGGCGCCAGGCGGTCTCGGGTGGGGCGTCACAGGTTGCGGTAGACGTCCCGCCGGTCGCCCACCTTGACGACCAGGATGACGAGTTCACCGTCGTTGATCTGGTAGGCGATCCGGTAGCTTCCGACCCGGAGTCGGTAGAGACCGGACGGGCCGGTGAGCTTCTTGACGTGGGTGTCCTGGCGGTACGGGTCGTCACCGAGCGCGGTCAGTGCGGTCAGGATGCGCATGGCGTCGGGTCGGCTGATGGCCCGGAGCTGCCGCTGCGCCGCTGTGGTGAACCGGAAGGCGTACTTCACGCCGCCTCGCCGTCCCGCTCGCTGAACAGGTCCGCCAGCAGTTCCGCCATGGTCACGGTGGAGCCGCCCTCTGCCAGCACCGCTTCGGCCTCGCGCGCCAGCATCACATCGGCAGCTTCCTCCAACGCTTCGAAGTCCGAGATCGGCACCACGGCTGCCACCGGGGTGCCATTGCGCGTGATGACGGTCGGGACGCCTTCCTCGGCCCGGTTGATGTGGTCGGCGAGGTGTGTGCGGGCTTCCCGTACGGAAACGGTGTGCTCAGTCATAAGGGCAGTGTACGCGCATGCGTGTACACATGGGTAGCCGTCGGGAGACGCGTTCGCGAGCGATCCTGGACGGCATCGCCTGGTGGCTGGTGCGCTGAGGCGTCGTCGGTGCTTTCGAAAAGTGGCCGCTTTTCCTTGGCGTTGGGTTCACGGTCCGCAAGGAGCGCGTCGAGGTCGAGGAGATCGACGACGGCCGGCACGGCAAGGGTCCGGGTCGCCGTTGGGGCTCTCCGCGCAGGGTTCCGAGGGTGTCGGCGGCCAGAGGTGCCGGCGCCCGCCGGGCTGCCGGGGCGGACGCCCCGTACCGGTGAACGACGCTGGTCAAACAGCCTCCGCTGAGCGGCGGACGGCACGGGTGAGCGGGCTTGGAGGGGCCTTGCGGGCCGGTCCGGGCGCGGCCTCGGAGAAAGTTCGTGAAGTTCTTCACAAGGATTTCCGGCAAGTCCGGGGCCCAAGAGGGGCCGGTTGGCCCTTCCGAGGGGTGAACAGGCCCTTGAACATGTTCAGATGAACGGTGTAAGCAGGGTGTCGACAGGCCGTTCCGGCCGGTGTTTCGGCCCCCTCACGGGAGGCTCCCAGGGGCAGAGAGGCAGCTCACGCGGCATTGACAA
Organism: Streptomyces nigra; assembly: GCF_003074055.1. Classification (NCBI taxonomy): domain Bacteria; kingdom Bacillati; phylum Actinomycetota; class Actinomycetes; order Kitasatosporales; family Streptomycetaceae; genus Streptomyces; species Streptomyces nigra. The sequence goes on along the minus strand of NZ_CP029043.1, from coordinate 3,058,414 downwards.
CGGGGCACAGCGGACCCGGGTTCCCTTTCGTGACCATGACCTGCGTCACGCGGGCCGGGGAGTGTAGCACAGCGCCTGCAAGAGCTTGTGAAGGGGCGCACGAGCGACCCCCCTGAGGCGGGTGGATACTCGATGGCATGAGCACCACGGAGCGTCCCAGGATCCTCGTAGTAGGCGGTGGGTACGTAGGCCTGTACGCAGCTCGGCGCATTCTCAAGAAGATGCGCTACGGCGAGGCGACCGTCACGGTCGTCGACCCCCGGTCGTACATGACCTACCAGCCCTTCCTCCCCGAAACCGCCGCCGGCAGCATCTCCCCGCGCCACGTCGTCGTCCCGCTGCGACGCGTGTTGCCGAAGGCGGAGGTCCTCACCGGCCGGGTCACCACCATCGACCAGGACCGCAAGGTCGCCACGATCGCCCCCCTCGTGGGCGAGGCGTACGAGCTGCCGTTCGACTACCTGGTCATCGCGATGGGCGCGGTCTCCCGCACCTTCCCGATCCCCGGCCTCGCCGAGCAGGGCATCGGCATGAAGGGCATCGAGGAGGCCATCGGCCTGCGCAACCACGTCCTCGAGCAGCTGGACAAGGCCGACTCCACCACGGACGAGGAGATCCGCCGCAAGGCGCTCACCTTCGTGTTCGTCGGCGGCGGCTTCGCCGGTGCCGAGACCATCGGTGAGGTCGAGGACATGGCCCGCGACGCGGCCAAGTACTACTCCAGCGTCAAGCGCGAGGACATGCGGTTCATCCTCGTCGACGCCGCCGACAAGATCCTCCCCGAGGTCGGCCCCAAGCTCGGCCAGTACGGCAAGGAGCACCTGGAGGCCCGCGGGGTCGAGGTCTACCTCTCCACCTCCATGGACTCCTGCGTCGACGGTCACGTCGTGCTGAAGAACGGGCTCGAGGTCGACTCCAACACGATCGTCTGGACGGCCGGCGTCAAGCCCAACCCGGCGCTCTCCCGCTTCGGTCTGCCCCTCGGCCCGCGCGGCCACGTCGACTGCGAGCCGACCCTCCAGGTCGCCGGCACCGACTACATCTGGGCCGCCGGCGACAACGCCCAGGTCCCGGACCTCGTCGGCCGCAAGGCCGGCAACCCCAACGCCTGGTGCCCGCCGAACGCCCAGCACGCGCTGCGCCAGGCCAAGGTCCTCGGCGACAACGTCATCTCCGGTATGCGGGGCTTCCCGCAGAAGGAGTACAGCCACGCCAACAAGGGCGCGGTCGCGGGCCTCGGCCTGCACAAGGGCGTGGCGATGATCGTCATGGGCAAGATGAAGATCAAGCTCAAGGGACGTCTCGCCTGGTACATGCACCGTGGCTACCACGGCATGGCGATGCCGACGTTCAACCGCAAGATCCGCGTCTTCGCCGACTGGACCCTCGGCATGTTCCTCAAGCGCGAGGTCGTGTCCCTCGGCGCCCTGGAGACTCCGCGCGAGGAGTTCTACGAGGCCGCCAAGCCCGCTCCGGTGCCCGCCGCGAGCGCCGCCGACAAGGGCGAGAAGGCCAAGGCCTCCTGACCCTCCCGGTCGTCCACCGGCCCCCGGGCCGACCGAAGGACCTCCCGCCATCCGTGGTGCGGGAGGTCCTTTTCGTGTTTGCCGACTCCGTAGCGGTTGTTTGCCCAGCCGTGACGCGCGTGGGGGACTGCGCACGCGCCCCTCAGGTGTTTACGTGGTGTTGGACATTCCGGGATTCGGAGGTGTGCGCCATGGCTGACGCCGCGCTGCGGCTGCAGGTCCTTCTGGAACAACTGCTGGGAACGCCCCTCCCGGTGCGCATCCGCGCCTGGGACGGCTCCCGGTCCGGGCCGCCGGGAGCCCCGGTGCTCGTCGTCCGCAACCGCCGCGCCGTGCGCCGACTGCTCTACCGGCCCGGCGAACTCGGCCTGGCCCGCGCCTGGGTGGCCGGGGATCTGGACATCGAGGGCGACCTCTACACGGCCCTCGACCTGCTCGCCGGGCTGGTCTGGGAGCGCGGCGAGGACGCCCGCGGCACGCTGGAGATCCTGCGCGACCCCGAGGCGCGCGCCGCCGTCGCGGGACTGGTGCGGCTCGGCGGACTGCCGCTGCCGCCCGCGCCCCCGCCGGAGGAGGTGCGCCGGCCCCGGCACCGGCACACCAAGCGCACCGACCGGCGGGCCATCAGCCACCACTACGACGTGGGCAACGACTTCTACGAACTCGTGCTCGGCCCGTCCATGGTGTACTCCTGCGCCTACTGGCAGGCCCCGCCCCCCGAGGGCACCCTCGAGGACGCCCAGCGCGACAAGCTCGACCTGGTCTGCCGCAAGCTGGGGCTGAGAGCCGGGATGCGGCTCCTCGACGTCGGCTGCGGCTGGGGCTCGATGGCCCTCCACGCCGCCCGCGAGTACGGCGTGGAGGTCGTCGGCATCACCCTCTCCCAGGAGCAGGCGGCGTACGCCCGCAAGCGGGTCGCCGACGAAGGGCTGACCGACAAGGTGGAGATCCGCGTCCAGGACTACCGGGACGTCTCCGACGGCCCCTACGACGCCATCTCCTCCATCGGCATGGCCGAACACGTCGGCGCCGAGCGGTACCTGGAGTACGCGGACGTCCTGTTCCGGCTCCTCAAGCCCGGCGGACGGCTGCTCAACCACCAGATCGGCCGCCGCCCGCAGCGCGACGAATCCTCGTACCAGGTCGACGAGTTCATCGACGCCTACGTCTTCCCCGACGGGGAGCTCCAGCCGATCGGCGTGACCGTCGCGCAGCTGGAGCGCGCCGGGTTCGAGGTGCGGGACGTGGAGGCGCTGCGGGAACACTACGCCCTGACGCTGCGCCGCTGGGTCGCCAACCTGGAGGACCGGTGGGACCGGGCGGTGAAGCTGACCGGGCCGGGGCGCGCCCGGGTCTGGCGGCTCTACATGGCGGCCTCGGCGCTGGCGTTCGAGCGCAACCGCATCGGCGTCAACCAGGTGCTGGCGGTGCGCACCCCCGACTCCGGCGAGTCCGGGATGCCGCTGCGCGCCCGCGTCTGGGGCGGCTGAACCGCACACGGAGCACGCAAGGGCCGGGCTCCCCGTGACGGGGGCCCGGCCCTTGCGGTGCCGCCGATGTCGCAGGGCTACTCGGCCTTGATCGCGTTCAGCATGTTCAGGCGGGCCGCGTTGCGGGCCGGCCACATCGCGGCCAGGACGCCGACAAGACCGGCCAGGACGAGGAAGACGCCGATCCGGTCCCAGGGCAGGACCAGGGCGTACCCCGGCACCTGGTCCGCGAAGGTCTCGCCGATCGCCCAGCCGAGGAACGCGCCGAGACCGATGCCGACCACCGCGCCGAACACCGAGATGACGACGGCCTCAAGACGCACCATCCGCTTCACCCGGCGCCGGTCGAGACCGATCGCGCGGAGCATGCCGATCTCCTGCTGCCGCTCGAACACCGACATCGCCAGGGTGTTGACGACACCCAGCACCGCGATGATCAGCGCCATCGCCAGCAGGCCGTACATGACGTTCAGCAGGGTGTTGATGGCGCCGCCGAACTCGTCGCGGATGTCCTGCCGGTCCATGACCGTGATCGCGGGGTTGTCGCCGAGCGCGTCGATGAGGACCTGCTCGTTGGCGCCGGTCTGCCCGCCGTCCATCTTCACGAAGATCTCCCGGATGTACGGCCGGGTCTCGTGCGGGCCGACGACGTCCGTGGAGACGACGACGGGGGAGAGGAACTCGCTGTCCTTGAAGACGGCGCCGACCTTGAGGGTCTGCTTCTTCTCGTCGCCGAAGGTGACGGGGACGCTGTCGCCGGGCTTCCAGCCCTTGCCGCGGGCCGTCTTCTCGGCGACGGCGAGCTGCCCGTCGCCGAGGGTGCCGAGGTCACCGCTGACCAGGTCCATCCGCAGGACCTTCTCGATGTCGCCCGGCGTGACCGCCGAGACGGAGACGAAGTCGTCGTCACCGGCCTTGAAGTAGACGCTCTGCTGGGGCGAGACCGCCGAGACGCCCTTGGCCTTCTCCAGCGCGGTCAGCGCGGACCGGTCGAGGTCGCCGCCGTTCGCCATCGAGACCATGTAGTCGGCCTTGATGTTGTCCGTGGTCATCTTGTCGATGGCGGTGCCGACCGTGATACCGAGCACCGACAGACCGGTCACCAGCGTCAGCCCGATCGCCAGCGCCGAGGCGGTGGCGCCGGTGCGGCGCGGGTTGCGGACCGCGTTCTGCCCGGCCAGCTTGCCGGCCACACCGAACGGACCGGCGAGCAGCGGACGGACGAGGGCGATCACGGGCCGCGACAGCAGCGGGATCAGGACGATCACACCGATCAGCGCGAGGAACGCGCCCGCCCCGATGAGCATCCGGCCGTCGTCGCCACCCGAGGAGGCGCCCGCGACGATACCGGCGGCACCGACGGAGGTGATGGCCGCGCCCAGCGAGTTGCGCAGCACCAGCGACTTGGTGGTGGCCACCGCGTGGACGCTGTTCATGGCGGCCACCGGCGGGATCTTCGCGGCCCGGCGGCCGGGCAGCCAGGCGGCGAGCATCGTGATCAGCACGCCCACGCCGAGCGCGGAGAGCACCGGGGTGGCGGTCACGACCAGCGGGCCGTCCGGCATCTTCATCTCGAACGCGGCCATGCCGGAGCGCAGCCCGACCGCGAGCCCGATGCCGAGGACGAACCCGACGACCGAGGCGACCAGGCCCACCAGCGCGGCCTCCGCCAGCACCGAGCGGGTGATCTGCCGGCGGGACGCGCCGACGGCCCGCATCAGGGCGATCTCCTTGGTGCGCTGGGCGACCAGCATCGTGAAGGTGTTGGAGATCAGGAAGATCCCGACGAACAGGGCGATGCCCGCGAAGCCCAGCAGCACCTGCTTGAGGTTGCTCATGCCGCGCTCGATGTCGTCGGCCTGCTCGTCCGCGAGTGCCTGGCCGGTACGGGCCTCGGCGTGCTCCGGCAGCAGCGGCTTCACCGCGGCGAGGATCTTCGCGTCGGACGCGCCGGGGGTGGCGGTGACGGTGACGCTCTCGAAGTAGCCGGGCTTGAGGTACTGCTTCTGGGCGACGGCGGTGTCGAACAGGACCAGGCTGCCGCCGGCGTTCACGGCGCCGTCCTCGGTGGTGAACACCCCGCTGAGGGTGTACTCCTTCACCGGGCCGTTGGTCGCGACGCGCACCCGGTCGCCGACCTCGTACTCGCCCTTGGCCGCGGACTCCTCGTCCAGGGCGATCTGGTCGTCCTTCACCGGGCCGGAGCCCTCGGTGAAGGTGTACGCGGCGTCCTTGCCGTCCTTGCCGGGCGAGAAGTTGGAGCCCTTGTTGGACCAGCCGACGCCGATCAGCTTCCCGTCGGGGTCGGCGACCCCGGCGAAGCCCTCGACCCGGCCGCGGGCGGCGGCGACACCGTCCACGGCGGCGATCCTGTCGAGCGTCTTCCGGGACAGTCCGGGTTCCTGCTCGGGGTCGTCCGTGGAGGCGTAGGAGGTGACGGCGACGGCGACGTCGTCGTAGCTCTTCGCCGACTGGTTGCGGAAGGCGTTGGAGAGCGTGTCGGCGAAGACCAGGGTGCCGGAGACGAAGGCCACGCCGAGCATCACGGCGAGGACGGTCATCAGCAGGCGGGCCTTGTGCGCCAGTACGTTGCGCAGGGCGGTGCGGAACATCAGGAGGTGCGGCCCTTCGCGTCGAACTGCTTCATGAAGTCCAGCACGTTGTCCGCGGTGGGCTTGTACATCTCGTCGACGATCCGGCCGTCGGCGAGGAACACCACGCGGTCCGCGTAGGAGGCGGCGACCGGGTCGTGGGTCACCATGACGACCGTCTGCCCCATCTCCCGCACCGAGTTGCGCAGGAAGCCGAGCACCTCGGCGCCGGAGCGCGAGTCCAGGTTGCCGGTCGGCTCGTCACCGAAGATGATCTCCGGCTTGGAGGCGAGGGCGCGGGCCACGGCCACACGCTGCTGCTGGCCGCCGGAGAGCTGGGCGGGGCGGTGCTTGAGCCGGTCGGCGAGGCCGACCATGCCGATCACCTTGTCCAGCCACTGCTTGTCGGGCTTGCGGCCCGCGATGTCCATCGGGAGCGTGATGTTCTCCAGCGCCGTGAGCGTCGGCAGCAGGTTGAACGCCTGGAAGATGAAGCCGATCTTGTCCCGGCGCAGCTGGGTGAGCTGCTTGTCCTTCAGGGCGCCCAGCTCGGTGTCGCCGATGCGCACCGATCCGGAGGAGAAGGTGTCGAGGCCCGCCACGCAGTGCATCAGCGTCGACTTGCCGGAACCGGACGGGCCCATGATCGCGGTGAACTCGGCCTGCCGGAACTCGACGGAGACCCGGTCGAGGGCGACCACCTGGGTCTCGCCCTGTCCGTAGATCTTCGACAGATCCGTGGCACGTGCGGCCACGGCGGTGGCGCGGCCGGCGATGGATGCGGTGGTCACGAGAAGGACGCTCCTGAGGGGGTGACGGGTGTTCGAAGGACACGTCCATCGTCCCGGCCGTCCGGAGCCGTGTAGTCCATCGCTGTTCCGGTTCCGGGGGCAGACTGCGGATGGACCGGAGGCCGCCGCGTCATACCTGAGGATGACGGAGCGCCCCGAGGAGCGGGTCGCGCGAGAACAGGTGGGGCGTCCTTGTTCGGACGGTGAAATTCCGTCATTCCGCATACGGCGCCGGCACCCGCACGCAAGGCTATTGGCAAGTGCGGATGGCCCGTTCCACGGGCTGATGCTCCCTCAGACGCCAATAAAATAAGACAACATCGGTCCGCCCGGGCCCTGTTCGTCAGGCGTCTCCCGATAGGCTCGGGACTTCGATGCGGAGCCCATGGCCTGCCCAGATGGTGGAATGCAGACACGGCGAGCTTAAACCTCGCTGCCCCTTCGCGGGCGTGCCGGTTCAAGTCCGGCTCTGGGCACTTCCGATCTTCCTCGTCCCCACCCCTCGCTCTCCGTGAGCGCACCCCGGGCCGTGCCCCGTGCCGCGCCGGCGCCGGGCGCAGGGTGAAGCGGACGCCACCTCGCGAACGCTTCGGACGGGTGTCCGGCAAGCGGGTGATCTCCGTCCGATCCCGGGCACGTGTCAGTCTGGTCATGAACGCTCACGGTCATGGCCGGGAATCACCCGGACGCGTAGCGTGTTGGCCAGCACGAAGAGGGAAAGATCCTCCCCAAGTATTAGGGTCGATCCTTTGCCAACCTATTACTCTTGAGCCAAGGCCGCGCACGGCGGCCATGGAGGAGTGAAATGAGGAGCAGCAACCCGGTCTTCTCGCGACGGGGGTTCAGCCGCGACAACGGCTACGCGGGCTTCAACGCCGCGCCGCAGGCCGGGGGCGCCGCTGTCGGCACGCAGGGCAACCCCTACGCCCAGCCGCAGGCCGGCAACCCGTACGCGCAGAACCCTTACGCCCAGCAGGACCTTCAGTACGGGGCGCCGCAGGCCCCGGCCACCGCCGACCGCATGACGATGGACGACGTCCTCATGCGCACCGGCACCACGCTCGGCGTGCTGATCGTCACGGCGGCCCTCGCCTGGGCGACGCTGCCCGTCGACGACGCGAACATCAGCCGTTCCTACGGCATCGCCATCGGCGCCGGCCTCATCGGCATGGTGCTGGGGCTCGTCCAGTCCTTCAAGCGCAAGGCCTCGCCCGCGCTGATCCTGGCGTACGCCGCGTTCGAGGGTGTCTTCCTCGGCGTCGTCTCCAGCGTCGTGGACAACCGCATCGCGAGCGGTGCGGCCATGCAGGCGGTGCTCGGCACCATGGCGGTCTTCGCCGCGGTCCTGGTGGCCTACAAGGCCGGCTGGATCCGGGTGAACCGGCGCTTCGTCGGCTTCGTGATGGCGGCCGCCCTCGGCTTCATCGCGCTGATGGCGATCAACCTGCTGTTCGCGGTGTTCGGCGGCGGTGACGGCCTCGGCTTCCGCAGCGGCCCGCTCGGCATCCTCTTCGGCGTCATCGGCATCCTGCTCGGCGCCTGCTTCCTCGCCCTGGACTTCAAGCAGGTCGAGGACGGCATCGCCTACGGCGCGCCGCGCGAGGAGTCCTGGCTGGCGGCCTTCGGCCTGACGCTGACGCTGGTCTGGATCTACTTGGAGTTCCTGCGGATCATCGCGATCCTCAACAGCAACGACTAGCCGTGACAGCAGCGACTGTCTCAGGGCGGTCGTACGCGGAAGGGCCCCGGGTTCCCACCCGGGGCCCTTCGCGTGGTTGCCGGCGTATACGTGCCCGGGCCTACGGCCTCAGAGCAGGTTGCGCGCGGCCCTCCTCAGGTCGTACTCGTGGATGATCGCTTTCGCGTGGCCGTACGCGAGGTTGTGCTCGTGGCGGAGCCAGCTGACCTTCTCCTCGAAGTTGAAGAGGGCCGGGCCCTCCTCGACGGCGCGGAGCCAGTCGGACACTTCACGACCGGTGCAATGGGGGATACGGGCGAGCAGGTTGCGATGGGTCTCCTCGGAGAAGACTTGGGACATCGGCGCCTCCGAACGCAGGGGATACAAGCCGGTCCTTCAGGTCACCGTGCCTGAGCGTCCGCGTGTTGGCAACAGTCCCGTCGCGCCGCGTAGGTTGGGGGCGTGGTTGATACGACGCCCCTCACCCGTGCCGTGGATCACTTCGCCGACCGTCTGAGGGCCGCTCCGCAGAGCCGGCTGCAGCGGGGGGCGGCGAGCGAGGCCCTCGGCCTGGCCCGGGAGCTGTCCCGGCGGGCCCAGCTGCTGGAGGAGCCCGGGGTCGAGCCCTGGGAGATGCCGGACGCCGGCATGTTCGCCGCGGCCGACCAGATCACCGTCGCCGTGCACGACCTGGAGGTCGTCCTGACGTCCGACGCCGAGGTCGAGGACGCGGTACGGCTGGTGGAGGAGGCGCAGAAGCGCGCGGGGGTCTGAGAAGCACCCGGCCGCCCTAGAGGGACGCGATGACCCGGTCGGCCAGGATGTAGACGTTCTCGTCACCGCAGGCGAACGTCAGCGTGTACGCCCCGGAGACGCCCGAGCCGCCCAGCAGGACCGGGGTCTCGCCTGCGCGCAGGGCCGTGGCCAGCCGTTCGGCCGTCTCACGGTGGCCCGGGGTCATACAGAGCGTGGTGCCGTCGGCGAAGACATAGACGTCCAGCGTGCCCAGCGGGCCGGGGCGGACGTCCGTCAGCTCGATGGCCGAGGCGGCCAGGTCCTCCAGGGTGGCCACGGTGCGCTCGTGGTCGTTGACGACCGGGGACTGCACCGGGACGAAGTCCGGGTGGGAGGGGTGCCGGCGGCGGGCGGCGGCCAGCTCGGGCGACTCGGTCGGGGTGCCCGGCTGGACGAGGTCCTTGGCGGAGAACTCCTCGGCGTCCGCGGCGGGCTCGGCGACCGGCTCCAGATGGTCCAGGCCCGCGAGGTCGGCCTGGCGGGGCAGGAACAGCTCGCTGTCGGGCAGCCCCAGCAGCGTCGGGCCGTCGGAGCCGTCACGGGCCTCCTGCGCCGCCCAGAAGGCGCGCGCCTCGGCCAGCTCCCGCTCCCGCTCCTCGGCGAGGGCCTCGGCGACCGCGGCGCGTATCTCGTCGGCGTCGGCGGCGAGCCGGGCCTGCGGAATGCGGCCCGCGGCACGCGCGGCATTGCCCTGGGCGAGCTCGGCGTGCAGGGCGGCGACCTGTCGACGCAGCACCATGAGGGTGCGCAGGACGGCGACGCCCACGGCGCCGGTGGCGGCCGTGATGAGCAGCAGGGCGATCGGCATGGCGCTCACTGACGTACTCCCGGTTCAAAGTCGACCCCCGACTTCCTACATCAGCTTGAAGGGCGGACCATCCAGCTGTCAGTGCGTAACGTCACGAACCGGACAGGTCTTTGGGTCGGGGGTCAGGTGGTGCAACGGCTCTGAGCTGCGAGAATCCCTCAACCGAGGGAGATAGGTCACATCCTGAGGGAGATTGGATCACAAATCGGCCCAGAACCAAGGGGTTTCCCGGGTTCTGGGCCGACGGCTCACAGTGGGTCGTGAGGCGACTACGCAGCGGTCGCCGGCGGGGTCAGCTGAGGCGCTCGATGACCATGGCCATGCCCTGGCCACCGCCCACGCACATCGTCTCCAGACCGAACTGCTTGTCGTGGAACTGCAGGGAGTTGATCAGCGTGCCGGTGATGCGCGCGCCGGTCATGCCGAAGGGGTGGCCGACCGCGATGGCGCCGCCGTTGACGTTCAGCTTCTCCAGCGGGATGCCCAGGTCGCGGTAGGAGGGGATCACCTGCGCGGCGAACGCCTCGTTGATCTCGACCAGGTCGATGTCGTCGATGGTCAGGCCGGCGCGGCGCAGCGCCTGCTGGGACGCCTCGACCGGGCCGAGGCCCATGATCTCGGGGGACAGGCCCGAGACACCGGTGGAGACGATGCGGGCGAGCGGGGTCAGGCCCAGCTCGCGGGCCTTGGTGTCGCTCATGATGACGAGCGCGGCGGCGCCGTCGTTCAGCGGGCAGCAGTTGGCGGCGGTGACGAGGCCGTCGGGGCGGAAGACGGGCTTGAGGCCCTGCACGCCCTCCAGGGTGACGCCGGCGCGCGGGCCGTCGTCCTTGCCGACCACGGTGCCGTCGGGGAGGGTCACCGGGGTGATCTCGCGCTCCCAGAAGCCGTTCTTGATGGCTTCCTCGGCGAGGTTCTGCGAGCGGACGCCGAACTCGTCCATGTCCTGGCGGGTGACGCCCTTCCAGCGGGCGAGGTTCTCGGCGGTCTGGCCCATCGCGATGTAGGCGTCCGGCACCAGGCCGTCCTCGCGCGGGTCGTGCCAGGTGGTGCCCTCCTGCTGGGCGACCTCGGCGGTGCGGGCCTCGGCCTCGGCGAAGAACGGGTTGTGCGTGTCCGGCAGGGAGTCGGAGTTGCCCTTGGTGAAGCGGGAGACCATCTCGACACCGGCCGAGATGAAGACGTCGCCCTCGCCGGCCTTGATGGCGTGCAGCGCCATGCGCGAGGTCTGCAGCGACGAGGAACAGTAACGGGTGATCGTGCAGCCCGGGAGGTGGTCCATCCCCATCTGGACGGCGACGATCCGGCCGAGGTTGTTGCCCTGCTCGCCGCCGGGCAGACCGCAGCCGAGCATCAGGTCGTCGATGTCGCGCGGGTCCAGCTCGGGCACCTTGGCGAGGGCGGCCTGGATGATCGTGGCGGTGAGGTCGTCGGGACGGAGGTCCTTCAGGGAGCCCTTGAAGGCGCGGCCGATGGGGGAGCGGGCGGTCGAGACGATGACGGCTTCGGGCATCACGGCTCCAGTCGAAGGGCGCGGCGCGCGGCGCCTCGTTGCGGGGGCGTCGGCGGAGGGTGCGCGTACCGGTGGGTCGGGCAGGGCTGTGAGGGAAGTTACCCGTCCGTACGCGGAGGGTCACGGGTGTCGGGGTGTGACCCTGACCGCAATTTTCTAAGCGCTTGCTTGGTTCATGGGGTCGCTGCCTGATTCAGGGCCCCGCCGGCTCATGGAGCCTCGTGCACGCCGGCCGGGCCGGCCGGCGAGGGCTCCGCCGTCTCCAGCCTGCGCCTGCGCCGCCGCTTGAGCAGTGCCCAGGGCCCCTTCGGGCCGGTCGGCATCGCCGCCGTGACCTCCGTGCCCGCCTCCGAGGCGGCCTCCGCGGCGGCGCGGGCGACCGGCAGGAAGCCCTCGCGGCGGGTGGCGTCCGGGCGCTCCTCCTCGGCCGGCCACAGGCCGAGCGCCGCACACACCGTCGGCAGCACCGCCATCGCCGCGGTGGCGTACCCCTCCGCGGAGGGGTGGTAGTGGTCCGGGCCGAACAGCTCGCGCGGGTTCGCCTCGAACTCGGGCCCCAGCAGATCGCCCAGCGACACCGTGCGCCCGCCCTGCTCGACCACGCCGATGGTCTGCGCGGCCGCCAGCTGGCGTGAGGCCCGCCGGGCCAGCCACCGCAGCGGCTGCTGCACCGGCTCGATCGTGCCGAGGTCGGGACAGGTGCCCACGACCACCTCCGCGCCGGCCGTGCGCAGCCGCCGTACCGCCGCGGAGAGATGCCGGACCGAACGCGTCGGCGGCATCCGGTGCGTGACGTCGTTGGCGCCGACCATGATCACGCAGATGTCCGGCGGCGCGGACGGGTCGGCGAGGACCAGGGCCACCTGCCGGTCCAGATCGTCCGAGCAGGCCCCCGGCAGCGCCACGTTGCGCAGCACCACCGGGCGCTCCGCCACCGCCGCCAGCCCCGACGCCAGCAAAGCCCCCGGGGTCTGCCCCGCCCGGTGCACCCCCTGCCCGGCGGCCGTCGAGTCGCCCAGGAGCGTCAGGCGCAGCGCGGTCTCACCCGGGGTGTCGTACAGGTGGCCGAATCGGCCGTCGGCGCTCGGGACGTGGTTGTTCGTACCGTTGCCCACATGGCGCCTGGCCATCCGCACCTCGGCGAGCAGCAGACCGACCGTCGCCGCCCCCGCCAGACCGATGCCGCCCCCGCCGTACGCGGCGCCCGCCGCGATCCGTCGGGCCACCCTTGCCCTGGACATGCTCGTCATGCGTCGCCGCCACCTCCTCGTAGCCGTACATCAACTGCTTGCCCCGCACGGACGGTGGCCCAATCCCCACGGGGCGTGAACGACCTTCACGGGTCTCGTGCAGGCCATAGGCTGGCGGAACCACTACGACCGCATCTTTTGCAGCATCCGGAGACAACGGTGCATTTCCACGACTCGATGATCAGCCTCGTCGGCAACACCCCGCTGGTGAGGCTCAACCACGTGACCAAGGGCATTCAGGCCACCGTCCTGGCCAAGGTCGAGTACTTCAACCCGGGCGGCTCCGTGAAGGACCGCATCGCCCTGCGCATGATCGAGGCGGCGGAGCAGAGCGGCGAGCTGAAGCCCGGGGGCACCATCGTCGAGCCCACCAGCGGCAACACCGGCGTCGGGCTGGCCATCGTGGCCCAGCAGAAGGGGTACAAGTGCATCTTCGTGTGCCCCGACAAGGTGAGCACCGACAAGATCAACGTGCTGCGCGCGTACGGCGCCGAGGTCGTCGTCTGCCCCACCGCGGTCGACCCCGAGCACCCCGACTCGTACTACAACGTCTCCGACCGGCTGGTGCGTGAGACGCCGGGCGCCTGGAAGCCGGACCAGTACTCCAACCCCAACAACCCGCTCTCGCACTACCACTCGACCGGCCCCGAGCTGTGGGAGCAGACCGAGGGGAAGATCACCCACTTCGTGGCGGGCGTCGGCACCGGCGGCACCATCTCCGGCACCGGCCGCTATCTGAAGGACGTCAGCGACGGCAAGGTCAAGGTCATCGGCGCCGACCCGGAGGGCTCGGTGTACTCCGGCGGCTCCGGGCGGCCGTACCTGGTCGAGGGCGTCGGTGAGGACTTCTGGCCGAGCGCCTACGACCGCACGGTCGCCGACGAGATCGTGCCGGTGTCCGACAAGGACTCCTTCCAGATGACCCGCCGCCTCGCCAAGGAGGAGGGGCTGCTCGTCGGCGGCTCCTGCGGCATGGCGGTCGTCGGCGCGCTGCGGGTCGCCGAGCGGCTCGGCCCGGACGACGTCGTGGTGGTGCTCCTGCCGGACAGCGGCCGCGGCTATCTGTCGAAGATCTTCAACGACGAGTGGATGGCCGACTACGGCTTCCTGGAGGACGAGGGCCCCAACGCCCGTGTCGCCGACGTCCTCAACGACAAGGAGCACGGTGCGATCCCGTCCCTCGTCCACATGCACCCCGACGAGACGGTCGGCGAGGCCATCGAGGTGCTGCGCGAGTACGGCGTCTCGCAGATGCCGATCGTGAAGCCGGGCGCCGGGCACCCGGACGTCATGGCGGCCGAGGTCGTGGGCTCCGTGGTGGAACGCGAACTGCTGGACGCGCTGTTCACCAAGCGGGCCTCGTTGGAGGACCCGCTGGAGAAGCACATGTCGGCCCCGCTGCCCCAGGTCGGCTCCGGCGAGCCGGTCGGCGACCTGATGTCGGTGCTGGGCGCCGCGGACGCCGCGATCGTGCTCGTCGAGGGCAAGCCGACCGGAGTGATCAGCCGTCAGGACCTGCTGGCCTTCCTGGCCAAGGGCGGGAAGTGACGGCGGATCCACGGTGAACGGGCCCGGCCGGCGGCGAACATGCGGCCGCCGGCGGCCCTGGCCGTCGCCGAAGTGGTACGAGGGTGTCACGTCCACGCAGCACACGCTTAACACGCGTCCGGCACATTGATGGGTGTCGGCAAGCGGGCGGGAGCGGCTCCCCGCCCGAGCCGGCACCGAACGTCCAAGGACCTCCGGAGCGGCTCCCGGACCTCCAAGGACGCTGGACGCGGCCAGGCCCTGACCAGGTCGACGTCCCTCGCGGGGACCGCCGTCGTCCCGCCCCCCGGCAACGGGGGTGCGGCGGTCCCCGCGCAATCCCTCTCAGTCCTCCCAGGCGTCGTCGCCCTTGCCGGACTTCCCGCGTCCGCCCCGGAACAGCCCCGGGTGGGTGCGCGCGACCTGGGCGACGTTCACGCCGACGATCCCCGCCCAGGCCACCAGCAGCCCCGGCAGATGGGCGACACCGCCGCCGATGGCGGACAGCGGGATCGCCAGCACCAGGGAGACCAGCCCGAAGCCGAAGCGCTCGCCCCAGGTGTCCGTCGCCCTCGGCGACCGGGCGTCCCGGGCCGCCGCCATCTGCTGCTCGGCCAGATGCCGGCGCAGCCGGCGCTCGACCGCGCCGTCGATGCGCTGGTCGACCTTCTCCAGGAACGAGTCGACCAGCGCGGACTCGTACTCCTCACCCAGCTCCCTGCGGGCCTGCAGCGTGGCGTCGAGTTCCTTCTTGAGCTCGGGGCCCTGCGCGTCCATTGCGGTCATACGCCCACGGTAGGCAGCGGCGGGGCCCCGGCGCACTGGGGACAACCCCCCTGTCGCGGCGGGGGAAGCCCCGCCCGGGCCCCGGACTCCCTTGCCCGGCTGCATAGCGTCATGCAGAGTTCTTTCCAGCTGAATAGCGGCGTGAGGGGAGTGCTGGTCGATGGGGTCGCGGTTCGTGGACCTGCCGGGTGTCGCGTCTCCCGGGCACGCCGGGCCGGTCGTCCTCGACGGGACCGGGCTCGGCGTCGAGGACGTCGTGCGCCTCGCCGACGCCGTCGCGCGCCCGGTGCCCGCGCCCGAGGCCCTCAAGCGGGCCGAGGTGTCCTGGGACGCCGCCCGCCTCATCGCCGCGACCGGACGCGTCTACGGCCGCTCCACCGGGGTCGGCGCCAACCGCAACGAACCCGTGCCCACCGAGGCCGCCGCCGAGCACGGGCTGCGGCTGCTGCGCAGCCACGCCGGCGCCATCGGCGAGCAGGTGCCCGCCCGGCAGGTGCGGGCCATGCTCGCCATACGGGCCAACCAGGTGCTCGCGGGCGGCGCCGGACTGCGCCCCAGCGTCGTCACCGCCCTGTGCGAGGCCCTGGAGAGCGGCGCCCACCCCGTCGTCAACGAGTTCGGCTCCGTCGGCACCGGGGACATCGCCGCCCTGGCGCAGGCCGGGCTCGCACTCGCCGGTGAGCACCCCTGGCGCGGTCCCGGGGCGCCCGCGCCGCAGCCGCTCGACAACAACGACGCCCTCGCGTTCATCAGCAGCAACGCCCTCACCCTCGGCCAGGCCGCGCTCGCCCTGCACGAACTGCGCGGACTGATCGGCGCCACCGAGGTCGTCGCCGCTCTCTCCCTGCTCGCCGTCGACGGCTCCCACGAGGCGTACGCGGCCCCCGTGCACGCCGCCCGGCCGCACCCGGGCACCGTCGAGGTCGCCCGCCGGATGCGCCGGCTGATCGGCGCCGACGACCGGCCGACCCCGCCGCTCGGCCGGATTCAGGACCCGTACGGCTTCCGCTGCCTGCCCCAGATCCACGGACCCGCTCACGACGCCGCCGACGCCCTGGAGCAGGTGCTGACCGTGGAGATGAACGCCGCCGCCGAGAACCCCCTCATCAGCCCCGAGGACATGGCCGCCTACCACCACGGCGGCTTCTACCAGGCCCAACTCGCCCTCGCCCTGGACCACTTCCGGCTCGCGCTCACCCAGGTCGCCCGGCTGTCGACGTCCCGGCTCTCGACCCTCAACGAACCCGCCTACACCCGGCTGCGGCCGTTCCTCGCCGATTCCGCGCCCGCCGCGTCCGGCGTGATGATCCTGGAGTACGCCGCCGGGGCCGCCCTCGGCGATCTGCGCGCGTTCTCCGCTCCCGCCTCCCTCGGGCACGCTGTACTCTCCCGGGGCGTGGAGGAGCAGGCCAGCTTCGCCTCGCTCGCCGCCCGGCAGACACTGCGCGCCTGCGCCGCGTACCGTCTCGTCGTCGGCTGTGAACTCGTCGCCGCCGTACGGGCGTTGCGCCAGCGCGACCTGCGGCCCGACCCCGCGCTGCCGGCGGGCCGGGCACTGGCGCTGGCCGAGGCGGTGCTCGACGACGACCCGGCCGATCGCCCGCTCACCGACGACGTGACCGAGGCGGCGGCACTGCTCGACCGGTTCACCGAGATCTGGAGGGGAAGCGCGGCATGAGCGCCGACAGGAACACGACGGGGACGGACAGTCCCGCCGCGCGGCTCCAGACGCTGTTCGAGGGGCACCGGCTGACCCCGACCCAGCGGCGCATCGCGCACAGCATGGTCCGCCGGGCCGCCGACGTGCCGTTCCTGTCCAGCGTGGAGCTGGCCGAACTGGCCGGGGTCAGCCAGCCGTCCGTGACCCGTTTCGCCGTCGCCCTCGGCTTCGACGGCTACCCGGCGCTGCGCCGCCATCTGCGCGAGGTCGCGCCCGCCGAACCGGCCCCCGACACCGGCGCGTACAACGAGTACCAGCAGGCAGTCGAGGCGGAGATCGAGAATCTGCGGCATCTGGCCGAAGCGCTCGCGGACCCGCGTCCCGTGCAGCGCGCCGGGCGCGTCCTAGCCGCCTCCCGCCCGCTGCCCGTCCTCGGACTGCGTGCCGCGGCCGCCCAGGCGTACGGCTTCTCCTACTTCGCCGCCAAGGTGCACCCGGACGTCCGTCTGCTGGACGAGGGCGGCACCATGCTCCAGGACCGGATCGACGCCGCCGTACGGGCCGGGGCGAGCGCCCTGCTCTGCTTCGCGCTGCCCCGGCATCCGCGCGAGGTCGTCGACACCCTCGTCCACGCCAAGGAGTCCGGGCTGACCACGGTGACCGTGGCGGACTCCGCGTTCGCGCCCGTCGCCCGCGCCTCCGACCTGCTGCTGCCCGCGGCCGTCGGCACCGGTCTCGCCTTCGACACGGCGTGCGCGCCGATGCTGCTGGGCCGGGTCCTGCTGGAGGCCATGTGCGACGACCTGCCGGACGCCCAGGCGCGTCTGGAGGAGTTCGACACCCGGGCGGCGGCGCGGGGGCTGTTCGTCGAGTGAACCGGTCCCCGCGTTCTTAAGGCTCATCTCACGTTGGCTGGCTAATCTGCCCGCCAAGCTGTCTGGAACAGATGTCTGGAACAGCTGTCTGGAACACCGATGGAGACGGGAGGCTGAACGTGGTGCGCGGTGGAGGACATGGGCTGGCTCGGGTCGCCGTCGTCGTACGGGCCGGGGCCGCGCCCCTTTTCTGGGCCGGGGTGTGCGCCGCCGGGATCGGGGCGCTGGTGCCGGGTCTGACGGGGCGCCGGATCGGCGGGCTCGCCGGGGCGGCGCTGTTCCTCGTCGCCCTCGCCGTCGTCTTCTGTGCCCGTCGCGGCCGCTATGCCGCGCTGGTCGGGTCGGCCGTGCGGGCCGCCAAGCTGGACGTGCTGCAGGACCGGGCGGTGAGTGTGCGCGCCTGGCGCCGGGGCCACCGCTGGCTGCTGCTGCTCGCGCCGGCCGCCGCCGTGGCCTCCGCGTTCGCGGTGCCGATCGCCGGCGGGCTGCTGCTGGCGGGCTGCGGGGCGGGGCTGTGGCTGAAGGCGGCCTGGGTGGGCCGCCGGGAGCTGGCCGCCGGGGTCCTGCTGTGGGTGCGGGTCGACTGGCTGGACGCCCGCGCGGGCCGCCCGGCCGGCAAGACCGTGAAGGGCTACCGCACCACCGGTATCGCCGCGGGCGACGCGGCCCCGGGCGGGGCCCGCCGCCGCACCGCGGCGCTGGTGTAGAGATCCTCTGGGGCAGGCTCTAGACCTCCAGCTCCTCCTCGATCTTCTTCAGCTGGTGCCGGGCCATGGCCAGGTTGGCGCGCTTGGCGTCGAGGACCAGGTACATGAAGAGGCCGTTGCCGCCGCGCCCGGTGAGCAGCCGGATCAGGTGGTACTGGTCGCTGAGGGTGATCAGGATGTCCTCGATGCCGCCCTTGAGGCCCAGGTGCTCCATGGTGCGCATCTTGGCCCTGATGACGTCGGTGTTGCCCGCGGCGGCGACGTTGAGGTCGAAGGTCTTGCTGCCGCCGAGGGTGCCGAGGGCCATGCCGCTGGTGTAGTCGACGAGCGCGACGCCGGTCGCCCCCTCGATCGACGCGAGGCATTCCTTCAGAGCGGTCTCGGTGTTGGCCATGACGTGATGTCCTCTCAACTTTCGGTAGTGGTGCGCGCGTTCGCGGCGGTGCGCGCGGCGCGCGTGCTTCTCGTACGGGTGGGCATGGGTTTGGCGGGCTCCTTCGCGGAGCTCTTGGCCGGGCTCCGCTTCGGCAGGGCCGCGTCGGCGTCGACGAGTTCGCCGATGCGGGCGCCGGCGCGGCGGCCCTCCAGATGCAGCCGGCCGACGTTGACGCCGTCCTGGGCGAGCAGCGTCAGCACGGCGGTGCGTCCGGCGGCGTAGGTGGCGACATAGCCGTCGGTGCCGCGCATGAGCAGTTCGCGGAAGTCGCCCCGGCCGGTCGCGTCCGTCACGCGCATGGCGACGCCGAGCGCCGCCGCGGTGAGCGCGGCCAGACCGTCCGGCTCGACGCCGGGGGTGTCGTGGGCGAGGACGAGGCCGTCGACGCCGGCCGCCAGGGCCCCGGTCAGCTGGGGCACCCGGGCTCTGAGCCGGCGGAACTCGTCGAGTAGAGCGGCCTCGGCCGCCATCAGTGTTCTCCTCTCGGCACGGGACCGCTGGGGCGGGCGGGGCAGCCCGTCCGCCGTGTCGCGGTCCTCGAAGGGTTTGCGGTCAAAGGGCCTCCAGCGCATCCCTGACCCTCTTCAGCAGCGCGACATAGGGATCGCCGGCGGCGTCGGACGGATGGTCCTGGTGGGGCGGTGTCCGGGTGGCGACGAGGCCCGCCGCGGCCAGCCGCCGCAGATGCACCAGGGTGTGGAAGGCGGGCCTGCCCAGCTCCCGCGCGATGTCCACGGCCTTGCGGACGCCGTCGACCCGGGCCAGTACGGCCGCCTGCCGGGACGGCACCGCGGGCGCGGCGACCGGGTCGGCCCGCACCAGGGGCGCGCCGTCGATCGCCGGGTCCGGCCAGATCCGGCACAGCAGCGCCCGGCGGCGCAGCGTCTCGCGCTCCAGGTCGTCCACCGGCACCGGGTGCACGGCGGCGAGCCAGTGCGCACCGCCGTACCGGAAGCGGCCGGGCGTGCTGCTCGGGGCGAGCGCGAAGTACGCCGCGTCGTACAGGGCGCTGACCTGGGCCAGCTCCAGCACGCCCGGGGTGAGGCCGTGCCGCAGCAGATGGGCCTCGTCGGCGCTGTCCTCGGCGTCCCGCCACGCGGTGGCGTCGAGACCGCCGTGGGCGGTCAGCAGGGTGCCGAGGCTGGGGGCGAGCGGGCTCTCCGCGTGCACCACCCGGCCCTGGACGAGGTGGAGCGTGCCGTGCTCGCGGTGCAGGACACCGGTGGCGCGCTCGTCCGCGAGCCGGGTGAGCATCGGGGAGACCACCCCCCGGGCCTCCCGGAGGGCGGCCTGCCGGTCCCGGACCGGCAGCCGGGGCGGCGGGGTGCCGGCGACGACGGTCATCCCAGCACCAGCCGTTCGGCCATCTCGCCGAGCCGGATACGGGCCAGCGCGAGATTGCCGTCCGAGCGGGCCAGCCACAGGTACAGGCACACACTGCTGTCGAACGACGTCGGCACGAACCGCAGCACGTGATAGCTGTCGCGGTTGCTGAGGATCACGTCCTCGACCGGCGGATCCGCGGCGTCGCCGCCGTCCTCCGGGCCGAACGCCTGCTGCTCGGCGGCCAGCCGCGCCAGTTCCGCCGCCTCGGCCGCCGCCGTCTCGTGGTCACCGCCCGGAGGATCGCCCACCGTGCCCAGGGCCAGCCCGCTCGTCCAGTCCACGAGCGCCGCGCCCCGGGCACCTGGCAGTCGCATCGTCTCCAGCAAGCACTCGTCGATTCCGGGCACCGTCGCTCCCCTCCCGCCTGGGGTCCGGCTGAGTGACCGCCAAACTACGCAACGTGTGTGCGGCGAGTGAGCGTTCGGGCATTTTCCGGTGGAACATGCGCCGAGTGGCTAGGGTGGGTCAACTGACCTCATGCGCGGGCGGGTTGACCTCCCCTGTTCACAGCGTGCAGCGGGGGTGCGTCAAAGGCGCCCGGGCTCGGTGAGGGTGGTGAGGGCCGAGGCGTGCGCCCCTCCGGACTCGGCGACGATCTCCTCGACGGACTGCGGCTCCCGCACGGTCGCGAACGCGACCTCCCCGTCGGCGCCGGCCGCGTAGCCGTACACCCCGGGCCGGGCCAGCGAGTTGTAGGCGTAGTGGTGCGCGAAGTAGTACGCGCCGGTGTCCAGCGCCGCCGCGAGATCCCCCTGCTCCAGCAGTGGCAGCGAGGCCCGCTCGGCCAGCAGGTCGCCGGAGAAGCAGGCCGGGCCGGCGACGTCCTGGATGATGTCGGGCCCCTCCTTGGGGCGCCCCTTGGCGTCGTACGCGGCGATCCGCAGCGGCCAGCTGCCCGGCATGTAGACCGTCCGGGTGGCGACCTGCACGCCCGCGTGCGTGATCGCGACCGGCCGTCCGCCCGCGCTCTTGGCGTACTCGACGCGGGCCACGATCGTGCCGTGCTTGGCGAGCAGGGACCGGCCGAACTCGGTGACCAGGCCGTAGCGCCCGTCGAACAGCCCCGGCACCGACTCCGCGAGCAGCCGCGCGTACTGCGCGTAGGTCGGGGTCGTGGCGTCCGACGCGAAGTTCACCGGCAGCCCGCCGCCGATGTCGAGGGTGTCGATCTGCTGCCGTCCCACCGCCCGGTTGATCTCCTCCGCCAGCGCGTACGTCTCCGCCACGCCCCGGGCCATCAGGGACAGCGGGACGCCCTGCGACCCGGTGTGCGTGTGCAGCCGGGTCAGCCACGGACGGTCCCGGTACGCCTGGACGACCCACTCGCGCGCCCCCGGATCGCGCAGCGCCACCCCGAACTTCGAGGTCGGTGTCGAGGTCGACGTCGCCCCGATGGAACCCCCGCCGACCTGCGGGTTCACTCGCAGCCCCAGCGGGGAGCGGCTCGTGGCCACGCGGGTGCCTCCCACGCCGTCCGGGCCGTGGGGGAGCATGAGGGCGTCGAGCCGCGCCAGCTCCTGCGGATTGTCGGCGTTGACGGCGATGCCCAGGGCGAGCGCCTGGCGCAGCTCGGCCGGCGTCTTCGCGGGCGAGTCCAGCACGGTCGCCTCCGGGCGCAGTCCGGCCGCCCGGGCCAGCGCGAGCTCGCCGGGGCTGGCCACCTCGGCGCCGATGCCCTCCTCCCGCAGCAGCCGCAGCACCGGCACCAGCGGGCTCGCCTTGACGGCGAAGGCGTGCAGCACGGGCGTGCCCGGCGCCACCACGTCCTCGAAGGCCGCCCGCAGCGCCGCCGCCGACTCCCGTATGCCCGTGACGTCCAGCAGGCCGACGACGGGGGAGTCCGGGCCGAGCAGCCCCCGCTCCACCGCCGCCCGCACCGCCTCGTCCCGCCGTGCCGCCCGCCGCCCGTCGTCCGCCGCCGTCCCCGCTGCCTCGCCCACCGCGTCCTCCGTCCTCTCGTCGTCCGTACCGATGCATCCAGCCAAACACCGACCGCGCGCCCGTGCTGGCGCGCGCATGTATTGACTAGCTCTATTCATGAAGCCAGGATGTGAATAGCAACCTCAACAGTCATCGTCGTCCGCTGGGAGGCAGACCATGTCAGGACCCCGCACCGTCCGAGCCCCGCGCGGTACGGAACTGAGTGCCCTGGGATGGCAGCAGGAAGCCGCCCTGCGGATGCTCCAGAACAACCTCGACCCCGAGGTCGCCGAGCACCCCGACAAGCTCGTCGTCTACGGCGGCACCGGCAAGGCCGCCCGCGACTGGCGCTCCTTCGACGCCATGGTCCGCACGCTGAGGACCCTCAAGCAGGACGAGACGATGCTCGTCCAGTCCGGCCGCCCCGTCGGCGTCATGCAGACCCACGAATGGGCGCCGCGCGTCCTGATCGCCAACTCCAACCTGGTCGGCGACTGGGCCAACTGGGAGGAGTTCCGCCGCCTGGAGGCCCTCGGCCTCACCATGTACGGCCAGATGACCGCCGGCTCCTGGATCTACATCGGCACCCAGGGCATCCTCCAGGGCACCTACGAGACCTTCGCCGCCGTCGCCGCGAAGAAGTTCGGCGGCACCCTCGCCGGCACGATCACCCTCACCGCGGGCCTCGGCGGCATGGGCGGCGCCCAGCCTCTCGCCGTCACCATGAACGACGGCGTCGCCATCTGCATCGACTGCGACCCGCGCGCCATCGAGCGCCGTATCGAGCACCGGTACCTGGACGTGCGCGCCGATTCGCTGGAGCACGCCCTCCGGCTCGCCACCGAGGCCCGCGACGCGCGCCGCCCGCTGTCCATCGGCGTCCTCGGCAACGCGGCCGAGCTGGTCCCGCAGCTCCTCGCGATGGGCGCGCCCATCGACATCGTCACCGACCAGACCTCCGCCCACGACCCGCTCGCCTACCTGCCGCTCGGCGTCGCCTTCGAGGACATGGCCGACGCCGCCGCCAAGGACCCGGCCGGATTCACCACCCGGGCCCGCGAGGCGATGGCCCGGCACGTCGAGGCCATGGTCGGCTTCATGGACGCCGGGGCCGAGGTCTTCGACTACGGCAACTCCATCCGCGGCGAGGCCCAGCTCGCCGGGTACGACCGGGCGTTCGCCTTCCCCGGCTTCGTCCCCGCCTACATCCGCCCCCTCTTCTGCGAGGGCAAGGGCCCCTTCCGCTGGGCCGCCCTCTCCGGCGACCCGGCCGACATCGCCAAGACCGACAAGGCGATCCTCGACCTCTTCCCGGAGAACGAGTCCCTCGCCCGCTGGATCAAGATGGCCGGCGAGCGCGTCCACTTCCAGGGCCTGCCCGCCCGGATCTGCTGGCTCGGCTACGGCGAACGCGACAAGGCCGGCGAGCGCTTCAACGACATGGTGGCCTCCGGTGAGCTGGCGGCGCCGCTCGCCATCGGGCGCGACCACCTCGACTGCGGCTCCGTCGCCTCCCCGTACCGCGAGACCGAGGCCATGCTCGACGGCTCCGACGCGATCGCCGACTGGCCGCTGCTGAACGCCATGGTGAACGTGGCCTCGGGCGCCTCCTGGGTCTCCCTCCACCACGGCGGCGGCGTCGGCATGGGCCGCTCCATCCACGCGGGGCAGGTGACCGTGGCGGACGGTACGAAGCTGGGCGGCGAGAAGATCCGGCGGGTGCTGACGAACGACCCCGGCATGGGTGTCATCCGGCACGTGGACGCCGGCTACGACATCGCCGAGTCGGTGGCGGACGCCAAGGGTGTGCGGGTGCCGATGCGTGAGGGTGACGACGCGTGACCTTCCACAGCATGTGGGCGGAGCTGCTGCCGATCGGCCGCAGCGCCGCCTCCGGCGGCTACCGGCGCTACGCCTGGACCGGGGCCGACCTCGAGTGCCGGGCCTGGTTCGAGGAGCAGGCTCGTACTCGGGGTCTCGCCTACGAGGTGGACCGGAACGGGAACCAGTGGGCGTGGCTCGGCGACCCCGCCGCCGGGGACGCCGTCGTCACCGGGTCGCATCTGGACTCCGTGCCGGACGGGGGCGCCTTCGACGGCCCGCTCGGCGTGGTGTCCTCCTTCGCCGCTCTCGACGAGCTGCGTGCCCGCGGCACGGACCTCG
Organism: Streptomyces nigra; assembly: GCF_003074055.1. Lineage (NCBI taxonomy): Bacteria > Bacillati > Actinomycetota > Actinomycetes > Kitasatosporales > Streptomycetaceae > Streptomyces > Streptomyces nigra. The sequence goes on along the minus strand of NZ_CP029043.1, from coordinate 3,034,512 downwards.
CCAAGCCTCTCGCCGTCGTCAACTTCGGCGACGAGGAGGGCGCCCGCTTCGGGCTCGCCTGCGTCGGCTCCCGCCTCACCGCCGGAGCGCTCACCACCGAGGAGGCGCACCGCCTGACCGACACCGACGGCACCAGCCTGCCCCGCGCCATGGAGGCCGCCGGATACGACCCCGACGCCCTCGGCGCCGACCCCGAACGGCTCTCCCGCATCGGCGCGTTCGTGGAGCTGCACGTCGAGCAGGGCCGCGCCCTGGACCTGACCGGCGACCCGGTCGGCATCGCCGGCGCCATCTGGCCGCACGGCCGGTGGCGGTTCGACTTCCGGGGCGAGGCCAACCACGCCGGGACCACCCGGCTCACCGACCGGCGCGACCCCATGCAGCCCTACGCCGAGACCGTGCTCGCCGCCCGCCGCGAGGCAGAGCGCGCCGGCGCGGTCGCCACCTTCGGCAAGATCGCCGTCGAGCCCAACGGCGTCAACGCCATCCCTTCCCTGGTGCGCGGCTGGCTCGACTCCCGCGCCGAGGACCAGGCATGCCTCGACACCGTCGTCGGCGGCATCGAGAAGGCGGCCCGCGCCCACGCCGACGCGCACGGCGTCGCACTCGACGTGGTCCGCGAGTCCTTCACGCCCGTCGTCGAGTTCGACCACTCACTGCGCGACGAACTGGCCCGCATCCTCGGCAAGGACACCGGCACCGGCATCACCGTGCCCGTCCTGGGAACCGGTGCCGGACACGACGCCGGAATCCTCTCCGGGCGCATCCCGACCGCCATGCTGTTCGTACGCAACCCCACGGGCGTCTCGCACTCCCCTGCGGAGTTCGCCGCCGAGGACGACTGCGTGGCCGGGGTGCTCGCACTCGCCGACGTACTGGAAGGGCTGGCCCGCAGGTGACAGCGAAGACGTACTGGCTGGAGCACGCCTGGCTCGACCCGCACGTCGAGCCGGGCGTGGCGCTGGACGTGGCCGACGGGCGCATCGCCGCCGTCCGTACCGAGGTCCCCGCCCCGCCGCCCGGCGCGGAGGTGCTGCGCGGGCTCACCCTGCCCGGCCTCGCCAACGCGCACAGCCACGCCTTCCACCGCGCCCTGCGCGGCACCGTCCAGGTCGGCTCCGGCACCTTCTGGACCTGGCGCGAGGTCATGTACTCCGTCGCCGAGCGGCTGACGCCGGAGACCTATCACGCGCTGGCCCGCGCGGTGTACGCCGAGATGGCGCTCGCCGGCGTCACCGCGGTCGGCGAGTTCCACTACGTCCACCACGCGCCCGGCGGCACCCCCTACGCCGACCCCAACGCGATGGGCGAGGCGCTGATCGCGGCCGCCGCCGAGGCCGGCATCCGGATCACCCTCCTCGACACCGCCTACCTCTCCTCCGGCTTCGGCCGCCCGCCCACCGCCCACCAGCTGCGCTTCTCCGACGGGGACGCCGACGCCTGGGCCGAACGCTGTTCACTTCTCAAGGAACACGATCACGCGCGGATCGGCGCGGCCGTCCACTCCGTGCGGGCAGTACCCGCCGGGCAGCTGTCGACCGTCGCCCTCTGGGCCGAGGAGCGGCGCGCGCCGCTCCATGTGCATCTGTCCGAGCAGACCGCCGAGAACGACGCCTGCCGCGAGGCCCACGGCTGCACCCCCACCCAGCTGCTCGCCCTGCACGGGGTCCTCGGCCCGCGTACCACCGGTGTGCACAACACGCACCTCACGCCCGAGGACATCTCCCTCATCGGCGGCAGCGGCACCGGCACCTGCATGTGCCCCACCACCGAACGGGACCTCGCCGACGGCATCGGACCGGCCACCGCCCTCCAGAACGAGGGCTCGCCGCTGTGTCTCGGCTCCGACAGCCACGCCGTCATCGACCTGCTCGAAGAGGCCCGCGCGATGGAGCTGAACGAGCGGCTGCGGACCCGTACCCGGGGCCACTGGACGGCGGCGGCCCTGCTGCGGGCGGCCTCCGCCGACGGCCACGCCGCCCTCGGCTGGGACGGCGCGGGCACCCTGGAGCCCGGTGCGCTCGCCGACTTCACGACGATCGCGATGGACTCCGTCAGGACGGCAGGGCCGCTTCCGCGGTTCGGGGCCGAGACGGCCGTATTCGCCGCGTCGGCAGCGGACGTGTCGCATACGGTCGTGGCCGGCCGGCACGTCGTGCGGGACGGGGCCCACACCCTCGTACCGGATGTGCCGCGGGCCCTCGCGGACGCCGTCGGAGCCCTGCGCGGATGACCCCGGGCCGCTCCGCCCCCCACCCCACCGCAGAGAAGGCAACCGAGGACGCCATGAGCAACGCGACGACCGTCAGCCCCGCCCACTCGGCGAGCACCGCCAGCACGCTCATCACCAACATCGCCGCCCTGGTCACCAACGACCCCTCCCTAGGTGACAGTTCCCCCCTCGGACTGGTCCACGACGCGGCGGTCGCCATCGAGGGCGACCGCGTCGTGTGGACCGGTGATCAAAGGAAAGCACCCGCCACTGACAACCGGGTCGACGCCGGTGGCCGGGCGGTCGTCCCGGGCTTCGTCGACTCCCACTCGCACCTCGTCTTCGCGGGCGACCGCACCGAGGAGTTCAACGCCCGGATGTCCGGGCGGCCGTACAGCGCGGGCGGCATCCGCACCACCGTCGCCGCCACCCGCGCCGCGAGCGACACCGAGCTGGAGGCGAACCTCACCCGGCACCTCGCCGAGGCCCTCCGCCAGGGCACCACCACCTTCGAGACCAAGTCCGGCTACGGCCTGACCGTCGAGGACGAGGCCCGCGCCCTGCGCATCGCCGCCGCCCACACCGACGAGGTCACCTACCTCGGCGCGCACATCGTCTCCCCGGACCACGCCGACGACCCGGCGGCCTACGTCGACCTCGTCACCGGCCCGATGCTGGACGCCTGCGCGCCGTACGCCCGCTGGATCGACGTGTTCTGCGAGAAGGGCGCCTTCGACGGCGACCAGGCCCGCGCGATCCTCACCGCCGGCAAGGCCAGGGGCCTGCACCCGCGCGTCCACGCCAACCAGCTCTCGTACGGCCCCGGCGTCCAGCTGGCCGTGGAGCTGGACGCGGCCAGCGCCGACCACTGCACCCACCTCACGGACGCCGACGTCGACGCGCTCGCCCACAGCCGTACCGTCGCGACCCTGCTGCCCGGCGCCGAGTTCTCCACCCGGGCCGAGTGGCCGGACGCCCGCCGGCTGCTGGACGCGGGGGTCACCGTGGCCCTGTCCACCGACTGCAACCCGGGCTCGTCGTACACCTCGTCGGTGCCGTTCTGCGTGGCGCTCGCCGTGCGGGACATGGGGATGACCCCCGACGAGGCGGTCTGGTCGGCCACCGCGGGCGGCGCGGCGGCCCTGCGCCGGGACGACGTCGGCCGGCTCACCCCGGGCGCCCGCGCCGACCTGCTGCTGCTCGACGCCCCGAGCCACGTGCACCTGGCCTACCGGCCCGGCGTGCCCCTGGTGAGCGAGGTGTGGCGGCGCGGCGTCCGCGTGGCCTGATCAGGCCGCTCCGGCCCGCCACCGCTGGCCGGAGCCGCCGCCCACGGGTTCCAGCGACAGCCCGTCGCCCACGCCGCCGTCCGGGGTGAGGGCCGTCCCGAGGGCGATGACGGGGCGGATCAGCCCGTCGCCGTCCACCACGAACCTCAGGTTCCGCCCGTTGCGGCCGTCGACCGAGTCGCAGTCCCAGATCCCGACGCCCCGGTCCGTGTCGCCCCGGCTGTCCAGGCAGAAATCTGGGTCGGCGGCGGACTGGAGCACCCCGCGGTCCCTGTCGACGCGCCAGCGCTGGGTGCGCGACCCGGAGCAGCGGGCCGTGATCACGTCGGTCCCGTCGAAGAAGGCGCCGCCCACATCCAGGCACAGCCCCGAACCGGTGTTCACGACCTGCGCGAACGACGAGGACGGCGGGCCCGCCTCGGCCGTCGGCGACTTCGTGGGTGCCGAACTCTTCGAGGGCGACGGGGACTTCCGCGATGGGGACGGCGACGGAGACGGAGACGGAGAGGCCGATCTCGACGGCGGAGGGGACGACGTGGAGGAGATGGTCGGCTCGTTCACCGCACTCGTCACCGCCACCGGAGGAACGCTCGCCGCCGCGCCGGCCGGGTCCCCCGCGTCCGACCCCGCCTGGGCCACCAGGAACAGCACCAGCGGCAGCACGGCCACCCCGAGCGCCGCCGACACGAGGACCACCTGACGCCGGTCCGGGCGTGACTCCCGCGCGCGTCCCGGCCGTGCCCGCTGGGCCCGGACGGACGCCGTCCGCCCTTCCGCCGCGCCACCGGTGTACGCCGCACCGCCCCACGGCAGCAGCCCTTCCGCGAGGGCCGCGCGCGGGGTGTCCCGCAGCGCCGACAGCTCGGCGTGCGCGGCGGCGCAGTGCGGGCAACGAGCCCTGTGCGCCCGCAGATCGGCGCTGTCGCGCGGGTTGTCCGGGCGTACGGACTCCTCGATGAGACGGCCGAAGTCGGGGCAGTCGGGGTCGTCGGACGCGGCGAGACGGGTGCGCAGACAGGCGCGGGCCAGCTGCTGGAGAGCGGGCCCGGTGCCGTACGTGACGTCCTCGCGCGTGAGGCCGAGCAGGGCCGCCGTGCGCGCGGGCGGCTCCTCCTCCACGATCCCGTACCAGATCAGGCCCTGGGTGCGGTCGGGCAGCGACGAGAAGGCGGTCAGCATGGACGGCGTCGGACCGTCGGGGCCGGTCGAGCGCAGCAGGAGCAGCAGGGCGGGGTCGAGGCCCGCCGCCCGTTCGTCCGTCGCCCAGGTCCCCGCCGTTCTGGCGGCGAGGAGCAGGAGGTGGTGCCGCCAGGGCAGGCCCGGGTCGAGGCCGCGCGCGGTCCGCCGGGCCGCCGACGTGACCGCCTCGGCGGCCAGTTGACGTGCCAGGGCGTCGTCGGGGGCGCACAGCCGCGCGTACCTGAGGACGTGCGCGTGGTGGCGGGCGCGCAGCTCCTGGAGGGCGGGGTACGCCGTCGTCGTGTGGCCGCGCAGGAGTTCGGCCAGCCGGGCGTCGGAGACGTCCGCGTGGATCCGGTGACCGGGGTCCTCACGGTCGGGGCCTGTGCCGTCGTCCCCAGCCATCGCGCCGCCTCCTCGCAGCCGTACGACCCGCGCGGTGAAGGGGCTACCGGCGGGTTTGACGGCTCATAGTGGAGGAACGGAAGCATCGGGGAAAGGGTTTCTGACGGTAACCCCCGACGGTCCCCACGAGACCCGCACAGCACTGTGCCCGGTGCCCGGCCGACTGGTTTCGGCGGGGCACCGGGCACAGTCCCGGTTTCGTCCGAGGCGCGAGGACGGCCTCCGACGGACCGTCACTCCTCGATCGTCAGACCCTTTCTGAGCCGCACCAGCGTGCGCGACAGCAGACGGGAGACATGCATCTGGGAGATGCCGAGCTCTTCGCCGATCTCGGACTGCGTCATCCCGGCGACGAAGCGCAGGGAGAGGATCTTCCGGTCGCGCGGCGGGAGTTCGGCGATGAGGGGCTTCAAGGAGGCGACGTACTCGATGCCCTCGATGCCGTTGTCCTCGTAGCCGATCCGGTCGGCCAGCGCGCCCTCGGCGTCGTCCTCCTCGGGCTGGGCGTCCAGCGAGGAGGCGGTGTAGGCGTTCGACGCGGCCATGCCCTCGACGACCTCGTCACGGCTGAGACCGAGACGCTCGGCGAGCTCGGCCACCGTGGGGGCGCGGTCGAGCTTCTGGGCGAGTTCGTCGCCGGCCTTGGCCAGGTCGAGCCGGAGCTCCTGCAGTCGGCGCGGGACGCGCACGGACCACGAGGTGTCCCGGAAGAAACGCTTGATCTCGCCGATGATGGTCGGCATCGCGAACGTGGGGAACTCCACGCCGCGGCTGAGCTCGAAGCGGTCGATCGCCTTGATCAGGCCGATCGTGCCGACCTGGATGATGTCCTCCATCGGCTCGCTGCGCGAGCGGAAGCGGGAGGCGGCGAACTTGACCAGGGCGAGGTTCAGTTCGACCAGCGTGTTGCGGACGTACGCGTGGTCGTGGGTCCCTTCCTCCAGCGACTCCAGCCGCTCGAAGAGGGTCTTCGACAACGCCCGCGCGTCCACGGGTCCCACCTCGGCGTACGGGGGGATGTCCGGGAGGTCGGCGAGTACGTCGTCCGGGGCGAAGTCGTGAGCGAGGTCCTGGCCGAGGGCCAGTTCGGCGGGTACGTCGCCGCGCTCGATGGGATCCAGATGTTCCGGTCGGGGTGCCGACGTCGCGACATGGGTATGCGATGCGTCGAGCCGGGGTGACATGATGTCCTCCATCGTTCTCGGCATATGGCTGCCGAAGCCTTTGCGTGCACTGCGGTGTGCGGCGCCTCCAAAGCCGGCCGAGTCGGTTGCGTGTCTCTACTAGCCCTATCGGCTTTCCGGAGCCCACCGCAAGTGCGCTCTGTTCTGAAATGTCCGTTTGTGGGTGGATGTTCGGGTGTTGGAGGGCGTAGGGAAGGCGTAGTGTTCGACAGCGTCAGTCAGCAGCCACGACGTCGGGAGTGAGAGACGGCATGGACCGCGGGACGGTCGGCAGCGCACAGTCTGGCCGACTTCTGGTGGAGGTTCGCGAAGAGGGCTCCAGTGCCGTCGTGACCCCGGTGGGTGAGTTGGACCACCACACAGCCGATTTGTTGCGTGAGCCACTCGAGGAGTGCCTCACGAAGGGCTTCAGCCGGCTGGTGGTCGACTGCTCCCGGTTGGAGTTCTGCGACTCCACGGGTCTGAACGTCCTGCTCGGGGCGCGCCTGAAGGCGGAGGCCGCCGGCGGTGGCGTGCACCTGGCCGGGATGCAGCCCGTTGTCGCGCGCGTGTTCGAGATCACAGGTGCCGAGGCGGTCTTCACGGTCCACGACACCCTCGAGGACGCCCTCGCGGACGGGTCCGCCGGCTCCGGCTGACCCCGTATGTCGCCGGCGCAACGGACGTCACATCATTCGGCCGAAGAGAAGGGGTGTTCCCCCGCCCGGGTCGGGCAGGAGACATCCTGGAACAGTCGGCTGTGACGTCGGCCACCTGCGCTGGAGCGGTGACCGGGCGCCCCGGGCGAGGATCGTGTACTGGTGTACTGACTCTGCGTGCAGACCAAGAAGAGTGAACGTTGAACTGGTGAATCGGTGAGGTGAAGCGCTGATGAGCACCACCCGGCCTTTCTCGCCGGGCGACCGCGGCCCAGAGCCCAGCGGCGCTTCCGGGGTGTCCGGGGCCGCCGCTCCGGCGCCGGAGGGCTCCTCGGGGGGCTCGGCGGCCGCGGAGGCGTCCACGGGGGGCTCCGCGCCGCCCCTGGCGCCCGTGGAGCCCGCACAGCCGTCCGGTGGGCGTCAGGTCCGCACCCTGGACTTCGCGGACCAGAGCGGCGTCGTCCCGCTCGCCCGTGACTTCGCCCGTCAGGCGCTGTACGCCTGGGGCTGGCTGCCCGCCGCCTCCGCCGACAAGCGGGCGGCCGCCGAGGACGTCCTGCTGGTCGTCTCCGAGCTCGTCACCAACGCCTGCCTGCACGCCGAGGGCCCCGACCGGCTGCTGATCGCCTGGGACAACAAGGTCATCCGCGTCGAGGTGGCCGACAAGGGCACCGGCCAGCCCGCCCCGCGCACCCCGCACCGCGCGGGCCGCCCCGGCGGACACGGCATGTTCATCGTGCAGCGGCTGTGCCTGGACTGGGGCGTGCAGCGCACGCCGGGGCAGGTCGGCAAGACCGTGTGGGCGGAGCTGGGCGCACCCGCCTAGCCCTGTGAGGCCGCGGGAAGAATCGGTTCCTCCCGCGGACGGCGGCCGGCCTCCGCCCTCGCCTCCATTCTCCGACCGGACCCCCCGGCTTCCCTCTCCCGAAAAACACCCCCCTTCTTCGACCCCGCGTTACCCGGGGTCACCCCCTTCATCCGGCGCACCCAGGATCGCCACAACTCCGGTGTGCGCCGTGTCTTCCTTCCTCACGGCCCCGGGCGTACCTTGACGGCCGATCTGATACGCCGTCAGGAATGAGGGGACCGTGTCGAAGCAGAAGCGAACCGCCGCGCTCGCGACGGCCGCGGCCCTGGCCGGCTCGGCGGTGCTGCTGGCCGCCCCCGCGGCCCGGGCCGAGGTCGTCGACGTCGACTACGCCTGCAAGACGCCGATCGGCGACAAGAGCGCCGTCTCACCCATCGACATCAAGGGTGTCCGCAGCGGCTCCGGTTACCGGATCACCATGTCGTGGCAGAAGGGCGTCTCCTCCAGCCCGGTGGAGCTCGGCAAGGGCGCGATGAGCCCGAGCGCGACCATCAAGGTGGGCGGCGCGGACAGCGGCACCCTGAAGGTGACCGGCCCGGCCAACCAGGAGGCCATCCCGGCCAACACCCCCATCAAGATCAACGACCTGACGGGCACCTACACGCCCGGCAAGAGCGGCAAGGTCACGTTCACCGCGGGCGTGCTCACCATCAAGGCGCTCGGCACGACCACCACCTGCACGCCCACCAACAACCCCGGGCCCTCGCTCACGCTCGACGTGAAGGCGGCGGGCGGCGGGGGAGCGGGCGCCACCTCCGGGGGCACCTCGTCCGGCGGCTCCTCGTCCGGCGGCGACAGCGCGGCCGGGCTGCCGCGCACCGGCCCGGAGGACTCGGCGATCGCCCTCGGCACGCTCGGCGCCACCGTCCTGCTGACGGGCGCGGCGGGCGCCCTGTGGCTGACGCGGCGGCACCGGCCCGCCGGCCGCTGACCGGCTCGCCCGAGAGGCCCGGAGCCCCCGATGCCGTCAGCCGTCCGCGTCCTGTGCCTGTCCCTGCTCGCGCTGACGGCGGCCACCCCGCCGGCCGCCGCCGACACGTCCTGGTCGGTCGCGCCCTCCGGCGGCGGACGGCCCTCCTTCTACGCCGAGGGCGCGCCCGGCACGGTCCTGGAGGACACGGTGTCGGTGACCAACCGGGGCGGCCGGCCGCTCACCGTCCGGCTGGCCGGCGACGGTGTCCCGCTCGCGTTCGCCGGGCGGACGGTACGCATCCCGGCCCGCACTCGCGCCGACGTCCCGTTCACCGTCACGGTCCCGGCCTCCGCCGCTCCCGGTGTCCGCTCCGGCGCGGTCGTCGCCCGCGACCCGGACGGCCGTACCCGGACCGTCCCGCTCCGGCTGCGTACCACGGGCCCGGAACTGACCGCGCTGACCGTCGAGCGCGTGACGGTGGACCGCGACGGCATCACGTACGACCTGGTCAACCGGGGAACCGTCCCCCTCGCGCCCCGCCTGGCGATCCACGCCGACGGCGTCTTCGGCCCCCTCCTCGACCGCCCCGCACGCCCCGTCGACACCACGTTGCCCCCGGCGAGCCGCACCCGCCTCACCGAGCCGTGGCCCGACCGCCCTGCTCTCGACGCGGTCGACGTGCGGCTGACGGTGACGGCGGAGGACGGGACGGCCGACACGGCGAGCGCGTCCGCCCGGTTCGTGCCGTGGGGCGCGGTGACGGGGGTGGCGGGGGCGCTGACGGCGGGGCTCGCTCTGGGGGTCGTACGTCTGCGGGGGCGCGGGTGGGCGAGGCTGAGGGGAGTGAGGGGATGAGCGGCACAGGGCGGTGGGCCTCGGTCGTGGTGGTGCTCGCGCTGCTGCTCGGGCCGATGGTGGGGGCGGTTTCGGCGGCCGACCCGCCCACCGTGCGGCTCTCCGCGTCGCAGGCCGGCACCGGTGGATCCGTCACCGTCACCGGCAGCGGGTGGCGGCCGCGCACCCTGTTGATGCTCCTCGTGTGCGGGCAGGCCGTGCCGTCGACCGGGGTGCGGGGCGGCACCAACTCCTGTGCCAACGCCGACGGCAGGGCCGTCACGACGGACGCCGAGGGGCGCTTCCGGCGCAAACTGCCGGTGGCCGAGCCACCGGTGCCGTGCCCCTGTGTGGTGCACGTGGCCACGGCGACCGGGCCGAAGGCCGAGGCCGACGCCGTCTTCCAGGTCGCCGGGCACGCCGTGGAACCGCTGCCCGCCGAACCGCTCGGCGGGCGTCTGTCCGTGCTCACCGACACCCGTCTCGACGGCTCGGACGGGCTGCTGACCTGGTTCGGCGCCCCGGCGCAGCGCACGCTGGTCTTCACCGTCGGCAACGTGGGCACCACGCCCGTGCGCGACCCGGTCTTCCAAGTGGGCACCTCCCACGGGGTGTTCGCCCCGCAGTGGGAGGAGCAGCGGTGGCGCGGCACGATCCGGCCCGGCGCCAAGGCCCGGATCGAACTGCCCGTGGAACTCGCCGCCGGGGCGCACGGCGCCTACACCGTCTCCCTGAAGTACGGCGGCCGGGTGCTGGCCGAACATCCCTGGGACGTGGGCCGCCCCTGGGGCGTGACCCTCTTCTGGATCCTCACCGCGATCGTCGTACCGGCCGCGCTGTTCCGGGCCGGGATGGCCGTCGTGGACCGGGTCCGGCCGCGGCGGACCACCCGCCGGCCCCAACTCGCCCTCCACCTGCCAGTGTTCCGGCCGCGCGCACAGGCGCGGCACTCCTCGCATCCGTCCTCGGCCCTGCCGTGGTTCACCCCGGACCGCGATCCGGGCACGGCCGGCCGGCGGCTCTCCGCACCGCGCGACGACAGCCCGACGAGTCCTGCGACTCCCACCAGGAAGGGACCCCCGTGAGCAAGCCGAGGAGAGTCACACCGGCCCGGCCCCGAAGAGCGGGCGCGGCGGGCGCCGCCCTGATGCTCGGCGGCGCCGGCCTGCTGCTGGGCGTGTCCGCCGCCCCCGCACAGGCGGCCGAGGTGTCCTACGCGACCGAGTGCGTCCCGCCTCCGATCTCGGGGCTGCCGCCGGTCCAGGGCACCACGACCGTGGCGATCAGCGCGCCCGCGCAGGCGAGGACCGGGGACGAGGTCGAGATCGTCTGGACGTTCGTCAGGGCGGCGTCGAAGAACCCGGACATCCTCGACCTGGGCGAGGACACCGTCCAGCCGACGGGCACCCTGAAGGCGGCCGGCGCGCAGACCGCGGACGTCGTCCTGCGCGGGCCCCGGGAGAACCCGCCGATCCCCAAGGGCGGCGAGATGAAGCTGTCCGCGATGAAGGGCACGCTGAAGCTGACGTCGCCCGGTGAGGTCACGCTGACCCCGGGCGCGTACACGATCAACGTGAACAAGCCGATCTCGACGGACACCGAGTGCGCGCCGAAGGAGGTCGTACGGCCCGCGGCGACGATCGCCGTGACCGACGGCGGCGACCCCACGGACGACCCGACCGACCCGACCGACGAGCCCACGGACGAGCCGACCGATCCCACCGACCCGACGGGCGAGCCCACCTCGACACCCAGCGAAAGCACACCGGACGCGGTCACCGGCAAAGAGGTGCGGGTCCCCTACGCCTGCAGGACGCCCATCGGGGACAAGAACGCCACCTCGCCGGTCCGCATCGACGCCAGGCGGGACGGCGGCGGCTTCGCCCTCACGGTCCGGTTCCGCGGATCGGTGATGGACAGCCCCGCCGACATCCCCAAGGGCTCGGTGAAGCCGTCGATGCAGGTGGTTCTGGGCGGCGCGGACCGGGGCACGGTCCGGGTGGAGGGGCCCGCCAACGCCGAGGACATCAAGGCCGGCGACCCGATCGAGATCCCCGACCTGACGGGCGTGTACCGGCCGGGCGCGAGCGGGCGGTCGACGCTGTCGCCGGGTGTGCTGACGGTGGAGGCGCTCGGCACGACGACGACCTGCACGCCGGAGAAGTCCGAGGTCTCCCTGACCCTCGACACCACGCAGCAGGAGGGCGGCGCCTCCGGCGGCGGCTCGGCCGGGGGCACCGCGGGCGGAGCGGGCGGTGCCGGGGCGGCCGGCGGTCTCGCCGCGACCGGCGCCGACGACCACGGCACCCTGAAGGCCCTCGGCCTGGTCGCGGGCACGGCCCTGCTCCTGGGCGGCGCGGTGTTCACGTTCCTGCCGGGACGCCCGCGCTGAGCCGGGCGTTCCGGAAACGCCGGAGGGCCACCGCACGCGATGCGCGCGGTGGCCCTCCGGGCGGACTCGGGGACGGGCGTCAGTTGACGCTGCCCATGAGCTCCTTGACCTTCCGGCGGTACATCCAGACCGCGAAGCCCGCGACCACGGCGAGCATGGCCTCCAGGGCGACGATGCCGGTCTTGTTCAGGTCGACACCCGCGATGGAGAGCAGACCGGTGGTGGCGTCACCCGCGGTGACGGCCAGGAACCAGACACCCATCATCTGGGAGGCGTACTTGGCCGGGGCCATCTTCGTGGTGACCGACAGGCCCACCGGAGAGACCATCAGCTCACCGACGGTCTGCACGAAGTAGATGCCCGCCAGCCACAGCGCGGCCGCCTTGTGACCGCCGTCGGCGATCGACAGCGGGGCCAGGAAGAGGAAGAAGGACGCGCCGACCAGGATCAGGCCCATGGCGAACTTCGTCGCGGTGCTCGGCTCCTTGCCCCGGCGGGCCAGCGCGAGCCACGCCCAGGCGAAGACCGGGGCCAGTGCCATGATCATGACCGGGTTGACCGACTGGTACCAGGAGACCGGGAACTCCCAGCCGAAGACCGAGTTGTCGGCCGAGGACTCCGCGAACAGGGAGACCGTGGAGCCACCCTGGTCGTAGATCATCCAGAAAACGGCGGCGGCGACGAAGAACCAGATGTACGCGGTCAGCTTCGACTGCTCGCCGCGGTCGAGCTGCTTGTCGCGCTTCATCCGGCCGATGACCACGACCGGGATGATCAGACCGGCGACGGTGATCGGGACCAGCAGCCAGTTCAGCGTGTAGACACCGGAGAACCCGACGATCGCGTAGAACACGGCGGCGACGGCGGCCCAGAAGAACGCCTTGCGCAGCGTCGTGGCCTTCTGCTCGGCGGTCAGCGGCGTGGGGACGACGTCCGACTGGGGGCTCAGGTGACGGCTGCCCAGCAGGAACTGCGCCAGACCCAGGGCCATGCCGAGCGCTGCGAGCGCGAAGCCCAGGTGCCAGTTGACGTTCTCACCGATGGTGCCGATGACCAGCGGGGCGGCGAAGGCACCGAGGTTGATCCCGATGTAGAAGATCGTGAAGCCACCGTCGCGGCGCGGGTCCTCGGGGCCCTTGTAGAGGTGCCCGACCATCGTCGAGATGTTCGCCTTGAGCAGGCCGGACCCGATCGCCACCAGGCCGAGGCCGGCGAAGAAGCTGCCGGACCAGGGGAGGGCCAGCGTCAGGTGGCCGAGCATGATGACGGCACCGGCCACGGCCACCGTCTTGCGCGGGCCGAGTACACGGTCCGCGAACCAGCCGCCCGGCAGGGCGAGCAGGTAGACGAGCGAGAGGTAGACCGAGTAGATCGCCGTGGCCGTCGTGGCACTGAGGCCCAGGCCGGCGGGGGCGACGAGGTACAGCGGGAGCAGAGCCCTCATGCCGTAGTAGGAGAAACGCTCCCACATCTCGGTCATGAAGAGAGTGGCCAGTCCGCGGGGGTGGCCGAAGAAGGAGCGCTCGGAACCGGGGATTCCGGTGGGGGCCGAGTCCTTCGTCAGGCTGGACGCCATGGTCGTTCCTTGCTGTCGGGACGCGCATGCGACATGGAGGGGTCACGCGCCCGGTGGGGGGCGGCCGGCACCGGCGGACGAGACCGTCGCCCCCACGCCCTCGGGGGGTCCGCCCTGATGCGGAGCGGAAGACGGCGACCGCCGGGATCCACGCCCCCGCCTTCGGAGGCCCGGCCACAGGTCATCGTTGCTGCGGGGCCTGAGCGGCCCCGACGCAAGAGAGACCCCCGGCGTCAAGTGGCCGGAGGTCCCGCAGTGCTAATGCGTGGATTCACCATACGTCACGACACCGCCCCATATGGAAGGACTTGAGACGCGAATCACAGGTTTCACTGCAACCGGACAGCGGTTTCGAAGGTCTCTCAAGAGTCGCACCCCTATAGACGTGGTCTGTACCACGCCCCCGGGAAGGTAAGAAGTGCGACGGAGAACGGTAAGAACCCAAGGGGTCGATCCCGCACCGGCGCCCGACGCGGGCGGACTACCATCAGCTCATGACCCGAGTACTGCTCGCCGAGGACGACGCGTCCATTTCGGAGCCGCTGGCCCGCGCACTGCGCCGGGAAGGGTACGAGGTCGAGGTCCGTGAGGACGGGCCCACCGCCCTCGACGCCGGGATGCAGGGCGGCATCGACCTCGTCGTGCTGGACCTCGGGCTCCCCGGCATGGACGGCCTCGAGGTCGCCCGCCGGCTGCGGGCCGACGGTCACGCCGTGCCCATCCTGATCCTCACCGCGCGCGCCGACGAGGTCGACACCGTGGTGGGCCTCGACGCGGGCGCCGACGACTACGTCACCAAGCCGTTCCGGCTCGCCGAGCTGCTCGCGCGCGTCCGGGCCCTGCTGCGGCGCGGCTCCGCCGAGCCCCAGCAGCCGCCGGCCACGCACGGCGTGCGGATCGACGTCGAGTCCCACCGGGCCTGGATGGGCGACGAGGAACTCCAGCTCACCGCCAAGGAGTTCGACCTGCTGCGGGTGCTGGTGCGCGACGCCGGCCGGGTGGTCACCCGCGACCAGCTGATGCGCGAGGTCTGGGACACCACGTGGTGGTCCTCCACCAAGACCCTCGACATGCACATCTCCTGGCTGCGTAAGAAGTTGGGCGACGACGCGGCCAACCCGCGCTACATCGCGACGGTGCGGGGCGTGGGCTTCCGCTTCGAGAAGAGCTGAGCCACGGGCCCGTACCGGTTCCCGAGCCCGACAGGTGAGTAACACGCCATGCGCCGCCGACTGATCCAGTCCACCCTCGCCGTCGTCCTCGTCGTGATCGCCGTGTTCGGTGTGTCACTGGTGATCGTGGAGACGCGGACGATCACCAGCACCGCGCAGGAGCGGGTGGACACCGAGGCGGTGCGGCTGGCCAGCATCGTCGACAGCCGGCTGCTCGGCGACGAGACCGTCGACGCCTCCGTGCTGCGCGAGCAGATCCAGGGCGACCGCTACGCGGAGATCCGCATCCCCGGCAAGCCCGTGATCCACGTCGGCGACAAGCCCGACGGCGACGTCATCAGCGCCCGGGAGCGGGGCGAGGAGGGCGAGACCGTCACCGTCCAGGAGCCCCGCTCCTCCGTGACCCGTGAGGTCGGCCGGACGCTGATGATCATCGCCGCGGTGGCCCTGCTCGCCGTGATCGCGGCCGTCCTGCTCGCGGTGCGCCAGGCCAACCGGCTGGCCTCGCCGCTCACCGACCTCGCCGAGACGGCGGAACGCCTCGGCTCCGGCGACCCCCGCCCCCGGCACAAGCGCTACGGCGTCCCCGAGCTGGACCGGGTCGCGGACGTGCTGGACGCCTCCGCCGAGCGGATCGCACGGATGCTGACGGCCGAGCGCCGCCTGGCCGCCGACGCCTCGCACCAGCTGCGCACCCCGCTGACCGCGCTGTCCATGCGGCTGGAGGAGATCACCCTCACCGACGACCCGGACACGGTGAAGGAGGAGGCGACCATCGCGCTGACGCAGGTGGAGCGGCTGACGGACGTGGTGGAGCGGCTGCTGACCAACTCCCGAGACCCCCGCAGCGGCTCCGCCGTCACCTTCGACCTCGACGAGGTGATCCAGCAGCAGCTGGCGGAGTGGCGCCCGGCGTACCGCAGCGCGGGCCGGGCCATCGTCAGCTCGGGCAAGCGGCATCTGACGGCGGTCGGCACCCCGGGCGCGGTCGCGCAGGTGCTGGCCGCCCTGATCGAGAACTCGCTCATGCACGGCGGGGGCACGGTGGCGCTGCGCACCCGCGTCACCGGCAACCAGGCGGTCATCGAGGTCACGGACGAGGGGCCGGGCATCCCGGCGGACCTGGGCGCCCGGATCTTCGAGCGGGCCATCAGCGGCCGCAACTCCACCGGCATCGGTCTCGCCGTCGCCCGCGACCTCGCCGAGGCGGACGGGGGACGGCTGGAGATGCTGCAGACGAACCCGCCGGTCTTCGCGCTGTTCCTGTCCCGCACGGCCCCGCCGAAGAAGTCCGGAGGGGACTCGGGGTCGACGGTCCGGTAGCGGGCCGCGGGGGAGGGCCGGTCACCCGACGGTCCGGGCGCGTCGTCCCTCAGCGCCGGGGCCGGTCAGCCGACGCGCTGGCGGGCCGCCTTGTCCGCGCCGCGCCGGGTCTTCAGGAACGATTCCCCACCGGCCACGGGGTCCTCCCGCACCGGCAGGGCGCGGAACACCCAGGTGCGGTAGGACCAGAAGCGGAACAGCGTCGCGATGCCGATGCCGAGGAACTTGAAGATGTTGCTCTGCAGCGGGCTGTCCCAGCCGAACCCGTACGTCGCCGTGTAGAGCACGCCGTTCTCGATGACCAGGCCCGCCGCGCTGAACAGCAGGAAGAGGGTCATCTCCTTGGTGCGCCGGCTCTTGTCGCGGTCGCGGTAGGTGAAGTACCGGAAGCCGATGTAGTTGAAGATGATCGCGACGACGGTCGCGATGACGCTCGCCCGCACCACCTGCAGATCGGTGACCTGCCGTACGAGGTTGAACGCGAGCAGGTTGACCAGCAGCCCCGCCCCGCCGACCGCGCCGAACTTGGCGACCTCGCGGGCGAGGCGGTCCAGACGCTGCCGCACCGAACCGCGCGCAGCGGGCGCCTCCTGAAGCCCCGAGGAACCACGTTCCATGGTCGTGAAGGCTCCTGTCGGTCGGTGGTCGTCAACTCAGCCATGCTAACCACCCCCCTCCGTGATCGCCCGTGCGTGACGTCCCGGGTCGGGAAGAGCCCCGGAAAAGTCCGGTAAGAGGGGTCACCCCGAGCGGCCGATACCCTAGGGGCGTGACGTTCCCGGTAGTCGGCATGGTCGGCGGGGGTCAGCTCGCTCGTATGACACACGAGGCGGGCATCCCGCTCGGCATCAGATTCAAGCTCCTCAGTGACACCCCGCAGGATTCCGCGGCGCAGGTCGTCGGTGATGTCGTCGTCGGCGACTACCGCGATCTGGACACGCTGCGCGAGTTCGCGCGCGGGTGCGATGTGATCACCTTCGATCACGAACACGTACCCACCGAGCACCTCAGGGCCCTGGAGGCGGACGGCATCCCCGTGCGCCCCGGCCCCGACGCGCTCGTGCACGCCCAGGACAAGGGCGTGATGCGGGCGAGGCTCGACGCGATCGGGGTCCCCTGCCCCCGGCACCGCATCGTGAGCGACCCGCAGGACGTCGCCGCGTTCGCCGCCGAGGGGGACGGCTTCCCCGTTGTCCTGAAGACGGTCCGCGGCGGCTACGACGGCAAGGGCGTCTGGGTCGTCGACTCCGCCGAGGAGGCCGCCGAGCCGTTCCGCGCCGGCGTCCCCGTCCTCGCCGAGGAGAAGGTCGACTACGTCCGCGAGCTCGCCGCCAACGTGGTCCGCTCCCCGCACGGCCAGGCCGTCGCCTACCCGGTCGTCGAGTCGCGGCAGGTGAACGGCGTCTGCGACACCGTCATCGCCCCGGCCCCCGGCCTGGACGAGGGCCTCGCCCTGCACGCCGAGGAGATGGCGCTGCGGATCGCGAAGGAGCTCGGTGTCGTCGGGCACCTCGCGGTCGAGCTGTTCCAGACCCGCGACGGCCGCGTCCTCGTCAACGAGCTCGCGATGCGCCCGCACAACTCCGGCCACTGGAGCCAGGACGGCGCGATCACCAGCCAGTTCGCCAACCACGTCCGGGCCGTCCTCGACCTCCCGCTCGGCGACCCGCGCCCCCGTGCCAAGTGGACCGTCATGGTCAACGTCCTCGGCGGCGACTACCCCGACATGTACTCCGCGTACCTGCACTGCATGGCCCGCGACCCCCAGCTGAAGATCCACATGTACGGCAAGGACGTGAAGCCCGGCCGCAAGGTCGGTCACGTGAACACCTACGGCGACGACCTCGACGACGTGCTGGAGCGCGCCCGTCACGCTGCCGGCTATCTGAGAGGCACGATCACCGAATGAGCCCTGTTGTTGGCATCGTCATGGGGTCGGACAGCGACTGGCCCGTCATGGAGGCCGCCGCCAAGGCCCTCGACGAGTTCGAGATCGCCTACGAGGTCGACGTCGTCTCCGCGCACCGTATGCCGCGCGAGATGATCACCTACGGCGAGCGGGCGGCCGGGCGCGGACTCAAGGTGATCATCGCGGGCGCCGGCGGCGCCGCCCATCTGCCGGGCATGCTCGCCTCCGTCACCCCGCTGCCCGTCATCGGCGTCCCCGTCCCGCTGAAGTACCTGGACGGCATGGACTCCCTGCTGTCCATCGTGCAGATGCCGGCCGGTGTGCCCGTGGCCACTGTGTCGGTCGCCGGGGCCCGCAACGCCGGTCTGCTCGCCGCCCGCATCCTCGCCGCGCACGACGAGGAGCTGCTGCAGCGGATGAGCGAGTTCCAGCAGGAGCTGAACGACCAGGCCACCGAGAAGGGCAAGCGTCTGCGCTCCAAGGTCGAGGGCGCGGCCGGCTTCGGCTTCGGCTCCGGGAAGTGACGCCGATGAGCTCCCTGGAGACCGCCCGGGACCTGCTGCGCGAGTTCCCCGTCGTCGACGGCCACAACGACCTGCCGTGGGCGCTGCGCGAACAGGTCCGCTACGACCTGGCGGCCCGCGACATAGCCGCCGACCAGAGCGCCCATCTGCACACCGACATCCCGCGCCTGCGCGCCGGCGGTGTGGGCGCCCAGTTCTGGTCGGTGTACGTCCGCTCGGACTACGCCGGCGACCAGGCGGTCAGCGCCACCCTGGAGCAGATCGACTGCGTACGGCAGCTGCTCGCCCGCCACCCGGCCGATCTGCGCCCGGCGCTGACGGCCGCGGACATGGAGGCGGCCCGCGCGGAGGGCCGTATCGCCTCCCTGATGGGCGCCGAGGGCGGCCACTCCATAGCCGACTCCCTGGCCACCCTGCGGGCGCTGTACGCGCTCGGCGTCCGCTACATGACGCTGACGCACAACGACAACATCGCCTGGGCCGACTCGGCGACCGACGAGCCCGGCGTGGGCGGCCTGTCCGCCTTCGGGCGCGAGGTCGTGCGGGAGATGAACCGAGAGGGCATGCTGGTCGACCTCTCGCACGTGGCGGCCACGACGATGCGCGACGCGCTCGACACCACGGCCGCCCCGGTGATCTTCTCGCACTCCTCGTCCCGCGCGGTCTGCGACCACCCGCGCAACATCCCGGACGACGTCCTGGAGCGCCTGCCCGCCAACGGCGGCGTCGCCATGGTGACGTTCGTCCCGAAGTTCGTCCTCCAGGCGGCCGTCGACTGGACCGCCGCGGCCGACGAGAACATGCGGGCGCACGGCTTCCACCACCTCGACACCACCGCCGAGGCGATGAAGGTGCACCGCGCCTTCGAGGAGAGCAACCCGCGCCCGGTCGCCACCGTGTCCACGGTCGCCGACCACCTCGACCACATGCGCGAGGTCGCCGGGATCGACCATCTCGGCATCGGCGGCGACTACGACGGCACCGCGTTCACCCCCGACGGCCTGAACGACGTCACCGGCTACCCGAACCTGATCGCCGAGCTGCTGGACCGCGGCTGGTCCCGGGCCGACCTGGCCAAGCTGACCTGGCGCAACGCCGTCCGGGTGCTCGGCGCCGCCGAGGACGTGGCCCGCGACCTGCGGTCCACCCGCGGACCGTCCAACGCCACCCTCGCGGACCTGGACGCCTGAGCACGGGAGGGCGGGGCCGGCCGGCCCCGCCCGCTACCCCCGAACGCCCGCCCCACCAGGAAGCCCCCGCGCCCCCGTGCGACGGTGACCGTACTGCTGATCAGGACGCCGATCACCTACGGAGACCGCCATGGCAGAGCTCAAGTACGACGCCGGTGCCGGGGCCGCCGCGACGGACGATCTGCCCGCGCCCCTCACCGGGGACGGCCCCGCGCCCGCCCCCGGACCGGTCCACGACCCCGCCGCGGCCGACCTGCTGGCACGCGCCCGCACCCTGCTCGACGCCCACCCCGTCGCCGACGGCTACAGCGGCCTGCCATGGGCACTGCGGCACCTGTCCTGGTTCGATCTGGACCTCGGCGAGAGCGCCGTCGACACCGATGTGCCGCGGCTGCGCGAGGGCCGCGTCGGCGCGCTGTTCTGGGCGCTGCACCTGCCGGAGGGCCTGACCGGCGACCGGGCCGTCGGCGCCACCCTCGAGCAGCTGGACCTCGTCAGGACCGTCGTCCGCGCCCACCCGGACGGGCTGCGCCTGGCCTGCGACCCCGGGCCGATCACCGACGTCCACCACAGCGGCCGGATCGCCGTCCTGCCCGGACCCGCCGGAGCCGTCGCCCTCGGCGACTCCCTCGGCATCCTGCGCTCCCTGCACGGGCTCGGGCTGCGCGCCCTGACGCTCACCGGCGTGTCCTGGGCCGGTGAGACCGGCCTCACCCGGTTCGGCGAGGAGGTGCTGCGCGAGATGAACCGGCTCGGTGTGCTCGCCGACCTCTCCGGCGCCGGCGCCGAGACGGTCCGCCGGGCCTGCGCGGTCTCCAAGGCACCCGTGCTGTGCACACGCTCCGCGGCCCGCGCCCTGCGGCCGCACCCCGCCAACCTCCCCGACGACCTGCTGGCCGCGCTCGGCGCCGCCAAGGGGCTGTGCATGGTGCCGCTCACCGCCGAGCAGACCGGCCCGTCCGTCCGGGACGTCGCCGACCACCTCGACCATGTGCGCGCGGTGGCCGGGGCGGACTGCGTCGGCCTCTCCGGCACCTACGACACAGGACCCGCCCACCCCCAGGACCTGCCCGACGTCTCCGGCTACCCCCGGCTGATCGCCGAACTGCTGCGCCGCGACTGGTCCGAGGCCGATATCGCCCTGCTGACCTGGGGCAACGCCCAGCGGGTGCTGCGCGAGGCCGACTTCGCCGCCCGTGAGGCGCAGCGCCGCAGGGAGCCGTCGACGGCGACGATCACCGACCTGGACGGCTGACCGCCGGCCGGCTCAGCCCTGGATGCCTCTAGGTCGTGTCCGCAAAGTCCCGTCGTTCGCCCGTAGGGCGGGCGCCGGGCGGCAGGCGGGACTTTGCGGACACGACCTAGTCGATCCGGCACAGGCAGAAGGGGTGGCCCACCGGGTCGGCGTACACCCGGAAGCCCTCCTCGTCCTGGGCCTGGAGCAGCCGCGCGCCCAGCCCCAGCACCTTCTCCTGGGCCGCGTCGACCTCCTCCCAGGTCGCCCCGGCGTCGAAGTCGAGGTGGAACTGCTGGGAGTCGTGGTCGGCCCGCGGCCAGTCAGGCGGGGCGTACCCCGGCGCCCGCTGGAAGGCCAGCCGCGGCCCGTCCGGGAGCCGCAGCACGACCCAGTCCGGGTCCTCGTCCTCGGGGGTGCCGCCGCCGACGCCCGCGTAGAAGCGGGCGAGAGCCCGCGGGTCGGGGCAGTCGACGACGACGGAGCGCAGACGTGCCGCGGGTGCCATGAGGTCCTCCTCGCTCAGCAGGCGCACAGGCAGAACGGGTGCCCCGCCGGGTCCGCGTAAACCCGGAAGGTCCGCTCGCGGTCGTCGGTCTCCAGCGGGCGTGCGCCCAGCTCCAGCACCGCCTTCTCGGCCGCGTCCAGGTCCTCGACCGTCAGGTCCAGATGGAACTGCTGCGAGTGCTCCGCCGACGGCCACCGCGGCGGCACATGGCCGGGCGCCGCCTGGAAGGCCAGCGTCGGCCCGCCCGGCACCTTCAGGTCCACCCACTCGCCCTCGTCCACGATCGTGCCGTCCAGGACCTGGGCGTAGAACTCCGCGAGCGCGCGCGGGTCGGGACAGTCCAGGACGACGGAGCCCACTTCGGCGATGGCCATGACTTCCTCCTCGAAGCCTCGAGTTACCCGCAGACCGTGTTTACCGGTAACTGCGTTACCCCATGCTTGCCTATAGGAGGTAACGTCGCAAGGGGATATGCGGAAGCGGGGATAGCGTGCAGCCATGAGTGACAGATCGCCCGCGCCCGGGGCCCTGGAACTGGTCCAGGCCCTGGTCAACACGGTGGACCTGGAGTCCGGCGCCGACGCGCTCGACACGGCCGAGGGCAGGGCGCGCTTCGGGCTGGCCGAGGCCGACCTGGCGGGCGCGCGCGAACTGCGGGAGTCCCTGCGGGCGGTCCTCCTGGCGCACGCCGGGCACCCTCCGCACCGCGCGGTCACCCCGCTCGGCGAGCTGCTCGCCGCCGCCCCGCTCGTGGTCGCCGTCGACAGCGCCGACGGCTCGGCCGCCCTCACCGCCGCCGGGGACGGGCCCCTGGCCTCCCGCGTGGCCGCCGCCGTCGCCCAGGGCCTCGTCGACGGCACCTGGATGCGCCTCAAGGCCTGCGAGGCGGCCGACTGCCACTGGGCGTACTACGACCGCAGCCCGGCGGGCCGTGGCCGCTGGTGCTCGATGCAGGTGTGCGGAGCGCGCGCCAAGATGCGCCGTTACCGCGCGAGATGAGCCACCCGGCGCACCTTTTAGCAAGGTTGTTGAAGATTCATTCGGCAATGCGCGGTCGTGTGCGGCAGAATGCGAAGGACGCCGTTTCGGCCGACTGAGCCTCGGCCGAAACGGCGTCCTTCGTCTCCAGGTCGTGAAGGGTCAGGCCGTCGGCCGGCCCATCGCCCGGTACGTCCAGCCCGCGCCCCGCCACAGCTCCGGGTCCAGCGCGTTGCGGCCGTCCAGGATCAGCCGGGTCGCCGCGACCTCGCCGAGCTCCCGCGGGTCCAGCTCGCGGAACTCGCGCCACTCCGTCAGATGCAGCACCACGTCCGCGCCGCGCACCGCCTCGATCGCGGTGTCCGCGTACCCGAGCGTCGGGAACAGCCGGCGGGCGTTGGTCATGCCCTTCGGGTCGTACACCGTCACCTGGCCGCCCTGCAGATGGATCTGCCCGGCGACGTTCAGCGCCGGCGAGTCCCGGACGTCGTCCGAGTCGGGCTTGAACGTGGCGCCGAGCACCGCGACCCGCTTGCCCAGGAAGGGCCCGCCGCCCAGCGCCTCGCGGGCCAGCTCGACCATCTGGCCGCGCTGGCGCATGTTGATCGAGTCGATCTCGCGCAGGAACGTCAGCGCCTGGTCCGCACCCAGCTCGCCCGCGCGCGCCATGAACGCCCGGATGTCCTTGGGCAGGCAGCCGCCGCCGAAGCCGATGCCGGCCCGCAGGAACTTCTTGCCGATCCGGTCGTCGTGTCCGATGGCCTCCGCCAGCTTCGCCACATCACCGCCGGCCGCCTCGCAGACCTCCGCCATCGCGTTGATGAAGGAGATCTTCGTGGCCAGGAAGGAGTTCGCCGAGGTCTTCACCAGCTCGGCCGTCGGGAAGTCCGTCACGACGAAGGGGGAGCCGGCCGCGACCGGCGTCGCGTACACCTCGCGCAGCAGCTTCTCGGCCCGCTCGCTGCGCACGCCCACCACGATCCGGTCCGGGTGCAGGGTGTCCTGCACGGCGAAGCCCTCCCGCAGGAACTCCGGGTTCCAGGCCAGCTCGACCTCGGCCCCGCCCGGAGCCAGCTCCAGCAGCCGCGCAGCGAGGCGGTCCGCGCTGCCCACCGGCACCGTCGACTTGCCGACGACCAGGCACGGCCGGCTCAGATGCTTGGCGAGCGACTCGACGGCCGCGTCGACGTAGCTCATGTCGCAGGCGTACTCGCCGTGCTTCTGCGGGGTGTTCACGCAGACGAAGTGCACATCGCCGAACTCGGCGACCTCCGCCCAGTCCATCGTGAACCGCAGCCGCCCCGTCGAGCCCTCGATCCCGGCGACATGCTTGCGCAGCAGGTCCTCCAGGCCCGGCTCGAACATCGGCACCTCGCCGCGGCCCAGCATCTCGATCTTCTCGGGCACCACGTCCAGGCCCAGCACCTCGAACCCGAGCTCGGCCATGGCCGCGGCGTGCGTGGCGCCGAGATAGCCGGTGCCGATCACGGTGATCTTGAGGGCCATGGGGGACTCCGTAAGTGAGGACGGGCGATGCGCGCCCGAGCATAGTCAACGGGCCCGGCGGGCAGATTCCCCGCTGTCGCCAAGCTCACGTATCAGTCCTCGGGGGCGACCTCTAAAATTTGAGTTACTTAACGGTAATTAGCGTCGGCATCACCCTTGCCAACACGAGCGTCCCTGGAGCGTGAGAGACCTTGGCCGGATCGGCTGACTTCGACCTGTACCGCCCGACCGAGGAGCACGACATGCTCCGCGACGCGATCCGCTCGCTGGCCGAGGCGAAGATCGCGCCGTACGCCACGGCGGTGGACGAGGAGGCGCGCTTCCCGCAGGAGGCGCACGACGCCCTCGTGGCCAACGACCTGCACGCCGTGCACGTCCCCGAGGAGTACGGCGGCGCGGGCGCCGACGCCCTCGCCACGGTCATCGTGATCGAGGAGGTGGCCCGCGTCTGCGCGTCCTCCTCCCTCATCCCGGCCGTGAACAAGCTCGGCTCGCTGCCGGTCATCCTCTCCGGCTCCGAGGAGCTGAAGAAGAAGTACATGGCCCCGCTCGCCAAGGGCGACGGCATGTTCTCCTACTGCCTGTCCGAGCCCGACGCGGGCTCCGACGCGGCCGGCATGAAGACCAAGGCCGTCCGCGACGGCGACCACTGGGTCCTCAACGGCGTGAAGCGCTGGATCACCAACGCCGGCGTCTCCGAGTTCTACACGGTCATGGCCGTGACCGACCCGAGCAAGCGCTCCAAGGGCATCTCCGCCTTCGTGGTCGAGAAGGGCGACGAGGGCGTCTCCTTCGGCGCCCCGGAGAAGAAGCTCGGCATCAAGGGCTCCCCGACCCGCGAGGTCTACCTGGACAACGTCCGGATCCCCGCCGACCGCATGATCGGCGAGGAGGGCACCGGCTTCGCCACCGCGATGAAGACGCTGGACCACACCCGTATCACCATCGCCGCCCAGGCCCTCGGCATCGCCCAGGGCGCCCTCGACTACGCCAAGGGCTACGTCCAGGAGCGCAAGCAGTTCGGCAAGCCGATCGCCGACTTCCAGGGCATCCAGTTCATGCTCGCCGACATGGCGATGAAGATCTCGGCGGCCCGCGCCCTGACGTACCAGGCCGCCGCCGCCTCCGAGCGCGGCGACGCCGACCTCACCTACCTCGGCGCCGCGGCCAAGTGCTTCGCCTCCGACGTCGCCATGGAGGTCACCACCGACGCCGTCCAGCTCCTCGGTGGCTACGGCTACACCCGTGACTACCCGGTGGAGCGCATGATGCGCGACGCCAAGATCACCCAGATCTACGAGGGCACCAACCAGGTCCAGCGCATCGTGATGGCGCGCAACCTGCCGTAACCCCACGGGATTTGACGAGGAAGGGCGTCCGGGTGCTCCGGGCGCCCTTCACTCGTTCGGACCCAGAGGGACAGGGATGGCGGAATGGGGGAGTGTGCACCCTGTGCGCGTTCTGTCGGGAATTGATGGGGTCCGCCCGATGGCGCCCCGCTCCGGGCGGGCGTAGGACAGAAGGGCACGGGGCCCGCCCCGGGCTCCCGCGTACCCAGGAGGAGTCATGACCCAGCCCGGAACCATGCCCGCCATGACCAAGGAGATGCAGGACTGCGTCGACGCCTGCATGACGTGCCACAGCGTCTGCGAGGAGACCATGAGCTCCCTCATGCAGATGGGCGGCCAGGGCCAGATGCAGGTCATGCGGGCGCTGATGGACTGCGCCGAGACGACCCGCATGTGCGCCGACATGATGATGCGCCGCTCGCCGATGTCGGCCGAGATGTGCGCGATGTGCGCCAAGGCGTCCGAGATGTGCGCGGAGGCGTGTATGTCCATGCCGGACGATCCGCAGATGATGCGGTGCGCCGAGGCGTGTCGCCGCTGCGCCACGACCTGTCGCGCGATGGCCGGCGCCACCATGTGACACCGCCCGGCACACGTACGAGGGCACCCCGGCCGGGGTGCCCTCGCTCGCGTGCGGGTGCGCTACTTGCTCTTGACGGTCACCGTCTCGTCGTTCTTCAGCTCCTCCACCAGCTGCTTCACCTTGGCGGTGTCCCACTGGAGGTTGCCGTTCGCGGCGTTGCCCGAGATCGGCATGTTCATCGAGGTGCCGTCGCCGCCGCTGACGCCCTTCATCGCCCAGAACATGGACGCCAGGTCCCACAGGCCCATGTCCTCGTCGACGATCAGGGAGTCCAGGCCGGCGCCCATCGTCGGGTAGAGCTTGAAGGGGTTCAGGACCGTGCCCGGCGTCGCCACCTGGTTCGCCAGGGCCGACAGGAACTTCTGCTGGTTCTTGGTGCGGTCCAGGTCGGAGCCGGGCAGCGCGTACCGGGTGCGGACGAAGGCCAGGGCCTCCTCGCCGTTCAGGGTCTGCTTGCCCTTCTTGAAGTCGGCGCCGGACTTGGTGTCCTTGATGTCCCGGGGGATGTCGATCTCGACGCCGCCGACCGAGTCCACGATGTTCGCGAAGCCCGCGAAGCCGATCTCGACGTAGTGGTCGATGTGCAGCCCGGTGTTGGCCTCGACGGTGCGGACCAGCAGCTCCGGGCCGTCCTCGGCGTAGGCCGCGTTCAGCTTCGTCTGCCGTCCGGTGCCCTGGTAGAGCTTCCCGGAGTCCGAGCCCTTGTACGAGGGGATCGTGACGTTGGAGTCACGCGGCAGCGATATCAGCGTGGGGCTGCCGCTGCCGGTGTGCAGGATCATCATCGAGTCCGTGCGCTTGCCCTCGGCGGAGCCGGTGTGCAGGTTCTTCTTCTGCTCGTCGGTCATGCCCTCACGGCTGTCGGAGCCGACGATGAGGTAGTTGGTGCCCTCGCCCGCCTCCGGCCGGTCGATGACCTTGGACAGGTCGACGTCGCGGTTCAGCTTGGAGTCGGCCCAGAAGTACGTGGCGACGCTCGTCACGACCAGCAGTGTGACCAGGGTGATCGAGGTCACCTTGATCCGGCGCCGCCAGTTCGGCGCGGGCCGCCCACCGCGGGGTCCGCCGCCGTCCCCGGCGCCGCCTCCGCCGCCGTACACCTGTCCGGTGTTGTAGCCGCTGACGTATCCGTCGTCATAGCCGCCGTGGCCGCCGTGGCCCTGTCCGTCCACGTACGAGGGCTGGCGCGGCACACCGCCGTAGCCCTGGCCGGGCGGCGCCCCCTGGCCGCGGCGGACCTGCCGCATCACGCGGGCGCTCTCCGGCTGCGCGCTCGCGCTGCCACGCCCGTACCGGGTGCCGCGGTCGTCGTCGGACCATCGCTGGGGCCAGTCATTCATGCGCCCAAGTGTGCAGGGCGCGACCGGGTCCCCCACAAGGTTCGAAGGAAAATAGAGGCACGGCTGTTGCGAACCCAACACAAAGTCCGCGATTTCCACCTCGGCATAAGGTGGAGGACATGACAGACCAGGCCACCACCGCGGAAGCGGGCACCGAGGAGATCCCGGGCAAGCCGATCTCCGCGTCCCGCACCACCCTCAGCCACATCATGACCCACAGCGACACCAACCTTCTGGGGACCGTGCACGGTGGCGTGATCATGAAACTGGTGGACGACGCCGCGGGCGCGGTGGCCGGCCGGCACAGCGGCGGTCCCGCCGTCACCGCCTCGATGGACGAGATGGTCTTCCTGGAGCCGGTCCGCGTCGGCGACCTGGTCCATGTGAAGGCGCAGGTCAACTGGACGGGCCGGACCTCGATGGAGGTCGGCGTACGGGTCCTGGCCGAGCGCTGGAACGAGTCGACGCCGCCCACCCAGGTGGGCTCCGCCTACCTCGTCTTCGCCGCGGTCGACGCCGACGGCAAGCCGCGCCGCGTCCCGCCGGTGATACCCGAGACGGACCGCGACCGGCGCCGCAACCAGGAGGCGCAGATCCGCCGCACCCACCGCCTGGCCCGCCGCCGGGCCATCATGGAGCTGCGCGCCAAGCGGGCGGCGGAGGGCTTCGACGACTGACCCCCGGCCGGGCCCGGCTCAGGCGCAGCCGGCCTCGTCGCCCCTGAGGACCACGGTGTCCCGGGTGGGGTCGGCGGCCCGCACCTTGCGGACCGTGCCGAAGTCCGTGCCGACGATCACCTTCAGGGTCGGGCCCAGCCCCTTGACCGCCCGCAGTTCGCTTCCGGGCAGGGCGGCGGCGAGCGACTTCGCGGAGCGGTCCCAGCCGGGGTCGTGGGCGACGACCGTCCGCTTCACCGAGCGGTCGGCCGCGTCCACCGGCTGTCGCGTCGTACGGAACCCGACGGCCGCGAGGGCCGTGTCGGCGCGCTTGCCGAGGCCGGTGCGGTGGGTGCCGTTCTCCACCTGGACGCGGATCTGCTGGGGGGCGACCTCGACGGTGACGGCCTTGCGCTTCGTGCGGTGCGCGGCCAGCGGACGGTCCTCGCGCAGCGCGCGGAACAGGCGCTCGGCACGTGCGGTGTCCCACTTCACGGTGGAGCCGAGGCCCTTCACCAGATGGCCGAGCTGCCCGATGGGCACGGTGGCGAACTCCGACGACGACGGGGAGAAGTTCCGCATCGCCCGCCCCAGGTCCAGCAGCTCGCCGGTGCCGAAGCCCTTGTCGGCGCGGACCGAGCCCAGCACGGCCCGGGTCACGTCACGGAAGCGGATCGGGTTCAGCAGGATGCCGGAGGACGTGGCCCGCTCGATCAGGGCCGCCATGAAGCGCTGCTGGCGCTGGACCCGGCCCAGGTCGGCGTCGCCGTCGATGTGCCGGGCGCGCACGAACTGCAGCGCCTCGCCGCCCCTCAGCTCGTGGTCGCCGGCGGGCAGGTCGAGGCCCGTGTAGGAGTCCTTCAGCGGGGTGGAGGTGCAGATCCGCACTCCGCCGAGCACGTCGACCGTCTTCATGAAGCTGGTGAAGTCGACCTCCAGATAGTGGTCGATCTTGACGTGGGTCATGTGCTCGACCGTGCGCACGGTCAGTCGGGGGCCGCCCTCCGCGTACGCCGCGTTGAGCTTGATGGGGTGGGCGGGCCGGCCGTCGGCGGCGGGCACCTCGGCGTAGGAGTCGCGGGGCAGGCTCACCACGCTCGCCCGCTCCCGGTCCTCCGAGATGTGCACGAGCATGATCGTGTCGGTGCAGTGGCAGGGGGCGCCGCCCAGCCGGTACTTGCGCCGCTCCTGCGGGGTGATGCGGTCGCGGCCGTCGGTGCCGACCAGCAGGACGTTCATGCCGTGCCCGCCCTGCGGCCGGTTCTTCATGTCCTTGAACGGGTCCACCCGCGCGATCTTCGCGTCCAGGCTGGTCACCACCGCGTGCCCGATCCCGGCGGAGGCCAGGACGACGACGGAGAGCGTGGTCACCGCCCGCATGGCCCAGCGGGGCCGCCTGCGCCGAACGGGCGCGACCGGCCGCGCCCCGCCGCGGGACGGCTGCGGGCTGCGCTGCGGGGAGCCGGAGGAGCGGCGGGGCGGCGTGGGCATGAAGGGATACCTCCGCTGGGGCGTGCCCTGGGGGCCGTACGTGGGATCCGTGAGCACCGTAGGCCCATACGATCTGCTGCCCGGTGCACCGGACACGGCGGGGCGCACCCGTGTCCCCCGTTCGCGGTAACGTGAGCCCCCTATGAACGCCAATCCCGACGTGCAGCTCCCCGCCGTGTCCGTCATCATGCCCGTCCTCAACGAGGAGCGGCATCTGCGCGGAGCCGTCCAAGCGATCCTCGCGCAGGAGTACGCCGGCGAGATGGAGGTCGTGATCGCCCTCGGTCCGTCCACGGACCGCACGGACGAGATCGCCGCCGAGCTCGTGGCCGAAGACCCGCGCGTTCACACCGTCCCGAACCCGACCGGCCGGACGCCCGCCGCCCTGAACGCGGCGATCAAGGCGTCCCGCCACCCGATCGTCGTCCGCGTCGACGGCCACGGCATGCTCTCGCCGAACTACATCGCGACCGCCGTACGGCTCCTGGAGGAGACCGGCGCGCAGAACGTCGGCGGCATCATGCACGCCGAGGGCGAGAACGCCTGGGAGCAGGCCGTCGCCGCCGCGATGACGTCGAAGATCGGCGTCGGCAACGCCGCCTTCCACACGGGCGGCGAGGCGCAGGCCGCGGAGACCGTCTACCTGGGTGTCTTCCGGCGCGAGGCGCTGGAGCAGCAGGGCGGCTACAACGAGGAGTTCATCCGCGCCCAGGACTGGGAGCTGAACTTCCGGATCCGCGAGGCGGGCGGCCTGATCTGGTTCTCGCCCGAGCTGAAGGTCTCGTACCGCCCCCGTCCGTCGGTGAAGGCCCTCGCCAAGCAGTACAAGGACTACGGCCGCTGGCGCCATGTCGTCGCGCGCTACCACGCCGGCTCCATCAACCTGCGCTATCTGGCCCCGCCGACGGCGGTCTGCGCGATCGCGGCGGGCCTGGTGCTCGGCGCCGCGGTGACCCCGTGGGCGCTGGTCGTCCCCGGCGGCTACCTCGCGGCCATCACCGCGGGCTCGCTGCCGGCCGGCAAGGGCCTGCCGCTGAAGGCCCGGCTCCAGATCCCGGTCGCCCTGGCCACCATGCACATGTCCTGGGGCTACGGCTTCCTGACCAGCCCGCGCTCCCTGGCCCGCAAGGTCATAGCCTCCCGCCGCCCGGCGGTCCACAACGCCGAAGCGACCTCCTGACCCAACGGCTCCGATACGAACGAGGGTTGCCGCAGCACCACCGCGGCAACCCTCGTGCGCATACGGACGTCAGCCGCAGTGGAACCAGCCCGACGGCGGGACGTGGTCCTGCAGGAAGTTGGCGCCGCCGTTGGGACGCCACATGTCCAGCTCGAAGTTGATACAGGTGTTCTTGCCGTTGACCTTCACGGGTCCGGCCTCGTAGCTGAAGTAGCCGTTGTCGTTGTCGTGCCCGCCGGCCTTGGTCCACAGGTCCAGGTTCATCCGGGAGCTGACGCCGTAGTAGGAGCCCGCCTTGACGGACCGCGCGCAGTTGTAGGTGCCGTCCCAGTAGAGGTAGGTCGTGGCGACGTGCGGGTGTGAACTGGTCGTGTAGTCGTAGTGCTTGATCTGGTCGATCAGGGTTCCGCTGCAGCCGGCGGTGGCCGCGGCCTGCGCCGCGGGCGCGGTGGCCAGCGGGACCCCGACGCCCAGGCCGAGGACCATGGCCCCGGTGGTGATCCAGCGGGTGGCTCTGAACTTCACGCTTTTCTGCATCAGTTCCAGACCTCTCACTTGCGCGACGGATCGGACGCCTCGTGCCGGGTCTCGTGAACCCCGCGAACGGCCCCAAGATCGTGGCATGTTCCGGTCATTGAGTGATCGTCAGTGCTCGCCGATGACTGAAGATCGCTGTCGATTGGCCATAAAAAACGGGACCGCCCTCGTGGTGAGGGCGGTCCCGTGAGGTGGCTGCGGTGGCCGGTGGCTACCAGCGGTACGGTGCGTAGACCTCCATGCACTGGTCCTCGTCCGAGCCGTTGATGGCGTCGGAGTTCTCCGGGAGGCTGCCCGCCGACGGCTTGGACTCCTTCGGGTACGCCGTGCCCGTACGCCAGTCGGAGCCGACGACGACCGTGACGCCCGAGACGTCGGTGGTCCGGCGTACCGAACTCTCCGGGATGCCCAGCGCCTTGGCGACCTGCAGGGCCTCGCCCCTGAGGTCCTCGCTCGGGTAACGGACCACCGTGCGCTCCACGGAGACCGCCGGTGACGAGTCCTGCAGCGCCTGGGTGAACCCCTTGCCGACCAGATGCCGGGCGATCGCGTGGGCGCGGCCGGAGACGGGGGCGAGGGTGGCGGTCCGGGTGCCGTTCACCACCGAGACGCCGATGCTCTCCGGGGCGGACGTGGGGGCGGCGGAGGCATCCTTCTCCTCGTCGGAGTCCTTGCCGCCGCTCTTGCCGTCCTTGCCCTTGCCGTTCTTGTCGAAGGCCACGTCCTCGCGGAGCATCTGCCACATCTTGTCGGCACCCGACCCCGGGACCAGATGGTTGGCGTTCTGCGGATCCTGGACGTTGGGCATCGTCGTCATGGTGATCCGGTCCGTCGGCACCGACTTGAGCTGCATGCCGAGGTCGTACAGCTTCTTGACGGTGCCGATCTCCTCGGACACCGTCAGCGACTTCGTCGCCGCCTCGGCCAGGTCCATCAGGCGCCCGGTGTCGGTGAAGACGTTCTGCTTCTTCAGCGTGCGGATCATCGAGTTCATGTACATGTGCTGGGCGCGCGCCCGCAGCGGGTCGCTGCCCCACGCGTGCCGGGTGCGCAGCCACTGCAGCGCCTGCTTGCCCTCGACGTCCTTGCGGCCGGCCTTCATCTTCAGCCCGGAGCCGCCGGGCACGCCCGGCAGCGGGCGGTCCCACACGTTCTGCTCCACACAGACCTCGACGCCGCCGATGGCGTCCGCCATGCTCACCACGCCTGCGAAGTCGATCGTCATCCAGTGGTCGATGTAGACCCCGGTGAGGTTCTCCCAGGTGGCCAGGGTGCAGCCGGCGCCGCCCCGGGCCAGCGACGAGTTGATGATGTCGTTGGTCGCCGGGTACTTCTTGCCCGTCTGAGGGTCGGTGCACTCGGGGATGTCCACGCGGGTGTCCCGCGGGATGCTCACCACCGCGGCGCTCTCGCGGTCCGCGGACAGATGGATGAGCATGTGCACGTCGCCCAGCGGCGGATTGCCCCGGTTGTCCCGGCTGCCGCCCAGCGCGACGTTCGCGTCGGAGTTACGGCTGTCCGAGCCGATCAGCAGGATGTTCAACGGGGTCTGGCCGGCCGCGTTGGGCTCGGCCTTCTTCGCCTTGGAGTCGCCGCTGGTCCGCTCGCCCTTCTCGATGTTGGCGTTCAGATGCCGGTAGTACAGATACCCGGCACCGGCCGTCCCGAGTATGACGACCGCCAGGATCGTCGCCGACCAGCGCAGCGCACGCCGCTTGCGGCGCCCGTCGCCGGGCCGCCCCGAGCCGTCTCCACGTCCCCCGCCGTGCCGCCCGCCGCCCGGGCCGTCCGGTTCGGCCGGCGTGCCCTGACCGGGCTGCCGGGTGAGCGACATCGTGTCGTCCACAGCGGGGACCTCCCCCCGCACACCGCTCTGCGCCAACTCTCTGCCCTTCCCCACCCCTGGCCCGCACACCGTCGCTCCGCGCCGGACCTCCCTGTCCGCGGCGGAGCGAACCCCTGCATCGAGCCAACCTGTCCGACATCCGGTCCGCGAACTGTCAGACCGCTCGGGGCCCGATCAGGGTTCGCCATGTGTCGGCAAAATCACGTCCGGCACGGCCGCACGGCATGCCGGGCGACACCGCCCGGCACACCACGTCCTGTGTCAGACCAACGAGAGCCCGGCACAGTTGCGTTCCCGGCCGGAAACCGTGGCTACTTCGCGCACTGCACCTGGTCCGCGGTGGACTTCTCCACGTCCGGCGCCTTGGCCGGAGCCGTCAGGGGGACCCCCGCCCCCTTGAAGTCCTTGCCCAGCGTCAGCGTCATCGTGGGCAGGCCCTGGGAGTTCTCCACGCTCTCGCCGGGCTTCATCGCCGACCCGGAGAGCCCCATGATGGCGGCGAGCCGGCGGGCCTGGTCGGCCTGGTCCGGCGCGTACTCCAGCGTCGTCTTCTTCAGCTCCGCCGGGGCGTTGCCCGCGTTCTCCGACTTGGTCACGTTCTCCTCGGTCTGCAGCCAGGAGAGCGTCTCCTGGGCGCTGCCCGCGGGGGCACCGCCGTTGAAGATGCGGACCCGGACCTCGGAGGCGTCGGCCTTGGAGCCCTTGAGCCGGGCCGCCACCGCGGACGCCTCCTTCTTCTGCTGCTGCTTGATGTCGGAGAAGGAGACGTCGTTCTGGATCGCCTGGAAGACCTCCGGCGCCTTCGTCGGGTTCAGGACGACGGTCACCTTGACCTTCTCGGCCGGGTTGTCGATGACCGGGACCGTCGTGAACGTCAGGTTCTTGACGTTGAGCTTGCCCAGCTCCAGACCGAGGTCCTTCAGCTTGTCGATGCTGTCGAGCTGCGAGTCGACGGTGAGCGCCTTGGTGCCCGCCTCGGCCAGCTTGAACATCTTCGTCGGGCTCGTGAGCGTGTCGTTCGACTTCAGCTGGCGCATCAGCGCGCTCAGGAACTGCTGCTGGAGCCCGATCCGGCTCAGGTCGCCGCCGAGGCCGACGGAGTGCCGGGTGCGGACGAAGGCCAGCGCCTGCTCGCCCTCGATGATGTGCTTGCCCTTCGGCAGATCCAGGTGCGAGTCCGGGTCGTCGATGTCCTTGGCCAGGCACACCTCGACACCGCCCACGGCCGACGTCAGCGTCTTCACCGCGTTGAAGTCGGCCACCATGAAGTTGTCCGGCTTGATCCCGGTCAGCTCCGTCACCGTGCGCATCGTGCAGCTGGGCGTACGGCCCGACTGGCCGAGGCTCTTGTTGAAGCGGGCGCCGGTCTCGCCCTTGATGACCTTCTGGCTGCCGTCCTCCTGCTCCGTGGGGCAGTCGGGGATGTCGACGATCAGGTCGCGCGGGATGCTCAGCGCGGTCGCGTTCGAGCGGTCCTTGGAGACGTGCAGCAGGATCGTGGTGTCGGCATGGCCGGCGCTGCCGGAGTCGCCGTACTTGTCGTTGCCCGCCCCGGTGCGCTTGTCCGTGCCGATCAGCAGGATGTTGATGGCCTTGTCCTTGCTGAAGCCACCGGTGGACGCGCCGTCGTCGGAGACGGACTGGATGTTGTCGTTGAGGTGCTCGAGATAGAGGTAGGCCCCGGCCGCGGCGGCGACCACCACGAACGCCATCACGCCACCGGTCCACAGCACGGCCTTCTTGGCCCGGCTCTTCTTCTTCACCGGCCGCCGCGAACGGCGTCCCGGCGGCGGCTCCTCCGGTTCGCCCCGGCGCCTGCGCTGGACCGGGACCTCACGGCCCGGCGCCGGGCGCGGCTCGGGCGCGGCCGCGCGGTCACGGACGGCACCCCCCGGCCGCCCGCCGCCGGGGCCCGCGGGCCCTCCGGCGCGCGAGGCAGGCCTGCGCGGCCCCGGGACCGGTGATTGCGGTCCGGAAGGGGTCAGTCGCAGTTCGTATTCACCGGTGTTCGGATTGAGCACCCACTGGTCTGCGGGGTCGATGTCGTCCGCCCGCCCACGGCCTTGCGCGTCCACGGTTGTCTGAATCCTCCGTCGGGGCCACGCGGCGCCTACCCCTCCAAGGCGCTCGGGTCTCTCGGTCAAGCAGTGCGCAAGCCTAAGTACGGCAGGGTGCACCGGATCGCTCACACTATCCGCCCAGTTCAGCGTCGAGCGAGAACGGTGACAAATTCCACGTCCCTACAACTGGGCAATTCCGCCCAATCCCCTGGACAGGCCGCCTTGACTTGGGAAGCGCTTTACTCGCAGGAGTTCTCGGCGGCCGTGTTGCCGCGGAACGTGGGGGCCGGGGAAGCGTGTCCGGCGGGTTCGTCCGGGCGCCCCGGAACGGCTTTCGCGTCGCCGTCCGCGGAACTCCCATGGGCGGATTCGCCCCGGGAAGCCGGGGATTTCCCGCGTGAATCCGCGACCGCCACCGGCAGATCGAGACGCAGCCGCTCGAAGAGGCGCTGCGCCTCGGGTTCCACCAGCTGGTCACGATTGGCGTTGTAGACGTAGGACTCGCGCGGGACGGTGAGGAATTGCACGCGTTCGGTGGGGATGTCACGCACGCTGCGCACGAGATCGTACAAACCGCGCAAACTGGCCAGTGCCGGGTCGGTGGTGAGGGAGGACGTCGCCGCGTCCAGCACCGGATAGAGCCGCACCGGGTTCAGCAGGACGTCGTTGCCGCGCACCTTGTGGACCAGCGCGGCGAGGAAGCGCTGCTGACGCTCCATGCGGTCGGTGTCGCTGCCGTCGCCGAGGGACTTGCGGGCGCGGACGTAGCCGAGGGCCTGCTCGCCGTCGAGCGTCACCTTCCCGGCAGGGAGGCGGAGCTTGGCCGCCTTGTCGCGGATCGGCTTCGTCAGGCAGATCTCCACGCCGTCGACGGCGTCCACCATCTCCTTGAAGCCGTGGAAGTCCACGACCATGTGGTGGTCCACCCGGATGTTGGTCATCCGTTCCACCGTGCGGATCGTGCAGGCCGAACCGCCCACCTGGAAGGCGTAGTTGAACATCGCGAACATGGGCCGGCTGCGCCCGCCCTCCGTCCGCCGGCAGCCGGGGACGTCGACCATCAGGTCCCGGGGTATCGACACGGCGGTCGCGCTGCGGTGGTCGGCGGACAGATGCAGCAGGATCGTGGTGTCGGACCGCTCGGTGCCCGAGTCGCGGCCGTAGCGCCGGTTGCCGTCGCCGGCCCGTGAGTCCGAACCGATGACGAGGATGTTCTGCGCCCCCCGCACGGCCGCGCTCGGCCGCTCCTTCTCGTACCGGGCGAGTTCGGCGGCGGCGGCCTCGTCCGGGGTGATGTTCCCGTCGAGCTTCGCGTACACCAGCCATCCGGTACCGGCGGCGGCCAGGAGCAGCACTCCGGCCCCGACGGCCCCGCGCCGCACCCACGTCCTCCTGGCCGACGCCCCCCGGCGCGAGCCTGCGGTCTCGGTCACGGCTGGGTCCACCCCTCATGACATGGCGCGTGCGGTGTGGGCTGCTCCTACGACCATGGCGCCGATGACGTCCGGGGGGCGGATGGTGCTGCGCCGAACGGGTGACGGGAGGGGGTGACTCCGCCGGGCTTTCAGGTGGCGGGGGCCGCTTGTGGCGGGGCCGCTGGTGATGGGGCTTTGAGTGGCTGGGCCCCTGGTGTCGGGGCCGTTGGGGGCCGACCCCGGCTCAGCGGGCGGTGGTGGTCACCCGTTCCGCCTCGATCCGCCGGGCCAGCGCCTCCTCGTCCAGCGATGCGGCGTTGCGGCAGAGCACGACCGAGCCGCCTGTCGCCAGCGCCGCGTACAGCCCGGCGTCGAGACCCTCCCAGGTGTCGTACGGCAGCGTCGACAGGATGCGCGAGCCCGGTCCGGTCAGCCCCAGGCCCGGTGCCTCGGCGCGGGCCCGCTCCACCACCTCGGCGGCGCTGAACTCCCGCCCGGCCACGATCAGCGCCGGCTCGTCGGGGTCCACCGGCGCGAACGGCGCGAAGCGGTCGCCCTGGCTCGGCACCTCCACCGCGTAGTCGGCGAAGCCCTCCGGGGGCTGCGGGAAACGGCCGCCGAGCGGCCGCAGCGCCAGCGCCACCCGCTCGCCCCGGCAGGCCCGCGCCGTCTCCAGCGTGTCCGGGCCGCTGACCACCACGTCGGCCGCCGCCGGGTCCCCGCCCACGTCCGCGATCGCGCCCACCGACGAACAGGCCAGCAGCCACACGGCGGTCTGCCAGTGCGCGGGCAGCAGCAGCGTGACCCGGTCGCCCGGGCCGGCGTTCAGATGGCCCTGGAGCAGGTTCGCCGTCTTGGACACCCAATTGGCGAAGGTGGCCACGGACAATTCGACGCGCTCCCCGGTGGCGTCGTCGTAGAAGGTCACCAGGGGACGTCCGGGATCCGCGGCGAGCGCGGAACGCAGCAGGTCGGCAGGGGTGCGGTCGGTGGCGTTCACCCGCGCAAGCCTACGCGGGCGCCCCGGCCCGCACCCCCACCGGCACCAACGCCCGGCCACCGGTTCGGGCGAACCCCCGCAGACGCCCCGTCAAGTCCTCGATGGACAGGTTTGTATGACTATGTTCAACATCAGGGGTATGCGTGGATTCCTTGCTTCCTCGATCGGTGTCACGTGCGCGGCCGCTCTCGCTCTCCCGC
Organism: Streptomyces nigra; assembly: GCF_003074055.1. Taxonomy (NCBI): domain Bacteria; kingdom Bacillati; phylum Actinomycetota; class Actinomycetes; order Kitasatosporales; family Streptomycetaceae; genus Streptomyces; species Streptomyces nigra. The sequence continues at coordinate 2,997,021 of NZ_CP029043.1, read as the reverse complement.
TCACCCCACCCGCCGTGGCCGCGACCGCGAGACCGGCGCCCGGTGCGGAAGCGGCCACGAGCGCGGCCCTGTCGGCCGGCCCGTCGGCGCGCCGGGAGAGCACCGCCGGCAGCACCCAGTCCCTGCCCCTCGTCCCCCTCACCCGTGACCGTGCCGTGGACGGCCCCGCCGCACAGGGGCTGTCCCGCCGGACCGTACGTCCCTTCTCCCTCGTCGGCGTCGTCTGGGACGACCCGGCCGCCGAACTCCACGGCCGGGTGCAGATCCGCACCCGGGAGGTGGCCACCGGCGTCTGGTCCGACTGGCAGGACGTGGAGACCCACAACGCCGACCACGCGGCCGACCCGGACACCGAGGAGGGTGCCGACGGGCGGCTGCGCGGCGCGACGGCCCCTCTCTGGGTCGGAGCGTCGAACGGCGTCGAACTACGGGTCGTCCCGGAGGGCGCGGAACCCGTCCCGGAGGGCACCGGAACCGCCCCCCAGGGCACCCAACCCGCCCCGACCGGCGCCGACCCCGCCCCGGACAAGACCCCGGCCGACGGCACCGCAACCCCGGCCGACGGCACGCCGGCCGCCGCCCCCGCAGCCGCCGCCCCCCTGCCCACCGGCCTGCGCCTCGAACTCGTCGACCCCGGCGAGGCCGCCCCCCAGGACGACACGCTCGGCGCGGCCCGGCCCGGGGCCTTGCAGCCGGAGACCGCCGACGCCGTCGCCGGCTCCACCGTCAACGCCGACGTCGCCGCCCTGAGCGCCGCCGAGATCCCCGCCCTCGGCCGGGCAGAGACCGAACGGGAGCTGCTGACCCTGCGCGGCAGCGAACTGACGGCGGCCCAGAAGGCGAAGCCGTACATCGGGCCGCGACCGCGCATCGTCACCCGGCGCGGCTGGGGCGCGAACGAGCGCTGGCGGGAGAGCCGGTTCGTCTACACGAGCAAGGTGAAGGCGGCCTTCGTCCACCACACGGCGACCGGCAGCAAGTACACCTGCGCGCAGGCCCCTTCCGTCATCCGCGGTATCTACCGCTACCACGTCGTGAGCATGGGCTGGCGCGACATCGGCTACAACTTCCTCGTCGACAAGTGCGGAAACATCTACGAGGGCCGGGCCGGGGGCGTCGCGAAGGCCGTCCTGGGCGCCCACACCCGTGGTTTCAACACGAACAGCATGGGGATCGCCGTCCTCGGCAGCTACGGCTCCACCAAGCCGTCCAAGTCCGCCCTGAAGGCCGTCGCCCGCCTCACCGCCTGGAAGCTCGGTCTCTACGGCGCCAATCCGCGCGGAAAGACATATCTGACGTCCGGCGGTGGCAATCTCTACCGAAAGGGAAAGAACGTACGACTGAATGTGATCTCCGGTCACCGGGACGGCTTCTCCACGGAGTGCCCGGGGCTCCAGCTCTACCGCAAGCTCGGCTCGGCCCGTTCGACGGCCGCCCGCTACCAGGGCCGCTGACCACGGGAGGAGCCGACGGGCAAGGACGTCCAGGGAACCCGTTCGGACCGGTAGGTGTCTGACAGGGGGCCCTGGACGTCGTCCGGTCGAAGGGGGACTCATGGGGGGCCATGGGGTCGCATTCACCGCCGTCGGGGGACGAGGGGCGGGACACGAGCCACCGCACTGCCGTCGAGGGCACCGCACAACGGTCTGCATACACTGGCCGGCCGAAATCCAGTTCGGGCCGGTCCCGGCAGGAAGCAGAGACGACAGGTGACAGAAGCGATCCTCCTGGTCGGCGGCAAGGGCACTCGGTTGCGTCCGCTCACCGTGCACACGCCGAAGCCCATGGTCCCGGCGGCCGGGGTCCCGTTCCTCACGCACCAGCTGGCGAGAGCGAGAGCGGCGGGCGTCGACCACATCGTGCTGGCGACGTCCTATCTGGCGGAGGTCTTCGAACCGTACTTCGGCGACGGCTCCGCGCTCGGACTGCACTTGGAGTACGTGACGGAGGAGGAGCCCCTCGGCACCGGCGGCGCGATCCGCAACGTCGCCTCCCGGCTGCGCTCCGCGCCCGACGACCCGGTCCTGATCTTCAACGGCGACATCCTCACGGGCCTGGACATCGCCGCCCTGGTCCGCACCCACGAGACCAGCGGCGCCGACGTCTCCCTGCATCTGACGAAGGTCACCGACCCGCGGGCGTACGGCCTCGTCCCCACCGACGACACCGGCCGGGTCACGGCGTTCCTGGAGAAGCCGCAGACCCCCGAGGAGATCGTCACCGACCAGATCAACGCGGGCGCCTACGTGTTCCGCCGCTCGGTCATCGACACCATCCCGGCGGGCCGCCCCGTCTCCGTGGAGCGCGAGACCTTCCCCGAACTGCTGTCGGCCGGCGCCCATCTGCAGGGCATGGTCGACTCCACCTACTGGCTCGATCTGGGCACGCCCGCGGCCTTCGTACGCGGCTCCGCCGACCTCGTCCTCGGCCGCGCCCCGTCGCCCGCGGTGCCCGGACGCTGCGGCGACCGGCTCGTCCTGCCCACGGCCACGGTGGCCGCCGACGCCAAGCTGACCGGCGGCACGGTGGTGGGCGAGGGCGCGTTCGTCGCCGAGGGCGCGCGTGTCTTCGGCAGCACGATCCTGCCGGGCGCCGTCATCGAGCCCGGCGCGGTCATCACCGACTCGCTCATCGGCACCCGCGCCCGGGTGGGCGAGCGCTCGGTCCTCACCGGCACGGTCATCGGGGACGGCGCGGTGGTCGGCGCGGACAACGAACTGCGCGAGGGCGCGCGGATCTGGTGCGACGCCCGTATCCCGGCGGGCGCGGTGCGCTTCTCACCGGACCTGTAACCGGCGCCGGGTGACGGTGGGCCCGGCCCGCCGTCACCAGCGGCCGATGTCCACCCGGGGCATCTTCGGCGCCCGCCGCTTGGGCACGCGCCCGCTCAGCAGGATCAGCCGGGCCGCCCGGTGCCGCTGCCCCGCGTACGGCTCCAGCAGCTCCAGCATCACGGCGTCGTCCGCGTCCCGGTCCCCGGCCAGCGCGAACCCCACGATGCCCGGCAGATGCACGTCCCCCACGGTGACCGAGTCCGCCGCGCCGTGACTGCGCTGCACGACCTCGGCCGACGTCCAGGGCCCGATCCCCGGCACCAGCTCCAGCCGGGCCTGCGCCTCGGCCGGGGCCATCCGGACCGCCTCCTCCATGCGCGCGGCGACCCGCACGGCCCGCAGGACCGCCGACGCCCGCTTGTTGTCCACGCCGGCCCGGTGCCACTCCCAGGACGGGATCAGCGCCCAGGTCCGCGGGTGGGGCATCACACACATCCGCTCGGGCGCGGGCCCGGGCGCCGGCTCGCCGTACGCGCGCACCAGCAGCCGCCAGGCCCGGTACGCCTCGTCCGTCGTGACCTTCTGCTCCAGGATCGACGGGATCAGCGACTCCATCACCAGACCGGTGCGGGTCAGCCGCAGTCCCGGCCGCCGGTGCCGGGCCTCCGCGACCACCCGGTGCCGGGGCACGAAGACGGACGGGTCGTCGGCGGCGCCGAGCATCTCCGGCAACTGCTCCAGCAGCCACTCGGCGCCCGGTCCCCAGGCCTCGCCGCGCACCTCGGCGCCGCGCGCGACGACCCGCAGCGTGCCGGGCCCGGCCGGGGTCAGCGCGGTCCGCCACACCGAACCGTCCGGCGTCGCGCGGAACGTCGGATCGCCCGGCCCCCGACGCAGCGGCCCCAGGACCAGCCCGAGATCGAGCGGCCCGTCCGGTACCCAGGTCCGCACCCGTCCCGGCGCCGTCGCCTGGCGCGGCACGCCTGCGGGCACGGCGACCTGCCCGCCGCGCACGGTCGTACGCGTGGGCCGCTGGGGGAATCGTCCTGCCACGGTGTCCTCGGGGTGGGGGAGGGGCGTGCGCCTTGAAGGAGGCGCCCTACGAGCGTAGGCGCTTCGCGCGCTGCGTCAGCGCACCTCGACGAAGGCCGCCGCCTCCCGCTCGGGCCGGGGCCGGGGCTCCCGCGCCGGATGCCCGACCGCCACGGCCCCCATCGGGTCCCAGTCGTCCGGCAGTCCGAGCACCTCGCGCACGACGTCCCGGCAGAACATCGTGGACGACACCCAGGCCGAGCCGAGCCGCTCACCGGCCAGGGCGACCAGGAAGTTCTGCACGCCGGCGCCGGTCGCGACGACGAACATCTCCCGCTCGGCGGCGTCCCGCCGCGCGTCGCCGTAGGTGTGCGCCCCGTCCATGACGAGACACGGCACCACCAGATACGGGGCGTGGCGCAGCACATCGCCGCGCCGCACCCGCTTGGCGATGGACTCCTCGCTCTTGCCGTCCCGGCGCAGATCGGCGATCCACGCCTCCTTCATGGCGTCGAGCAGCCGGGTGCGCGCCCCGGACGACTCCAGCAGCACGAACCGCCACGGCGTCGTGTGGTGCGGGGCAGGGGCGGTGACGGCCGCCGCGACCGCGCGGCGCACGGCCCCCGGGTCGACCGGCTCGTCCGTGAACGCCCGCACGGTCCTGCGCTGGGTGACGGCCTCCCGGACGGCCTCCGAGGTGCCGAGCCGGAACATGTCGTCCCGCGCCTCGCGCACCAGGGGCCGCGCGCCCGCCCCGTCGTCCTCGGTCACGGTGTGCGCGAGGCCGCGCACCACGGCGACGGGCAGTCCCTCGGCCTTGCCCTTCACGAGGTCGCCGGCGGCGGCGAGTTCGTCCGCGGTCGCCACGACGGTCGCGCTCAGCGGGTTGCCGTGGGCGTCCCGGCCGCCGCGCAGATCGTCGAGCACCCGGACACCGGCGGCGCCGATCGCGACGTCGGTGAGCCCGGTCCGCCAGGGCCGCCCGAAGGTGTCGGTGACGAGGACGCCGACGTCGACGCCGAGCGTGGCGCGCAGTCCCTCGCGGATCGCGCGCGCGGACGCGTCCGCGTCCTCGGGCAGCAGCAGCACGGTCCCGGGGCGGGTGTTGGAGGCGTCGACCCCGGCCGCGGCCATGACGAGCCCCTGGCGGTTCTCCACGATGCGCAGGGGGCCGCGGCGCGCCACGACCCGCACGGTCTCCGCGTCGATCGCGGCCTCCCGGTCGGCGGCCTCGACGATCCGGCCCTCGGCCTTGGACACGATCTTCGAGGTGACCAGCAGGACGTCCCCGTCGACGAGCCCGGGCTCTGCGGCGGCGATCAGCTTGGCGAGGTCGTCGCCCGGCCGGACCTCGGGCAGTCCCGGCACGGCCCAGACGCGGTACCCCTCGGCGGACGGCCCGCTCACGCGCCCCGCACCTCCTCCGCGAGCGCCAGCGCCTCGCGGGCCATCTGCGCGGCCGCGTCCGGGTCGGTCATCATCAGCGGGACGGCCCGGCAGCGGATCCCGGCCGCCTCCACCCGGTCCACGGCCTCGGCGTCCACGGTGTCGACGAGCCAGCCGTCCAGCAGCCCCGAGCCGTAGTGCTCGGCGACCGCCGCGGCCGTCGACTCCACGCCGACCGCCGCGAGCACCTTGTCGGCCATCCCGCGCACGGGCGCGCCGCCGACGATGGGGGAGAGGCCCACGACCGGCACGCCCGCGTCGGCGATGGCCTCGCGGATGCCGGGCACGGCCAGGATCGTGCCGACCGAGACGACCGGGTTGGACGGCGGGAACAGGACGACGTCCGCCTGCGCGATCGCCTCCAGGACGCCCGGCGCGGGCTTCGACTGCTCGGCGCCGACCGGGACGATCGCCTCGGCGGGCACCGAGGCGCGCAGCCGCACCCAGTACTCCTGGAAGTGGACGGCCTTGCGCTCGCCGTCGATCTCGACGGCCACATGCGTCTCGACGCGGTCGTCGGTCATGGGGATCAGCCGCACCCCGGGCTGCCAGCGGTCGCACAGCGCCTGCGTCACCGCGCTGAGCGGGTACCCGGCGCCGATCATCTGCGTCCGCACGATGTGCGTGGCGAAGTCCCGGTCGCCGAGGCCGAACCACTCCGGGCCCACTCCGTAGGCGGCGAGCTCCTCCTTCAGATGGAAGGTCTCGTCGGCCCGGCCCCAGCCCTGCTCCTCGTTGATGCCGCCGCCGAGCGTGTACATCACCGTGTCGAGGTCCGGGCAGACCTTCAGCCCGAAGAGGTGGATGTCGTCCCCGGTGTTGCCGATGACCGTGATGTCCGCGTCCGGCGCGGCCCGCTTCAGACCACGCAGGAACCGGGCACCGCCGATGCCGCCTGCCAGAACCACAATGCGCATGGCCCAAGTCTGGCAGGCGGGTACGACAACGCGTCAGGCGGACACCGGGCGCGCCTCGCAGGCCGCGGGCGCCGGGGCGGCGCGGAGCTGGGTGCGGGGGACCATCGGCATCTCGGTGAGGCCCGGGTAGTAGACGTGCAGGCTGACCGCGGGCTCCAGCGCGTCGTTGACCACGTCGTGGGTGTAGCCGGGCGCGAAGACCCGCTCGTCGCCGGGGCGCAGGACGTGCGTACCGCGCTCGGTGTGCTCGGTCAGGGTGCCGTCCAGCACCGTCAGCACGCCGGAGGACGGGCCGTGGTCGTGCGGGCCGCTGCCCTGTCCGGGCACCCAGGACAGCAGCCACACCTCGTAGCCGGGTCCGGTGCGCAGCCGGTGGTACCAGCGGGTCGTCGCGTCGTACTGGACCAGGTGCTCCCACTGCGACCGGTCGGCGGCGAGGGAGCGGGCCAGGCCGACGAACTCCGCCACTGTGGACGGGTGCTCGCGCGGGGCCTGGAGGAGGTGCGGGACTTCGAGGATGTCGCCGGCGATCTGGAGGTCGCTGTCGCTGTTCATGGGGTGCGGTGGTTCCTCAGTGAAGAAGGTCAGAGGGAACGGCAGCCGCGCCGGGTACGGCGCGGCCTTCAGCCGGAGCGGAAGAGGCTCAACAGCTGGGACAGCAACAGCTACAGAACGCGCGGGCGGCACCGAGGGACCCGGCGGTGCGGGTCGAGGTGAGTGCCGGATTCGCGAGCATGCCCACAAGGACAGCGGTTCATACGTATGCCTGTCAACTCGACGCCCGGTGATGTGGCACAGCTTTCACCCCATCCGGTTCATCTGTCTGGCGAAAGGTTTGTGCACGGGGTTGCCGGGACACATGGCGCACATCCGGGCGCACGGGCGTCGTTGTGATCCTGTGATCGGACTGTGATCCGGTTCGCATCCGCGCGCGTGTGCAACGAGATCGAACGACTGGGCGTCTTGTTCCGTACAGGCCTTGCGCGGGAGTGCGCTCCCGTTCGGGCCCTGTCCGGTTGTCAAGGTTTAGGACGATTTGAACACTTTCCGCTAGGCCTTGGTTCCGCAGAGTGAATAAGGGGCCCAATAGCAGATCTCGGCTTGACTCGCCCGGAGCAGCACACTTGTAATTTCACTCGTGTCGTTCAGCCGAAATCGGTAACGGCTACATCACGGGGACGCGAAAGACGGACGAGGGGCGCACATGACCGAGCTGGTGCAGCAACTGCTGGTCGACGACGCGGACGAGGAGCTCGGCTGGCAGGAGCGCGCGCTGTGCGCCCAGACCGACCCCGAGTCCTTCTTCCCCGAGAAGGGCGGCTCGACCCGGGAGGCCAAGAAGGTCTGCCTCGCCTGCGAGGTCCGCTCCGAGTGCCTCGAGTACGCCCTCGCCAACGACGAGCGGTTCGGCATCTGGGGCGGCCTGTCCGAGCGCGAGCGGCGCCGGCTGAAGAAGGCCGCCGTCTGACGGACCGCCGACGGCCCGGCCGCCACCGCCCGCCGCGGGACCGCGCGGCGGGGCGCGCGAGGGCGAATCCGTCCGTACCTCCGCATCTCCCAACGTCTCGAACAGATCTCGAACGGCCCGTCGCGGGTGGGTTGTCCACAGGCGGCGGGCCGCCGTGATGCCCAGCCAGTAGTGTGGGCGCTCGTCCGAGACGTCCCGCTGTCCCCCGGGGACACAGGCGTCCACCGCAGTCCATCGAACCGGGGCCTGTACCTCGATGTCCGTGCACAGCCACACGGCAGCGCAGCACGACGCCGCTGCCACACCTGAGTTCCCGCGTCATGTGGTGACCGCGGTCCTCGTCTCCCACGACGGCGCCCGCTGGCTGCCCGACGCGCTCGCCGGGCTGCTGAGCCAGGAGCGCCCGGTGCAGTCCGCCGTCGCGGCGGACACCGGCAGCGCCGACCAGTCCGCGCAGCTGCTCACCGACGCCCTCGGCGACGACCGCGTCCTGCACCTCGCCCGGCGCACCGGCTTCGGCCAGGCCGTCGAGGAGGCCAACCGCACGGCTCCCGTCCTCACCCCGGACGAGCTCACCTATCTCAAGCGCCCGAGCGGCTGGGACCCCGTCACCCGCACCTGGCGCGACGACGCCTACGACCTGCCCGAACTCCCCCACGGGGAGCCGGTGCAGTGGCTGTGGCTCCTGCACGACGACAGCGCCCCCGAGCCCGACGCCCTCGCCCAGCTGCTCCGCGTCGTGGAGACCGAACACGAGCTGGGCCGCGGCGACGACATCGCCGTGGTCGGCCCCAAGCTGCGCGGCTGGTACGACCGCCGCGCGCTCCTGGAGGTCGGCGTCACCATCGCCAACTCCGGCCGCCGCTGGACCGGTCTGGACCGCCGCGAGCAGGACCAGGGGCAGCACGACCATGTGCGCCCGGTCCTGTCCGTCTCCACCGCCGGCATGCTGGTCCGCCGCGACGTCTTCGAGGAGCTCGGCGGCTTCGACCGGCATCTGCCCCTGATGCGTGACGACGTCGACCTGTGCTGGCGCGCCACCGCCGCCGGCCACCGCGTCCTCATCGCCCCCGAGGCTGTCGTCCGGCACGCCGAGGCCGCCTCGCGCGAGCGCCGCGCCGTCGACTGCGTCGGCCGCACCGCCGCCTCCCCGCACAAGGTCGACAAGGCCGGCGCCGTCTACACCCTGCTCGTCAACACCCGCAGCGCCGTGCTGCCCTGGGTGCTGCTGCGCGTCGTCGTCGGCACCGTCCTGCGCACCCTCGCCTACCTCGTCGGCAAGGTCCCCGGCCAGGCCCTCGACGAGATCCGCGGTCTCATGGGCACCCTGCTGCGCCCCGAGCGGATCATCGCCGGCCGCCGCCGGCGCGGGGCCCCCGTCATCGACAAGGCCGAGCTGCGCGCCCTGTTCCCGCCGCCCGGTGCCACCGTGCGCGCCACCGTCGAGCAGGCCGCGAGCAGCCTCGTCGGCCGCTCCGACCCCGAAGTGGCCTCCGGCGCGGGCCGGCACGGCAGCGCGATCGAGTCCGGGCCCGGCGGCGACGACGCCGACTTCCTCGAGATCGAGCAGTTCGCGCGCCTCAAGCGCATCGCCCGCAAGCCGGCCCCGGTGCTCTTCCTCGTCCTGCTGCTCGTCTCGCTGATCGCCTGCCGGGAGCTCCTCGGCGGCGGCGCCCTCGCGGGCGGCGCGCTGCTGCCCGCCCCGGCCGACGTCGGCGAGCTGTGGTCGCACTATGTGGACGCCTGGCATCCCGTCGGCGCCGGCGGCACCGCGTCCGCGCCGCCGTACCTCGCGATCGTCGCGACCCTCGCCTCCCTGCTGCTCGGCTCCACGGGGCTCGCCGTCACCGTGCTGCTCGTCGGCTCGGTGCCGCTGGCCGGGCTCAGCGCGTACTTCGCGTCCCGCCCGCTCGTCGAGTCCCGTCTGCTGCGCGCGTGGGCGGCCGTCGTCTACGCCTTCCTGCCCGCCGCCACCGGAGCCCTCGCCGGCGGCCGGATCGGCACCGCCGTCCTCGCCGTGCTGCTGCCGCTGATCGCACGCGCCGGCATCGCGGCCAGCGGCCTGGCGAACGCCTCCGGCACCCGCGGCAGCTGGCGCGCCACCTGGGCCTACGTCCTGCTGCTGACCGTCACCACCGCCTTCACGCCGATCGTGTGGCCGATCGCGCTGGTCCTCGGCGTCGCCCTGCTGGCGTTGCGGCGCACCGACATCACCGCGTACGGCCTGCGTTTCCTCGCGCAGCTCGGCGTCCCCCTGCTGGTGCTCGCCCCCTGGTCGCTGACGCTGCTGCCGTTCGGCTTCTTCCAGGAGGCCGGCCTCGACTACGGCGCCTCGGCCGCGTCCGCCCTCGACCTGCTCAACGCCAGCCCCGGCGGCCCCGGCACCGTCGACGGACTCATGCTCGTCGGCATCGTCCTGGCCGCGCTGGCCGCCCTGCTGCGCTCCGAGCGGCAGCTGGGCATCAGGACGGCATGGGCGGCCGCCCTGCTGGGCCTCGTCTTCGCGGTCCTGTCCAACCGCTCGGCCTGGGCCGGGCCAGCGACCCTCGTCTACGGCCTCGCGCTGCTGGCCGCCGCCCTGCTCGGCGCCGACGGGGCACGCGCCCGCGTGGCCGAGCAGAGCTTCGGCTGGCGTCAGCCGGTCGCCGCGCTGGTCGCCTTCGCCGCCGCGGCGGGCCCGTTCCTGCTCGCCGCCGGCTGGATGATCCGCGGCGCCGACGGTCCCGTGGAGCGCCGCGACCCCGTGCAGGTGCCCGCGTTCGTCGCCGAGGAGAGCCGCACCAGCGACCAGGCCCGCACCCTCGTCCTCGACAGCGACTCCCCGGCCCGCGTCGGCTATGTGCTGGTCCGCGGCTCCGGCGCCCGCCTGGGCGACGCCGAACTCGCCCTGGCCGACGGCGAGAACACCCGGCTGGACAAGATCGTCGCGAACCTCGTGGCCGGCTCCGGCGCCGACCAGGCCGACCAGCTCGGCTCGTTCGCGGTCCGCTACGTCCTCGTCCGCAAGGGCGCCCCGCGCGAGGTCGCGCGCGTGCTGGACGCCACACCCGGTCTGTCGCGGCTCAGCGAGCAGAAGGGCAGCGCGCTGTGGCGGATCGACCGGGAGGTGTCCCGCGCGGCGATCGTCGCCGAATCCGGTGCCGCGTCCGCCGCTCCGCAGCCCGTCGCCGCAGGACCCGTGGACATCCACACCACGATCGGGTCCGGCGCGGACGGCCGCGTCCTGCGGCTCGCCGACACCGCCGACGACGGCTGGACGGCCACCCTGGACGGCACGCCGCTCACCCCGACGACGGTCGACGGCTGGGCGCAGGGCTTCGAACTCCCCGCCTCCGGCGGCCGGCTGGACGTCACCTACGACGACCCCTTCACCCACACCGTCTGGCTCTGGGCACAGGGCTTCCTCGCCGTCGTCCTCGTCGTCATGGCCCTCCCGGGCCGCCGCCGCGACATCGACGACGACCTGCCCGAGGAGCAGCCCGTCCCCGCCGAGGCCATGGCCGGCGAGGGCCGGCGGGCCCGCCGGCTGCGCGCCCAGGCGGAGGCCGAGGCCGAGGCGGCCGGTCAGGGCACGGACGCCCCGGAGACACACGCCCCCGAGGACGACGGCTTCCCCCCGCCCCCACAGCCCCCGGCCGCCCCGGCGGACATCCCGCAGCAGGGCTCCTACGGCGAGTGGGACACCCCCGGCTACCAGAGCCCCGAGTACGGCGGCTACCAGGGCGAGCAGTACCAGGACGCCCAGCAGTACACGGGCGGTGGCTATGACCAGACGTACCAGGCCGACCCGTACCAGGGCGGCCGGTACGACCCGTACGCCTACGGCGGGCAGGACCAGACCGGGGCCTACGACGCCTCCTACGACCAGACCTACCAGCAGGGCTACGACCCCGCGTACGACCCGGCGCGGCAGGACCCGCACGGCAGCGGACGTTCCGACGGGAGCCAGCAGTGAACCGCACGACCCTGTCCCTGATCGCCGGTGCCACCGCCCTCGCCGCCGTGACCGGGTTCGCGGCCGTCGCCTCCCCGGACACGTCCGCGCCGGACGCCACGGCCACGGCCGCCGAACTGCCGGTGGAGCGCACGAGTTTGACCTGCCCGACGCCGAGCGTCTCGGACCTGGCGGAGACGACGTACACCTCGTTCACACCCGTCACCAAGGGCACCGGCGGCGACGGCAAGGCCGAACTGCGCCCGGCCGTCACCGAGTCGACGGACGAGAAGGACGGCAAGGCCGGCAAGGACGAGAAGAACGGCAAGGGCGACAAGGAAGCCAAGGCCTTCCTGACGGCCAAGGAGCCCGGCAAGCCCCTCGCCGAGGACGTCTCCGGATCGGACTCGCCGGCGCTCGTCGGCACCGCCGACGGGAAGTTCGCCCCCGGCTGGACCGTGCAGCAGACCACCGAGGTCGCCGCGGGCACCGGCCGCGGTCTGCTCGGCGCCGCCTGCACCGCGCCGGACACCGACTTCTGGTTCCCCGGCGCCAGCACGGCCGCCGACCGCACGGACTATGTGCACCTGGTGAACCCGGACGACTCGGCCGCCGTCGTCGACATCGAGCTGTACGGCAGGGACGGCGCCCTGGAGACCCCCACCGGCGAGGGGATCACGGTCGCGCCGCACTCCGACGACCCGGTCCTGCTGTCCACGCTGACCACCGAGAAGCTGGACAACGTCACCGTGCACGTCAGCGTGCGCAGCGGCCGGGTCGGCGCCTCGGTGCAGGCGCTGGACGACAAGCTCGGCGGTGACTGGCTGGGCGCGTCCGTCGACCCGGCGGGAAGCCTCGTGATACCCGGCATCCCGAAGGACGCCACGGCGGTGCGGCTCATCGCGTTCGCACCGGGTGAAGCCGACGCGGACCTGAAGGTGCGCCTCGCCTCGCCCTCCGGCCAGATCACCCCGGCCGGGAACGAGACGCTGCACCTGAAGGCGGGCATGACCGGCGCCGTCGACCTCGGCGACGTCATGCGCGGCGAACCAGGCTCACTGGTGCTGACCCCGACGGGCCGCTCCGTGCCCGTGGTCGCGGCCGTGCGCGTGGTGCGCGGCAAGGGCGCCGGACAGGAGACGGCGTTCATACCGGCGACCCGGCCGGTCGGCACCCGGGCGACCGTCGTGGACAACCGCGCGAAGGGCACGACGCTGTCGCTGACGGCGCCGTTCGGCGCGGCGGAGGTCAAGGTCACCGCGTCCGGGGGCAGCGGGGGCGGCACCCCGGCCACGAAGTCGTTCACGATCAAGGCCGGTACGACCCAGCAGGTCCAGGCGCCGGTGCCGAGCGGTCTGAAGGGCACGTACGCGCTGACGGTGGAGTCGGTGTCGGGCGGCGAGGTCCACGGCGCCCGGACGATCACGGACGGGCAGGACGGCGTCTCCGCCTTCACGGTGCAGACCCTGCCCGACGACCGCGGGACGGTGGCCGTGCCGAAGGCCGACCAGGACCTCTCGGTGCTGCAGCGGTAGCGGGCGGCCCCGGCCGCGGAGGTCAGTCCTCGCCGTAGCGGGGGTCCACCGTCTCCGGGGTCAGCCCCAGCACCTCGGCCACCTGTTCCACGACCACCTCGTGCACCAGGGCCGCGCGCTCGTCGCGGCCCTTGGTGCGGATCTCCACCGGCCTGCGGTAGACGACCACCCGGGCCGGCCGTCCGTCGCGGGCGGCGATGGTGCCGCCGAGCGGGACCGCCTCGTCGTTCCAGGTGCCGTCCAGGCGCGGCACCTCCAGGACGAGGAAATCGATGTCGGCGAGCTGCGGCCAGCGGCGTTCCAGGCGCTCCACGGAGTCCTGGACCAGGTCGGCGAAGGCGTCGGCGCGGCTGGCGGCCAGGGGGACCTGCGGCGGTGCGATCGGGCCGCGCATGCCCCGTCCGTGGCGATCACGGCGGCGGGGCCCGGGGCCGACGGCACGGGGCGGTACGGGGGTGTCCATCACTGACGAAGCGTAGTCCCCGTGGCCGCCGCCCGCCGGATCTCCGTGCGCCGGTCGGGGCGGTGTGCGCCGGGCCGTACCGCATGTCGCCAGATGACCATTCCAGCCAAGCTTGGGCTCGTTTCCGTATCTCTCCGAGACCGCCGACGTCGTGGTAATTGACGGGGTTTGTGGTGAGAGGTGACCACTTCCGGTCGGAGCCGGTTTCCGGGGCCGTCTCGTCCTCGCAGGTCACAGAGGTGGGGTGAAAGGGGCGTGTGGGGTGTTTCACACCACGACACGGTGGGGTGACCTGGGGGAGAGTCGTCGCGGCCCGCTCAAGAGTGCGGTACCGTCCAACGTCGTGAGCCCTGTACGTCGCTGTTCGCGCACCGCTTGCGGCCGTCCCGCCGTAGCGACGCTGACGTACGTCTACGCCGACTCGACCGCGGTCCTCGGCCCGCTCGCCACCTACGCCGAACCCCACTGCTACGACCTGTGCGCCGAGCACTCCGAGCGCCTCACCGCCCCGCGCGGGTGGGAGGTCGTACGGCTGCTGGACGGCTCCGCTCCGGCCCGCCCCAGCGGGGACGACCTGGAAGCGCTTGCCAACGCCGTGCGTGAGGCGGCCCGTCCGCAGGAGCGTGCCGCCCAGGCCGGCGGTGGCGGCGGACGGGGGGCCGACCCGATGGAGGTCGCGCGCCGGGGGCACCTGCGCGTCCTGCGGTCGCCCGACAACTGACGTCCGACTCCCCGGACGCCTTCCTTCCGCCTTTTCGTGATCTCCTCACGGCAAGTGCTGCACGCCCATTGACGCCAGCTTGTCGCGGACACGACCATTCCTAGGCCGGAACGAGAAATCGCTTTCCGTATGGCGGAATCCGGGGAGGCGTCGTGTACGTGCAGGAACTGGAGCCCGTCGGAGGCTCCCTCGGTCTGTCCGCCCTGGTGGCGGCACTGCCCCTCGTGATCGTCCTGGTCCTGCTGGGCGCGGTCCGTATGAAGGCGCATCTGGCCGGGCTCACGGGCCTCCTGGCAGCCGTTCTGGTCGCCTGGCTCGCCTACGGCATGCCGCTCGACCAGACGCTCTCCAGCGCCGCCCAGGGAGCCGTCTTCGGCCTCTTCCCCATCCTGTGGATCGTCGTCAACGCCCTGTGGGTGTACCGGATGACGGTCCGCACCCGGCACTTCGACATCCTGCGGCGGTCGTTCGGGCGTCTCTCCGACGACCCCCGCATCCAGGCGCTCGTCGTCGCCTTCTGCTTCGGCGCCCTGCTGGAGGCCCTCGCCGGATTCGGCGCCCCCGTCGCCATCTGCTCGGTCATGCTCGTGGCGCTCGGCTTCGACCCGGTGCGGGCGGCGGTCGTCGCGCTCGTCGCCAACACCGCGCCCGTCGCCTTCGGTGCCATGGGCACCCCCGTCGTCACCCTCGCCCAGGTCACCGGGCTTCCGCTGGACGACGTCGCCTCCGTGGTGGGCCGTCAGACACCGCTGCTGGCCCTCGTCGTGCCGCTCGTGCTGGTCGGCCTGGTGGACGGCCGGCGCGGTCTGCGCGAGACCTGGGTGCCCGCCCTGGTGTGCGGAGTAGCCTTCGCCGTCGCCCAGTTCGCCGCCTCCAACTACGTCTCCGCCCAACTCGCCGACATCGGCGCCGCGCTGGCGGGCGCCGGCGCCCTGGTCGCCGTACCGCACGCGCGCGTGCCCGCCACGGAGGCCGTACGCGCGTCCGTGCTGACCGGGACGCGCAGCGAGGAACTGGACGAGCACGACCCGCGCGGCGAGGTCGTCCGGGCCTACGCCCCCTACGCGCTGATCGTCGTGATCTTCTCCGTCGCCCAGATCCCGCCGGTCAAGGACTTCCTGGCCCGGGCCACCCGGACCTTCGACTGGCCCTTCCTGGACGTCGCCGACGCCGGCGGCGACCCGGTCGGCGCCAACGTCTACAGCTGGCCGATCGTCTCCACCGGCGGCACACTCGTGCTGCTCGCCGGGGTGTGCACGGCCGTCGTGCTCGGCGTGCACGCGCGCGTGGCCGTCAAGGAGTGGCTGGCGACCGTCCACGAGCTGCGGTACGCCATCCTGACCGTCACCTCGGTGCTGGCCCTCGCCTACGTCATGAACCTCTCCGGGCAGGCCGCCACCATCGGCCACTTCGTCGCCGCGGCCGGCGCCGGACTCGCCTTCCTCTCGCCGGTGCTGGGCTGGTTCGGCGTCGCAGTCTCGGGCTCCGACACCTCCGCCAACGCCCTGTTCGGCGCCCTGCAGGTCACCGCCGCCGGACAGTCGGGGCTGTCGCCGGAACTGCTGGCCGCCGCGAACAGCTCGGGCGGTGTGCTCGGCAAGATGATCTCGCCGCAGAACCTCACCATCGCGTGCGCGACCGTAGGGCTCGCGGGCCGCGAGGGCGACCTGCTGCGCAAGGTCCTGCCGTGGAGCCTGGGGCTCCTGCTGGTCATGTGTCTGATCGTGGTCGGCCAGAGTTCACCCGTGCTCGGCTGGATGCTGCCCTGACCCTTTGGCCGACCACCGGGTTACGACTGTGGGTCCACTCGGGACCGAGGCACCGTGCCGTCAGTGGCTACGGGTAGTTTGGGGTCCCGGTGAGGACTTTCAGGAGGGTTGCCCGTGGCTGCTGATCTGTCGCAGATCGTCAAGGCGTACGACGTGCGCGGAGTGGTCCCGGACCAGTGGGACGAGCCGCTGGCCGAGCTGTTCGGCGCGGCCTTCGCCCGGGTGACCGGCGCGAGCGCGATCGTGATCGGCCACGACATGCGGCCCTCGTCCCCGGGTCTGTCGGGCGCCTTCGCGCGCGGGGCGGCCCGGCTCGGCGTGGACGTCACCGAGATCGGCCTGTGCTCCACCGACCAGCTGTACTACGCGTCGGGCGCCCTGGACCTGCCCGGCGCCATGTTCACGGCCTCGCACAACCCGGCGCAGTACAACGGCATCAAGATGTGCCGCGCCGGCGCCGCCCCCGTCGGCCAGGACACCGGCCTCGCCGACATCCGCGCCCTGGTCGAGGAGTGGACCGCGTCCGGCGCCCCGGCCCCGGCCGCCACGACCGGCTCCATCACCCGGCGCGACACCCTGGACGACTACGCGGCGCATCTGCGCTCCCTCGTCGACCTCACCTCGATCCGCCCCCTGAAGGTCGTCGTCGACGCGGGCAACGGCATGGGCGGCCACACCGTCCCGACCGTGTTCGCGGGGCTCCCGCTGGACGTCGTCCCGATGTACTTCGAGCTGGACGGCACCTTCCCGAACCACGAGGCCAACCCGCTGGACCCGGCGAACATCGTGGACCTGCAGAAGCGGGTCCGCGAGGAGGGCGCCGACCTCGGCATCGCCTTCGACGGCGACGCGGACCGCTGCTTCGTCGTCGACGAGCGCGGCGAGCCCGTCTCGCCGTCCGCCGTCACCGCCCTGGTCGCCGCCCGCGAACTCGCCCGCTACGGCGGGCAGGGCACCGTCATCCACAACCTGATCACCTCGTGGTCCGTCCCCGAGGTCGTCCGGGAGCACGGCGGCACCCCCGTGCGCACCCGCGTCGGGCACTCCTTCATCAAGGCCGAGATGGCGACGTCCGGGGCGATCTTCGGCGGCGAGCACTCCGCGCACTACTACTTCAAGGACTTCTGGAACGCCGACACCGGCATGCTGGCCGCCCTGCACGTCCTCGCGGCGCTCGGCGGCCAGGACGGCACCCTGTCCCGGCTGGTCGCCCAGTACGACCGCTACGCCGGCTCCGGCGAGATCAACTCCACGGTCGCCGACCAGGCCGGCCGCCTCGCCGCGATCCGCGCCGCCTACGAGGGCCGGGACGGCGTCACCTTGGACGAGCTCGACGGCCTCACGGTGACGTCCGCCGACTGGTGGTTCAACGTCCGCCCGTCCAACACCGAGCCCCTCCTGCGGCTCAACGCCGAGGCCCGCGACGAGGCCACGATGGCGAAGGTGCGGGACGAGGCCCTGGCCATCATCAGAGCCTGAGCCCCGCGCGCGGGGCGGCCCGGCGCACCTGTGGGGCAGCGCCCGCGAGCCGCCCCCACCGGCGGTACGCTGACCAGGCACATCCGCACACGCACACGGACCACCGACACCCGCTCCGAAGGGACCCGCCATGCCGCTGGAAGCCGGCCTCCTGGAGATCCTCGCCTGCCCGGCCTGCCACGCCCCTCTGGAGGAGCAGGACACCGAGCTGGTCTGCACCGGTCAGGACTGCGGCCTGGCGTACCCCGTCCGCGACGGCATCCCCGTCCTCCTCGTGGACGAGGCCCGCCGCCCCGCCTAGGACCGCACGGCCGGGCCCCCGCCGGGCCACGGTCTGCCCCCGGCGGGCGCGGGCCCGGCCCGCACCGCACGACGTAAACGCACGAAGCACCCGCACCGACGCACGGCACGACAGAGCCGCCAGAGGACCCGGCGATCGGAGGCCTTCCGCCCATGCTCGACGAATCGCTGCTCGACGCGCCGGAAGCGCTCGCGGAGGCCGACCGCCGTGCCCTGCTCCGCGGCGCGGCGGAAGCAGGCGCCCGCGTCCGCACCGCGGCCCGGCACGCCACCGAGGCAGGCGTCCACGACCTCAAGCCCGACGGCCGCCCCCGCGCCATCCTGATCGCCGGACCCGGCGCCGCCGCCATCTGTGTCGCCGACCTCCTCGGCACCCTCGCCGGCGCCACCAGCCCCGTCACCCGGCTCGCGCCGACCGGCGTCGCACCGGCCGGCGGCGCCCTGCGCTGGGAGCTGCCCGGCTGGGCCGGCTCCGTGGACCTGCTGCTGATCGCCACCCCCGACGGCACCGAGCCCGGCCTGTCGCTCCTCGCCGAGCAGGCCTACCGGCGCGGCTGCACCGTCGTCGCCGTCGGCCCGGCCGGCTCCCCGCTCACCGAGGCCGTGCACAACAACCACGGCCTGTTCGTCCCGATGGCGACCGCCCCCTACGACGAGGACATCCCGCTCGCCGCCTCCGCGCCCGGCGTGCTGTGGGCGCTGCTCACCCCCCTGCTCGCGCTCCTCGACCGGACCGGCGTCCTCGCGGCCCCGCCGGACGCCGTGCAGAAGGTCGCCGACCGCCTCGACCACATCGCCGAGCGCTGCGGCCCGGCCGTCGCGACCTACAGCAACCCGGCCAAGACGCTCGCCGCCGAACTCGCCGACGCGTTGCCGCTGGTCTGGACGGAGGGCGTGTCCGCGGGCCCGGCCGGCCGCCGGTTCGCCGCCGCGCTCGCCGAACTCTCCGGCCACCCCTCGCTCGTCGCCGAACTGCCCGAGGCCCTCTCCGCGCACAGCGCCCTGCTCGCCGGCCGGCTCGCGGCCAGCGCCGACCCCGAGGACTTCTTCCGCGACCGCGTCGAGGAGCCGGCCGCCCTGCACGCGCGCGTGGTGCTGCTGCGCGACCGGCCCATCGGCGGCCTCACCGCCGCGCCCGCCGCCCGCGACCTGGCCCTCAGCCACGACACGCCGATCAGCGAGCTGGAGCCCGAACCGGGCGGCGAGCTGGAGACCCTCGCGGAACTGATCGCGGTCACGGACTTCGCCGCCGTCTATCTGGCGCTCGCCTCCCGCGCCTGAGCCGTCCCCGGGCGCCCGCGCGCGAACCGCCGTACCCGCCGCCGTTGTTCGACGGGCGCCCCCGTCCCACCGAAGAAGACCCGCGCTCGTACGCGCCGGCACGCACGCACAGAGAGCAGGCAGAACCCGCATGGACCGCCTCGACAACACCGTCCGCCCCTACGCCTGGGGTTCCACCACCGCCATCCCGCGGCTCCTCGACGTCGAGCCGACCGGCGAACCGCAGGCGGAGATGTGGATGGGCGCCCACCCCGGCGCCCCCTCGCGCACGGCCCGCGGCACACTCGCCGAGGTGATCGAGGCCGACCCCGAGCGGGAGCTCGGCGCGGCCACCGTCGCCAAGTTCGGCCCCCGCCTGCCCTTCCTGCTCAAGCTCCTCGCCGCCGGCGCCCCGCTCTCCCTCCAGGTCCACCCCGACCTCACCCAGGCCCGGCAGGGCTACGAGGACGAGGAGCGCCGCGGCATCCCCGTCGACGCCGGCCACCGCAACTACAAGGACGCCAACCACAAGCCCGAACTCATCTGCGCGCTCACCGAGTTCGACGGCCTGTGCGGTTTCCGCGACCCCGTTCAGGCCGCCGGTCTGCTCGACGCCCTCGGCGTCGACTCCCTGAAGCCGTACGTCGACCTGCTGCACGCCCGCCCCGAGGAGGCGGCCCTGCGCGAGGTGCTCACGGCGATCCTCACCGCCGACCGCGACGCCATGGCCCACACCGTCGCCGAGGCCGCGGCCGCCTGCACCCGCCTCGGCGGCGAACACGCCCCGTACGCCGGCATCGCCCACCACTACCCCGGCGACCCCGGCGTCATCGCCGCCATGCTCCTCAACCACGTCCGGCTCCAGCCCGGCGAGGCCCTGTTCCTCGGCGCCGGCATCCCGCACGCCTACCTCTCCGGCCTCGGCGTCGAGATCATGGCCAATTCCGACAACGTCCTGCGCTGCGGCCTCACCCCCAAGCACGTCGACGTCCCCGAACTCCTGCGCATCGTCCGCTTCGAGGCGGGCGACCCCGGCGTGCTGCGCCCGGAGGCCGCACCCGACGGCGAGGAGGTCTACGAGACCCCGATCGACGAGTTCCGGCTGTCCCGGTACGTCCTTCCGGAGGGCACCACCGCCCACGACCTCACCCGCGCGACCCCGCAGATCCTGCTCTGCACATCGGGTTCCGTCCGCGCCGGGGAACACGACCTGACGCCGGGCCGGTCGGTCTTCGTACCGGCGGGCGACAAGGCCGAAGTGTCCGGTGCCGGCACGGTGTTCCGGGCCACGGTCGTCGTCTGACCGAGGCATTCGGCGCCCCGGGGCACCGGGCTCCGGCCGGGCTGCGACAATGGCCCACCGGCAAAGGCCGGGCAAAGCCGGACGGGGGTCGCGCGCCCCCGCCGACGAGGCCCGGCCGTCGTACGTACGAAGGCTCCGAAGGTGAAGGGACAACGCGACACATGAGCGCGTCAGGCGGGACCAAGGCGATCGTGGCGGCACTCGCCGCCAACCTCGCAATCGCGGTATCGAAGTTCGTGGCGTTCCTGTTCAGCGGCTCGTCCTCGATGCTCGCCGAATCGGTGCACTCGCTCGCCGACTCCGGCAACCAGGCCCTGCTGCTGGTCGGCGGCAAGAAGGCCCAACGCGAGGCGACCCCGCAACACCCCTTCGGCTACGGCCGCGAGCGCTACATCTACGCCTTCCTCGTCTCGATCATCCTGTTCTCGGTCGGCGGCATGTTCGCCCTCTACGAGGGCTACGAGAAGATCAAGCACCCCCACGAGATCGACCACTGGTACTGGCCGGTCGGCGTCCTCGTCTTCGCGATCATCGCCGAGAGCTTCTCCTTCCGGACCGCCATCAAGGAGTCCAACACCCTGCGCGGCAAGAAGTCCTGGAAGGAGTTCATCCGCCACGCCAAGGCCCCGGAGCTGCCCGTCGTCCTCCTCGAGGACCTCGGCGCGCTGGTCGGTCTGATCCTGGCCCTCGGCGGCGTCGGCCTCGCCCTGCTCACCGGCGACGGCGTCTGGGACGGCGTCGGCACCATCTGCATCGGCGTCCTGCTCGTCCTGATCGCGGTCGTCCTCGCCATCGAGACGAAGTCGCTGCTGCTCGGCGAGTCCGCAGGCACCGAGGAGACCAAGCGGATCGAGGCCGCGATCGTCGACGGCGACACCGTCACCGGCATCATCCACATGCGTACGCTCCACCTCGGCCCCGAGGAGCTGCTCGTCGCCGCCAAGATCGCCGTCCAGCACGACGACACGGCCGCCGAGATCGCCGGCGCGATCAACGCCGCCGAGGGCCGCATCCGCGACGCCGTGCCGATCGCCCGTGTGATCTACCTCGAGCCCGACATCTACAGCGAGGCCGAGGCGGCCAAGGGCGCCGACCCCGAGGCCACCCCGGGCGGCCCCACCCAGCACGACCCCGCCCACTGACACCCGCTCACCCCGAGGGGCCCGCCGGAGCACTTCCGGCGGGCCCCTCGGCACGTGATCCCCTGCTAACCGACCTCGCGCAGCACCTCCACGACGGCCGCCTCGTCCGGCGCGGCCAGCAGCCGCTCCCGGAACCCCGCGTCCATCAGCCTGCGCGACAGCAGTGACAGGATCCGCAGATGCTCGTCCCCGGCGGCCGCCTCCGGTACGGCGATCATGAACACCAGCCGGGCCTTCGTCCCGTCCGGGGAGTCCCACTCGACGCCCTCGTCGGACCGCGCGAACCCGACGACCGGCGCGCTCACCGCGTCCGTCTTGGCGTGCGGGATCGCGATCTCCTCCCCGAGCCCGGTCGTGCCCTGCTCCTCCCGCCGCAGCGCAGCCGCCACCAGCTCGTCCGCGTCCACGACCCGGCCGCCGCGCGCCAGCAGGCCGGCCATCTCCCGGATCGCGGCCTCCTTGTCCACGGCTTCCAGCCGCACCCGCACGGTCCGCTCGGTCAGATGCCCGGACAGCACCTCCCCGGCCTCCCCGGCCTCCCCGGACGACCCGACGCCGGCCACCGACTTCGCCGATTCCATGGCCCCACCGACCCCCGCTCCGACCGGCACGGGCTCCGACACGGCCGCACCCGCCCCGGCGAGGGCCGGCGCACCGCGCCGCCGGCTCACGTCGACGAGGGCGACCGTCGTCAGCGCGGTCACGACCGAACCGATCACCACGGCCACGAAGAACATCGGCACCCCGCTCACCGCGCCCAGCACGGCCACGATCGGCCCGCCGTGCGGCACCGCGTCCTCGACACCGGCGACCCCGGCGATCGCACCGGCGACCGCGCCGCCCAGCATGTTGGCCGGGATGACCTGCGCCGGTCGGGCCGCCGCGAACGGGATCGCGCCCTCGGAGATGCCGAAGCACCCCATGAACAGCGCGGCGAACCCCGTCTCCCGCTCCTGCTCGGAGTACAGCCGCCTGCGCAGCAGCGTCGCCAGGCCCTGGCCCAGCGGCATGACCGGGATCGCGGTCGCGCACATGCCCATGACCGTCTGGTTGCCGGTCGCGATGAGCCCGGCGCCGAACAGGAACGCCGTCTTGTTGACCGGCCCGCCCATGTCGAACGCGATCATCAGGCCCAGGATCGCGCCGAGCAGGACCGCGCTGGTCCCCGTCATCCCGCCCAGCCAGTCGGTCAGGTGCTCGAACACCCAGGAGATCGGCCGGCCGATGACGTAGATGAAGAACAGCCCGAGCGCCGTGGTCGCCACGATCGGGATCACGATGATCGGCATGATCGGCTGCACGAACTTCGGGACCTCGACCTTCTTGATCCACAGCACCAGATACCCGGCGAGGAACCCGGTCACGATGGCCCCGATGAACCCGGCCCCCGCCTTGGAGTCGTACAGCTCCCCGGTGTTCGCGATCCAGCCGCCGATCATGCCCGGCACGAGCGCGGGCCGGTCGCCGATGGCATAGGCGATATAGCCGGACAGGATCGGCACCATCAGTGTGAAGCCGATGACGCCGATGTTGTTCACGTCCATCCAGAAGGAGTCCTTCGGGATGACCAGGCCGCCCGACGGGTCCGTGTGCCCGCCCAGCGACAGCGATATCGCGATCAGCAGCCCGCCGACCACGACGAACGGGATCATGTAGCTGACCCCGTTCATCAGCGCCCTGTACCCGGCGCTCCGCTCCTTGCCGCCGCCGGACGCGGGGGCGGTGGGGGCGCCTCCGCCCGTGTGCACGGGTGCCGACAGCACCCGCTCGATCAGCCGCTCGGGGTGCCGGATGCCCTCCGCCACCCCCACGGTCAGGACCCGCTTGCCGGCGAAACGGCTCAGGTCCACGTCCTTGTCGGCGGCGACGATCACCCCGTCCGCCTGCCTGACATCGTTGTCGTCGAGGACGTTCTCCGCCCCGATGGAGCCCTGCGTCTCCACCTTCATGTCGATGCCGCGGCTCTCGGCGGCCTGGGAGAGCTTCTCGGCCGCCATATACGTGTGCGCGATGCCGGTCGGGCAGGCGGTCACCGCGAGCAACCTCACACGCCGCTGCTCGTCACCGCCGCCCGTGGGGGGAGGGCCGGCTGGACTGGTCACGTCGATCTCCTTACGCCACTGCCCCGCGCCCACCGTCCCGGGTGCCGCGCGGGCCCGTCTGGGTCCCGGTCTGCCGGGCATCCTGCACCACCGCACGGCCGGCTCAAAGGGCCGGCCGCCCCTCGCCGAAGTCCCGCCCCCGCCCTCCGCAAGGCCTTCACCCGCTGCGCGCAGCCGCCCCGGGATGGCGCGAACCGTTCGGAGGCGGGCTGGGGACTGCGGGGCATCCCGGTGTAGCTTGGAGGAGAGCCAGACGTCGCTGCTGATGGCGGTCGGGCGGTCCCGACACGGACCGGCCGAGGGAGAGAGGGCCTCCGACGACTGCGCTGCGCGCACGCGGGCATGCCTGTGCCCTCTTCGGGGCACCCCGGTGTCCGCCGCCGCGCAGAACAGCCGTACCCACCCTCGCCCCGATACCGAGGAGCAGCCCGTAATGACGACTGTCGACAACCGACAGGACTTCAAGGTCGCCGACCTCTCCCTGGCCGAGTTCGGCCGCAAGGAGATCACCCTCGCCGAGCACGAGATGCCCGGCCTGATGGCGATCCGCAAGGAGTACGCCGAGGCGCAGCCGCTGGCCGGCGCCCGCATCACCGGCTCGCTGCACATGACCGTGCAGACCGCCGTCCTCATCGAGACGCTGGCCGCGCTCGGCGCCCAGGTCCGCTGGGCCTCCTGCAACATCTTCTCCACCCAGGACCACGCCGCCGCCGCGATCGCCGTCGGCCCGAACGGCACGCCCGACAACCCGCAGGGCATCCCGGTCTTCGCCTGGAAGGGCGAGACGCTGGAGGAGTACTGGTGGTGCACCGAGCAGGCGCTGACCTGGCCGGACAGCCCCACCGGCGGCCCGAACATGATCCTCGACGACGGCGGTGACGCCACCCTCCTCGTCCACAAGGGCGTCGAGTACGAGAAGGACGGCAAGGTCCCGGACGTCGACACCGCCGAGTCCGACGAGCACCGCGTCATCCTCGAGCTCCTGCACCGCACCATCACGGACGGCTCGCAGAAGTGGACCCAGCTGGCCTCCGAGATCCGCGGCGTGACCGAGGAGACCACGACCGGCGTCCACCGCCTGTACGAGATGCAGCGCGACGGCGCCCTCCTGTTCCCGGCGATCAACGTCAACGACGCGGTCACCAAGTCGAAGTTCGACAACAAGTACGGCTGCCGCCACTCCCTCATCGACGGCATCAACCGCGCCACCGACGTCCTCATCGGCGGCAAGACCGCCGTCGTCTGCGGCTACGGCGACGTCGGCAAGGGCTGCGCGGAGTCCCTGCGCGGCCAGGGCGCCCGGGTGATCGTCACCGAGATCGACCCGATCTGCGCCCTGCAGGCGGCGATGGACGGCTACCAGGTCACGACCCTCGACGAGGTCATCGACAAGGCCGACATCTTCATCACCACGACCGGCAACAAGGACATCATCATGGCCTCGGACATGGCCAAGATGAAGCACCAGGCGATCGTCGGCAACATCGGCCACTTCGACAACGAGATCGACATGGCCGGCCTCGCCAAGGTCCCCGGCATCGTCAAGGACGAGGTCAAGCCGCAGGTCCACACCTGGACCTTCCCGGACGGCAAGGTGATCATCGTGCTGTCCGAGGGCCGCCTGCTGAACCTGGGCAACGCCACCGGTCACCCGTCCTTCGTGATGTCCAACTCGTTCGCGGACCAGACCCTGGCCCAGATCGAGCTGTTCACCAAGCCCGACGAGTACCCGACCGGCGTCTACACGCTGCCCAAGCACCTGGACGAGAAGGTCGCCCGTCTCCACCTGGACGCGCTCGGCGTGAAGCTCACCAAGCTCCGCCCCGAGCAGGCCGCCTACATCGGCGTCGAGGTCGAGGGCCCCTTCAAGCCGGACCACTACCGCTACTGAGCCGAGCGCCCCGCGCTCCCTCGGCAGCAGCAGCCGCGTTCCATCGAGGCAGGCCCCCGCACCCCCGTGCCGGGGGCCTGCCCCTTTGGCCCGTACGTCCCCTCGCGCGTACGGGCCTCGGCCCGCGCGGCCGGACCAGCCCGTCACGACCGGACCGCTCGCGAGACCGGACCGCCCGTCAAGCCCCAGGACCCCGATGCCCCGCGGCCGCTATTCGCTCCTCGATCCGCACGATCACACCCCCTTCGCCCACGAACACTTCCAGTGCGCCCCCGGCCCCTCCGGCTGGCGCTACGTCGCCCGGCGCACCACCCCCGCCGGCGACGACACCGGCTCCGTCGACCTCACCCTCGACGCCCTCGGCCGCCCCCTCCGCCTGGAACTCCACGCCGGGGGCTGGCAGGTGCGCGGCGCCGCCCTCGACGGCGTCACCTGGGTCCGCACCGACCCCACGGGGGCCGAGGCCACCGAAGGCAATGTGCCGACCCACGCCTTCACCGGGACGTCCCCCGCGTTCCTCGTCGCCACCACCCGTCTGCTGCGCCTCACCCCTTCCGCCTCCGCGACCCGCGTACGCCTGGTGGCCCTCACGGACCCGGTCCTCGCCCCCCGCACCGTGGACCAGTCCTGGGCACTGGTGAACAGCGAAACACACGCCACTGACAACGGGCCCCTGACCGTGGACGAGTACCAGGTCACCGCCCTGGACACGGGCGAGCAGCACACGGTGCACATCGCCGGAGACGTGGTCCTCGCGGCCCCCGGCATCGAGCTCGAGGACCTGGACTCACCCCCGTCGACGTTCAGTTGACCGAGTGGGACCAGCCGGACCGGGCGGACTAGGCGGGCGGCACGAAGCCGGTGGACGGCCGCGAGCCGGACCGATCCTCGACGGGCGGCGGGTCCTGCGGCTCCGGGTGATAGGCCTCCGGGCGGTACGGCTCCGAGGGCTCGGGGCGATAGGGCGCGGCCCCCTGGGGCATGGGCGCGGGCATCGCGCCGGGAGCGGTGCTCGGACGGTCGCCGGCCGGAGGCGCCGCGGCGAAGGCACGGCGAGCCTCCCGCGTCTGCCGCTCGTGCAGGACCGCCGCGAGATACGGCGCGGGCGGGACCCCCGGCGGCACCGGCGCACCCGTCCGGGCCGCCAGCTCCGCCGCGAGCCGCTGCGCCATGCCCCAGCCCACCTGCGGATCCAACGACCGCATCCGCGTGAGGTACTGCCGGATTTCCAGCCACAGCCCGTCCGGCACCGCCGACAGATCCAGCGCCGAGAACCGCCCCGCCAGCCACGGCGGCGGAGGCGGCACGAACCCCGTCCGCCCCTCCGGCACCCGCTCCCGTACGACGAGCGTCCCGGCGAACACATCACCGAGCCGTCGCCCGCGCGCGGAGACGAGCGAGGCGATGACGGCGACCACGCCCAGCGTCAGCAGGATCTCGATCACCCCGATGAGCCCCCGCACCAGGGCGTGCCGGAACCGGATCGGCCCCCCGTCGTCCCGCACCACCCGCAACCCGCAGGCCAGCTTCCCCAGCGAACGCCCATGACTGAGCGTCTCGACCGCGATCGGCCCGCCGACCAGCAGCAACACGAACAATGCCACCGACAGAGCGGCCTGCGCCGCCTCGTCCAGAGACGCCGTCGCCGCCACCACGGCGATCGTCACGACGATGTACGCCACCACCGCCACCGCCAGATCGAGCAGCACGGCCAGGGCCCTGCTGGGCAGCTTCGCGGGACGCAGCTCCAGCGCCACCGCCTCGCCCGTCACGAGCTCACTCACGCCGACCGTCCTTCCCTGACCTGCCCCTTGAGTGGCCAGTCTGCCAAGCTGAGGGCGCGTCGCGCCGCAGTACGACAAGCTGACGTCCACCAGGAACCGCCGACGAACAGCCGGGGAGCAGAAAAGCAGATGGACCTCGACGTCTTCGTCACCGCCCACCGCGCGGAGTGGGACCGCCTCGACACCCTGCTCGGCCGGCAACGCCGCCTCACGGGTGCCGAAGCCGACGAACTCGTCGTCCTCTACCAGCGCGCGGCCACCCATCTGTCCCTGATCCAGTCCAGCGCCCCCGACCCCCAGCTCACCGGACGCCTCAGCCAGCTCGTGGCCCGCGCGCGCAGCGCGGTGACCGGCACCCGGCGCGCGTCATGGCGCGACGTGACCCGCTTCTTCGCCCACAGCTTCCCCGCCGCGGTCTACCGCTCCCGCCACTGGTGGATGCCGACCGCGCTCCTGTCCACGCTGGTGGCGGCCCTCCTGGGCTGGTGGATCGGCACCCACCCGGAAGTGCAGGCCACCATCGCGGCGCCCAGCGAACTGCGCGAGCTCACCCGCCCCGGCGGCCAGTACGAGACGTACTACTCCAGCCACCCGGCGGCGTCGTTCGCGGCCCAGGTATGGACGAACAACGCGTGGGCGGCCGCGCTCTGCCTGATCCTCGGTGTCTTCCTCGGCCTGCCCGTCCTTTGGATCCTCTTCCAGAACATGCTCAACCTCGGCGTCGGCATCGGCCTGATGTCATCGGCGGGACGCCTGGACACCTTCCTCGGCCTGGTCCTGCCGCACGGCCTGCTCGAACTGACGGCGGTCTTCGTGGCCGCCGGCACCGGCCTCCGCCTCGGCTGGACCCTGATCGACCCGGGCCCCCGCACCCGACGCTCCGCCCTGGCGGAGGAGGGCCGCGCCGCGCTCGGCATGGCGATAGGACTGGCGCTGGTCCTTTTCGTGTCCGGCGCCATCGAAGGCTTCGTGACCCCTTCGGGCCTGCCCACCTGGGCCCGCATCATCATCGGCGTCCTCGCCGAACTGGTCTTCCTCGTCTACGTCTATGTCGTCGGCGGACGCGCCGCGCGTGAAGGCGAGACGGGTGATGTCGAGCAGGCCGAGCGCAGCGCGTCCGTGCCGACGGCCGCTTGATGTGCGTACGGGCCTGTTGAGCTGCTAGTCTCCTCTTCGCCCCGCAAGAGCCGTTGACACGGCGCGAGCGGGGAGGTAGATTCGAACAGTTGCCTGGAGGCGGACGCAGTCCGACCGGGCAGGTGAGAACCTATCTGCTTCAGTGGAACATCGATTCCCGAGAAGCCTCTCCCGATGAATCGGAAAAGAGCGGCCGGTCAGTTCGGCCCAAAACTTCTGATAAAGTCGGAACCGCCGGAAAGGGAAACGCGGAAGCGGGAACCTGGAAAGCACCGAGGAAATCGGATCGGAAAGATCTGATAGAGTCGGAAACGCAAGACCGAAGGGAAGCGCCCGGAGGAAAGCCCGAGAGGGTGAGTACAAAGGAAGCGTCCGTTCCTTGAGAACTCAACAGCGTGCCAAAAGTCAACGCCAGATATGTTGATACCCCGTCTCCAGCATCTGCTGGGGCGAGGTTCCTTTGAAAAAACACAGCGAGGACGCTGTGAACGTCGGGATTATTCCTCCCGATGTTCCGCTCTCGTGATGTGTGCACCCGATCACGGGTAAACATTCACGGAGAGTTTGATCCTGGCTCAGGACGAACGCTGGCGGCGTGCTTAACACATGCAAGTCGAACGATGAACCACTTCGGTGGGGATTAGTGGCGAACGGGTGAGTAACACGTGGGCAATCTGCCCTGCACTCTGGGACAAGCCCTGGAAACGGGGTCTAATACCGGATACTGAGCCACTTGGGCATCCAAGTGGTTCGAAAGCTCCGGCGGTGCAGGATGAGCCCGCGGCCTATCAGCTTGTTGGTGAGGTAATGGCTCACCAAGGCGACGACGGGTAGCCGGCCTGAGAGGGCGACCGGCCACACTGGGACTGAGACACGGCCCAGACTCCTACGGGAGGCAGCAGTGGGGAATATTGCACAATGGGCGAAAGCCTGATGCAGCGACGCCGCGTGAGGGATGACGGCCTTCGGGTTGTAAACCTCTTTCAGCAGGGAAGAAGCGAAAGTGACGGTACCTGCAGAAGAAGCGCCGGCTAACTACGTGCCAGCAGCCGCGGTAATACGTAGGGCGCAAGCGTTGTCCGGAATTATTGGGCGTAAAGAGCTCGTAGGCGGCTTGTCACGTCGGTTGTGAAAGCCCGGGGCTTAACCCCGGGTCTGCAGTCGATACGGGCAGGCTAGAGTTCGGTAGGGGAGATCGGAATTCCTGGTGTAGCGGTGAAATGCGCAGATATCAGGAGGAACACCGGTGGCGAAGGCGGATCTCTGGGCCGATACTGACGCTGAGGAGCGAAAGCGTGGGGAGCGAACAGGATTAGATACCCTGGTAGTCCACGCCGTAAACGGTGGGCACTAGGTGTGGGCAACATTCCACGTTGTCCGTGCCGCAGCTAACGCATTAAGTGCCCCGCCTGGGGAGTACGGCCGCAAGGCTAAAACTCAAAGGAATTGACGGGGGCCCGCACAAGCGGCGGAGCATGTGGCTTAATTCGACGCAACGCGAAGAACCTTACCAAGGCTTGACATACACCGGAAACGTCCAGAGATGGGCGCCCCCTTGTGGTCGGTGTACAGGTGGTGCATGGCTGTCGTCAGCTCGTGTCGTGAGATGTTGGGTTAAGTCCCGCAACGAGCGCAACCCTTGTCCCGTGTTGCCAGCAGGCCCTTGTGGTGCTGGGGACTCACGGGAGACCGCCGGGGTCAACTCGGAGGAAGGTGGGGACGACGTCAAGTCATCATGCCCCTTATGTCTTGGGCTGCACACGTGCTACAATGGCCGGTACAATGAGCTGCGATACCGCGAGGTGGAGCGAATCTCAAAAAGCCGGTCTCAGTTCGGATTGGGGTCTGCAACTCGACCCCATGAAGTCGGAGTCGCTAGTAATCGCAGATCAGCATTGCTGCGGTGAATACGTTCCCGGGCCTTGTACACACCGCCCGTCACGTCACGAAAGTCGGTAACACCCGAAGCCGGTGGCCCAACCCCTTGTGGGAGGGAGCTGTCGAAGGTGGGACTGGCGATTGGGACGAAGTCGTAACAAGGTAGCCGTACCGGAAGGTGCGGCTGGATCACCTCCTTTCTAAGGAGCACTTCTAAGCCAGGCTTGCCTGGTTCAGAGGCCAGTACATCAGCGAATGTCTGATGCTGGTTGCTCATGGGTGGAACGTTGACTACTCGGCACGGTCCAGGATGGACCAGGCGCTAGTACTGCTCTTCGGGGCGTGGAACGCTGATCTGGTCAACTGACTGTGTCGGGCACGCTGTTGGGTGTCTGAAGGTACGGCCGTATGGTCGCTTTCAGTGCCGGCCCCAGTGCACTCGAGCCGTAAGGCTTGGGGTGATGGGTGGTTGGTCGTTGTTTGAGAACTGCACAGTGGACGCGAGCATCTGTGGCCAAGTTTTTAAGGGCGCACGGTGGATGCCTTGGCACCAGGAACCGATGAAGGACGTGGGAGGCCACGATAGTCCCCGGGGAGTCGTCAACCAGGCTTTGATCCGGGGGTTTCCGAATGGGGAAACCCGGCAGTCGTCATGGGCTGTCACCCGCTGCTGAACACATAGGCAGTGTGGAGGGAACGCGGGGAAGTGAAACATCTCAGTACCCGCAGGAAGAGAAAACAACCGTGATTCCGGGAGTAGTGGCGAGCGAAACCGGATGAGGCCAAACCGTATGCGTGTGAGACCCGGCAGGGGTTGCGCATTCGGGGTTGTGGGATCTCTCTTTCATGGTCTGCCGGCCATGAGACGAGTCAGAAACCGTTGATGTAGGCGAAGGACATGCGAAAGGTCCGGCGTAGAGGGTAAGACCCCCGTAGTCGAAACGTCAGCGGCTCGTTTGAGAGACACCCAAGTAGCACGGGGCCCGAGAAATCCCGTGTGAATCTGGCGGGACCACCCGCTAAGCCTAAATATTCCCTGGTGACCGATAGCGGATAGTACCGTGAGGGAATGGTGAAAAGTACCGCGGGAGCGGAGTGAAATAGTACCTGAAACCGTGTGCCTACAAGCCGTGGGAGCGTCGGGCGAGCACTTGTGCTTGCCTCGTGACTGCGTGCCTTTTGAAGAATGAGCCTGCGAGTTTGCGGTGTGTTGCGAGGTTAACCCGTGTGGGGAAGCCGTAGCGAAAGCGAGTCCGAATAGGGCGATTCAGTAGCGCGCTCAAGACCCGAAGCGGAGTGATCTAGCCATGGGCAGGTTGAAGCGGAGGTAAGACTTCGTGGAGGACCGAACCCACCAGGGTTGAAAACCTGGGGGATGACCTGTGGTTAGGGGTGAAAGGCCAATCAAACTCCGTGATAGCTGGTTCTCCCCGAAATGCATTTAGGTGCAGCGTCGTGTGTTTCTTGCCGGAGGTAGAGCACTGGATAGGCGATGGGCCCTACCGGGTTACTGACCTTAGCCAAACTCCGAATGCCGGTAAGTGAGAGCGCGGCAGTGAGACTGTGGGGGATAAGCTCCATGGTCGAGAGGGAAACAGCCCAGAGCATCGACTAAGGCCCCTAAGCGTACGCTAAGTGGGAAAGGATGTGGAGTCGCAGAGACAACCAGGAGGTTGGCTTAGAAGCAGCCACCCTTGAAAGAGTGCGTAATAGCTCACTGGTCTAGTGATTCCGCGCCGACAATGTAGCGGGGCTCAAGCGTACCGCCGAAGTCGTGTCATTGCGATATGTACCCCCAACGGGGATCGTGATGGGTAGGGGAGCGTCGTGTGCCGGGTGAAGCAGCACCGGAAGGTAGTTGTGGACGGTTCACGAGTGAGAATGCAGGCATGAGTAGCGATACAAACGTGAGAAACGTTTGCGCCGATTGACTAAGGGTTCCTGGGTCAAGCTGATCTGCCCAGGGTAAGTCGGGACCTAAGGCGAGGCCGACAGGCGTAGTCGATGGATAACCGGTTGATATTCCGGTACCCGCTGTGAAGCGTCAAACATCGAATCCAGTGATGCTAAGCCCGTGAAGCCGCCGGCTGAGTCTTCGGACGAGGTCGGAGTGGTGGAGCCGGTGACCCGAGCTGGTAGTAGGTGAGTGATGGGGTGACGCAGGAAGGTAGTCCATCCCGGGCGGTGGTTGTCCCGGGGTAAGGGTGTAGGACGGTGTGTAGGCAAATCCGCACACCATTGAGTCTGAGACCTGATGCCGAGCCGATTGTGGTGAAGTGGATGATCCTATGCTGTCGAGAAAAGCCTCTAGCGAGTTTCATGGCGGCCCGTACCCTAAACCGACTCAGGTGGTCAGGTAGAGAATACCGAGGCGTTCGGGTGAACTATGGTTAAGGAACTCGGCAAAATGCCCCCGTAACTTCGGGAGAAGGGGGGCCACATCCGGTGAGAGGACTTGCTCCTCGAGCTGGGGGTGGCCGCAGAGACCAGCGAGAAGCGACTGTTTACTAAAAACACAGGTCCGTGCGAAGCCGTAAGGCGATGTATACGGACTGACGCCTGCCCGGTGCTGGAACGTTAAGGGGACCGGTTAGTCCGATTTCGGTCGGGCGAAGCTGAGAACTTAAGCGCCAGTAAACGGCGGTGGTAACTATAACCATCCTAAGGTAGCGAAATTCCTTGTCGGGTAAGTTCCGACCTGCACGAATGGCGTAACGACTTCTCGACTGTCTCAACCATAGGCCCGGTGAAATTGCACTACGAGTAAAGATGCTCGTTTCGCGCAGCAGGACGGAAAGACCCCGGGACCTTTACTACAGTTTGATATTGGTGTTCGGTTCGGCTTGTGTAGGATAGCTGGGAGACTGTGAAGCTTGGACGCCAGTTCAGGTGGAGTCGTCGTTGAAATACCAGTCTGGTCGTGCTGGATGTCTAACCTGGGTCCGTGATCCGGATCAGGGACAGTGTCTGATGGGTAGTTTAACTGGGGCGGTTGCCTCCTAAAGAGTAACGGAGGCGCCCAAAGGTTCCCTCAGCCTGGTTGGCAATCAGGTGTTGAGTGTAAGTGCACAAGGGAGCTTGACTGTGAGACCGACGGGTCGAGCAGGGACGAAAGTCGGGACTAGTGATCCGGCGGTGGCTTGTGGAAGCGCCGTCGCTCAACGGATAAAAGGTACCCCGGGGATAACAGGCTGATCTTCCCCAAGAGTCCATATCGACGGGATGGTTTGGCACCTCGATGTCGGCTCGTCGCATCCTGGGGCTGGAGTCGGTCCCAAGGGTTGGGCTGTTCGCCCATTAAAGCGGTACGCGAGCTGGGTTTAGAACGTCGTGAGACAGTTCGGTCCCTATCCGCTGTGCGCGTAGGAGTCTTGAGAAGGGCTGTCCCTAGTACGAGAGGACCGGGACGGACGAACCTCTGGTGTGCCAGTTGTCCTGCCAAGGGCATGGCTGGTTGGCTACGTTCGGGAGGGATAACCGCTGAAAGCATCTAAGCGGGAAGCCTGCTTCGAGATGAGGACTCCCACCCACTTGATGGGGTAAGGCTCCCAGTAGACGACTGGGTTGATAGGCCGGATCTGGAAGCACGGTAACGTGTGGAGGTGACCGGTACTAATAGGCCGAGGGCTTGTCCTCAGTTGCTCGCGTCCACTGTGTTGGTTCTGAAACCACGAACAACCCCATGTGCCACACATGGTGCGGTTGAACAGTTTCATAGTGTTTCGGTGGTCATAGCGTGAGGGAAACGCCCGGTTACATTCCGAACCCGGAAGCTAAGCCTTACAGCGCCGATGGTACTGCAGGGGGGACCCTGTGGGAGAGTAGGACACCGCCGAACAATTTTTGGGAAAGGGCTCACACCTTATGGTGTGGGCCCTTTCCGCATTTCCGGTTCCTTGTTTTGGTAGGCCCTTTCTGGTGACAGAAGGGGCCTTTTTTTGTTTTCCGTCGTCAGAGGCGGCCGGCTGTTTTGAGGGCCAGGTAGGCGTCGGCCAGGGCGGGGGCGAGGTCGTCCGGGGCGGCGTCCACGACCGTGACGCCGTGGCGGCGCAGTTGTTCCGCCGTACGGTGGCGTTCGGCCTGAGCCTGGGCCGCCGACGCGGCCTCGTAGACCGCGTCCGTGTGGCCGCGGGCCTTGGCCATGCTCGCGATGTGCGGGTCGGCCACGGAGGCCAGAAGGACCGTGTGGCGCCGGGTGAGTTGAGGCAGGACCGGGAGCAGGCCCTCCTCGATCGGGGCTGCGTCGAGTGCCGTGAGCAGGACGATCAGGGAGTGGCGGGGGGCCGTACGCAGGGTTGTGGAGGTGAGGCCTCGGGCGTCGGTCTCGAGGAGTTCGGGTTCCAGCGTGGCCATCGCGTCGACCAGGGAGGGGAGGACGTCTCTGGCCGTGCGGCCCTGGACCAGGGCGCGGACCCGGCGGTCGTAGGCGAGGAGGTCGACGCGGTCGCCGGCGCGGGAGGCCAGGGCTGCCAGGAGGAGGGCCGCGTCCATGGAGGCGTCCAGGCGCGGGGCGTCGCCGACGCGGCCGGCCGAGGTACGGCCGGTGTCCAGGACGAGCAGGATGTGGCGGTCGCGTTCGGGGCGCCAGGTGCGGACGGCGACCGTGGAGTGCCGGGCGGTGGCGCGCCAGTCGATGGAGCGGGTGTCGTCGCCGGGGACGTACTCGCGCAGGCTGTCGAACTCGGTGCCCTCGCCGCGGGTGATCAGGCTGGTGCGGCCGTCGAGTTCGCGCAGGCGCGCCAGCTTGGACGGCAGGTGCTTGCGGCTTGTGAACGGCGGGAGGACCCGTACGGTCCAGGGGACCTTGTGGGTGGCCTGGCGGGCGAAGAGTCCGAGGGGGCCGTAGGAGCGGATCGTGACGCGGTCGGCCTGGCGGTCGCCTCGGCGGGTGGGGCGGAGGCGGGTGGTGAGGCGTCGGCGTTCGCCCGCGGGGATGTTCACGCGGTGACGGGAGGCCTCGACCTCGGTGCCGGGCTGCCAGCTGCTCGGCGGCCAGGCGTCGCGCAGGTGGGCGCGGAGTGGGCGGCCCGACGGGTTGGTGACCGTCAGGGTGACGTCGGCCGTGTCGCCCAGGCGTACCGAGGTGTCGCCCGAGCGGGTGAGGCGCAGGCGTCGTACGGGGGCGGCCAGGGCGAAGTCGCAGGCGCAGGCGGCGGCCAGGGGCGCGTTGACGGCGAGGATGCCCGTCCAACTGGGGTCCCAGATGCCGACGGGGAGGGAGCCCAGGGCCGCGAGGAGTGCGGCGCGTCCGGTGAAGGCCATCAGCGCGGGACGGGGACGTGGGCGAGGATCGCGTTGATGACGGAGTCGGCGGTGACGCCCTCCATCTCGGCCTCGGGGCGGAGCTGGACGCGGTGGCGCAGCGTCGGCAGGGCGAGGGCCTTGACGTCGTCGGGGATGACGTAGTCGCGGCCGGTGAGCCAGGCCCAGGCGCGGGCGGTGGCCAGCAGGGCCGTGGCGCCGCGCGGGGAGACGCCGAGGGACAGGGAGGGCGATTCGCGGGTGGCGCGGCAGATGTCGACGACGTAGGCCGTGATCTCGGGGGAGATCGCCGTCTTGGCTACGGCGGCGCGTGCGGCTTCGAGGTCGGCGGGGCCCGCCACGGGGCGTACGCCGGCGGCGTGCAGGTCGCGCGGGTTGAAGCCCTCGGCGTGGCGGGTGAGGACGTCGATCTCGTCCTGGCGGGAAGGCAGCGGGATCGTCAGCTTGAGGAGGAAACGGTCCAACTGGGCTTCGGGGAGGGGGTAGGTGCCCTCGTACTCGACGGGGTTCTGTGTCGCGGCGACGAGGAAGGGCTCCGGGAGGGGGCGGGGGGTGCCGTCGACGGTGACCTGGCGTTCCTCCATGGCCTCCAGGAGGGAGGACTGGGTCTTCGGCGGGGTCCGGTTGATCTCGTCGGCGAGCAGGAGGTTGGTGAAGACCGGGCCGGGCTGGAAGGAGAACTCGGCGGTGCGGGTGTCGTAGACGAGGGAGCCGGTGACGTCGCTCGGCATGAGGTCGGGGGTGAACTGGACGCGCTTGGTGTCGAGTTCGAGGGCCGAGGCGAGGGTGCGGACGAGCAGTGTCTTGGCGACGCCGGGGACGCCTTCGAGGAGGACGTGTCCGCGGCACAGGAGGGCGACGACGAGGCCGGTGACTGCGGGGTCCTGGCCGACCACGGCTTTGGCGATCTCGGCGCGCAGGGCCTCCAGGGAGGCGCGGGCGGCGCCCTGGTCCCCGGTGTTCCCGGCGTTGTCAGTGGTCGGGTCCATCATGGACGGCGTACCTCTCTTTCGAGGGCGTCGAGTTGGTCGGTGAGGGAGACGAGTGCCGCGTCGTCGCCGGGCGGCGGGCCGAAGAGGAGGGTGTGCAGGCTCTGTCCGTCTCCGTGCCGGTGGAGGTGGGCGGAGAGCGCGGGGAGCAGGGCCTCGGGCGTGTGCGCCTGGGTGAGGGGGACACCTACGAGGGGGGCGAGGCGAATGCGTGTGGTGGAGCGAAGAGCGGTGGCCGCGCGGTCGCGGGCGTTGGCTTTGCGGTAGAGGCGGGCGCGGCCTTCGACGGTCTCGGAGGCGCGGATCGCCACGGGGAGTTTTTCGGGCACCAGGGGGCCGAGCCGGCGTGCCCGCCACAGGGCGGCGACGGCCGCGGCGATGAAGAGCTGCAGCGTGCCCCAGAGCCAGCCCGAGGGGAGCAGGTCGAAGAAGCCGCGCTGGTCGTCCTCGTCGGCGGCCGCGGTGTCGGAGAGCGTGGGGAGGTACCAGACCAGATGGGGGCGGGAGCCGAGGAGCTGGAGGGCGAGCGAGGCGTTGCCCTGCTCGTCGAGGCGGTCGTTGAAGAGGATGTCGGGTGCGCCGATGACGACGGTGTCGCCGGTGCCGTCGCCGCCGGTCTCCGGGATGCGCAGGAGGGTGGCGAGGCGGTCGCTGGGGTAGCACTCGTCGGCGTCGAGGTGAGTGGTCGTGTAGCGCATGCCGCCCGTCTCGGCGGTGCCGGCGCGGCGGGCGGCGGGCAGCGCGCAGTCGGGGGAGAGCGTCGAGTCGAGGCTGTTGGCGGGGTCGGCGGTGACGCCGGGGGCGAGGCGTTCGACGGACGGGCTGCCGGGGGCGACGAGGACCGTGCGGCCCGCGGCGCCGGTGGTCGCGGTGCGCAGGGCCCGCTGTTGTCCGGGGGTGAGCAGATCGGGGGCGGCGACCAGGAGGGTGGTGTCGGCGTCGGCCGCGGCGCGTGCCTCGTCGAGGGTGGTGACGACGGTCGTGTCCACTCCGCGCTCGGCGAGGAGTTCGGCGACGGCTCTGCTGCCCTGGCGGTCGGCGGAGCGGGGGTCGAGGGTGCCGTGCCGGGCGTCGGAGCGGATCGTGGCGATCGCGACGGCCGCCGCGAGCAGGACGACGAGGGCGAGGGCGATGCCTCGCGTGCGGGTCCAGACCTGGCGGGCGCTGGGCGAGGCCGAGGTGGACGGGGGTGTGGCCTCGGTCGTCATCCGGCGGCTCCCCGGTCGTGGGGGGTGTGGGCGGCGAGCTGCGGCTTGGTGTTCTCCAGGTCGCGGTCCAGGGCCGCGAGGTGCTGGTACGTCTGCTGGGAGGCGGTCCGCCCGCCGTATGTGACGTCGTCGAAGGCGCGGGCGGCCGCCCGGAGCCGGTCGGTGTGGCCGGGCAGGGAGCGGCCGGCGTCCGCGGCGGCCTCGTCCGCGGTGCGGCCGGGGCGGACGTCGAGGAGCGCGCGTTCCTCCAGGGCGCGGACGATGGCGCGCATGCGTTCCTGGACGGCGCGGTTCCAGTGGCCCTGGGCGGCGTGGGCCTCGGCGGCCGAGCGGTGCTCGGCGGCGCTTCGGGGGCGGTCGTCGAACAGGGCGGCGGACGAGGTGGGTTCGCGGCGCGGGGTGCCCAGGCGCCACCACAGGACGCCGATCACGGCGAGGACGACCAGGATGACGACGACCAGGCCGACTGTGCCGCCGGGCGTGGCGGTCGAGGCGCTGTCGAACAGGTCCTCGACCCAGTCCCAGAAGGCGTCCAGCGCGCGCTGGAACCAGCCGGGGTCGTCCTCGTGGTACCTGCTCTTGGACAGCTCTCGCCTGGCCGCCTCCCGCGCGGGGTCGCGCGGTGTCGTGAGCGGCGGCGCGTCGTCCGAGGCCGCCACCGACGCCCGTACGGCGGTGTCACCGGCGCCCAGGAGCGCGCGGGCAGCCGTGTGCGGCAGCCCCGGTACCGCTGAAAGAACTCCCCCCGGCAAGCTCACCTATTCAGCTCCCCGGAGTGCCGGTGCCGGAGCCCTGGACGCCGGCCGCGCGGGCCAGTTCGAGGTCGAGGGCCTCGCGGCGGATGCGCTGGTCGATGTAGAGCAGCACGGTCACGCCCGCCGTGATCGGGAGCGTGATCATGGAGCCGATCACCGAGCCCACACCGCTGACGATGAGGAACGTCCAGCCGAACTCGGTGGTGCCGTTGAGGATGTTGGAGGCGCCCTCGCCGCTGACCGCGCCGGCCAGGAACGTGAAGGGGATGATGACGATCGCCGCGACGACGTTCGCGATGATCATGGCCAGCAGCTGGATGCCGAACACCCGCCACCAGGAGCCCTTGACCAGCTTCGCGGAGCGGCTCAGCGCCTTCCGGATGCCCTGCTTCTCCAGCATCAGCGCGGGGGAGGCGAGGGAGAAGCGGAACCACAGCCATACCGCGACGACGGTGGAGGCGAGCGCGCCGAGGACGGCGAGGGCGATGCCCCCGTCACCGGCTCCCGAGGCGGCCAGGACGATGCCCGGGACGGCGCCCGCTACGGCGACGCCCATGGTGATGAGCAGCAGCAGGAACAGCAGGCCGAAGAGGCGCGGCACCTGCGGGCGGGCGTCGCGCCACGCCTCGCCGGTGCTGACCGGCTTGCCGAGCACCGCGCGGCTGGTGACGGTCGTCAGCAGAGCGGTGGCGATGACCGTGCCGATCGCCGAGATCAGGAGGATGACGCCGGAGTTGAGCAGAGAGTCGCCCATGGCGCGGGTGATCTCGTCGAGGGTGGCGCTGGGGTCGTTGAGGGCGTCGGTGTCGACGCGGTCGTCCAGGAGGAAGCCCTGGACGAGGATGACGAGGATCTCCGTGACGACGGCGACGGTGAGGGAGATGCCGAGGACCGTGCGCCAGTGGGTGCGCATGGTGGAGACGGCGCCGTCGAGGATCTCGCCGACGCCGAGGGGGCGCAGCGGGATCACGCCGGGCTTGGCGGCCGGCGGGGGTCCTCCCCAGCCACCGCCCCAGCCGCCGTATCCGCCGGGGGGTCCGTAGCCCTGGGGGGCGCCGCCCCAGCCGCCGGGTGCGCCGGGGCCGGCCGGGGGCGGGGTGCCCCAGCCCGGGCCGGGCGGTGGTGGCGGGGCCTGGCCGGGGGGCTGGGTGCCCGTGGGGGCGGACCACTGGCCGGCCGGCGGCTGCTCCTTGGACCAGTTCGGGCCGGGGGCCGGCTGGTCCGCCGGTGGCTGCTGCGCGGATTCGGGGCTGTCTGCGGGCTCGGCAGGACCGGACGCACCGGGCTCCTGCCCGTCGGACGGGGCGGATCCGGGCGAGGCCCAGCCCGGAGTGTCTTTCATCGTCGCTCCTTCACGGTGCCCGTCCGCGGTCGCGGCGGCAGTTCGGCAGCCATCGTGCCATGGGGGCACCGCGGAGGTACCCGCCGAGGTATGGCCTGCTTCCCTTCAATTGTCCGACGGAGACGGGGCAGACTGACGGCATGGCTGATCAGTACGCGCATTCCGGCGAGGACGGCAAGCCCACCGATGTACCGGCGATCCGGTGGGACGAACCACCGGAGGGCCCGGTTCTGGTCCTTCTGGACCAGACGAAACTGCCCGCGGAGGAGGTCGAGCTGGTGTGCACGGACGCCTCCGCGCTGGTCGAGGCGATCCGTTCGCTGGCCGTGCGCGGGGCGCCGCTGCTCGGTATCGCCGGGGCGTACGGGGTCGCGCTCGCCGCCGCGCGGGGCTTCGACGTGGACGCCGCGGCCGACGAGCTGGCGGGCGCCCGCCCGACGGCGGTGAACCTGGCGCTGGGGGTGCGCAGGGCGCGGGACGCCTACCGGGCCGAGCTGGCCGGGAGCGGCGACGTCGGGCGGGCCGCGTCGGCGGCGCTCGGGGCGGCGCGGGCGCTGCACGTGGAGGACGCCGAGGCGAGCGGCAGGATGGCCGAGCGGGGACTGGCCCTGCTGGACGAGCTGCTGCCCGGCGGCGGCCACCGCATCCTCACGCACTGCAACACGGGGGCGCTGGTGTCCGGCGGTGAGGGCACGGCGTTCGCGGTGGCGCTCGCCGCGCACCGGGCGGGGCGGCTCAGGCGCCTGTGGGTGGACGAGACGCGGCCCCTGCTGCAGGGGGCCCGGCTGACGGCGTACGAGGCGGCGCGGACCGGGATGGCGTACACGCTGCTCACGGACAACGCGGCGGGTTCGCTGTTCGCGGCCGGTGAGGTGGACGCGGTGCTGATCGGGGCGGACCGGATCGCGGCCGACGGGTCGGTGGCGAACAAGGTCGGGAGCTATCCGCTCGCGGTGCTGGCGCGCTACCACCATGTGCCGTTCATCGTGGTGGCGCCGCTGACGACGGTGGACCCGGCGACGCCGGACGGGGCGTCCATCGAGGTGGAGCAGCGTGCGGGGTCCGAGGTGACGGAGCTCGCCGTGCCGCAGGCGTCGGCGGTGGGCGGGGGTCCGGGCACCGGGATCCCGGTCGCGCCGCTGGGGACGCAGGCGTACAACCCGGCGTTCGACGTGACGCCGCCGGAGCTGGTCACGGCGATCGTGACGGAGGGGGGTGTCGTGTCGCCTGTGACGGCTGAGGCGCTCGCCGCCCTGTGCGTGAAGGCGGGATCTTCTGCTCGGACGGCGTGATCCGGTCACCTCGACAGGGTGAGCAAAGGGGTCGAACCCCCAGAAAGGTCACGCGCTGTGTGGTGACCGAGGGCAGACAGTGCGGATGACCTACGACTAAGGTCGCTGGTCGGTGACCTATCTCACCACTGCCTTCGCCACCGTTATGAGAATGGGATGATGTCGTTTATGAAGGGACGAGTCCTTGTCGTCGACGACGACACCGCACTGGCCGAGATGCTCGGCATTGTGCTGCGTGGTGAAGGTTTTGAGCCGTCTTTCGTAGCCGACGGCGACAAGGCGCTGGCCGCTTTTCGCGAGACCAAGCCGGATCTGGTGCTGCTCGACCTGATGCTGCCCGGAAGGGACGGCATCGAGGTGTGCCGCCTGATCCGCGCCGAGTCGGGCGTGCCGATCGTGATGCTGACGGCGAAGAGCGACACCGTCGACGTCGTCGTCGGACTGGAGTCCGGCGCCGACGACTACATCGTGAAGCCGTTCAAGCCGAAGGAGCTCGTGGCCCGTATCCGGGCGCGGCTGCGGAGGTCTGAGGAGCCGGCGCCGGAGCAGCTCGCCATCGGCGACCTGGTCATCGATGTGGCGGGGCACTCCGTGAAGCGGGACGGGCAGTCCATCGCGCTGACGCCGCTGGAGTTCGACCTGCTGGTGGCGCTGGCCCGTAAGCCGTGGCAGGTGTTCACGCGCGAGGTGCTGCTCGAGCAGGTCTGGGGCTACCGGCACGCGGCCGACACCCGGCTGGTCAACGTGCATGTCCAGCGACTGCGCTCCAAGGTCGAGAAGGACCCCGAGCGCCCCGAGATCGTGGTGACCGTCCGCGGCGTCGGATACAAGGCAGGGCCGAGCTGACATGTCCCAGGACAGTGCCGCTACGGCCCCCGGTCGGACCGGGACCCGTCGGGAGCGGCCTGTCGGCCGGAAGACGGCGGGTTCCCGCTGGGGGCGGTTTCTGGAAGGCGGGCTGCTGCAAGGAGGGGTCCAGGGAAGCCCGGTCCTCCGTCTGCTGCTGCGCTGGGTGCGCCGGCCGTTGCTGCCGGTCATGCGGCTGTGGCGGCGCAACATCCAGCTCAGGGTCGTCGTCTCGACCCTGGTGATGTCGCTGGGCGTGGTCCTGCTGCTGGGCTTCGTCGTCATCGGGCAGGTCCGCAACGGCCTGCTCGACGCGAAGGTGAAGGCGTCGCAGAGCCAGGCGACCGGCGGGTTCGCGGCGGCCAAGCAGCGGGCGGACGAGTCCGCGGCCGGCCCCGCGGACGACGGGGCCGCGGCGGACGACCGGTCCCGGCAGAACGTCATCCAGTGGATGAGCGACACCGTCTCGTCGCTGTCCAGCGGTGGTCAGGGCGCCTTCGAGGTCGTGACGCTCCCCGCGTCGTCGGGCAGTGAGACCGGTGGGCGCGGACGGCGTGCGTCCGGTGGGGTCGACCCGACCGCGAGCGTCCCCGAGGCGCTGCGGGAGCGGATCGACGACGCCACCGGCGTGTTCCAGAGCTACACCCGGATCGTCTACCAGCCCAGCGCCCACAAGGAGCCCCAGCCGGGCCTGGTGATCGGCAAGCAGGTCACCGACCCCAACGGCGACTTCTACCAGCTCTACTACCTCTTCCCGCTCACACAGGAGGAGAAGTCGCTGAGCCTGGTCAAGACGACCCTCGCGACCGCCGGGCTGTTCGTCGTCGTCCTCCTGGGCGCGATCGCGTGGCTCGTGGTGCGCCAGGTCGTCACCCCCGTACGCATGGCGGCGGGGATCGCCGAACGGCT
The DNA here is from genome assembly GCF_003074055.1 of Streptomyces nigra. NCBI lineage: Bacteria > Bacillati > Actinomycetota > Actinomycetes > Kitasatosporales > Streptomycetaceae > Streptomyces > Streptomyces nigra. The sequence continues at coordinate 2,954,083 of NZ_CP029043.1, read as the reverse complement.
CTCGGCCGGGCGGCTCCAGGAACGGATGAAGGTCACCGGCGAGGACGACATCGCCCGTCTGGGCGAGGCCTTCAACAAGATGGCGCAGAACCTCCAAGTGAAGATCCAGCAGCTGGAGGACCTGTCGCGGATGCAGCGGCGCTTCGTGTCCGACGTGTCGCACGAGCTGCGGACGCCGCTGACGACCGTCCGGATGGCAGCCGACGTCATCCACGAGGCGCGCGAGGACTTCGATCCGGTGACCGCGCGGTCGGCGGAGCTGCTGGCGGACCAGCTGGACCGGTTCGAGTCGCTGCTCGCCGACCTGCTGGAGATCAGCCGCTTCGACGCCGGGGCCGCCGCGCTGGAGGCCGAACCGATCGACCTGCGCGAGGTAGTGCGGCGTGTCGTCAGCGGCGCCGAGCCGCTCGCCGAGCGCAAGGGCACCCATATACGGGTCCTCGGCGACCAGCAGCCCGTCGTCGCCGAGGCGGACGCCCGCCGGGTCGAGCGCGTGCTGCGCAACCTCGTGGTCAACGCCGTCGAGCACGGCGAGGGCCGGGACGTCGTGGTCAAGCTGGCCTCGGCCGGCGGAGCGGTCGCGGTCGCGGTGCGCGACTACGGCGTCGGGCTCAAGCCCGGCGAGGCGACCCGCGTGTTCAGCCGGTTCTGGCGGGCCGACCCGGCCCGCGCCCGGACCACCGGCGGCACGGGCCTCGGCCTGTCCATCGCGCTGGAGGACGCGCGGCTGCACGGCGGCTGGCTCCAGGCGTGGGGCGAGCCGGGGGGCGGTTCGCAGTTCCGGCTGACGCTGCCGCGCACGGCCGACGAGCCGCTGCGGGGCTCGCCGATACCGCTGGAACCGAAGGACTCGCGGCGCAACCGCGGCCTCGACGACGCCGGACTGCCCTCCGGGGGCAAGTCCGCGACCGTACCGGCCCAGACCCAGGGCGAGCAGGGGGTGCGGCCCGTGCGCGACCCGATCGCGCCGCGGTCGAGTGCGGCGCCGAAGGCCGACCCGACGGCGTTGCCCGGCAACGGCGCCCGGGTGGTGCCCCGGCCCGCTTCGGGGGGACGGCGGCTGGAGGACACCGTCGTCGAGCGGTCCGGTGAGAAGGACGTGCCGGGCGAGGGGGCCGGGCGGACCGAGGAGTCGAGCAGGCAGGGGGAGACATCTCGTGGGCGCTGACCGCAAGCGGGGGACCCGGCGGCACGGACCGGGGCGCGCGGCGGCCTACGCGGCCTGCGGCGCCGTACTGCTGGCCGGGTGCGCCTCGATGCCCGACAGCGGCGATCTGCGCGGGGTGGAGTCCACACCGCGGCAGAACGCGCAGGTTCGGGTCTTCGCGGTGCCGCCGCACGAGGACGCGTCGTACTCCGAGATCGTCACGGGCTTCCTGGAGGCGCTGACCAGCGACGATCCGGACTACGAGATAGCCCGCAAGTACCTCACCCCGCAGGCGTCGGAGAAGTGGCACCCGCTGCGCTCCACGACCGTGCTCGCAGACGGACCGGGCGCCCAGCCCGACCGGGTGAGCCGCGAGGAGCGGGACAGCCTGTCGTACACGCTGACCGGCACCCGGGTCGCCACGGTCGACGCGGAGCAGTCGTACGCGCCCGCCGACGGCGACTACCGCGAGACGATGCACCTCGTCCGGGACAAGAAGACCCGCCAGTGGCGCATCGACGTACCGCCGCGCGGCGTCGTCATGGGCCGCTCGGACTTCCAGCGCAACTACCAGTCCGTCGACCGGTACTACTTCGCCACGGGCACCGGTCCCGGCACCACCCCGCACACGGCGGCCGTCGCCGACCCCGTCTATGTGCGCAGGAACGTCGACCCGGTGACCGAGGCGGTGCGCTCCCTGCTGCGGGGGCCCACGCGCTGGCTCGACCCGGTGGTCCGCTCGAGCTTCCCCACCGGTACGGCACTGCCGGACGGCCAGGTGTCGCTGACCCCGGACGACCAGAACAAGCTGACGGTGCCGCTGAACGGCAAGGCGGCGCGGGTCGGCGTGAACAAGTGCCGGGAGATGGCGGCCCAGCTGCTGTTCACCCTCCAGAACCTCACCCCCACCATGGACGAGGTCGAACTGCGCGCGGGCGGCAAGCAGCTGTGCCACCTCACCACGGAGGACGCCGAGGACGTCGCCGTGCGGGGATCGGCGAAGCGCGCCGACTATCTGTACTTCCTCGACGAGAAGCACCACCTGGTGCGGCTGGCGGCGGCGACCGACGAGACCGTGCCCGCCCCGGTGCCGGGGGCCCTCGGGGAGGACATGCAGCTGGGGTCGGCGGCCGTCTCGCGCGACGAGGACATGGCCGCCGGGATCGGACTCGACGGCAAGAACCTGTACGTCGGGGCGCTCGTGTCGGGCGGCCCGCTCGGCGAGCCCGAGCTGACCAGCTCGGGTCCGTCCGTCGGGAAGCGGCTGTCCGCGCCCAGCTGGGACGCCCAGGGCGACCTGTGGGTGGCCGACCGCGATCCCGGCAAGCCGCGGCTGCTCCTGCTGAAGAAGGGCGTCGACGACCCCATTGAGGTGAAGACCCCGCCGGGCCTCGAGGGCCGGATCGAGTCGGTACGCGTGGCCGCCGACGGGGTGCGCATCGCGCTCGTCGTGAAGTCCGGCGAGAAGTCCTCGCTGCTCATCGGCCGTATCGAGCGCGGCGAGGACGGCGGGACCGGCGACGGGTCGAGTGTCTCGGTGCACGAACTGCGCTCCGCCACTCCCGAGTTGGAGGAGGTCACGGCCATGTCGTGGGCCGGGGACAGCCGGCTCGTCGTGGTCGGCCGCGAGAAGGACGGCGTGCAGACCATGCGCTACGTGCAGGTCGATGGCTCCACTCCGGAGGTGCCGGCGCCGGCGTCCCTCAGCGGCGTCAAGGAGATCACCGCGTCCGAGGACGCGCGGCTTCCCCTGGTGGGGTACTCGGAGGACGGGATCGTCCGGCTGCCGGCCGGGGAGCAGTGGCAGAAGGTGGTCACGGACGGGACGGCGCCGGTCTATCCGGGCTGAGCCGTCCGCGTCCGCGGGTTTCCGGTGAGTTTTCGCCGTTCGCCGTTCGGAATGAGCGCTTTCGCGCCCCGAACGGTTTCCGTACGGCTGCCTTGCGGCTCCGTACGGCCTCATGGGATCGGCCGGTTTTCGCGGGTGGGTCTTCGGGGGTTTCTCTCGTCGGCATTCGGGAGGGGCGCGTCCGTTTACCGGCCAGCTGGCCTGTTCGCGGTCGCCGGGCCCTTTTGGATTCCGGTGCGAACTGAACTGAATTCAGGATTGGACCGGTTGGGAACTGGGTTTCGCGCGCGCGTGGCGGCGCGCTCCGACTTATCCACAGGCGGTTGTCCACAGGGGTGGCCGGGCCGTGCCGCTTTCGGCAGAGTGGAGGCCATGCGGGGGTGGTGGCAGGACCTCACCGATCTGGTGCTGCCGGCCGAGTGCGGAGGCTGTGGGAGGCCCCGTACGGTGCTCTGCCCGGAGTGCCGTGCGGTCCTGACCGGGACTGCGCCGAGCCGGGTGCGACCGGTGCCGGAGCCGCCCGGGCTGCCGGCGGTGAACGCGGCGGCCCGGTACACGGACGAGGTGCGGGCCGTGCTGCTGGCCCACAAGGAGCGCGGAGCGCTGGCTTTGGCGGCTCCACTGGGGGAGGCCCTGGCGGAGGCTGTGCGGGCGGGGCTCCGCGAGGGCGGCACGGCTGGCGAGCCGTGGGCGGACGACGGTACGGCCGGCGGGGACGGCTCCGTGGTGCTCGTGCCCGTCCCGTCGGCGCGGGCGGCGGTGCGGGCTCGGGGGCACGATCCCGCCCGGCGGATCGCGCTCGCGGCGGCGGGTGCGCTGCGGCGGTCCGGGACACCGGCGCGGGTGGCCGCCGTGCTGCGGCAGACGCGCTGGGTGGCCGACCAGTCGGGGCTCGGGTCCCGGCAGCGGCTGGTCAATCTTGCGGGCGCCCTGGCGGTCGTCCCCGGCGGTGGGCGGCTGCTCGCCGGGGGTGGGGCCGTGGTGCTGGTGGACGACCTGATGACGACGGGGGCGTCCTTGGCGGAGGCGGCCCGTGCGGTGCGTGAGGCGTCGGCGCGCGAGGCCTCGGCGGCGGGCCGGCGGGGCGACGGCCTCGGACGGCACCGGGCCGACGGACGGTTCGGCCGAACGCAGGAGGGCTCGTGCGCGTATGGAGGGACGAACGAGGGGAACGGGGAGTTCGGTGACACGACAACGGCCGTGTATCGCGTGGGAAGTCGGGAAGGCAGAGGGGGAGAGAGTGCTGGATCGACGGAGGACGCAGTGCGGCGAACACGAGGCACGCCGGGAATCGACGGCCGTGGATGGGCCGGTTCCACGATCCGAGCGGCCGTGGTCGCCGCAGCCCCCGATTCTTTCGAAATAAACCGGAACTGACTGGGAAGTTGCATCGTTGCAGGTGGCGAGAGGATCAATTCACCTGAACGGAGGTACACCGCAGTAGAGGGTGACGACATCCCTCCGGGCGAGATATGTTCGGTTGTGAGGGAAAGGCGCAGGCCATCCCCGCAGTATCCGAATGCCGTGCCGTGGGTTTTCAAGCATCACCCTCGGCCATGGGGTGGAGATCTTGCCCATGGGGGAGGAGGAGGTGGAAGTCGCCGAGTCCGAGGTTCCGGGGGTCACCGGAGCCTGGTGCAAAAGGGAGATGCTCCGCCGCTGGAGCGGAGCGATCCGGGAACGGAGTTCTGCGTGGACATCGTCGTCAAGGGCCGCAAGACCGAGGTGCCCGAGCGGTTCCGCAAGCACGTGGCCGAGAAGCTGAAGCTGGAGAAGATCCAGAGGCTCGATGCCAAGGTGATCAGCCTCGACGTCGAGGTGTCCAAGGAGCCCAACCCGCGACAGGCCGACCGCTGCGACCGGGTGGAGATCACCCTGCGTTCCCGCGGTCCGGTGATCCGGGCGGAAGCCGCGGCCAGCGACCCGTACGCGGCGCTCGACCTCGCGGCGGAGAAGCTGGACGCACGGCTGCGCAAGCAGCACGACAAGCGCTTCTCGCGCCGGGGCGCACGCCGCCTCACGGCGGCCGAGGTCCCGGACCACGTCCCCGGTGCCGCGACGCTGAACGGCAACGGGCAGACCTTCGAGAACGAAGAGCCGGACGCGATTCCCACCAAGAAGATCGGTTCGCTCGAGGTGAAGGGCGAAGGCCCCCTCGTCGTGCGCGAGAAGACGCACGTCGCCTCACCGATGACCCTCGACCAGGCCCTCTACGAGATGGAGCTGGTCGGGCACGACTTCTACCTGTTCGTCGACTCCGAGACGAAGGAGCCGAGCGTCGTCTACCGACGTCACGCCTACGACTACGGCGTCATCCATCTGAGCACGGACCCGATGGTCACCGAGGCGCAAGCACCAGCGGCCGGTGGCACGCTGGGCGGCTGACCCACCCGGCCGACGGCTGAGCGGTGCCCCTGGAGCGCGTGTGCGCCCCCAGGGGCACCGGTGTGCGACCACTTCGCGCCCCGCGCGTCACCGCACTGTCGGCCAGGCATGGAATCATGACCGGACGGCCCAACCGATGGGCCACTGCCTTGGGTTGGCGATGGCATGCGACCAGCCACAGCCTCAGGGGGAGGAACCATGACGGACAGCTTCGGACCGATGCGGGACGAGGATGCCGACGGTGCTGTCGTCGGCGTGGGCCCGGACGCGGGCTCTCCGCGCAAGGAGCCGATCAGAGTCCTCGTCGTGGACGACCACGCCCTGTTCCGCCGTGGACTGGAGATCGTGCTTGCCGCCGAGGAGGACATCCAGGTGGTCGGGGAGGCGGGGGACGGTGCCGAGGCCGTCGACAAGGCCGCCGACCTGTTGCCCGACATCGTGCTGATGGACGTCCGGATGCCCCGGCGGGGCGGCATCGAGGCCTGCACCTCCATCAAGGAGGTGGCCCCCAGCGCGAAGATCATCATGCTGACGATCAGCGACGAGGAGGCCGACCTCTACGACGCCATCAAGGCGGGCGCGACCGGCTATCTCCTCAAGGAGATCTCCACGGACGAGGTCGCCACCGCCATCCGTGCCGTGGCCGACGGGCAGTCGCAGATCAGCCCGTCCATGGCGTCGAAGCTGCTCACCGAGTTCAAGTCGATGATCCAGCGGACGGACGAGCGCCGGCTCGTGCCCGCGCCGCGGCTGACGGACCGGGAGCTGGAGGTCCTCAAGCTCGTCGCCACCGGGATGAACAACCGGGACATCGCCAAGGAGTTGTTCATCTCGGAGAACACCGTGAAGAACCACGTGCGCAACATCCTGGAGAAGCTGCAGCTGCACTCCCGGATGGAGGCCGTGGTGTACGCGATGCGGGAGAAGATCCTCGAGATCCGCTGAGCCCGCACCGCCGCTGAGCCCTGCTGTCCCCTACCGCCCGGGGACAGCCCCGGACTCAGGCCATCAGGCGCGCGAGCTCCACGGCCAGCGGCTCGCGCAGCTCCGGGGCGTCCACGCGCTCCACCCGCGCGTCCGTGCAGTCGACCCAGGTCGCCGCCTCGGCAAGCGCCTGCGCCACCGCCGGTACCGCCTTCGGACCGGCCAGCGACACCTGCTTGGCCACCAGCGTGCGGCCCTCCCGGGCCGGATCGACCCGGCCGACCAGTCGCCCGCCGGCCAGGACCGGCATGGCGAAGTACCCGTGGATCCGCTTCTGCCGGGGGACGTACGCCTCCAGACGGTGCGTGAAGCCGAAGATCCGCTCCGTGCGCGCCCGCTCCCAGATCAGGGAGTCGAACGGCGACAGCAGCGTCGTACGGTGGCGGCCGCGGGGCGGCGTGGCGAGCGCCTCGGGGTCGGCCCAGGCCGGCTTGGCCCAGCCCTCCACCGTGACCGGCACCAGCCCCGAGTCGGCGATCACGGCGTCGACCTGCTCGCCCTTGAGGCGGTGGTAGTCGGCGATGTCCGTGCGCGTGCCGACCCCGAGCGCCTGACCGGCGAGGCCGACGAGGCGGCGCAGGCACTCGGCGTCGTCCAGCTCGTCGTGCAGCAGGGAGGCGGGGATGGCGCGCTCGGCCAGGTCGTACAGGCGCTTCCAGCCGCGGCGCTCGACGCAGACCACCTCGCCGTACATCAGGGCGCGCTCGACGGCGACCTTCGCGCCCGACCAGTCCCACCACTCGCTGGTCCGCTTGGCGCCGCCCAGCTCGGTCGCGGTCAGCGGGCCCTCCGCGCGGAGCTGCTTGATCACCTGGTCGTAGGCGCCCTCGGGGAGGTCGTGGTGCCAGTGCGGGCGGCTGCGGTAGGCGCGGCGGCGGAACGCGAAGTGCGGCCACTCCTCCACGGGCAGGATGCACGCGGCGTGCGACCAGTACTCGAAGGCGTGGGTGTCCGTCCAGTAGGCCGCCTCGACCGTCCTGCGGCCGACCGCGCCCAGCCGGGCGTACGGGACGAGCTCATGGCTGCGGGCCAGCACGGAGATGGTGTCCAGCTGGACCGCGCCCAGGTGCCGCAGGACGCCGCGGACGCCGCCCCGGCGATCGGGGGCGCCGAGGAAGCCCTGCGCGCGGAGGACGATACGACGGGCCTCGTCGGCCGAGAGGTGGAGGGTGGGACGCGGGGTCGTCATGGTCCGCACCTTAGGGCGTGGCACTGACACTCGGGCCTGAGCTGGGACTTCGCTCTGGACAGCGCGGGCTTACGGCGACGGCGGCCGTCGCGCCGGAAGGTAGGGGGCCGTGGACGGCAGTCCCAGGTCGGAGGGGAGCAGCGAGCCGACCCAGCAGTCGCGGCGTACGCCCTGGTGGATCAGGGCGGAGCGCAGAGTGCCCTCGACGGTGAAACCGGCGCGCTCGGCCACCGCGCGGGAGGGCCCGTTGCCCGCCTCCGCGCGCCACTCGACGCGGTCGACCAGCAGATCGGCGAAGGCCCAGCGGGACACGGCGAGGACCGCCTCGGTGACATAGCCGTGGCCGCGGTGCTCCTTGGTACCCCAGTAGCCGATCTCGGCGGAGCTCATGGAACGCATCGTGAGGCCGATCATGCCCACCAGGTCGCCGTCCCGGGGGAGGAAGAGACCCCAGGTGAACATCGAGCCGTTCCGCCAGCCGTCCGGTGCCAGTTCGTGGGTGAAGCTGTGGGCGTGCTCGCGCAGATAGGGGGAGGGGATCGTGGTCCAGCGCTGGATGTCGGGGTCCTGGGCGGCCTCGTACACGACATCGGTGTCGCCGGGGCCGACGGTGCGCAGCAGGAGGCGGCCGGTGGTGAGCGTGACGGGTTCCATCGGCCGATTCTCCTCAACGGCGCCCGCCGCGCGCCATCCGGTGTCCTGCGGACGAGCGTGAAGCCCGCCGCGGGGAGTGAGCGCGTGACCGCGTTCGGCACAATTCACGGGCGGAACGCGGCACCATCAGCCACCCCCGGCCGTTGTCCCTTTGACGGCGATCCGAAGCGGCGGAGACGCGGCGCCAGCGGCAGGCTCCCGGCGCGGCGGGGTCCTCGCATACGATGGCCGTTGCTCAGTCACGTCAGAAGGAAAACCGACCGTCCCAGGCCCGACCGGCAAGGAGACCAACCCCCGTGTCCGTCCTCTCGAAGATCATGCGTGCAGGCGAAGGCAAGATCCTGCGCAAGCTGCACCGCATCGCGGACCAGGTCAACTCCATCGAAGAGGACTTCGTCGACCTCTCCGACGCCGAGCTGCGGGCCCTCACCGATGAGTACAAGCAGCGCTACGCCGACGGCGAGACCCTGGACGACCTGCTGCCCGAGGCCTTCGCCACCGTGCGCGAGGCGGCCAAGCGCGTCCTGGGCCAGCGTCACTACGACGTGCAGATGATGGGTGGCGCGGCGCTCCACCTCGGCTATGTGGCCGAGATGAAGACCGGTGAGGGCAAGACGCTCGTCGGCACGCTCCCCGCGTACCTGAACGCGCTGTCCGGCAAGGGCGTTCACCTCATCACGGTCAACGACTACCTGGCCGAGCGCGACTCCGAGATGATGGGCCGCGTCCACAAGTTCCTGGGCCTGAGCGTCGGCTGCATCCTCGCCAACATGACGCCGGCCCAGCGCCGCGAGCAGTACGCCTGCGACATCACGTACGGCACGAACAACGAGTTCGGCTTCGACTACCTCCGCGACAACATGGCGTGGTCGAAGGACGAGCTGGTGCAGCGCGGCCACAACTTCGCCATCGTGGACGAGGTCGACTCGATCCTCATCGACGAGGCCCGTACGCCGCTGATCATCTCCGGCCCGGCCGACCAGGCCACCAAGTGGTACGGCGACTTCGCCAAGCTGGTCACGCGCCTCAAGCGCGGCGAGGCCGGCCAGCCGCTCAAGGGCATCGAGGAGACCGGCGACTACGACGTCGACGAGAAGAAGCGCACCGTCGCCATCCACGAGTCCGGCGTCGCCAAGGTCGAGGACTGGCTGGGCATCGACAACCTCTACGAGTCGGTCAACACCCCTCTGGTGGGCTACCTGAACAACGCCATCAAGGCGAAGGAGCTCTTCAAGAAGGACAAGGACTACGTCATCATCGACGACGAGGTCATGATCGTCGACGAGCACACCGGACGTATCCTCGCGGGCCGCCGTTACAACGAGGGCATGCACCAGGCCATCGAGGCCAAGGAGGGCGTGCCGATCAAGGACGAGAACCAGACGCTCGCCACGATCACCCTCCAGAACTTCTTCCGCCTGTACAAGCGGCACGACCACAACGGCAAGGAGATGCCGGGCCTGTCCGGCATGACCGGTACGGCCATGACCGAGGCCGCCGAGTTCCACCAGATCTACAAGCTCGGCGTCGTCCCGATCCCGACCAACCGGCCGATGGTCCGCAAGGACCAGTCCGACCTGATCTACCGCACCGAGGTCGCCAAGTTCGAGGCGGTCGTCGACGACATCGTCGAGAAGCACGAGAAGGGCCAGCCGATCCTCGTCGGCACGACGTCGGTCGAGAAGTCCGAGTACCTGTCGCAGCAGCTCAGCAAGCGCGGTGTGCAGCACGAGGTGCTCAACGCCAAGCAGCACGACCGTGAGGCGATCATCGTCGCCCAGGCCGGCCGCAAGGGCGCCGTGACCGTGGCCACCAACATGGCCGGCCGTGGTACCGACATCAAGCTCGGCGGCAACCCCGAGGACCTCGCCGAGGCCGAGCTGCGCCAGCGCGGCCTCGACCCCGAGGAGCACATCGAGGAGTGGGCCCACTATCTGCCGGCCGCCCTGGAGCGGGCCGAGCAGGCGGTCAAGGCCGAGAAGGAAGAGGTCGAGAAGCTCGGCGGCCTCTACGTCCTGGGCACCGAGCGGCACGAGTCGCGCCGGATCGACAACCAGCTGCGCGGCCGTTCCGGCCGTCAGGGCGACCCCGGCGAGTCCCGCTTCTACCTCTCCCTCGGCGACGACCTGATGCGCCTGTTCAAGGCCCAGATGGTCGAGCGCGTGATGTCCATGGCGAACGTCCCGGACGACGTGCCGATCGAGAACAAGATGGTCACCCGCGCGATCGCCTCCGCGCAGTCGCAGGTCGAGACGCAGAACTTCGAGACGCGTAAGAACGTCCTGAAGTACGACGAGGTCCTCAACCGCCAGCGCGAGGTCATCTACGGCGAGCGCCGCCGCGTCCTGGAGGGTGAGGACCTGCACGAGCAGGTGCACCACTTCATGGACGACACCATCGACGCCTATGTCGCCGCGGAGACCGCCGAGGGCTTCGCCGAGGAGTGGGACCTCGACCGGTTGTGGGGCGCCTTCAAGCAGCTCTACCCGGTGAAGGTCACCGTCGAGGAGCTGGAGGAGGCGGCGGGCGACCGCGCCGGGCTCACCGCGGACTTCATCGCCGAGTCCGTCAAGGACGACATCCACGAGCAGTACCAGGCCCGTGAGGACCAGCTCGGCTCCGAGATCATGCGTGAGCTGGAGCGCCGGGTCGTCCTGTCGGTCCTGGACCGCAAGTGGCGCGAGCACCTCTACGAGATGGACTACCTCCAGGAGGGCATCGGCCTGCGCGCGATGGCGCAGAAGGACCCGCTGGTCGAGTACCAGCGCGAGGGCTTCGACATGTTCACCGCCATGATGGAGGGCATCAAGGAGGAGTCCGTCGGCTACCTGTTCAACCTGGAGGTCCAGGTCGAGCAGCAGGTCGAGGAGGTCCCGGTCGAGGACGCCAAGCCCGTGGCCGACCTGGAGAAGCAGGACGCGGTTCCCGCCCAGGCGGGTGCGCGCCCGGAGATCCGCGCCAAGGGCCTGGAGGCACCGCGCCGCCCGGACCGGCTGCACTTCACCGCGCCCAAGGTGGACGGCGAGGGCGACATCGTCGAGGGCGACTTCGCCAACGGCGACGAGCCGGTGCGTTCCGAGGCCGACGGCCTCACCCGCGCGGAGCGCCGCAAGCAGGCGCGCGGCGGACGCCGGCGCAAGAAGTAGCCGGGACGCGCGCGAGCGCGTCGCAGGCCACAGCGGTCGAACAGGGCCGGGCTTCCTTCGGGGGCCCGGCCCTTCGCCGTACCCCGTCAGCCGTCCTCCCCGCGAGCCCCATGAGTCGCCCGCTGCCCTCCCAGCTCCACGGCCGTGCAGCGCCAGCGCAGGTCGGTGCCCTGTTCCAGGCGGAACGCCATGGCGCGCAGCTGGTCGCCGGCGCCGATGCGGGCGAAGACCTCGACGGCGCCCGGTCGGGGCTCGAACCAGCCGAGGTCCCGGACGACCGGACGGGCGCCCCGGGTGCGCAGGGGTCCGCGTTCGGCGAGCCGGGCGAGGTCGTCGTAGGCCCGGCCCGCGACATGGCGGAGCATCGAGTGCACGGGGCGCTGACCGCTCAGCACCAGGACCAGCCGGTCGGCGAAGACGTCCGTGGGACGGGGGAGCGGCACCCGTGCAGGGGCCGCCGAGGGGGCCGGGCGGGTGTCCGCGGGGCGGGTCCGGGACAGCCGGGACGTGCTGCCCGGGGAGCCCGGAGGGCGGCCGCCCGGGGACGTCGTACGAGAGGTGCCGCCGCTCGGTGTGCGGGGCGGGGCGCCGGCCGGACGGCGGGTGTCACGGCGGGCCGGAGGGCGGCTGCCGCCGGGGCGGTGCTGGGCCCTGGTCATGACCTTGTTCATCGAGTCCCCGTTCGGCGGGCCCGGCGTATACCGGGCGGTAACTTCGCGTTCGCTGATCTTGTACGGGGTCGCGGGGACCTGCGGCAAGGAAGCCGGAGGCCGGGTCGGAGGGGGTCGGAGATTCACCTATCAGGGTGATCAGGGGGTGCGCGGGCCCGCGCCTGCGGGGCGGCACCGGGTGAATCGCCGGACCGGAGTGGACGCGGGCGGACGGGGCGACGGGGACTCGAAAGGGGACGCCCGCACGTATCCTGTAGGCCGTCCCGGGCGGGCGCCGGACGATCGGACCGGGACCCGCGGAGCCCCTGTGCACGAGCGAGTACGAGAAAGCGGTCAGTCATGCGCGTCTACGTCCCCCTGACCCTCCCGGGCCTCGCCGAGGCGTACAAGACGGGTGATCTGGGGACCGATCTCGTCGCCTACGCGGTGACCCCGGCGCTGCGCGAGTGGTATCTCTCCGACGACATCGAGGAGCTGGAGTACGCCGCGCTGAACCGCGCCGCGGCGGCCTCGCTGCGGCTGCTCGCCGCCGACCCCGGTGCGCGCCGGCGCCGGGTCGTGGTCGCCATGGACGTGCCCGACAAGACGGCCGTCGCCGACCCGGACCGGGGCCTGGACCCGTCGGCGCTGGGCGAGGTGCGGGTGACCGGGAGCGTGCGGCTGGCCAAGGCAGCCGCCGTGCATGTGGACGCCGACGACGCCGAGGCCGATGTGACGGCCGCGGCGGAGGCGCTGGAGGCGGCGGACGGCGGGGACGACGACGCCCAGTTCGTCGTGGACGGCGCGGAGGACCACGAGCTGCTCTGGTACGCCACGCAGGAGATCCCGAACCTGGTCGGGCAGCCGGACTGACCTGGCCCTCTGCTGATTGTCGGTGGGGCCGGGTACGGTTTTCGGCATGGGGAAGCAGGCAGGGGCGCACATCGTCTGGGACTGGAACGGGACGCTGTTCCACGACAACGACGCGATCATCGGGGCGACGAACGCGGCGTTCGGTGAGCTGGGGCTGGCCCCGATCACGATGGAGCAGTACCGGGCCATGTACTGCGTGCCGGTGCCGAGGTTCTACGAGCGGCTGCTCGGCCGGCTGCCCACGGACGCCGAGTGGGAGGTCATGGACGAGACCTTCCACCGCTACTACGCCGAGCACCGGGTGGCGTGCGGGCTCACCGAGGGCGTGGCGGAGCTGCTGTCGGGCTGGCGGTCGGCGGGGCGCAGCCAGTCGATCCTCAGCATGTACGTGCACGACGAGCTGGTGCCGCTGGTGCGGCGGTTCGGGATCGAGGGGCACTTCCTGCGGGTCGACGGGCGGGTCGGGCCGTCCGGGGGCAGCAAGGCCGAGCACATGGTGCGGCATGTCGAGGCGCTGGCGGGCGTGGACCCCTCGCGCACGGTGGTGATCGGGGACGCCGCCGACGACGCGGTGGCCGCGCTGCACGTGGGCGCGCGTGCCGTGCTCTACACCGGCGGCTCGCACAGCCGGGCGAGCCTGGAGACGGTCGGCGTCCCGGTCGTGGACACGCTGGCGGAAGCCGTCGCGGAGGCGGAGCGGCTGGCCGCCTGAGGCGACCCGGTGTTCGCCCCGCCCCGGAGCGGCCGGACGCTTGAGGCGGACCCGGTGCCGGCCCCGCACCCGGAGCGGACGGACGCCTGGGGCGCACCTGGTGCCGGCCCCGCTTCCGGAGCGGCCGTCCGCCTGAGGCGGACCCGGTGTTCGCCCCGACCCCGGAGCGCCGGCCGTCTGGGGCGCACCCGCTGTCCGCTCCGCCCCGGAGCGGTGACCGGCCTCAGCTCACCGGTGCCTTCGCCCGCAGCACGGTCAGGAACTCGCGCATCCAGGCCGGGTGGTCCGGCCAGGCGCGGGACGAGACCAGGGTGCCGTCGACGACGGCCTCGGTGTCCTGGAAGGTGGCGCCCGCGGCCTGCATGTCCAGTTCCAGGGCCGGATAGGCCGTGACCCGGCGCCCGCTCAGGCTGTCGACCGCGGCCGTGAGCAGCGGGCCGTGGCAGATCTGCGCGACCGGCTTGTCGGAGTCGAAGAACGACTTGAGGATCTTGCGCAGCTCCGGGTCGTTGCGCAGATACTCGGGGGCCCGGCCGCCGGGGATCACGACGGCCGCGTAGGCGCCCGGGTCGACCTCGGAGAAGGCGAGGTCGGCCGGCCAGGTGTATCCGGGTTTCTCGGTGTACGTGTCGAAGCCCGGTTCGAAGTCGTGCACGACGAACTGCAGCTTCTTGCGGGAGGGCGCCGCGATGTGCACCTCATAGCCCTCCTCGCGCAGGCGCTGATAGGGGTAGAGGACCTCCAGCGACTCCGCGGCGTCGCCGGTGACGATGAGGATCTTCGTGGTCATCTCGGGGGCTCCTCTCCTTGCCGGGCCGTCGGCTGCGTCCGGCCGGCCTGTGGGCAACGTGCCGCCGCGCGGCGGACGTGACAAGACCGTGCGGCGAGGAGGCGACCGCTGTTTTCGGACACGGGGCGCGTACGGACGGCCTGATTCCGGTGCCGTCCCCGGCTCCGGTGCCGCCGCGTCTGCTCACCAGGCTGCCCCCGGGTGTCCCGCGCCGCCAGTTACGCCCCGCCCGCCTCGTTCGCCCCTGTGCAGAACGTCAAAGTTCACCCCCCGGTTTTGTACACATACGGCTCATGACGGGCCCCCTGTGCGGGGCGATAGCCTGGGTGGCGTGATCAGCGCGATAGCTCGCGGGGGCGACGAAGCCCCTGCCCCGCGCCCGGCGACCACGGAGGACATCCGTGACCGGGCGGCGCTCGCTGGTCTTCGCGGGCGGGAGGGGGGTGTACGGACCCCCGGGACGCGATCGGTCCCCCGGGCCCGGGTGCCGCAGAGAGCGGCGTCACACCCCTTGGGCAGCTCAAGAATGGCTCATATACCCCCGCTCATCTCACCTCTCGGCATAGCGTCGAAGCAGACCGGACACCCCGCGTCGCGGCGATGTGCCGGAGGGGAAGAGACCGTACTTCCTTCAACGTCACGCAACGGCGCGCGACAGGAGCCAGAGGACAATGCAGACCAAGCTGGACGAAGCCAAGGCCGAGCTGCTCGAACGGGCCGCCCGGGTAGCTGAGAACAGCCCGGTCGGGGGGCACCTACCGACCGGGACCAAGAGCGAGGGCGGTTCCGGCACCCCGGACCACGACACGGTGCTCTCGTTCCTCCAGCGCTACTACCTGCACACCGCCCCGGAGGACCTGCTCGACCGCGACCCGGTCGACGTCTTCGGAGCCGCTTTCTCGCACTACCGGCTGGCCGAGAACCGCCCGCAGGGCACGGCCAACGTCCGGGTCCACACGCCGACGGTCGAGGAGAACGGCTGGACCTGCAGCCACTCCGTCGTCGAGGTCGTCACCGACGACATGCCGTTCCTCGTGGACTCCGTGACCAACGAGCTCACCCGGCAGGGGCGGGGGATCCATGTGGTCATCCACCCCCAGGTCACCGTCCGCCGCGACCTGACCGGCAAGCTCATCGAGGTGCTGCCCTCGGCGCCCGCCGGAGACCTGCCGCACGACACGCACATCGAGTCCTGGATCCACGTCGAGATCGACCGGGAGACGGACCGCGGCGACCTCAAGCAGATCACCGCCGACCTGCTGCGCGTCCTGTCCGACGTCCGCGAGGCCGTCGAGGACTGGAGCAAGATGCGGGACGCGGCCCTGCGCATGGCCGACGAACTGCCCGGCGAGCCTCACTCCGACCTGCGCGAGCAGGAGATCGAGGAGGCCCGCGAGCTGCTGCGCTGGCTGGCCGACGACCACTTCACCTTCCTCGGCTACCGCGAGTACGAGCTGCGCCAGGACGACTCACTGGCCGCCGTGCCGGGCACCGGGCTGGGCATACTGCGCTCGGACCCGCACCACTCCGAGAGCGACGCCCACCCCGTCAGCCCCTCCTTCGAGCGGCTGCCCGCCGACGCCCGGGCCAAGGCGCGCGAGCACAAGCTGCTGATCCTCACCAAGGCGAACAGCCGGTCCACCGTCCACCGGCCGTCGTACCTGGACTACGTCGGCGTGAAGAAGTTCGACGAGAACGGCGAGGTCGTCGGCGAGCGCCGCTTCCTCGGCCTGTTCTCCTCGGCCGCCTACACCGAGTCCGTGCGCCGCGTCCCCGTGATCCGCCGCAAGGTCGACGAGGTGCTCAGCGGCGCCGGCTTCTCCCCGCACAGCCACGACGGACGCGACCTGCTCCAGATCCTGGAGACCTACCCGCGCGACGAGCTGTTCCAGACCCCGGTCGACGAGCTGCGGACCATCGTCACCTCGGTCCTCTACCTCCAGGAGCGCCGCCGGCTGCGGCTGTACCTGCGCCAGGACGAGTACGGCCGCTACTACTCGGCCCTCGTCTACCTGCCCCGCGACCGCTACACCACCGGTGTGCGCCTGCGGATCATCGACATCCTGAAGGAGGAGCTCGGCGGCACCAGCGTCGACTTCACCGCCTGGAACACCGAGTCGATCCTCTCCCGGCTGCACTTCGTGGTCCGCGTCCCGCAGGGCACCGAGCTGCCGCAGCTGTCCGAGGCCGACAGGGAGCGCATCGAGGCCCGGCTGGTGGAGGCCGCGCGGTCCTGGGCCGACGGCTTCGCCGACGCGCTCAACGCCGAGCTCGGCGAGGAGCACGCCGCCGAGCTGCTGCGCCGCTACGGCAACGCCTTCCCCGAGGGCTACAAGGCCGACCACGGGCCGCGCTCCGCGGTCGCCGACCTCGTCCACCTGGAACAGCTCACCGAGGAGCGGAACTTCTCGCTGAGCCTGTACGAGCCGGTCGGCGCGTCCCCCGAGGAACGCCGCTTCAAGATCTACCGCAAGGGCGCGGCCGTCTCGCTGTCCGCCGTCCTGCCGGTGCTCAGCCGGCTCGGCGTCGAGGTCGTCGACGAGCGGCCCTACGAGCTGCGCTGCTCCGACCGCAGCGTCGCCTGGATCTACGACTTCGGCCTGCGGATGCCGAGCCAGGCCGCCGCCGGCGACTACGCGGGCGACGACGCGCGCGAACGGTTCTCCGAGGCGTTCGCCGCCACCTGGACCGGCAAGGCCGAGAACGACGGCTTCAACGCCCTCGTGCTGAGCGCCGGGCTGACCTGGCGGCAGGCGATGGTGCTGCGGGCGTACGCCAAGTACCTGCGGCAGGCCGGGTCGACGTTCTCGCAGGACTACATGGAGGACACCCTCCGGCACAACGTCCACACCACCCGGCTCCTCGTCTCCCTGTTCGAGGCGCGGCTGTCGCCGGACCGCCAGCGCGCGGGCCGCGAGATCGTGGACGCGCTGCTGGAGGAGCTGGACGCGGCCCTGGACCAGGTGGCCAGCCTGGACGAGGACAGGATCCTGCGGTCCTTCCTCACCGTCATCAAGGCGACGCTGCGCACCAACTTCTTCCAGCGGTCGGCCGACGGCGAGCCGCACGACTACGTCTCCATGAAGTTCGACCCGCAGGCCATCCCGGACCTTCCGGCGCCGCGCCCGGCGTTCGAGATCTGGGTGTACTCGCCGCGTGTCGAGGGCGTGCACCTGCGCTTCGGCAAGGTCGCGCGCGGCGGTCTGCGCTGGTCCGACCGGCGTGAGGACTTCCGTACGGAGATCCTCGGCCTGGTCAAGGCGCAGATGGTCAAGAACACCGTGATCGTGCCGGTCGGCGCCAAGGGCGGCTTCGTCGCCAAGCAGCTGCCCGACCCGGCCGTGGACCGGGACGCCTGGATGGCGGAGGGCATCGCCAGCTACCGGACGTTCATCTCGGCGCTGCTCGACATCACCGACAACATGGTGGCGGGCGAGGTCGTGCCCCCGGCGGACGTCGTCCGGCACGACGAGGACGACACCTATCTCGTCGTCGCCGCCGACAAGGGCACCGCGAAGTTCTCCGACATCGCCAACGAGGTCGCCGAGTCCTACAACTTCTGGCTCGGGGACGCCTTCGCCTCCGGCGGTTCGGCCGGCTACGACCACAAGGGCATGGGCATCACCGCCCGCGGCGCCTGGGAGTCCGTCAAGCGGCACTTCCGCGAGCTGGGCGTGGACACGCAGTCCGAGGACTTCACGGTCGTCGGCATCGGCGACATGTCCGGTGACGTGTTCGGCAACGGCATGCTCCTCAGCGAGCACATCCGGCTGGTCGCCGCCTTCGACCACCGGCACATCTTCATCGACCCGAACCCGGACGCGGCGACCTCCTACGCCGAGCGCCGGCGCCTGTTCGAGCTGCCGCGCTCCAGCTGGGAGGACTACGACACCTCGCTGCTGTCGGCGGGCGGTGGCGTCTTCCCGCGCAGCGCCAAGGCCATCAGCGTCAACGCGCACATCCGCGAGGCCCTCGGCATCGAGGGCAAGGTCTCCAAGATGACCCCGGCCGAGCTGATGAAGGCCATCCTCCAGGCCCCGGTGGACCTGCTGTGGAACGGCGGCATCGGCACGTACGTCAAGGCCAGCACGGAGTCGAACGCCGACGTCGGCGACAAGGCCAACGACCCCATCCGCGTCGACGGCGCCGACCTGCGCGTCAAGGTCGTCGGCGAGGGCGGCAACCTGGGCCTGACCCAGCTCGGCCGGATCGAGTTCGCGCGCCAGGGCGGCCGGATCAACACCGACGCCATCGACAACAGCGCGGGCGTGGACACCTCCGACCACGAGGTGAACATCAAGATCCTGCTGAACGGCCTGGTCGCGGACGGCGACATGACGGTCAAGCAGCGCAACAAGCTGCTCGCCGAGATGACCGACGAGGTCGGCCGGCTGGTCCTGCGCAACAACTACGCGCAGAACACGGCGATCGCCAACGCCCTCGCCCAGTCCAGTGCCATGCTCCACGCCCAGCAGCGCTTCATGAAGCACCTGGTCAGGGAAGGCCACCTGGACCGTGCGCTGGAGTTCCTGCCCACGGACCGGCAGATCCGCGAGCGCCTGAACTCCGACCACGGTCTGACCGGCCCGGAGACGGCCGTGCTGATGGCGTACACCAAGATCACGGTCGCCGACGAGCTGCTGCACACCACGCTGCCGGACGACCCGTACCTCAGCACCCTGCTGCACGCCTACTTCCCGACGGCGCTGCGCGAGCGGTTCCCCGAGCACCTGGTCAGCCACCCGCTGCGGCGTGAGATCACCACGACCGTGCTGGTCAACGACACGGTCAACACGGGCGGTACGACGTATCTGCACCGGCTGCGGGAGGAGACCGGCGCCTCGCTGGAGGAGATCGTCCGGGCGCAGACCGTGGCCCGCGCGATCTTCCGCCAGGCGGAGGTGTGGGACGCGGTCGAGGCCCTCGACAACAAGGTCGAGGCGGCCGTCCAGACCCGGATCCGGCTGCACTCGCGGCGCCTGGTCGAGCGCGGCACGCGCTGGCTGCTGAACAACCGTCCGCAGCCGCTCGCGCTCGCCGACACCATCGACTTCTTCGCCGACCGGGTGGAGCAGGTGTGGTCGCAGCTGCCGAAGCTGCTGCGCGGCGCGGACCTCGACTGGTACCAGCAGATCCACGACGAGCTGACCGACGCCGGGGTGCCCGTCGAGCTGGCCCAGCGGGTCGCCGGGTTCTCCTCGGCCTTCCCGACGCTCGACATCGTCTCGGTGGCCGATCGCATGGGCAAGGACCCGATGGACGTCGCCGAGGTGTACTACGACCTCGCGGACCGGCTGCACATCAGCCAGCTGATGGACCGGATCATCGAGCTGCCGCGGTCCGACCGCTGGCAGTCCATGGCCCGGGCCTCCATCCGCGAGGACCTGTACGCCGCCCACGCGGCGCTGACCTCGGACGTCCTGGCCGTCGGCGACGGCACCGCGACGCCCGAGCAGCGCTTCGAGGCCTGGGAGCGCAAGAACGCCGCGATCCTGAGCCGGGCGCGCACCACGCTGGAGGAGATCCGCGGCTCGGACTCCTTCGACCTGGCGAACCTCTCGGTGGCGATGCGCACCATGCGCACGCTGCTGCGGTCGCACACCTGACCCGCCCCACCGCCTGAGGCGGACGCACACCGGAGCGCCCCGGACCCCGCCGGTCCGGGGCGCTCCCGCACACGGCCTCCCGCATACCGGGCGAAACGGGAATTACAGTGCCGATGTGAGCACGATCCGGGCCACGCCGCCGAGGGCGGCGGTCGTCGCGGGGGCCGCCGGCGCGCTGGTCCTCGCCCTGCTGCTCCTGGTGATCGTCCGGCTGCCGTGGGCCGGGGACCTCGGCATGCACGCGGCCACCGTCGAACGTCTGCGCCACAGCCTGGCCGATCCCGGCAATCCGCTGGTCGACGCGGACACGCCCAGCCCCTACTACTCGCCGTGGATGCTGGTCCTCGGCTGTGTGGCCAGGCTGACCGGGTTCTCGGTCTTCGTGGTGCTGCGGATCGGCGCCCTGGTGGGGCTGGCGCTGCTGGTCACCGGCGTCTGGCGGTACGTACGCACGCTGAGCGCCGACCGGGCGGCCCCCGCGCTCGCCCTGCTGTGCCTGGTGTTCCTGTGGGGGACGTCCCTGTTCGCGTGGAGCGGCTTCCTGGGGCTGAACTCGCTGGCGCTGACGGTGTCCTATCCGAGCGTGTTCGCCCTCGGGCTGGCCTTCCATCTGTGGGCGTGGCTGGCGCGGGCGGTGCGGGCCGGGGCCGGCTGGGGGGTGTGGCTGGGGCTCGGCGTCCTGTGGGCGGTGATCCTGCTCTGCCACCAGTTCTCCGGGGTGGTCGCCTCGCTGGGCGCGCTCGCCACGGTCGCCGCCGGACGACCGGGGCGCGCCGTGTGGCCGCGGCTTGCGGGCGGGCTCGCCGTCGGCGCGGTGGTCCTGTGGGCCTGGCCGTACTACGACTTCTTCGCGCTGTTCGGGGCGGGCGCCGACCTGGAGTCGGTGCACCGGGGCCTGTACGAGGACCTGCTCGGGCGGTACTGGCTGGTGCTGCTCGGGGTCGTGGCGCTCGTGCCGCGGTGGCGGCGGGACCGGCTCGATCCGCTGGTGCTGTTCTTCGCCTTGGGCGCGCTGGTCGTCGCGGCGGGCTGGCTGAGCGGGCACTACTCCTGGGGCCGGGCGCTCCCGGCCGCGCTGATCCCGGCGCAGCTCGCCGCCGCGCTCGCGGTGGCCGGTGCCCGGCCCGGCCCGCTGCGTACGGCCGGGGCGGTCCTGCTGACCGGGGCGCTGCTGACCGGCGCGTGGACGCAGACCGGCACCCTCGGATACGTCGTGCCGCGCACCGCCCTGCCGGACGTGGTCGCCCAGCGGTACCGGGAGCCGTGGACCGGGTACCACTGGCTGACCCCCTGGGTGCGGTACGGGGACGTCGTCATGGCCCGCACCTTGCCCGCCCGCCAGATCCCGGCGTACGGCCCGTACACCGTGGCGCCCGGCTACCCCGACTTCTTCCTGCCGGACGAGGACCGGCGGGCGGCGGCCGTCCGGACGTACTTCGCGCCGGGCACCCCACCGGAGGTACGGCAGGGGATCGTGCGCGCGTACGGGGTGCGGTGGGTCGTGGACCGGGGGAGACAGGCCGCCGAGGGTCTGCGCAGGGTGGCCGACGGCCCGGACGGGCAGGTGCTGTACGAGGTGACGACACCCCCGGCCCGCTGACCTACCGCAGCACGGTCCGCACCAGCCGGGCCGCCCGGCGCACCCTCGGCCGGTCGAGGCGCCGCACCACCGGGCGCACCAGCCGGGCCGTCACGCCCACCGGCTCCCAGCGGATCTGCAGCCGCCCCGGGCCGCGGTTCTCCGGCTCGACGGTCACCCGGTGCGGGGCCGTGCCCGAGTGGTGGGCGATGCGGGCGGTGAGGACGGGGAAGGACAGGGGGGCCAGCAGGACGGCGGAGTGGGCAAGGCCCTGGTGCTCGATACGGAGCAGGGGGTGCCGTACGCCCGCGAAGCCGTGGCGGGGGACCGGCGCCGCCGTCAGGTCCAGATGGACGCGGCCCTCGAAGACGCCGGGGCGGACCGGGGTGAGCCGGAAGGGCACCTTCAGACGGCGTCGGCCGGGCGCGACGACGAGGCTCGCCCGGAGCGGGCCCACGGGCAGCCGCAGCCCCGGGTCGTAGGTCCGGACGGCCAGGTCGATCGAGGCGCCCGGGCCGCGGGTCAGTTCGGTGATCTCGTGGCGGAGCAGGGCGCTGCGGAAAGGACGGGTGTCCAGTTCCAGGTCGGTGACGTCCAGTTCGCGGCGGGCCCGCTCGTCGGTGGGGACGGCGGCGCCCCAGTAGGTGCGTCCGTCGGCGTCCGGGACGACCTGGCGCGGCGCCACCCCGTGGCCCAGGCCGCGGGCCGCCGGCCGGGCCTCGGGGAAGCGGCGCTCACGGACCAGTTGCAGCACCACGCGCTCCGGCCGGGGCAGACGGGCGTAGGCCGCCGGGGACAGGGTGTCGAGGTAGGGGTTCACGAGGTCGGCGAACGAGGCCAGCCAGGGGTCGTCGCGGTAGGGCAGATCGCCCGCGTACATACGGAAGTCGTGCTTGAGGAACTTGTAGTCCTTGTCCTCGCGCAGGCTGCCGTGCCCGCTCTCGGTGAGGAAGCCGTCGATGAGCCGCTGGACGGCGACCCGGTCGCGGACGTTCTCCAGCCGGTCGCGCTGGTTGGAGATGGACGCCGTGTCCGCCGCCGCGAAGGGCGCGATGTGCCAGCGGTACACCGGCTCCGGGATGATCCTGAACTCCTTGGCCAGGCAGTACGCCTGGGTGGAGAACAGCTGGTCCTCGTAGTGGATGCCCTCCGGGAACCGCAGGTCGTGCCGGTCCAGGAAGGCGCGCGCGTACATCTTGCTGGTCGACAGGTGCTCGAAGAGCAGCCGGGGCTCGGACTCGATGCCGAGGACCGTGCGCCGCTCGGCGACCAGGTGCGGCATCCACCGGGTGCGGCGGCCGCTGTCCTCGCGGACCCGGACGACCGCGCCCATCGCGAAGTCGATCTCCCGTTCCCGGTGGGCCGCGAGCAGCAGCTCCACGGCGTCCTCGGTGAGTTCGTCGTCGCTGTCCAGGAACATCACGTACGGGGCGGTCGCGATGTCCAGGGCGCGGTTGCGCGGGGCACTGCACCCGCCGCTGTTCTCCGGCAGCCGCAGATGCCGGACGCGGGGGTCGCGGGCCGCGAACTCCCGAGCCACGAACGGCGTACCGTCGGTCGAGTGGTCGTCGCTGATGATGATCTCGATATTGCCGTGGGTCTGCCGGCGCACCGACTCCACGGCCCGGGGGAGACGGTCGGCGTCGTTGTAGACGATGACCGTCACCGTGACGTCCGGAGTCATACGGCCTCCCGGGGGCTCGGCGCAGGAGTGCGGTCCTCCAGCGGGACCACCGGCGGCAGGGCGTCCTCGCTCTCGCCGAGGAAGACCCGGCGCACCACCCGCTCGGCGGCGTGCCCGTCGTCGTACTCGCAGAAGCGGCGGCGGAACGCGGCCCGCGCCTTCGCGGCGCCCTCGTCCTGCCAGGCCTCGGTGGTGAGGATCTCGGTGAGTTCCCGCTGGGTGCGGGCCACCTGGCCCGGCGGCTCGGCCAGCAGGTCGAAGTAGACGCCGCGGGTGGAGCGGTACGTCTCCCAGTCGTCGGCGTACACGACGATCGGGCGGTCGAGGTTGGCGTAGTCGAACATGATCGACGAGTAGTCCGTGACCAGCGCGTCCGCGGCCAGCGCCAGGTCCTCGACCGGGTCGTAGGAGGAGACGTCGATGATCCGGCCTGTGCGGCGCAGGGCGGTCAGCGGGGACGGTGTGCCGTCGTAGAAGTAGTGGCCGCGCACCAGCAGGACCGTGTCCTCGCCCAGCTGGTCGGCCAGGGTGGCGAGGTCGAGGCGGGGGGTCCACCCGGCCTCGTAGTCGCGGTGGGTGGGGGCGTACAGGATCGCCCGGCGCTCCGGCGCGATCCCCAGGCGGTCGCGGACCGCCCGGATGTCGGCCGCCGTGGCCCGGTAGTAGACGTCGTTGCGCGGATAGCCGTGGTCGAGCGAGACGAACCGGGACGGGTAGGCGCGCTCCCACATCCGGGTGGAGTGGCTGTTCGCGGAGACGCTGAGGTCCCACTTGTCGATCCGGGACAGCAGCGCCTGGAAGTCGAGCCCCTTGGCCGCCGCCGGGAACTCCATCTGGTCGACGCCCATGCGCTTGAGAGGGGTGCCGTGGTGGGTCTGCAGATGGACGGCGTCCGGGCGCTTCACGATCGCGTTCGGGAAGTTGACGTTGTTGACCAGGTACTTGGCCGTCGCCAGCACCTCGCGGTAGCGGGGGGTGCCGGGGAGAACGTGGTCGGTGTGCGGGGGCAGCAGCGCCGCGTTCTCCGGGGTGACCACCCACACCGGGTGGATCTGCGGGGCGAGTTCGGTCAGCTTGGCCGCGATCGCCGCCGGGTTGCAGGCCACGCCCCGGTACCAGTACGCGGCGAACACCGCGAGGCCCGGGTCGACCGGCCGGGACAGGGACGCCCGGTAGCGCCGGTCGCCGAGCGCGCCCGCGACCCGGCGCCGCGTGCTCCGGACGGCCGCCCGGGTGGTGCGGCGGGCCCGGTTCGCGGCCTGGAAGGCCCGGTATCTGCCGTACGCGTTCTCCTCCAGCAGGGTGCGGCGCATGCCCTCCGGGCCGGAGGGGCGGCGGTACTCGGGCGGCCGGTACCGCACGGCCGCGTCGGCGGCGCGGCGGAAGAACTCCCGGGCCACGGGGTCCGGCAGCGCGGTGCGGGCGAAGGTCCGCAGACAGGTGCGGACCATGACGTCGTACAGCACCGCGTACGGCACCTGGGCCGCCGCTTCGGGCCGGGTGGCGGCGCGCTCGCGCGCGAGGTCCAGAAGTGCCGTGTACCGCTCGACGAGGGCGTAGTGGTCCTCCGGGGTGGCCGGGGGCAGGCTCTCCGGGCGCAGTACGTGATGCCGGTACGCCACCTGGTCCCAGGCCGCGATCCGGTCGGCGAGCAGCAGCGCGGCGCAGGCCGCGAACGGTTCGTCGGAGGCGGTGAGCCGCTGCTCGTGGGCCCGCCAGAAGGAGGCGCGCAGGACACGGTTGCCCAGCAGTGGGGTGACGCGCAGCGCGCTGCGGGCGACGTCGTCCAGGAGGCGGGGGGAACGGCCCGTGCGGGCG
This sequence comes from Streptomyces nigra, assembly GCF_003074055.1. NCBI lineage: Bacteria > Bacillati > Actinomycetota > Actinomycetes > Kitasatosporales > Streptomycetaceae > Streptomyces > Streptomyces nigra. Next base: position 2,929,017 of record NZ_CP029043.1, on the reverse strand, counting down.
AGCAGGCGCCCGTCGGAGGAGGGCAGACCGGTGGTCTCCCAGGTGGAGCGGATGTGGTCGAGGAGGAGGACGTCCACCTCGTCCGGCAGTTGCGCGACCCGTTCGGCGACCAGGCGGGGGGCGCCCGCGGGCAGGCCGTCCACGGAGTGCGTGAAGTGCAGCCAGCGGCCGGAGGCACGGGCCGCCCCCGCCGCGCGGGCCGCCGCGTCGCCGGTGCCCTCCGGCAGCGGCACCACCAGCAGGTCCGCGGCGTGCCGCCCGGCCGTCTCCTGCGCCCAGGGGCCGACGGCGGCGACGACCACCTCCACGTCGCCGTGGGGGTGGCCCGCGAGGGAGTCCAGGAGCCCGGTCAGCCGGTCCTGCGTGTTCGGCCCGTGGACGACGACGCTGAGCTCGGGCATGCGACGACTCCTTCACCTTCGTCAGCGCTGTGGGCGACCCTGCTCGGCCATAGTGGCACTTATAGGACGAAAGGGTGAGCCCATGCTGCGCCTCACGAGGGAACCGGGGCCGCCGTCCGGGGCTTCGGCTCCGGCCTGGGGGGCTTGGCCGCCTTCGCGGTCTTGTCGCTCTTGTCGCCGGTGAACGCCTCGTACTCCTTCAGCACCTCGCCGGTCGGCCCGTCCATGCGCAGCTCGCCCCGCTCCAGCCACAGCACGCGCTCGCAGGTGTCGCGGATCGACTTGTTGTTGTGGCTGACCAGGAACACCGTGCCGGCGTGCCGGCGCAGCTCGCGGATACGGGCCTCGGAGCGCTTCTGGAAGGAGCGGTCGCCGGTCGCCAGTGCCTCGTCGATCAGCAGCACGTCGTGGTCCTTGGCGGCGGCGATGGAGAACCGCAGCCGGGCCGCCATGCCCGAGGAGTAGGTGCGCATGGGCAGCGTGATGAAGTCGCCCTTCTCGTTGATGCCGGAGAAGTCGACGATCTCCTGGTAGCGCTCCTTGATCTGCTCGCGGGACATGCCCATCGCGAGTCCGCCGAGGTGGACGTTGCGCTCCCCGGTCAGGTCGTTCATCAGGGCCGCGTTGACGCCCAGGAGGGAGGGCTGGCCGTCGGTGTAGATACGGCCGTTCTCCACCGGGAGCAGCCCGGCGACGGCCTTGAGCAGGGTGGACTTGCCCGAGCCGTTGGTGCCGATGAGGCCGATGGCCTCGCCCCGGTACGCGGCGAAGGAAACGTTCCGCACGGCGTGCACCGTACGCACGCCCGCCGCCTTCTCGGCCCGGCCGCGGCGCAGGATGCGGTTGAGCGCGGCGGTGGCCGAACCGCGGCCCGCGCCCGTGCCGTTGACCCGGTAGACGATGTCGACGCCGTCGGCGACGACGGTGGGGATCTTCTCGCTGTGCTCAGCCACGTCCGTACGTCTCCTCGGCCTTCCAGAAGTAGATGAAACCGCCGACGCCGGCGAGCAGGGCCCAGCCGGCCGCGATCGCCCAGACGTGCGGCGGGAGCTGGCTCCCCCGGAAGCTGTCGATCAGGGCGAAGCGCATCAGGTCGATGTAGACGGCGGCCGGGTTGGCCTGCAGGACGGAGGTCAGCCAGGAGGGCGCGTCCGTGTGCTTGCTCATGATGTGGCTGATGCTGAACATCACGCCGGACGCGTACATCCACGTCCGCAGCACGAACGGCATCAACTGGGCGAGGTCCGGGGTCTTGGCGCCGAGCCGGGCGACGATCAGGGAGACACCGGCGTTGAAGGCGAACTGCAGCACCAGCGCCGGGACGGCCAGCAGCCAGGAGGCGGCGACCGGGACGCCGAAGCAGAGCAGGATCACGACCAGTGCCGCCATCGAGAACAGCAGCTGCTGGAGCTGCTGGAGGCAGAACGAGATCGGCAGCGCGGCCCGGGGGAAGTGCAGGGCGCGGACGAGGCCCAGGTTGCCGGATATCGCGCGGGTGCCCGCCATGATCGAGCTCTGGGTGAACGTCCACACGAACACCCCCGTGACCAGGAAGGGTACGAAGTCCGGCACGCCCCGGCTGGTGCCCATCAGCTTGCCGAAGATCAGGTAGTACACCGCCGCGTTCAGCAGTGGCGTCAGCACCTGCCAGACCTGTCCCAGCTTCGCCTGGCTGTACTGGGCGGTGAGCTTGGCGGTGGAGAACGCCGCGATGAAGTGCCGGCGCGCCCACAACTGGCGGACGTACCGCGGCAGCGAGGGGCGGGCGCCGCTCACGGACAGCCCGTGCCGGGCGGCCAGGGCCGCGAGGTCGGCCTCGGGCGGCGCCTCGGGCGTCCGGGGCGGTGTGTGCAGGGCTTGAGTCACATCCGCTGCTTTCACTGGGGTTCCTGGGGCGAATCGCGTGAGAGTCACGTCGGGACGAGAGCGTCGGACGAGACGTCGGGACGGGACCGTATCGTCGCAACGGGAGCGTACGGCGATTCGACGTCGGAACGCAACCGTCCCGTCGTGACGCCCTATGCTGGTCCGTATGAGCACCGACGCCGATCAGTCCTCGACGCCGCCGCGCCGCCGGGCCCCCGCGGGGGCGGCCGTGCTCCGGGAGGACGTGACCGAGGCGATCCGGGCGGCCGTCTTCGAGGAACTCGCGGCCGTCGGCTACGCCCGTATGTCGATCGAGGGCATCGCGCGCCGCGCCGGCGTCGGCAAGACGGCCGTCTACCGGCGCTGGCGTTCCAAGCTGCACCTGGTGCTCGACGTGGTGTCGGCGGTCGCGGTGATGGGCCTGCCGGTCCCGGACACCGGGAGCCTGGAGGGCGATCTGCGGCTGCTCTACGAGGTGACCGCGCGGGCGCTGCGGCATCCGCTGGCCTCGCAGATCCTCCCCGATCTGCAGGCCGAGGCGGCCCGCAGTCCGGAGATCGCCGAGGCCGTGCAGAAGGCGCTGCGCGACGGCCAGGCGAGCGTCGCCAGCACGATCGTGCGCGCCGCCGAACAGCGCGGGGAGGTCCGGGCGGGCCTCGACCAGGAGCTGGCCCTCGATCTGATCTCCGGGCCCCTGTACTGGCGCTCGGTGGTCGTGCGCAGCCCGAAGCTGCCGAAGGGCCACCTCGACGCCCTGTCACGGGCGACCGCGGCGGCCCTCAAGGCCCTCTGACCGTCCGACCGCGCGCGCTCAGTCGCGGGCGGCCCCGGGGTGCGTGCGCACCCAGCCCTCCCAGGCCGACGTGACCATGTCCCGGACGTCGTACTTCGCCTTCCAGCCCAGCTCGGTGGCGATGCGGTCGGCGGAGGCGACCACGCGGGCCGGGTCGCCGGGGCGGCGCGGGGTGACCGTCGGAGGACGGTCGTAGCCGGTGACGGCGTTGATGAGGTCGATCATCTCGCGCACCGACACACCCTCGCCCCGGCCGATGTCGAGGGTGAGGGAGTGGCCGGGCGAGGACTGGAGCGCGCGGGCGGCGGCGACATGGGCCTCCGCGAGGTCGACCACATGGATGTAGTCGCGGACGCAGGTGCCGTCCGGGGTCGGGTAGTCGTCGCCGAAGATGCGCGGGGCCTCGCCCTGCGTCAGCTTCTCGAACACCATCGGGACGATGTTGAAGACGCCGGTGTCGGCGAGTTCCGGCGCGGCCGCGCCCGCCACGTTGAAGTACCGCAGCGACGCGGTGGACAGGCCCGTGGCCCGGCCCGTCGCCCGGACCAGCCACTCGCCCGCCAGCTTGGTCTCGCCGTACGGCGAGATCGGCGCGCACGGCGTCTCCTCGGTCACCAGGTCGACGTCCGGCATGCCGTAGACGGCCGCCGAGGAGGAGAAGACGAAGGAGCGCACATGGGAGGTGGCCGTGACCGCCTCCAGGAGGACGCGCAGCCCCTCGACGTTCTCCCGGTAGTACAGCAGCGGCCGGTCGACCGACTCGCCGACCTGCTTCTTCGCCGCCAGATGGACCACGCCGGTGATCCGGTGGGCGGCGAGGGCGCGGGCGACGCGCTCGCGGTCCAGGGTGGAGCCGACGACCAGCGGGACGCCGTCGGGCACCCGGTCGGCGATGCCGGTGGACAGGTCGTCGTACACCACGGCACGCTCGCCCGCCCGGGTCATCGCCCGAACCACGTGTGCTCCGATGTAACCGGCGCCGCCGGTGATCAGCCAGGTCATGTACGGCCGTCCCCTCATCAGTGGCCAGTGCTCGTGCTCGGTCGGTGTCACTGTCAGTGAAGCAGGCGCCGGAGCCTGCCGCGTACCACGGACAGGACTCCGCGCGGTCCCGGGGCGACGCGGACGGCGAGCGCCCCGGAGTGGGTGGCGTAGGGCTGGACGAGGACCAGGCCGTGCCCGGCGCCGAGGACCGCGCGGCGGCGCAGCGCCCCGGTGCCGGTGACGGCGTGCGCGGTGACCTCGCGCTCGGCGCCCTCCCGGAAGCGGAGGCGCACCCGCAGGTCCCAGGTGCCGGTGCCGAACGCGCCCCAGCGCACCGGGATCGCGGCCCGCCAGGACTCCCCGTCCGGCTCCGGCGGTACCACCGTGGGCGCTCCCGCCGTGCGCCCCGTCTCCCGGCACCGCCACTCCACCTCCAGCGACTCGGGCCCGGCCCGCGCCAGCCGCCCGTACATCTCGTGCAGGAGCAGCCGCAGGACGGCGGTACGGGCGCGGGTGCGCAGCTCCGCGTCCACGGCGAGCGGGAGGACGTGGACGGGCCGGGTCAGCAGCGGTTCCAGGGTGACCTGGGGCAGCCCGGCCGACCAGACGGGGGTGCCGTCGGCGGCCCGGGCGTACGGCGGCAGCAACCGGGCGGGACGGGAGGCGAGGTCGCGCAGGCGGGGCAGGTCGAGCGGCTCGGGGGAGGCCAGGACGATCCGCCCGATGAGGCGTCCGGGCGCGGTCGGGTTGTGCGCCCAGTCCGAGGCGTCGTACTCCGCGAGGTACGCCCGCGTGTGCGCCCACCAGTCGCGCCGGTAGCGGGCGTCGCGCAGGACCAGTTCACGGGCGTACATCCGCAGCTCGTGGTCGAGGAACTTGGCGCGGGCTGCCCGGGCCAGCTCCTTCTGCCCGGAGCCGAGCAGGATCTCGTGGGCGAGCCGGCTCGCCTCGGTGCGGGCCCGCCAGTTGGAGACGTCCGCGCGGTCCAGGGAGATCGACAGCCGGCCCGCCGCCCGGCGCACATGCCAGACGTAGACCCGGTCGGGGACGACGGCGACACGGGGGCGGGCGGCGAGGACGCGCGCGGTGAAGACGAAGTCCTCGTAGGGGAAGCGGCCCTCGGGGAAGCGGATGCCGTGGGCGCGCAGGAAGTCGGTGCGGTAGAGCTTGTTCACGCAGAGGGTGTCGTGGACCAGACGGGGGCGCTGCGCGGGGCGCTCGAACACGGCGTGCGCGGCGTACAGCGACGGCTCCCAGGGCACCTCACGCCCCTCGGGCAGCTCCCGGCGGACGCAGAGGCCGCCCGCGACCTGGGCATCGGCGCTCGTGGCCGCCGCGAGCAGGGCGTCGGCGGCGCCGGGCGGGAGGACGTCGTCGCTGTCCAGGAACATCACATACGGCGCGGTCACCCGGTCCAGGCCGGTGTTGCGGGGGCTGCCGCAGCCGCCGCTGTTGACCCGGCGCCGCACCACCTCCAGCCGTGGCTCGGCCGCGGCGAGCGCGGCGAGCCGGGCCGGGCTGTCGTCGGTCGAGCAGTCGTCGACCGCGACGACCTCCCGCACGACGGGACCCTGGGCCAGCGCCGAGCGGACGGCGGTCGTCACATGGGCGGCGTCGTCGTAGCCGATGACGACCACGGCGACCTGCGGGTCGGGCGCGGGGGGCGGGGGCGCTGGGTGCATGGGGCCACGGTCCGGGTCGGAGGGATGGTCGGCAGATCCCGTGGGGCGGGAGGTGCGGGCCCGTGGCGGAAGACGGTGACGACCGCGGGCCGGTTCACTGCTCGTCACCGCGGATCGTAGGACGGACAAAGGGTATGCGGACGGAGATACGCCGCATACCCATGATGAATGTCAGCTAATAGTACGAATATGGCCCACTGGGGGCGGGAGGGGTCACGCCTCCCGTGCCGCCGTGTCCAGCGCGGAGGTGAGCTGGTCGAGGCGCTCCCGCAGGTCGCGGATCTCCTCCACGTCGAACCCGGTGGCCGCGGCGATCCGGCGCGGCACCTCGAGCGCCCGCTCGCGCAGGGCCTCGCCCTCCTCCGTCAGCCGCACCTCCACCGACCGCTCGTCGCGGGCGCTGCGCTCCCGGCGCACGAGACCGGCCGCCTCCAGCCGCTTGAGCAGCGGCGACAGGGTGCCGGAGTCCAGGCGCAGATGCTCGCCGAGCCGCTTCACGGGCAGTTCGCCCTGCTCCCACAGCACCAGCATCACCAGGTACTGCGGATAGGTGAGGCCCAGGTCCTTGAGCACCACGCGGTAGACGCCGCCGAAGGCGCGCGAGGCCGCGTTCAGGGAGAAGCAGATCTGCTGGTTGAGGCGGAGCCAGTCGGCCGTGGGCGTGGTCGTCATGCCTCCAGGGTAGCTCCCCTGTGCGTCATTCAGTTGCACGCAATTCAATTGCGTGCTCTACTTATGGGCATGCGGCGGCCCCGGGACGGAACGGGGCGGACCGCTCAGTCACGGACGCCCCGGCGTCCGTCACGACCTACGAGAGGGATGGTTCTCCATGGACGCGCTCTACACCGCAGTCGCCACCGCCACCCACGGCCGCGACGGTCGCGCCGTCTCCAACGACGGCCGTATCGACGTCAAGCTGGCCCCGCCGGTGGAGCTGGGCGGCAACGGCGAGGGCACCAACCCGGAGCAGCTGTTCGCCGCCGGGTACGCGGCCTGCTTCGGCAGCGCGCTCGGCCTCGTCGGCCGTCAGGCCAAGGTCGACGTCTCCGAGGCCGCCGTCACCGCCGAGGTCGGCATCGGCAAGCAGGGCGAGGGCTTCGGCCTCAAGGTCACCCTGCGCGTCGAGCTGCCCGACACCCTCGACGAGGCGACCGGCCGCAAGCTGGTCGACCAGGCCCACCAGGTCTGCCCCTACTCCAACGCCACCCGCGGCAACATCGACGTCGACCTCGTCATCGAGTAACCCCCTCCCGGGCGCCGATCCGCGCCAGCACCTCCCCCGTCTCCCGGCTCCAGGCCACCACGACCGCCTCCTCCGGGACCTTCTTCCAGCGCGTCAGCAGCAGCCAACGCGCGTGGTAGCGCCGGGCGATCGCCGTGCGCCGGGCGCCGGTCGAGTCGGGGGAGAGGTACGCGCGGACGTCGGCGAGCCGGCGCTCCCGCTCCCGCTCGTCCAGCGCGGGGTCGGGCCACACCGGCGCGGCGAGGTTCGCCCCGTACCCCGGGAGGGAGCGCGGGGCGAAGTGCCCGTCGGAGACGACCACCTCGCCCTTCGCCACATGCCGCGCCACCCAGGCGTACGACGGCCAGCGCGACGGCTGCTCCAGGCCCAGCGGATCCAGGGCCGTGGGCAGCACCGCCCCGCCCTGCACGGTGAGGAACCCGGCGCAGGCACCGGCCGCCGCGGTCAGCCCCAGCGCCCGGCGCGCCCGGCTCCACGGCCGGGGCGCCGCCAGCTCCACCGCGAGGGCGAACTGCAGCGGCACCAGGGTGAGCCCGAGGATCCTGCCGTACGTGTAGCGCCCGCCGACCCAGCCGTACGCCACCAGCAGGCAGTCCAGGGCGAACAGCAGCACCAGCGGATCCCGCCAGGACGAGCGGCGCCCGCGCAGCCACAGCGCGGGCAGGCCCAGCAGCGCCAGCCAGAACTGCCCGAAGAGGTGCTCGTACAGCTGCCGGTGCATGGCGTCCACGCTGCCGTCCCCGGCCAGCGCGAACACGTCGTAGTACGGCCAGGACCCGGCGACGAGCACCGCGACGCCCGCCGTCACGGCCCAGCGGGCGACGACGGCCCCGTGCCACGGGCGCTGCCATCCGGCGACGAACGCCACCGCCCCCAGGGCCGCCGCCACCGCCGTGATCGGATGGATCAGCAGGATCAGCCCGTACAGCGCGCCGAGCCCCGCGTACCCGGCCCAGCCGGGCAGACCGCTCGGGCCGACGTACCGGACCGCCCGCCCGCCGCGGGCGCGCGCCCCGGTCAGCGCCCAGGCCCAGAAGGTGAGCCCGATGGCGAACGCCGAGGGGTACCCCAGGTTCCCCGTCATCGACATCAGGTTCAGATAGCCGCTCCACCACGCCCGCTCCGTGCCCCACAGCAGCGTCATCGCGCCCAGCGCGAGCACCGGCGCCCACGGCCGCGGTGTCAGCACCCGGGTCAGCCGGCCGATGCCGGTCAGCAGGACCAGCAGGTTCAGCACCCCGGCCAGCCGCACCACCTCCCAGCCGCCCAGCCCGGTCAGCAACGCGAACACCGCCTCGGCGACCGCGTACGGCGAGTAGTACGGGCTGCCCGCGCCCGGCAGGTCCGCCATCGGATGGCGGGGGTGGAACAGATCCGCCCGCAGCCGTTCGACGACCGCCGCGTGCTGCCCCGCGTCGCAGCACAGCGGCACCGCCCAGTACGCCAGCAGCATCACCAGGCAGAACAGGAACCCGACGGCCTGGTACGGCGTCGGACGAGGGCCGCGACCGCCGCGCAGCGCGCTCGCGCCGCGCACGGCCCTCCGGACGAGGGTGCCCGCGGGGGCGCCCGCGGCTCCGGTCGGGGAGGGGGTGGGGGTTCGGGGCATCTGCCGAGTCTCCCCGCTCGGGTCAACGGCTTTGATGCTCGTCACCTCTTCGGGTGAGTTCCCTGCTGCGGATGCCGGTGCGGACGCCGGTGCCGATGCCGGTCAGCGCGCGACCGGCAGCGACCGGGGGTCCGCCGGAGCCGGCACCCGGCCCGTCCCCGCCGCCCGTCCCGGCATCGGCTCGCCCAGCATCAGCGTCCGTACGACCCGCTCGGCGGCCAGCCCGTCGTCGAACTCGCAGAACCGCTCCCGGAAACGCCGCCGCAGCCGCGCCGACTCCCCGTCCCGCCAGGCCCCGGACGCGAACAGCTCCGCCAACTCCCCGTAGGAGCGCGTCACATGACCCGGCGCCTCGGCCATCAGGTCGAGGTAGGCGCCCCGGCTCGCCGTGAACGCCCCCCAGTCGTCCGCGTGGACGACCAGCGGCCGGTCCAGCAGGGCGTAGTCGAACATCAGGGACGAGTAGTCCGTGACCAGGGCGTCCGCCGCGAGCAGCACGTCCTCGGCCCGCGGCACGTCCGTCGCGTCGACCAGCCCGCCCCGGCGGTGCAGCTCCGCCAGGCCCATGCCGCGCGCGACACCCTGCGCGAGCGACGGGTGCAGCCGGACGACGAGCGTGCACCCGTCGCCGAGGTCACGGGCGAACCGCGCCAGGTCGATCCGGTCGACGTGCCCGCCCTTGCGGTAGTCCCGGCGGGTCGGCGCGTACAGCACGACGGTGTTCCCGGCCGGCACCCCGAGCCGCGCCCGGGCCGCCGCGACCGTCTCCGGGCCCGCCGTCACCAGCACGTCGTTGCGCGGGCTGCCCGTCCTGACCGAGGTGAAGTGGCACGGGTAGGCCCGCTCCCAGGCGAGCTCCGCGTGCCGGCTCGCCACCAGGCTGTAGTCCCAGCGGTCCGCCCGCCACAGCATCCTCGGCACGTCGACGCCGTACCGGGCACCGGGCTTGTCCAGCAGATCGGCGCCCATGTACTTCAGCGGGGTGCCCCGGTGGGTCTGGATGTGCACACTGCCCGGCCGTTTCGCGAGCGTGCCCGGCCAGTTGACGTTGTTCACCCAGTACGTGGCCCGCGCCATGACCTCGTGGAAGCGCCGCGAACCGGGCGTCACGAAGTCCGTGCCGGGCGGCAGCCCCGGCACCGCGTCCTCCCGGACCACCCACACCCCCCGCAGCCGCGGGGCGAGCTCGCGGGCCTTGGCGTGGATCGCCGCCGGATCCCCGAGGACCCCCTGGTGCGAGAACGCCGAGTACACCGCGAGATCCGGATCCAGCGGACGCCGGGAACAGGCCACGTACCAGGCGCGGTGCGCCCGTCGCGACACCTCCCGTGTCACCTTCCGGCCGCCGCCCCCGGCCACCCGGCGCAGCTCCCGCAGCCCACGGGCCGCCGCGTACGACGCGTAGGGCGCCGCCGCCAGCAGTCGCGTCTCCGTGCCCCGCCACCCCTGCGGCGGGACGAAGCCCGCGGGGAGGTGCCGGGCGTGGAAGGCGCGGATCTCCCGGTAGAAGTCCGGCCGGTCCGCCGGGCGCACCCGGTCCACCCGGGCGAGCACGAACAGCATGTGGTCCAGCGCGCGTTCGAACAGCGGGGGCCGCGCCCACGCCAGCTCCGGGCGCCCCTCCAGGAAGGCGAACAGCCCGTCGTACTGGGGGAAGATGTCGAAGTGCCGGCGCCCCGGCGTCCGGGTGATCGCGCCCTGCCGGCGCTGCCGGTACTCGACGCCGATCCGCTCCAGGCACACGATCCGGTCGGCCAGCACCATCGAGCGGTAGGTGACCGGCGCGTCCTCGTAGGGGCCCGGCGCGTACCGCAGCCCGTGCTCCAGGAAGAAGTCCCTGCGGTACGCCTTGTTCCAGGCGACGAGGAACAGCCGCAGATACTGGGGACTCTCCCGGACGTTCACGACGTCGGTCCCGGCCGCCGCCAGCAGGTCGGCCGCCTCGCTGCGGCCCCCGCGGCCCCACCAGTGGGTGCGCACATGGTCGAAGACCAGCATGTCCGGCTCGTCGGCCGCCGTCAGCCGGGCGTCGACCGCCTCCAGCAGACCCGGGGTGTAGCGGTCGTCGCTGTCCAGGAACAGCACATAGTCGCCGCTCGCCTCCGCCAGACCCGCGTTGCGGGCCCGGCCGAGCCCCACGTTCTCCGGCAGGTGCAGCACCCGCACCCGGGCGTCGCGCTCGGCGTAGCCGTCCAGGATCGCGGGGCAGCCGTCGGGGGAGCGGTCGTCGACCGCGATGACCTCCAGATCGGTGTACGACTGCCCGAGCACCGAGTCCAGGCACTCCCGCAGGAAGCCCTGCACCTTGAAGACGGGCACGATGACGCTGAAGCGGGGCACGTCAGCTCCTTGTGAGGGTCGTCGCGGCGGGCGCGGGGGCGGGGACGCGCTCGGCGAGCGGGACCACCGGGGGCAGCGCCTCGGGCGGTTCGCCCAGCAGCACCCGGCGCACCACGCGCTCGGCGGCCCGCCCGTCGTCGAACTGGCAGAAGCGCTCCCGGAACGCGGCCCGCAGCGCCCGGGACTCCGTGTCCGCGTACGAGCCGTCCCGCAGCAGCGCCGCCAGCTCGCCGGGGGTGCGCGCCACCCGGCCCGGCGGGGACTGCATCAGGTCGAAGTAGACGCCCCGGACCTCCCGGTAGACGTCCCAGTCGTCGGCGTACACGACGATCGGCCGGTCGAGGTTGGCGTAGTCGAACATGATGGAGGAGTAGTCGGTGATCAGCGCGTCCGCGGCGAGGCAGACCTCCTCCGAGGACAGATGCCCGGTGACGTCGACGATCCGGCCGGAGCCCCGCGCGTCCCCCCGGTCGTAGAAGTAGTGGGCGCGCAGCAGCACCACGTACTCGTCGCCGATCTCCTCGCACAGTGCCGCGAGGTCGAGACCCGGCTCGAAGCCGGACGCGTGGTCGCGGTGCGTCGGCGCGTACAACAGGGCTTTCCTGCCCTCGGGGACGCCGAGTTCGCGCCGGATCCGCGCCACGTCCTCGGCGGTCGCCGTGTAGTAGGCGTCGTTGCGCGGATAGCCGTACTCCAGCGTCTCGTGGGCGGCGGGGTAGGCGCTCTCCCACATCTCCGTGGAGTGCCGGTTGGAGGTGACGTTGTAGTCCCAGCGGTCCACGCGGGCCAGCAGCCGGGCGAAGCTGCCGGTCGCGGCGGCCACCACCGGGTACATCGCCTGGTCGGCGCCCATCTTCTTCAGCGGGGTGCCGTGCTGGGTGGACAGGTGCACGCTGCCGGGGCGCTTGACGACCGCGTCCGCGAAGTTGGCGTTGTTGATCAGGTACTTGGCGCGTGCCAGCACGTCCCAGGAGAGGCGGCTGCCGATGACGGCGTACTCCACGCCCTCGGGCAGAGTGGTCTCCTGGCCGGGCTCCACCAGGAACACCGAGCGCAGATGCGGGGCCAGTTCGCGGGCCTTGGCGTGGAGGGCGGCCGGGTTGCAGAGGTAGCCGCGGCCCCAGTACGCGCAGTACACCGCGAGGTTCGGGTCCAGGGGGCGGCGGAGCTGAAGCCGGTACCGCAGCCGGGTGCGCAGCCCGCGGGGGCGGGGCAGCCGCGCGAGTACGCCGGTCAGCGCCCGGTTGGCCGCGCGCAGCGCATGGAACGCCGGGTACGCCCCGCTCGCCAGCAGCCGGTGCTGTACGCCCAGACTGCCGCCCGGCGGACGGAACCCGGCCGGGCGGTGCCGCCGGTACAGCACACCGGCCCGCCGGAAGAACGCGGCCCGGCCGTGCGGCAGCCGCCGTGGATGGGCGGCCGTCTTCAGTACGGCGGCGAACAGCTGCTCGAACAGCGGTCCGTACCGGCGGGCCGGCAACCCCTGCTGGGCGGCCCGTGTCAGCACCAGCTCCACCTGGTCCAGCAGCTCGGAGTGGTGCGTGCCCGGCCGGTTCAGCCTGCTGCCCTGCCGCCGCACCCGATGCCGTACGACGACCCGGCGCAGCACCGCCATCCGCCCGGCGGCGAGCGTCACCAGCCCGCCGAAGGCGACGTCGGTGAAGTGGCCACCGGGGAAGACCAGTTCGTGCTCGACCAGGAAATCCCGCCGGTAGGCCGCGCTCCACGCGGGCAGTCCCACCCCGGTCAGCCGGGGGGCCCGCTCGGGCGTGAACGCCCCGTCCGGGGCGCGGGCCAGCAGCGGCGCCGCCGGGGTGGCCGGCTCGCCCGTCCACCAGGGGACCCGCTCGTGCCCGGTGTACAGGACGTCCGGCTCGCCGGTCTCCCGCAGCCGCGCGTCGAGGGCGGCCAGCGCGCCCGGCGCCAGCTCGTCGTCGCCGTCCAGGAACAGCACCCAGTCACCGGTCGCGGAGCGCAGGCCCGCGTTGCGCGCCCCGGCCACCCCCTCCGTCGGGGGCGCGTGCACCGGTACCACCCTGCGGTCCCGCCCCGCGTACCGGCCGGCGACGTCCGCCGCCGGGCAGTCGGGGGCGTCACAGACCGGGATCAGCTCGACGTCGCCGAAGGACTGGGTCAGGACCGAGTCCAGCGCCCGGGACAGCCGGCCCGCGACACCATGGGACGGAACGATGACGCTGAAGTGGGGCATACTGCTCTTTCTGTCGAGGGACGGGGCGCCCGCGCCGACGGCGGGACCGGTCAGCGGGCCCGGCACCGGCCCGGCCGCCCGGCGGGGCGCCAGGCCGGCGGCCGGCTCGGCGTGGGCCGGGACGGACTGGAGGGCATGTGGACTCCTCTCGGGACAACGGCGTTCAGCGGCGCTCGGTGACGGCCCGGGGCGAGGCCGGGCGCGGCACCACACCCAGCGGGGCGCGCGGACGTGACACGGCCGGGGACGGCACCGGGCGGCGCCCGCCGAACGGCACCCCGGCCGGAGCGGCGGCCTCGCCCAGCACCACATGCCGTACGACCCGCTCGGCGGCCCGGCCGTCGTCGTGCGGGCAGAAGCGGCGGCGGAACGCGGTCCGCAGCTCCGCCGAGCGGGAACCGCGCCAGTGCCCGGAGACGAAGATGTCGATCAGGTCGTACTCGCCGCGCGCCACCGCGCCCGGCGGGAAGGCCCGCAGATCGACATAGGTGCCCCGGACCGCCTCATGGGCCTCCCAGTCGTCGGTGAGGAGCACCACCGGCCGGTCCAGGCAGACGTAGTCGACCATGATCGACGAGTAGTCGGTGACCAGCGCGTCCGAGGCCAGGCACAGTGCCTCGACGCTCGGGTGGCCGCTCACGTCGAGCACCCGGTCCGACGCGGTGACGAACGGGCCGTCGTGACCGTGCGGGGCGCGGGCCAGCACGATGTGGCGCGGGCCGAGGCGGCGCACCACGCGCTCCAGGTCGACGGGGGTACGGCGGTAGGCGCGGCGGGTCGGGGCGTAGAGGATCACGACCGCGTCCTCGGGGACGCCGAGCTCCCGGCGGATCCGGCTGGTGTCCGCCGGGGTGGCCCGCTGGAACACGTCCGCGCGCGGGCTGCCGTACTCCAGGACCGTGTACGCGCCCGGGAAAGCCCGCTCCCAGGTGAGGGTCGCGTGCCGGCTGGGGGACACCAGGTAGTCCCAGGTGTCGACGTCCGCCAGGAGTGCGTCGACGTCCGGGTCCGCCCCCGGGCGCCCGCGCAGGTCGAGACCCGTGCGCTTGAGCGGGGTGCCGCGCCGGGTCTGCACCAGCACCTGGCCGGGCCGCTTGACCAGCCGCCGGTCGAAGGCCGTGTTGTGCACCAGGTACCGGGAGCGGGCGAGGGCCGTCCAGTAGGCCGCGGTGTCCGGGCGCAGCGGGCGCACCCCGGACGGCAGCGCGTCCTGCTCCCCGGCGGCGGTGACCCAGGCGGTGCGCACCTGCGGGGCGTGGGTGCGGAACGCCCGCTCCAGGGCGCCGGGGTGGCAGCCGTGGCCGGGCACGCCGTCGGCGGCGAACACGGCACGGTCGGCGCGCACCGGCAGACAGCGCTGCACGCGGTAGTGCAGGCGGAGAGCACCCGCCCGCAGGGCCCGGCGCAGCCGCACGGCCGTCCGCGCGGTCCGGCGCAGCACGGCCGCAGTGCACCGCAGTGCGTGATAGGTGCGGTGCAGGCCCATCCGGACCAGGGCGTGGTGCAGCCGCACACGCGGCGGCAGGGGGCCGACGGGGCAGTGGTAACGCCGGTAGTAGGCGCGGGCCTTGCGCAGGAACTCGGCGCGGCTGCGGCGCGGCAGGCGGTCCCGGCGGGCGAACACCACGACGAGGTGGTCCACCATCCGCCGGAACAGCAGCGGGCGCCAGCGGGCGAGTTCGGGGTGCTTGTCGACGTAGGCGAAGACCCGGTCGTACTGCTCGAAGACGTCGAAGTGGCGGGGGCTGACCGTGCCGAGGATGCCGCCGCGGCGGCGCTGGCGGTAGTGCACGCACACCCGGTCCAGGGTCGCGATCGACCCCGCCCGCATCAGGACCGGGTACGTCCAGGGCGTGTCCTCGTAGTAGCCGGTGGGGAAGGCCAGCTCCTCGGCCTCGACGAACTCCCGGCGGTACGCCTTGTTCCAGGCGACCATCAGCAGCCGCAGCAGACCGGGCCGGTCCGTCAGCCGGAACGGCGCCCGGCCGTCCTCGCGGAGGTGGGCCGCGGCCTGGTTGCGTACCGTCTCACCGGTCCAGAAGGCGCGCGCGTAGTCGTAGACCAGCACGTCGGGGTCGCCGGTCTCCTTCAGCCGGGCGGCGACGGCCTCCAGGGCGTCAGGGGTGAGGGTGTCGTCGCTGTCGAGGAAGACCAGGTAGTCGCCGGTGGCCTCGGCCATGCCGGCGTTGCGTGCGGGGCCCAGACCGCGGTTGCGCGGCAGATGCACCGCGCGCACCCGCGGGTCGCGGGCCGCGAACTCGTCGATGATCGCGCCGCTCGCGTCCGGTGAGCAGTCGTCGACCGCGATCAGTTCGAGGTCCGGGTACGACTGGGTGAGCACCGATTCCAGGCACTCGTGCAGATACGCCTGCACCTTGTACACGGGGACGATGACACTGAACCTGGGCAAGGCACATCCACTCGGTCGGCCGGGGACGACGGGCGCTGTCGCCGTGCCGGGGAACGGCCGATGGAGTGACTTGGTTACGCGATCCGAGGCATACGAGGGACCCGTCCGGTGAACGACGGGGCGCGGGCCGGTGCCGGCCCGCCCCCGCCGAAACGCGGTGTCGCGGCGCCTACTTGACGGCGCCCGCCATCACGCCGGACACGAACTGCCGCTGGAACGCGAAGAACACGACCAGCGGGATCACCATGGAGATGAACGCGCCGGGCGCCAGGACGTCGACGTTGCTGCCGAACTGCCGTACCTGGGTCTGCAGCGCGACCGTGATCGGCTGGCTGTCGGCGTCCGTGAAGATCAGCGCGACCAGCATGTCGTTCCACACCCACAGGAACTGGAAGATGCCGAGCGCGGCGATCGCCGGACCGCCGAGCGGCATCACGACCCGGAAGAACAGGCGCAGTTCGCCCGCGCCGTCCAGCCTGGCCGCCTCCAGCAGTTCCCGGGGGATCTCCGCGAAGAAGTTCCGCAGCAGGAACACCGCGAACGGCAGCCCGAACCCGACGTGGAAGAGGATCACGCCGATCAGGGAACCGAAGATGCCGATGTTGCCGAAGAGTTCGGCGATCGGGATCAGCGCCACCTGCACGGGCACCACCAGCAGCCCGACCACGCCCAGGAACCACCAGTCGCGGCCCGGGAACTCCATCCACGCGAACGCGTAGCCGGCGAGCGCGCCGATCACGACGACCAGGACCGTCGCCGGGACCGTGATCAGCACGGTGTTGAGGATCGAGTCCGTGATGTCGCTGTTGCCGAGGAGCTTGTCGTAGCTGTCGAAGGTGAGCTGGGAGGGCTTGCTGAAGACCTCCCACCAGCCGCTCGCCGTCATCTCGTCGGGCGGCCGCAGCGACGACAGCAGCAGCCCGATCGTCGGGACCAGCCAGAACAGGCCCACGAGGATCAGGAAGACCCGCACCATCCCGCCGCTGACGAAGGAGACGAGCCGGGCGCCGAGGGAACGCCCGCCCTCGACGGCGGTGAGCGGCTCGGGCGCCGCCTCGGTCAGCCTGCCGGCGTCCGCACTCATCGCCGCACCTCCCGCCTGAGCCGACGGACGTTGAACCACATCACCGGGATCACCAGCAGCAGCAGGAACACCGAGATGGCGCTCGCGACCCCGGGCTGGTCCTCGGAGAAGCCCTTGCGGTACAGCTCCAGCGCGAGGACGTTCGCGTCGTCCTGCGAGGAGCCCGGCGCGATGATGAAGACCAGGTCGAACACCTTGAGCACGTTGATCATCAGGGTGACGGTGACGACCGCGAGGACGGGCGCCAGCAGCGGCACCGTGATCCGGCGGAACACCTGCCACTCGTTGGCGCCGTCCACCCGGGCCGCCTCCAGCAGGTCACGGGGGATGCCCGCGAGGCCCGCCGCGATCAGCACCATGGCGAAACCGGCCCACATCCAGATGTACGAGCCGATGATGGCCGGGGTGACCAGGGACGGGCCGAGCCAGTCCACGCCGTTGTACGGCTCCTTGAAGTTGTCGGCCGGGAGCCGCAGCCGGGCCCCGTCCGCCGCGGCCGGCAGGGTGAACGTGCCGTCGTCGGCGGCCGTCGTGGACGCCACGACCTCGCCGCCCTTGACCGCCTCGATCTTCATCCCGGCGTAGCCGAGTTCGGCCGGGTCGATACCGCCGAGGGTGCCGACGCCTTTGCCACGGGTGAAGTCCTGCCAGGTCGTGCCGGTGACCTGGTCCGGGTCCGCCGTCGCCTGCCCGGCCTTCGCGGCGCTGTCCGGCATCTTGTCGGGGGCCACGCCGACGAGCGGCACGGACACCGGGGTGCCGGCCCGGACGGGGTCCTTGGTGAGATAGCCGCCGCCGGGCGCCGCCCGGAGCGGCGACTCCCGGCCCGGGTGGGCCTTGGGGAACGCGGACGACTGCGCGAACGTGTCGTGGACGCCCACCCACACCGCGTTCGCCACGCCCTTGTCCGGGTCCTGGTCGTACACCAGCCGGAAGATGATGCCCGCCGCCAGCATGGAGATCGCCATCGGCATGAAGACGACCAGCTTGAACGCGGTGCCCCAGCTGACCCGCTCGGTGAGCACCGCGAAGATCAGGCCCAGCGCGGTCGCCACGGTCGGGGCGAACACCACCCACAGGACGTTGTTCTTCAGGGCGGTGCGGATGCCGTCGTCCGTGAACAGCGCCTGGTAGTTGTCGAACCCGGCGAAGGAGTCACCGGACTGGTCGTAGAAGCTGCGGAAGACCGAGTACCCGATCGGGTACACCACGAGCGCGCCGAGCAGCACCAGGGCGGGCAGCAGGAACAGCACCGCCACGGTTCTGCGCGTACCGGTCACGCTCCTGCGCGACTTGGGCGCGGCGGGGGCCGGACCGGCCCCCGCCGTCTGCGCCGACGCCATCGCGTCAGTTTCCGTACGCCGCGGCCGCGTCGGCCTCCAGCTTCCGCTGGGTGCCCGCGACGTCCGACGGGTTCTTCAGGAAGTCCTGCAGCGCCTTCCACTCGCCCTTGCCGGGTGTGCCGCCGAACGCCTGGGGCGCCTGGTCGGACATGTCGAAGCGGAAGTCGTCGCCGGCGTCGATGAGCGCCTTCGCCATCCGGCGCTGCACCTCGTTGGGGTACGCCGCGTCGTCCACGCTCTTGTTCGGCGACAGATAGCCGCCGAGCTTCGCCTGGATCGTCGCCGCGTCCGGGAGGCGAGGAAGGTGGCCAGCGCCTGCGCCGCCTTCGAGTCCTCCAGGACGACGGCCGCGTCGCCGCCGGAGACGACCGGCGCGGTGTCACCGACCGTCGGGAACGGGAACACCTTGGCGTCCGTGCCGACGTCCGCCTTCGCCTGGGTGATGTTGACCTGCGCGAAGTCGCCCTCGTAGACCATGGCGGCCTTCGGCTGGTCGCCGCCCGTGAAGGTCTGGGTGACCGAGGTCGGGAAGTCCGTCTGCAGCGCGCCCTTGGCGCCGCCCGCCACATAGTCCTTCTTGCCCCACACCTGGGCCAGCGCGGTCAGCGCCTCCTTGACGGACGGGTCCGTCCACTTGATCTCGTGCTTCGCCAGCTGGTCGTACTTCTCGGGGCCGGCCTGGGAGAGATAGATGTTCTCGAACCAGTCCGTGAGCGTCCAGCCGTCCGCGCCGCCGACCGAGAACGGGGTGACACCGGAGTCGTACACCGTCTGGGCGGTCGTCAGCAGCTCGTCCCATGTCTTGGGCTCGGCGGCCCCCGCGTTCTCGAACGCCTTCGCGTTGTACCAGATCAGGGACTTGTTGGCGGCCTTGTAGTAGACGCCGTACTGCTTGCCGTCGACCTTGCCGATGTCCTGCCAGCCCTGCGAGTAGTTCTCCTGCAGCTCCTTGAGCGCCTCGGCGCCCAGCGGCTTCGCCCACTTCTTGTCCACGGCCTGCTTGATGGCGCCGGGCTGGGGCAGCATCGCGATGTCCGGCGGCCGGCCGCCCGCGACCTTGGATCCGAGGAAGTTGATGATGGGGTCCTGGGCGGGCACGAACTTGACCGTCGCGCCGGTGCGCTTCTCGAACTCCGCCAGGACCTTCTTGAAGTTGGCCTGCTCGGTGCCCGTCCAGACGGCCGCGACCTCCAGGGTCTCGCCGTCGAGCTTCGGCAGGGTGACGGTGGAGGCGGACTCCTTGCCGGATCCGCCGTCCTCCTTGCCGCCGTCCTTGTCGTCGCCGCCGCAGGCGGTGAGGGAGAGGGCGAGGGCGCCGGCGAAGACGGCCGCCGCGGCCCTGGCGGCCCTGTGTGTCCGGTTCCTGCTGCTCGTGCTGTGCATCACTGCCCCGTTCTTCGTGCCTCGTCGAACGTTCGAGCGCTGTCCCGTGGGTCTGGTCTACGCCCTGCCCCAGGGGTCGGCAAGACCGCGTCCTCTGTCAACTCGGGGATCGTGACCGCCTCGTGACCGGGGATCAGCCATCGGCACGAATCAGCCGCGTCACAGCAGCGAGGGCACCCCGGGGGCCGAGACCTCGCGGGCCGCCCGCTCCAACGCGCTGGCCAGCAGGGCCAGGTCGGTCGGGCCGTTGCCGAGCTCGCGGACCGGGCGCCGGGCCGGGGGGTCGCCCATACGGTGCCACTCCAGGGGGACGACCGTGGGCCGCAGGGTCGCGGTGCGGGGGATGCGGCCGGTGACGCGGCCGCCCTGGAAGGGCACCGCCCGTCCGTCCGGCCTGAGCAGCCGGCCGCGGCCGGGCGCCGGGGCGTCCGGGCCGGTCGTCACGGCGTCCAGAGCCACCCGCAGGGTCGCCCGGCGGGCCGGCTCCGACTCCGCGGCCCGGCCGCCGGGCCCGGTCGCGGCGACCAGATGTACGCCGAGCCGCTCGCCGTCCCGGGCGACCGCCTCCAGTGCCCTTATCACCGACCCGGCGGCGGGCCGGCCCGGCGATCCGAGGGCGGGGTGGACCAGGGCGTCCAGGTCGTCCACGACCACCACGAGCCGGGGCAGCGGCGGCACGGCGTCCGCCTGCCGGCGGGCGGCGCCGGGCCGCAGCCGGATCGTCGCGCTGGGCGGCGACTCCAGATCGCCGTCACCGGCCACGACCGCGCGCTGCGCGACCATCCGGCCCGACAGCTCCCGTCCGGTGTGCCACTCGGTGAAGTCGGAGCGCCCGAGCAGCTCGGCGCGCCGCTTCAGCTCGGCGCTCAGCGACTGGGCGAACTCCCGCATGCGGACCGGGTCGTTGGCGGTGAGATGCGTGGTGACATGCGGGACGTCCGTGCACACGCCGAGGCCTTCGCCGTGGCCGCCGCCCGCGCCGGTGGTGTCGCGGCCGTCGATCAGCACGATGCCCAGCCGGTCCGGCCGCTCGGCCGCGGCGAGCGACGCGACGACGGCCCGCAGCAGCTCGGTGCGCCCGGCGGTGGGCGGCCCCTCCACCAGCAGATGCGGCCCCTCGGCGCCGAGGTCCACGCCGACCGGCCCGTGCGGACCGGCTCCGAGCACCGCGCACACCCGGCCGCCCAGGGCCTGGGTGTCGTCGGCCGCGTCGGCCCAACGCGCCATCAGGGACGCCGGGGTGGCCCGCGCCAGACCCAGCTCGTCCAGCAGCCGGGCCGACTGGGGCAGCGGCACGGACACCCGCACCTGGCCCTCCCCGGCCGCCCGGTCGGTGCGCAGCGGCGCCAGCGCCCGCGCGAAGCGCTCCGCCCAGGCGGCGGACACGGCGTCCACGGTGGCGACCGTGCCGTGCCCGACCGGGCCGCGTACGCCGGGCGCCGCGCCCTCGTGGCCCGCCTCGGCCCCGTCGGGCGCACCGCCGTCGGGCGCGACCCGCATCAGCCGCAGGGCCGTCGCCACATCGCCGCTGAGCAGCGCGACGGCGCCGCACGCGCGGAACGCCGGCGCCACCGCGCAGGCCGCCTCATAGGTGTCCGTGACCGGAGAGGCGGGCGAGGCCGCCGCCGTCTCGGCGAGACACACCACATGGATGCCGGCCCGCGGGCCCTCCAGGGCGAGGCGGGCCACCGCCTCGCGCAGATCCGCGCCGCCGGGGTCGCCGTCCACGACGAGCACGGAGTACGGGCCCGTGAACTCCGGTGTGCCGGCGGCCGGTTCGCCGTCCCGCGCCCAGGAGGGACGGTGCCCGGCGGCGCGCGGCGCGGAAACCCGGCCGTCCGGGGCCCGCTCGCCCTCGTCGCGCGCCGTCAGGTCCTCCAGGCGGCGCAGCAGCTCGTCCACGCGCGCGGCGGCCTGCTCACGGTCGTAGGCGAGCAGGAGCCGGCAGTCCTGGCCGTGGCCGGGGCGGACATGCGGCAGCCAGCCCAGCCACGCCCACTCGGCGGTGCGCTCCGGCACCGGGCGGGCCCGGTCCGCGCTGACGAGCACGATCTCCAGGGTGTCCGGCGAGTGCAGCGCGGCGAGCTGGGCGAGCACCGCGCGGGTCAGCCCGGTGAGGCGCTCGCGCGGACCGGCCAGCCCCAGTGCACCGGCCTCGCGCAGATCTGCGGTCACCGGCACGGCGGGCAGCAGCCCCGAGCCGTCGGGCGCCGCGCGGTCGGCGGTGCCGAGGCGCACGGTGAGAGCCTCGGGATGGCCGGGGGCGCGCTCCCAGAGCCGGGGGCCCGGGCCGAGGGCCGTCAGCAGCAGGGACGCCGGGTCCGGCCAGGTCTCCGGCAGCATCGAGCCGCGCCCGGCCGAGGTGGGACCGGACGGCTCGGCCGGCTCGTCGTCGTGGTACTCCCCGTCCGGGGCGGGGCCGGGCTCGCCGCGTCCGCCGGCCAGCCGCCGCGCCCAGGCCGACAGACCGCCGCGCCTGCGTGACCCCGAAGGGGCGTCGGTGCCGCGGTCGCGGCCGGCGCCCGGCACGGGCCGGGGTCCGTCGAGCGGGCCGACCTCGAAGCCGGTGACGTGGGTGTCGCCGTCGCGCGGGTGCGGGACGGCGCCGTGCGGGCCGGTGCGCTCGGCCCGGGGCGCCCCGCCCTGCGCGGGGACGACGGGCGAGCCCGGCTCGGGGTGGTCCGGGGCGTGGGCGGCCGGGGTGCCGTCCGTCGCGCGCGCGTGGGTTGCCGGGGTGGCGCCGGGCCCTTCGCCGCCCTGCGGGCACACGCGCACATGCCCCTCGCCGTCCGGCTCCGTGGGCACCCGCGCCCCCGGGCCGCCGGCCGGGGCCAGCCGCAGCGTGGACTCCCCCAGGCGCAGCAGGGCCCCGGGGACGAACCGCACCGGGCGGGTGGTCAGCCGGGTGCCGTCGAGCGTCGTGCCGTTCGTCGAGCCGAGGTCGGCGACCGCGACGCGGCCGTCCGCGCCGACCGTGACCGCGCAGTGCAGCCGGGAGACGTCGGGATCGTCGAGCGGGACGTCGGCGTCGGCGGAGCGGCCGATGCGGATCTCGCCGCCGTGCAGCAGATGGACACCGCCCGCGTCCGGGCCCGCCACGACGTGCAGCTGGGTCGGGGCCTCGTCCAGCTCGGGGTGGGGCTCCGGGGCCGCCGGGGCGCCCAGGGACAGCACCGCGCCGTCGGTCAGCGGGGGCTCGCCGAGGGTGCTGCGCCGGTCGTCCAGCCGCTCGGTGCCGGCGTAGAGCACGACCGGGCCGCCGCCGCGCTCGCCCTCGCCGCCGCGGGCGGAGCCGCTCTCCCCGGACACCGCGGAGGCCAGGGCCGACGCCACCGCCGACAGGGCCGTGCCCGCGGGCGCCGTGACCAGCACGTCGCGGCTCGCGGTGGCGCCGCGCGCCACGGAGGGCGGGGCCGACGGGTCTACGACGGTCAGCCGGATCTGCATCGGCGTCAGCGGTCCCTTCTGCGCGCGGGCGCGGGCACGGAACCACCCCACCCCACACGAGCACATCGGCCAGTACTCCCCGCATCCTCGCACCTGCCACCGACAACCCGCCCCCCGCCCGAAGGCAAGTGATCTTGATTGGTCGGCTCTGCCCGTAAAAGTGCCGGACAACGGCCCAGGCGGTGATCACTTGAGATCGCTCACGTCCGTTCACGGCAACCACGGGACTGAGCCGAGCGTCTTTCCTTCGAACATGTACGGGAGGCCGTACGTAAGACGCACAGAATGACGACCGCCGGTGCCGAGGGGCACGGCACTACAGTGGGTCGGAACGTAGGCAAGCAGCAGGGAGCGCGACGTGCGGCCGGTAGGCAGCAAGTACATCCTCGAGGAGCCGCTGGGTCGCGGCGCCACGGGGACCGTCTGGCGAGCCCGCCAGCGGGAGACCGCGGGCGCCGAGGCGGCCGTGCCGGGACAGCCCGGCGAGACGGTCGCGATCAAGGTCCTCAAGGAGGAGCTCGCCGGCGACGCGGACATCGTCATGCGCTTCCTGCGCGAACGGTCCGTGCTGCTGCGCCTGACCCACCCCAATATCGTCCGGGTCCGCGACCTGGTCGTCGAGGGCGAGCTGCTGGCCCTCGTCATGGACCTCGTCGAAGGTCCCGACCTGCACCGCTACCTGCGCGAGAACGGCCCCTTCACCCCGGTCGCGGCGTCCCTGCTCACCGCCCAGATCGCCGACGCGCTCGCCGCCAGCCACGCCGACGGCGTCGTCCACCGCGACCTCAAGCCCGCCAACGTGCTGCTGCGCCAGCAGGGCGGCGAGATGCACCCGCTGCTCACCGACTTCGGCATCGCCCGTCTCGCTGACTCCCCGGGTCTGACCCGCACCCACGAGTTCGTCGGGACGCCCGCCTACGTCGCGCCCGAGTCCGCCGAGGGCCGCCCGCAGACCTCCGCCGTCGACATCTACGGCGCCGGCATCCTCCTGTACGAGCTGGTCACCGGACGCCCGCCGTTCGGCGGCGGCTCCGCCCTGGAGGTCCTGCACCAGCACCTCAGCGCCGAGCCGCGCCGGCCCTCCACGGTCCCCGACCCGCTGTGGACCGTCATCGAGCGCTGCCTGAGCAAGAACCCCGACGACCGGCCCAGCGCCGAGAACCTCGCCCGTGGCCTGCGCGTGGTCGCCGCCGGTATCGGCGTGCACGCGAACTCCGCGCAGATCGCCGCCGCCGAGGGTGTCGGCGCCCTCCTCGCCCCGGACCCCGCACCGGCCACCGTGCCGGGCTCGGCCGACCCCACCCAGGTGCTCCCGCACGGCGCCGGGTCCTTCGACCCGAACGCCGCGACCAGCGTCCTGCCGCACAACGGCGCCCCCGGCGCCGCCGACCCCACCGCCGTCCTGCCGAACTCGGGCGGGCGCGGCGCGGCCGACCCGACGGCCGTGATGCCCCCGGTGCCGCAGGGACCGCCCGGCGGACCCGGCCCCGAGGACCCGCACCCCTGGCAGAACCAGCTGCGGGCCGCCCGCGACCGCAACGAACAGACGCAGGTCCAGTACCTCGACCCCAACCAGGACCCGCTGCGCCGGCGCCCGCAGCGCCAGGTGGCCCGGCCCCAGCGGCAGCCGCAGCAGCCCCCGCCGCCCCAGCAGCAGCGCCCGCCGCAGCGCGGCCGCCAGGGCGGCTACGCCCAGCCGCAGCAGCACCAGCCGCAGCCCTACGCCCCGCCGCGCCAGGCGCAGCAGCCCCCGCAGCGCTACGCGCCCGAGCCGCAGCGCCCGCAGCGCGAGCCGAGGGAGCCCCGCCGCCGCGGCGGCAACCCGATGCGCATCCCCGGTCTGGGCTGCCTGAAGGGGTGCCTGTTCACGATCGTCATCCTCTTCGTCGCCGGCTGGCTGGTGTGGGAGCTGAGCCCGCTGCAGGGGTGGATCGGCACCGGCAAGGGCTACTGGGAGCAGCTCAGCAGCTGGTTCGGCGCGGTCACCGACTGGATCGGCGACCTCGGCGGAGACTCCGGCACCGGCGGCGGCACCGGCACGGGCACCGGCTGACCCCACCCCGCACCCGCGACCCTCACGGCCGTACGACCCCACCGGGGACCGTACGGCCGTGGTGCGTCCGGCGTGCTGTGTCTGGGGATTTGTCGACACCCGGCGGGTGATTTCCGCCTCCGCGGTGAAGGCGGGGCGCACGACCGCGTAGTTTTGTCGACCGGGGGTTCCCAGGTCTGTCGGCTGGGGGTCCGGGGGTCGGCCCCGGGAGGACGCAGCGGCGGCACAACGCGTCGGTAGGAGCAGTCTTGGCACGGAAGATCGGCAGCCGGTACACCGCCAACCAGATCCTGGGGCGGGGCAGCGCCGGCACGGTGTGGCTGGGCGAGGGGCCGGAGGGACCCGTCGCCGTCAAGCTGCTGCGCGAGGACCTCGCCTCCGACCAGGAGCTCGTCGGGCGCTTCGTGCAGGAGCGCACGGCCCTGCTCGGCCTGGAGCACCCCCATGTCGTCTCCGTCCGCGACCTGGTGGTCGACGGCAACGACCTCGCGCTCGTCATGGACCTGGTCCGCGGCACCGATCTGCGCACCCGGCTCGACCGGGACCGCAGGCTCGCGCCCGAGGCGGCCGTCGCGATCGTCGCGGACGTCGCCGACGGCCTCGCCGCGGCCCACGCGGCCGGTGTCGTCCACCGGGACGTGAAGCCGGAGAACATCCTGCTGGACATGCAGGGCCCGCTCGGCCCCGGCGGCGCCCACCCGGCCCTGCTGACCGACTTCGGTGTGGCCAAGCTCATCGACTCCCCGCGTCGCACCCGCGCCACGAAGATCATCGGCACCCCGGACTACCTCGCGCCGGAGATCGTCGAGGGCCTGCCGCCCCGCGCGGCGGTGGACATCTACGCCCTCGCCACCGTCCTCTACGAGTTGCTGGCCGGCTTCACCCCGTTCGGCGGCGGCCACCCCGGCGCGGTGCTGCGCCGGCACGTCACCGAGACGGTGGCGCCGCTGCCCGGCATCCCGGACGAGCTGTGGCAGCTGATCGTCCAGTGCCTGGCCAAGGCCCCCGCCTCCCGGCTGCGCGCCTCGGAGCTCGGGGCGCGGCTGCGCGAGCTGCTGCCGCTGGTCGCCGGGATGCCCCCGCTCGACGTGGACGAGCCCGACGGGGAGCCGGAGGAGGACGAGGCCTCCCCCGCCGAGGCGGCCGTCCCGGCGGGGGAGCGGGTACGGCGGCGCGGCGCGGTGCCGCTGGTGCCGGGAGCCCGGCCCGCCGACTCCAACCGGGACACCCACACCTCGATGCGGGTCCCGGCTCCGGACGAGCTGGCCGGCGGCGCCCGCGGCACGGCCCGGGTGCCGCGCGCGGCGGGCGCCCCGCGCCCCGGCGCGGCCCGGCACCGCGCCGCGACCCGGCGGCGCCGGCTGGCGCTGGGCGGCGCCGCGGTGGTCCTGGTGGCCGCCGCGGGCGTGGGCACCTGGCTGGCGGTCTCGGACGACGACGCCGGGGCGACCCCGAACGACACCCGCACGACGGCCCCCGCGACCCCCTGACGCGTCCCCGGGCGGGCGGGGGGCCCGGGAAGGGCGGCACCCGGAGCTCGCCGCCCTGCGGAGCCGTTACGCTGGAGGCGTGGCAGTCGTCGATGTATCCGAAGAGCTCAAGTCCCTCTCCTCGACCATGGAGTCGATCGAGGCCGTTCTGGACCTCGACAAGCTGAGGGCAGACATCGCCGTGCTCGAGGAGCAGGCGGCCGCGCCGTCCCTGTGGGACAACCCGGACGAAGCGCAGAAGATCACCAGCAAGCTCTCCCACCTCCAGGCGGAGGTGCGGAAGGCCGAGGCCCTGCGCGGGCGGATCGACGATCTCGCCGTGCTGTTCGAGATGGCCGAGGAGGAGGACGACCCGGACACCCGTGCCGAGGCCGAGTCCGAGCTCACCGCCGTCCGCAAGGCGCTGGACGAGATGGAGGTCCGCACGCTCCTGAGCGGTGAGTACGACGCCCGTGAGGCGCTCGTCAACATCCGCGCGGAGGCCGGGGGCGTCGACGCCGCCGACTTCGCGGAGCGGTTGCAGCGCATGTACCTGCGCTGGGCCGAGCAGCACGGCTACAAGACCGAGATCTACGAGACGTCGTACGCGGAGGAGGCCGGCATCAAGTCGACCACCTTCGCCGTGCAGGTGCCGTACGCCTACGGCACCCTCTCGGTCGAGCAGGGCACGCACCGCCTGGTGCGCATCTCGCCGTTCGACAACCAGGGCCGCCGCCAGACGTCGTTCGCCGGTGTCGAGGTGCTGCCCGTGGTGGAGCAGACCGACCACATCGAGATCGACGAGTCCGAGCTGCGCGTCGACGTGTACCGGTCCTCGGGCCCCGGCGGACAGGGTGTCAACACCACCGACTCCGCCGTGCGGCTGACGCACATCCCGACCGGCATCGTCGTCTCCTGCCAGAACGAGCGGTCGCAGATCCAGAACAAG
Source organism: Streptomyces nigra (assembly GCF_003074055.1). Taxonomy (NCBI): domain Bacteria; kingdom Bacillati; phylum Actinomycetota; class Actinomycetes; order Kitasatosporales; family Streptomycetaceae; genus Streptomyces; species Streptomyces nigra. The sequence goes on along the minus strand of NZ_CP029043.1, from coordinate 2,901,752 downwards.
GCCACCGCGATGAACGTCCTCCAGGCCAAGCTGCTGGAGCGGCGCCGCCAGGAGGAGCAGGCCAAGATGGACGCCCTCAAGGGCGACGGCGGCAACTCCTGGGGCAACCAGATGCGGTCGTACGTGCTGCACCCGTACCAGATGGTCAAGGACCTGCGCACCGAATACGAGGTCGGCAACCCCGAGGCCGTGTTCAACGGTGAGATCGACGGCTTCCTGGAGGCCGGGATTCGCTGGCGCAAGCAGCAGGAGAAGTAAGAGAAACCATTTGTCGACAAGGCAACTGCCGCCCACCCGGCGGCAGTTGCCTTTTGTGTACCTGCATGTCTGGGTTTTACATCACACTCACAGCTTCCAACCCCTGTCAAAGCCCTCGTAGTTGGACATCGCGCGCGCAACGGCCTTGACGTGCTCTTGAAAAATGGGAAGGGTGAAGCGTGGCATGCGTATTTCTGGGGCGCATGTGAACCGGGGGGCTCGAGTTGCGTTACCTCCGTCGATCACGGCCGGCCCCTGAACGCCGCCTCTCTGACGATTCAGCTACTGGGGGTAGCAACCAGATGACCAAGAAGACGCGGATCCGTATCGCGCGCCTCGCCGCCGGTGCCGTGATCGCGGCCGGCGCCTCGCTGACCGCAGCCGGCGCCGCCTCCGCCGCGGAGACCGAGGACTGCATCCTCGGAATCTGCCTCGGTGACGAGGACCCGACCACTCCGCCGCCCACCGAGGAGCCGACGGACCCGCCGACCGAAGTCCCGACGGAGCCGCCGACCGAAGAGCCGACGATCCCGACGGAGCCCACCGAGGAGCCGACGGAGCCGCAGGAGCCGACCGACCCGGCCGAGCCCACCGACGAGCCGTCCAACCCGGGCAACGGGAACGGCAACGGCGGCGGTAACGGCAACGGTGGCGGCAACAACGCCGACCCCGACGGTGGCACGTCCACCCAGGAGGAGGGCTCCTCCTCGCTGACCGACACCGGTTCGTCCGCGACCGGCACCAGCACCTCCGCCCAGGGCGGCGGCGCCGAGCTGGCCGACACGGGTGCCGAGCAGACCACGTTCCTGCTGGTCGGCGCGGCCACGATGATCGCCGGCGGCATCGGCTTCCGCGTCCTTCCGCGTCTCGCGGGCGGCCGTGGCGGCGCTGCTGCCTGACGGTAGCCGGCACGCCTACGGCGCGTGACCGACGACTGCACAGGCGAGGGGCCCGGAGCGAATCGCTCCGGGCCCCTCGTCATGTCGGTTCGTGGGAGAGGCGGTGCCTCACACCGTCTGGTGGGCCAGCAGGGCCACCGCCGCGATCAGCACCACGAGCAGGGCGGCCAGCGCCATGGGGTTGAGGCCCGCGAACGGGTTCTCCTGCTGGAGCCGCTGGCGGTTCGCCCGGCAGACGGGGCAGCGGCCCTCGCTCACGGGTGCGGCGCAGTTCGCGCACACCAACCGGTCGTACGTCATGCGCCACCCTCCTCGCGCTGTCCTCCGAAGGGTTCAACGGGTCCGGCACCGGATCCGTTCCCCTTCTCCTCTACTGTGCCAGGTTCCCGGGCAAAGGGCGCGGGCGCTCTCTCAGGGCGTAGTCGCCACCGGTACAAATGCGCACAACCCTTTACACAACCCCTACGGTGCCTGCGCTCCCCGGCCCGGTTCGCGTATGGTCACGCACACCTACCCCCGGCGACCCGTGGTGCATCCGTGATCCGATTCGACAACGTCTCCAAGGTCTACCCCAAGCAGACCCGCCCCGCACTCAGGGATGTGTCCCTGGAAGTGGAGAAGGGCGAGTTCGTCTTCCTCGTGGGGTCCTCCGGCTCCGGAAAGTCCACCTTCCTGCGGCTCATCCTCCGCGAGGAGCGGTGCAGCCACGGCCAGGTGCACGTCCTGGGCAAGGACCTCGCGCGCGTCTCCAACTGGAAGGTGCCGCAGATCCGCCGCCAGCTGGGCACCGTGTTCCAGGACTTCCGCCTGCTGCCCAACAAGACCGTCGGCGAGAACGTCGCCTTCGCGCAGGAGGTCATCGGCAAGTCCCGCGGCGAGATCCGCAAGTCCGTGCCGCAGGTGCTCGACCTCGTCGGGCTCGGCGGCAAGGAGGACCGGATGCCGGGCGAGCTCTCGGGTGGTGAGCAGCAGCGCGTGGCCATCGCCCGCGCCTTCGTGAACCGCCCCAAGCTGCTCATCTGCGACGAGCCCACCGGCAACCTCGACCCGCAGACCTCCGTCGGCATCATGAAGCTGCTGGACCGGATCAACCGGACCGGCACGACGGTCGTGATGGCCACGCACGATCAGAACATCGTGGACCAGATGCGCAAGCGCGTCATCGAGCTGGAGAAGGGCCGCCTCGTCCGCGACCAGGCACGCGGCGTCTACGGCTACCAGCACTGACCCGGACCAGTCCACGGAAAGGCCTGAAAGAGACGCCATGCGCGCCCAGTTCGTACTCTCCGAGATCGGTGTCGGTCTCCGCCGCAACCTGACGATGACGTTCGCCGTCATCGTCTCCGTCGCCCTGTCCCTCGCCCTGTTCGGCGGGTCGCTCCTGATGAGCGACCAGGTCAACACGATGAAGGGCTACTGGTACGACAAGGTCAACGTCTCCGTCTTCCTCTGCAACAAGAGCGACGCGGAGTCCGACCCCAACTGCGCCAAGGGCGCCGTCACCGAGGACCAGAAGAAGCAGATCGAGGCCGATCTGAACGACATGACGGTCGTCGACAAGGTGACGTACGAGTCCCAGGACCAGGCGTACAAGCACTACAAGGAGCAGTTCGGCGACTCCCCGCTGGCCGCCTCGCTCACGCCGGACCAGATGCAGGAGTCGTACCGGATCAAGCTGAAGGACCCCGAGAAGTACGAGGTCGTCGCCACCGCCTTCGACGGGCGGGACGGCGTGCAGTCCGTGCAGGACCAGAAGGGCATCCTGGACAACCTCTTCGGGCTCCTCAACGGCATGAACTGGGCCGCGCGGGCGGTGATGGCGCTGATGCTCGTCGTCGCGCTCATGCTGATCGTCAACACGGTGCGGGTCTCCGCGTTCAGCCGGCGCCGCGAGACCGGCATCATGCGCCTGGTCGGCGCCTCCGGCTTCTACATCCAGGCGCCGTTCATCATGGAGGCCGCCGTCGCCGGGCTCATCGGCGGCACGGTCGCCTGCGGCTTCCTGGTGATCGCGCGGTACTTCATCATCGACCACGGCCTGGCCCTGTCGGAGAAGCTGAACCTCATCAACTTCATCGGCTGGGACGCGGTGTTGACCAAGCTGCCGCTCATCCTCGCGACGAGCCTGCTGATGCCGGCGCTGGCGGCGTTCTTCGCGTTGCGCAAGTACCTCAAGGTGTGACCAACGCCAAGGGGGCCGTACGGGGATCGGACCGTGCGGCCCCTTCGCGTTGTCCTAGACTCACCGGCATGTCAGGCCGTGACCTGTTCTGTCAGCCCCGCCGCTTCGGCCGCGGGGCCGCCCTGACATTGGTGTTCGCGAGCGTGCTCGTCGCCGGTGCGGCGACCGGCTCCCTGCCCGGACCCGAGCGGAAGTCCCCGGCGGGCGCAGCCCGTTCGGCGGCCCCCGGGCCCCGGCACGAGGACGTCGCCGCGGCCGCCGCCGACGCCATGGCGGCCGGCACGTCCCCCGTGGAGGCCGCCGAACGGGCGGTCAGCCGCAGCGGGGACCGCTGGGGCGCCATCTACTCCGAGGGCGAGTACGAGGAGTTCGAGGAGGCCCTCGACGGCCGCTACACCGGCGTCGGGCTGTGGGCCGGGCGCCGGGGGGACGGCGTCGAGGTGACCAAGGTGCGGCCGGGCTCGCCCGCCGCCGAGGCCGGCATCCGGGCCGGCGACCGGCTGCGCAGCGTCGACGGCGAGACCACCGACGGCCGCCCGGTCAGCGAGGTCGTCGCGGCACTGCGGGGCGACGCCGAGGACGCGGCCGCCGGCACCTCCGTCGTGGTCGGCCTGCAGCGCGGCGAGCGCTCCTGGGAGCTCACCCTGCGCCGGGCCAGGCTCTCCACCGACCCGGTCACCGTGCGGGAGGCCGGCGACGGCGTCACCGTCATCCGCATCGCCTCCTTCACCAAGGGCAGCGGCAAGGCCGTCCGCGCCGCCCTGCGCCGGGCCTCCGCCGCCGGGGTCGTCCTCGACCTGCGCGGCAACCCCGGCGGCCTGGTCACCGAGGCCGTCACCGCCGCCTCCGCCTTCCTCGACGGCGGGCTCGTCGCCACCTACGACGTCGACGGCGACCAGCGCGCCCTGCACGCCGAGCCGGGCGGCGACACCGACCGGCCCCTCGTCGCCCTGGTCGACGGCGGCACGATGAGCGCCGCCGAACTGCTCACCGGCGCCCTCCAGGACCGCGGCCGGGCCGTCGTCGTGGGCAGCCGCACCTTCGGCAAGGGCTCCGTGCAGATGCCGAGCCGGCTGCCCGACGGGTCCGTCGCCGAGCTGACCGTCGGCCACTACCGCACTCCGTCCGGGCGGACCGTCGACGGGCGGGGCATCGCCCCCGACCTGGAGGCGGACCAGCAGGTCCTGCGCCGGGCCGAGACGGTCCTCAGCGGCCTCGGCGACTCGTAAAACGGGTTCCCGGGGACCCCGTCCGTAGTGCGAAAATGGACGGCACTATGAGCAAGGGAATGTACGTACCGAAGGAGTCCCAGCCCAAGCAGGGCGGGGGGACCGCCGCGAAGGCCAGGGACGGCGAGAAGGGCGGCCGGAAGAAGATCGTCGCCCAGAACAAGAAGGCCCGGCACGACTACGCGATCATCGACACCTACGAGGCCGGTCTGGTGCTCATGGGCACCGAGGTCAAGTCGCTGCGCGAGGGCCGGACGTCGCTGGCCGACGGCTTCGTCCAGATCGACGGGGGCGAGGCGTGGCTGCACAACGCCCACATCCCGGAGTACCACCAGGGCAGCTGGACCAACCACTCCGCGCGCCGCAAGCGCAAGCTGCTGCTGCACCGCGAGGAGATCGACAAGCTGGAGGCGAAGGCCCAGGAGACGGGTCACACCATCGTGCCTCTCGCCCTGTACTTCAAGGACGGGCGGGCCAAGGCCGAGATCGCGCTCGCGCGCGGCAAGAAGGAGTACGACAAGCGCCAGACCCTGCGGGAGAAGCAGGACCGGCGGGAGTCGGACCGGGCGATCGCGGCGGCCAAGCGCCGGCAGCGGGGCCACTGACGCACCGCACCGGCGGACGGGACCGACGGACGGGAATGCAGTGGCATCGTCCGGCGTTGGTCACGTACGATGGCATCGCACCTCGCTGAGGGTGCGGCTTTTGAAAACACCACATGGGGATGATCGGTTTCGACAGCGGCTGTTGAGACAGGGGAAGCGTGTCGAGGAAGCGGCAATGATCTCGTAAACCATATGTCGCAAAAAATAATCGCCAACACCAAGCGCGATTCCTTCGCCCTCGCTGCCTAAGTAGCGACTTGCGAAGTGTCAGCCCGGGGCTGTTCCCGACCCGGATCCTGGCATCAGCTAGGGAACTAAACCTTGATCCCGGTCACGGGGTGAAAAGGGAAATCAAACAGTGACTGGGCCCGTCGGCGACTTGTTCGCGTGATCGCCGGGGCCGAGAAAATCGCAGCGAACTGCACACGGAGAAGCCCTGTTTTTGCACCGTTGGACGCGGGTTCGATTCCCGCCATCTCCACGATCGAGAAGGCTCCGGCCCTCTCAGCCCATGTCGGCCCAGGCCCCGTCGCTTCCGAGCGGCGGGGCCCGCGTCGTTTGTGACACCGCTGTGACGGCTGATGTGGGGTGCGTCACAGATCGAGAAAGCGGTTCCTGGTGGGGTGGGCGGATGCCGAGACTCCCGCGTGCCGTACCCCCTGTCCTGGCCGGCCTCCTGCTACTGACCGCGTGCGGCTCGCACGACAGCCCACCGGGCGCCGGCGGTGACGGGCGGGTCCGCGCCCAGGCGCTGTGCCCCTCGGACTACACGCAGTACGGCGCCACACCGTCGCCGCGCCGGCCGACGGCCTCCGCCTCCGGCACCCCCACCTCGCTGCCCCTGCCGTCCCCCGCGCCGGAGGAGAACGGCGTGCGGATCACGAAGCTGTACGCCTGGGGTCCGGGCAGCGGATGCCTGGACGTCGACCACAGCGCGGAGTTCGAGGTCGTCAACAAGACCGACGAGGCCGTCACCTACACGGTGACCCTCGCGTTCAGCTCGTCGTCCGGAGGTGTGGCCGGCACCGCGGACCATGTCGTCGAGGCCGTCGGACCCGGCCGGACCGGCAAGGGTGCCGCTGCCATGCACGCGACGCAGTTGGGCGATGCCGAGGTGACGGGCGTGAAGGTGCTCAAGGTGCGCAGCGTCCCCGTCGCCGAGGCGTCGTCGGCGTCGGGACCGTGCCCGAAGGCGGGGGTGCGGGTGTACGCCGACCGGGGGGACGCGGCCATGGGGCTGCGGGTCGTGGGCCTGCACCTGGTCAACTGCGGGACCCGGCCGTACGAGCTCGGCGGCTATCCACGCCTGGAGCTCCAGGACGAGGAGCACGCCCGCGTGGACGGCGTCGAGATCCTGCGGGGAACCCAGGAGATCGGCACCGGGATCGGTGGACAGGACGCGCCGCAGCCGCTGACGCTGCAGCCGGGGGAGGCCGCGGCGACCACGCTGGCCTGGCGGAACACCACCCAGGCCGGGACCCCGGTGAACGCGCCCTACGCGCGCGTGTGGGCGAAACCCGGGGCCGACCCGGTGACGGTCGTCCCCGAACTCGACCTTGGCACGACGGGCCGGCTCGGTGTCGGGCCGTGGCGGCGGGACGAGGCCTACCGGGACCCGGAGGCCGGCGCCCGCCCGTGAGCCTGTTCCTCGTCGTCCTCGCCGGGGCGGCCGCGCTGTTCCTGTTCGGCCTGTCGCGGGTGCCGCCCGGGATCAAGGTGACCGTCCTGACCGCGCCCCCGGTGGCGGCGGTGATGTGGCTGCTGGACGTGGTGTTCGGGCGGCGGGCCGTCGCGGTGGCCGTGGGCGCGGTGTTCCTCGTCGTCCTGGTCGCGCTGAACGGGCTCCTGGCGCATCCCCGGCTGCCGCCGTGGGCGAAGCCCGTCGTGTTCGGGACGGTGCCGGGGGCCGCGCTGGCCTGGCTGCTGGTCGTCACCGCTGACGACACCCTCAAGGACCCCGGCGAGGATCCGTGTTCGATGTACCACGGCGGCACCGGTGTCTCCGAGGTCTTCCCGCCCCGCGCGTACTGCCGCTTCGGGCACGGCGGGACCCTCGACCTCGCGCCGGGCACCCAGGTCGTGTTCTGGGTGTGCTTCACCGTCAGCGTGGTGCTGCTCGCGCTCGGGCTGGCGTGGGCCGTACGGGATCCACGGGCCGTGGTCCGCCGGTTCCACCGGGCCGGTCGCGGCTGAACCCCCATGTGGGGAGCGGCCGTTGTGGTGTCCGGCCCCATATCGGAGTCCCGGCGGCGCTTCTACGGTCCCTCCGCATGACACCGACCAGAGCCGCACGTCCTCGACTCGCCGTCCTGGTGACCCTGCTGGTCGCCCTGACCGCCGCCGTCCTCACACCCGGCCGGGCCGCCGCCGCATCGCTCCAGGAGGTCACCGGGTTCGGGTCCAACCCCGGTGCGCTGCGCATGTTCCGGTACGTCCCCGACGGGCTGCCCGCCGGGCGGCCGGTGGTCGTCGCGCTGCACGGGTGCACCCAGAACGCCGCCGGCTACGGCAGCGGCAGCGGATGGCTCCAGCTCGCCGACCGCTGGAAGTTCTCCGTCGTGCTGCCGCAGCAGCAGAGCGCCAACAACCTCTCGTCCTGCTTCAACTGGTTCCAGACCGGGGACATCGCGCGCGGCCAGGGCGAGGCCGCCTCGATCGCGCAGATGGTGGACCGCCAGCTCGCCGACACCTCCGGCGACGCGTCCCGGGTCCAGGTGACCGGCCTGTCCGCCGGGGGCGGTATGACGGCCGTGATGATGGCGGCCTACCCGGAGAAGTTCGCGGCCGGCGGGATCGTGGCCGGGCTGCCGTACGGATGCGCGCAGGCCGCCGGGTCGCCGTACGTCTGCATGTACGTGGGCGCCACCCAGAGTGCCCGGCAGTGGGGTGACCGGGTGCGGGCGGCGCGGCCCGGGTACACCGGGCCGTGGCCGACGCTGGTCGCCTTCCAGGGGACGGCCGACTACACGGTGAAGCCGGTCAACATGACCGATCTGACGCGGCAGTGGACCGACGCGCACGGCACCGACCAGACCGCCGACGTCAGCGACACGGTCGCCGGGTTCCCGCACCAGGTGTACCGGGACTCCTCCGGGCGGGCGGTCGTGGAGACGTACAGCCTCACCGGGATGGGCCACGGGCAGCCCGTCGACCCCGGCACCGGAGCCGAGCAGTGCGGGACCGCCGGGGCGTATCTGCTCGACGTGAACCTGTGCGCCGCCCACCGGATGGGGCGGGCCTGGGGGCTCGGCTAAGGGCTGTCCCGTCATTCCCGGCGGGCGCGCGACGCCGGCTACGGCACCTCGCCGCGTTGTCGGGTCGTCCGCGTACATCCCGTATGCGGACGGCCCTCCGCCTTGCGATGCACCGCATCCGACGCCGCGCGCCGATCCACCGGGAATGACGGGACAGCCCTCAGGTCGTGTCCGCAAAGTTCCGCTGGCGCCCGACGCCCGGGCACGGCCTGGGCGAGGCGGTCTGTCGCCGGGGGCCGTCGTCCGGGATGCTCCTGAGGCATGAGCAGACCCGTGAACCGTCGTGGGACAGACAGTGCCTCCCGTGCCCGCGGGTGGCGATGGCCGGTGGCACTGGCCCTGGTCGCCGCCTTCCTCGGGCCCGGGGCGCAGGCCGGCGCGGACTCCGACCGCTCCGGTCTGCCGGAGGCCGTCGACGCCGTGCTCGGGGACCCGCGGATGGAGGGCGGGACGGCGAGCGTGGTCGTCGCGGACGCGGCCACCGGCGAACTCCTGTACCAGCACCTCCCGTCGTCCCGTCTGATGCCCGCCTCCAACGCCAAGCTCGCCACGTCGGCCGCCGCGATGGACGTCCTCGGCCCCGATCACCGCTTCACCACCGAGGTGCTGACCACCGGGCGGCGTCACGGTCCCGTGCTCAAGGGGGACCTGTATCTGCGGGGCACCGGGGACCCGACCCTCCTCGCCGGGGACCTCGACGCCCTCGCCGCCCGGCTGGCCGCCTCCGGGGTGCGGCGCGTCGAGGGAAGGCTCGTCGCCGACGACACCCGGTTCGACGACCAGCGGCTCGGCCGCTCCTGGGCCGCCGACGACGAGTCCGCCTACTACTCGGCGCAGATCAGCGCCCTGAGCCTGGCACCGGACACCGACTACGACACCGGGACCGTGATCGTCACCGTGCGGCCGGGGGCGGCGGCGGGCGACGAGCCCGTCGTCACCGTCACCCCGGACACCGGGTACGTCGACGTCGAGGTGGAGGCCCGGACGGTCGCCGCCGGCGGGGCGCAGTCGCTGACCGTCGAGCGGGAGCACGGCACCAACACCCTCGTGGTCACCGGCACCACCCCGGTCGGGGGCACCGGCGCCAAGGAGTGGATCAGCGTCTGGGAGCCCACCGGCTACGCCGCCGCCGTCTTCCGGGAGGCGCTCGCGGACCACGGGATCACGGTCGGCGGGCCCACCCGGCTCGGCCGGCCGACCCCGGAGGGCGCCCGGCGGCTCGCCGCGCACGACTCCATGCCGCTGAAGGACCTGCTGGTGCCCTTCATGAAGCTGTCCAACAACATGCACGCCGAGATCCTGACCAAGGCCATGGGGTACGCGGTGTCGGAGAAGGGCACCTGGGACGCCGGGCTCGCGGCGATCGGCGGCTATCTGCGGAAGGCCGGCGTCGACACCGGCCGGCTCCGGCAGGTCGACGGCTCGGGGCTGTCGCGGATGGACAACTTCCCGGCGGACCAGTTCGTACGGCTGCTGCGGGGCGTGCGCGCCGAGCCCTGGTACGCCGACTGGCTCCGCTCGCTGCCTGTCGCCTGCCATCCCGACCGGTTCACGGGCGGCACGCTGCGCTCGCGGATGTGCGGGACGCCGGCCGCGCTCAACGCCCGCGCCAAGACCGGGTCGTTGACGGGGGCGTCGGCGCTGTCGGGCTATGTCACCGACGCCGGCGGACGGGAGCTGGTCTTCGCCGTGATCCTCAACAACTACCTCGCCTCGTCGGTGAAGGCGCTGGAGGACGCGATCGTGGTGACCCTGGCCGGGTCGCGGGAGGAGGCCGCGGTGCCGGCTCCGGCGCTCAGGAGCGGCGGGAGCGGCGGCGGCCTCGAGTGCGCGTGGCGCAAGCCCGCCCTGTGCTGAGCGGGTGATGGCCCGCCCCGGACCCGTACGGGGGATTTCCGGATCCGGGGCGGTGCCGGTGCCGCGGCCGTCATGGGGGCGGGGCCGCGGCTGATCGGGGCGCCGGCGCCGGGGGAGGACGCCGGCGCGGCCCTCAGGGGACGGGGGTCACGCGAAGGCGGGCGCGTTGCGCTGCGCCCAGCCCGCGAACGAGCCCGCGGGACGGCCCAGGAGGCGCTCGACGTCGGGGCTGACGCGCTGCTCGGCGGGCAGCGGCTCACCCAGGATGTCGAGCGTGCCGTCGATGACCGGCTCCGGCATGAACCGCGCCATGTGCTCGCGCGCCTGCTCGCGGGTCAGCTCCACGAAGCCGACCTCCTCGCCGATGGCCTCGGCGAGCGCGGCGGCCTGCTCGCGCGGGGTGACGGCGGCCGGGCCGGTCAGCTCGTACGTCCGCCCGGCGTGGCCGTCCTCCCGCAGCACCACGGCCGCCACCGCCGAGATGTCCGCCGGGTCCACGACGGGCAGGGCCACGTCGGCGAACGGGGCGATCACCGCGCGCTGGGTGCGGACGCTCTCGATCCAGGCGTAGGCGTTGGAGGCGAAGCCGCCCGGGCGCAGGATCGTCCAGTCCAGGCCCGAGCCGCGCACGGCCTCCTCGTACTCGCGCAGCCGGCCGTGCGAGAGGGCGTCCGGGCGGGTGGCGTTGATCTGCGAGGAGAGCAGGACGACGCGCCGCACCCCGGCCTCGCGGGCCGCCGCAAGCACCTCGACGGCGGGGGCGCCGCCGCCCAGCAGATCACCGGCGAGCAGCAGGAACAGCGCCTCGGCGCCCTCCAGGGCGGGGCCGAGCGTCGAGGGATCGGCGAGGTCGGCGCGGACATGCCGCGCTCCCTCCGGCAGGTCGTGGGAGAGGGGATTGCGGGAGACGGCCGTGACCTTCTCGCCCGCGGCGGCGAGCGCCTCGACGAGCGGACGGCCGACGTTCCCGGAGGCTCCGGTGACAACGATCATGAGAACTCCCAAATACGGGTGGAAAAGGGTGAGTTGGTGCCAAGTGGTGCGATGTCTTCGACGTTAGCATCCTCGGTATAGTAGGTACCTAGAGGAAAGTGACTAGGGAGTCGTCGCGTCCTCCCGTTCCTCGTAGCGGGCCCGCAGGGCGCGCCCCAGCCGGGCCAGATGGGCGCGGGCCGCGGGCGGCCCCACCACCTCCACCCGGTCGGCGAGCCCCGCCAGCTGTGCCGCGAGCACCTCCAGGGACGGCCCGGCCGCCTCGATCTCCCGGCGGCCGTCGCCGAGCAGTCGCCCGATCCGCAGCCGCCCGCCGAACAGCCGCTGCAGCACGGGCAGGGCGTCCGGGTCGGCGTGGGCCGTCACGGCCGCCGCGAGCAGCCGGTCCTCCAGCCGCCCGGCCAGTGAGCGCCAGGCCGCCGCCAGATCGAAACCGGCGGGCCGCCGCACCGGCTCCCCGGTCGGCTCCACCGAGGCGATCCGGCCCAGCCGGTAGGAGCGCAGGCCGTCCCCGCTGCCGGCGACCAGATACCAATGGCCCGCCTTGTGGACGAGGCCGTGCGGATCCACGGTCCGCTCGGCCGGCTCCTCGCCGGGGCGGGCGTACCCGAGCCGGACCCGTACGCCGTCCAGCACCGCCCGCTCCAGCTCGGCCAGATGCGGGTCGGCCGCCGTCACGGCCGTGCCCGACCAGTCCAGCTCGTCGACGATCCGCGCGCGGGACGCCGCCTCCGCGTCCGGCCGCAGCGGCTCCGGCACCGCGCGCAGCAGCTTCCGTAAGGCCGCGCGCAGTTCCGGGGAGGCGCCCGACGATCCGGCCGCCAGGAACAGCGCCCGCACCTCGGGCGAGGTCAGCCCGGTCAGATCCGTGCGCGCCCCGCCGACCAGCCGCCAGCCGCCGCCCCGGCCGCGCTGCGCGTACACGGGGACACCGGACGCGGTCAGCGCCTCCAGGTCGCGGCGCGCGGTCCGCTCGGAGACCTCCAGCTCGGCGGCGAGCTCCGCCGCCGTGACCCGGCCGCGCGCCTGGAGGAACAGCAGGGCCGCCACCAGCCGGTCAGCGCGCATCGCCGCTCACCCTTTCGGGAAAAGAGGCCGGAGGGTGGCCCATTTCGCCGGAAGACTCGACGGCATGACGAATCCCGTGAACACCTCCGCCACCCCGCCGCTCGCCGACCCCCGCGACGGTCTGTTCAAGGCCGTCGACCTGGCCGGTGACGTGCTCGCGTCCGTGCGGCCCGAGGACTACGACGGCACCACGCCCTGTCCGGACTACTCGGTGCGCCAACTGTCCCTTCACCTCGTCTCCGTGCTCCGCCGTGTCGCCGTGATCGGCGCCGGTGGTCAGTTCTTCGCCGTCCCGCACTTCGCCGAGGACGTCGCCGACGGTGCCTGGGCCGAGGCCTGGGCCGCCGGGACGAAGGAGCTGCGGTCGGTCTGGTCGGATCCGGCGGTCCTGGGCCGGGAGATCGGGCTGCCCTGGGGGCCCGTCCCCGGCGCCGCCGCCGCGGTCATCTACACCAATGAGTTCGTGCTGCACACCTGGGACCTGGCCAGGGCGACCGGGCAGACGCCCGCCTGGGACGACGCCGTGCTGGCGGCGCCGCTGGCCGTGATGCACCGGGCGGTGCCCCGTGAACCGCGCGGCGGCCAGGTGCCGTTCGGCCCCGTCGTGGACGTCCCCGAGGACGCTCCCGCCATCGACCGCCTCGTCGGCTGGTACGGCCGCCGGCCCTGACCCCGCCCGGTCCCCGCGGGTGCCCGGAGGGGAGGGCACCCGCGGGGCGGACGGCCGTCGGGCGCTCAGGCGCCTATGGACTGCGGGAAGCGGAAGAACCGGTGCGGGTCGTACGTGTTCTTGATCCGGGCCAGCCGCGGGTAGTTCTCCGCGTAGTACGACTGTCTCCAGTCGGTCAGCGACGGGTCCATCCAGTTCTGGTAGCTCTCCCCGTTCGACAGCGGGTCGATCGTGGCGAACCCCCGGTCCACCCAGGTGTTCGCGACCGCCTTCGCCTCGTCGGTCACCTGGGCCGGGTCGTTGATGAGGACCCGGTAGTTGACCGAGAAGAGCGAGTCGCGGTGCACATACGCGGTCGCCGTGCGCGACAGCTCGTTGGCCGCGCCGCCGAAGAAGTGGAAGTCCAGGTAGCGGGCCTGGCCGGCCCTGCGGTCCGCGTCGAACGCCGTCATCACGTCCGCCCAGCCGCTCGCCGCGTACGGCGTGCTGCCCAGCCGTGTGCGCTCCAGGCCGTAGGCGGGCCGGGACAGTGTGCCGGAGGGCGTCTTCTCGGAGCGCTGGCACTGGTCCTCGGTGAGCGTGGCGCAGCCGAAGATCATCATCATGAGCTGCTGGTACGTCATCACGCCGTCCTGGCGCTGCACGGGCGGACCGGTCAGGGCGAGCAACCGGGCGGTCTCGGCGGTCAGTTCGGCCGGGGTGCCGCGGGAGGCGAGGAAGACGTTGGCCTGCGGCACCGTGCCCGGGGCCGCGTCGGGCTGCACGACGTAGGCGCCGCCGCCGATCGAGTGCGGGGCGTCCACCAGCCAGCGGGCCACCCCGTCGAGGACGTCGGCCATCCGGTCGTACGGGAAGACCAGGTTGCTGATCGCCATCTGGTCGCCGGTGTGCGGGGTCACCGTGAAGCGGGTGACGACGCCGAAGTTGCCGCCGCCGCCCCCGCGGATCGCCCAGAACAGGTCCGGGTTCTGCTTCGCCGAGGTGGTCACCACCCGCCCGTCGGCCAGCACCACCTGCGCGGCCGTCACCGCGTCGCAGGCCATGCCGGTCGGCCGGGTCAGGAAGCCGAAGCCGCCGCCCTGGAGGAAGCCGCCCGCGCACACGGTCGGGCAGCCGCCCTCGCTGACCACCAGATGGTGCGGGGCCAGCGCGTTGAGGATGGTGACGTTCTTCGCGCCCGGTCCGATGTCCACCGACGAAGGGCTCTTGACGGTCACGGCGTCGAGCTGGGAGACGTCGATGATCAGGCCCGGTGTGGTGGACCAGCCGCCGTAGTTGTGGCCGCCGCTGCGGACGGCCGTGCGCACGCCGTGGTCCTGGGCGAAGCGCACACAGACCGAGACGTCCGCCGCGCTGCGGCAGTAGGCGACGGCCTGCGGGTTCACCGTGTCGAACTGCCCGAGCTCCAGCTGCCGGGCGACGGTGTAGTAGGGGTCGGAGGGCAGCACGAGCCGGCCCGAGAGGCGGCTCGCGAGCCGGGCGTACGGCACACCGCCGCCTTCGGCGGCCACCGGAACGGCGGGTACGAGAGCGAGACCGGCGGCTGCGGAGCCGGCGCCGAGCAGGGTTCTACGACTGATCACACGGTGTCCCAGAGTCGATACGGGTGACGGACGGTCGGGGAGCGGCCCGCACAGGGCCTCGCGCTCGGGGGTGACGCCACGCCCTGTGCGGACCGGATCGGGGGCGGCGGTCAGGAGACCTTCTTGCCGCGCAGGGCGGACTTCGCGACGCCCTTGAGCATCGAGCGGCCCAGGTCGCGCATCTCCTTGGGGCCGTTGGTGCTGGCCCACCACATGAACTTGATCATCGTGGGGGTGGTGGCCCGGTAGAAGCGGTGGTCCTCGCCGTCCTTCCAGCCGAACGGCGTGTTGACCGACTCGCAGTCGTTGATGGCCTGGAAGACGATGTCGGCGGCCTTGTCGCCGTCGATCTCGCCGGCCTCGTACTTCATGCAGGTCTCGTGGGTGACGTCCAGCAGGTGCTTGAAGGCGTGGCTGTCCGGCCACCACAGACCCGGGTAGGGCGCCTTCTCCATGTTCCGGAAGTGCCGGTCGTCGCCCGTGAGTTCGTACTCCTGACGGGCCTGGATCTGCCGCATGGTCGCGGGCGTGGTGAAGCAGGCCCAGACCCGGAAGACCGCGTTCCAGAGCCGGAAGTGGGAGAACGCGATGTACGAGCTGTCGACGATCATGTCGTTGTACGTCAGCAGCCCCTGCTCCAGACGCTCCACGTACGCGAAGCGCTCGGCGGAGAAGTCGCCGTCGCGCAGCGCGTCCAGGACGCGGTAGCAGAGCGCGTCCACCACCTCGAAGGTGTTGGACAGACCGCGCGAGTACAGCGGGTCCACGAAGCCGGCGGCGTGCGACATCAGGCACCAACGGTCGCCCACGGTCCGCTTCGAGGAGTACTGGATGCGGTCCGGTGTGGAGATCCACTCGCGCACCCGGCGCGCACCCTCGAACTGCCGCTTCACCGCCGGGTACATGTCGAGGTAGTGCTGGAACTCCTCGTCCGGCGTCTTGTCCTTGGGCTGCGGGTACAGCCGCTCGTCGAAGGTCAGCCCGACGCTGCACACCGGGTTGCGGGAGTCCTTGTAGTTGTCGAACGGGATGATCCAGAACCAGCCGCGCTCGATCAGATGGTGCAGGGTGCCGCCGTGGAAGGGGGACTCGGCGGGCGGGCGCAGGGCTTCGGGGTAGCCGCACACGTCGTCGTAGGGCTTGATGCCGACGTAGTGCGTGAACATGGAGCGGGCGTGGTGCCGGATCCGCGTCGGCTTGTCGCGCAGGTCGAACTTCTGGGCGAGCGGGGAGCGGAAGCCGCTGGCGTCGATCAGGTACTTCGCGCGGAAGACCTCGCCGTTCTGGCCGGTGACCGTGACGCCCTCGTCGTCGAAGTCCAGGTCGGTGGCGCGCCAGTTCTGGCGCAGCGTGCAGCCGTACTTGGCGGCGACGTTGAAGTAGTAGGTGTCGGTGTCCTGGCGGAACATGTGCGACGCCTCGGTGAGCATCTTCGGGATGACGAACATCGTCGCCTCGCGCGGGTCCGGCTCCCGGTCCGGGACGTGCCGCACGAAACCGAAGCTCTGCTTCCTGCCGTGGTGGGCGCCGATGTGCTTGGTGACGGCCTTGATGTCGAGCAGGTGCTTGAGCTCGGGCACGTCGTAGCGCACGGCGAGGATGTGCAGCCACTCCACGAGCTGCGGGTTCTGCGACTCGCCGACCGCGAACCGCGGGTGCTGGCCGGCGTCGACGAGCACCACGTCGGCGCCCTGCCGGGCCAGGATCGCGCCGGTGATCGATCCGCCGATCCCGGCGCCCAGGATGATGACGTCGCACTCGGTCCACTCGCCGGGCTGCGGTGGTGTCTTCTGCGTCTCGGCCTTGCCGGTCAACTCGGGACTCCTCTTCTGACGGGCGGGGGCTCAGCCGGCGGCGGGGGCGCCGAACCAGCGCTGCAGGGCGGTGGCCAGACCGTCGGCGGTGCCGTCCGTCCCCACCCAGGCGATGTAGCCGTCGGGCCGCACCAGCAGGTCGGCGGAGGGCGCCTCGGGGTCGGGCCGGGAGGCGGCGACGACGTCCACGCGGTCGGCCCAGCCGGCGGCGGCCGCGGTCAGCGCCTCGCCGCCGCGCAGGTTCAGCAGCAGCGGACGGCCACGCGTGAGCAGCGCGTACGTGGTGGTCTTCTCGTCGCCGACCAGCAGGTCCTGGTCGGGCAGCCGGCGGCCGAGCAGCGGGTGGCCGCCCTCGCCCATGTCGTAGGCGATGTCCAGGCCGGTGACCAGGCCGACCAGGTGCCTGCGGACCGCCTCGATGCCGACGAGCTCGCCGAACAGCTCGCGCAGCGGCTGCATCTCGGGGCCGCCGAGGTAGAGGGAGCGCTGCACCAGGGTGTTGGCGACGATCCGGCCGCCGACCGGGTGGCGCTCGGAGTGGTAGGTGTCCAGCAGGCCCTCGGGGGCGTGGCCCTTGAGCGCCGCGGCGAGCTTCCAGCCGAGGTTCACCACGTCGCCGACGCCGGCGCTGATGCCCTGCGCGCCGATCGGGAGGTGGATGTGGGCGGCGTCGCCGGCCAGGAAGACCCGGCCCTCGCGGTACTCGGCGGCGTGCCGGCTGGCGTCGGTGAAGTAGCTGGTCCACAGCGGCCGGTGGCCGGTGATGTCCTCGCCGGTGACGCGCTGGAAGGCGGCGGCGACCTCGGGGAAGGTGGGCGGTTCCGTCGTCGGGCGGACCCCGGCGCCGCGCTCGAAGACGACCACACGGGTGGCCTTCGGGCCGAGGGGCAGCACCACGACCATGCCGGACTCGCCGACCTCGCCGGTCGGACGGATGCGCAGCTCGTTGGTGGCGACGTCGGCCATCAGCATCTCGATGGTGGCGCTGGTGCCGGGGAAGTCGATGCCGGCCAGGCGCCGCACGGTGGAACGGGCGCCGTCACAGCCGACCAGATAGGCGGCGCGCAGCGTCTCGGTGCCGTCCGGGCCCGTGACCTCGACGGTGACGCCGTCGTCGTCCTGCGTCATGCCGACGACCTCGCGCCCGCGGCGGACCTCGGCGCCCAGGCCGGTGGCCCAGGTGTGCAGGATCGCCTCGGTCTTCGACTGCGGAACTCCCCGGACACCGAAATTGCCGCCCTCGACGATTCGATAGTCGATGGGCAGTCCGCCGAAATGGCCGAAAGGTATCGTCTCGAGTTCGCCGAATTCTTCGAGAAGTCCGCGCTGCCCGAACTCCTCGATGGTGCGCGCGGAAAATCCGAGGGCACGGGACTGCTGCATGGGCGCGGCCAGCCGGTCGAGCACCAGTACCTCATGCCCGGCCAGGCGGAGTTCACCGGCGAGCATGAGTCCGGACGGGCCGGCCCCGGCGACAATGACGTCGGCATGAAAACGGTTCATGTTTCCTCTCCCAGTGGATTTTTCACCAGTATTCCGGGGGAGCCGGGGAAGCTGAACGGCCGTAAAGTCAGGTCTCTGACAAGTTTCGTCAGAGCTTCTTCAGCAGGGTCAGGCGGTGGAAATGCGCCGAGGGCGCCGGCGGTTTCGCGCCCGGCGCCCTCGGCTGGTGTGCGGCCCGCTCACAGCAGGCCCAGCACCCGGTCCACGTCGATCTCGATCACGACCAGGCCCGGCGGCTCCGGCGGCGACGACCAGTACCGCTTGGCGTACCGCCGGACACCCTCCTGGACCCGGGCCGGGTCGTCGTGCACGGTGGCCGTGCCCTCCAGGGTGATCCAGCGGGGCCCGGCCGTCTGGCACAGGGAGACCCGGCCGCCGGGCGCTGCCAGCACGTTGCGGGCCTTGCGCCGGGTCACCGCGGTCATCACCCGGGCCAGTCCCGCCTCACCGTCCCAGGTGAAGCGCACGGGCGTCACATGGGGCGAGCCGTCGGGGCGGAGCGTGGTGAAGGTGCACAGCTGGTTCTCGGCGAGGAAGTCCTCGGCCGCGGAGGACAGACGCGGTGACGTCGGCATGGCTGGGCTTCCGTTCTCAGGCGTGGGGGGCGGCCGGCTGGTCCGCGGCCCGGGTGAAGGGCAGCAGGAGCAGCGTGAGGACCAGGCCGGCCGCGGCGAAGCAGGCACCGGCGAGGAAGGCGTCGTGGAAGACCTCGGTGCGCGCCTGGATCACCCGCTCGGGCACCCCGTCCGCCCACTCGGTCAGCTGCTCGACCTGGCGGAAGGCGTAGGTGGCGGCCACGGCGAGGCCGAGGGCGCCGCCGACCTCCTGCGCGGTGTTGATGAGACCGGCGGACAGTCCGGACTCGTCCTCCTCGGTGCCCGTGAACGCGGCCACCTGCACCGGCACGAACGACAGGCCGAGGCCCAGGCCGGAGATCAGGAAGGCGGGCAGCAGGTCGACCACGTAGGAGGCGTCGGACGGGGCCCGCCACAGGAGGAACATGCCCACGCTGGTCAGCGTCAGACCGACCATCAGCACCGGCTTGGGGGCGACCTTCGTGACCAGCTGGGAGGCGATGCCCGCGCCGACCGCGACGATCACGGCGAGCGGGACGTAGGCCAGACCGGTCTTCAGCGCCGACCAGTTCAGGACCTGCTGCATGAACAGGCTGGCGAAGAAGAACAGGGTGACGCAGGTACCGAGCAGCAGGACCGCGACGACGTTGGAGGCGCGCAGCGACTTGCGCTTGAAGATGCCGAGCGGGATCAGCGGCGCCTGGGCGCGGCGCTCGATCAGCAGGAACGTGATGAGCAGGACCGCGGAGAGGGCGAAGCCGCCGTAGACACGGGCCATCGGGACGTCGGAGTCGTCGACGGTCTGGCCCAGGCTGAAGATGAGCAGCACCAGACCGGCGGTCAGGGTGACGGCGCCGGCGACGTCGAAGGAGCTGCTGCGCTCGGCGGCCCGGCTCTCGGCGACGACCCTCGGGGCGAGCAGGGCGAGGACGAGGCCGATCGGCACGTTGATGAAGAAGATCCAGCGCCAGCCCGGGCCGTCCGTCAGCAGACCGCCGAGGGTGACGCCGGCGACGGCGGCGATACCGCTGAGCGCTCCCCAGGCACCGAGCGCCTTGTTGCGCTCCGCGCCCTCCTCGAAGTTGTTGGCGAGCAGGGACAGCGCGGCGGTCGCGATGAACGCGGCGCCGAGGCCCTGGGCGCCGCGCGCCACGATCAGCATGGCCGCGTTCTGCCCGAACCCGGCGAGCAGCGAGGACGCGGCGAACAGCAGCAGGCCGGTCTGGAGCATCCGGCGGCGGCCGAAGGCGTCGGCGAGCCGGCCGGTCAGCAGCAGGAAACCGCCGAGCAGCATGCCGTAGGTGGTGACGATGTACTGCAACGACGTCTGGGAGATGTGCAGTTCGTCCTCGATCGTCGGCAGGGCCACGTTGACGATCGACACGTCGAGGAAGGTCATGAACCCGGCCAGGCAGAGGAACGCCAGGATGAGGCCCGGGCGCTTCGGCGGGGCCGACGCGTCGGTGGAGTGGGGAAGGCGCAGCGACTCTTGGGTCGACATGTCGCTCCTAGTGGGAGGTGAACGGAAGGGTTCCGTAGGGACGGGACAAGGAGGGAAAGGACATGGCGCGGGGCCGGGAGCGGGAACGCTCACCGCCTTCCGGGAAGCTAGCATCCTGGGTAAAGTAGGTACCTAGAGGAAAGTGGCTTCCTGGGAGGATCCGCATGGACGGCACGGGCACCATGGGCGGCGCCGCGAAGCACGGCGCAGGGGTCGACTCGGAGCTGGCGTGTCCGGTCTCCCCGGTGGTCGACATCGTCTTCAGCCGCTGGACGACACCGATCCTGTGGACGCTGAACGAGTTCGGCCGGCAGCGCTTCGTCGAGCTGCAGCGCAACATCCGCACCATCACGCCGAAGGTGCTCACCCAGCGGCTGCGCCAGATGGAGCGCGACGGCCTGGTGGTGCGCACGTACCACCCGGAGGTGCCGCCCCGGGTCGAGTACGAGATCAGCGAGCTCGGCCGCAGCCTGGCGCCGATCTTCGCCCATCTCGCCGACTGGTCCGCGGAGAACCTGCGCAAGGTCGAGCGGGCCAGGCGGGAGTACGACGAGGCCGACCTGCCGGCCGGGGTGGCCCGCTGACGGCTCAACCCCGCGCCTGGGCCGTGGTGTTGAGCACGCGCATCGCGCCCTTGTAGAAGACGAGCGGATCGGCCTCCTCCTCGGACGTGCCGAGCGCGGTGACCTCGCCGACCAGGATGGCGTGGTCGCCGCCGTCGTACTCCTCGGCGAGACGGCACTCCAGGAACGCCAGCGCCTCGGTGAGGACCGGCAGCCCACCGGCCGAGCGGTGGTGCGGGACCTCCGCCAGCCGCGCCGACTCACGGCCCGCGAACTTCCACGCGAGCCCCTCCTGACTGTGGGTCAGGAAGTTCACCACGAAGCCCCGGGAGCGCTGGAGCACCGGTCGCAGCCGGGACTGCCGGTGCAGGCAGAACAGCACCAGCGGCGGCTCCAGCGACACGGACGTGAACGAGTTCACCGTGGTCGCGGCGCCGTCCTCCGGTCCGCCGGTGGTGATCACGGTGACGCCGGTGGCGAAACTGCCGCACACCGAGCGCAGCGCGCGGCCGTCGACCGGTGGCCGCGGCTGCCGGTCGTGCGGGGACAACGACTGGACGGGTATCACGGGAAACCCCCTCGTCAGGTGCGCGGCGCGGTCGCGTCCGCGACGGGTGTGCGGGTGGTGGGGAGGGCGCCGGCCGTGAGGTGCTCGCGCCGGGACAGCAGCGGGGCCGCCATCGCCGTCGTCACGAGGGCCATGATCACCAGCATGGTGAACATCCGCCCGTCGAGCACACCGAGGCTCACGGCGGCGTTGAGGATGATGAGTTCGGTCAGGCCCCGGGTGTTCATCAGCACGCCCAGGTCCTTCGCCTCACGCCAGGACAGCCCGGACAGCCGGGCCGGGGCGATCGCGCCCAGCAGCTTGCCCGCGCAGGCCACGGCGACGACCAGGGCCAGCGCCAGGCAGTCGGCCGCCGTCAGCGCGCCGAGGTCGACACCGAGTCCGGTGACGATGAAGAAGACCGGCAGCAGGATCACGCTGACGTCGTCCAGCGGCCGGCGCAGATGCGCCGCGAGGACCCGCCGGGGCTCGCGCGGCATCACGAAGCCGAACAGGAACGCGCCGAAGATCTGGTGGATGCCGATCCACGACGTCAGCCACGACGAGGCGAACACGCCCGCGCACAGCACCGCGAGCAGCGCCGGCCAGCGCTCCATGGCCGCCCACCGCCACACCAGCCGCGAGATCAGCGGCCGTACGACGACGAGCATCACCGCCACGTACACCACGCTCAGCGCGCCGATCCGGGCCAGGTCCGCGTAGTCGCCGTCCGAGCTGACCAGCGCCGAGACATAGGCCAGCAGACACCAGGCGAGGACGTCGTCGATCGCGGCGCTCGCCAGCGACAGGGCGCCCACCCGGGTGTCCATCAGCTTGTTCTCGGCCAGGATCCGGGCCAGCACGGGGAACGCGGTGACGGACATCGCGGTGCCCATGAAGGTGGCGAACGCCAGGAACGAGATGTGTTTGCCGGCCACCGTGTCGTGGTGCGGGTACAGCACGACGGCCGCGGCCACCCCGAGCCCGAAGGCCAGCACGATCGACGACAGCGAGACGCCGGCCGCGAGCCGAGCGTGCGGCCGGATCAGCCGTCGTTCGAACTCCCAGCCCACCACGAACATGAACAGCACCAGGCCGACCTGCGACACCGCCGACAGCAACGGCCGTACGTCGGACGGGAAAAGCCGCTCCGTGAGGTTGCCGGGGAAGAGGCCCAGCAGGCTCGGGCCGAGCACGATGCCGGCCGTGATCTCCCCGATCACCTTCGGCTGGCCCACCTTGCGGGCGAGCGCGCCCAGACCGGCCCCGACCAGCAGGATCACCCCGATGCCCAGCAGCATCGCGGCGATCTGGTCCTCCTGCGCACCGGCCGCCAGGGCCCTCATCGGGCGCCCGCCGGACGGGGCGGACTGCCCGTCGACCACACCAGATGGAACGACAGCTCCGTCAGCCGCCAGCCAGCGCCGGTGCGCCGGGCGGCGCCCCGCACCAGCGTGCCGGAGACGAACAGCGGATCGCCGGGGGTGTCCGGGTGGTGCACGTGCGTCGAGACCAGGTTGGCCCGCAGCACCGCCCGCTCGTCGCCGGTGAGGTCCACGACCGCCGGCGAGTTGAGGTGCTGGGTGCCGGCGAAGGCGTCCAGCGCACGGCGGTGCCAGTCGGCCAGTCCGCCGACGCCCTCGTGCCGGGCCATCGGGAACTCCACACGGGCGTCGTCGGTGAACAGCGCGCGCGCCCAGTCGTCGTCGAGCTTTTCGTCGTCGAGACCTATGAGATATCGGTCGAGCAGCCCGCCGATTTCGGCTTTCGCAGTGACGGAATTCATCACCCGAGCATCGCGCGAGGGCCGGCGGGCACCCAAAGCACTTGTCGAAGACCTGACGTAGCCGCAGAAGATCTGACCCTGCTGGGAAAGACCTGACAAACCGCGCGGAGTCCTGAACAGCACGCCCTTCACGGGGAGATGACGCCTTGTCATGCTGATCGGGAAGCACCGATCACCATTCGAGTTCCGCTTCCTTTCACCCACTGCCGACCGGAAGAGAAGAGAGAATGCCGAAGATCGCCGCCGATGGTAAGAACCTGACCGTCCTCAACCTGTTCTCCACCGACTCCGCGGAGAAGCAGGACAGCCTGCTCGCCGCGATGCGGGAAATCGTCGACTCCGCCGCCTACGAGGGCTGGCGCTCCAGCACCGTGCACAGCGGCCAGACCAAGTTCGGCACCGCCAACTTCATCCAGTGGCGCTCCACCGAGGACCTCGAGGCCCGGTACGCCGGCGAGGAGTTCAAGCACCGCACGCTCCCGCTGTTCGGCGAGATCACCACCGCCATCCGGCTGCTGCAGAACGAGGTGGTCTTCACCCAGCAGAAGCCCGGCGCCGGCGAGACCGAGATCTCCCCGGACCGCGACGACTACACGGTCATCGACCTGTACGGCGTCACCGAGAAGCACCAGGACGACCTGGTCGAGACGCTCGGCGCGTCCCAGGACTGGCTGCAGAAGGTCCCCGGGTACCGCAGCCACACCGTGCTGCGCGGACTGCGCGGCCGCAACATCGAGGGCAGGTGGGTCGTCGTCTACTCGCAGTGGGACAGCAAGGAGGCGTACGACGCCTTCCGCGAGCAGCCGGCCGCTCAGCGCTCGGCGGAGCGGCAGAAGGTCGACGCCGCGGTGGACGCGCTGGCCACCTGGCGCGACTCCAACACCTACCGCGTGGTGCACACCCGGTCGGCCGGCGAGTGAGGGCAGGGGGTGCCGGCCGGGCGGGGCGACCCGCCCGGGCGTGACGGGCCCCCGGTGGAGTCCAGATGCGTGTACTCGTGATCGACCCGGACGACGGGTCCGCCGAACCCCTGGTCTGCCGCCTGGTGCGCAACGGGCACCAGGTCCGGCGGGCCCGCACCGGCCGGGCGGGACTGCGGGCGTGGGAGCAGGCCGAGGTCGTCCTGCTCGACCTCGACCTGCCGGACCTCGACGGTCTGCAGGTGTGCGCCGAGATCAGGGCGCGCGGCAGCACACCGCTGATCACCTTCACCGGCCGGGACTCCGAGCTGGACCGGGTGCTCAGCCTGCGCTCCGGCGCCGACGACTGCCTCGTCAAGCCCTACGGCTTCCGGGAACTGGCCGCCCGGATGGACGCCGTCACCCGCCGCGTCGTCACCGGCGGCGGACCTGCCGGGGTGTCCTTCGGGGCGCTGCGGCTGGACCCCGGCACCCGCGAGGCCTGGCTGGGGGAGCGGCCGCTGGAGCTGACCCGCAAGGAGTTCGACATCCTGCTGCTGCTCGCCTCCGCGCCGGAGACCGTGGTCTCCCGCCGGAATCTGATCGCAGGGGTCTGGGCGGACGAGTGGGCCATCTCCACCCGGACCGTGGACACCCATGTCAGCGCGTTGCGCGCCAAGCTCGGCGAGGGCTGGATCACCACGGTGCGCGGCGTCGGCTACCGGCTGGAGGACGCCGCCCGCACCGGCCGCCAGGCCCTGTCGGACAGCCCTTAGGCGGCGTCGCCCTCGCCGTCCTCGGCCTCCTCCGCCTCCAGCGCGGCGTCGCGCGAGGCGAGGAGGGCGACGGCCCGCTCCGGGGTGAGCTCCAGCGTCGGCAGGATCTGCGGCATCGCCACGCTCGGCAGCAGATGCCGGAACATCGCGATGACCCGGCGCGTCAGATCCCGGCGCTGGCACAGCACCTGCGACGTCCACTGGATGCCGGTGAAGGCCCCGGACAGCAGCTCCGCCGTCTCCGCCGGATCCACGTGCGGCAGCAGCTCACCGCGCTTGCGCGCCTCGACGAGCAGCTCGGTCAGCCGGTCCGCCCACTCCTGGAACGGGCGGCCGTGGAACGGGTTGCCGCCCTCCCCGTTCTCCCCGCTCTCGCTCCACTGGTCCATGGCGAGCCCGACACTGGCCCGGGTGAGCGGATCGTGCTGCAGCTGATGGGCGAACAGCAGCCCCTGGTCGGTGAGTTCCTGCAGCTTCGTGCGCTGCGCGGGCAGCGGCCCCAGCTCCAGCTGCGCCGCTATCACCCCGAGGGCCAGGTCCTCCTTGGACGAGAAGTGGAAGTACAGCGCCCCCTTCGTCACGCCGGCCCGCGCGATGATCTCCGTGATGGTCGCCGTGCTGTAGCCGCGCTCGTCGAACACCTCCGCCGCGGCCAGCAGGATCGACGTGCGGGTCTGGATCGCTCGCGCTTGACGTGCCATGCCCCCGTGCCTGTTTCTATGTCAGAGCTTGGTCAGGTTCCCCCGCAAAGAGAACCGGACTGCCAGTCTTTTGTCGAGAGGGGAACTATTCCCGCATCACTCGACTCAGGGGGCACTCCATGGCTGATCCCGCTATATCCGTAGTCGACAGGTTCGTCGGGTCCCGTCCGCATCTGAACCCGGCGCAGGAACGATCCGACACCGCCTCGGTGGCCTCGACGGCCCGTCCGGGCCGCCCGCACGCCGAGCCCACCCCGGCGAACCGCTCCGAACAGACCCTCGTTCGCCTCGCATACCAGACCGACTCCCCGGTTCTGATTGCCGATGGACGGGCCACCGGGGAGTTCTGCCACCGCCTCGACCCCGCCGACCGCTTCCCGGTCGACTGGCTGCGGCTGTCCGAGCACCGCTATCTCGTCAGCGTCGACTGGCCCGCCGCGCACCGCTTCTTCGCGCCGCTGCCCGGCGGACGGCAGGACCCGATGCTGGTCGCCGAGACCACCCGGCAGGCCACGATGATGCTGGCGCACGCCGAGTACGGCGTCCCCGTCGGCGACCAGTTCGTGATGCAGGAGCTCGGCTATCGTCTGCTGACCCCCGAGTTCACCGTGCTCGCCGCGTCCGGCCCGATCGACGTGGTCGTCGAGTGCTCCGACGTCCAGCTGCGCGCCGGACGCCTGGTCGGGATGCGGGTCGACCTGCGCTTCCAGCGGCTCGGCCGGGTGCTCGCCACCAGCATGGGCGTCCTGTACTGCACCTCCGCCCGGGTCTACCGCAGGCTGCGCGGCGCGAGCATGGGCGCCGACGGCCGCTCGGTGCCGCTGCTGCCCGCCGTCCCCGCCCACGAGACCGGCCGCACCGACCCCGCCGACGTCGTCCTCGCGCCTTCCAAGCACCGCCCCGGCTGGCGGCTGCGGCTGAACGTCGCGCACCCGACGCTCTTCGCCCGCCCCAACGACCACGTCCCCGGCATGGTGCTGCTGGAGGCCGCCCGGCAGGCGGCCACCGCGCTGACCCCCGGGCACGACTTCCACCCGGCCTCGATGCGGGTCGCCTTCCACAAGTACTGCGAACTGGCCGACCCCTGCTGGATCCTGGCCGGCCACGAGACCGACCCCGAGCTCGGCGCGGTGGTCCGGGTGCGGGGCCTGCAGCGGGAGGAGCCCGTGTTCACCGCGACGCTCTCCGCCGCCGTACGGGACGACGGGTGACCCGGCACCTTCTGGTGACCGGGTCCGGTGGGTTCGTCGGCGGCCATGTGGTCGCCGCGGCCGGCGCCGCGGGGGGCGTACGGCTGCGGCTGCTGGTCCGCACGGTCCCACCGCCCGGCCCCGGCCCGGCGGCCGGCCTCCCGGTCACGTACGTACGCGGCGACCTCACCGAACCCGCCTCGCTCACGGGTGTCTGCGACGGCGTCGACGCCGTCGTGCACTGCGCGTCCCGCGTCGGCGGCGACCCCGAGGCGCTGCGGCGCACCAACGACCTCGGCACCCGGGCCCTGGTCGAGGAGGCACGGCGGGCCGGCGTCGGCCGGTTCGTGTGTCTGAGCACTGCGGCGGTGCACGGCCGAGGGCCCTTCCGCCGGGCCCGGCCGGACGGGCTCCCGGTCGCGCCCGGGTCGGACACCAGCCGGACGCGGGCGGCGGCCGAGGCCCATGTGCGCGCGGCGGGCGGCACGGTCCTGCGGCCCCACCTCGTGTACGGCGCGGGCGACCGCTGGGTGGTGCCCGGTGTGCTGACGCTGCTGCGGACGCTCGGCGCCCTGCCCGAAGGGCCGCTCGGACGGCAGTCGGCGGTCGACGCCGCGGCCCTGGGGAGGGCACTGCTTTCGGCCGCGCTCACCCCGTTGGAACGTGTGGGCGGTGTCCGGTTCGTCGCCCATCCCCGGCCGGTACGGGGCGAGGAGCTGATCGCCGCGGTCGCCGAAACGTACGGTCTAATTCCGGGGGCCCTCCCCACGCTGCCCCTCGACGAGGCACGCGCCCGGCTGCGCGGGCATCCGGTGGCCCGGCACCATCTCGACCTGCTCGCCGTGGACCACTGGTTCGACGGCACGCCGGTCTGGGACGTCCTCGGCTGTTCCCCCGGGCCGGAGTTCGCCGAGGGCCTCGACCGGTACGCGGACCGGTACCGGAATACGGAGCCCGCCCCGGAGCGGGGGCCCGGCCGGGCTCAGCCCACGCCGGAAGCCGTCCGCTCCGGGCCCACGGTCTCGTCCGGGGCGAAGGGCAGGTAGCGGGAGGCGGCCACCGCGTACTCCACCACCTCGTCGGTCCCGCCGGGGTTCAGCCGGCCGAGCAGCTCAGGTACGGCGAGCCCCGGCAGGAAGCCCTGCCAGAACCCGGTGAAGGCGAGCCGCGTCCGCTCCACCTCACCCCCCTTGATCAGCACCCCTATCCCCGTCGTCGCGGCGACGATCGCGCAGGTCACCGCCTGGAGGTGGACCTGCTTCGCCAGGCTGCCGTCCTGCTGCGCCCGTTCGAGCAGCCGCCGTACGGCCGCGTGCCAGCCGTGCAGGAACCGCTCCCGCCCGCGCCGGGACCGGTCGTTGTCCAGCCGCAGCCCGGCCCGCGACACGACGTCCCAGGACAGCAGCTGGCTGAGTGTGTGGGAGACGTCGGTGAGCGCCTGGAGCGGCTCGGGGGTGCGCTCGTACGCGCTGCGGGCCGCGAGCCAGAGGGTGCCGCGGGCCTCGCTCACGACGGCCTGTGCCAGCTCCTCCTTGTTCGCGAAGTGGAAGTGCAGCGCGCCGGTGCTCATGTTGGCCCGCGCGCTGATGTCGGAGAGTCTGGCCGAGGCGTAGTCCTCACGGTCGAAGACCTCGGCCGCCGACTTGAGCATCAGCCGCCGGGTGCGGATCGCCCTCTCCTGTTGTAGTCCCACCTGCGTGCATCCTCTCATCCCGCCCGTCCCGAAACGGACTTGAAGGTCTGTTTAGCGAGGCGCGAGTGCCCACCCCAGGGGAGCGTCGATGTGGTCGGCGGCCCTCAACGTTGTCGACACTCCGTCAGTACTGCCCAGAAGATCACACTTTCCCACCTCAGGACCAGGGTGAGGGCGAAGTGGAAGCAGGGAATCAGCCGACCGAGAACGTTCTGGACGGTATACCACCGCGTTCGATGGAGCGGAACACGTGCGGCATCACCGCCTTCCGCCTCTACCTGCGCTCCTGCGCCGGCGGTCAGGAGCCGCAAGAACAAACCGCAGCCGCCGTCAGTGGCTGTTCACTCTTGGTTCACGGTCGAAATTTACTCGCGAAGCGAAGTGAAGATCACTAAGGCGATGACGCTGCGCAGCGGAATTGATCCTTCATGTCGCGCCAACTCCGGCGAAAGCCGCATTCGTTGTGACAGATAGTAAGTTTACCTAGTCTTTTTTTGACAAACCGAGAGGTACGTTTTTAGGCTCGTCCAGCGAAGTGCTCGAGCGGGAACTACGTGTTCAGGGGGAGAGCAGTGAGTCAACGCGCCACGAGCAGCACTCTGGAGATCCGACAGCCCGTCCCGGCCCAGATCCGCAAGTCCACGACCAATTGGCGGGTCCTGGTCGTCGAGAACAACACCGGCGACAGGGAGGCGCTGGCCGCCGGACTCCGGCGGCACGGTCACCATGTCGAAGGGGTCGCCACGGGGAACGCGGCCCTGCAGTCGTACCAACTCTCGGACATCGTCCTGCTCGACCTCGAACTGCCCGACGTGGACGGCCTGGAGGTGTGCCGCTCCATCCGCGCGCTCAGCGACGTACCGCTCATCGCCGTGACCGGATGGGGCACGGAACTGGACCGCGTCCTCGGCCTCCAGGCCGGCGCCGACGACTACCTCGTCAAGCCGTACGGCTTCCGGGAGCTGATGGCCCGGATGGACGCGGTCATGCGCCGCTCCCGCCCGCAGATCCAGGCCGAACAGGTCGTGCTGCGGGGACCGTTACGCATCGACGCCGCCTCTCGCGAGGTCAGTCTGCACGGCCGGGTCGTCGAACTGACCCGCAAGGAGTTCGACCTGCTGCATCTGCTGGCCTCCCACCCGGAGACCGTGATCTCGCGCAAGCGGATCATGCAGCAGGTCTGGGGCGGTTCCTGGTCCCGGCGCACCGTCGACACCCATGTCAGCAGCCTGCGCGGCAAGTTGGGCGGCAGCGACTGGATCGTCACCGTGCGCGGGGTCGGTTTCCGCTTCGGCAGCGGTTGACGGCACCACCCGGCGGGAGGCGACACACACGCCACCCGCCGGCCGGACGAAGGGCGGGCTCCGCACGACGGGAGCCCGCCCTTTCCGCTGCCCGGACACCTTTTCCGGATTCCGCGCATCCGCATTTTCCGGCGCGTGTGAACTCCCGCCCGCCGCACGCCCCGACGGCTCTGCCTGACGCTTTTCTGACATTCGCCTTGCCCTGCGCCAACAAAGCGGTAGCGGGCCTGTCGATCTGGTCCGAAGGCTTAATGGGCGACGGTTGAACAGTGCCCTCTCCCGCGCCGACGATGGACAGGTATTCGGGCGCCGCCCAGGAAGTCGAAATACCCCGGGCGCGCTCGGTCATCCCAGAATTCCTGCCGAGCGAGGAGAGGGCCGTCGTGCGCAAGGTGCTCATCGCCAACCGTGGCGAAATCGCTGTCCGCGTGGCCCGGGCCTGCCGGGATGCCGGTATCGCCAGCGTGGCCGTCTATGCGGAGCCGGACCGGGACGCTCTGCATGTCCGCGCCGCGGATGAGGCGTTCGCCCTGGGCGGTGACACCCCGGCCACCAGCTATCTGGACATCGACAAGGTCCTGACCGCCGCCCGCGAATCGGGGGCGGACGCCATCCACCCGGGCTACGGCTTCCTGTCGGAGAACGCCGACTTCGCCCAGGCCGTCCTGGACGCCGGTCTGATCTGGATCGGCCCGCCGCCGCAGGCGATCCGCGACCTCGGCGACAAGGTCGCCGCCCGCCACATCGCCCAGCGCGCCGGCGCCCCCCTCGTCGCCGGCACCCCCGACCCGGTGAGCGGCGCCGACGAGGTCGTCGCGTTCGCCGAGGAGCACGGCCTGCCGATCGCGATCAAGGCGGCGTTCGGCGGCGGCGGCCGCGGTCTGAAGGTCGCCCGCACCCTCGAAGAGGTCCCCGAGCTCTACGACTCCGCCGTCCGCGAGGCCGTCGCCGCGTTCGGCCGCGGGGAGTGCTTCGTCGAGCGCTACCTCGACAAGCCCCGCCACGTGGAGACCCAGTGCCTGGCGGACACCCACGGCAACGTGGTCGTGGTCTCCACGCGTGACTGCTCGCTGCAGCGCCGCCACCAGAAGCTGGTGGAGGAGGCTCCCGCGCCGTTCCTGTCCGACGCGCAGATCGAGGAGCTGTACGCGTCGTCGAAGGCGATCCTGAAGGAGGCCGGCTACGTCGGCGCCGGCACGGTGGAGTTCCTCGTCGGCGCGGACGGCACGATCTCCTTCCTGGAGGTCAACACCCGTCTGCAGGTCGAGCACCCGGTCACCGAGGAGGTCGCCGGCATCGACCTGGTCCGCGAGATGTTCCGCATCGCCGACGGCGAGGCCCTCGGCTACGGCGACCCGGTCCTGCGCGGGCACTCCTTCGAGTTCCGTATCAACGGCGAGGACCCCGGCCGGGGCTTCCTGCCCGCCCCCGGCACCGTCACCACCTTCGCCCCGCCCTCGGGCCCGGGCGTGCGCCTGGACGCGGGCGTGGAGTCCGGCAGCGTGATCGGCCCGGCCTGGGACTCCCTGCTGGCCAAGCTGATCGTCACCGGCGCCACCCGCGAACAGGCCCTCCAGCGCGCCGCCCGCGCCCTGGAGGAGTTCAAGGTCGAGGGCATGGCCACCGCCATCCCCTTCCACCGCGCGGTCGTCGAGGACCCGGCCTTCGCCCCCGAACTCACCGGCAGCGCAGACCCCTTCACGGTCCACACCCGCTGGATCGAGACCGAGTTCGTCAACGACATCAAGCCCTTCACCTCCCCCACCGACACCGACACCGACGAGGAGAGCGGCCGCGAGACGGTCGTCGTCGAGGTGGGCGGCAAGCGCCTGGAGGTGTCGCTGCCCGCGTCCCTCGGGATGGCCCTCGCCCGTACCGGCCTCGCCGCCGGGGCCCGGCCCAAGCGCCGGGCGGCGCGAAGCTCGGGTCCCGCGGTCTCCGGCGACACCCTCGCCTCGCCCATGCAGGGCACCGTCGTCAAGGTCGCCGTGGAGGAGGGCCAGCGGGTCGAGGAGGGCGACCTGGTCGTCGTCCTGGAGGCCATGAAGATGGAGCAGCCGCTGAACGCCCACAAGGCGGGCACGGTCAAGGGCCTGACCGCCGAGGTCGGCGCCTCGCTCACCTCCGGCGCCCCGATCTGCGAGATCAAGGACTGAGGACGTCCGAGGAGGCGCGAACCGTGACATACGACGACGGGCGCGAGACGCCCGACCCCCAGCCGCCGGCGTGGCTCCTGGCCGGCGAGGACGACGAGAACGAGCGCGAACAGCCGCACATCTGCCGGGGCATCGACTGACGGAAACACGCACCCCGCGTATTCCCGGCGAGCGCAGCGCCTTTCGCCCGCCTGCCCTTCGTTTCCCACGCACCCTTTCCGAGGAGAGAGTTCATGCACAGCACTTTGATCGTGGCCCGGATGGAACCGGGTTCCGCGGCCGATGTCGCCTCGTTGTTCGGCGCGTTCGACGACACCGAGATGCCGCATCTCATGGGCACCCGGCGCCGGCAGCTCTTCCAGTACCGGGGCCTGTATTTCCACCTCCAGGACTTCGACGCGGACAACGGCGGCGAGCTCATCGAGAAGGCCAAGTCCGACGAGCGTTTCGTGCGTATCAGCGAGGACCTGAAGCCCTTCATCGAGGCGTACGACCCGGCCACCTGGCGGTCCCCGGCGGACGCCATGGCCCAGCGCTTCTACTCCTGGGAGGCGTCCCGATGAGCGGTCGTCGTGTCGTCATCACCGGGATCGAGGTGCTCGCTCCCGGCGGCGTCGGCAAGGACGGCTTCTGGGACATGCTGAGCGAGGGCCGTACCGCCACCCGCGGCATCACCTTCTTCGACCCGAGCCCCTTCCGCTCCCAGGTCGCGGCGGAGATGGACTTCGACCCGGACCGGCACGGGCTCACCCCGCAGGAGGTCCGCCGGATGGACCGGGCCGCCCAGTTCGCGGTGGTCGCGGCACGCGGCGCGGTCGCGGACAGCGGGATCGACCTCGCGGCCCACGAGCCGCACCGGGTGGGCGTCACCATCGGCAGCGCGGTCGGCGCCACCACGGGCCTCGACGAGGAGTACCGGGTCGTCAGCGACGGCGGACGGCTGCATC
Organism: Streptomyces nigra; assembly: GCF_003074055.1. Classification (NCBI taxonomy): domain Bacteria; kingdom Bacillati; phylum Actinomycetota; class Actinomycetes; order Kitasatosporales; family Streptomycetaceae; genus Streptomyces; species Streptomyces nigra. The sequence goes on along the minus strand of NZ_CP029043.1, from coordinate 2,869,199 downwards.
TGGTGGACCACGCCTACGCCGTACCGCACCTCTACAACTACCTCGTGCCGAGCTCCTTCTCGGCCGAGGTCGCCTGGACGGTCGGCGCGGAGGGCCCCAACACCGTGGTGTCCACGGGCTGCACCTCCGGCATCGACTCGGTCGGCTACGCGGTCGAGCTGATCCGGGAGGGCTCGGCGGACGTGATGATCGCCGGTTCGTCGGACGCGCCGATCTCCCCGATCACCATGGCCTGCTTCGACGCCATCAAGGCGACGACCCCCCGCCGGGAGGACCCCGAGCAGGCGTCCCGGCCGTTCGACGGCACCCGCAACGGCTTCGTGCTCGGCGAGGGCTGCGCGGTCTTCGTCCTGGAGGAGCTGGAGAGCGCCCGGCGCCGCGGGGCGCACGTCTACGCCGAGATCGCGGGCTACGCCACCCGCAGCAACGCGTACCACATGACCGGTCTGCGGCCGGACGGCGCCGAGATGGCGGAGGCCATCACGGTGGCGCTGGACGAGGCCCGGATGAACGTGGACCGGATCGACTACATCAACGCGCACGGCTCCGGCACCAAGCAGAACGACCGGCACGAGACGGCCGCGTTCAAGAAGAGCCTCGGCGAGCACGCCTACCGGACCCCGGTCAGCTCCATCAAGTCGATGGTGGGCCACTCGCTCGGCGCGATCGGCTCCATCGAGATCGCCGCGTCGGCGCTGGCCATGGAGCACCACGTGGTCCCGCCGACCGCGAACCTGCACACCCCGGACCCCGAGTGCGACCTGGACTACGTCCCGGTCACCGCCCGCGAGCAGCTGACCGACGCGGTGCTGACGGTCGGCAGCGGGTTCGGCGGCTTCCAGAGCGCGATGGTGCTCGCCCGTCCCGAGAGGAGCATGGCATGAGCGCGGTGGTGGTGACGGGCCTGGGCGTCACGGCACCCAACGGCCTGGGCGTCCAGGACTACTGGGAGGCGACCCTCGCCGGGAAGAGCGGCATCGGGCGGATCACCCGCTTCGACCCCTCCCAGTACCCGGCACGGCTGGCCGGGGAGATACCCGGCTTCGCGGCCGAGGAGCATCTGCCGAGCCGGCTGCTGCCGCAGACCGACCGGATGACCCGCCTCGCGCTGGTCGCCGCCGACTGGGCGCTCGAGGACGCCGGGATACGGCCGCAGGACCTGCCCGACTCCAGCATGGGCGTGGTCACCGCCAGCTCGTCCGGCGGCTTCGAGTTCGGCCAGGGCGAGCTGCAGGCGCTGTGGAGCCGGGGCAGCCAGTACGTCAGCGCGTACCAGTCGTTCGCCTGGTTCTACGCCGTCAACAGCGGCCAGATCTCCATCCGGCACGGCATGAAGGGCCCCAGCAGCGTCGTCGTCAGCGACCAGGCCGGCGGTCTGGACGCGGTCGCGCAGGCCCGCCGGCAGATCCGCAAGGGCACGGCCGTCGTCGTCTCCGGTGCGGTGGACGCCTCCATCTGCCCGTGGGGCTGGGTCGCCCAGCTCGCCGCGCAGCGGCTGACCACCCGGGACGAGCCGGCCCAGGCGTATCTGCCGTTCGACGCGGCCGCCGACGGCTACGTCCCCGGCGAGGGCGGCGCGCTGCTCGTCCTGGAGTCCGAGGAGTCGGCGCGCTCCCGCGACGCCCGGGTCTACGGCGAGGTCGCCGGGTACGCCGCCACCTTCGACCCGGCGCCGGGCAGCGGACGCCCGCCGGGACTGCGCCGGGCGATCGAACTCGCCCTGGCCGACGCCCGGATGGACGCCGACGACATCGACGTCGTGTTCTGCGACGCCGCCGCCGACCCCGAGCTCGACCGGATCGAGTCGGAGGCGATCACCGCGGTCTTCGGCCCGTACGGCGTCCCCGTCACCGCGCCGAAGACGATGACCGGCCGCCTCTACTCGGGCGCGGCCCCCCTCGACCTGGCCACCGCGCTGCTGTCCCTGCGGGACGGGGTGATCCCGCCGACGGTGCACGTCACGCCGGCGCCGGAGCACACCCTCGACCTGGTGGCCGACCGCCCGCGCGAGACCGGACCGCGCTCGGCGCTGGTCCTGGCCCGCGGCCACGGCGGCTTCAACTCGGCGGCGATCGTCCGGGCGTCCGCCTGACCGACCCGCCACGACCCACGCGAACGAACGAGAGGAACCCCACGTGTCCACACAGCAGTTCACCCTCGACGACCTCAAGCGCATCCTCATCGAGGGCGCCGGCGCCGAGGAGACCGTCGACCTCGACGGCGACATCCTCGACGCGGACTTCGAGCACCTCGGCTACGAGTCACTGGCCCTGCTCGAGACCGGCGGCCGGATCGAGCGCGAGTACGGCATCACCCTCGACGACGACGTCCTGTCCGAGGCCAACACGCCGCGCGCCCTGATCGACGCGGTCAACGGGCAGCTGCAGGGCGGTTCGCAGGCCGCCGCCTGACCCTCCGCGACACCCGGCACCCCCTGACCCACCGCCGTCGGCGCCCCCTTCGGCCGACGGCGGCGCACCCCTCGTAGCCATGAACGCAAAGGAGTTGGAAGAGACATGCCGCAGCAGCAGACGCAGCGGGTCGCACTGATCACCGGGGCCACCAGTGGCATCGGACTGGCGGCCGCCCGGCAGCTGGGCTCCGCCGGGCACCGGGTGTTCATCGGGGCCCGCAACGCCGACAACGTGGCCGCGACGGTCAAGCAGCTCCAGGAGGAGGGCATCGAGGCCGACGGCGCCGCCGTGGACGTCCGCTCCCGGGACGCGGTCCGCGCCTTCGTGCAGGCCGCCGTCGACCGGTTCGGCGGTGTCGACGTCCTCGTCAACAACGCCGGCCGCAGCGGCGGCGGTGTCACCGCCGACCTCACGGACGAGCTGTGGGACGACGTCGTCGACACCAACCTCAACAGCGTCTTCCGGATGACCCGCGAGGTCCTCACCACCGGCGGCATGCGCGACCGGGGCTGGGGCCGGATCATCAACATCGCCTCCACGGCCGGCAAGCAGGGCGTCGTCCTCGGCGCCCCCTACTCCGCCTCCAAGCACGGCGTCGTCGGCTTCACCAAGGCCCTCGGCAACGAGCTGGCGCCCACCGGGGTCACCGTCAACGCCGTCTGCCCCGGCTATGTCGAGACCCCCATGGCCCAGCGGGTCCGCCAGGGCTACGCCGACGCCTACGGCACCAGCGAGGACGCGATTCTCGAGAAGTTCCAGGCGAAGATCCCGCTCGGCCGCTACTCCACCCCGCAGGAGGTCGCCGGGATGGTCGGCTACCTCGCCTCCGACACCGCCGCCTCCGTCACCTCCCAGGCGATCAACGTCTGCGGTGGCCTGGGCAACTTCTGACCCCCGACCACGAGAAGAGGAGGACGAGGACGTGACCACGACGAACGCGACGACCCGCGAGGTGGCGCACGAGATCACCGTCTCGGCCCCCGCCGACGCCGTCTACCGGCTGATCGCGGAGGTGGAGAACTGGCCGCGGATCTTCCCGCCCACCATCCACGTCGACCACCTGGAGAAGGGCGCCCGCGAGGAGCGCATCCGGATCTGGGCGACCGCCAACGGCGCCCCCAAGAGCTGGACCTCGCGCCGCACCCTGGACCCGGAGACCCGCCGCATCACCTTCCGCCAGGAGGTCTCCGCGCCCCCCGTCGCCGCGATGGGCGGCGCCTGGGTCATCGAGGAGCGGCCCGGCGGCGAGTCGCTGGTGCGGCTGCTGCACGACTACCGGGCCGTCGACGACGACCCGGCGGGCCTGGCCTGGATCGACGAGGCCGTCGACCGCAACTCCCGCTCCGAGCTGGCCGCCCTGAAGGAGAACGTCGAACGGGCCCACGCCACCCGCGAGCTGACGTTCTCCTTCGAGGACACCGTGCTCATCGAGGGCGCGGCCAAGGACGTCTACGACTTCATCGACCAGGCCGACCGCTGGGTCGACCGGCTGCCGCACGTGGCCCGCGTCCGCTTCGAGGAGCCCGCGCCCGGCCTCCAGGTGCTGGAGATGGACACCCGGGCCAAGGACGGCTCGACGCACACCACCAAGTCGTACCGGGTGACGTTCCCGCACCGCGCGATCGCCTACAAGCAGGTGACCCTGCCGGCCCTGATGACCCTGCACACCGGCCTGTGGACGTTCGAGGAGTACCCGCGCGGGGTCGCCGCGACCTCCCAGCACACGGTCGTGCTCAACCCGGACAACATCCAGCGGATCCTCGGGCCCGACGCGACCGTGGAGGACGCCCGCGAGTACGTCCAGGGCGCGCTGAGCACCAACAGCCGGGCCACGCTGGGTCACGCCCGGGACCACGCGGAGAAGAGCCGCTGACCATGGCCACCGACACCTCCCCGGGCAGCCGGGTCGTCGTGGTGGGGGCGGGCCCGGTCGGCCTGTTCCTCGCCGGGGAGCTCCGCCTGGGCGGCGCCGACGTCGTCGTCCTGGAACGGCTGCGCAGCCCCACCACGGAGTCCCGCGCCTCCACCCTGCACGCCCGTACGGCCGAGCTGTTCGACTGCCGGGGCCTGCTGGACGCGCTCGGCGATCCGCCACGGGAGCCGCGCGGCCACTTCGGCGGCGTCCCCATGGACCTGACCGTGCCCGGGCCGTACTCGGGGCAGTGGAAGGTGCCGCAGACCCGGACCGAGGAGCTGCTCCAGGACTGGGCCCGCGCCCTCGGCGCCGACGTCCGGCGCGGCTGGGAGGTCCGCGGACTCGACCAGTCGGACGCGCACGTGGAGCTGACGGTGGCGGCCCCGGACGGCGAACGGCGGCTGCGGGCGGCGTACGTAGTCGCCTGCGACGGCGAGGACAGCACCGTGCGCGCCCTGACCGGGGCGGCCTTCCCGGGCTCCCCGGCGGGCCGTGAGCTGCTGCGGGCCGACATCGCCGGCGTCGACATCCCGAACCGGCGCTTCGAACGCCGGGAGCACGGGCTGGCGATCGCCGCCAAGATGCCCGGCGGCACCACCCGGGTGATGGTGCACGCCTTCGGCCGGCCCGCCCGGCCGCGCACCGGACCGCCCGCGTTCACCGAGGTCGTCGACGTCTGGCGGCACGTGACCGGCGAGGACCTGGGCGCCGGGCGCCCGGTGTGGCTCAACGCGTTCGGCGACGCCAACCAGCAGCTGGAGCAGTACCGGCACGGCCGGGTGCTGTTCGCCGGGGACGCCGCCCACCGGCAGATGCCCAGCGGCGGCCAGGCGCTCAACCTCGGTCTGCAGGACGCCGCCAACCTCGGCTGGAAGCTCGCCGCCGTGGCCCGCGGCCGGGCCCCCGAGGCGCTGCTCGACACCTACCACGACGAGCGGCACGCCGTCGGACGCCGGGTGCTCGCCAACATCCGTGCCCAGGCGCTGCTGCTGCTCGGCGGGCCCGAGGTGGAACCGGCCCGCGCCCTGCTCGCCGAACTCATCGAGGCGGGCCCCACCCGGGACCACCTCGCCGCGATGATCACCGGGCTCGACATCCGCCACCCGGTGGGCGGCGGCACCCATCCGCTGCTCGGCGCCCGGCTGCCGCTCGGCACGCTCCCCGCACCGGACGGCCCGGTCGGGGTCGCCGAGGCGCTGCGGGACGGGCGCGGGCTGCTGCTGGTCGCCGACTCGGCCCGGGCGGAGCTGCGCTGGCTCGGCAAGATCTGGGCCGACCGCGTCACCCCGGTGGCCGTACGGGCCGGCGTGGACGCGCCGCTGCACGGCGCCGAGGGGCTGCTGGTCCGCCCGGACGGCCATGTCGCCTGGGCCGGCGCGGACCCGTGGGCGGCCACGGCGGCGATCCGGCACTGGTTCGGACGGCCTGACCCCGGGCTGTGATCCCACGCGAGGCCGAACACCGCAAGTCATGGCAAGTCGTACATGTTCCTATCGATTCGGGCGTGCAGAGAGGGAAGCACTGTGGACACGGATGTGATCGTCGTCGGTGCGGGGCCGACCGGCCTCATGCTGGCCGGAGAACTGCGGCTGGGCGGAGCCCGGGTCGTGGTCGTGGAGAAGCTGGCCGAGCCGACCGGGCAGTCCCGCGGACTCGGCTTCACCGCCCGCGCCATGGAGGTGTTCGACCAGCGGGGCCTGCTCCCGCGCTTCGGAACGCTGGAGAAGAGCCCGATGGGCCACTTCGGCGGCATCCAGTTCGACTACACCGTCCTGGAGGACGCCCACTTCGGCGCGCGGGGCGTCCCGCAGTCGCAGACGGAGGCCGTCCTGGAGGAGTGGGCCGGTGAGCTGGGCGCCGACGTCCGCCGCGGCTGGGAGCTGACCAAGCTGTCCGAGGACGGCCACGGCGTCGAGATCGTCGCGGCGACCCCCGACGGCGAACAGCGGCTGCGCGCCGCCTATCTGGTCGGCTGCGACGGCGGCCAGAGCGTCGTACGCCGGGCGGCCGGCTTCGACTTCCCCGGGCTGCCCGCCACCCGCCGGATGTATCTGGCCGACGTCACCGGCTGCGCCATCCGCCCCCGCTTCCTGGGCGAGCGGCTGGAACACGGCATGGTGATGGCCGCCCCGCTCGCGCCCGGCGTCGACCGCATCATCGTCTGCGAGCACGGCACCCCCGCCGGGGACCGCCCGCAGGCCGTCGAGTTCGACGAGGTCGCCGCCGCCTGGGAGCGCATCACCGGCGAGTCCCTCGCGGGCGGCGGCGCCGACTGGGTCAGCTCCTTCACGGACGCCACCCGGCAGGTCTCCGCCTACCGCAAGGGCCGTGTCCTGCTCGCCGGGGACGCCGCGCACGTCCATCTCCCGGCCGGCGGCCAGGGGCTCAGCACAGGTGTGCAGGACGCCGTCAACCTGGGCTGGAAGCTGGCCGCGGTGGCCCGCGGCCGGGCCCCCGAGGCGCTGCTCGACACCTACCACGACGAACGGCACCCGGTCGGCGCCCGCCTGCTGATGAACACCCGCGCCCAGGGCATGATCTTCCTCGGCGGCCCCGAGGCCGACCCCGCCCGAGCCGTCTTCGGCGAGCTGATGGAGCTGGAGGAGGTCCGCCGCCGCCTCGCCGGGATCGTCAGCCACCTCGACATCACCTACGACCTCGGCCCCGGCACCCACCCCCTGCTCGGCCGCCGCCTCCCCCCGCGCCCGCTGGAGCTGCCCGACGGCACCCGCACCGGCACCGCCGACCTGCTCCACCCGGCCCGCGGCGTCCTGCTCGACCTGGCCGGCGACCCCGCCCCGCGCGAGACCGCGGCCCGCTGGCCCGACACCGTCACCGTGGTCACCGCCCGCTCCGAGGACCCCGACGCCTTCGCCGGGGCCACCGCCCTCCTCGTCCGCCCCGACGGCCACGTGGCCTGGGCGGCCGGCGGCGACAGCGCGCGGGACGACGTGGCCGTCGGCATCGACCGTCTCGTCCAGTCCCTGCACCACTGGTTCGGCAGCCCGGAGGTGGCGTAACGCCATGACCACCGCGTCCCTGTCCGTCGGCCCCCGCGTACGGCGGATCACCCTGAACGCCGCCGGGCACACCCTGTCCGCCCTGCTGAGCGCCCCGGACACGCCACCGCGTGCCACCGTCGTCGCGCTGCACGGGGCCGGGATGAGCGCGGGGTACTTCGACGGCGGGGCCCAGCCCGACGCCTCCCTGTGCGCGCTCGGGGCGCATCTGGGCTTCCAGGTCCTCGCCGTCGACCGGCCCGGCTACGGCGACTCCGCCGCCGGGCTCCCCGAGGGCCTGGACCTCGCCGGGCAGGCCCGCGTCCTGCGGGCCGCGCTCGACGACTTCCGCGCCGGGTACGACACCGGCGTCGGCACCTTCCTGCTCGCGCACTCCTTCGGCGGCAAACTCGCCCTCACCCTGGCCGCCGAGACCCCGCCGCCCGGACTGCTCGGCCTGGACGTCTCCGGCTGCGGGCACCGCTACGCCCCCCGCTCCGAGGAACTGCTCACCAGCACCGACCGGGCCCGCTGGAAGCACAACTGGGGCCGGCTCGCCCTGTACCCGCCGGCCACGTTCCGGCACAGCGCCGACTTCGTCCGTCCGGTGCCCGAGCGGGAACTGCGGGCCGCGTCCGCCTGGCCCGACGTCTTCGACGCGCTCGCCCCGCGCGTCCGCGTCCCCGTACGGCTGACGTTCGCCGAGCACGAACTGTGGTGGCGGCACGACGCCGACGCCCTCGACGACCTGCGCGCCCGGCTCAGCTCCGCCCCGCGCGTGGTCGTCGACCGGCAGCCCGACGCCGGGCACAACATCAGCCTGGGCCGCACGGCCCGCGCCTACCATCTGCGCGCGCTCGCCTTCTTCGAGGAGTGCCTGCCCGAGCGGGACGGTCCATGACCGGGTCCCACGCCGGGAAACGGGGGCCGCGGGGACTGCTGGCCGCGGGGACGCGGTCGCTCGGCGTACGCAACTTCCGGCTCTTCGCCGGCGGGCAGATCGCCTCCGTCACCGGCACCTGGATGATGGTCGTCGCCCAGGACTGGCTCGTCCTCGACCTCACCGGCGACTCCGGCACCGCCCTCGCGACCGTCACCGCGCTCCAGTTCACCCCGATGCTGCTGCTCACCCTGTACGGCGGCCGGATCGCCGACCGGTACGACAAGCGGGCCCTGCTGACCGGGGCCAACATCGCCTCCGGGCTGCTCGCGCTGCTGCTCGGCCTGCTCGTCACCGGCGGCGCCGCCCGGCTGTGGCACGTGTACGCGTTCGCGCTGGCCCTCGGCGTCGCCAACGCCGTCGAGGTGCCTGCCCGGCTGTCCTTCATCGCCGAGCTCGTCGGACCGGAGCTGGTGCCCAACGCCTCCGCGCTCAGCGGCGCCTACTTCAACATCGCGCGTGTCGTGGGCCCCTCGCTCGCCGGGCTGCTGATCGAGGCCGCCGGCACCGGCACCGTGATGCTCCTCAACGCGGCGAGCTACGCGGCGACCGTCGCCGGGCTGCGCGCCATGCGGCCCGGCGAACTGCACCGGCCGCCGCGCCCCGCCGTCCACGACACCCGGGTCGTGGAGGGGCTGGCCCATCTGCGGTCCCGGCCCGACCTGGTGGCCACCCTGTCCCTGCTCGCCGCCGTCTCGCTGTTCGGCCTCAATCTGCAACTGACGCTTCCGCTCATGGCCCGGACCGTCTTCCACACCGACGCCGCCGCGTTCGGCCTGCTCACCGCCGCGCTCGCGGCCGGCTCCCTGCTGGCCGCCTTCACCAGCACCCTGCGCCGGGGCCGGCCCCCGGCCCGCCTGGTCATCGGCTGGGCCTGCGCGTTCGGCGCGCTGGCCGCGGCCACCGGCTGGGCGCCGAACCTGACCGTCGCCCTGCTCCTGCTCGTCCCGACCGGCTTCGCGTCCCTGTACTTCGCGCAGGCCGCCAACCACCGCGTCCAGCTCGGCAGCGACGCCGCCCACCGGGGCCGCGTCATGGCCCTCTACACCCTGATCCTGCAAGGCAGCGCCCCGCTCGGCGCCCTGTTCGTCGGCGCCGTCACCCACTACCTGGGCACCCGCTCCGCGCTGTGGGCGGGGGGACTGATCTCCGTGGCCGCCGCGCTCGTGGCGGCCGTCGCCGACCGCCGCGCCCCGCGCGCCGACACGACCGGGACCGAGCGGACGCCCCATCCCACCACCGGAACCGGGAGCCGCCCGTGAACCACCCCCTCGATCCGCACCCCGCCCGCGGTGCCCGGCACCTGGGCCCGTCGGACCTGCACCTGTGGCTGCTGCCCGCGCCGGCCTCACCGCGCGACGCGCCCGTCGGCGAACTCGACGAGGAGGAGCGCCGGCGCGCCGCCGCCTACCGCCGGCACGCCGACCGGCAGATGTACGTCTCCGCCCATGTGGGCCTGCGCCGGGTGCTGTCCGTCTACACCGGCGTCGCGCCCCGGCGCCTGGTCATCGGCCGGGAGTGGTGCGAGGAGTGCGGGGAACGGCACGGCCGGCCCGTCCTCGTCGACCTGCCGGGCGCCCCCGAGTTCTCCCTCTCGCACAGCCACGGCCTCGCCCTGGTCGCCGTCGCCCGCACCCGGGTCGGCGTCGACGTACAGGCGCTGCCGACGCCCGCGACCGTCGACGCCTGTCTGCCCCTGCTGCACCCGGCCGAACGGCAGGAGATCACTCGCGTCCCGGCCGAGCGCCGGCCGACCGCCTTCGCCCGGCTGTGGTCCCGCAAGGAGGCGTATCTGAAGGGCCTCGGCACCGGACTCGCCCGCGCCGCCGACCTCGATTACCTGGGCGAGGGCGCCGAGTCCTGGCGCCCGGCCGGCTGGACCGTACGCAACATCCCGCTGTGCGACGGACACGTCGGCGCCGCCGCGCTGGCCGGCGCCGGCGACCGGCGGGCCGCCCTGCACCCGGTGCCCGCCGACTGGCTGCACGCCCGCGACGCCGTGGACCGGATCCTCGCCGTCGAGCCGGGCCTGCGCACGGTGCTGCGCGCCCACGACCCGTCGTCCGTCCGCCCGCACGACCTCATCGACACCCAGAACAGGAAGGAAAGGGCCCAGGCATCATGACCGTCGTCGAATCCGAGACGCTGCTGCCCGACACCGACGCCCCCGAGGCGGACCGGTTCACCGAACTGGCGGCCATCAAGGAGCTCGCCCGCACCGGCCCCGACCCGAGGGCCACCGAACGCCAGCACGCCAAGGGCAAGCTGACCGCCCGCGAACGCATCGAACTGCTCCTGGACCCCGGTTCGTTCACCGAGGTGGAGACCCTGCGCCGGCACCGCGCCCAGGGCTTCGGACTGGAGGCCAAACGGCCGTACACGGACGGGGTGATCACCGGCTGGGGCACCGTCGAGGGCCGCACGGTCTTCGTCTACGCCCATGACTTCCGGATCTTCGGCGGCGCGCTCGGCGAGGCCCACGCGCAGAAGATCCACAAGCTGATGGACCTCGCCATCGCGGCCGGCGCCCCGCTGGTGTCGCTCAACGACGGCGCGGGCGCCCGGATCCAGGAGGGCGTCTCCGCCCTCGCCGGATACGGCGGCATCTTCCGGCGCAACACCAAGGCGTCCGGCGTCATCCCGCAGATCAGCGTGATGCTCGGCCCGTGCGCGGGCGGCGCCGCGTACAGCCCGGCGCTCACCGACTTCGTGTTCGCGGTGCGGGACATCTCGCAGATGTTCATCACCGGGCCCGACGTCGTGAAGGCGGTGACGGGGGAGGAGATCACCCAGAACGGCCTCGGCGGCGCCGACGTCCACGGCGGCACCTCCGGCGTCGCCCACTTCGTCTACGACGACGAGCGCACCTGCCTGGAGGAGGTCCGCTATCTGCTGACCCTGCTGCCCTCCAACAACCGCGAACTGCCGCCCGCCCAGCCCTCCGGCGACCCGGCGGACCGCCCCGGCGACGCCCTGCTCGACCTGGTCCCCGCCGACGGCAACCGCTCCTACGACATCCGCAAGGTCATCGAGGAGATCGTCGACGACGGCGACCACCTGGAGGTGCACGCCGCGTTCGCCACCAACCTCGTGTGCACCCTCGCCCGGATCGACGGGCACGTGGTCGGCGTCGTCGCCAACCAGCCCGCGTCCATGGCCGGCGTCCTCGACATCAGAGCCAGCGAGAAGGGCGCCCGGTTCGTCCAGTTCTGCGACGCCTTCAACATCCCGCTGGTCACCCTGGTCGACGTGCCCGGCTTCCTGCCCGGCGTCGACCAGGAGCACGAGGGCATCATCCGGCGCGGCGCGAAACTGCTGTACGCCTACTGCAACGCCACCGTGCCCCGCGTCTCCGTCGTCCTGCGCAAGGCGTACGGCGGCGCCTACATCGTCATGGACTCCCGGTCCATCGGCGCCGACATCGCCCTGGCCTGGCCCACCAACGAGATCGCCGTCATGGGCGCCGAGGGGGCCGCCAACGTCGTCTTCCGCCGCGAGATCGCCGCCGCCGACGACCCGGAGGCGATGCGCCGCCAGAAGATCGAGGAGTACCGCGGCGAACTCGTGCACCCCTACTACGCGGCCGAGCGCGGCCTCGTCGACGACGTCATCGACCCCCGCGAGACCCGCCTCGCCCTCAGCCGCGCGCTGGCGATGCTCGCCACCAAGTCCGAGTCCCTGCCCACCCGCAAGCACGGCAACCCGCCCCAGTGAGGAGGAGCACCCCATGACCACCATGACCCCGACCGACCTGCTCGCCGCCACCTCGGTACGCGTCCTGCGCGGCGCCCCGAGCCCCGAGGAACTGGCCGCCTTCACCGCGGTCCTCACCCTGCGCCTCGCCCCGGCCCTCGACCCGGCGCCGGCCCGGCCCGCCACGGCCGCCTGGTCCCGCCCCGACCGCACCCGCCCCTACACCAGCCCCCGCGCCTGGCACACCTGATCCCGCGGGCCCGCTCCAGGCGCCGGCGGGGTCCGGGCCCGGTTGCCGCGCCCGCCGACGACGAGCCGGGGGCCGGGTGACGGGGACGCGGTGGCGACCCCGCTCGGCACACGCCGTCAGGCCGGCCCTGTTGCCGGGCTGCCACCCTCCTGAGCGTCCCGCCCGCCCCGGCGTCCCAGGACCGGTGCCAGAGCCGCCACCAGCAGGGCGACCCCCGCCGCCGCGACCGGCACGGCGTACCCGGCGGACGGGGACAGGTGGTCCGTCGCGAAGCCGCCGGCCGCGCTGCCGCAGGCGATGCCGCCGAGCAGGGCCGTCACCGCCAGGGTCATGCCCTCGTTGAGACGGCCCGGCGGGGTGCGCCGCTGCACCAGGGCCATGTTGGTGATCATCGTGGGCGCGGTGGCCATCCCGGCGATCAGGAGGGCGCCGGCCAGGAACACGAGCGAGCCGGTGCCGGCAGCCACCGCGGGCAGGACCAGCAGCGCGGTCATCGCCGCCACGCACCACGGGTAGCGGCGCTCGGGGGACCCGGTGAGCCGCAGCCGCCCGTACAGCAGGCCCGCCGCGCAGGACCCGGCGGCCTGGAGTCCCAGCACCGCGCCCGCGGCCGCCCGATGACCCTGCTCGTCGGCGAACGCGAGCGTCACGACCTCCGTCGCCCCGAACACCGCGCCCAGCGCGAGGCAGACGGCGAGCAGCGCGGGCATGCCGGGCGCCCGCAGCGGCGCGGGGCCGGACGCCGAGACCGGGCCGTGCGCGGGCGGCTCGGTGGACCGCTGGGCGGCGAAGGCCAGCACCCCTGTCACGAGCAGGGCCACGGCGACCAGCGTGCCCGCCTCCGGGAAGACGGCCCCGCACAGGAAGGCCGCGAGCACCGGGCCCAGCATGAAGCACAGTTCGTCGACGGCCTGCTCGAAGGAGTTCGCGGTGTGCAGCGCCCCCGCGTCGTCCTTCAGCAGATGCGCCCACCGCGCTCGGGACATGCCGCCGGTGTTGGGCGTGGTCGCGGTGGCGGCGTACGACGCGAACAGCGTCCAGGCGGGGGCGCCGTACCGTACGCACAGCACCAGGGCGATGCTGCCCAGTGCCGCGAGGAGCGTGGCCGGGACGGCGACCCGGGCCTGCCCGTACCGGTCGACGAGCCGCGCGATCCAGGGCGCGACGACCGCGGTGGCCGCGAGCCCGGTCGCGGTGACGGCCCCGGCGAGGGCGTACGACCCACGTGTGCCGGCGATCATCACGACCGCGCTCACGCTGAGCATGCCCATGGGAAGCCGGGCCGCCAGATTGGCGACGGTGAAGGCGAGCGCGCCGGGCCGGGCGAACAGCCGCCGGTAGGGTCCCGGTGGGCGGCTCCGCCCTGGAGACAAAGGGGTCTGCTGGGCATTCGTCATGTTCCGGACTTCCCTGGCATCAGGGGCACTTCGTATGGTCGACTGCGGCATGCGCCCAGCCTCACCCGCCGCCGATCACGGGGTCCAACACCTGCTCCGCGCGGATTCACGCACCCCTGTTGTAAGTTCACCGCATGCCGGCCCCCTCCCACCTCGACCCCCGTCTGCTGCGCGCCTTCCTGGCCGTCGCGGAGGAACTGCACTTCACCCGCGCAGCCGCCCGTCTGTACGTCGCCCAGCAGGCGCTCAGCCGGGACGTGCGCCGCCTGGAGCGCGAACTCGGCGCCGAGCTGTTCGTGCGCACGACCCGGCAGGTCACCCTCACCCCCGACGGCGAGCGGCTCGTGCCGTACGCCCGCCGTGCCCTCCAGGCCCAGGACGACCTGCTCGCCGCCTTCGGGCAGGCCCGCCCCCTGCTCGTGGACCTGAACTCGCCCGGCCTGCGCACCACCCGCGCGGTCCTGCACCGGGCCCGCGAACTCGCCCCCGACCTGGAGCTGATGGCCCGCTACGAGAGCGGTCTCACGGGCGCCGCCGCCGACCTGCTCGCCGGGCGCCTCGACGCCTCGTTCGGCCGGTTCGCCGGCCTGGACCCGGCGCTGCGGGCCGGCCTCGACCACCAGCCGGTCCGGCTGGAGCCGATGGCCGTCGTCCTCCCCGAGGACCACCCCCTGGCCGCCCGGGACACGGTGCCGCTGGCCGCGCTCGCCGGGGAGACCGTCTACGCCGGCGCCGGCAACCCCCGTACGCCCGAGTGGACCGCCCTGGCGCGCGCCCTGTTCGAGGGGCGGGGTGTCGAGATCGCCGCCCCGGCGCCGCTGGCCGTCGGCGACGAGGAGTTCCAGCGGCTCATGGCGAAGACGCGTAACCCGGTGCTCGCCGTGGTCGGCTTCCCCCCGATGCCGGGCACCGTCCTCCGTCCGCTGACGGACCCGGTCCCACTGTCACCAGTATCACTTGTATGGAGAAACGGTCTCGAGCATCCCGGACTTATCGCCCTTCGGCGGGCGGCAGCGCAGGTCACAGGGGAGGAAGGGTGGCTGAATCGACCCCCTGAGGGATGGATTCCGGCCACCGACGCATGCGTCATGGGCGTCCATTAATTGGCACGTGGCAACCACGAAACCTCCGCGTGCGCTACATTCTTCGCCTGAGCACAGTGTGGTAAGGGGGGCGCTCGGACCGGGTGGGGGCTCGGTACGGCGACGAGTGCTCGGAGTCGTGTGCGCACCCGGAACGGTCCCGTGGGGGGATGTGGGTGCGCGTGAAGAAGTGGCGAGAAGACGCCCAACCGGAGTGGCCCCAGGCCGCGTACCGGTCTGTGGGCGATTCTTCCGCGGGGGGCGCCGGGGTGGACACCCAGGCATTCCCGGCGACCGGGGAGACCGGGCTCCCGGGTCGGGGGCCGCGCTCCCGGACCGAGGCAAGGGAGACGGACATACTCCAGGGTGGCAGGCGTGCCTCGACGGACGCCGACAAGACGGAGATCCTGCGCGGCGGCCCCGCCGCGCACGGCGACGAGACCGCGGTCCTCCCCGGCGTCGGAAGACCGGCGGAACCGCCCCGGCACGGCCGTCACGCGGCCCCCGGCACCGACCCGTTCGCGGCGTCCGGCGGTCCGCGCACCGCACCCGTGCGCGACCCGTGGGCCGAGCACGAGCAGACTGCGGGTACCGGCGCGACCCACGACCCGCACGAGGTCACCGTCCAGCTCGACGGCGTCGGCCTCCAACTGGACGGCATGCTGCGCGCCGCCAAGGACGCCCCCGGCGGCCCCGAGGGCTCCGACGGACCGGTGTTCGTCGACGAGACGGGCCGCCGCAGCCGCCGCTTCCGCCGGCTCGGCATGGCCGTCGCACTCGCCTGCGCCGTCTACGCCGTCGTCATCGTGACCACCCTGCTGTCCGGCAACTCCGACGCGCCCTGGCTGCCCGTCGAGGGCCCCAAGGAGAAGCCGGCCGGCCAGGTCGACACCTCACCGCAGCCCGCCGAGTCCGCGACCGTGCCCTCCGAGACCTCCGACGTCGCCCCGGGCGCCTCCCCGTCCGCCTCGGCCGGCGAGAGCGTCCTGCCCGGCGCCGGCAGCACCGCGCCCGGCGCGTCCGCCGACGCCCAGGACCCGGCCGCGACCGGCGCCGCGAAGCCGACCGGCACCAAGGGCCCGGCCAACCCCGGCGGCGGCAACCCGACACCCGACCGGGACCCGTCCACGGACCCGGTCACCGACCCCACCGCACCGAGCCCGACGGACGGCGGCGGCACCACCACGGAGCCGACCGACCCCACGACCACCGAAGACCCCGGCACGGGGACGGTCGCCAACGGCCCGAGCAACCCTGAGCCCGTCGCGCAGGAGCCCGGAGGCACCACCTCCGCTCCCGCCGCCCCGTTCCCGGAGAACACCTTCTGATGGCATCCCGCAACCGCCGCCGTGGGGCAGAGCACGGAGCCCGCGGCGGCTCCTCGCGTCGCCACGCACCCGAACACCGCGCCCGCCCCGCCGCCCCGCGCCGCCGCCGCGTCCCCATGCGCCTGCTCCTGCCCTGCCTGGTCCTCGTCGCGCTGATGGCGATGCTGATGCTGCGGGGCTACGTCCACAGCGAGATCCTGGCGGACCACCGGGTTGCGCCCGCAACCGCGAACGACAGGGTGCCCAAGGACGTACTCACGGGTGGTCCTGTCATCGACACCCGGAACGGTAAAGCCGCCACACTCCGGGTACCGGACGACAAGGTGGTGCTCACCTTCGACGACGGCCCGGACCCCGAGTGGACGCCCAAGGTGCTCGACGCGTTGAAGCGGAACAACGCGCACGCGGTCTTCTTCATCACCGGCACGATGGCCTCCCGCTACCCCGACCTCGTCAAGCGCATGGTGGACGAGGGCCACGAGATCGGGCTGCACACCTTCAACCACCCCGATCTCTCCTACCAGTCCAAGAAGCGCATCGACTGGGAGCTCTCGCAGAACCAGCTGGCGCTCGCGGGTGCGGCCGGCATCCGCAGCTCCCTGTTCCGGCCGCCGTACTCCTCCAAGTCCAAGAACATGGACAACAACTCCTGGCCGGTGACGGAGTACATCGGCAGCCGGGGCTACCTCACGGTGGTCAACGACAGCGACAGCGAGGACTGGCGCAAGCCGGGCGTCGAACAGATCGTCCGCAACTCCACACCCAAGAAGGGTGAGGGCGCCATCGTCCTGATGCACGACTCCGGCGGTGACCGCCACCAGACGGTGCAGGCGCTGGACACGCTCATCCCACAGCTCCAGGGCCAGGGCTACGAGTTCCGCAACCTCACGGAGGCCCTGAAGGCGCCGAGCGCACACACCCAGGTCACCGGCCCGGAACTGTGGAAGGGCAAGGCCTGGGTCTTCCTGGTCGGAGCCTCCGCCAGCATCACCTCGATCCTGGTCGTCGGCCTCGCCGCGATCGGCTTCCTCGTCATCGCCCGCTTCGGCCTGATGCTGCTGCTGTCCGCGATCCACGCCCGCCGGACGCGCCGCCGGGACTTCACCTGGGGCCCGAACGCACCGATCACCGAGCCGGTGTCGGTGCTCGTGCCCGCGTACAACGAGGCCAAGTGCATCGAGAACACGGTGCTCTCCCTGACGCGCAGCGAGCACCCCATCGAGATCATCGTCATCGACGACGGCTCCAGCGACGGCACGGCCCGCATCGTCGAGGCGATGGGACTGCCCAACGTCCGTGTCGTCCGTCAGCTCAACGCCGGCAAGCCCGCGGCGCTCAACCGCGGCCTCGCCAACGCGCGGTACGACCTGATCGTGATGATGGACGGTGACACGGTGTTCGAACCGTCCACGGTCGGCGAACTCGTACAGCCCTTCGCCGACCCGCGCGTCGGAGCGGTGGCGGGCAACGCCAAGGTCGGCAACAAGGACACGCTCATCGGCGCCTGGCAGCACATCGAGTACGTGATGGGCTTCAACCTCGACCGCCGTATGTACGACGTCCTCCAGTGCATGCCGACCATCCCCGGCGCGGTGGGCGCGTTCCGCCGCTCGGCCCTCGAGCGGGTCGGCGGCATGAGCGACGACACCCTCGCCGAGGACACCGACATCACCATGGCGCTCCACCGGGACGGCTGGCGTGTCGTGTACGCGGAGAAGGCCCGGGCCTGGACCGAGGCACCCGAATCCGTGCAGCAGCTGTGGTCCCAGCGCTACCGCTGGTCGTACGGCACGATGCAGGCGATCTGGAAGCACCGCCGCGCCCTCGTGGAGAAGGGGCCCTCGGGCCGCTTCGGCCGGGTCGGCCTGCCCCTGGTGTCGCTGTTCATGGTCCTGGCACCCCTGCTCGCCCCCCTCATCGACGTCTTCCTGATCTACGGCCTGATCTTCGGTCCGACGGAGAAGACGATCCTCGCGTGGTTCGGTGTCCTCGCCATCCAGGCGGCCTGCGCCACCTACGCGTTCATCCTCGACCGTGAACGCCTCACCCCCCTGATCTCGCTGCCCCTCCAGCAGATCCTCTACCGCCAGCTCATGTACGTCGTCCTGCTCCAGTCCTGGATCACCGCCCTCACCGGCGGCCGCCTGCGCTGGCAGAAGCTGCGGCGCATGGGCGGGGTGTCCGCCCCGCCGACCGTGCCGGCCCAGGACCGGCAGATCCTGGACGAGAGGCCCGTGCGATGAATCCTCCCTACGACCCCGCGGGGGCCACCGTCCCCGGCGCGGTCCCCGCAGCGCGCCATGCCGCGGACACGGCCATGGTCACCCAGCCCTACGCCGACATCGAGGGACCGGTCGCTCCGACCGCTCCCGAACAAACCCGGCCGGCCCCGAAGCGGGACCGCTACTTCGACCTCCTCAGGGCCCTCGCGCTGTTCCGCGTGGTGCTGTACCACCTGACCGGCTGGGCCTGGCTGCCGCTGGTGTTCCCCTCCATGGGCGTCATGTTCGCGCTCGCGGGCAACCTCATGGCCCGCTCGCTGAAGCGCCCGGCGATCCAGGTGATCAGGAGCCGCATCCGTCGCCTCCTGCCCCCGCTGTGGCTTCTGGGAGTCATCGGCGTCACGGGCATGGTGATCCAGGGCTGGGGTCCTGACCCCGACAACCACCCCGGCTGGTGGTGGATCCACCTCGCCTACTGGATCGTCCCGTTGAGCGACCCGCCCTATGCCGAGGGACTGCCCGGGCTCCACGGCGTCATCGGCGAGAACTGGGCCGCCGACCTCGCGGGCCCGCTGTGGTACATCCGTGCCTACCTCTGGTACGTCCTCCTCTCGCCGTTCCTGCTCAAGGCTCTGCGCGCCATGCCGGTGGCGACGATCCTCGCGCCGCTCGCGCTGTCGCTGGCCTTCGAACAGGGCTGGATCAACCTTCCCGGCGAGCGGTTCCCGTCGGCGCTCACCGACTTCAGCACCTTCGGCGCCTGCTGGATCCTGGGAATGGCCCACCAGGAGGGCGTACTGCGGCGGCTCCCGCGCTACATCGTGCCGTCGGTCGCTCCCGTCTTCGCCCTCGTCGGCCTCTGGTACGCGCTGAACCACGACTTCTCCATGGACCACGATCTGGACAGCATGCCGCTGGCCCAGGCGCTCTGGTCCTTCGGCACGGTCCTACTGCTGCTGCACCTCAGTCCGTCCTGGTCGGAGTGGCCTCGCCGGCTGCGACGCTGGGACCGGGTGATCACCCTGCTCAACTCCCGGGCGGTGACGATCTACCTGTGGCACAACATCTGCATCCTGATCGCCGCGACCATGTGGGACCAGCTGTGGCAGTTCGACGTGATGTGGATGCACTTCTCCTGGCTTCTGGAGAGCCCCTGGCCCGTGCTGGCGTTCACCTGGGTCCTGATCGGCAGCTGCATCGTCTGGTTCGGCTGGGCGGAAGACCTCGCCGCGAAGCGGAAGCCACAGCTGTGGCCGGACGGCTCGGCGAAGAAGGGACACCGCCGAGCCCGGTGATGACTCGCTCTTCCGGACCAGCCGCTTGATCTGATCACTCCCCGGCGCGATGACGAGGGCCCGCTTCCTTCGAGGAAGCGGGCCCTCAGTCATTTGTTCCTGACGGGGGTCACCCGATGGTGATGCGCTTCGGCCACCAATCGTTGGTGCTGATCACCTGGGTTCCGGGCTCGGCTACGGCTGTCTTGCCGCCCGCGTGGAAGTACACGGTGCCGTTCGGGCGTACGGACCAGATGTCAGGGATGCCGTCGCTGTTGGCATCCGGTGTGCCGTGCAGGAAGGGCATGCTGCTGCTGGACCAGCCTGTACCGCTGCAGTACGTATCCGTACCGCCGGCGGAGTTGGCTGCCGAGGCCAGGGAGTTCAGGTCGACCGCGTCGGAACTCGCTGCGATGCCCTTGCGCAGGAGCAGCCGACCCGAAGTGTCCGAGCGGTAGACGAGATCCGTGACGCTGTCGCCCGACATGTCCCCGACGATGACGATGTCGCGCCCCTTCCAGGAGGAGCTCGACAGCCGGACCGCCTGATCAACGGTCGCGCCGTGGTAGCCGGTGAACGCCCACAGCTCGTCGTCGGTTCCGGCAGCGTTCTCCACGGTGACGAAGAAGTCGGTGCGGCTGTCGCCGGTGACGTCGCCCGCAGCCACGATCTGAGTGAAGGACGCGGGGCTCGGCGCCCCGGCGGGCAGCAGGATCTCCTGGCGCCGATCGATGTTCACCGCTCCGTACCCGTCCCCGGGGTACACCCACAGCCTGCCACCGACCCGGACGACAAGGTCCTGCAGACCGTCGCCCCCGTAGATGTCGCCGTTGTGAGTGATGAGGGCGCCCTTGAAGTGACCACTGGGCGGAGCTGAGTACGGAGGCTTGTCGTCGTCGCCGTTCGGGTCCTTGTCGGGGTTGGCCCGGTAGGCGCCGGCCATGGAGTAGTCGAGGTCGCCGGTTCCCTTGGTCAGGTCGGAGCTCTTGGCCTGGGACGGGTACATGGCGAGGTTGCCGGCCTCGGTGACAGCCATGAGGTCAGGCAGCTGATCGCCGGTGAAGTCCCCTGCCTTGTCCGCCTGGTCACGTGGGGTGACGTAGAAGAAGTACTTCGTCGGCTCCGAGGGATTGTCGGAGCTGTCGACGGCCCGGACATAGAGCACGTTCGGCCCCGCGGTGGGTGGCTTGGCATTCGAGATGGTCGCACTGACGGTGGTGGCGGCGCCGGCGGTGCGGGCCACGCTGCCGGTGTAGCTGGGTGAGTTGAAGCCGTACTCGTAGCGCACGACGTCGGTGTTCAACGCCCGCACCGTGAAGGAACCCGGCGTCCCGAACTTCTTCTCGGACCAGTTGCTGTCCTCGCCGTCATTGCCGAAGCCGTCCTCCTCGCCGTCCGCATTCGGGAAGTCGATGGAGCTGACCTTGGGAGGCCGCGGCGCCGTCGTGTCGAGCACGAACCGGCACGGCGTCTTCGGGTACCAGCTCGAGGTGGAACCGGCGTCGTCGACGGCGCGCACTCGCCATGAGTACGTGGCTCCGCTCTTGAGGGAGTCGGTGGAGAACCCGGGGGTGGTGCGCAGTGCCGTGTCCGAGTCACCGCCTACGGGAACCTTGCCTTTGGACTTCAGCAGGTCACCGGTGCTGTCCCACTGTCCAGTAGGCCAGAGGTCGAAGTCGAAGAAGTCGAGGTTCTTGTCCTTGTCCGTGCTCTTGGCCGTGAAAGTGAGGTCAGCCGAACCCATCCGGACGTAGGGCTTGGTCGTGGTGCACTTGCCGTCCGGTCCCATGTCCAGGGAGTTCGCCACGATGGAGGGTTTGCGGTTGTAGACCAGCTCGAGCACCGGGGCGTGGTCGCCATTGGCGTGGAACTTCTTCCAGGCGTACTGGGCGTGCTCGTCCCGGGCCCGGAGCCCAAAGGTGATCATTTCGTCGCCCTCGTCGGCGGTCTTCTGAGCTCCCTTCTTGACGTCGAAGGTTTCGTAGGCGTCGCGGCAGTGGGACTTGTAGCCATGAGCGAAGCTCTTGGTGGCCAGTTTGTTGCCGTCGTGAAGTCCCGGGGCGTTCTTCCAGTTCGTGTGGGAGTCGATGTCGTCGGTGAGGTGGACGCTCATCGAGCGGGCCTGGCAGGACCAGGAGTAACTCTCCAGCATGCGCAACTTCGCGCTGGTGATCTTCGTACCCTTCAGATCCTTGTCGAAGGAGATATTGAAGAACGAGCGAGAGGTGCCCCATGTGTCGGATTCGAATCCGACGCGCGCTTCCTGGGTGCCGCCCTTATTGAAGCCCTTGCCGTTGTAGAAGGTGGCATTGGGATGCCGGTTGTAGGCCGTGGTCCAGTTCTGGGTGTGCTTCTTGACCGACGGGTCGATGAAGACCGGGTACGTCGTGTCAGGGTCGTTCAGGAATTCCTGGTCGGGTGTCAGCGTCCAACGCCCCGCTGCCAAATCGGCTTCCACGAGGTTGCCGCGCGAGTCGGGCGACGGCCCGTCCAGAGAGGGCAGGCTCAGGGTGGAGGCTGGTCCCGTCTGCGAGGGGCTGGGGGTGGGTTCGGCGGGTGCCGGAGGCAGGGACGATTCGCTGGCGGTGGGCTCCGGACCGTCGGTCGCGGAAGGCAGCGACTCGACGTCGGCGTCCCCTTGTTCGTCGGACTGAGGAGCCTCTTCCTCCGTTGCGCTCGGGCTCTCCGACGGGGATTCGGTCGCCGTGTCGGTCGGATCCGGTGACTCCTCCTCGGTCGGCTGGGCGCTCGCCCCGACACCGCCGTCGGTGACGGCCGGCTGTCCGCTGTTGTCCCACATCAGGGGGGTGGGTGAGAGTGCGACTTCCTCGCCGTAGGCGTTCTCCGCACCGACGATGCCCGAGATGGGATTGAGGCGGAACGTCAGACTCGCGGAGTGCAGGCCGTAGGAGAGCTGCTGCGCATGAGGGTCGGAAGCGGCTTCCCGGTTCTTCAGCACCAGGACCTGACCGAAGCCGTCGTCGTCGGCGGTCAGAACCAGGTCGCCGCCGGGGAAGATCTCCGGATACAGCGCACGGCTGCCATCGATGATCGGAGCGGGCACCGGCCCGGGCCAGGTGAGTTGGATCGCGTGCTGTTCGCCTTCGCTCCCCACATACAAGGTGACCAGGGGCGTTCCACTGTCGTCGGCTGCGACATCGCGCAGGAGCGAGACGCGACGCACAGTGGACCGCGAAGAGCGAGACTCACCACGTTCCTTCGAACCGGAGGAGAAGACCATCCGCGTATTGGTTGCCCTCGGTTCCCAGCCGGCCTTGGTCCGGCGCAGGCTGGGATCGATCGTCTTCCACTCACCCCCGACCTTCGCCCGGATGGGGGAGGAACGCAGATGTTTCTCCATCAGGCCGTCGGGTCTGGCCCAGGTGGTCGAGCGTTCCGTTCGCGCAGCCGTGACCTCGACGTTCCTGCCTGTCGTGGCTGCTTGAGCGAGCGCAGCGGGCTCGGTCACCGTTCGCGATGGACGGTCGCCGGGCCCTCCGGCTTCGTCGTCGGCCATCTGAAATCCGGCATACACCACACCGGTGGCAGCGACCGCGGCTGCGACCAGCGCGGCGGTGGACCGACGGCCGGGTGTGCGACGCCAGTTGCGCGTCATCGGGCGATTCCCCTTCCCAGAATGCCGACGGGCAGGCTGGGCGCCGCCGGTACGATCGGCCGGCCAAGGCCCATTCGACTCCTGGTCCCGGAGAGGGTCCCCCGATTCAGAATGGATATGGCGAGCGAGGCGATGATGACTCATGGAGAGGCTGTCGTCATCCGGTGGGTTTCCTGTGCCCGCGACAGCCGCTGACCCGTGCACCGTGAACGGCCGACGCAGGCAGGTCCTCTTGACGCCCGGACTCATTTGAAACCGAGATCAAAAAGTCCCATCTTCAGGTGAGAAAGGGTCAAAATGACGGCACTTTTACGGCGTTGGCGCACCGGGCTTCGCTTGTGGGGCTTATCGCAGCTCAAGCTTCCTTTGGTGAGTATGCAGCTCTGTATGTCCGGCTTGACGCGACGCATCCAATTACGTGGCGTGACCATGTTCACATCGTGCGTGACGATCTGGTGTTTCTTCACATTGGGGCCACAGAATCTCCGGGTCTGACAACAACATCATGCGTGGCCCCTAACCGGTCCCGCCTCGAGTGGTCCGGGGGGACCCCGTCGTGTTCGGCCACATCTCGCACACTCGTCGCCGTGTCGCGCGCACCACCGTTCCCACGGTGGCCGCCGCGTTGTTGCTGGCGCTGCTGCCCACGCAGTCGCTGGCTTTGCCGCCCGTCCCGAGCCCGTCGCAAGACGAGGCGGGACGCGAGACGGTGGAGTTGGAACGGCTCAAGGCCGAGGAGCCTGTCCCGGGACAGACTGTCTCTCGTGATCTTGAGACTCTGAAGGCGAAGGTACCCAGGGATCTGCTCCAGGCTCCTACGGGCAGCACCACCCCGCCGTCCAACCTGACGGGTACGGTGAACTTCGGTGCCACTGCGACACCGGCCTCCGCCGGTACCCCCCGCCAGGCCGCCACAACTCCGGTCGGCAACCTGCCGGTCAGCCTCGGTCAGGCCCCCGATCAGCCGGCGCCCACGGGTACGTGGCAGGTGACCATTCCCGACCGAACGTCTCCCGTGAGCGACGGGGTTGACGGAGCCGTCCTGACGGTGCGTGCTCCGGAGACCGGCGCGGTCCCGGTCAACGTGAGACTCGACTACGGCAAGTTCGAGAACCTCTACGGAGCAGACTGGGCTTCCAGGCTCCGTTTCGTGCAATTCCCCGAGTGCTACCTGACGGCGCCGGACGACGAGGCGTGCCAGGAGTACGAAGAGCTGGAGACCACCAACGACACCGCGTCCAAGTCGATCACCGCAACGGTCGATCCGGCGGCCGACGGGACGGTCACCCCCGCCGCTGCCGACTCTGGGCCCGGTGCCGGCGCGGGCGTGGTCCAGGCTGCCTACAACTCCGCGACGAAGGTGACGCCGGCGGCGGCAGGGGACACCGCCGTGATCGGAGCCACGGACTCGGGCGGCGGCAGCGGCGGCTCCTTCAAGGCCACGTCCCTCGCGTCCAACGGCAAGTGGGAGGTTGCGGGATCATCCGGTGCGTTTACCTGGGCTTATCCGTTGGACATCCCACCGGCGCCTGCCGGACCCACACCCAAGGTGTCGTTCGACTACAACTCGCAGAGCGTGGACGGCCGCACCGCCGTCTCCTCGCCCCAGGCATCGTGGATCGGCGAGGGCTGGAACTACGACGCCGGCTACATAGAACGCCGCTACCGCAGCTGCCAGGACGACCGGAAGGCGCTCGACGCGGGCACTGCGAACAACACGGCCAAGAAGGACAAGACGTCCGACCTGTGCTGGGTGTCCTACAACGCCGTGATGTCCTTCAACGGCAGGACCACCGAGCTCGTCCGTGATGCCTCCGCGTCCAGCAACCCCGAGACCGACACGGAGCGGTACCGCCCTCAGCAGGATGACGGTACGCGCATCGAGCACAAGGTGGGCGGGGCCAACGACGACAACAACGGTGAGTACTGGCTCGTCACGACCCGGGACGGGACGAAGTACTACTACGGCCTGGACGAGGTCGGCGGGGGCCACGCCGACACCAATTCCGTGTCCACCGTGCCCGTCTTCGGCAACCATCCGAAGGAACCCTGCCACGCCGACAGCTTTGCCGACTCGCGTTGCGGTGCCGGAAAGCAGCAGGCCTGGCGGTGGGGCCTCGACAAGGTGGTGGACGTTCACGGCAGCACGATGGTCGTCAACTGGAAGCAGGAGACGAACTACTACGCCGTCTACAAGAAGACCAAGACGCCGGAGCAGTACGACCGGCATGCGTACCCGGTGTCCATCGAGTACGGCATGCGCAGCGATCTCACCAAGCCCTCGGCGAAGATCGAGTTCAATGTCGCCCAGCGCTGCCTGAAGTCCACGACCGCCTGTGACTCGGCCAACTTCGCGAAGACCGCGGACCCGGGCGCCTACAGGCCTTGGTGGGACACCCCCGGCAACCTCAACTGCAAGTCGACGTCCAAGCTATGCCCGCGATTCCCGTCATTTTGGACTCAGCTGCGTCTGGACTCGGTGACGACGAAGGCTGCCCGCGCGGGGCAGACGGGACTCGGGCTCGTCGACAAGTACTCGTTGCATCAGTCCTTCCCCGAGGACTGGTACGACACTGCGCCCGGCCTGTGGCTCAACTCCATCACCCGCACCGGCTACGCGCCCGGCGACACCACGGGCACGCTGCAGTCCAAGGACGGGATCAGCTTCTCCGCCTATACGGTCGGCTCCACCTCCGAGTTGCACACCAGGCTTCTGGACCGCCAACTGCCCAACCTGGTGCTCACGGGCAAGAGCGACCAACGACCCGCTTTCACCCGACCCCGTATCGGCACCGTCTCCACCGAGCATGGTGGTGACATCGAGGTCGAGTACAAGGGCGGCTGCGCGACCGAACCGTCAACGGACAAGGGAAAGAGCAACAGCACCTGCTTTCCCGTGCGATGGTCTCCCGACGGTGATGAGCGAACGCCCGCGAAGGCGTGGTTCAACAAGTACGTCGTCCACTCCGTGACCGAGCGGGACAAGGTCACCTCGAAGGGCGAAGCCGTCATCTCGACGTACTCCTACTTCGATCCCGCCTGGGACAAGAGCGACGACGAGTTCACACGCCCCTCGCTGCGAACGTATCGCGAATGGAAGGGTTACCAAAAAGTCTCCATCCGCAAGGGCAGCAAGAGCACGTCTGAACAGGGCGACGTGAACTCGCAGTCGTACGTCGTGACCCGCTATTTCCGAGGCGTCGGCGGCGAGGTGAAGGACAGCACCGGTACCTACGTCCTCCTGGCGGACGACGGCCCAGAGTTCGCGGGTATGCAGGCGGAGAAGATCACTTACCGCGATTCCGACGGCAAGGTGCAACGGCGCGCTCTGACCTTCCCGACCTCGAAGCAGACCGCTTCCCGGCCGCGTGAGAACGAGGACGGCACCGCGGGAGAACCCCTGGTCGCCCACCGCGTCGGAGTGAAGCGGACCGACGACATACAGACGGCCGATCCCAGCTGGCGCGCCGTGCGGACGCTGACCACCTACGACGACACGTACGGTCTGCCCCAGCAGGTGGAGACGTCTGTCGTCAAGCCCAATGGGAGTGGCGGAGAGACTTTCTCCGACCGCAGTTGCACCACCACGACATACGTCCACAACACCTCGGCATGGCTGATCGGCCTGCCCAAGGAGCAGCACAGCACCGGCACCTCCTGCGCCGACGAGGCAACAGCCGATCCGGCCACACAGCTCAAGGCAGCACTACGCAACACATACGACGACAAGTCCTACGGTGAGGCACCGTCCCGCGGCCTGGTGACCACACAGGCCGAGATCGACGGCAGCGGTACGTCGTACTCCGTCGCAGCCAAGACGACCTACGACCCACTGGGCCGCATCCGCACCGTCACCCGCTCCGGCAAGGGTATGGAGGAGATTAAGTACACCCCTGGTGACGCCGGCGGCCCGGTGACCGAGGTGCAGTCGATCAACGCCAAGGGGCACACCACCACCACGGCCTACGAACCGGGGCGTGGCCTCGCCCTGTCCACCACCGACCCCAACGGCCGCGTCCAGCGGATGGAGTACGACGCCCTCGGCCGCCTGGTGAAGGGCTGGTCGCCCTCGCGCTCCGCCGCCGGCCAGTCGCCGAACGTGCAGATCTCCTACCAGATGGCCGTCGCGACCCCTGACAAGAGCCGTCCGGCAGCCGTCACCGTCCAGACGCTGAAGGACGACGGTACGTACGCACAGGCGACAACGCTCTACGACGGCCTCCTGCGGGAAGTCCAGAAGCAGACCGAAGCCCATGGCCCGGGCCGGATCATCGTGGACACCAAGTACAACGACCACGGTCTCCTCCTGGAGAAGACCGCGGGATACCTGGCGAAGGGCGAACCGAGCACCGAGCTCTTCGCGCCCAGGTCGAAGTCCCTGATCCCCAGTTGGACCAGATACCGCTACGACGGCATGGAGCGCCAAATCCGTGCATCCGTCTACCACAGCGGCCACTACAAGTACGCGTCGTACACCAGCTACAGCGACACCAGTACGTACGTCAACCCGGCTGGATCCACGGCTCCCCGGATCCGGACCTACCAGGACGCCCTCGGACGAGTCACCTCCGTCAAGCATTACAGCCAGGAGGACAGCGCATCGCCCACGGGCCGCACCACGACATACGACTACGACGCACGCGGCAACCGGGCCAAGGTCACCGATCCGGCCGGCAACGCATGGTCGTACGTCTACGACGCACGAGGCCGCGTCACCTCGGCCACGGACCCTGACACCGGTACCGCGGAGACCTGGTACGACGCGGCGGACCGGCCCATCCGTGTGAAGAACGCCCGCGGCCAGGAGTCGTTCACCGAGTACGACGTCCTCGGCCGTGTGCTGAACGTCCGTGAAGGATCAGCTTCCGCCGCCCCGACCAAGGAGTTCACCTACGACGCGGCGACCGGTGGTATCGGACAACCCGCCACCAGCAAGCGCCACACCGACAGCGGCGACTACGAGAACCGAGTCACCGGCTATGACGCGGAGTACCGCGTCACCGGTAGTGAGACGGTCATCCCGGCCAACTCGATGACCACCGGTCTCTCCGGCACCTACTCCTACGCCTACACGTACACCCCGACCGGAAGGCAGCACTCGGTCACGCTGCCCGCCGCGGGCGGTCTGGCGCGCGAGAAGGTCGTCACGCGTTACAACAGCGATGGCCTGCCGGAGACGACGTCGGGCCTGGCCTGGTACACCTCGGACGCGACCTACTCGCCCTTCGGCGAGCTGCTGCGCTCCGTCTCCGCCGCCCAGCCGTACCGGGTCTGGACGACCAATTTCATCGACCCACACACAGGCAGCCTGCAGCGCACGGTCACCGACCGGGAAACGAGCGGCGAACACCGGATCAGCGACAGCTACTACTCCTACGACGCCTCCGGGACCATCACCTCCAATGCCCGCCGGCTGACGGAGTCCACCGGCTCGACCTGGGACACCCAGTGCTTCACCTACGACGTCATGGGCGAGTTGGTGCACGCCTGGACGTCCAAGGTCACACCGACCGGAAGTGGCACTGGATGCAAGGCCGCGAACGGCGCCACGTGGGGCTACCGCACCGATTACGCCGCTTCCACGGGGCCGGTCGCGGACGCGCCTGACGAGGCCACGGACGCGAGCAGCCCGGATGCTTCCTTGTCATCGGGGCTCACCGCGACGGCTCCGGATGCCGAGACGGTGTCCACGGGTGCCACGGCCTACCGCCAGTCGTTCACGTTCGACTGGATCGGCAACCGCGCGACGATGACCGAGCACGACACGGCGGACGCGACGAAGAACGTCGCGCTGACCTACGGCTACGGCAAATCGGGCTCGAGCGGCAAGATCCAGCCGCACACCATGGCCTGGGCCAGTTCCAATCCCTCGGGCAAGGGTGGTTCCTTCACCTACGACGCCTCGGGCAACACGACCGTCAGGGACCTGGCCAGCACGACGCAGCGCCTCGTGTGGACGCCCGAGAACAAGGTCGACTCGATCACGGACGACGGCAAGAAGACGACGTACGTCTACGACGCACAGGGCAATCGCCTTCTGGAGAACTCGCCCTCCGGGTCGACGCTGTACTTGGGCGAGACGGAGCTGACCACGGACGCGTCGGGGACGTTGACCCGTGCCTCCCGCTCCTACAGCCAGCCCGGCGCTCCCACCGTGGTCCGCACGACGACGAACGGCGCCACCACGGGCCACAAGCGCACTGTGCTGCTCGCCGACCACCTCGGCACGGCGAACACATCCGTGGAGGTGGCAGCCGGTCAGGCGGTTTCCCGCAGGGCCTTCAAGCCCTACGGCGAAGTACGCGGAATCAAGCCGGGCACCTGGCCCAACAAGCGTAGCTACCTGGGCACGGGTATCGACGACGCGGCCACCGGTCTGACGCACATCGGCGCGCGCGAGTACGACCAGAACTCGGGCCGCTTCCTCTCGGCCGACCCGATCATCGACATGGCAGACCCGCTCCAGATGAACGGGTACGCCTACAGCAACAACAGCCCGGTGAGCAAGAGCGACCCGACCGGGCTGATGCTGGACGTCGGTCATGGGAGCGGAGCCCGATGTACGGCTGACTGTGTTCGTGACGTCTCTGACGACGAACGTCCCGCGGCGGACTGGACGCTCGAGGGAGAAGTACAGCAGGACGTCAACGGGGACGGTTACATCTCGATTTTCCCCACCGTCCACGTCGACGCCAAGTGGAAGAACGCCACCAAGTACATCAACGCTTTCTATAAGCAGATTGACGCAGTTTGCAGCGACTACGGCCGTGAATCATGTGCCGATACGTCCATCGCGCATAACGCGGCGACGGTAAACGTTGCGAAGGGTGGTGCCTGCTTGGACGCGGGGAGGAAGTGCCCAGCAGGCCTCGAATATGGGCTGTCTGCCGCAATGGCATCTGGGTTTATGGTTGCCGCAGAAGAGAGCGGAGGGCGGGGCGGCGCCCGTCTCGGCCGGAGCCCTAAATCTAAGGGGTCCAGTTCCTGTAAGTGTTTCCTCGCCGGCACCGACGTTCTAATGGCTGATAGAAGCTCCAAGGATATCGAGGATGTAGAGGTCGGCGATGAAGTGCTGGCAGCGGACCCCAAGACCGGTGAAAGCGGTCCGCGCAAGGTAACTCGCCTGATCGTCACCGACGACGACAAACTCTTCAACGAGCTGTCCGTCGCAACAGCGGACGGCATCGAGAAGCTGACAGCCACGCACGAACACCCGTTCTGGTCCCCATCCGAGCGGCGCTGGGTTGAAGCGCGAGGCCTGAAGAAGGGCTCCACCCTCCTCACGGAGGAGGGCGAGACGGTCGTCGTCACGGCCAATCGGCCATTCGCCAAGCGCGCACGCACGTACAACCTTACGGTTGATGACCTGCACACGTACTATGTGCTGGCGGGCGAAACGCCGGTTCTCGTTCACAACAGCAACTGCGGTGTCAGTGATCTCAGGGTTGCTGTCGGCAAGGGAGCTGCCCGGGATTACCAAATGTCTGTCGCAGGCATGGTAGAAGTTCGACTGCGCGGCGGAGGTGAGAAGATTTGGGCTGATGGTGTCGATGGCGCCTCGATTCTTGACGCAAAGTACGTCAGTGGTAAGTCGAGTCCATTCATCCCGCCGGGAATTAAGAACGCTAAGGTGCAAGGATTCATTGATGCTGATATCGCCAATGAGATGCGGCGCTATGCAGCGGTGATCGGTGACAGTGGGAACCACTACACAAATCTTAGAATCGTCACGAACAACAGTGCTGCGGTGCCGTACTTCGAAGGGATGATGGCGAAGTATGGTGTCCCTGGGAGTGTTTCAGTGGTGCCGTGAGGGCCGGAAGGGCGAGGAAGTATGACGTACCTCGTGTTCGCCAGTGAAGAGGATGTCGACTGGCGATTCGAGCAGGGGGAGCTGGCTGAGGTTCTCTTGCGAGACTGGCCTGGGGCGGAAATCCAAGATCCAACACCCGTGGATGCAGAAGCTGACGGGCGTGGCCTTCGCTGGATTTGTCACATTGGTGGTCATGAGATCGAGGCGTGGCTCAACAAGCAGGGCACATGCCTCTACATCGATGGCGAGTTCGACGCCGCGGCAGAGCTGACGAGTTGGTTTCGGGGTTGCACGCCTCGTGAAGTTGAACTCTCGATGTGTGACGATGTCTACTCGTTTCAAGTGGGCATCGGATACGGGGCCTCAGCTCGCGAGATTGTGGAATCTGTTCCAGACTGACTCTGCGATCTGACGGGTCTGCGGCTACCGTTGCTGACCAGTCCTGTTTACTCGCGAACATGAAGCCCCGTCAGGTGATGCCTGACGGGGCTGCTGCGTGGGGTGACGGCAGTAGTTGGCGGCAACGTCAGCGGACGAGGGCAGCGCAGGGTGGCGGGTTCATCGCCGTCGGAGCGTGCCGTCTTGGCGTTCTCGGGCTATCGAGGGCCGCGCCGAGGTGTCGATGGCATCGCGCTGGGGGTGGAGCCTGAGTGGGCGTAGGCGGTGGCGGTGACGCCGATGTGGGGCGTGGCCGAGGAGTTCCTGCGACGGAGGCCGGTCTTGCGGAGGAGTGGTAATGGCTGCTGCAGCTGTGGTCGCGGCCCATATTCCGGCCGGGCGACAGTTGGACTGGATTGATGAACATCCGAGCATTACAGAATGGCTGGCAAAGCCGAGTACTGCTTCCCTCGCCTCGGCTGTGCTTCAGGCGCTGGAAGTGACATTGCCTGCAGGTAGCTGGTTCTGGTTTAGCTGGGCTGACGCTGAAGAGAGGGACGAGCCTCAGGCTGAAATCGACAGTTTGAGATTTGTACTGCGCCCTGTCAGCGAAGGCGAATCTGCATAGTGCTGGCCGATCCACACATGATGGTTGGCGTGCATGTGAAAAGCCCTACCGAAGCGGGATTGGATGGGGCAGCGGTTTGGCGGCAAGCGCTGATGGCAATGTCAGCGCACGACAACAGCGGCAGGCGGGTCGCCGGGGTCGTGGTTCTGGCCGCTGAGGGCGTTGCCCAGGACTTCGTTGATCACGACGAGTTCGACACCGCGTTCCAGCAGGAGTGGTGGGGTAGAAGTGTTCTGCCCGCTCGGAGTGAAAGCCCTGTCCCACCTCCACGGACGTCCGGCGTCCTCGACGGCGGATTCCCATGGAAGACTGGCCCGGTCGCGGTGGTGGACGGGGTCGCCGGGTGGTCCGGTGGGGGAGTGGGTGACGCGTGAGCAAGCGGCAGGTCCAGAAGATGCTGCGGTTGATCGCGAGCGGTCAGCCCGTGGAGCTCACGAGCCCGATGGCCTCGGTGAAGAAGCTCGCCCATCTCGCCTTCATCGCCCAGCAGTTCGGCTACGAGTATCTGGACGTGAAGCAGGGCGGGCGCAACAACGCCCTCGTGATGCTGATCGCGCCCGACCCCAGCCCCCAGGCCCGCGCGCGGGCCGCGCAGAACTGGGCGCAGTACCCGGACGCCGGTGACGGCGTCTCGGTGCCGCCGCTCGTGCCCGACGCGCACGAACTGCTCAAGGCCCGCATCAACTTCGACCTCACCGGCCGGCATGTCGAGAAGCGCCTGTACTGGGCGGCCGCCGGTATCACCGGTGGCTTCTTCTTCTCCGCCCTGAAGGCGGACATCGAGGGCGACTCCGCCCTCTTCACCACCCTCACCTGGGTGGGGCTCATGGCGCTGCTCGCCGTCGGCGTCGTCGTCACCCGCAAGCGCAACGCCAAGTTCGCCGCGCGGCTCACGGCCGCCGGGTTCACGCCCGTGCGGGACGAGACGGGCCGGCTGCGGTATCTGCCGGCGAGCGGGAGTGGGCCGTACGGGCGACAGGCTC
This sequence comes from Streptomyces nigra, assembly GCF_003074055.1. Lineage (NCBI taxonomy): Bacteria > Bacillati > Actinomycetota > Actinomycetes > Kitasatosporales > Streptomycetaceae > Streptomyces > Streptomyces nigra. Next base: position 2,836,267 of record NZ_CP029043.1, on the reverse strand, counting down.
CGGCAACTCCTGGGGGATACGGGCAGCAGGCCCCGGCCGCCGCGCCGGGCGTCCCCGGTGGGTACGGGCAGCAGGCTCCGGTAGCTCCCGGTGGGTACGGACAGCAGGCTCCGGCCGCTCCCGGTGGGTACGGACAGCAGGGCCCGGCGTCCTACGCCCAGCCCGCCGCCCCGGGGCCGTACGCCGCGCCCCAGGCGCCTCAGCAGCCGTACCCGCCTCAGCAGCCCCAGCAGCCCCAGGGTCCCTACGCGGCGCCCCCGCAGCAGCCGTACGGGCAGGCATACGGTCAGCCGCAGCCGCCGTACGGGCAGCCGCCGCAGGCCTACGGGCAGGCGCAGCCGCCGTATCCGCAGCAGAACCCGCACTGGCAGCCTCCGCAGCAGCCCTGACCGGTCCGTACGGGCCGGGCTCGCGGGACCTCTCATCCGCCCCGCCCGGCGGGTGAGAGCAACGTTCCTTGCCGGTCACCGGGTGCCACAGACCGGAAACGCGGCCTCCCTACCTTCGGGACCAGCCACTCGCAGGCGACCGAGCCCGAAGACCGTGGAGGCGCCATGACAGCCCCGAGCACTGCCCCCGTCGCGAGCAGGGGAGGCCGCTGGATCGACCACTGGGACCCCGAGGACGAGACCTTCTGGAACACCACCGGGGAGCGGATCGCCCGCCGCAACCTGTTCTTCTCCGTGCTCTCCGAGCACATCGGGTTCTCGATCTGGACCCTGTGGTCCGTGATGGTGCTGTTCATGGGGCCGGAGTACGGCCTCACCCCCGCCGACAAGTTCACCATCGTCTCGATGGCCACCCTGGTCGGCGCCGTCGTCCGCGTCCCCTACACCTTCGCCGTCGCCGTCTTCGGCGGCCGGATGTGGACGGTGGTCTCGGCGAGCCTGCTGCTCGTGCCGACCGTCGCCGCCTTCGTGGTGATGGAACCGGGGACGTCCTTCACGACCTTCCTGCTCTGCGCGATGCTGGCCGGCGTCGGCGGCGGCAACTTCGCCTCCAGCATGACCAACATCAACGCCTTCTTCCCGCTGCGGAAGAAGGGCTGGGCGCTCGGCCTCAACGCGGGCGGCGGCAACATCGGCGTGCCCGTCGTGCAGCTCGTCGGTCTCGCCGTGATCGGCGCCAGCGGCGGCCCGCGCCTGCTGCTCGGCCTCTACATCCCGTTCATCGTGGTCGCCGTGGTCCTCGCCTGGCTGAAGATGGACAGCATCTCCTCCGTCCGCAACGACACCGGTGCCGCCAAGGACGCCGCGAAGGACCCGCACACCTGGATCATGTCCTTCCTCTACATCGGCACCTTCGGCTCCTTCATCGGCTACAGCTTCGCCTTCGGCCTGGTCCTGCAGACCCAGTTCGGCCGTACGCCCCTGCAGGCCGCCTACGTCACCTTCATCGGCCCGCTGCTGGGCTCCCTGATCCGTCCCCTCGGCGGCTCGCTCGCCGACCGCTTCGGCGGCGCGCGGATCACCCTGTGGAACTACGTCGCCATGGCCGCCGCGACCGGCGTCGTCATCGTGGCGTCCATCCGCGAGTCGCTGCCGCTGTTCACCGTGGCCTTCATCGCCCTGTTCGTCCTGACCGGGCTCGGCAACGGCTCCACGTTCAAGATGATCCCCGGCATCTTCCACGCCAAGGCGCTCGCCCGGGGCCTGGAGGGCGACGCGGCCGCCGCCTACGGCCGCCGGCTCTCCGGCGCCTCCATGGGGCTCATCGGCGCGGTGGGCGCCCTCGGCGGACTCGGCATCAACCTGGCCTTCCGCCAGTCCTTCCTCAGCGTGGGTTCCGGCACCGGCGCCTTCGTCGCCTTCCTCGCCTTCTACGGCCTCTGCTTCGCGGTCACCTGGGCCGTATACCTTCGCCGTCCGGCGCCCGCGGCGACCTCCACGGCTTCGGCGACGGAGACGAAGCAGCAGCTCAGCTACGCCGAGGTGTGACGTAACACCGCTGACACGTGGCCGATCCGAGCCTGTCACGCACCGTTGACAGGCTCGCTCGGCATGCGGACGCACGTGTGCGGGCGTCCGGCACCGGCACCACGACTCGAGTGCGGAACGAGAGTTATGTACGACGAACAGCAGCAACCCGACCATGGACCCCTCGCCGGGTTCACCGTGGGCGTCACCGCCGCGCGCCGTGCCGACGAGCTCGGGGCGCTGCTCCAGCGGCGCGGCGCCGCCGTCGTGCACGCACCGGCGCTGCGCATCGTGCCGCTCTCCGACGACAGCGAACTGCTCGCCGCGACGAAGGAGATCATCCAGCGGCATCCGGACGTCGTGGTCGCCACGACCGCGATCGGCTTCCGGGGCTGGATCGAGGCCGCCGACGGCTGGGGCCTCGGCGAGGATCTGCTGAACCGGCTGCGCGAGGTGGAGCTGCTCGCGCGCGGGCCCAAGGTCAAGGGCGCGGTGCGGGCGGCCGGGCTGACCGAGGAGTGGTCGCCGTCCAGCGAGTCCATGGCCGAGGTGCTGGACCGGCTGCTGGAGGAGGGCGTCGAGGGCCGCCGGATCGCCGTCCAGCTGCACGGCGAACCGCTGCCCGGCTTCGTGGAGGCCCTTCGGGCCGGCGGGGCGGAGGTGCTGGGGGTGCCCGTGTACCGGTGGCTGCCGCCGGTGGACATCGGGCCCGTCGACCGGCTGCTGGACGCGGCGATCTGCCGTTCGCTGGACGCGGTGACCTTCACCAGCGCTCCGGCCGCCGCCTCGCTGCTGACGCGGGCCGAGGAACGCGGACTGCTCGACGAGCTGCTGGCCGCGCTCGGCCACGACGTCCTCCCGGCCTGCGTGGGCCCGGTCACCGCCCTGCCGTTGCAGGCCCGGGGCATCGACACCGTGCAGCCCGAACGCTTCCGGCTCGGGCCGCTGGTGCAGCTGCTGTGCCGGGAACTGCCCGGCCGCGCCCGGTCGTTGCCCATCGCCGGGCACCGGGTCGAGATCCGCGGCCACGCGGTGCTGGTCGACGGGGAGCTGCGGCCGGTGCCGCCCGCCGGGATGTCCCTCCTGCGGGCGCTGGCCCGGCGGCCGGGCTGGGTCGTGGCCCGCGCCGACCTGCTGCGCGCGCTGCCCGGTGCCGGGCGCGACGAGCACGCCGTGGAGACGGCGATGGCCCGGCTGCGTACGGCCCTGGGGGCGCCGAAGCTGATCCAGACGGTGGTGAAACGGGGGTATCGGCTGGCGCTGGATCCGGCCGCCGACGCGAAGTATGGGGGCGAGTGAGGGGGTTGGGGTGAGCCCCTGTTGGGCTGTGCCCGGCGTGGGGGTGGCCGTCTCTCGGGGGCTGCCGCCCCCGAACCCCTGCTGTCGGCCCTGAACGGGCCTCGTCCTCAAACGCCGGACGGGCTGGGTGGCCGAGCCCGGCCCCGAAGGGTTCCGCCGGACGGGCTGGATGTGCCGCGCCCAGCCTCGAAAGGTCCCGCCGGACGGGATGGATGTGCCGCGCCCAGCCTCGAAAGGTTCCGCCGGACGGGCTGGATGTGGCCGCCCGGCCTCGATGGGTCCCGCCGGGAGGGCTTGGCTGGGTGTGGCCGGCCGGCCTCGAAAGGCTGCCCTCGGACGGGCTGGATGCCTGGGTGTGCCTCGGTACGAGGGGTTCCGGCGGAGCGCCGTGACGGGCACTGTGGGAGGGAACGGTTCCCCAGCCCCCTCACGCATCCACCGGCCCCCGCCGACGGGAGACGGTGACCCCTAGGCGGTGACAGGCACATGGCACCGGGTACGGCCACGGCCGCGTACGAGCTGCGGTTCGGCGCGGGGCGGATCAGTCTGGATCTGCTCGCGACCGCGCACCCTTGTGAACGGTTCGTCTCCGTCGAGGTGTTGTGCGCGTGGATCACCGGGTCGGGGCTCGTGCCCCCGCAGACCCCGCTCGGGCACGCCGACGACTCCTGGGTCACCGGCTTCCGGGAAGTACGCGCTTGCACCGATCAGTTGGTGCGCGGGGCGCTGGCCGGGCCGGCGTCCTGGCCGTCGTACGACAGGGCGCTGGAGCGGGTGAACGACCTCGCCCGTGCCGCGCCCCCCGCCCCGCGGGCCGTGCGCGGCGTGGACGGCTCGCTGGTGCGGCGGCTGGAGCGGCCGCCCGTCTGCGCGGAGTTGCTCGGCGCCCTGGCGCGGGACGTCCTGGAGCTGCTCACCGATCCCGTCGCGCGGGCGGGGCTGCGGGAGTGCGAGGGGGACAATTGTCCCCTTGTGTACCTGGACACTTCCCGGGGGCGGCGGAGGCGCTGGTGCTCCAGCGAGGTCTGCGGAAACCGCGAAAGAGTGGCCCGGCACCGTCGCCGCGCGGCCCTCGCGCGCAGCTGACCGCCCGTTATGTCCCTTGTGTTCGTGGGTCGTCGAAGTGATTTCGATTACACGTTGTTTGCCTACGCCACCGTAGGGAAGCGTGAAGACGATCTTGCCGATGTGACGGAAATGTAAAGATCGCACGGTGGGAATGTGGCGCCATGTCCCCCTCGTCACGTCACTCCGAAGAAAACTGTCGCCTCACGTTGAACACGCAACCCGCCGTCTGCGTACGGGTGGTCGAGCGACCGACTGGGGGAACCCCCGGACATCGGAGGTGGGCGTGCGCAAGGATTCCGTCGTGGCCAATGAACGTGGATCGAGGGCCCGACATCGCATGTCCCAGCCCTCGGAACCTGATGAGGAGCTGATGCGTGCGCTGTACAGAGAGCACGCCGGACCCCTCCTTGCGTATGTCCTCCGTCTGGTCGCCGGTGATCGGCAACGAGCAGAGGACGTCGTGCAGGAGACGCTCATCCGTGCCTGGAAGAACGCCGGACAGCTCAATCGAGCGACCGGATCGGTACGCCCCTGGCTGGTGACGGTCGCCCGGCGCATCGTCATCGACGGCCACCGCAGCCGGCAGGCCCGGCCGCAGGAGGTCGATCCGTCGCCGCTGGAGGTCATCCCCGCGGAGGACGAGATCGACAAGGCGCTGTGGTTGATGACGCTGTCGGACGCGCTCGACGACCTGACCCCCGCCCACCGGGAGGTCCTCGTCGAGACGTACTTCAAGGGGCGTACGGTCAATGAGGCGGCCGAGACCCTGGGCATACCCAGCGGAACCGTCCGTTCCAGGGTCTTCTACGCCCTGCGGTCGATGAAGCTGGCTCTGGAGGAGCGGGGGGTGACGGCGTGATGAGCGGATACGGGGGAAACCAGGGATTCGGCATGGGCGGGTCGGGTATGTCTGGCTCCATGAGCCCCACGCAGGGACGACCGGGCCCCAGCGAACACGAGACCGTCGGCGCCTACGCCCTCGGGATTCTCGACGACGCCGAGGCAACCGCTTTCGAGGCTCACCTGGCCACCTGTGAATGGTGCGCCCAGCAGCTGGACGAACTCGCCGGAATGGAACCGATGCTGGCCGCCCTCGCGGACCTGCCCGGAGCCGGCACCCCCGACATCGGCGACTCGCTGTCGGCCAAGCCCAGCCCGCGCCTGGTGAACAAGCTCGTCGACGAGGTCGCCGAGCGCCGCGCCCAGAAGCGCCGGCGCAGCTTCTACCTCGTGGCCGCGGCGGCCGCGCTGATCGTCGGCGGTCCCTTCGTGGCCGTCGCGACGAACGGCGACAGTGGAGGCGGCGGCACCGAGGGGAACCGCACGGTGCAGGCGGCCAACCCCGCCAAGGAGCTGTTCACCGGCATCGAGAACAAGGTCACCGGCACCGACGCCACCACCGGCGTCACCGCGACCGTCGGCCTGAGCGAGAAGCTCTGGGGCACCGAGACCGGCCTGGAGCTCAAGGGCGTCAAGGGCCCGCTCAAGTGCTCCATGGTCTTCGTCAGCAAGGACGGCTCGCGCGAGACGGCGGCCTCCTGGTCCGTGCCCAAGTGGGGCTACGGCCTCCCGGACGCGAAGACCGAACAGGCCAGGAACCCGCTCTACGTCAGCGGCGGCGTCGCCATGTCCCCGGACAAGATCGACCATGTCGAGATCATCGACTTCGACGGGAACAAGCTCGTGCAGGTCGACGTGTAGGCACCCCACAGGGCCTGTCGTAGCGCCATCGGCCCCCTTCGCGTACCTTTGACGGCTGCCCAGCACGTCAGAAGGGGGCCCGGTGGCCGCTCAGGCGCAGGACAGTGCGCTCGACTCCCTGCGAGACCGAGAGATCGGCGTCGAACAGGAACATCTCGACCGGGTGTACCGGCGTCTCGAGGAGAAGATCCACGAGGCCGAGTTCCTGATGAACGACGCCGCTCAGCGCGGCCAGGTCGGCACACCCGGCGCGCTCGCCGAACGCGACGCGCAGGTCTTCCGCGCCGGAGTGCACCTCAACCGGCTCAACAACGAGTTCGAGGACTTCCTCTTCGGCCGGATCGATCTGCTCCTCGGCAAGGACGGCAAGAAGGGGCCCGACGGCGCCTACACCGCGGTCGAGCCCGCCGAGGGCGCGGTCCGCGACGACAACACCGCCGACATCGCCGAGACCCTGCACATCGGGCGGATCGGCGTGCTCGACCAGGACTACGCGCCGCTGGTCATCGACTGGCGGGCCCCGGCCGCCGCGCCCTTCTACCGCTCGACCCCGGTCGACCCCGGGCGGGTCGTCCGGCGCCGGGTCATCCGCTCCAAGGGCCGCAGGGTCCTCGGTGTCGAGGACGACCTGATGCGCCCCGAGCTGAAGGCGTCGCTGAACGGCCAGGAGCTGCCCGTCATCGGCGACGGCGCCCTCATGGCCGCCCTCGGCCAGGCCCGCGGCCACACCATGCGGGACATCGTGGCGTCCATCCAGGCCGAGCAGGACATGGTCATCCGCGCCCCCGCAGCCTCCGTGACCTACGTCGAGGGCGGCCCCGGCACCGGCAAGACCGCCGTCGCCCTGCACCGCGCCGCCTACCTGCTCTACCAGGACCGGCGCCGGTACGCGGGCGGCATCCTCATCGTCTCGCCGACCCCGCTGCTCGTGGCGTACACCGAGGGTGTGCTCCCGTCGCTCGGCGAGGAGGGCCAGGTCGCCATCCGCGCGATCGGCTCCCTGGTCGACGGCGCCGAGGCCACGCTGTACGACTCCCCGGCCACCGCCCGCGCCAAGGGCTCGTACCGGATGCTCAAGGTGCTGCGGAAGGCGGCGCGCGGCGCACTGGAGCTGGGCGCGGGCAGCCGCGCCACCGGCGCCGACCGCGGCGGGCAGCTCGCGTTCGGCGACGACCCCGCGCCGGTGCCCGCGGGCCCCCCGACCCGGCTGCGCGTGGTCGCCTTCGGGCGCCGGCTGGAGCTGGAGGCCGACGCCCTCGACCGTGTCCGGCGCACCGCCCTCGGCGGAACTGCTCCCGTGAACCTGCTGCGCCCGCGCGCCCGCAAGCTGCTGCTCGACGCCCTGTGGGAGCAGTCCGGCGGCGCCAAACGGCACAGCGACCCCGAGCTCGCCGCCGAGCTGCGCTCCTCCTTCGACGAGGACGTGACCTCGGAGGACAGTTTCATCTCCTTCCTGGACGCCTGGTGGCCGGAGCTCACCCCGGCCGCCGTCCTCGCGGCGATGGCCGACGAGCGCCGGCTCGGCCGCTGGGCCCGCCGGGTCCTCAACTCCGGCGAGATCCGCAAGGTCGCCCGCTCGCTGCGCCGCGACGGCCTGTCCGTGCACGACATCGCCCTGCTCGACGAGCTCCAGGCGATCCTCGGCACCCCGGCCCGCCCGCGCCGCAAACGTGAACTGGACCCGCTCGACCAGCTCACCGGCCTCGAGGAGCTGATGCCGGTACGCGAGGAGTCGCAGCGCGAGCGCGCCGAGCGGCTGGCCGCCGAACGCGTCGAGTACGCGCACGTCATCGTCGACGAGGCCCAGGACCTCACGCCGATGCAGTGGCGCATGGTCGGCCGCCGCGGCCGGCACGCCACGTGGACGGTCGTCGGGGACCCGGCGCAGTCGTCCTGGTCCGACCCCGACGAGGCCGCCGAGGCCCGCGACGAGGCCCTGGGCAGCCGGCCCCGCCGCCGCTTCCAGCTCACCGTCAACTACCGCAACCCGGCCGAGATCGCCGAGCTCGCCGCGAAGGTGCTCGCCCTCGCCATGCCGGGCTCCACCTCGCCGTCGGCGGTGCGTTCGACCGGCGTACGGCCCCGCTTCACGGTCGTCCGGGACTCCCTGGCCACGACCGTTCGCGCCGAGGCCGCCCGGCTGCTGGACCAGGTCGACGGCACGGTCGGCGTGGTCGTCGCCATGCAGCGCCGCGAGGAGGCGGCCCGCTGGCTGGCCGGACTCGGCGACCGGGTCGTGGCGCTCGGCAGCCTGGAGGCCAAGGGCCTGGAGTACGACGCCACGGTGGTGGTCTCCCCGGCGGAGATCGCCGACGAGTCACCGGCCGGACTGCGTGTGCTGTACGTGGCGCTGACCCGGGCGACGCAGCAGCTCACGGTCGTGTCGGGGGAGCGCGACGAGCCGGACGCCGACGGGGTCCCGGACCTGCTCAGGGACTGATGAGAAGGAACACCGCCGGAGGGAATGGCCTCACGGCATCCGTTTGTTAGCCTGGACGTGACACCGGCTCGATCCAAGCCCCCGGGCCCAACCTTCGTCGCTACGAGCGACCACTTGCCGCGAGGCGAGCATGGCGGGTCGGTGTCACCTACGTAGGGCAGAGGCCCACGTCACGGATGTGACGTGGGCCTCTTCTCATGAGAAGACGTGGCGAACAATACGTTCGCAATGTCAGCCCGGCTAACTCCTACTCGACGGTAGGTGCGACGATCGGACGGCAGATCGCAGCTATACGGTGAAAGCAGAGGAAGTCGGCCATGGCAACGGCGCCCAGCGTCTCCTACTCGATGACGGTCCGGCTGGAGGTGCCCGCGAGCGGAACAGCGGTCTCCCAGCTCACCACGGCCGTGGAGTCCCACGGAGGCTCGGTGACCGGCCTCGACGTCACCGCGTCCGGCCACGAGAAGCTCCGCATCGACGTCACCATCGCCGCGACCTCCACCGCGCACGCCGACGAGATCGTCGAGCAGCTGCGCCAGATCGAGGGCGTCACGCTCGGCAAGGTCTCCGACCGTACGTTCCTGATGCACCTCGGCGGCAAGATCGAGATGGCGTCGAAGCATCCCATCCGCAACCGTGACGACCTGTCCATGGTCTACACGCCCGGTGTGGCCCGCGTCTGCATGGCGATCGCGGAGAACCCCGAGGACGCCCGCCGGCTGACCATCAAGCGCAACTCCGTCGCGGTCGTCACGGACGGCTCCGCCGTCCTCGGCCTCGGCAACATCGGCCCGAAGGCCGCGCTGCCGGTCATGGAGGGCAAGGCGGCCCTGTTCAAGCGGTTCGCGGGCATCGACGCCTGGCCGATCTGCCTGGACACCCAGGACACCGACGCGATCGTCGAGATCGTCAAGGCGATCGCCCCCGGCTTCGCGGGCATCAACCTGGAGGACATCTCCGCGCCCCGCTGCTTCGAGATCGAGGCCCGGCTGCGCGAGGCCCTGGACATCCCGGTCTTCCACGACGACCAGCACGGCACCGCGATCGTCGTCCTCGCGGCACTGACCAACGCCCTTCGGGTGACGGGCAAGGCCATCGAGAACATCCGTGTGGTCATGTCCGGCGCCGGCGCCGCCGGTACGGCCATCCTCAAACTGCTGCTGGCCGCGGGCGTGAAGAACGCCGTCGTGGCCGACATCCACGGGGTCGTGCACACGGGCCGTGAGGACCTGCGCCAGGCCCCGGCGGACTCCCCGCTGCGCTGGATCGCGGACAACACCAACCCGGAGAACCTCACCGGCACCCTGAAGGAGGCCGTGCGCGGCGCCGACGTCTTCATCGGTGTCTCGGCCCCCAACGTGCTCGACGCCGACGACGTGGCCGCCATGGCCGAGGGCGCGATCGTGTTCGCGCTCGCGAACCCGGACCCCGAGGTCGACCCGGCAATCGCCCGTCAGACGGCCGCAGTTGTGGCCACCGGCCGCTCGGACTTCCCCAACCAGATCAACAACGTGCTGGTCTTCCCGGGTGTGTTCCGCGGTCTGCTGGACGCGCAGTCCCGCACCGTCAACACGGACATGATGCTCGCGGCCGCGAAGGCTCTGGCCGACGTGGTCACCGAGGACGAGCTCAACCCGAACTACATCGTCCCCAGCGTCTTCAACGACAAGGTCGCCGGTGCCGTCGCCGGCGCCGTCCGCGAGGCCGCCAAGGCCGCGACCGCTTCCTCGGGGGCGTAAGCCCCGTGCGGCGGGGTAACCGGCACGTGTGACCGGGCTGTGAGGATCACCACGGCAAGCCCTTGTGACGGCGCGTCGCGGAACCTGAGGCCTGTTTTCGCCGTTTATCGTGACGGCCAGGCTCAGGCCCTCTCTTCGTGTGACTCCCAAGGGTGTTCTCACGACTCCTCCGGGTGCCGGATTGGCTTTCCCGCCGCAGGTAGGGGCAGGATGCGTCCCTGGGCGCGAGGGTCTGGCCACGGACCCGGTCCGGGGACCGACCGAGGACCCTGGCAGCATCGACACCGCTGTGCCCGACATGCGGCTCCGCCGCGTGGCACGCCTCAAGGCAATTGAACACGGGAGTAACAACATGAACCGCAGTGAGCTGGTGGCCGCGCTGGCCGACCGCGCCGAGGTGACCCGCAAGGACGCCGACGCCGTGCTGGCCGCGTTCGCCGAGACCGTCGGCGAGGTCGTCGCCAAGGGCGACGAGAAGGTCACCATCCCTGGCTTCCTGACCTTCGAGCGCACCCACCGTGCCGCTCGCACCGCCCGCAACCCGCAGACCGGCGACCCGATCCAGATCCCCGCCGGCTACAGCGTGAAGGTCTCCGCGGGCTCCAAGCTCAAGGAAGCCGCGAAGGGCAAGTAAGCGCTCCGCCTCGAGCGAGAGACGCCGAAGGGGCGGTCACCCGATTCCGGGTGACCGCCCCTTCGCCATGTACAGCCTCAGCCGAGCGCCTTGCCCGGGAGTTCGACCTTCGCGCCCAGCTCGACCAGCTTCTCCATGCTGCGCCTGCCCGGGGGATGACCCCCGGACCCCCAGCCGGGGACGGCGCCGCGTGGCACGGTCAGCCGAGCGCCTTGCCCGGGAGTTCGACCTTCGCGCCCAGCTCGACCAGCTTCTCCATGAAGTTCTCGTAGCCGCGGTTGATCAGTTCGATGCCGTGGACCCGGGACGTGCCCTGGGCCGCCAGCGCCGCGATGAGGTACGAGAAGCCGCCGCGCAGGTCGGGGATGACCAGATCGGCGCCCTGGAGCTTCGTGGGGCCCGAGACGACGGCGGAGTGCAGGAAGTTGCGCTGCCCGAAACGGCAGTCGGAGCCGCCCAGGCACTCGCGGTACAGCTGGATGTGCGCGCCCATCTGGTTCAGGGCGGAGGTGAAGCCGAGGCGGGACTCGTAGACCGTCTCGTGGATGATGGACAGGCCCGTCGCCTGCGTCAGCGCGACCACCAGCGGCTGCTGCCAGTCGGTCTGGAAGCCCGGGTGCACGTCCGTCTCCAGCGCGATGGACTTCAACTGGCCGCCGGGGTGCCAGAAACGGATGCCCTCGTCGTCGATCTCGAAGGCACCGCCCACCTTCCGGTAGGTGTTGAGGAACGTCATCATCGAGCGCTGCTGCGCTCCACGGACGTAGATGTTGCCCTCGGTCGCCAGCGCCGCGGACGCCCACGAGGCGGCCTCCAGGCGGTCCGGCAGGGCGCGGTGGGCGTAGCCGTCGAGTTTGTCGACACCGGTGATGCGGATGGTGCGGTCGGTGTCCATCGCGATGATGGCGCCCATCTTCTGCAGCACGCAGATGAGGTCCTCGATCTCCGGCTCGACGGCCGCGTTCGAGAGCTCGGTGACGCCCTCCGCGAGGACGGCCGTCAGCAGGACCTGCTCGGTCGCGCCGACGGACGGGTACGGCAGCCGGATCTTGGTGCCGCGCAGCCGCTGCGGGGCCTCCAGGTACTGCCCGTCGGCCCGCTTCTCGATCCGCGCGCCGAACTGCCGCAGCACCTCGAAGTGGAAGTCGATGGGCCGGCCGCCGATGTCGCAGCCGCCGAGGCCCGGGATGAAGGCGTGGCCGAGGCGGTGCAGCAGCGGGCCGCAGAACAGGATCGGGATCCGGCTCGATCCCGCGTGGGCATCGATGTCAGCGACGTTGGCGCTCTCGACGTGCGACGGGTCCATCACCAGCTCGCCGGGCTCCTCGCCCGGTCGGACGGTGACACCGTGCAGTTGGAGCAGGCCGCGGACGACCCGGACGTCCCGGATGTCGGGGACGTTGCGCAGTCGGCTTGGGCCACTGCCCAGGAGGGCGGCGACCATGGCCTTCGGTACGAGGTTCTTCGCACCGCGGACACGGATCTCGCCCTCGAGCGGGGTTCCGCCGTGGACAAGCAGTACATCGTCATTGCCGTTGACGGTCATGTATCTCGCGTTCCGATGAGTCGGGCAGGGGCCAGAAGGGAAAGGGTAATCGCCGCGCACCCCCCTGGAGTAAGCCCGAGCAGGGCTCAGCGACGTCATAGTCCTGTCACAACACGAACGGTTCCGCGCCGGGCACGAGCGGTCACCACCCCTCCCCGCGCCCCGGGGCGCACACCCGTGTCCCACCGCCCCCGGCGGACCCGGCCTCACCAGGACGCTCCCTCCCGCCCCGGCCGGGTTCCCCCGCGAAGCGGCATTGCCTCCCCATGTGGGGGGAAGATGCGGGATCATGTCTGGCATGACCGAGGTGTCCTCGCTCACAGGGCGGCTGCTCGTGGCCACGCCCGCCCTGGCGGACCCGAACTTCGACCGCGCGGTGGTGCTCCTTCTCGACCACGACGAGGAGGGCTCCCTCGGTGTCGTCCTCAACCGGCCGACCCCCGTCGACGTGGGCGACATCCTGGAGGGCTGGGCGGATCTCACCGGCGAGCCCGGCGTCGTCTTCCAGGGCGGCCCGGTGTCGCTGGACTCGGCGCTCGGCGTCGCCGTGATCCCCGGCGACGCGGCCGGGGACAGCGCCCCGCTGGGCTGGCGCCGGGTGCACGGTGCGATCGGCCTGGTGGACCTGGAGGCGCCGCCGGAGCTGCTGGCGTCGGCCGTGGGGTCGCTGCGGATCTTCGCCGGGTACGCCGGCTGGGGGCCCGGCCAGCTGGAGGACGAACTGGTCGACGGCGCCTGGTACGTCGTCGAGTCCGAGCCCGGTGACGTGTCGTCCCCCGCGCCCGAGCGGCTGTGGCGCGAGGTGCTGCGCCGCCAGCGCAACGAGCTCGCGATGGTGGCCACGTATCCGGACGACCCTTCGCTCAACTGATGGCTGTGAGCTTCAGTACCCTTGGCGGTATGAGCACTCTCGAGCCCGAGCGCGGGACTGGTACGGGGACCCTCGTCGAGCCCACGCCGCAGACTTCCCACGGCGACGGCGACCACGAGCGCTTCGCCCACTACGTCCAGAAGGACAAGATCATGGCGAGCGCCCTCGACGGGACCCCCGTCGTGGCGCTCTGCGGCAAGGTCTGGGTGCCGGGCCGCGACCCCAAGAAGTATCCCGTGTGTCCCATGTGCAAGGAGATCTACGAATCCATGGGCGCGGGCGGCGACGACAAGGGCAAGGGCAAGGGCGACAAGTAGGCCCGTCCTCCCCGGACCCGCGTGCCGAGGCCCCCAGGATGCGTTTCGCGCATCCTGGGGGCCTTTGTGCTGTTCGGCCGTTGCACGGAGTGCGTCGGCCGGTCACAGAGTGGTTGAGACCTCTTGTGGTCGTGTTCATGAACTCCCTAGCCTCCCGGTGTTGTGCACAGCGAAACCGTCATTGCGCGTGATGCAACGCCTCATCGGAGGAGTGCCATGAACACCAGGAAGCCCGCCGTCCGTGTCCTGGGCGCCACCGCCCTCGCGGCCACCGCCCTGATCGTCTCCGCCTGCGCCCCCCAGACCACCGGCGACTCCTCCTCCGACACGGACGAGAAGACCGGCACCCTGCGGGTCTGGCTCTTCCAGGAAGTCGGCAACAAGCCCAAGGAGAAGGTCGTCGAGGCCGTCGTCGCCGACTTCGAGAAGCAGCACGAGGGCACCAAGGTCGACGTCGAGTACATCCCCGTCGAGACCCGCGCCCAGCGCGTCAAGGCCGCCTTCAACGACCCCGAGTCGGCCCCGGACCTCATGGAGTACGGCAACACCGACACCGCCGGCTATGTGAAGGACGGCGGACTCCTCGACGTCACCGAGGACTTCGCCGCCTGGGACGAGGCCAAGGACACCGACCCCACCGCCCGCCAGTCCGTCACCGTCGACGGCAAGGTCTACGGAGCGCCCTTCTACGTCGGCGTCCGCGCCCTGTACTACCGCACCGACGTGTTCGAGGAACTCGGCCTGGAAGTGCCGGAGACCATGGACGAGTTGGCCACGACGGCCCGCAAGATACGCGCCGAGAAGCCCGAGTTGTACGGCCTGGTCGTCGGCGGCGCCTACACCTACGGCGCCATGCCGTTCGTATGGGCCAACGGCGGGGAGCTCGCCGAGGGCAAGGGCGGCTCGTACGCCTCCGCGATCGACAGCGCCGCGGCCCAGAAGGGCGTCAAGGCCTACACCTCACTGTTCTCCGACGACAACTGCCCCGCCGCCAAGTGCGCCGGCATGGGCGGCAACGACACCGTCACCGCGTTCGCGGCGGGCAAGGCCGGCATGGCCATCGGCGGCGACTTCAGCCACGCCGCCGTGGAGGCCGGCAAGGTCAAGGGCAAGTACGCCGTCGTCCCCCTTCCGGGGGTGAAGTCCGGATCGGTCGCGCCGGCGTTCGCGGGCGGCAACAACATCGGCGTCCTGAAGAGCACGTCGCACCGCACGCTCGCCGTCCAGCTGATGGAGCGGCTGGCCGCCAAGGACACCCAGGAGTCCATGTTCGAGGCCATGGGCTTCCTGCCGACGTTCGCCGACGTACGCCGTGAGGCCGCGGCGAAGAAGCCGTACGTGAAGCCGTTCGTCGAGACGCTCGCCGCGGGCACCAAGTTCGTCCCCGCCTCGCCCGCCTGGGCCCAGATCGACGCGTCGCTGGTCCTGCCGACCATGTTCCAGGAGGTCATCAGCGGCAAGAAGGACGTCGCCGGGGCCTCCCGCGACGCGGCGAAGAAGATGGACGCGGCGTTCGGCTCCGCCGGATGAGAGCGCCCGCCCGGCCGCGGGCCCGCCGCCCGCGGAGCACGACACCCTGGCTCTACCTCGCCCCCGCCCTCGTCGTCATCGGCGGACTGCTCGTCTACCCCGTCTACCAGCTCGGGCTGATCTCGTTCTTCGAGTACACCCAGGCCCAGGTCAGCGGGGGCGAGCCGACCACCTTCCAGGGGTTCGGGAACTACACGGAGCTGTTCTCCGACGAGCAGTTCTGGCAGGTGCTCATCGCCACGGTCGGCTTCGCGGCGGCCTGCGTCGTGTCGACCCTGGCGGTCGGCTGCGCGCTCGCCGTGCTGCTGACCCGGGTGCGGGCCGTGCCGCGGCTGGCGCTGATGCTGGCAGCGCTCGGCGCCTGGGCCACCCCGGCCATCACCGGGTCGACGGTCTGGCTGTTCCTGTTCGACCCGGACTTCGGGCCGGTCAACCGGCTGCTGGGGCTCGGCGACCACTCCTGGACGTACGGACGCTTCAGCGCCTTCTTCCTGGTGCTGCTCGAAGTGGTCTGGTGCTCCTTCCCGTTCGTCATGGTGACGGTCTACGCGGGCATCCGGGCCGTCCCGTCCGAGGTGCTGGAGGCCGCCTCCCTGGACGGCGCCTCCCAGTGGCGGATCTGGCGCTCGGTGCTCGCGCCGATGCTCCGGCCGATCCTGGTCGTCGTCACCATCCAGTCGGTGATCTGGGACTTCAAGGTCTTCACCCAGATCTACGTCATGACCAACGGCGGCGGCATCGCCGGCCAGAACCTGGTGCTGAACGTGTACGCCTACCAGAAGGCGTTCGCGTCCTCCCAGTACAGCCTGGGTTCGGCGATCGGCGTCGTGATGCTGCTGCTCCTGCTCGCGGTCACGCTCGTGTACCTGCGGCTGCTGCGCCGGCAGGGAGAGGAACTGTGAGGCCGATGAACGCGAGGCGTCTCGTACGGCGTCCCTGGCGGCTGCTCGCGGAGACCACCGCGCTGCTGATCGCCGTGGCGGTGGCCTTCCCGCTCTACTGGATGGTGCTCGGCGCCTTCAAACCGGCCGGGGAGATCGAGTCCACCGAGCCCCGGCCGTGGACCCTGTCGCCCTCCCTGGATTCCTTCCGGAGGGTCTTCGAGCAGAACGAATTCGGCCGCTACTTCGTCAACAGTCTTGTCGTCGCGTGCACGGTCGTGGTCGTCTCGGCGCTCATCGCCTTTCTCGCCGCGACCGCGGTGACGCGATTCCGGTTCCGCTTCCGGACCACCCTGCTCATCATGTTTCTGGTGGCCCAGATGGTGCCCGTCGAGGCCCTGACGATCCCGCTGTTCTTCCTCATGCGGGACTTCGGCCAGCTGAACACCCTGGGGTCGCTGATCCTGCCCCACATCGCCTTCTCGCTGCCCTTCGCGATCTGGATGCTGCGGGGGTTTGTGAAGGCCGTTCCGGAGGCCCTGGAGGAGGCCGCCGCGCTCGACGGAGCGAGCCGGTCGCGATTCCTGTGGCAGATCCTTTTCCCCCTGGTCTTCCCGGGCCTCGTGGCCACGAGCGTGTTTTCCTTCATCTCCGCCTGGAACGACTTCCTGTTCGCCAAGTCGTTCATCATCAGCGACACCTCCCAGTCCACCCTTCCGATGGCCCTGCTCGTCTTCTACAAGCCCGACGAGCCGGACTGGGGCGGAGTGATGGCGGCGTCCACGGTGATGACGATTCCGGTGCTGATCTTCTTCGTCCTCGTACAGCGGCGACTGGTGTCGGGGCTGGGCGGGGCGGTAAAGGACTGATGTGACTTCCGCTCGGCAACTGATTCCCGCGCCGCGCGCGACCGAGGGCCCGCGCGACGGCACCCTCACGCTCGGCGCCGACACCACTCTCTGGGCCGCCGACGGCACCGGGACCGCCGAGCGCTGGCTGCGCGCCACGCTCGGCGCGGCGTACGGTCTGCCCCTGCGACCTGGGCCGCCGGACGCGCGAGGCGGTGTCCGGCTGCTCCTGGACGACACCCTGGGCGCCGAGGCGTACCGCCTGCGCACCGACGCGCACGACGGTGTGGAGATCCGGGGCGGGGACGCCGCCGGCGTCTTCTGGGGCGCCCAGACCCTGCGTCAGCTCCTCGGTCCGGACGCCTTCCGCCGCGCCCCGGTCCGCCCCGGCGCCCTTCCCGTCCTCGCATCGGCGACCGTCGAGGACGCGCCCCGATTCCGCTGGCGCGGACTCATGCTGGACGTCGCCCGGCACTTCATGCCCAAGGACGGCGTCCTGCGCCACCTGGACCTGATGGCCGCCCACAAACTCAACGTCTTCCACTTCCATCTGACGGACGACCAGGGCTGGCGTATCGAGATCCGGAAGTACCCGCGGCTCACGGAGACCGGCGCCTGGCGGGCGCGCACCAAATTCGGCCATCGCGCCTCGCCGCTCTGGGAGGAGAAGCCGCACGGCGGCTTCTACACCCAGGACGACATCCGCGAGATCGTGGCGTACGCGACCGAGCGGCATATCACCGTCGTCCCCGAAATCGACGTGCCCGGCCACTCGCAGGCCGCGATCGCCGCGTACCCGGAACTCGGCAACACCGACGTCATCGACACCACCGCCCTCTCCGTCTGGGACACCTGGGGGATCTCTCCGAACGTACTCGCCCCCACCGACAGCACCCTGCGCTTCTACGAGGGGGTGTTCGAGGAAGTCCTGGAACTGTTCCCCGGCGAGTTCGTCCATGTCGGCGGCGACGAATGCCTGAAGGACCAGTGGCGCGCCTCGCCCACCGCCCAGAAGCGCGTCCGGGAACTCGGGGTGAAGGACGAGGACGGTCTCCAGGCCTGGTTCATCGGCCATTTCGACCGGTGGCTCTCCGCGCGCGGACGCCGGCTCATCGGCTGGGACGAGATCCTGGAGGGCGGGCTCGCACCGGGCGCCACCGTGTCGTCCTGGCGCGGCTACGCGGGCGGTGTCGCGGCGGCCCGCGCGGGACACGACGTCGTCATGTGCCCCGAGCAGCAGGTGTACCTGGACCACCGGCAGGACGGCGGCGCCGACGAGCCGGTGCCGATCGGATACGTGCGCACCCTGGAGGACGTCTACCGGTTCGAGCCGGTGCCGGGGGAGTTGACGCGGGACGAGGCCCGGCATGTG
Organism: Streptomyces nigra; assembly: GCF_003074055.1. Lineage (NCBI taxonomy): Bacteria > Bacillati > Actinomycetota > Actinomycetes > Kitasatosporales > Streptomycetaceae > Streptomyces > Streptomyces nigra. Next base: position 2,818,105 of record NZ_CP029043.1, on the reverse strand, counting down.
CTCGGCACGCAGGCCAACGTGTGGACCGAGGTGATGGAGGACGCCGCGCGCGTCGACTACCAGACGTTCCCGCGCCTGGCCGCCTTCGCCGAGGTCGCCTGGAGCGCCCTGCCCGCCCCGGCCGAGCGCGACTTCGCCGGCTTCGAGCGGCGGATGGCCGCGCACTACGCGCGCCTGGACGCCCTGGGCGTCGCCTACCGGCCGCCCACCGGCCCCCGGCCGTGGCAGCGGCGCCCCGGGGTCCTCGGCCGCCCGATCGACGGACCGCCCCCGCACAGGTGACCGCTCCGGGCGAACAGACAGGGGAAAAACCGGCAGCGGATCACCGAAGAGTGTCAATCGGTACTCATCGGTGATGCCGTGCCAAAACGGACCATCTCCCCGATGAGGTGGGCGAATGCCTCCTAGCGGACCCGTGTCCGCGTGCCCTGGGAAGATGTGCCAGAGTTGCCACGTCCGCCCTGTCAGCACGTACCGTACGGCAGCACAGGTGGGACCAGGTGGGGCAGCGGGAAGGGGCAGCCGGTTTGACCACGCACGCACCGCAGGCGGCGCAGGCCGTCACGCTGCCCACGACACTGGACGAGGCCGTGGCGGCGCTCACCGCCATGCCCGCCGCCGTGCCCGTCGCGGGCGGCACCGACCTCATGGCCGCCGTCAACTCCGGGCAGCTCAGGCCCGCCGCCCTGGTCGGCCTCGGCAAGATCAGCGAGATCCGCGGCTGGCAGTACCAGGACGGGCACGCCCTGCTCGGCGCCGGACTCACCCACGCGCGGATGGGCCGCCCCGACTTCGCCGCCCTGATCCCGGCGCTCGCGGCCGCCGCGCGCGCCGCCGGCCCGCCGCAGATCCGCAACGCCGGCACCCTCGGCGGCAACGTCGCCTCCGCGTCCCACACCGGTGACGCGCTGCCGGTCCTCGCCGCCCTCGAGGCGACCCTGATCATCGCGGGCCCGGGCGGGGCCCGCCGCGAGATCCCGGTGTCGCACCTGCTGGCGGGCGTGGACACGCTGCGCGCCGGTGAACTCATCGGCTACGTGCGCGTGCCGCTGCTGCACGCCCCGCAGGTCTTCCTCAAGGCCACCGGGCGCACCGGCCCCGGGCGGGCCCTCGCGTCCGTCGCGGTCGTCCTCGACCCGGCCCGGCGCGGCATCCGCTGTGCGGTGGGCGCCATAGCGCCGATGCCGCTGCGGCCCCTGGAGGCCGAGCAGTGGGTCGCCCAGCTGATCGACTGGGACAACAACCGCGCGGTCGTCCCCGAGGCACTGCAGGCCTTCGGCGAGTACGTCGCCGCGGCCTGCATCCCCGACCCGGCCCCGGCCGAGGACGGGACCGTCGCCCAGCACCCGCCCGCCGTTCTGCACCTGCGGCGCACCGTCGCCGCACTGGCCCGACGAGCACTGGGGAGGGCGCTGTCGTGACCGACGACCGGCACGGAGAGGGCGCGCCCCGCGGCAACGGCCGCTGGGATCCGCTGCCCCAGGGTGAGTACGACGACGGCGCCACCGCCTTCGTCGAGCTGCCCGAGGGCGGCATCGACGCGCTCCTGGCCTCCGCCGACAGCCCGCTCGCCGCCCCCGGCCAGGGCTATGTGCCGCCGCGGATCACCGCCGCGCCCGGCACCACCGACCCGGCGACGCCCGGCGGCTGGCCCGCCGCGGGCACGCCCCCCGAGGGCGCCGGCTGGCCCGACCCGAACGCCGCGCCCCAGGACGGCGGCGACCGGTTCACGTACAACCCCGCGGCCACCCAGCAGTGGCACCTCCCGGACGCCCAGAGCCGCCCGCCCGGCCAGGACGTCACCGGGCAGTGGTCGATCCCGCTCGCCGGAGGGGACCTTCCGGACGAGTCGGGCGAGTTCACCACGTCCTCGCTCGTCGAGCAGTGGGGCGGCGGAGCCCCGGCCACGCTGCCGGGCGGCGCGGCCGCCCCCTGGGCGCCCCAGCAGCCCTGGGAGCGCACCGCCCCCGGCGAGCCCGCGCCCGACGGCTACACGGCCGCCCCCGAGCGGCAGTCCGCGCCCGACGCCGCCGAGGAAGCCGCGGAGGCCGCGGAGAACGCCGCGCAGGCCGCCCAGGCGGCCCGTGAGGCGGGCGAGGCGGCAGCGGCGGCCGAGGACGCCCGGGAGGCCGCCGAGGCTGCACAGGGCCCCGCGGAGCCCTCCATCGAGGCCGAGATCGACGGCGACGGCGCCGAGGAGTCCGGCGAGACGCCCCCGCCCTCCGGCGAGGAACACCCCCTCGCCTCCTACGTGCTGCGCGTCAACGGCGTCGACCGGCCCGTCTCCGACGCCTGGATCGGCGAGTCGCTGCTCTACGTGCTGCGCGAGCGGCTCGGCCTCGCGGGCGCCAAGGACGGCTGCTCGCAGGGCGAGTGCGGCGCGTGCAACGTCCAGGTCGACGGCCGGCTCGTCGCCTCCTGCCTGGTGCCCGCCGTGACCGCCGCCGGCAGCGAGGTGCGCACCGTCGAGGGGCTCGCCCAGGACGGGCACCCCTCCGACGTGCAGCGCGCGCTCGCCCGCTGCGGCGCCGTCCAGTGCGGCTTCTGCGTGCCGGGCATGGCGATGACCGTGCACGACCTGCTGGAGGGCAACCCGGCCCCGAGCGAGCTGGAGACCCGGCAGGCCCTGTGCGGCAACCTCTGCCGCTGCTCCGGCTACCGCGGCGTCGTCCGGGCCGTCCAGGAGGTCGTCGCCGAACGCGAGGCCCACGCGGCCGCCGAGGCCCCCGAGGGCGACGACGGCGAGGCCCGCATCCCGCACCAGGCGGGCCCGGGAGCCGGCGGCGTCAACCCGTCGGCGTTCGAGGCGCCCGGCGCCATGGGACCGCATGACCCGTACGGCCAGGACGGAGGCCAGGCGTGAGCAACGAAGCCGCCACCGCGACCACCGCCGCGGAGGCAGCCCCCGCCCCCGAGCAGGTTCCGCACGGCCTCGGCGCCTCCCTGCCGGCCGCCGACGCCCGCGCCAAGACCGAGGGCACGTTCCCGTACGCGGCCGACCTGTGGGCCGAGGGCCTGCTCTGGGCGGCCGTCCTGCGCTCCCCGCACCCGCACGCGCGCATCACCTCCATCGACACCACCCACGCGCGGGAGATGCCCGGCGTCCGCGCCGTCGTCACCCACGAGGACGTCCCCGGCAGCCCGCTGCTCGGCCGGGGCCGGGCCGACCGGCCCGTCTTCGCCTCCGACGTCGTACGCCACCACGGCGAGCCCATCGCCGCCGTCGCCGCCGACCACCCCGACACCGCGCGCCTCGCCGCCGCCGCCGTCATCGTCGAGTACGAGGTGCTCGACCCGGTCACCGACCCCGAGCAGGCGTTCGAGGCCGAGCCGCTGCACCCCGACGGCAACCTGATCCGGCACATCCCGCTGCGCCACGGCGACCCCGACGCGGCCGGCGACGTCGTCGTCGAGGGCATGTACCGCATCGGCCGCCAGGACCCGGCCCCCATCGGCGCCGAGGCCGGACTCGCCGTACCGCGCCCCGACGGAGGCGTGGAGCTCTACCTCGCCTCGACCGACCCGCACACCGACCGCGACCGCGCCGCCGCCTGCTTCGGCCTGGAGCCCGAGCGCGTCAAGATCGTCGTCACCGGCGTCCCCGGCGCCACCGCCGACCGCGAGGACCAGGGCTTCCAGCTCCCGCTCGGCCTGCTCGCGCTGAAGACCGGCTGCCCGGTGAAGCTCACCGCCACCCGCGAGGAGTCCTTCCTCGGCCACACCCACCGGCACCCGACCCTGCTGCGCTACCGCCACCACGCGGACGCCGAGGGCAGGCTGGTGAAGGTCGAGGCGCAGATCCTGCTGGACGCGGGCGCCTACGCGGACACCTCCTCCGAGGCCCTGGCCGCCGCGGTCGCCTTCGCCTGCGGCCCGTACGTCGTCCCGAACGCCTTCATCGAGGGCTGGGCCGTACGGACCAACAACCCGCCCTCCGGCCATGTGCGCGGCGAGGGCGCCATGCAGGTGTGCGCCGCGTACGAGGCGCAGATGGACAAGCTCGCCAAGAAGCTCGGCGTCGACCCGGCCGAACTGCGCCTGCGCAACGCCCTGGCCACCGGCGACGTCCTGCCGACCGGCCAGAGCGTGACCTGCCCGGCCCCGGTCGCCGAGCTCCTGCAGGCCGTACGGGACCATCCGCTGCCGCCGCTGCCCAAGGACACCCCCGAGGACGAGTGGCTGCTGCCCGGCGGCCCCGAGGGCGCCGGTGAACCGGGCGCCGTGCGGCGGGGCGTGGGCTACGGCCTGGGCATGGTGCACATGCTGGGTGCCGAGGGCGCCGACGAGGTCTCCACGGCCACCGTGAAGGTCCAGGACGGGGTCGCCACGGTGCTGTGCGCCGCCGTCGAGACCGGCCAGGGCTTCACCACCCTCGCCCGGCAGATCGTCCAGGAGACCCTGGGCGTCGACGAGGTGCACGTCGCGCCGGTCGACACCGACCAGCCTCCCGCCGGCGCGGGCTGCCGCGGCCGGCACACCTGGGTCTCCGGCGGCGCCGTCGAACGGGCCGCCAAGATGGTCCGCACCCAGCTCCTGCAGCCGCTGGCGCACAAGTTCGGCATGTCCACCGAGCTGCTCCAGATCACCGACGGCAAGATCACCTCGTACGACGGCGTCCTGTCGACCACCGTCAGCGAGGCGCTGGAGGGCAAGGAGCTGTGGGCCACGGCCCAGTGCCGTCCGCACCCGACCGAGCCGCTGGACGGCGCCGGCCAGGGCGACGCGTTCGTGGGCATGTCCTTCTGCGCGGTCCGCGCGGTCGTCGACGTCGACATCGAGCTGGGCTCGGTGCGCGTGGTCGAGCTGGCGCTCGCCCAGGACGTCGGCCGGATCCTCAACCCGGCCCAGCTGGAGGCCCGGATCGAGGCGGGCGTCACGCAGGGCGTGGGCATAGCGCTCACCGAGAACCTGCGCTCCGCGCGCGGTCTGATCCGCCACCCCGACCTGACCGGCTACGCGCTGCCGACCGCGCTGGACGCCCCGGACATCCGGATCGTGAAGCTGGTCGAGGAGCGGGACGTCGTCGCGCCGTTCGGCGCCAAGGCCGTCAGCGCCGTGCCCGTGGTGACGTCGCCCGCGGCCATCGCCTCGGCCGTGCGCGCCGCGACCGGCCGCCCGGTCAACCGCCTCCCGATCCGCCCCCAGGCCGCGGTCGTCCACACCACCCGGTGAACGGGCCCGGCGCAGCCGCCGCCGGGCCCGGATCAGACGTGAATCCCTCATGAATCAGCGGCGAATTCGGCGCGTTGTGGGAACGTACCCGGGGTGCTCCGGCGTCTACTGAGGTGAAGCGCTCTCATGGGCTGTGCCGGGGCCGGTGCGTTGTCAGTGGTGGCGCGTAGTGTTCTGGGCAGTGGGGACGACGGCCGGGTCCGGTGACCGGCCGGTCAGGCGTGTCGTGCCCAGGGGCGGTGAGCAAGCGCATGCGGGGGAGCCATGAGCACGACGATCACGACCCAGGCGGGTGACCGGACGATCATCCTGTCCGAGCCCGAACTCGACCCGTACGTCACGCACGCGGCCACCCGCCGCTGGCTGACCGGCCCCGGACTCCCCGGCGACAACACGGTGCTGAGCTTCGCCGAGCTGTCCCGCGCGGGTCTGCGCACGGTCGCCGACTCGACCGGCGACGCGGCCCCCGGCCGGCTCACGGCCGAGCTGTGCGACCAGCTGGTGATAGGCGGACTGCTCGGCCCCGGCGGCCGCGAGACCGAGTCCGTCCTCCTCGACGGCGCGACCGGCGAGATTTCCACGGCCCACCTTCTGCGGGACCGGCCCGACCTGATGGACCGCCGAGCCCTCGCGCCCTCCCTGCGCACCCTGGTCCGCTTCGCCGAGGCCACGGACGAACTCGCCGGACTGCGCGGCCAGTTCGCCTCCTACGCCGGGCGCTACGGCACCAAGGCGGTCGCGGAGGCGTCCCGGCATCTGCTGTCGGTGTTCGAGGAGGGCACGAACGGCGAGCCCGCGCCCTTCTGGAAGATGGCCGCGCTGATCCGTCCGCTGGCGCTCGTCGCGGGCCGCGCCGGGCGGTCCGGGCTGGCCCTGGACCTGCCGCCGCGGCTGCTGGACGAGGAGTTCGGGCGGCGCGCGGTGGTGCGCTTCGAGGAGGTCGACTTCCCGTCCGCCCTCCGCCATGAGCCGACCCGCCGCTTCCTGCGCGAAGTGGGCCTGCCCGAGGGCGGGTTCCTCTTCACCCTGGACACGGACGCGCCGCTGGCGGCCCTGGACGAGTACGACACCGAGTGCGGCGCCCCGTGCGAACTGCCCTTGGCCGCCGCGTCCTTGATCCGCCTCGGCGACCTCGCGGAGGACGGCAGCCTGGTCCTCGACGGCATGACCGGCGCGGTCCTGCACTGGAGCGAGCGCGAGGGGCGTCTGTACCCGCTGAACACGGACGTCTCGACGCTGGCCTTCACCCTGTGGCTGCTGCACCGCGAGCGGGCGATAGACGCGGCGTCGGGCCACGAGTTGACGACCGCCACGTACGACCAGCTGGCGATGACGATGCTCCAGGTCCTGTCCACGGTCGACCCGACCGGCACTGCGACGGACGGTACGGCCCGGCACTACTGGACGGAGGCGTTCCAGGACGAGGCGGTGGGCGTGCTGGAGTCCTGCGGACGCTGATCCGGCGCCGGGCACTCCTGGAACGGGCGGCCCAGGAGCGGACGCACGCCGTCAGCCGGTCTCGGTCTGTGCGGCGCGCCGGCGGCGTACGCCAGGGAGTGAGTCCAGGTCGACGAGGCCGCCGGCGTGCCGGAGTGCGGTGCCCGCTGACCTGGCGCGGGTGCCCCCGGGGCGAGCTGCCCCAGGGGCGGGCGCCCGTCAGCCGGTCTCGGGTCCGGCGGCGCGACGGCGGCGCACGGCGAGGAAGAGGCCGGCGCCCAGGGCCGCTGCGGCGGCAGCGGAGCCCGCGATGAGCGTGGTGCCGTCCGAGCCGGTGCTCGCGAGATTGCCGTCGACGGAACCGGTGCCGGCGCCGGAGCCGCCGGTGGAGGAACCGCCGGTACCACCGGAGCCACCGGTGCTCTGCCCGGACGGGTCGTTGCCACCGGAGGAGCCGTTACCTCCTGTGCCGCTGCCGCCGGAGGACCCTTCCGACGGCGTCGGCTCGGGCTCGTAGTCCGTCGGGATGGCGATGCGGATGGCGGCCTTGTCGTTGGCGGGGTTCTTGTCGAAGGCGGGGTGGATGTCGTACACCGACGTCGCCTTCACCTCACCCGTCGTCGTCTCCGTGTCCTCGCCGATGTCCAGCGTGAAGGTGAACAGCACCTCCTCGCCGACGTCGAGGGTGTTGTCGTCCGGCACGCACACGTACGTCGGCTTGCCCGGCGTGCCGCCCGGCCCGCTCGGGCCGTCGATGCCGAACGGCGAGCAGGCCTTCGGCACCACGGCGGCGGTGGTGCCCTTGGGGATACGGACCATCAGGGCCGTCTGGTCGTCGCTCTCCTGGTTCTGGATCCAGCCGGGGCCGTCGTTGCGCAGCCGCACGGTGATCGACTGCCCGTCGCCCGCGAGGGCCTCGGTGTCCTCGCCGACGGCAGCCAGGTCGGCCGAGCTGTCCGCCGTCAGCGTGAGCCGCCGGTGGCTGTCGTCGTACCCCTCGCCGGGGGCCTCACCGGTGGCGGAGGTGCCGTACTGGACGGCCTCCATCAGGGCGTTGGGCAGCGCCTTGAACCGTACGGGCGTCTCGATGGAGGCGCCCGGCTCGATCACCTCGTCGATCTCGCACAGCGCCTGGCGGACCTTGTCCTCGACGGTCGTGTAGGTGCAGCCCGGCACCTGGGCGGGGAAGTCCAGCCCACGGGTCAGCCGGACCCGGAAGGTGATCCCGTCCGCCGGGGCGGTGCCCTTGTTGGTGATGACGACGTTCTCGTCGTACACGTCGCCGGGCTTCGGAGACGTCTTCGGCAGCTCCGATATCACCAGGTCCGCCGCACCCTCCTCCGCGTACGCCGACGGAGCGGCGAGCGCGGGTACGGCGGCGGCGATCGCGGCGGCGGCCACGAAGGCGGCCGGGGTACGAAGGTGCGAGGTGCGGATGCGCTGGCGCACGGATGGGTCTCCTCGTCGGACAGAAGGCACGGCGACCGGAGTCTGCGACCCCGACACCAACAGGACCCGCCGGGGCGGCGGAGGGTTGCGCTCCTGTTTGGGGAGAGACGGGGGAGGACTTGTGGGGCGAGGAGAGACGGACAGAAGAAAAGGGGGCGGCACCTCGGGGGTGCCGCCCTCTGTCTCGCTCGGTCGGGCTGTGGAGGCCGTGGCGGGAATCGAACCCGCGTAACTCGCTTTGCAGGCGAGTCCCTGAGCCACTCGGGCACACGGCCGTTCGCAGGGCCCGTGGGGCGGGCCTGGTCGGTGGTTCGACGGTACGGGCGGGGTCCTGCGGGGCTCAAGGGAAGCGGGCCGTGTGCAATGTGACTGCCATGCCGCGTTCACAGAGGGAGGGGGAGCGGCGGTCGTACGACCAAGGTCCCAGGGGAGGTGAGGCCCCCGACAGGGGTCAATGTCAGTCACGGCCCTTACGCTGGCGACCATGACTGCCCTCGAGCCGCGCGACGCCGATGTCGCCAAGACGTCCGCCGTTTCCTCCGCAGCCGCACCGGAGGAGAGCGTGCTGGGGCGGTCGTATCGGGCGCTCAGCATCGGGATCGTCTCCGTCGTGCTGCTCATCGCCTTCGAGGCGACGGCCGTCGGGACGGCGATGCCGGTCGCCGCGCGTGAGCTGGACGGGGTGTCGCTGTACGCCTTCGCGTTCTCCGGGTACTTCACCACCAGTCTGTTCGGCATGGTGCTGTCCGGTCAGTGGTCCGATCGGCGTGGTCCGCTCGCGCCGCTGACCTGCGGGATCGCTGCCTTCGGGGCCGGTTTGTTGTTGTCGGGCACCGCGGGGGTCATGTGGCTGTTCATCCTCGGGCGGGCCGTCCAGGGGCTCGGGGGCGGGCTGGTCATCGTCGCCCTGTACGTCGTCGTCGGCCGCGCCTACCCCGAGCGGCTGCGCCCGGCGATCATGGCGGCGTTCGCCGCGAGCTGGGTCGTGCCGTCCATCGTGGGGCCGCTGGCCTCCGGTGCGGTGACCGAGCATCTGGGCTGGCGGTGGGTGTTCGTCGGGATTCCTGTGCTGGTGCTTCTGCCGCTGGGGCTCGCCCTGCCGCAGATACGCCGTCGCGCCGCCGGGCCCGTGCCGGGCGCCGGGGGTGACGCCTCCTTCGACCGGCGCCGTATCCGGCTCGCCCTCGCGATCTCCTTCGGTGCCGGGCTGCTGCAGTACGCCGCGCAGGACCTCCGGTGGATCTCCCTCGTCCCCGGCCTCCTGGGCGCCGGGCTTCTCGTCCCGGCCGCGCTCGGCCTGCTCCCGCGCGGCACCTACCGGGCGGCGCGGGGCCTGCCGTCCGTGGTCCTGCTGCGCGGTGTGGCCGCCGGGTCGTTCATCGCGGCGGAGTCCTTCGTGCCGCTGATGCTGGTCACCCAGCGGGGCCTGTCGCCGACGCTCGCCGGGTTCTCGCTCGCGGCCGGCGGGGTCACCTGGGCGCTGGGTTCCTGGGTGCAGTCCCGGCCGCGCGTGGAGCCGTACCGGGAGCGGCTCACGACCACCGGGATGGTGCTGGTCGCCGCGGCCGTCGCGGCGGCGCCCAGTGTGCTGATCCACTCCGTGCCGGCCTGGACGCTGGCCGTCGCCTGGGCCTTCGGCTGCTTCGGGATGGGCCTGGTGATCTCCTCCACCAGCGTGCTGCTGCTCAAGCTCTCCGCCCCCGAGGAGGCCGGCACCAACTCCGCCGCCCTCCAGATCTCCGACGCCCTGTCGAACGTCGTCCTGCTCAGCCTGGGCGGCGCGGCCTTCGCGGCCCTCGGGGGCGGCGCCCTCAGTCACATCCCCACAGCCGCCTCCGCCTCCACGCCGGGGGCCTTCGCGGCGGTGTTCCTGCCCATGGCGGCCGTGGCACTGGCGGGGGTGTGGGTGACGCGGCGTCTGCGCGTGGAAACGCCGTGACACCGTTTGGTACCACGTAATACCGTCGAACATGGCCGGACTGAACCTGCGCTTCACGGAAGAGGAACTCGATGCTCTGCGCGAGCGGGCGGCGGCGGAGGGCCGCAGCATGCAGGCCTTCGCGCACGACGCCGTGATCGCGGTCATCAACGAGCGGTCGCGTCTGTTCAATGAGGCTGCCGACCATGTGCTGAAGGGCAGTGCCGAGCTGAACCGGAGGCTCGCCTGAAGCACTACCTCACCCTGCCCGAGCTGCTGCACCTGGCAAAGCGGCTCGGGGCGGACGAGGTACGTGACCACGGGCTCCTCGACTCGGCCCTCGCGCGCCCGCAGTCGAGCGTGTTCGGACAGGATGCTTACCCGGACGTGTGACAGAAGGCTGCGGCGCTGATGGAGTCCCTGGCCCGCAACCGCGGCCTCGTGGACGGCAACAAGCGCATCGCCTGGTACGCGACCTGGGTCTTCCCGCATCTCAACGGGCATCCCCTGGACGCGGAGTTCGACGTGGACGAGGCCGAGCAGTTTGTGCTCGATGTCTGCCAGGGTGCCCTCGATGTGCCCGAGATCGCGGCTCGGCTGCCGGGCTTCGCGCGCTGATGTGACGTCGGTCCCACCCCCGGGTGACGCGGGCCGGTGCGCGCGTTGTGGGGGTGGGGCGCCGGTAGGGTGACCCGGTCGTCGTACGCAGCCGAGAACCGGAGACCGTGACTACCACCGCCGCCTCCTCCCACCACCTTTCCCCCGCCTTCCCCGGCCGGGCCCCCTGGGGCACCGCGAGCAAGCTGCGCGCCTGGCAGCAGGGCGCGATGGAGAAGTACATCCAGGAGCAGCCGCGCGACTTCCTCGCGGTCGCCACGCCCGGCGCCGGAAAGACGACCTTCGCCCTCACCCTGGCCTCCTGGCTGCTGCACCACCATGTCGTGCAGCAGGTGACGGTGGTCGCGCCGACCGAGCATCTGAAGAAGCAGTGGGCGGAGGCCGCGGCCCGCATAGGCATCAAGCTGGACCCGGAGTACAGCGCGGGCCCGCTCGGCAAGGACTACCACGGCGTCGCCGTGACGTACGCGGGCGTCGGCGTGCGCCCCATGCTGCACCGCAACCGCGTCGAGCAGCGCAAGACCCTGGTGATCCTCGACGAGATCCACCACGCCGGTGACTCGAAATCCTGGGGCGAGGCGTGCCTGGAGGCGTTCGAGCCGGCCACCCGGCGGCTCTGCCTGACCGGTACGCCGTTCCGGTCCGACACCAACCCCATCCCGTTCGTGACGTACGAGGAGGGGCAGGACGGCATCCGCCGGTCCGCCGCCGACTACACCTACGGCTACGGCAACGCGCTCGCCGACCACGTCGTGCGCCCCGTCATCTTCCTCTCCTACAGCGGCAACATGCGCTGGCGGACGAAGGCCGGCGACGAGATCGCCGCCCGGCTCGGCGAGCCCATGACCAAGGACGCGGTCAGCCAGGCCTGGCGCACCGCGCTGGATCCGCGCGGCGAGTGGATGCCGAGCGTGCTGCGCGCCGCCGACCAGCGGCTCACCGAGGTCAGGAAGGGCATCCCGGACGCGGGCGCCCTCGTCATCGCCTCCGACCAGGACTCCGCCCGCGCCTACGCCAAGCTGATCCGGGAGATCACCGGCAGCAAGGCGACCCTCGTGCTGTCCGACGACGCCGGCGCCTCGAAGCGGATCGACGACTTCAGCGCCAGCGACGACCGTTGGATGGTCGCCGTCCGGATGGTGTCCGAGGGCGTCGACGTACCCCGGCTCGCGGTCGGCGTGTACGCCACCACGATCTCCACGCCGCTCTTCTTCGCGCAGGCCGTCGGCCGTTTCGTACGGTCCAGGCGGCGCGGCGAGACCGCCTCCGTCTTCCTGCCGACCGTCCCCGACCTGCTCACCTTCGCCAACGAGATGGAGGTGGAACGGGACCACGCCCTCGACAAGCCGAAGAAGGAGGGCGAGGAGGACCCGTACGCCGAGTCCGAGAAGGAGATGGAGGAGGCGAACAAGGAGCAGGACGAGGACACCGGCGAGCAGGAGCAGTTCTCCTTCGAGGCGCTGGAGTCCGAGGCCGTCTTCGACCGGGTCCTCTACGACGGTGCCGAGTTCGGCATGCAGGCCCACCCCGGGAGCGAGGAGGAGCAGGACTACCTCGGTATCCCCGGGCTCCTCGAACCCGACCAGGTGCAGCTGCTGCTGCAGAAGCGGCAGGCCCGGCAGATCGCGCACAGCCGCAAGAAGCCGGACTCCGAGGCCGACCTCCTCGAACTGCCCGCCGAGCGGCGCCCGGTCGTCTCGCACAAGGAGATGATGGAGCTCCGCAAGCAGCTCAACACGATGGTCTCCGCCTACGTCCACCAGAGCGGCAAGCCGCACGGCGTGATCCACACCGAGCTGCGCCGGGTGTGCGGGGGACCGCCGAGTGCCGAGGCGACGGCCGGGCAGCTGCGGCAGCGGATCGCCAAGGTGCAGGAGTGGGCCACCCGGATGCGGTGATCCCGGGCGCGAGTGACCCGCCACCCGCGTACCGCGCCGTCGCGCGCCCCACCCGGCACCGCACGCCCCTCCCGCAACTCCGTGCACCGCACATATAGGGCCGAACCCGCCCGGTCCGTCCCCGGCCATGCCCGGATTCTGGACGGAGCCTTCCGCTCAGCGAACCGGCTTCGCTAATGTCCGCCTACGCACACGCCCCGTGGCAGCGCCGCCGCGGAGCGCAGCCGTGAAGCGACGCGGTCCGGAAGGCCGGACCGCCGGCCGATCGGCGGCCTCTGAAGCGCGTGACCGACGGGACTCGGTGACGCCCGCCGTGACGAGGCCGTCGACCTCACCACTAAGGAGTGGGCGTCGTGACCGCGGAGACCTCTCAGACGCTCGACCGGGGACTGCGCGTCCTCAAGCTGCTGGCCGATACGGACCACGGACTGACCGTCACCGAGCTATCCACCAAACTGGGCGTGAACCGGACCGTCGTGTACCGACTGCTCGCCACGCTCGAACAGCACGCCCTCGTCCGCCGTGACCTCGGTGGCCGCGCCCGCGTCGGGCTCGGCGTGCTGCGGCTCGGGCGCCAGGTGCATCCGCTGGTGCGCGAGGCGGCGCTGCCCGCGCTGCGCTCCCTGGCCGAGGACATAGGCGCCACGGCCCATCTCACGCTCGTGGACGGCTCGGAGGCGCTGGCCGTCGCCGTGGTGGAGCCGACCTGGACCGACTACCACGTGGCCTACCGGGCGGGTTTCCGGCACCCCCTGGACCGCGGGGCCGCGGGCCGTGCCATCCTCGCCGCCCGCAAGCAGCCCCCCGAGGGCCCCGGCTACACCCTGACCCACGGCGAACTGGAGGCAGGGGCGAGCGGAGCCGCCGCCCCGCTGATAGGCGTCACCGGCGTCGAGGGCAGCGTAGGCGTCGTGATGCTGGCCGACGCCGTACCCGAGCGGGTGGGGCAGCGGGTCGTGGACGCGGCCCGGGAGGTCGCCGAAGCACTCCGCTGACGCGCCACGCCCCCCGGCATGATCGGCGCGACACCCCCTAGGCAGCCCCCGCGCCCTCTCGCGACACTCGTGTCATGACCTCACTGAGCATCCGCACCGTGCACGAGACCGCCGGGTTCGCCGCCATCGCCGACTACTTCAGTGATGTGTGGAAGACCCCGCGCAGCGCGCCGCCACTGCTGCCGGAGACGCTGAACAGCCTCGCCCACGCGGGCGGCGCGGTGCACGCCGCCTACGACGGGGACCGCCTCGTCGGCGGCTGCGTCGCCGTGTTCGGGCCGCCGGCGGCCAGAGAGACGTACTCGCTGCTCGCCGCCGCCGAGCGCGGGCTCGGGCCGCGGCTCAAGGAGGCTCAGCGGGCCTGGGCGGTGGGGCTCGGGGCACGCACCATGCGCTGGACCTTCGACCCGCTGGTGGGCCGCAACGCCCGCTTCAACTTCGCCAAGCTGGGCGCCGAGGGCACCGGCTACCTCGTCGACTTCTACGGCCCCATGGCCGACGGCGTGAACGACGGCGACGAGACCGACCGGCTGGAGGCCACCTGGGACCTGACCGGCACCCGACGGCCGTCCGCCGCCACGGCCGACGGGCGCGAGGCCGCGCCCGTCACCCACCGGGCGCCGGACGGCGGGCCGCTCGCCCGCCGTGACCCGGGGGACCGGTATGTGTGGTGCCGGGTGCCGGAGGACGTCGTGGCGTTACGGGTGACGGACCCCGAGCAGGCCCTCGGCTGGCGGCGGGCCGTGCGCGAGGTGCTCACCAAGGCGTTCGCCGAGGGGTTCACGGCCACGGACATGTCCCGCGACGGCTGGTACACACTGACCCGCCGGGAGGACACCCCGTGAAACTCGAACGCGTCGAGCTGGTCCACATCGCCATCCCGCTCGTCACCCCGTTCCGCACCTCCTTCGGCACGATGACGACGAAGGACACCTTCCTGCTGCGGGTCGTCACGGACACCGCCGAGGGCTGGTCGGAGTTCGCCGGCGACCCCGAGCCGCTGTACTGCGCGGAGTTCGTCGCCGGCGCCGAGATCGTGCTGCGGGACGTCCTGCTGCCCCGGGCCGCTGCCCTGCCCGCGCTCACCGCCCCCGCCCTCGGCCCGGCCCTCGCCGGGGTCAAGGGGCACGAGCTGGCGAAGGCGGCCCTGGAGACGGCGGTCCTCGACGCCGAGCTGCGGTCGTACGGCATGTCGCTGGCGACCTATCTGGGCGCGGTGCGCGAGCGCGTGCCGGCCGGGGTGTCGGTCGGGATCCGGCCGAGCATCGGCGAGCTGCTGGACGACGTCGAGGGGTACCTCGCCGACGGGTACGTGCGGATCAAGCTGAAGATCGAGCCGGGCTGGGACCTGGAGCCGGTGCGCGCCGTACGGGAGCGCTTCGGGGAGGCCGTGCCGCTCCAGGTCGACGCCAACGCCGCCTACACGCTCGCGGACGCCGAGCATCTGCGCCGGCTCGACGCGTTCGGGCTGCTGCTGGTCGAGGAGCCGCTCGCGGGCGGCGACCTGTACGGCCACGCCCGCCTCCAGCAGCGCCTGGCGACCCCCGTCTGCCTGGACGAGTCGCTGCACAACGCCCGCGACACCGCGTCCGCGATCGCCCTGGACGCCTGCCGGGCGGTGAACGTGAAACCGGCCCGGGTCGGCGGCTATCTGGAGGCGCGGCGCGTCCACGACGTGGCGTACGCGCACGGGGTGCCGGTGTGGTGCGGCGGCATGCTGGAGACGGGGATCGGCCGCGCGGCCAACCTGGCGCTGGCCGCGCTGCCCGGCTGCACCCTGCCCGGCGACACCTCGGCCTCCGCCCGCTACTTCGCCGAGGACCTCACGGAGCCGTTCGTCCTGATCGACGGCCACCTCCCCGTGCCCAAGGGCCCCGGCATCGGCGTCCGCCCGCTCCCGGAAACCCTGCACCGCTTCACGACGTCCCGCCGCGCCCTGTACGCCCCCTGACCCGACGCCCCGCGCATCGCACACGGCACCCCCGGTCCGCCCCCGAGGCCCCGGCCCCGGTCCACCCCGAGGCTCCTGCCCCGGTCCGGCGGCCCCGGACCGAACCCGACGCCCCCGCCCCGGTCCGACGGCCCCGAACCGCCCTGCCCCCGCCCCGGTCCGACGGCCCCGAACCGCCCTGCCCTCGTCCCGGTCCGGCGGCCCCGGACCGAACCCGACGCCCCGGCCCCGAACCGCCCTCCCCCCGCCCCGGTCCGGTGCCCCCGCCCCGGCGTCCCGTATCGCCCCCGGTGCGTTTGCCTCGGGCGGCGGCTGCGCACCGCCCCGATGCCCTTGCCCCCGACCTGCGCCCGAAGCCCCCGCCCCGGTCCGGCGGCCCCGGACCGAACCCGACGCCCCGGCCCCGAACCGCCCTCCCCCGCCCCGGTCCGGTGCCCCCGCCCCGGCGTCCCGTATCGCCCCCGGTGCGTTTGCCTCGGGCGGCGGCTGCGCACCGCCCCGATGCCCTTGCCCCCGACCTGCGCCCGAAGCCCCCGCCCCGGTCCGGCGGCCCCGGACCGAACCCGACGCCCCGGCCCCGAACCGCCCTCCCCCCGCCCCGGTCCGGTGCCCCCGCCCCGGCGTCCCGTATCGCCCCCGGTGCGCTTGCCTCGGGCGGCGGCTGCGTACCGCCCCGATGCCCTTGCCTCCGACCTGCGCCTGAAGCCCCCGCCCCGGTCCGGCGGCCCCGTCCCGCCCCGATGCCCGGCCCCGCCCCGGTCCGGCGGACCCGTACCGCATCCGACGGCCCCTGCCCGGTCCGGCGCCCCGGTACAGCATGCGACGCCCCCGCCCCGCCCCCGACGCCCCCGCCCCGGTCCGGCCCTCCAGCCCGCCACGTTAGATTTGCTCCGTGCTCTCTCGCCTCACGCGCCCCCGGGCCCTCGCCGTCTGCGCTCTGCCGGTCGTGGCGTTGCTCGCCACCGCGGCCTTCGCGCCCTTGCCGTTCACGCTGACGCAGCCCGGTCTGACGGCGAACGTGCTCGGTGAGAACCGGGGTGAGCCGGTCATCACGATCTCCGGTGCGCCGACCCGGAAGACCAGCGGCCAGCTGCGCATGACGACGATCGAGGCGACCTCGCCCGACACCACCGTGCGGCTCGGCGATGTGATCGACGCCTGGTTCCGCACCGACCAGGCGGTCATGCCCCGCGACTCGGTGTACCCGAGCGGCCAGAGCGTCCGGGAGATCGAGCGGTTCAACACCCGGCAGATGAAGGAGTCCCAGGACGACGCCACCGAGGCCGCCCTGAACTACCTCGACCGCGACGACAAAGACGTCGAGGTCACCCTGAGGCTCGCGGACGTCGGCGGCCCCAGCGCCGGTCTGCTCTTCTCGCTCGGCATCGTCGACAAGCTCGAAGGCGACGGCAGCGGCGGCGACCTCACGGGCGGCCGCACCATCGCCGGCACCGGCACCATCGACCCCGCGGGCAAGGTCGGCGCGGTCGGCGGGGTCTCCCTGAAGACGCAGGCCGCCCGCCGGGACGGCGCGACGGTGTTCCTGGTCCCGAAGGCCGAGTGCGGCGACGCGAAGGCGGAGCTCCCCAAGGGGCTGCGGCTCATCCCGGTGACGACCCTCAAGGGTGCGGTCGACGCGCTCGACGCGCTCCGGACCGGCGAGGGCACCGTCCCGGCCTGCTGAGGCCCGTGCCGCTGAGGCCTCGCGTCCCCAGGCCCCGCGGCCGTACGGCCTACTTCACGAAGCCCTCCTGCTTCATCCAGTCCAGCGCGACCTGGTGCGGGTCCTCCCCGTCGACGTCGACCTTCGCGTTCAGGGTCTGCGCCATCGTGTTGTCCAGCTTCGCGGTGATCGGGTCCAGCACGTCCGGGATGGCCGGCCACTTCCGCAGCGTCTCGGTGTGGATCATCGGCGCTGCGTTGTAGTTGGGGAAGAAGTGCTTGTCGTCCTCCATCACGACCAGGTTCATGGACTTGATCCGGCCGTCGGTCGTGAAGACCTCGCCGTAGGTGCAACTGCCCTTCGCCGTCTGGGTGTAGATGATCCCGGTGTCCATCTGCGTGATGTTGCTGGACGGCACGTCCATGCCGTACGTCTTCTCCATGCCCCGCAGTCCGTCGGCCCGGTTGGCGAACTCGACCTCCACGCACAGCGTCACCGCGGACGGGTCGGTCCGCGACAGCTCGGCCACGTCGGAGAGGGTGTCGGTGCGGTATCTGCGGTGGTTGGCCTGGTTCATGGCCAGCGCGTAGGTGTTGTCGAGCCGGGACGGCGGCAGCCAGGTCACGCCGTTGCGGGCGTCCTCCTTCTTCACCGCCTCCCACTGCTCGTGCGGGTCGGTGATCGGTTCGCTGTGGCCGAGGTAGGTGATCCAGGCCGTGCCCGTGTACTCGTACCCGGCGTCCGCCTCCCCCTTGACCACCGCCTCCCGGCTGCCGATGGAGCCCTGGATGCCGGTGCGGTCGATCACCTCGGCACCGGCGGCCTGGAACGCGATGCCCATGATCGCGCCGAGGATCAGCTGCTCCGTGAACGACTTCGACGTCACCGTCAGCTTGGCGCCCTCCAGCGGCTCGCCGCGCCCGATGCTGCCGGGCTCCACGTCGTCGACCATGGGGGAGCCGCTGGTCAGCCCGCAGGCCGACGCCGCCACCAGCAGCGCCGCCGTCAGCAGCACGGCCCGCCGCCTCACAGATCCAGCCTGCTTCACAGGTCCGGCCCGCGTCACAAGTCCAGCCCGCCTCACAGGTCCAGCCCCCTCGGCCGCAGCAGCACCTCGGCCAGCGACGCCAGCCAGTCGACCAGCAGCGCCAGCGACACGGTGAGGATCGAGCCGAGCACCAGCACCGGCATCCGCTGGTTGGTGATCCCGGCCGTGATCAGCACGCCCAGCCCACCGCCCCCGCCGAACACCGCGAGGGTCGCCGTACCGACGTTGAGGACGAGGGCCGTGCGCACGCCCGCCAGGATCAGCGGCACCGCCAGCGGCAGCTCCACCCGGGTCAGCACGCCCGACGACGACATCCCGATGCCGCGCGCCGCCTCCAGCAGCGTCGGGTCGTTCGCCTTCAGACCGGCGATCGTGTTCGACAGCACGGGCAGGACGGCGTAGATGATGATGCCGATCAGCGCGGCCCGGCGGCCGATGCCCAGCCAGATCACCAGCAGGGCGAGCAGACCGATCGCCGGGGTCGCCTGACCCATGTTGGCGAACGCCAGCGCCACCGGGGCGGCCTTGCTGAACGCCCGCCGGGTGAGCAGGATGCCCAGCGGGATCGCGATGATCAGCACGAAGAACGTGGAGATCACCGTGAGTTCGATGTGCTCCCACAGCGCCTGGGAGACCTGGCCGTCCGACAGGGCGTTCTCGGAGACCGGGTCGAGGTCGGCCTGCCGGAACCACAGCCAGGTCGCGAGCAGCAGCACCACCAGCATCGTTGGCACGAAGGTCAGCTTCTGCCAGCTCAGCTTGCGCGGCGGCCGCTTCGGCGGCGGGGGAGGCGTCTCGTCGTCCTCGGGCGGGGCGGGTCTCTCCCGGGCCGGTGCGCCCGGGGCCTGCGGGGTGCTCATCCCTTCTGCCCTCCCGCGCCGCCCTCCTGCTCGGCGTGGGTGACCCCGCTGCGCGAGTCCTCCAGCTCGTGCTGCGCCTCCAGCGCCTCCAACCGGTCGGCCTCCAGCAGCTCGTGCACGGAGTTCATCAGCGTCTCCATGTCGACGACGCCCTCGTACTCGCCGCGCCGCCCGGTCACCGCCACCCGTCCCGTGTTGTCGGTGAGGACCGCCTCCAGGGCGTCCCGCAGGGTGGCGTCCCGGGTCACGGTGTCGCTGACCAGCGTCCCGGCCCGGGCCAGCGAGCCGCGCGCCCGCATCAGATCGCCGCGCCGCAGCCACTTGTAGGGGCGGCGCCGCTTGTCGAGCAGCAGGATCTCGTTGGTGCCGCTGGAGCGCAGCCGGTTGAAGATCTCCTGGAGCGGGTCGTCGATGGTCACCGTCGGGTACTCGGTGATCTCCACGTCCCGTACACGGGTCAGGTTGAGCCGTTTCAGCGCCGCGCCCGCGCCGACGAACCCGGAGACGAAGTCGTCGGCCGGGTTGGTGAGGATCGCCTCCGGGGTGTCGAACTGGGCGATGTGGGAGCGTTCGCGCAGCACCGCGATCCGGTCGCCGATCTTGATGGCCTCGTCGAAGTCGTGGGTGACGAAGACGATCGTCTTGTGCAGCTCGTGCTGGAGCCGGATCAGCTCGTCCTGGAGGTGGTCGCGGGTGATCGGGTCGACCGCGCCGAACGGCTCGTCCATCAGCAGCACGGGCGGGTCGGCGGCCAGCGCCCGGGCCACGCCGACCCGCTGCTGCTGCCCGCCGGACAGCTGGCGCGGATAGCGGCCTTGGAACTCGCCGGGGTCCAGCCCGACCAGGTCGAGCAGCTCCTCGACGCGGGAGGCGATCCGGGCCTTGGACCAGCCGATCATCTTCGGGACGAGGCCGATGTTCTGCGCGACCGTCATGTGCGGGAACAGCCCGGCGGACTGGATGGCGTAGCCGAGGCGCCGGCGCAGCTTCACCGGGTCCATGTCGGTGACGTCCTCGCCGTCGATGCGGATCCGGCCGCCGGTCGGCTCGATCAGCCGGTTGATCATCTTCAGCGTGGTCGACTTGCCACACCCGGAGGGGCCGACGAAGATCACCACCTCGCCCGCCTTGATCTCCATGTTCACGTTGTCCACGGCCGGCTGCGGGCTGCCCGGGTAGCGCTTGGTCAGGTTCTCCAGCTCGATGGAGGCGCCGTGGTGCTCGCTCTCAGACACGGATCCCCCTGGGGATGGTCAGCCGTCCGAGGACGACGTACGCGGCGTCGAACAGCAGCGCGAGGATGATGATGCCGAGGGTGCCCGCGAGCACCTGGTTGAGCGCGTTGGCGCTGCCCAGCGAGGCGAGCCCGCGGAAGATCACGTTGCCGAGGCCGGGGCCGGAGGCGTACGCCGCGATCGCCGCGATGCCCATCAGCATCTGGGTGGCGACCCGGATGCCGGTCAGGATGGGCGGCCAGGCCAGCGGGAGCTCCACCCGCAGCAGCTGCGCGAGCCGGGACATCCCGATCCCGCGGGCCGCGTCCACCAGGGAGGGGTCGACCCCGCGCAGCCCGACCACGCAGTTGCGCACGATCGGCAGCAGCCCGTACAGCGTCAGCGCGATCACCGTGGGCGCCACGCCCAGCCCCACGATCGGGATGAGCAGACCGATCATGGCGAGCGAGGGGATCGTCAGGATGCCCGAGGTGGTCAGCGTGGCCAGGTTCCCGGCCCACTCGCTGCGGTACGTCAGCACCCCGATCAGCACCCCGATGAGGGTCGCCACCACCATGCACTGCAGGACCGCGCTGGCGTGCTGCAGGGCGTCGGCGAGCAGCTGCTGGTGGCGGTTGCCCAGGTACTCCCAGAAGCTCACGGCTGACTCACCCCCACCGGATCGCGGGCTAGCTGCTCTCCCGGTCCTCCGCCGCCTGCTCCACCAGCGGGATGACCCGCAGCGGGACAGGGTTCTCCATGACGATCGCGGTGGAGGCCCGGACGATCCCATCGAAACCGACGACCCGGTCGATCACACGCTGAAGATCGGCGTTCGAGCGCGCCACCAGACGGCACAGCATGTCCCCGGTGCCGGTGGTGGTGTGCAGCTCCAGCACCTCCGGCACGGACGCCAAATGGGCCCGTACGTCGGCCCCTTGGCCCTGCCGGATCTGGAGCGTGGCGAACGCCGTGACCGGGTAGCCGAGGGCCGCCGGATCGACCTCGGGCCCGAACCCGCGGATGACTCCGTTCGACTGAAGACGGTCCAGGCGGGCCTGGGCGGTGCCGCGCGCCACGCCCAGCCGCCGGGACATCTCCAGCACCCCGATCCGCGGCTCGCGCGCCAGCAGCGCGATGATCCGCCCGTCCAGCCGGTCGATCGCCATACGGCCCCCTTCCGGGGTGGTCATCCTGTACAGAAAGTCCGCGTGCAGGGCTCTGTCGCCCTACAGATTGCCCAGCGGAAAACGAAACTATTGCGCACCTTGCCGTGCCGGGTGAGGCTGCGCCTATGACGCAGACCACACACCACACTCCCGACACCGCACGGCAGGCCGACCCCTTCCCGGTCAAGGGAATGGACGCGGTCGTCTTCGCCGTGGGCAACGCCAAGCAGGCGGCGCACTACTACTCGACCGCCTTCGGCATGCAGCTCGTCGCGTACTCCGGACCGGAGAACGGCAGCCGCGAGACCGCCTCGTACGTGCTGGAGAGCGGCTCGGCCCGCTTCGTGTTCACCTCCGTGATCAAGCGGTCCACCGAGTGGGGCGCCTTCCTCGAGGACCATGTCGCCGCGCACGGCGACGGCGTGGTCGACCTCGCCATCGAGGTGCCGGACGCCCGCGCCGCCTACGCGTACGCGATCGAGCACGGCGCCACCTCCGTCGCCGAGCCGTACGAGCTGAAGGACGAGCACGGCACCGTCGTGCTGGCCGCCATCGCCACCTACGGCCAGACCCGCCACACCCTGGTCGAGCGCACCGGCTACGACGGCCCGTACCTGCCCGGCTACGTCACCGCCGACCCGATGGTCGAGCCGCCGGCCAAGCGGTCCTTCCAGGCGATCGACCACTGCGTCGGCAACGTCGAGCTCGGCCGGATGAACGAGTGGGTCGAGTTCTACAACAAGGTCATGGGCTTCACGAACATGAAGGAGTTCGTGGGCGACGACATCGCGACCGAGTACAGCGCGCTGATGTCGAAGGTGGTGGCCGACGGCACGCTCAAGGTCAAGTTCCCGATCAACGAGCCCGCCATCGCCAAGAAGAAGTCCCAGATCGACGAGTACCTGGAGTTCTACGGCGGCGCCGGCGTCCAGCACATCGCGCTGAACACCAACGACATCGTGCACACCGTCCGCCAGATGCGCGCCGCCGGCGTGCGGTTCCTGGACACCCCGGACTCGTACTACGACACCCTCGGCGAGTGGGCGGGCGAGACCCGCGTGCCCGTCGAGACGCTGCGCGAGCTGAAGATCCTCGTCGACCGCGACGAGGACGGCTATCTGCTGCAGATCTTCACCAAGCCGGTCCAGGACCGCCCGACCGTCTTCTTCGAGCTGATCGAGCGCCACGGCTCGATGGGCTTCGGCAAGGGCAACTTCAAGGCCCTGTTCGAGGCGATCGAGCGCGAGCAGGCCAAGCGCGGCAACCTCTGACGACGGCCCGGTCCGCCGGGGGGCTCACTCCCCGGCGGACCAGTCCTCGAAGTCCGGGACGTCCTCCAGCGACGGCTCCCCGAGCTCCTGCAGCGCCTCCTGGGCGCGCGGCACCAGCGTCGGCGAGAAACGCGGGCTGATCCGCAGCGCCTCCTGGAGGTGCCGCCGCGCCGGGCCCTCCCGGCCCAGCTCCCGCTCGATCATGCCCAGGTGGTAGCTGTACAGCGCGGAGCGCACGGTGCCGCCCTTGGCCCGGTCGGTGGCCCGCCGGGCGAACCTCAGGGCCTCCTCGCCGTCCCCGGCCCGGTGCAGCGCCCAGCCCAGCGCGTCCGCGACCGCGATCCCCGGCTGCCGCCGCCACTCCTCCCGCAGTCGGTCCACCGCCGACTCCGGGTCCCCGTGGTCCGCCTCGAAACGGCCCAGCACCAGTTCCTCGTCCACCCCGGCCGCCGTGGCCCGCGCCGCCCGCTCCCGCAGCAGGTCGTACTGCACCCGCGCCGCGTGCCCGAGCCCCTGCGACTCGTACAGCTCGCCCAGCTCCAGCGCGTACTCCGGACGGGGTTGGCGCGCGAGGGCCGCCCGGTAGGCGGTCACCGCCTCCGCCGTGCGGCCCAGGGCGGCCAGCGCCCGGCCCTGCCCCGCCAGCGCCGCCCGCTGATCGGGGTCGAGCCGCACCGCCTCCCGGAAGTGCCGCAGCGCCACGTCCGTGTCGCCGCGCTCGAAGGCCAGCTGTCCGGCCCGTTCCAGATAGGCGGCCCGCTCCACCGGGGTCCGCGCTCCGGCCGCCGCGTCGGACAGGGCCGCCGCCGCGTCCTCGTCCCGCCCCCGGTCCCGGTACACGGCCGCCGCCGTCGCCCGCACCGCCGGGCCCGACCGCAGTTTCAGCAGCCGGTCCAGGGCACGCTCCGCCGCCTTGTACCGCCCGAGGCCGGTGTGCGCGTCGATCAGCTGCGGATACGCCGTCCAGCGCTTCGGGTCCGCCTTCAGGGCGGCCTCCGCCCAGGTCAGCGCCGCCCCGAAGTCCCGTCGCGCGTTCGCCAGGGCCGCCATCCCGTCCAGCGCCCCGGCGTTGCGGGCACGGACCTTCAGCGAGGTGCGCAGCGCCTTCTCCGCCTTCGGGTAGTACGCCGGCCGCGCGGTCCGGCGCCCCTGCTCGACGTACGCGGCCCCCAGCACCGCCCACGACGCGGCGTCCCGGGGACGGTCGCGCACCCGCCGCTCACGCCGTTCGATCAGCGCCGCCAGATCGGGCAGCGAGGCCGGCACCCCCGAGGTCACCGCGGTCAGCGCCCGCGCTCCCGGAGCCGGCGCGGGCGGCCGGGCCGGTCGGCCCGGCCCGGACGGCAGCAGTGCCAGTACGCCGCCGAGCACGGCACACCCCGCCACCGACGCGACGAGGACCCGGCGCCGCAGTCGGCGGCGGGCGGTCGCGTCCTGTTCCTGGTCCACGGCCTCGTTGTCCATGGCGCTCACTGTGCGCGAAACGGGGCGTGGACACGACGATCACAGCCGCCCCGGCACGGGTGCCGCGCGCGGGGTTCACACCGATGGCCCCGGGTGTCACGCTGTGATCATGAGCCGTACCGAAGCCGCACCCGACCAGGCCCTGGGTGACCTCACCGAGCGGCTGCTCGCCGGTCTGCCCGCCGACGCCGTCCTCACCGACCCCGACGTCACCGCCTCCTACGCCCACGACATGGCCAGCTTCTGCCCGGCCGGCGCCCCCGCCGTCGTCGTGCTCCCGCGCACCGTCGAACAGGTCCAGCACGTGATGCGCACCGCCACCGCGCTGCGCGTCCCCGTCGTCCCGCAGGGCGCCCGCACGGGCCTGTCGGGCGGCGCCAACGCCTCCGACGGCTGCATCGTGCTGTCCCTGACCAAGATGGACCGCATCCTGGAGATCAACCCCGTCGACCGGATCGCCGTCGTGGAACCCGGCGTCGTCAACGCCACGCTGTCCCGCGCGGTCGGCGAGCACGGCCTCTACTACCCGCCGGACCCCTCCAGCTGGGAGATGTGCACCATCGGCGGCAACATCGGCACCGCCTCCGGCGGGCTGTGCTGTGTGAAGTACGGGGTGACGGCCGAGTACGTCCTCGGCCTCGACGTCGTCCTCGCCGACGGACGCCTGATGAGCACCGGCCGCCGCACCGCCAAGGGCGTGGCCGGCTACGACCTGACGCGGCTCTTCGTCGGCTCCGAGGGCTCGCTCGGCATCGTCGTACGGGCGGTGCTCGCGCTGCGCCCGAAGCCGCCCCAGCAGCTCGTCCTGGCCGCCGAGTTCGCCTCCGCCGCCGCGGCCTGCGACGCCGTGTGCCGGATCATGGCCGGCGGCCATGTCCCGTCCCTCCTCGAACTGATGGACCGTACGACCGTCGCCGCGGTCAACTCCATGGCGAAGATGGGGCTGCCGGAGACCACCGAGGCCCTGCTGCTGGCCGCCTTCGACACCCCCGACCCCGCCCCCGACCTCGCCGCCGTCGGCGCGCTGTGCGAGGCGGCCGGCGCCACCCGGGTGGTCCCGGCGGACGACGCCGCCGAGTCCGAACTCCTGCTCCAGGCACGGCGGTTGTCCCTGACCGCGCTGGAGGCCGTGCGGGGCGTCACCATGATCGACGACGTGTGCGTGCCGCGCTCCCGGCTCGGCGACCTGATCGAGGGCGTGGAGCGGATCGCCGGGAAGCACCGGCTCACCATCGGGGTCGTCGCACACGCGGGCGACGGCAACACCCACCCCACCGTCTGCTTCGACGCCGCCGACCCCGACGAGTCCCGGCGCGCCCGTGAGTCGTTCGACGAGATCATGGCGCTCGGCCTGGAACTCGGCGGCACCATCACGGGCGAACACGGCGTGGGCGTGCTGAAGAAGGAGTGGATGGCGCGCGAGATCGGCCCCGTCGGGATCGAGATGCAGCGCGGGATCAAGCGGGTCTTCGACCCGCTGGACCTCCTCAACCCCGGCAAGCTGTTCTGACCGGCCTTCCGCGCAGAGCCCGTCACCGGGCGAGCAGCTCGTCGAGCGCGTCGTCGATGCCGAGCTGCTCGCCCTCCGTCCCCGGCGGCACCACCCGCAGCGTCCGCTCCAGCCACGCCGACACCGGCGCGGCCGGCGCCTCCAGCAGCGCGTCGCCGTCCGGTGAGCTCAGCGCCATCAGCACCACGCTGCGGCCCTCCGACTTCGTCGGCCACACCCGCACATCCCCGTGCCCGCACGGCCGGAACACCCCCTCGACCAGCAGATCGCGGGAGAACGTCCAGTGCACGGGCCGCTCGGACGTGATGTGGAACGTGACATGGACGGCGTACGGGTCGTCGCTGTGGTAGCCGAGACGGGCCGGGACGGGGACGCTGCGCTCGGGCGACAGGACGAGCCGCAGCTCCAGTTCGCGCTCGACGACGGTGTGACGCATGACAGGGGTCCTCTCTCGTGACACGTACGGGTTCCCCGGACGGGCCCGTACGAGTGGAGAGGGACGACCCCGTACGGCATTACGCGACTCGCGCGGACTTTTTCCGGCCCGGCCCCCGACCCCGGTCTCCCACCCGCTTTCGTACCGGTGACGTACGTGCACGAGGTTGCCCGGAAAGGGGCGGGTCCGGTGGGACCGGCCGTGGCGGGTGCGTCCGTCTGATAGATGTGGAGGCCCCGAAGTGACCCACGAGCAGATACCGGACGACGGACATGAGCGCCCCAACCCCGGCCCCCGGTGACGACCGGCCCCGCGAAGGGTATTACCCGGACCCGTCCATTCCTGGATATGTCCGGTACTGGAACGGCGCCTCCTGGGTGCCGGGCACCAGCCGTCCCGCCCCGACCGACGGCGAGCCGCTCGCCCCGCCGCCGGGCGCACGGCCGGCCGACCCGCCCGCCGCCCCGGTGGAGGAGACCGGCCCGCACTTCTTCGACGAGGAGCCGGCCGCCCGGCCCGCACCCGGCGACGCCCAGCACGGCAGCCGCCCCGAACCCGCCTCCGCCTGGGGCGCCGACCGCTCCCGGCAGACCGGGTTCGGCGGCGAGCAGGACCGCCGGATCTCCTGGGGCGCCCAGCAGGAGGGCGCCGACCCGCGCGTCCCCGCGCCCGCCGAGCCCGAGGCGGAGTCCGGTCCCGGAGCAGGTGCCGCGCCCGACACGTTCATGATGCGGCGCCCCGTGACGGACGGCGGGGGAGCGCGGTCCGGCGCCCCCGACCCCGGCACCATGGCCATCCGCACGGTCAACCCCAGCGCGGGCCGGCAGAGTTCGCCGTCCGCGCCGGGCACGGACGCGCCCCCGGCGGCGAACGCCCCGCAGGGCCCCGGCTTCAGCGCCGGCCAGTCCGCCGCGGAACGGGCCACGGGAGCCCCGTCACCGGCCCAGCCGTCCGCCGCGGCCCCGTCCGCCGCCCAGCCCGCCGCCGCGCCCCCCTCGGGCCCCCAGCAGGCCGCCGCGGGCATCCCCCAGCAGTCGGGCGGACCGCAGTCGGCGCCCGCCGCGTCCGGGGCGCCGATCGCGCCGGGTCCCGGCGGCGGTCAGTCCTCCTGGGCGCAGCAGGTCCACCGGCTCGCCGAACCGGGCGCCGACGCCCGTCCGGCCGCCCCGGCCCCGGCCGCAGCCCCCGCGGACGGCAGGCCGGTCGCCCCCTGGAAGCCCGTGCGGGAGGACCCGTTCGCGGCCGCCGCCCTCCGGCAGGCCGCCGCCCGGCCCGCCGGCCTCGGCAAGCGGCTGGCCGCCCGGCTGGTGGACACGATCGTGCTGGCCGCCATCACGGCGGTGGCCGCCGTGCCGCTCGGCACCAAGGCGCTCGACCACATCGACGGCAAGATCGAGGCCGCCAAGCTCTCCGGCCGCACGGTCACCGTCTGGCTGCTGGACGGCACGACGTCGGTGTACCTCGGCATCATCCTGGCCGTGCTGCTGGTGGTGGGCGGGCTCTACGAGGCCCTGCCCACCGCCAAGTGGGGCCGCACACTGGGCAAGAAGCTGTTCGGCCTGGAGGTCCGCGACATCGAGGCCCACGAGCCGCCGGAGTACGGTGCGGCCGTGCGCCGCTGGCTCGTCTACAGCGTGCCCGGCGTCCTCGTCATCGGCGTGGTCGGGGTGTTGTGGTGCCTGTTCGACCGGCCCTGGCACCAGTGCCTGCACGACAAGGCGGCCCGTACGTTCGTCGCCGGATAGGCGGGTCGGCCGTTCGGCCCGGATGACTCCGTACTCCGGACGGCCCCGCGCCGGATGCGCGGCGGCGCGGTTCGCGGTCGACTCGGGCCATGAGCAGCGAACCGCCCCCCGGCCAGCAGCCGCCCCCGGACGACGACCCGTTCAGGAAGCAGCCCCCGCCCGGCGACACGGGCGGTCCTTCCGGCGGTCAGCCCCCGCCCCCGCCACCCGGTGGTGAGGGCGGTGGCCCCTACGGCGCGCCGCCCCCGCCTCCGCCCGGTGGCGGTGGCCCCTACGGGGGAGGAGGCCCGTACGGTGGCGGTCCCTACGGCGGTGACCCGTACGGGGGCGGCGGCGGGCCCGCCGACCCGCTGGCCGGGATGCCGCCGCTCGCCGACAGCGGCAAGCGCACACTGGCCCGCCTCATCGACCTGCTCCTGGTGGCGGTCGTCGTCTGGTTGATCACCTGGGGCTTCGGGATCACCGAGTACGACGTCGACACCGACAAGGTGCAGTACGGCAAGTCGTTCGCCCAGTCGCTGGTCGCCGCCGTGCTGTTCGTCGGCTACGACACGGTGATGATCTCCCGGACCGGCCAGACGCTCGGCAAGAGGCTGCTGCATCTGAGGGTCGCCAACCTGGACAACGGGGCCACACCCTCCGTGCAGACCACGCTGATCCGCTCGCTGGTGCTGTGGGTGCCGTTCGCCTTCTGCTGCGCCTGCATCTGGACCGCGATCGCCGGCGGCTGGAGCTTCTTCGACCGGCCCTACAAGCAGGGCCTGCACGACAAGGCGGCGAAGACCGTGGTCGTCAGCACGCGCGGCTGAGCGCCGGCCCTCAGGACTTGGAGAGCGCGGGCTCCTCGGTCTTCTCGCGCTCGGCCGCGGCGGTCCGGCCCACCGTCACCACACGGGTCCCGCGCGGCACGGGCACCGTCATGGCGACCAGCAGTCCGAGCAGCAGAGCGGCGAAGGCGATGACCGCGATCCCGGCGCCCGAACTGGTCTGTGACAGCAGCAGCATGGCGAGCGTCGAGAAGACCACGGTGCACGAGCCGTAGGTGAGCTGTGCGGCAGTCGGACGAGGCATGGTCATCGTGTCCTCGGAATCGGGGGTGCACGGGGGATTCGGCCTGGCTTTGCGCCGACGTCCGGGCGTTCCGCCATCCGACTCTAACCGCGTCCATGCCCGAGAGGAACGTTCGGTAAGCGTGACCTGACCAACAGTGCCGGTGCACGGGGGGCGCACGGATTCATCGTGTCCACCCTGTGGACGGCGGTGCGCGCCCGCCCCCCGGACGCCGTTCGGTAAGTGGACAGCGACTCCGCATAGTGCAATTGACCTGTCCAAGTCAAGGTCTGTTTTTTCTTCCTAACCTCTAGTCAAATGACGTCACTTGACTACACGCGTTGATCACGCGCGCGCGGATCCTATGTTGACCAGGACCCTCCTTCCGCGCGCCCGAACGCGGGGGAGGATCTCAAGTGACCAGTAGACCCTGGACGTTCCGTACGGCGGCGACCGCCGTCGCGCTCGCGACAGCCGCGGCGACGTTCTCGACCTTCGCGGTGGCTCAGGCCGACGAAGGCGCACCGGCCTCCGTGGACCGCCGTGACCCGGCGGACCGGCAGCACGCCGACCACGACCTCGAAGGCCCCCTGAGCAAGACGGTCGAGGCGCAGCGGCAGGAAGCCCTCAACCAGGTCATCTCCGGCAAGGCCAAGGTCAAGAGCCGCGACGGCTCGAAGGTCGTCGAGCTCAAGAGCAAGAAGGGCGACAGCAAGTACGTCGAGCTGGGCCGGGAGAAGACCGACAAGATCTTCACGATCCTGGTCGAGTTCGGTGACCAGATCAGCGAGTTCGGCGGCACGCCGGGCCCGCTGCACAACCAGATAGCCAAGCCGGACCCGAAGAAGGACAACTCGACGGCCTGGAAGGCGGACTACGACCGCAAGCACTTCCAGGACATGTACTTCGGCACCGGCAAGAACACCGAGTCGGTCAAGAAGTACTACGAGAAGCAGTCCTCGGGCCGCTACTCGGTCGACGGCGAGGTCTCGGACTGGGTCAAGGTGCCCTACAACGAGGCCCGTTACGGCAACAACGCCTGCGGCGACTCGAACTGCTCCAGTGTCTGGAACATCGTGAGCGACGGCCTGAACGCCTGGGTCGCGCAGCAGAAGGCGGCCGGCCGCACCGACGCGCAGATCAAGGCCGACGTCGCGGAGTACGACCAGTGGGACCGCTACGACTTCGACGGTGACGGCGACTTCAACGAGCCGGACGGCTACATCGACCACTTCCAGGTCGTGCACGCCGGTGAGGACGAGTCCGCGGGCGGCGGCGCCCAGGGCACGGACGCCATCTGGGCCCACCGCTGGTACGCGTTCGGCACGGACGCCGGTGCCACCGGGCCGGCCGACAACAAGCTGGGCGGCGCGCAGATCGGCTCCACCGGCATCTGGGTCGGTGACTACACGGTCCAGCCGGAGAACGGCGGACTCGGCGTCTACGCCCACGAGTACGGCCACGACCTCGGTCTGCCGGACCTCTACGACACGCAGGGCGGCGAGAACTCCACCGGGTTCTGGACGCTGATGTCCTCCGGTTCCTGGCTGGGCACCGGCAAGAAGGAGATCGGTGACCTGCCCGGCGACATGACCGCCTGGGACAAGCTGCAGCTGGGCTGGCTGAAGTACGACACGGCCAAGGCTGCCACCAACTCGTGGCACAAGCTGGGCGTCGCCGAGTACAACACGAAGCACAAGCAGGCCCTCGTGGTCGAGCTGCCCAAGAAGAAGGTCACCACCGAGATCGTCCAGCCCGCGCAGGGCGAGAACCAGTGGTGGAGCGGGAGCGGCGACAGCCTCTCCAACACGCTGAGCCGTTCGGTCGACCTGACCGGCAAGACGGCCGCCTCCCTGACGCTCGACGGCTGGTGGGACATCGAGGCCGGTTACGACTACCTCTACACCGAGGTGTCCACCGACGGCGGCGCCAACTGGACCGCTCTGGACGGCACCGCCGACGGCACCGCCCTCGGCAAGGACGCCAGCGGCAAGCCGGCGATCGACGGCACCTCCGGCGCCTGGAAGAAGCTGGTCTTCCCGCTCGACGCCTACGCGGGCAAGAAGGTCGACCTGCGCTTCCGCTACCAGACGGACGGCGGCGTGGCCCAGAAGGGCTTCGCGGCCGACAACATCGCGGTGACCGCGGACGGTTCGGCGGTGTTCTCGGACGACGCCGAGAGCGCCGACGACGCCTGGGCGAAGAAGGGCTTCTCGCGCATCGGCGCGTCCATCACGGACGACTACGCCCAGTACTACATCGCCGAGAACCGCCAGTACGTGTCGTACGACAAGACGCTGAAGACGGGCCCGTACAACTTCGGCTTCTCGACGACCCGTCCGGACTGGGTGGAGCACTACGCCTACCAGAACGGTCTGCTCATCTGGAAGTGGGACACCTCGCAGCTGGACAACAACACCAGCCAGCACCCGGGTGCCGGTCTGATCCTGCCGGTCGACTCGCACCCGACCCAGCTGAAGTGGACGAACGGCACGCTGATGCGCAACCGCATCCAGGCCTACGACTCCCCGTTCAGCACCTTCCGCACGGACGGCATGACGCTGCACAACGCGGACGTCGCCGCGAAGATCCCGTCGCGTCCGGGTGTGGGGGTCTTCAACGACCGCACCAACACCTACTACGACGCGTCGAACCCCTCCGCGGGTGTCAAGATCACTGACACCAACACCAAGATCAAGATCGTCAAGGAGGCCAAGGACGGCTCCACGATCGAGCTCGAAGTGGGCCCCGCGGCGAAGTAAAGAGTAAAACTGCAGGTCAGAGCATGATCGGCGGCAACCCCCTGGCGGGGTTGCCGCCGGTCGTGTTTAGGTGCACCCTGTGCTTCCGTTATTGACACCGACTCGCACGGGGGTGTGACCGTATGGCCGCAGGAGGTTTCTGCAAGCTGCCGACCGGCAGCGTGGTGGTGGCGCTGAACCTGCCCAGACCCACCGCCGACGGCACGGGCAGCGTCCGTGTCCTGGTACACGCCCGCAACCGCGCCCGAGCCCTGACCAGGCTCCGCAACCTGGGCATGCGCGCCGTCTACCTGCGGGGGAACGCCGCCCCGCCCACCCCGGACGAGATCACGGCGGTCCTGCACCACCCCGACGGCCTGATATGGCGCACCGCGCCCTGCCCGGACGTCGTCCCCGCCGTGCCACAGCTCGTTCCCGGACCGGCCCAGGAGCTCTGGCACCCGATCCGCGCCCTGAAGCGCCGGCCCGCCGCCCCGGCCTAGCAGGCCCCTGGGGCTATGCCACGACGGGCTTGCCGGTCAGCTCCACACCGGCCTCGCGCAGCTCCTCCAGGGCCCGTTCCGTGGTCTCGGCGGACACCCCGGCGGTCAGGTCCAGCAGCACCTGCGTACGGAACCCCTCGCGCGCCGCGTCCAGCGCGGTGGCCCGCACACAGTGGTCGGTCGCGATGCCCACGACGTCCACCTCGGTGACCTCCCTGGCTCGCAGCCAGTCAGCGAGCCGTACGCCGTTCTCGTCGGCGCCCTCGAACCCGCTGTACGCCGCGGCGTAGGCCCCCTTGTCGAAGACAGCGTCGATCGCGCCGGAGGCGACCGCGGGCGCGAAGTTCGGGTGGAAGCCCACGCCCTCGGTGCCCGCCACGCAGTGCGCCGGCCAGGAGCGGACGAAGTCGGGGTGGGCCGAGAAGTGCCCGCCCGGCGCGATGTGGTGGTCGCGCGTGGCCACGACGTGCTGGTACCCGGACCCGGCAGCCTGACCGATGAGCTCCGTGATGGCGGCGGCCACGTCGGCGCCGCCGGCCACCGCGAGGCTGCCTCCCTCGCAGAAGTCGTTCTGCACGTCTACGACGATCAAGGCGCGGCGCATGGTCGGTGTCCTTCGGTTATGGACGCTGAGGTCGGGACGGTGGAGCGGTACGTGCGGCCCGGCCGTGAACCTCCGAGCCTAGAGACTTCGTGTGCGGTGCGGGAGGGGCATGGGGTGGGCACTGCGGGCGCGCCCGTTTCACGCCCCCGTCTGGCTACCCGGGCGCCCGGTGGCGTACTCCGTCGGAATGACGGGTTCCCCCCGGGAGAGCTGCATCGCGGACAGCGGCAGGTTCGCGCGGGCCGCCGCGTGCCGGTCCCGGACGGCGTCCAGCGGCTCCCGCCCCACGACCTCCCCGCCCTTCACGAGCGGCACCAGCAGCTGCCGGTCGGCGAGCTCGGCGGGCACCGGCCCGGTGCCGATCACCTCGGCCTCCGCGACCCCGTCGGCGTCGAGCCGGCGCGCCGCCCACTTGCGCCCGCCCACGGAGGTCTTCCCGCCGGTCGACCGCTTCGCCACCGGCACCAGCGGCGCCCCGGCGTCGGTGGACCCGGCGCGGGCGACCAGCTTGTAGACCATGGAGGCCGTCGGATGCCCCGACCCGGTCACCAGCTGGGTGCCGACGCCGTACGCGTCCACGGGCGCCGCCGCCAGCGAGGCGATGGCGTACTCGTCGAGGTCGGAGGTGACCAGGATCCGGGTGCCGGTCGCGCCCAGCTCGTCCAGCTGGTGGCGGACCCGGTGCGCGACGAGCAGCAGGTCGCCCGAGTCGATACGGACGGCGCCCAGCTCGGGCCCGGCGACCTCCACGGCCGTACGGACCGCCTCGCCGACGTCGTAGGTGTCGACCAGCAGCGTGGTGCCGCGGCCCATGGAGTCGATCTGCGCCCGGAAGGCGTCCCGCTCGTGGTCGTGCAGCAGCGTGAAGGCGTGGGCGCTGGTGCCGACGGTGGGGATGCCGTACCGGAAGCCGGCGGCCAGGTCGGAGGTGGAGGCGAAGCCGCCGATGTAGGCGGCCCGGGAGGCGGCGACCGCGGCCAGCTCGTGGGTGCGGCGGGCCCCCATCTCGATCAGCGGGCGGTCCCCGGCCGCCGCCGACATCCGGGAGGCGGCCGCGGCGATCGCGGAGTCGTGGTTGAGGATGGAGAGGATCACCGTCTCCAGCAGCACGCACTCCGCGAAGGTGCCCTCCACCCGAAGGATCGGCGAGCCGGGGAAGTAGACCTCGCCCTCCGGATAGCCCCAGATGTCGCCGGAGAAGCGGTAGTCCGCGAGCCGCTCCAGCGTCGGCTCGTCGACGATGCCCCGCTCGTGCAGGAAGCCGAGGACGTCCTCGTCGAAGCGGAAGTTCTCCACCGCGTCCAGGACGCGTCCGGTGCCGGCCACCACGCCGTAGCGCCGGCCGTGCGGCAGCCGCCGGGTGAAGACCTCGAACACGCTGCGCCGGTCCGCGGTGCCCGCCTTCAGGGCGGCCTGCAGCATCGTCAGCTCGTACTGGTCCGTGAAGAGCGCCGTCGACGGAACGTCCACCGGCAGCCTGAGGTCCGCTGTTCCCATGGCCATGCATCGTACCCCCATTTCGTCACTCTGACGATTTAGGGGTGGGGCGGGCCGGGGATTTGTGCGACCACCCCCCTGCGGTGGCAGCATGGGCACTGTGACGTCACCCGCTCCCCTAGAGATCGAACGCACCGAGTCGGCGGAGGAAGTGTTCGCCGTCCCCGAGCCCGACGTCCCCTGGGTCACGATCGTGCACAACGACCCGGTCAACCTCATGAGCTACGTGACGTACGTCTTCCAGACGTATTTCGGGTACAGCAAGGACAAGGCCACCAAGCTCATGCTCGACGTCCACCACAAGGGCCGGGCGGTCGTCTCCAGCGGAAGCCGCGAGGAGATGGAACGCGACGTGCAGGCCATGCACGGCTACGGCCTGTGGGCCACCCTTCAGCAGGACCGGAAGTAGCGAATCGTCTCCATGCCAGGAACCTTCGAACCCGTCCCCGGCGGCGGCGCCGCCGTCGTCCTCGACGAAGTCGAGATCTCCATCATCCGGTCGCTGGCCGTCCAGCTGCTGGAACTCATCGGACCCGGCCCGGCCGGCGAGGCCTCCGACGACCCGCTCGCCGAGCTGTTCGCCGAGGGCCCCAGCGAGCCGCCCTCCGACCCCGTGCTCAAGCGTCTGTTCCCGGACGCGTACGGCGACCCCGACGGCACCCCGCAGGCCGAGGAGGCCGAGGAGCAGAAGGCGTACTCCGCCGAGTTCCGCCGCTACACGGAGAACGACCTGCGCGCCGGCAAACGCGAGAACGCCCTCGCGGTGGTCCGTACCCTGGACGCGCTCAGCGCCGAGAGCGCCGGTGAGGGCGGCGCGGTGCTCAAGCTGTCCACCGAGGAGTCCCAGCGGTGGCTCGGCGCCCTCAACGACCTCCGGCTCGCCATCGGGTCCCGGCTGGAGATCACCGACGAGGACGACACCGATCTGCTGTACCGCCTCCCGGACGAGGACTCCCGCAAGCCGATGGTGATGGCCTATCTCTGGCTCGGCGGCCTCCAGGAGACCCTGGTCGCCACCCTGATGCCCTGAACATCGCCTGTCCACCCGGCTTTCGCGACCATTGTGTGCCGATATGTGATGGTTCTGTGTTCGCTCAGCGGACGCTCAAATCCGGATAACGATCCCGTCACCGCCGCCACCCGCTATGCGGGGCGGCGGTGATTTTGTCCGGTTCTCCCTGTGGGGTGCGCCACACGCGCCCCCGTCGATCGGTGTTGCCGCCGTGATAGATCTTCACGACCGCCCGCCGAACACCACCCGAATGTTCGGCAGGGTGCGCCACAGGGCCGGCGGATCGCCGGCCGGGCACAGCTCCAGCAATCCGGGGGGATCGAGACCCGATCCGCGGCCGACGAAAGGCCTCGGGTCGGCATGGAGAAAGGCGCACAACACATGACCTCTTCGAAGGTCACTGACGCGACGGCCACGGGTGCCCCCGAAGAGGGGTACGAGCGCGGCCTCGGCAGCCGTCAGGTCCAGATGATCGCGATCGGCGGCGCCATCGGCGTCGGCCTGTTCATGGGTGCCGGTGCGAACATCGCGAAGGCCGGGCCCAGCATCATCCTCATGTACGCCCTCGCGGGCGTCGTCATCTTCTTCATCATGCGGGCCCTGGGCGAGCTGCTCCTGTACCGGCCCGTCTCCGGCTCGTTCGCCGAGTACGCCCGGGAGTTCCTCGGCCCGTTCTTCGGCTTCGTCACGGGCTGGACGTACTGGCTCATGTGGGTGGTCACCGGCATGGCCGAGCTGACGGCCGCCGCGATCTACATCCACTTCTGGTTCCCGGAGATCCCGCAGTGGGTCAGCGCCCTGGTGTTCCTCGTGGTGCTCTTCGGCGTCAACCTGATCTCCGTCAAGATCTTCGGCGAGGTCGAGTTCTGGTTCTCGATGGTCAAGGTCACGGCCATCATCGGCATGATCGTCATCGGCCTCGGCGTGCTCACCCTGGGCTTCTCGGACGCCGGTGACACCGCCGCCGCCTCCAACCTCTGGTCGCACGGCGGGTTCTTCCCCAACGGCATCGGCTCCAGCCTGATGACGCTCCAGGGCGTCATGTTCGCCTACCTCGCCGTCGAGCTGGTCGGCGTCACCGCGGGCGAGTCCGAGAACCCCGAGAAGACCCTGCCCAAGGCCATCAACACGCTGCCCTGGCGCATCATCGTCTTCTACGTCGGCGCCCTGCTGGTCATCCTCTCCGTCGTCAAGTGGACCGAGTTCTCCGCCGGCGAGAGCCCCTTCGTGCACGCCTTCGGCAAGATCGGCATCCCGCTCGCCGCGGGCATCGTCAACTTCGTCGTCCTCACCGCGGCCCTGTCGTCCTGCAACTCCGGCATGTACTCCACCGGCCGCATGCTGCGCGACCTGGCGTCCAACAGCGAGGCCCCGCAGGCGTTCGGCAAGCTCAACCGCCGCAAGACGCCCGCCGTCGGCATCACCGTCTCCGTGGCGCTCATGGGCATCGGCGTCGTCCTGAACTACGTCGTCCCGGAGAAGGCGTTCCTCTACGTCACCTCCGTCGCCACCGCGGCCGGCATCTGGACCTGGATGATGATCCTCGTCAGCCACATCCGCTACCGCGCCGCCGTCGACGCGGGCCGGCTGCGCGCGTCGTCCTTCCCGGCCCCCGGCGGCGCCCTGTTCAGCTGGGTCGCGCTGCTCTTCCTCATCGGCGTGACCTGCATGATCGCGTACGACAAGGACGCGCGCGTCTGCCTGTACGTCGCCGCCGGCTGGGCCGCCGCCCTCGGCATCGGCTGGGCCTTCCTCAAGAGCCGCAACCCCGCGATCGCCATCCGTGGCGGCGAGGAGCCGGAGCTCGAGAAGGTGGGCTGATCCCGGCGCGGACGTCCGGCCGCGGGGAGCACTCGTGGTGCCCCGCGCGGCCGCCGCTCAGGACGTCCACGCCCCCCGGGA
The DNA here is from genome assembly GCF_003074055.1 of Streptomyces nigra. Classification (NCBI taxonomy): domain Bacteria; kingdom Bacillati; phylum Actinomycetota; class Actinomycetes; order Kitasatosporales; family Streptomycetaceae; genus Streptomyces; species Streptomyces nigra. Next base: position 2,780,978 of record NZ_CP029043.1, on the reverse strand, counting down.
CGTGACCGCACGTCCGGCATGTGGGCCGCTCCGTACCATCCCTCGGTACGGGGCGGCCCCTCTGCTTATCCTGGCCGCATGCTGACCATCACCCAGGCACTCGTCGACCAGATCGTCGCCCACGCCCGCAAGGACCACCCGGACGAGGCCTGCGGAGTCGTCGCGGGCCCGGCCGGCTCGGACCGCCCCGAACGCTTCATCCCGATGCTGAACGCGGCGATGTCCCCCACGTTCTACGAGTTCGACTCCGGCGACCTGCTCAAGCTCTACCGCGACATGGACGACCGCGACGAGGAGCCGGTGATCGTCTACCACTCGCACACCGCCACCGAGGCCTACCCCTCGCGCACCGACATCTCCTACGCGAACGAGCCCGACGCCCACTACGTGCTCGTCTCCACGGCGGACACCGACGGCCTCGGCGAGTTCCAGTTCCGCTCCTTCCGCATCCTCGAGGGCGAGGTCACGGAGGAGGAGGTCAAGATCGTCGAGTCCTACTGACCCGGCCGCGGATGCCGTCCGACAGACCCCCCGCGGGGCCGTCCGGGCGGCCCGGTCTCACCACGCGGCCCGCGACCGTCCGCGATGTGGGATCACATTCCAGGACCCGGACCGGGAATCGATACGATGACCCCATGGTTCTCCACGACGTGAGCGGGAAGACGCCGGGCATGCTGCTCGTGGCGCGGCTGCACGTCGACCTGTGCAGGCTCGCCAGCGCCATCTGTTGACGCGACACCCTGCCGCCGTACGGCCGTGCGCCGCGGCGCCGCACTCACACACCCACGGCTGTCCCTGCGCTGCCGCGCGCCCCCGACCGACTACTCCCGACAGGAGCCCCGACCCATGGCCATCGAGGTCCGCATCCCCACCATCCTCCGCACCTACACCGACGGTCAGAAGGCGGTGGAGGGCAACGGCGAGACCCTCGCCGAGCTGTTCGCCGACCTCGAGACCCGCCACACGGGCATCCAGGCCCGCATCGTGGAGGGTGAGCAGCTGCGCCGCTTCGTCAACGTCTACCTGAACGACGAGGACGTCCGCTTCCTCGACGGCATCAACACCAAGCTCAGCGACGGCGACAACGTCACGATCCTGCCGGCCGTGGCCGGCGGTATGGCCTGATCGGGATGCGGTACGACTCCCCCCTCGCCGCGGTCGGCAACACCCCCCTGGTGCGCCTGCCGCGGCTGTCGCCGTCCGACGACGTCCGGATCTGGGCCAAGCTGGAGGACCGCAACCCCACCGGCTCCATCAAGGACCGGCCCGCCCTGCACATGATCGAGCAGGCGGAGAAGGACGGCCGGCTCACCCCGGGCTGCACGATCCTCGAGCCGACGTCCGGCAACACCGGCATCTCCCTCGCCATGGCCGCGAAGCTCAAGGGCTACCGCATGGTCTGCGTGATGCCGGAGAACACCTCCCAGGAGCGCCGGGAACTGCTCGGCATGTGGGGCGCGGAGATCATCCCGTCCCCGGCCGCGGGCGGCTCCAACACGGCCGTACGGGTCGCCAAGGAGCTCTCCGCCGAGCACCCCGACTGGGTGATGCTCTACCAGTACGGCAATGCGGACAACGCGGGCGCGCACTACGCGACGACCGGCCCGGAGATCCTCGCCGACCTCCCGTCGATCACGCACTTCGTCGCCGGGCTCGGCACCACGGGCACGCTGATGGGCGTCGGCCGCTATCTGCGCGAGCACCAGCCGGACGTGAAGATCGTCGCCGCCGAGCCGCGCTACGACGACCTGGTCTACGGCCTGCGCAACCTCGACGAGGGCTTCGTCCCCGAGCTGTACGACGCCTCCGTGCTGACCACCCGCTTCTCGGTCGGCTCCGCCGACGCGGTCACCCGCACCCGGGAACTCCTCCAGCAGGAGGGCATCTTCGCGGGCGTCTCCACCGGTGCCGCGCTGCACGCCGCGATCGGCGTCGGCAAGAAGGCGCTGAAGGCGGGGGAGAGCGCCGACATCGTGTTCGTCGTCGCCGACGGCGGCTGGAAGTACCTGTCGACGGGCGTCTACACGGCCGCGACGACGGAGGAAGCCATCGAGACCCTCCAGGGCCAGCTCTGGGCCTGACCGCCCTCACGATCACCGGTCACACCCGAGGCCACCCGCGCCGCCCGGAAGGGCGCGAGCGCGGGTGGCCCCGTCGTCCCAGCGGCCGCGCAGGTCGCCCGCGCGGAGATACGGAGGCAGGGGCGGAGGCGGCTGCGGGGGCGGAGGCGGGCCGGGCCGGCGGGCCCCCTCGGGCCACAAGGGCGGCCCACCCGCCGAGACCCGGGCCCGTGTCTCCTCGGCACGTCTGCGGGCCAGGGGGTCGTCGTCCCGGACGAAGTGCAGCCGCACCACGTTCTTGCTGCGGACATCCCTGGAGTGCAGGGCGTAGCCCAACTCGTACGCGATCGCCCCGACCCGGCCCGCGCGCGCGACGCGCAGGCCGCGAAGGGTGATCTCGACGCGCCCCCGCCCGTCGAAGTGCCCGAGGATCTCGGCGACCGACTTCACTCCGCCTCCCCCTCCCGGTCCGGCCGCCGGTCTCCCCGCCGCGGCCTGCGGCCCCGCCCCCAGCCGTCCACCACGGCGGCGACCAGCGCGAGCACCACGACCACACCGAGCGCCGGCCACCATGACATGTCCATACGCCCGAAGGTACCGGCGCCGCACACCTACCGCCGGGTCCGGACTCCGGAGGCGGAGAGACGGGGACGGTTGGTGCAGCCCCGGGAGGTGCCCCATGGGCATGGACACGCACTGCGGCTGGACCTTGATCGAACGGCTGCGCGTGCTGTAACCCGGATGGCAGCGTCTGTCAGGTGAGTTCGCCCACAACAGAGCTGTGCGGAGGAGCGACCGGAGGTTTTGCGCCTTACGCTCGACGAACCGCACGACCCCCGACGCCCCCATCCCCGATCTTCCGGATTTCCCGCCAGCGGAGGTTTCTGGCTCATGAAGCTCACCGTCGTCGGCTGCTCGGGGTCGTTCCCGTCCGCGGAATCGGCCTGCTCGAGCTACCTCGTAGAGGCCGACGGCTTCCGGCTGCTCCTCGACATGGGCAACGGCGCCCTGGGCGAGCTGCAGCGCCACTGCGGTCTCTACGACCTCGACGCGATCTACCTCAGCCACCTGCACGCCGACCACTGCATCGACATGTGCGCGTACTTCGTGGCGCGCTACTACCGGCACGACGGCGGGCGCTGCGAGCCCATCCCGGTCTACGGCCCCGAGGGCACCGAGCACCGGCTGACCACCGCCTACGCCGACACCCCCACCGCGTCGTCGATGAGCGAGGTCTTCGACTTCCACACGGTCAAGCCGTCCACCTTCGACATCGGCCCGTTCACGGTGCACACCGAACGCGTGGCCCACCCGGTGGAGGCGTACGGCATCCGGATCGAGCACGGCGGCCGGGTGCTGACCTACTCCGGTGACACCGGCATCAGCACCGCCCTGGACGAACTCGCCCGCGACGCCGACCTGTTCCTGTGCGAGGCGGCTTTCACGCACGGCAAGGAGAGCATCCCCGACCTGCACCTCAACGGTCGCGAGGCGGGGCAGTCGGCGGCCCGCGCGGGCGCCCGGCACCTGGTCCTCACCCACATCCCGCCGTGGACGAACCCCGAGGTCAACCTCGCCGACGCCCGCGAGGTCTACGACGGCCCGGTGTCGCTGGCGGCGCCCGGCCGGACGTACGAGATCTGAGGACCGTACGGCGAAGGCCCCGGAACCGTGAGAGTTCCGGGGCCTTCGTCATGCCGTCGGGGTCACGCCTTGGTGAGGTCCTCGATCTCCTCCTCGGGCTCGCGGCCCGGGGTGGGGAGGTTCCACTTCGTGATGGCGAAGCGGAAGACGGAGTAGTAGATCGCGGCGAAGACGAGACCGATCGGGATGATCAGCCAGGGCTTGGTCGCCAGGTTCCAGTTCAGGAAGTAGTCGATGAAGCCCGCCGAGAAGGTGAAGCCCGCGTGGACACCGAGCGCCCAGGTGATCGCCATCGACAGGGCGGTGAGCACCGCGTGGATCACGTACAGCACCGGCGCGATGAACATGAACGCGAACTCGATCGGCTCGGTCACACCGGTCACGAAGGAGGTCAGCGCCAGCGAGATCATCATGCCCATCACGGCCTTGCGGCGCTCGGGACGGGCGCTGTGCGCGATGGCGATGGCGGCGGCCGGCAGGCCGAACATCATGATCGGGAAGAAGCCGGACATGAACTGACCGGCGGTCGGGTCACCGGCGAAGAAGCGGTTCAGGTCACCGTGGACGACGTCACCGGCGGCGTTCGTGAAGTCGCCCAGCTGGAACCAGGAGACGGTGTTCACGAACTGGTGCATGCCGACCGGGATCAGCGCGCGGTTGATCAGACCGAACAGACCCGCGCCGACGGCGCCGAGACCGGTCATCCACTCGCCGAAGTCGGAGATGACCTCACCGATCGGCTCCCAGACCAGGCCGAAGAAGACACCCATCGCGGTGCCGACGAAGGCCATGATGATCGGCACGAGCCGGCGGCCGTTGAAGAAGCCCAGCCAGTCCACCAGCTTCTTGCGGTGGTAGCGCTGCCACAGCACGGCGGCCAGCAGACCCATGATGATGCCGCCGAGGACACCGGGGTTGTTGTACGTCGCGGCTATGTCCTCGCCGGCCTGGACCTTCGCCTCGGTGACGGGGAACGCCTTCAGCACGTTGCTGTAGACCAGGAAGCCGACCAGCGCGGCCAGCGCGGTGGAGCCGTCGGCCTTCTTCGCGAAGCCGATCGCGACACCGATGCAGAACAGCATCGGGAGGTTGTCGAAGATCGCACCGCCCGCGGTGGCGAACACGGCGGCGACCTTGTCCCAGCCGAGTCCGTCCTTGCCGAACACGTCGGGCTGGCCGAAGCGGAGCAGCAGACCGGCGGCCGGCAGCACGGCGATCGGGAGCTGAAGGCTGCGGCCGACCTTCTGAAGGCCCTGGATCAGGCCTGATCCCCACTTCTTCGTGGGGGCCGCCGTTGGCGAGGTGGCGGTGCTCATAGACTTCCTCCATCGGGTGGTGGTCTACACCACTCAGTGGTGTAGACCTGTTGTACACGATGAAGGTGCGATAAGGAACCCGCGATTCCCGAGCGTTGCCCGGACCGTTATGAGGCCTTGTTCGGAGCTTTGCGGAGGCCCCCCGTGGCCTTCGTCCGGCGCCTCAGACCTTGGTGACGTCCTCCACTTCCTCTTCCGCCTCCCGGCCCGGCGTCTTCAGGTCGAACCTGGTGATCGCGAACCGGAAGATCGCGTAGTAGACGACGGCGAAGCACAACCCGATCGGGATGATCGCCCACGGTCTCGTCGCCAGATTCCAGTTGATGACGTAGTCGATCAGCCCCGCCGAGAAGCTGAACCCGTCGTGCACCCCCAGCCCCCACGTCACCGCCATCGACACACCCGTCAGCAGCGCGTGCACCGCGTACAGCAGCGGTGCCACGAACAGGAACGAGTACTCGATCGGCTCGGTGATCCCGGTGACGAACGACGTCAGCGCCACCGACAGCATCAGACCGCCGACCTCCTTGCGGCGCTGCGGGCGGGCGCAGTGCGTGATGGCCAGCGCCGCCGCCGGCAGCGCGAACATCATGATCGGGAAGAACCCCGAGGTGAACTGGCCGGCGTCCGGGTCGCCCGCCAGGAACATGTTGATGTCGCCGTGCACCACCCGGCCATCCGGCGTCGTGAACGTGCCGAACTGGAACCAGATGGGCACGTTCAGGAACTGGTGCAGCCCCACCACCAGCAGCGCACGGTTCGCGATCCCGAAGACACCCGCGCCCCACGCCCCCAGACCCGTCATCCAGTCGCTGAAGCTCTCCAGCGCGTCACCGATCGGCGGCCACACCCACAGACACAGCGCCGCGAACACGATCGCCACGAACGCCATGATGATCGGCACCAGCCGGCGGCCGTTGAAGAAGCCCAGCCAGTCCACCAGCTTCGTCCGGTGGAACCGCGCCCAGAAGAACGCCGAGAGCAGCCCCATCACGATGCCGCCGAACACCCCCGGATTCTGGAACTCGAAGACCGTCACCGAGCCGTCCTGCAACTGACAGCCCACGTTCGGGACCGCCTTCGACCCCTCCGGACAGTCGTCCGGGAACTGCCGCAGCACCGTGTAGTAGACGAGGAACCCCGCCACCGCCGCCAGCGCCGTCGACCCGTCCGACTTCTTCGCCATGCCGATGGCCACACCCACACAGAACAGCAGCGGCAGCCCCAGCGAACCGTCCAGCAGCGCGCTGCCCGCCCCCACCATCACCCGCGAGACATCGGTCCACCCCAGACCGTCGTCCCCGAACACATCCGGCTGCCCCAGCCGGTTCAGGATGCCCGCGGCCGGCAGCACCGCGATCGGCAGCTGAAGACTGCGCCCCATCTTCTGCAGCCCCTGGAACAGCCTGTTCCAACGGGCCCGCCCGGGGCTGACCGTACTGTCGGCAGTCATCCGAACCCCTGTCGTCAGTGGGCGGTTTGTCGGGCGTCCCCCTGGTGGTGTAGACCAGTCGACGGACGGTTCCGCTGTCGTGAAGGCCATCCTTCGACACAGACGGCACGACCGCTCGCGAAGATGGGCCAACTGTGGGTTACTGCGACCAAGCGGTTCGGATCAGGGAGAGGCAACATGGCCAGCAAGGCTGAGAAGATCGTCGCCGGGCTCGGCGGCATCGACAACATCGAGGAGATCGAGGGCTGCATCACCCGTCTCCGCACCGAGGTCAGCGACGCCTCGCTCGTCGACGAGGCCGCCCTCAAGGCCGCGGGCGCCCACGGCGTCGTCAAGATGGGCACCGCCATCCAGGTCGTCATCGGCACCGACGCGGACCCGATCGCCGCGGAGATCGAAGACATGATGTGAAGCGCGGGCATCGTCCCCGGCTTCACCCCCTGAAGGGCCCTCCCCAGGTGGGAAGGGCCCTTCGCCCGTCCCGCTAGGCTCGGGCCATGTCCTCACAGCCCCGCATCGACGGCCGCACCCCCGACCAGCTCCGCCCGGTCACCATCGAACGCGCCTGGAGCAAGCACGCAGAAGGCTCCGTCCTCGTCTCCTTCGGCGACACCAAGGTGCTGTGCACCGCCTCCTTCACCGAAGGCGTCCCGCGCTGGCGCAAGGGCAGCGGCGAAGGCTGGGTCACCGCGGAGTACGCCATGCTGCCCCGCGCCACCAACACCCGCGGCGACCGCGAATCCGTCCGCGGCAGGATCGGCGGCCGCACCCACGAGATCAGCCGCCTCATCGGCCGGTCCCTGCGCGCCGTCATCGACTACAAGGCCCTCGGCGAGAACACCGTCGTCCTCGACTGCGACGTCCTCCAGGCCGACGGCGGCACCCGCACCGCCGCCATCACCGGCGCCTACGTCGCCCTCGCCGACGCCATCGGCTGGGCCCAGGGCCGCAAGCTCATCAAGCCTGCCCGCAAGCCCCTCACCGGCACCGTCAGCGCCGTCTCGGTCGGCATCGTCGACGGGGTCCCCCTCCTCGACCTGCGCTACGAGGAAGACGTCAAGGCCGACACCGACATGAACGTCGTCTGCACCGGCGACGGCCGCTTCGTCGAGGTCCAGGGCACCGCCGAGGCCGAACCCTTCGCCCGCGCCGAACTCGACACCCTGCTCGACCTCGCCGTCGCCGGCTGCACCGAACTCGCCGACCTCCAGCGCAAGGCCCTCGACGCCGTCCTCGAACAGTAAAGAACAAACCAAGACACCGGGCCGGCCCGGGCAACCGCACCGCCCTCCCCGGCGTCACTACGGGTACGGGCGTACGGCACACCGCTGTGCGCCCGGCCAGTGCACGGGGGCCCGCGAGGCCCGCGCAGGGAGGGGAACGACCACCATGGCCACGAGCCGACGCCGCCGGAGCCGCATCGCCACAGCCGCCGCAGCCGTCGCGGCACTGGCCCTCACCACCGGGCTCACCACCGGCTGCGACGCCGTCAGCAAGGCGATGGACTGCGTCAAGACCGCCGACGCCATCGCCGACAGCGTCACCGAACTCCAGCAGGCCGTGGAGAACGCGAGCGACGACCCCACCCAGCTCGAGGAATCGCTCACCTCCATCGACAAGAACCTCGGCGAGATCGGCGACCAGACCGACGACGCCGACGTCAACAAGGCCGTCGACGACCTCCAGAAGGCCGTCACCAACGTCCGCGACGCCATCGAGAACGGCGACGAGACCCCCGACATCAGCCCCGTCACCGACGCCGCCGGCGAACTCACCAAGGTCTGCACGCCCTGACCGGCGCCCACGGCAGGCCGCCATACTGGGGGCCATGACCCGCCTGATCCTCGCCACCCGCAACGCCGGAAAGATCTCCGAACTCCGGGCCATCCTCGCCGACGCAGGACTCCACCACGAACTCGTCGGCGCGGACGCCTACCCCGAGATCCCCGACGTCAAGGAAACCGGCGTCACCTTCGCCGAGAACGCCCTCCTCAAAGCCCACGCCCTCGCCCAGGCCACCGGACTGCCCGCCGTCGCCGACGACTCCGGCCTCTGCGTCGACGTCCTCGGCGGCGCCCCCGGCATCTTCTCCGCCCGCTGGGCCGGCAAGCACGGCGACGACCAGGCCAACCTCGATCTGCTCCTCGCCCAGCTCGGCGACATCGACGACCGCCACCGAGCCGCCCACTTCGCCTGCGCCGCCGCCCTCGCCCTCCCCGACGGCACCGAACGCGTCGTCGAGGGCCGGCTCGACGGCACCTTGCGCCACAGTCCGTCCGGCACCAACGGCTTCGGCTACGACCCGATCCTCCAGCCCGACGGCGACACCCGCACCTGCGCGGAACTCACCCCCGCCGAGAAGAACGCCATCAGCCACCGAGGCAAGGCGTTCCGCGCCCTGGCCCCGGTGGTCCGCGAACTGCTGGGCTGAACGACGAAGGTCCGCCCGACAGCGGGCGGACCTTCGAATCACAGGTGTGCGGCCGGAGGGACTCGAACCCTCAAGGGATTTCTCCCACAACATCCTAAGTGTTGCGCGTAGGCCAATTCCGCCACGGCCGCATGCACGCACATCGTACCGGTCGTGCATCGGCTCATTGAGGGGAAGGGCGACGGCCGCCCCGGCACCACGTCGCCGTGGTGGCGTGGCAGTTGGGACACAGTAGCCGCAGATTCTCCCGCCGGTCGTCGCTCGGGTTGCCGTTGATGTGGTCGACCTCCAGGGTCATCGGCTTCCCGAGCCACTCCGGCCCCGTACCGCACTCGGCGCACGCCTCCGGCACGCCGATCTCGCGCAGCGCCCGGCGCAGCAGCACCGTCCTCGTCCGACGGCCGCCCTCGTGCCGGACCAGGATTTCCTCGGGACGCTTGAGCGGGACCACGCCCGGCCTCCCGCGTCGATGGCCCCGGCCCAGGAAGTGCGCCGTCGAGATGCCGGCCTCGGACAGCCACCGCCGCAGGAGAATTCGCTGACCGCCGTTGTCGGGGCGCCCGAGCAGACGCAGGACTGCGGCGAGCGACTCCGACCGGGCCACCGCCTCGCGCAGCTCCTCGACGGTGGGGCGCTCCTGTGCCCCGGCCGCCCTCACGCCGCACCCTTCCCGGCCCGCCGCTTGGCCCGGCCCCGGTACCCGTCCGTCGTCGCATGGCAATTGGGACACAGCAGCCGGAGATTGCCGATGCGGTTGTCGCGCCAGTTGCCGTCGATGTGATCGACCTCCAGGGGGAGCGGGCGGCCTCGCCAGGCCGGCGGCGTACCGCACAACGCGCACCGCTCGGGTACGCCCACCGCCGCCATCGCCCACTTGAGCCGGTCGCTCGGGATGCGCCGGGCCTCACCGGAGGGCTGCTCGACCAGGAACTTCTCGGGCGTACGCCGTTGCCACGGCCGGCCGCGCCGGGAGGGGAGGCGGAAGTGCGACGTGTCGATGCCGTACGCCTTGATGCGGCGGCTGATGTGCGTGTGGTGGCCGCCCACCACGTCCAGGCCGAGGTGGCGGAGGACCTGGGACATGTTCGTCGAGGCCGTGACCGCCTCCTGGAGCACGTCTCGCGTCCACTTCACGCCCCCACGCTCCATGCCCGCCCCCATCGCGTCCCTCCCCGGACTCGACCGCCCGTTCGCGGCTCGTACGGATCAACGAGTCGATCCGGGGGGGAGTCACGCACGGAAAGCGGAACGGCTCCCACCGGGGTGGCCGGGTGGGAGCCGTCGGGGCGCGCCCGCAGGCGTCAGATGCCCAGATCCTTGATGATCTTGGCGACGTGGCCGGTGGCCTTCACGTTGTAGAGGGCGCGTTCGACCTTGCCCTCCTCGTCGACGACGACCGTCGAGCGGATGACGCCGACCACCGTCTTGCCGTACAGCTTCTTCTCGCCGAAGGCGCCGTACGCCTCCAGGACCTTCTTGTCCGGGTCGGCGACCAGCGTGACCTTCAGGGACTCCTTGTCGCGGAACTTGGCGAGTTTCTCCGGCTTGTCGGGGGATACCCCGATGACGTCGTAACCGGCGCCGGTCAGCAGCTCCAGGTTGTCCGTGAAGTCGCAGGCCTGCTTGGTGCAGCCGGGCGTCAGGGCGGCGGGGTAGAAGTAGACGATGACCTTGCGGCCCTTGTGGTCCGCAAGGGACACCTCGTTGCCGTCGGCGTCGGGAAGGGTGAAGGCGGGGGCCACGTCCCCCGGCTGGAGTCGCTCGCTCATCGGACCAGCGTAACCGGGGAGCCTGACGGTGCGGTTCGCCGTAGAGCTGACAGACTGTCCGGAAACATCATCAGTTCACTTCGGAGGCCGTACGGTGGCGGAGACGTCGGACACCAGGACCCCGGCACAGATCGAGGCGGACATCAAGGCCCGCCGCGCTGTGCTGGCGGAGACGCTCGATGAGATCGGGGTGCGGGTGCACCCGAAGACGATCGTGGGCGACGCCAAGGCCAAGGTCGTGGCGAACATCGACCACACGCTCGGACGGGCCTACGTGGGCGTCAACCGGGCCGTGAGCGACGTCAGGGCCAAGTTCACCGACGAGGAGGGCGCGCCCCGTCTGGAGCGCATCGTGCCGGTCGCGCTCGTCGCGGTCGGACTGGTCGGGCTGCTGGCTCTCGGCACCCGGCGCCGCAAGGGCTGAGGGCCCGACCCGGCGGCGTGCACCGGCGGCACAGGCAGGTAGGTTCGAGACGTGAGCGCCAACAGAAACGAGCACAGCACCCAACACGACAAGCTGCCCATTCGGATGCTCCACGACCGCGTACTCGTGCGGCAGGACACCAGCGAGGGTGAGCGGCGTTCCGGTGGCGGCATCCTGATCCCCGCGACGGCCGCCGTGGGCCGTCGGCTGGCCTGGGCCGAGGTCGTCGCGGTGGGGCAGAACGTACGTACCGTGGAGCCGGGCGACCGGGTCCTGTTCGACCCGGAGGACCGTGCCGAGGTGGAGGTGCGCGGTGTCGCGTACGTGCTGATGCGCGAGCGCGATCTGCACGCGGTGGCCGCCGACCGGTTCGAGGGGTCGGAGGACTCCACGGGGCTCTATCTGTGAGACCGGAAGAGGGGGTCGGTGACCAGCGTCACCGGCCCCCTCTTCCGTGGGCTTGCTAGCGTGGGGGGTGCCCGACGAGACGCGCCGTACCGGGACGCAGGCAAAGACGACGCACCCGTTTCCACGTCGTCGTCACGTCTCGGAGGTTTCCGTCATGGCCTGGGTGCTGCTCGTCGTCGCCGGTCTGCTCGAGGTCGCCTGGTCGGTGGGCATGAAGTACACCGACGGTTTCACCCGGCTCGTCCCCAGCCTGTTCACGGGCGCGGGCATCGTCGCGAGCATGCTGCTGCTGTCGTACGCCGCCCGTTCGCTGCCCATCGGCACGGCCTACGGGGTGTGGGTCGGGATCGGCGCGGCCGGTGCCGCGGTGGTCGGCATGGGGGTGCTGGGGGAGCCGGTCACCGCGGCGCGGATCTTCTTCGTCTGTCTGCTGCTGGTCGCCGTCGTGGGGCTGAAGGCGACCGGCGGCCACTGAGAGCCCGCTATGGCCTTCTGGTGGGGAAGCCCGCCGTCGTGCCCGTCGTCCCCGGCCCCCCGGTGTTCGTGCCGCCGTCCTGGCCGGTGGTGGTGCCGGCGTCGGCGCCGCCCGGGCCGCCGGTGCCGCCGTCGGTCGTACCGCCGTCGGATGTGCCGCCGTCCTGGCCGCCGTCCGTGGTGCCTCCGTCGGTCGTGCCGCCGGTGTCCGTGCCGCCGTCCTGGCCGGTGCTGGTGCCGCCGTCGGGGCCGCCCGGCGTCTCGCCGCCGGTCTGTCCCTCGGTGCCGGAGGTCGGCTCCCCGGAGGGGCCTTCGTCCTCGTCGCCCTCGTCCTCGTCACCCTGCGTCGGGTCGGCGGTGGGGTACTGGGGAACCTCGGCGTTCTCCTGGAGCTCCAGGTCGAAGTCGGTGACCGGCTTCCCCTTCAGGGCGGCCTTGGTGTACTGCGCCCAGATCTCGGTGGGCGCCCCGCCGCCGTTGATCCGGTCGAGGCCCATGACGCCGTACAGCGACTTGTGCTTGGCGGTGACGGGGTCCTGGCCCATGACGGCGACGACGGTGGCGAGGTCGGGGGTGTAGCCGGCGAACCAGGCCGCGGTGTCCTCCTCGGCGGTGCCGGTCTTGCCCGCGGCGGGCCGGCCGGCGGCCTGGGCGGCGGTCGCGGTGCCGCTGTCGACGACGCTCTGCAGGATCGAGGTCGTGGTGTCGGCGGCCTCGCGGCTGACGACCTGGGAGGGCTTGCGCGTGGGGAGTTCGACGACCTCGGCGCCGTCCTTGGTGACCTTCTCGATCATCGTGTAGGTGCCGCGCTTGCCGTGGTTGGCGAGGGTCGCGTAGGCCTCCGCCATGTCCAGGACGCTGGCGGTGGCGGTGCCGAGCGCGATCGAGGGGTAGGGCTCCAGGTCGGGGGTGGCCGAGGGCAGGCCGAGCTCGACCGCGGTGTCCTTGACCTTCTCGGGGCCGACGTCGACGGCCATCTGGGCGTACACGGCGTTGACGGACTTGTTGGTGGCGGAGCGCACGGAGATGTCGCCGTAGGAGACGTCGTCCTCGTTGGCGGGGGCGTAGTACTTGCCCTGCCAGCCCTGCACGGGGCGCCGGTTGGTGCCGTCGTAGATGGTGTTGGGGGTGATGGGGCGGCCGTCGCGGGTGGTCGACTCGTTCTCGACGGCGGCGGTGAACACGAACGGCTTGAAGGTGGAGCCGACCTGGAAGTCCCGGCGGGTGGCGTTCGGGGTGTACTGCTTGACGTAGTCGATGCCGTTGTACATCGCGACGACCTTGCCGGTCTTCGGGTCGACGGACGCGCCGCCCGCGCGGACGTAGTTGTCGACCTTGCGGTCCTTCTTGTCCAGCTTGGACATCAGCTTGTCGTTCACGGCGTCGACGAAGGCGTCCTGGCGCTTCTTCTCGAGTGTGGTGGTGATGCGGTAGCCGCCGAACTCGAGGTCCTCCTTGTCGACCATCCGGTTGCGGATCAGATAGTCCTGGACGGTCCGCACGATGTAGCCGCGCTGTCCGGACAGTCCGGTGGAGGTCGCGGACTCCTTCGGCATCGGGAACTTCAGCCCGGCGCGTTCGGAGGCGCTGAGCCAGCCCTTGGTGACCATGCCGTCGAGGACGTAGTTCCAGCGGGCGACGGCGCCGGCCTTGTTCTCCGGGTGGGCGACGACGTCGTACTCGCTGGGGGCGTTGACCAGGGCGGCCAGATAGGCGGCGTGGGCGGCGTCGAGGTCCTTGGCGTCCATGCCGTAGTAGGCCTGGGCGGCGGCCTGGATGCCGTAGGCGTTGCGGCCGAAGAAGCTGGTGTTGAGGTAGCCCTCGAGGATGTCGTCCTTGCTCTTCTCGCGGTCGAGCTTGATCGCGATGAAGAACTCCTTCACCTTGCGGGTGACGGTCTGCTCCTGGCGCAGGTAGTAGTTCTTGACGTACTGCTGGGTGATCGTGGAGCCGGACTGCTTGCCCTTGCCGGTGGCGGTGTTCCAGGCGGCGCGCAGCATGGCCTTGGGGTCGACGGCGGACTCGGTGTAGAAGTCGCGGTCCTCGGCGGCCAGGATGGCGTGCTGGGCGGGCTTGGACATCTGGGCGAGGGTGACGTTCTCCCGGTTGACCTCGCCGTCGCGGGCGATCACGGAGCCGTCGGCGTACAGGTAGACGTTGGCCTGCTTGGTGGCGAGCGCGTTGGCGGGCGGGATCTTGACCAGGGAGTAGCCGAGGAAGAACAGGCCGGCGAGCAGGAGCACGCCGATGACGAAGGTGCCGAGGACCATGCGCCAGGTCGGGACGATGCGTCGCCAGCCCGTGCGCGGGGGTCTCTTCTGCTTCCCGGCCGGCTGCTGCGGCTGTGGCTGCGGCTCTTCGCTCATGTCGTGCTCGGACTCCTGATTCACGTCGTACTTCCCGTACGCCCTCGTACGCCTGCTGCGCCCCCATTGAAGACTCTCGCGCCGGGTGTTCCGTTCCCGGAAAGGCGCGCGTGTTGGGGGAAAGTGAGCGGGCTCTCGCCTCAGGGTGCCCCGGAAATCGGCTGGCAGGCCGTGCCGTGCCGCCATTAGGCTCCTGCGCTTCGGTGCCGGTGCGGGCGAGAGGGCGGTGGGCGTGGGTGCGGGGCGGTTGTATCTGGCCGTCGCGGCCGGAGGGTTCCGGCGGTACGCGACCTATCGGCTGGCCACGGCGGCCGGGGTGTTCACCAACACCGTCTTCGGCGTCATCCTCGTCTTCACCTATCTGGCGCTGTGGGAGGAGCGGCCGGGGCTCGGCGGATACGACCAGGCGCAGGCCGTCACCTACGTCTGGCTGGGGCAGTGTCTGTTCGCGACGCTGGCGATCCAGGGCGGGGGCGCGGAGAAGGAGCTGATGGAGCGGATCCGCACCGGGGAGATCGCGGTCGATCTGTACCGGCCGGCGGATCTGCAGCTGTGGTGGCTGGCCGGGGATCTGGGGCGGGCGGCGTTCCAGCTGCTGGGCCGGGGGGTGGTGCCGTTCCTGTTCGGGGCGCTGTTCTTCCCGATGGCGCTGCCCACGGACGTGGCCCGGTGGGCGGCGTTCACGGTGGCTCTGCTGCTGGCCGGAATAGTGAGTTTCGCGATCCGCTATCTGGTGGCGCTGAGCGTGTTCTGGCTGATGGACGGCACGGGGGTGAACCAGGCCCTGATGATCGCGGGCATCTTCTTCTCGGGCATGGTGCTGCCGCTGAACGCGTTCCCGGGGGCGTTCGGCGAGGTGGTGCGGGTGCTGCCGTGGGCGGCGCAGCTGCAGATGCCGGCGGACGTGCTGATGGGGGAGACGTCGGTACCGGGGGCGCTGGCCTTCCAGGCGGGCTGGGCGGTGGTGCTGCTGGCGGCGGGGCGGGCGCTGCAGTCTGCGGCGACACGGCGGGTGGTGGTGCAGGGTGGCTGAGCGCGGCGCGGTGCGGGAGGGGCTGCGGGCCTACGGGCTGATCGCCGGGATGTGGGTGCGGTCCAGCATGACGTACCGGACGTCCTTCCTGGTCACGGTGGTGGGGAATCTGCTGCTGACGGGGCTGGACTTCGTCGGGATCCTGCTGATGTTCTCGCAGGTCGACACGTTGGGCGGCTGGACGCTGCCGGAGGTGGCGTTCCTGTACGGGCTGTCGGTGACGGCGTTCGGGATCGCGGATCTGGTGCTGGGCTCGATGGACGTGCTGGGCGCCCGGATGCGGGACGGGTCGTTCGACGTGCTGCTGGTGCGTCCGGTGCCGGTGCTCGCGCAGGTCGGCGCGGACCGTTTCGCGCTGCGCCGGCTGGGCCGGATCACGCAGGGTCTGGCGGTGCTGGGCTGGGCGCTGTCGGCGGTGGACGTGGAGTGGACGGCGGCGAAGGTGCTGCTGGTGCCGGTGATGGTGGTGAGCGGCGCGGTGATCTTCGGCGCGGTGTTCGTGGCGGGCGCGGCGTTCCAGATCGTCGCGCAGGACGCGGCCGAGGTGCAGAACGCGTTCACGTACGGCGGGACGACGCTGCTGCAGTATCCGCCGACGGTGTTCGGCAAGGACCTGGTGCGGGGTGTGACGTTCACGCTGCCGCTGGCCTTCGTCAACTGGGTGCCGGCCGCGCATGTGCTGGGGCGGCCGTACCCGGTGGCGCTGCCCGGCTGGACGGCGTACGTGTCACCGCTGGTCGCGGCGGTGTGCTGTGCGGCGGCGGGGCTGGCGTGGCGGGCGGGGCTGCGGGCGTACCAGAGCACGGGGAGCTGAGGAGCGGGCATGGAGGACGAGGCGTTCATCGAGGTCGACGGGGTCGAGAAGGTCTTCGACGTCCGCCGCAGGACGGGTTTTCTGAAGCGGGAGCGGCGCCAAGTGCGGGCGGTCGACTCGATCTCCTTCCGGGTGGCGCGCGGCGAGATGGTGGGCTACATCGGGCCGAACGGCGCCGGGAAGTCGACGACGATCAAGATGCTGACCGGGATCCTGACGCCGAGCGGCGGCCGGCTGCGCGTGGCCGGGATCGACCCGTCCCGTGAGCGGACCCGGCTGGCGCACCGGATCGGGGTGGTGTTCGGGCAGCGCACCACGCTGTGGTGGGACCTGCCGCTGATCGACTCGTACCGGCTGATGCACCGGATGTACCGGATCCCGGACGCCCGCTACCGGGAGAACCTGGACCGGCTCGTCGATCTGCTCGGTCTGGAGGAGCTGCTGGACGTGCCGGTGCGGCAGCTGTCCCTCGGGCAGAGGATGCGCGGGGACATCGCGGCGGCCCTGCTGCACGACCCGGAGGTTTTGTACCTGGACGAGCCGACGATCGGTCTGGACGTGATGTCGAAGGCGCGGGTGCGGACCTTCCTGCGGGAGCTGAACGCCGAGCGGGGCACCACGGTGCTGCTGACCACGCACGACCTGCAGGACATCGAGCAGCTGTGCTCCCGGGTCATGGTCATCGACCACGGGCGGCTGGTCTACGACGGGGCGCTCGCCGGGCTGCACGAGGTCGGGGAGAGCGAACGGACGCTGGTGGTCGACCTGGAGCGTGAGCTGCCGCCGATCCAGGCGGCGCCGGCCCGGGTGGTGAAGGTGGACGGGCCCCGGCAGTGGCTGGCGTTCCCGGCGTCCGAGTCGGCGGCGGTGCTGGTGGCGCGGATCGCCGCCGACTACCCGCTGGTGGACCTGTCGGTGCGGGAGCCGGACATCGAGGCCGTGATCGCGCGGATGCTGCGGACCTCGGCCGACCCGTCCGGGCCGCCGGTCGAGGGCGCCGGACGGGTCATCTCATAGCCCCCGGGCGGGAGTTGCTCGTAGGCTGCTGTCATGACCGACAACGCCCCGGAGCTGCGCGCCTCCGACAGCGACCGTGAACGGGTCGCCGAGGTCCTGAGGGACGCCCTCGCGGAGGGGCGGCTCGACATGGAGGAGTTCGAGGAACGGCTGGACGCCACCTACCGGGCCCGCACCTACGGCGAGTTGGAGCCGCTGACCCGGGATCTGCCGGCCGGCGCGGCGCCCGGGCCGCGGGTCGACATGGTGAAGCGCCCGGCGACGGCGGACGAGCCGTGGCCGGGACGGATCGTCGGCGGTGACGACTCCCCGTCGTGGGCGGTCGCCGTGCTGTCCGGGTTCCAGCGCAAGGGGCGGTGGACGGCGCCGAAGCGGCTCAACTGCGTGGCGTTCTGGGGCGGCGGGGAGATCGATCTGCGCGACGCGGACTTCGCGGACCGCGAGATCCGGATCAACTGCGTGGCCGTCATGGGCGGGGTGCAGGTGATCGTGCCGCCCGGCGTGGAGGTCGTGGTGCGCGGCGTCGGCGTCATGGGCGGCTTCGACCACCGGGAGAACGGCGTCCTCGGCGATCCCGGCGGGCCCCGGGTGATCGTGTCCGGGTTCGCGTTCTGGGGCGGGGTCGGCGTGGAGCGCAAGCTGACCCGCGCCCAGAAGCAGGAACTGCGCGAGGAGCGCCGCCGCGAGAAGCTGGAGCGCAAGGCCGGGCGGCGCGAGGCGTCTGACTGAGGGACAGCCCTTGGCTAGAGCTCGGCGGGGGCCGCGCCCTTCAGCAGGCCGAGGTCGAAGCTCTCCGCCATCCGCTGGTAGCCGCGGTCGCTGGGGTGCAGATGGTCGCCCGAGTCGTAGTCGGCGCGCAGCCGGCGCGGGTTGTACGGGTCGCGCACCGCCGCGTCGAAGTCGACGACCGCGTCGAAGACGCGTCCCGCGCGGATCTGCGCGTTGATCTGCTGCCGCACCTGCTCGCGGGCGTCCGTGTAGCCGCGGTGCCCCTGGAAGGGCATCAGGGTCGCGCCGACGACCTTCAGTCCGCGGGCGTGGCCCTGCCGGACCAGGGTGCGCAGCCCGTCGAGGATGCTCTCGGGGTCGGCGACGCCGGGGTTGCGCAGGATGTCGTTGACGCCGAGGTCGATGACGACGACCTTGACGCCGGTGCGGGACAGCACGTCCCGGTGGTAGCGGCCGAGGCCGGCCTGGTTGTCGGCGGGGCGGCCGGTGCCGCTGGCCAGGACCTGGTTGCCGCTGATGCCCTGGTTGACGACGCTGTAGCGGGGCAGCTCCTGGCCGGCCGCGATCGCGGTGCGCAGCCGGCGGGCGAGGACGTCCGTCCAGCGGCGGTTGGCGTTCAGCGTGGACGTGATGCCGTCGGTGAGGGAGTCCCCGAAGACGACGACGGTGCCGTCCGACTCGTTGCTGAGGACGTCCAGCGCGGTCAGATACCGCCAGGAGGTGACCTGGCCGGTGTACGCGGCGCCGGTGGTGTCCTCGGCGAGGTCGCCCTCGGCGACGTAGCTGGTCTGGCGTGCGTGCGGATGCCAGGTCACCGGGCCGGACGGGGTCGGCG